>CALMAH010000013.1 GCA_937859595.1 uncultured Acidobacteriota bacterium | reverse complement strand
GGGTTCTGTTTGTGGTCGTGTTCCACGCCGTGAACGGCGTGGCAATTCATCGCACTAAAGAATAGACGCTAAAGCCATAAGCGGCGTGGCAATTCACTGCTAAAGTGATCACCTCGCAATAAACTGCGTGGCTATGTGCCGCCAAAGCAGCCGAGGGTCGATGGTCTCTTGGATAAATGCGGGTTGGAAGGGCGGGTTGCGCGATTTGCACGAAATGAAGAGTGAAAAGTGAGAGGTGAGAAGTGTTATCGTAATATCGAAGGCAAGACCGCGCTTCAATTCTCCCGCGCTTCAATTCTCGTCTTGAATGGGGAACTATGAATATAGCCAATTTCATTTACAAATGGAAGAAGTATTTCGTTCTTGTAGAGGGGGTACTTTTTATAATTACGTTTATGTTTTTTGTGGACATGGCAGCTGGTTTAAGAAGTAGTACAGGTTCAGTGAAAAACGATATTAACGACATCACACTAGCCGAAAACGTCGAAATTAGCAGCCAGTGGGAAGAAATTGATCTGACAAATATGAGCTTCCCTCGTAAAGAAATTAATTATATTTCTATTGTTGTGAATTCGCCCTATTTTATTCTTGTGGGAAAGAATAGAGGAATTAGATCACCTAATGGAGAAGTTTTTCTACCGCAAATAGCAGTAGAAGATTTTGAAGGAATCCGTTGTGATTTAAAGTTCGCTGGTAGACGGGGCGAAAATACAGCTTACTTTTGGGATATTGGTGAAACTCGTTGCTTTTCAGAACCGAAAAAGTATAAAACTCTCCTAATAAGAAGTTCTTTTACCTTCAAGGCAAGAAAAATACTTTGGTCAGGATTCAATTTAAGGGACATGAAATAGTATAGAGCAAAGAGAATGGGGTCAGGCCTGCAATATTGCGATTCTTGAGGTTGGATGATACGACACCGCGAAAATGGAACGAAGACCGAGGGTAGAGGTTGAGGGCGGGTTGTGTCATCTGATAACGCCATGCGTTGATCGGCGCCAGCGTGACGGCGCTTGCAAAGATAACGAATCTTAGCACGTCGACCATCAGCCGACGCTCTGATGTCGCACAAGTAAAGCTCGCACTGAATGATCGGTTCAAGACATATATCGACGCAATAAAAGAAGAGTATGCACAAATCGCAATATTGCAGGCCTGACCCCCGGATTTTGACCTTGCAGGCCGGACCCCCGGATTTTGACCCCCGGATTTGACTCGATGAAATTTGGTGGATACGTAACATCCTTTATCTTGTTTCTTTCAATCGGGTCGGCGGAGCTGTGCGCTCAGTTTCTTATGGGACTTAAGCCTATAAAATCGACGTGTCATGATGTGGAGCGACTATTTGGTGGGCAGCATTGTGGAAGACGACATGTAGAATTTAAGAACAAGGACGAACGAGTTTCTGTTACTTATACGGTTGATAAATGTGACCAATTGTTTGGAAAACGGTGGAATCTTCCGCCAGGAACCGTGGTTCGCATTGGACGTTACTTTCAGTATCCGGTAGAACTCGGAACATTAGGTATTAGTTTTGAGGAGTCAGATTTTGAAAGACGTGACAGTGACATCATCGATCACGCGTTCTTCCATAAGAAATCTGGAGATCTAGTCCTTAGTATGTATGAAGGCCGGTTGGTCGATATAATCGAATACTTTCCATCGCTGACTGATGAAGACAAGTTCGTCTGCGATGATCGCAGTGAACCTAATCGGTGAACCGAATCGGGTCGGGCGTTCGATATTACGATCAGGGATGACTGATACCAGCGGTATATTTTTCGCGGATCAATTAGATCGCGGAGGTCATTTTGGGGAGTTGGCCCAATTTCTTGCTGGATAGTTTGGGCGGGAGGTTTAGTTTTCGGCTTCGAAGGGATGATTGCTTAGTACGGTCCGCATGCTTACTTGTCTGAAAAGTGTTTCGAGATAAGCGGCAAATCGATGGAGAATAGGAACAAGGTCTTTTTTCTCGCCGGCAGCGTGTATCTCTTCGCAAAAACGCTCGACCGATTCGCGGTCTTTATAGAACAGGAATTCGACAGGCTCGGAAAGGAAAGACTTGAGCAGTTCTTTTAGGGACGCAATTTGTTCTTTCGTCGGGCTTTGTTCTGCGGCCTGGACCGCCGCCAGCGCTTGCGACAGATGCGACCGCAGCAGCAATGACTCCGTAAGCTTGTGCTGAAACTCCGGAAAGAGGTCCGAGGTGCCGATGTTCGGGTCTGCCAGCCGTGCAAACCCTGTCAATATTTCCTGAAAGCTGTCGTTAAGCAGGGCGTAGGCAGATTCGACCCTTGCGAAAACTGCCGGGGCGGAGCGTATCCCGATGATGCCCGTAAGCTCCTGATTGTAAGCCTTTTTAAGTTCGAGCGTCGCCATGTAGGATGCTCCGTCCATCAGCCCGAAGATCTCGTCGCCCTCATTGCCTGACCGCGACAGTGTCGCATTTATGTCCTCGGTCATCGAACGTATCTGTTCGTAGATGCTGCAGAAGATAAGCAGCGTGGGTTTCAGCGGCTCGTCTTCCCTAAGCATCCGGCTGATGATCCTGAGGGAGCGAAGTATCCGGCTAAGCCGAAGCGTCACCATCTCAAGGCTGACCCGTTCGGCGGCCTTCAGGTCCTTGATACCGGGCAAGCTCTTGAGCGGAGCGGGTAAGAAATGAAGAGCAAGCCTGCGTGAGGCGGCATCGAGCTTTTGCGCCGAATCGAGCCCGGCGATACGGCCGTACATCAACGCCTTCCACGTACGCCACTCCGCAAATCCGAGATCCTTTCCTTTGAGCAACGCGTTATTCAGAACCGAGAAGTCGTTGACAAACGCTGTCTGCCTTGCAAGGTCGGCCTTTGATATTCCTGCGGACTCCTGCCATGCAGGGTCCTCCAGCCGGTTGAGCTCCGCAAGCAGCGCCGAGATCCGGAACAACGCCGAACCGGTCAGTTCAAATTCCGGTATGCGGCTGCGGGTTACAGCCGTCGGCTGACCATTTTCACCGATCGCACGGTCGTATGTGTGAAGAAAACTCTTCAGGCCGGACGTCCAGGCCCACAGATCAAAGAGAATATCGGCAGCATCGCGCGGAGCGCTGACCAGGCTTTCGATAAGCGCTTCTCCGGTAATAACTGTCTCGCCGTAGGGCAATGGCTTTTCTACATCGACTGTTTGCAAACGGGGGCTCCTTCAAAGAATATGAGGATATAGCGATGGCGTGGCGGGAATCGCCTTTATTATTTATACCTTGTAAACAATGTTTTTGGCAATTAAATTCTGAGAATTCAAGCAATTTTTCGCCCTTTGTCTGCGAAAAAGCTATCTTGGCCGGGTTCTCCGCGAGGACGAACTCCGCCTTTGTTCATCTGATGACGGTCAATAAATTGCTGGTCGCAACCCGAAATCCCGGCAAGCTTGCCGAGCTCCGCGAACTTGTCAGCGGGTTTCAGATAGAGATATGTTCTCTCGAAGATCTCGGCATAACGAGCGACGTGGCCGAGACCGGCGCGACCTTTCGGGAAAACGCCGTGTTGAAGGCGCGGTCCTATGCCGCGATGTCCGATCTGCCGGCGCTCGCGGATGATTCGGGCCTCGAGGTCAACGCACTCGGCGGCGCACCCGGCGTGTTGTCTGCCCGTTATGCCGGAGCAGATGCTTCCTACGCACAAAAGATCGGCTTGCTCCTACGGGAGATCGCCGCAACCGGTTCCGACGACCGCTCCGCGCGGTTCGTATCTGTTCTCGCACTCGCCCGGCCCGATGGCAGCGTGCGATTTGTGGGCGAAGGAATATGCACGGGAACCATCGCCGAATCGCCAAGAGGGTCCGGCGGTTTCGGTTACGATCCGGTCTTTGTTCCCGATGGATATACCCTCACATTTGCCGAACTCGCACCCGGGTTGAAGAACGAGATCGGACATAGAGCGCGGGCCGCGAAATTATTTGCAGAATATTTGCGTGATAATTCGGGGATTTGACTTGACCACGCCTCTGAAGGCCTGTAAAATTCGACACTTGGTATCGGTTCTCGATTGAGAAACGGGGCGTAGCACAGCCTGGTAGTGCGCACGGTTTGGGACCGTGAGGCCGCAAGTTCGAATCTTGCCGCCCCGACCATCAGGCTGGAGTAAGGATACGCTTTGCCCGTCGTTGCTTTCCTTTCGCAGGCAAAACTAAGATCACAACATTTCTGAAATTCACAATTTACCTTGGAGGTTAACTAAATATTATGGCTCGAATGACACAAACGGAGATCGTCAACAGCTTGGCTGAATCGTCCGGAATCGCTAAAAAGGACGTAAAGGGGCTTTTTGATTCGCTGCATGCGTTGGCGGTCAGCGAAGTAAAGAAAAATGGAGAATTTACCGTCCCGGGCTTTGGAAAGCTTGTAAAAGCGACTAGAAAGGCGCGCGACGGCCGTAATCCTGCGACGGGCGCGGTGATCAGGATACCCGCCAAAACCACGGTCAAGTTCCGACTTGGCAAGGCCATCAAAGACGCGGTCAGCTAATAGCCTCCGTAACCTTCGTTTCCTCGTTGTCGGCGTGTTCCTTCGGGAGCGCGCCGACATTTTCATTTTTTATGAAAATATTGAGAAAAAAATCACAATCTCCAAAAAAAGATGGTGACTTTCGCCGATTTTTCTGTTACGATTCTATTACATTGGTTGGAACGCAAGGGCTTTTTGTTTGAGTCGGACAACTTATTCGGTATTTCAAACAATAATTTTCCCGCGGCAGGAAGTCGAACCTCGACAACTTGCCCCGCTCGTCCGTTTCGGCCGATTTTTATGTTTTAGGGATGAAAATCACTAGGAAGAAGGAGAATAAGAAGTGGCAGCAGCTAAACCCATGACTCTACAGGAGAGGATTCTGCAGATAGATCATATTCAGGCCCGCCGTTTTTCAAAACTGTCGGGTGATGCGATGGAGATCGCGGCGGAGGGCGTTGTCAGGCATCTTCGTGCATGTGCACGTATGGACGTAAATCCGGACGCCTCGGCCGTAAGGGAGATCATTGACGATGCTCTGAACGGCAGGCGTGTCTTTGCCGAAACCTCGAACGACCTCCTTGCAGCATAACGTAGTAATAGCAAGTAAATTGAAATAGCAATACATTTTGACCGCCACCAGTTGGCGGTTTTTTATTGCCCGCTCGTTTCCTCAACTTCGCGCGGCGTCGCCCGGTAAAGCGTAAATGCGCCTATCACCTCGCCGCGGTCAAGTTCGTACCATCTTTCGAGATTGGTCATATCCACCTTGCCCTCATTTGCGACGACAACGAAAGAAATGAGCGGGGCCAGAGCCTGCCGTCGGCCAAAGTTCTCGATATATTCCTCATAGGTCGCAACCTCCTGGGTCACTTCGCCTTCAGTAAGCGGTGTCGCCGCGGCGCTCAGCCTGTCCGTATGCCGGCCCCAGCCGAAGAGGGCGATCTGCGAGACGAAATCACGTCGCAGCAGCCGGTCGAGCGTTGGCCCGTCCACGTTCGAATAATAGAGGTACTGGTAATATCGTTCTTTGCTTTCTTCCCAGTTCAGCCCAGCAAACACGTGCTGATGCCGCGCCCAGAGTATGTTCTGCGGAGCAACCGACGGCATATCGTCGGCAAAGATACCGTCAAACGACAACACCGTGGTCCTGTGCGGGTCCGGGTCAGTCTCGGCGAGCTGTTCCAGCCGTTTTGCCACCGGAAGCCCGAGATCCCGCCGCTCATTTGCCCAGTCCAACACGCGGACCGTGTAGTGACATTCCACGATCCCCCAGCCGATCGCGACCACTGTGAGGCCGGCCGATATCAGCTTCGGCAACATCCGCACCTGGCCGAGACGCCGCCAAAAGAGCCCGACCGTAAAGAAGACCGCGAGTGACGCGACATAGTTCCCGATGAAGACCTGATAGTGGATCGGCTGGAGCGAACGCCCCGTAACGACCTGCTGATTAAAGATAACGAAAGGCACGAGCGCCAGTGCGATCGCAAACAGCACCGAACGGTCCCGCAATTCGATCGCCTTAGCCGCCAGGCCTATGATCAGCGCTATCAAAACGGCAAAGGCCAGATATTCCGGAAATCGGAAAAGATCGGGTTGCCGCGTATGAACCAGCAGTTGGACATGGTCCATCGTTTCCGCTCGATGGGTAAGAAGCCATGCATAAGGGATCAGAGCAAACAGGCATCCGCCCACAACAAGAGTAAGACGTTTCAGGTCGTTCCGCCATCCTTCGGGCCTTTCGGCCAGCCAGACGAGGAACAGGCAGCCGAGAAAGGCCGCTGCGGTCGTCCAGACATAGAAGTAGCTGTAAACCGTGTAAGAAAAGCAGATAACGGCCGCGACGGAATATATCAACTCTCTTGACCGCCTCATTTCGCTGTCGGTCATCAGCCGCCAGACCAGTGCACAGAAGGCAAAGAAAGCCGGAAAGGCAAGTGCCGGAATATATCTACGAAAACCGGGAAAATAGGGATATGAAAAACCGTCGAGAAAGATCTCAAGCGCAGCGCCCTCGCCGGCGGCAAGCGTTCCGAAGCAAAAGACCCCAAGCGCGGCTGCCATCGCAAACCACGGGTCGCCGGTAAGCCGACCGATCAGCCAGAAGACGAAAAGCGCAGACAGAAAACCTGCCATTGCCCCGGCCAGTATCATTGCCCACGGGGTCCCGACGCCCAGCAAACGGGAGGGTATCGCCAGCGTATAAGGCGCGGCAAATTGTATCGAGAAAAGCGATTCGGGCTGTGGGTTTTCGGGTGTGTGATCGCGGCCTGTGTAGGGGTCGTTCTTTCGCGGGCGTCCGTCTATCAGCGCCCGCAGATACGAGGCATAGGCAACCTCGTCAATGTCGTTATAGGCATAATGCCCGTTCCAGGCGTCCCCGCGCACGTACCACATCTTAAGCTGTGGATACAGACAGAATATGGCAAGGAATATCCCCGCAACAACACCAAATCGCCACTTTAGCTTCATAGAAAAAGGAAGGGTATTCTCTCATTCCGGCCCTGTATCCGCAATTATACAGACGGTTCGAATTGACGAACCAAGACGTTCCCAACGTTCGATACGCCACGACTCATACATATGCTATTATTAGAAGGCCGATTCAACAAAAGGAGATGTTCAATGCGTTTATATCTGCTTTTCACCGCATCCTGTTTCTTGTTCCTGGCCGACAATTCTCTGTCACAACCGGTGCCGGACACTGAAGCCAAGCTTATTCAAATACCCGCAGTAGCCTTTTCAGATCGGGCAGAGGCAGCCGGTATCGAGGGCCGCATCTTCGTTTTGGCTGAGATCGACAGTGATGGCAAAGTAACAAAAGCAGACGTTGTGGCGGGGCCATTATGGCCATGCGGTTCAAACCCCAGGAAAGAACTTTCCGAGGTCCACGAATCGGTTCGTAATAGCGTGCTCAATGCTCGCTTCTCACCGGCAGTCAGGAATGGCGTGGCCGCTGCATCTCGTCTTGAGATCTCCGTCCCCGTCGGAAGAGCCTATATCGAGGAACTTAAGCGAATAGAGGCATTAAAAAAAGAGGTGCCAGTTGTCGACCGGGCCAAGCAGGTTACCGCGTTAGGCGTTATAAACGGCCATGCGATCAGGTTACCTGCGCCGGCTTATCCCGAATCGGCCCGATCCTCGCGAGTCAGCGGAACTGTCACGGTGGAATTAAAGATCGATGAGACCGGAAAGGTCGCCAAGGCAGGTACGATAAGCGGACCCAGGGTGCTCCAGGCTGCGTCCCGAAACGCGGCATGTCGGGCACGATTTACACCGACCAGCGTTCACGGTAAGCCGATGGTAGTAGGTGGAATGGTGACCTATAACTTTGTGAGTCCGTAAACGAAGTCGCGGGCTAATTTGCCGCCCGGACAACCAAATCGCTTCCGGGATCTTTTTCTCTAGCCTGTGGAAAAAAGCTTCCATCTTTTCCCAACCTGTGTTATGCTTCCGGCATAATTTAAGATATTGGTTCGGATATTGAGGATTCTGGCCGCGTTACCCCGGGCAGCTGCCAAGTTCCTACCGAACAGATCTCTGTTGCGAACCGGGGAGCTTTGTGCTCTATCGGTTCATTTTGTTGTGTTTCTCATCCTGCCGATGAGGTATTGCAGGGAGTTTTGAGATGGTTTGCCGAAGAGTTTTTTTGGTCTTGTTGGCTCTATTCGTCGTTCCGTTAACGGTCTTACCGCAGGCGCACGAGGAGATCAGCTTTATAGAGGGACGGGTCGTCATCGTCCATGACGGCGATCATATCAGCGTTCGCGCAACCGACGGCAAGGTCTATTCCATTCGTATTCAGGGGGTCGATGCTCCGGAGCTCGACCAGGCCTACGGCAAAAGATCGCGCAAAAGACTGTCTGATCTAGTGTTGAACAAAGAGGTCAGGGTGATCGTCCACAAGCGGGACATGTACGACCGATATGTCGGGACCGTCTTTAATAACGGCGTCGATGTAGGCCTAAGACAGATCGAAAGTGGGATGGCCTGGCATTTCAAGCGGTTCAGCGGCGAACAATCCGCGGATATCCGCGCCAGATATGCCAGAGCTGAACTCAAGGCACGAAATGACCGCGCCGGTCTGTGGTCGGATCGAGCACCCATTCCCCCGTGGGAGTTTCGAGAAGAAGAATTTGCAGCCGACCCGGATCCTGATGATCCAGATGTAGCGGTACAGGCGGCCGCCGCCGCCAACACGTTGCCGCAGGCGAAAGCCGGCAACAGCGGAAACGCCGAAAACGCGGAACCCAAGCCGTCTCCCCCAAGCGACGGCAGAACATATATTCGCGGACCTCGCGGCGGGTGTTACTACGTGAACGCCCGCGGAAGCAAAGTGTATGTCCGTGATAAGAGCCTCTGTGGGGATCAATGATCCGTAGCAGTAAAGAGGAAAATTATGAATGTAAATCTGACCACATTGCCATGTCCACGTTGCGGAAAGCCAGGCCCCATAGAGGCTCGCATCTGCACTTGCGGCCAGAAATTTCTTAGGACGTCAACATCAGAGGAACAATGCAGCCTTGCACTTGTGCCTGGCCCTGAGGAGCCACGAACCAAGGCCCCGACCACATTGCCAATTCAGGAACCGCGGATCAAGCCCCGCCGCGTGGTCGTCGCGTTCGGCACTCTGATCCTTGCGTTTGCTCTTACTATCATTGCCGAGCACCATCTCGCAACGGGCCCGGAGAGTGACGTGGAGGACCAGTCGTTTTCGGCCGCCGGATTGGGAGTGGATGCACCGCTAAAGAACAGTGCGGAATCAACGGAGTCTCCGTTGGCGAATGCGGACGACCCGGAGAACACACTTCCGGCTGACCTTGCCGGGAATAAGAGTAAACGTCAGCCGACAGATGTATCGCGCACATCTGCCGTCGCCCCATTTGTGGGAGTTTCGACCTCTGAGCGTGACGAGAGTGTGGCCGAGCGGCCACAGGCACCCGCCATTGAAGAAAGGGTCCGGGATTCCGGCAGGCGGGCCGTTCCGACCGCACGTTGCGCAGACGGCACCTTTAGTTACAGTTCGTCGGCAGCGAATGCCTGTTCCGAGCGAGGCGGCGTTGCCGAGCGGCTTAACACACAGCAGGAACGCGAGCCGGCACTTGCCTTGAACCGCATACACCAAACGGGCCCGCGCGGCGGATGTTATTACGTAAATGCCAGCGGAGCAAGGGTTTACGTAAGGGATAGGCGTCTTTGCGGACAAGATTGACGGGAGTTTTAGGTGAACGGGAATCTGGTCTCATTGCCATGTCCGAAATGCAGACAGCCGAATCCTGTCGAGGCGGCGTCGTGTAAATGCGGGCACCGGTTCTTTGCGGATGCTATTGGCGCAGAAGAGAATAGCTTTCCGTCCATACAGGTAGCTCTACCCGAACTCCAATTAACGGCACGGACGACCGCCGCGGCGGCACCTGCAAAAAGATCGGAACCATCCGCACCGGCCGCTTCTACCGAAAGGCCATTGTCTGAGGCCCTACAGCCGGCAGTGACGATAGATGTAAGGCGGGCTTCTTCGATCCATGCCGCACCGGTCTATCGCGAGCTTTCTATACTTGCGGAATCACAACCCGAACGGCTCCCCAAATGGCGGCTTCTGGTGCCCGCCGGTGCCATAGCTGCGACTCTGGCAATAGCCGGCGCTTGGAGCGGCTATTTCGGAACGATCGAGTCGGTTTTCGGCGTCACTTCTGATGAAGTGCCTGTTGCCGAACAACCCGCAGGCCCCACAGATGATGGATCGACCGTCGGTGCCACAACCGAAGAGGCAGACACGACGGCATCTGATGAATCGTCCTCAACTGTTGACGAGCAAACACAGAGTGAAGTGCCGGGTACAAATGTCGATGAAGGCCGAGGGCCCGTCCGTCGCGACACTGTCGGATCTCCGCGCACTGCCGCCCCGCGAACATTTGCCCCCGCAGGCGAAACGGCTGTAGCAGAACGTTCCGCTTCGGCAACCGAAACGGCCCCAGCGGAGCCCCGCGCTTCAGCAAACCGGGCAACACCTGTCGCACTATGCGGTGACGGCACTTACAGTTACAGTAAAAGCGGCGACCCGTGTGCCCAGCGTGGCGGTGTGGCGGAAAGGTATACCCCGGGGCGTCCCGTCACCGAGGTCACACCACCTGAGGCCCGGACCTATATCCTGGGCCCTCGCGGCGGCTGCTATTATCTTAATTCGTCCGGTAGAAAGGTTTATGTGAACAAAGAATTGTGCGGTTGACCTGCCGTGCTCACACTTCTCTCCTCTGCCCCTTTGCCTCGGCTGGTCCGAGGCTTTTTTTTATTCTTCCGGTTGGAGCCGCCCTTCTTGCTGGATTAAAATCACATACATGAGCCTGTTCCAGACGATCGTTTCCGACATTACCGCCGCGATGAAGGCCAAGGACACCGAACGCCTCTCCGCTCTGCGGATGGTGAAGGCGAACCTGATGAACCGCCAGATAGAAAAGGGCGGCGAGCTGACCGACGACGAGGTGATGAAAGCGCTCCAGTCGCTTGTGAAACAGCGGCGCGACTCGGTAGATCAATACCAGCAGGCGGGGCGCGCCGAGCTTGCCGAAAAGGAGCTTGCCGAAATAGCCGTCATCGAAACCTATCTCCCGCGTGCGGCCACCCCGGAAGAGATCGCCGCCGCCGTAGAGGCCGCCATCGCCGAGACCGGTGCCGAATCGATGAAGGAAATGGGCGCCGTTATGAAAGCCGCCAACGCACGGCTGGCCGGCACGACCGCCGATGGCCGCGCCGTCTCCGAAGCCGTCAAGGCCCGTCTCGGCTAAACCCGCCGAACCCGGCCGTCCAGGTCCGCGACTACGCCGCCGAAGCCCGCCAGGCCGAGATCGCCTCGGAAAAACAGTTCACACATCTGTTCCTCCGATAGCGAACGGTTCGAGGTGGATAAAATCTGTGGTAACAGCACCCGATATTTTGCTATTATTCGGCTCGTGGCAAACAATTGGACTCGGGAGCAGCTCATCGTTACTTTCAATCTCTATTGCAAGATCCCATTTGCAAAAGCGGTACAAACTAATCCCGATGTTATTCGCGTAGCAGAAATTATTGGAAGATCGCCTGGTGCGGTCGCATTCAAGTTGGGCAACTTTGGAAGCTTTGATCTTGAACTAAAAAAGCGGGGGATCGGAGGTCTCCCCAACACCAGCAAGCTTGATAGACAGATTTGGGATGAGTTCCACGAAAACTGGGATCAACTTGCGTTTGAGAGCGAAAGGCTCATATCGGAATTCAGCAATACTCCGATGGAGGAGCTCAAGTCTGTTCAGATTGACGATCTGCCAGTCGGGGCAGATCGGGAAAGCATTGTACGCGTGCGGGTCAACCAAGGTTTTTTCCGACGTTCCGTTTTATCGATCTACGGGGACAAATGCTGTATTACGGGAATCGATCTGGAACCGCTGCTCATTGCAAGCCATATAGTGCCTTGGCGGCTAGCGGAAAAGGACCGAACCAACCCGCAAAATGGCTTGTGTTTGAATGCATTTCATGACCGAGCCTTCGACCGAGGCTTGATCACGATAACCCCCGATTATAAGATCCTGATCTCACGGGAGTTCAGAACTGCATCTAGCAGGGGAGAGTGCCGAAGCTACTTTGAGGAACTGGAAGGGCGAAATATTGACCTGCCGGATAAGTTCTTTCCAGATCGAAGTTTCCTCAAGTTTCACAACGATGCAATATTCCGAAAATAAGAAAAGCCCGCGGTTTTTTGCGGGTTTTTTTGTGGCTGTTGCCATCTGTCAAGTGGGGTATGAATCCGATGTTTATTTGGGTGGGGAAACCTTTGCGGATGTTCGACCCTTTCAGGGTCGGGGTTGTGTGGGATGGGGTCCGGGGGCTGCACCCCCGGCTATTGACTGTTTCCCTTTCAGGGAAAAGAAGGAGCCCGCTATGGACGCGGGCTTTTGATTTGAAGAACCCGGTTGCTATCGCTTCCGGGTCTGACTTTTTTGCAAGCAGGGATGCTTGCGCTCCAGTCGCTTATTCGGCCACTGCCAGTTCTTTCTCGGCGTTCTTTTTCTTGATCCCGCCGATCTGGACGAGGTTTTCACCTTTGATCTGGTTCTTTTCGAGGACCATCTGGTCTTAGAGTTTCGGACCTGTCAGTTTGCCGGCTCTGTTCTTTCGCGCAGCCATTCGGTCAGTTCGTCTTCGGACAGGCTGCCTTCGGCGAGCGAGATGAAGGTTAGATATTTGTCGGTGGGATCGGCGGTAAGTTGAAAGCCGTTCTTGATAATGAAAGTTTCCATTACCACATAGGCGGTGCGTTTGTTGCCGTCAATGAACGGATGGTTCCTCGCGATGCCGAATGCATAAGCGGCCGCCAAGCGAGCGATATCAGCATCAGGCTCGTACGTGTGGATATTCTGTGGCCGTGAGAGCGCCGATTCGAGAAGGCCAAGATCCCGAACGCCGTCGGCTCCGCCATGCTCGGCAATTTGCCTGCGGTGGATGGCAATGACGCGGTCGATCTTGATCCAGCCCTTCATTCCGCAAGCTTCCGTAGAAGATCGCGATTTTCGCGCATCACCCTCTCGGCTATCGCCATTTCTTCGGCAAATTCTTCGTCGAAAGCCCGGAGCTCGATGCCGTCCGGTGTTTCCGTGGCGAAAAGCGTGTCGCCTTTTTTGACCCGAAGACGTTCGAGTATCTCGCGGGGCAACACGATGCCCGCTGAATTACCGACCGTGGTGATCTTAAGTTTCGCCGTCATACAAGCATCATTATAACGAAAGTTATAATAAAGATAAATAGTGAATAAAGGGTCATGAACGAAGTAAAACGAGATATACAGAAAAAAGCCTCGCTGAGATCGCTCAACGAGGCTCTTCTGCTGACTAATGACCGCGGACTGCTGACTACTCAGCGACGGCAAGTTCTTTTTCTTTGTTCCTTTTGATCCCGCCGATCTGGACGAGGTTTTCGCCTTTGATCTGGTTCTTTTCGAGGACCATCTGGTTGTAGAGCTTGCGCATCATCTGCATCTCTTCGGCAGCGGTCTTCGGGCCGTCCATTTCCGGCTTGTTCGGGCGGGCAAGATCGACCTCATTCAGAATGAGGTTGTGTGACTTGTCGCCGAGCTCGACGTGTTTGCCGCGGGCAAAGACCTCGTGGCGGCCATGTTCTTTGTACCACTGAGCGACGGTCGCATTTTGGTGCATGTGCTCGATGATGTTGCGCCAGCCGATGCCGGTGTTATAGGCACAGAAGCTGATCTCGCCTTCCTGCGTGCCGTAAGGGATGATGCACATCTCGGTGCGGCGGAAGTCGTAGTTGAACAGATCCTGGAACCACATTCCGGCGATAAACAGGAAGTTCCACGGGTCCTGCCGACGTTTTTCGATATCCTCGATCGTGCGGTCAGGGCCGACCTTTCCGTAATCTTTGCCTGAGAGGCCAAAGCTCTTGTCGAACTTCTTGAGGATGCCGCCAAGCGTCAGGCTGTTCGGAGCACCATAGGGGTTGTAGTTCTTCAAGAGGGCGAGGCCCATCATTATATTCGAGAACCACTTGCCTCGGTTGGTGTCGGTGATGTGCTGCATGTCGGTGACCAGGCCCTGAATATTCAGGAATTGTGGCACCGGAGCCATCTCTTTAGTTTCTTTGTTGACCATAACGGCCGTGCCGACACCGCAGTTCGGGTGGCAGCCGCAGGAAACCTGTCCCCATTCGGCCTCGGGGCCGTGGACCACGTCGGCGAAATCGGCGAACGCTCCCATCAGGGACAGCGGGAACCAGTCTCGCGTCGGTTCGGTGATGCCGACCTGATCCTGCACGTCGTGTGCAAGGTGAGCGAGCGTATAACGCTGCTGAAGGCGACGCTGCTCTGTGATCAGCTCGTCACGGCCCGTAAACGATACCGGCTGAAACGCGATGAACGAGATCTTTTTAGGATTTTCGAGGGCGAAGCGGATGATCGAACCGACCTGGTCGTTATTTATGTTGTTTACAAGCGTCGTGACAAGAATGATATCGACGCCGGCTTCGTGGAGGTTGTTGATCGCACGGAGCTTTACATCAAAGAGGTTGCCGATCTGGCGGTGCGAGTTGGCGTCGTTGCCGATGCCGTCAAACTGAAGATAGACGAAGCGGAGTCCGGCTTCGGCGGCCTCGCGGCAAAACTCTTTAGATTTTGCGAACTCGATGCCGTTGGTCGCGGCCTGGACCGAATTGTATCCGACCTTGCGGGCATAGCGGACAGCTTCGAGAAAGTGCGGCGAAAGCGTGGGCTCGCCGCCGCTGTACTGTACGGACATCTGGCGACGCGGTTTGATGGAGATGGCGTTGTCGAGGATCTCCTTGACGTCCTCCATGCTAAGTTCATGAACAAAACCGACCTGGTTGGCGTCCATAAAGCACGGGTCGCACATCATGTTGCAGCGGTTCGTCAGGTCAACGGTAAGCACCGCTCCGCGGCCGTACTTGATCGTCGAGCTGCCATGGTTGTGGAGCTTTTCGTCGTTGTGCGACTGCATGTCGCGGCCCGGGAAGAGCGATTCGATGTGCTGCAGGAACTTGGAATCGATCGCCATCATGTCCTCAAAATGGCCGTGCTCCGGGCAATCTTTTATCATCCAGACCTGGCCGTCGCGTTCGATGATCTGTGCCTTGATCTCGCCGACCTTTTCGTTGATCAGCGTCGAGACATCGCGATCGCCGTTGATGATCGCCTCGCGGGCCTCGATGACACAGTTCGGGCAAAGCGAATCCGTCTGCCGCGGGAAGCCAAGCGTCGGCTTCGACTTCTGCCATGATTTTAGGATCGGCTTGTCCGCCCACTTCGGCGTGAACGATGGGTTCGGCTTGAATTGATTCACCGAACGTATGGCGTTAAAGGCTCCCGCCGCGACATAGGTCAGGGCCTTTTCAAAATGTTTGATGGGTCTTGTCATAAAAATATCTCTCCACTATCCAAATAGCGTCTGGTTAGAGCATTGCTGTTAGCGAAAATATTAGGTGCCGAGCAAAGACGCAATAATGCTTTCTATCAAGATTGCAATCACTATGCCATCAAGGGGTGCTTCCGTGGCTGCTGTGCAAAACTGATAGACACCTTTGTTTACAGTGGGTTACGATCACTCGCAAATATCGAGTCAGAGCCGACTGTGTTTCAAAACGACACACATTCGGTCTAATGGGCGAACTTGGTAAAAAATGACACAAAGCCCTGCTTAAACAGCCTGGTATGTCATGCGTCGAGGCTTTCCGATCAGAAGATCCACGAAACATTGCTGTAAAAGGTGCTTAAGTTGTCGACAATCCCTCGAGGTCGTTTAAGCGCGACAATTAGGAACCACTTTAGGATAGGCATCTTAACTCATTCAAAAAAAATATGTTATATAGATAAAAAAGCGCTTTACATTCATAAGCGCTTATGATATCGTGTTTGCCACTTCAAGGTTTTAGCACTAAAAGATGAAGTGATTTTCAGCCTCCGGCGTTAGCAGTTCTCTAATCAACTGACCGAATGGAAAATTCAACGTGGCCAATGATCGAACTGATTCTGCCAGAAAACCGAGCCATACACTTTGATTTAGAAATTCTCAGTGCCGGAAAACAGCAAAGGTTCTAACGGATAGGTTTAATGACCGATCTGACGACGAACGCCGAACTGAGAAAATCGAGAACCTGCAAAAATTTTGTAAATAATGCGATCGGCAAAAAATACCGGAATCAAGAAAGGAAAAAGGAAGAGCAGATCATTGCTTCCGATCCTTGCCGCTATCGGTCTGTCACTGCTCGCGGTCGCGACGGTCAATTTTAAGGCGTTTTCGGAATTCAGTCGAGAGCGGGCTCAGCAGCAAGAGCTCAGTGAAAGGATCGAAGACCTGACAAATGAGAATCTGACGCTCCAAGAGGAGATCCACTATCTAAAAACTGATCCTAAACGGATCGAGGTAGAGGCCAAGAAACTAGGAATGCGGCCTCGAAAGGAGAAAGTTGTCGACCCGGCGAAATAGATGTCGCGGAAAAATCTACTAGCCGGAATTACCAACCCGTAAACAAAAACCGCCTTTTGCCTATCAGTTCCGCACAGCCTTCAGGTAAGCCTGCCGAATTTTGCGGCCCATGTTCCCGAAAACATGGGCCGTTCTTCCGTTGTGGAAGCTCCAGCGATTTTGATGGAATGACAAATGACGGTTAACATCAGGTCGGAAGAATTTTTCGCTTATGTCGTTTCGGCGACCTGGGCCTTTTGAGAAATCTTAGTGACCAGCAATAACAAAAAAGTGGCTCTGACCGGATTTATGGGGGTCGGTAAATCAAGTGTTGCTCGCCATCTTTCCCGCCTGCTTCGCGTTAAGATGGTGGATCTTGATGCGTACATCGAGAGTTCAGCCGGTCGAAAGATCGCTTCGATCATCGATATAGAAGGCGAAGAAGCTTATCGAAGGATCGAAACTGAGGCCTTGGCGACCGTACTCGAAACTCTTCCGGCCCATGTGCTTTCCCTAGGAGGGGGCACATGGATCTCTGAGCACAATCGAAGTCTCATTCGAGATAATGGACTTACCAGCATCTGGCTTGAATCAACGTTCGATCATTGCTGGCAAAATATCAGGAAATCCAGAAAAGAACGGCCACTGGCCAGAAACAAAGACGCCGCCCTTAGACTCTTCGAATCCAGGCAATTGGTCTATTGTCTTGCGGATTGGCACTTTGTCGTAAGGCCCGGCCTTACGTCATATGACGTTGCAAGACAGATCGTAGATGAGATCTTTTAGCCGGTGCCAGAGCGCCTGCAAAACCCCCAAGCCGACTTGCGGCCCGGGCCGCTGTTTGTCGTCGCCGAATTGCAATGATCTTGAAATCGGCATTGAAAAAATCGCCGAGATGAAACAAGATATATATACAAACTTTCATTCGATGCAGTTCATTCGGCTTTGGGTTTGTATTTGACCCCGCCGATCCCGGCAAGTCCGAGGTCTGCGGATCGTCCATTGGTTCCAATCAACAAAATTTGGGGAGGGAATATGAAAGTAAGGTTATTGACTATTTTGTGCGTTGCCGGTGTGGTGTTTCTCGCCGCCTGCGGTAAGAATGACGCGGATCTGCAGAAAGCGGTCCAGGAAAAGTTTGCCGCTGAAAATATCAGCGGAGTTAGTGTTGCGGTAAATGGAGGCGTCGCAACGTTATCAGGCGAGATCACGGATATCACGGTAAAAACGCGTGCCGAAAAAGCGGCGATGTCGGTGGACGGGATCAAGTCTGTGACAAACAATATAGTCGTTAAGGCACCACCTCCGGCTCCGGTTGCTGACGATAAGATGATCGAGGGCACCATCAACGAAGGGCTGAAAAACAAGAACATCACCGGCGTTACGGTCACCGTTAAAGACGGCGAGGTGAGGCTGAGCGGAAAGGTGCCTCAGGACAAAGTTGCAGAGGTGATGATGGTCGCAAACGAGGCTAAGCCAAAGCGGGTGGTCAACGAACTTAACAAGTAACACCTTAGGGGTGGAATAGGGAGGAAAATATGTCAGTACAAGAGAAATATCAAACACTGCTTGAGTTGGCCAATCAGAATGGAACCGCGTATGAACTTTCGGAGGGGGACGGCGTGCTTTATGTAACCGGCACCGCACCGGATGATGCCGCAAAGGCCGCACTCTGGGAAGAATACCAAAGGATCGATCCGGATTTTTCGGGCGGCGACCTTGTCCTTAACATACAGACGGCGGCTGCCGCGGACGCCGGGATGAATACCTACACCGTGGTCTCGGGTGACAACCTGACGAAGATCGCTAACAAATACGGTATTCAGTGGAAGGCCATCTGGGACCACAATCGAGACATTCTGAACCATCCGGATAAGATCTACCCGGGCCAGGTGTTGAAGATACCGCAGTAAGAACGTTTTGATCGCCTGTGTTTCGGAATCAAATGCTCGTCGAATTTCGGCGGGCATTTTTATTTGCGCTCGATTTCGTGTTTCATTCGGGTCAATACTTCGACCGAGTGGTTCGCATACTTGTTGATCCATCTATCATAGATGTCACGGATCGGAACTGCGTTCAGGTAGTTCCACCTGAAACGCCCCTTCTTTTGTGTGATGACCAGGCCGGCGCGTTCGAGTACTCTGAGGTGCTGCATAACGGTGCATCTATCGAGCTTTTTGAAGTGGGCACAGATGTCCCCGGTCGTTCTCGGCTCGTCCTTCAATATATCCAATATCTCGCGTCTCCGACCATCGGCAAGAGCCTTAAACACCAATTCGTCTTTTTTTGCTCTTGACATGTTATAAAAGTATAACATATACTCAGCGCCTGGCTGAAATCATGAAAGCGTGATCCATAGATAATTGAATT
The DNA here is from genome assembly GCA_937859595.1 of uncultured Acidobacteriota bacterium. Taxonomy (GTDB): domain Bacteria; phylum Acidobacteriota; class Blastocatellia; order Pyrinomonadales; family Pyrinomonadaceae; genus OLB17. The sequence goes on along the minus strand of CALMAH010000013.1, from coordinate 293,570 downwards.
GAACATCAGAGATCGCGTCAATAGCGAGGAGCAAATATGGAACTGAAATTCAAAGTGCAAACAAAGATACAAAAACCGGTAGCCGAGGTCTTTGACGCGGTTTACAACCCCGATAAGCTGAGCGGCTATTTTACAAACGGCGGGGCGAGCGCGCCGCTCGACGAAGGGACAACGGTCGAATGGGCGTTTGCCGACAATCCCGGAGATGAGGGCTTCAAGTTTCCAGTAGAGGTTAAGCGGACGGTCCCTAACGAACTTATCGAACTTGTCTGGGAGGGAGCGAAGGGGCTGAACACCAACGTTCGAATGGAATTTGAGGCTGCCGGCGAAGACGAGACGATCGTGCGTATAAGCGAGTCGGGCTGGCGGGAGACTCAGGACGACCTCAACAGCTCATATTTGAACTGCATGGGCTGGTCGCAAATGATATCCGCACTTAAGGCTTATGCTGAGCACGGGATCAACCTGAGGAAGGGTGCGTACTCGGGCCTATACAGCGCATCCGAACATCACGGGACATAACACGACAGATCCGCGGCCGCTCAGGTTCTGAAAGTATTCATCGCCGCCGTCTCTGCCGTCCGCAATTTGTGATAAATTCACGATAATGTCACTCGTTACGGACTTCATCGTGTTAGGCAGCGGCGTCGCAGGCTTGCGGGCGGCGATCGAAATCGCAAAGAGCGGTGCAAATGTGACCGTTCTGACAAAAGACAAGGCAAGCGAATCGAACACGGAATATGCGCAGGGCGGCGTCGCTGTTGTTCTCTCAGACGACGACAACGCGGAACTTCACGAGGGCGATACACTGGTTGCCGGTGCCGGGCTTTGCGACCCCGCCGCGGTAGAAACTCTCGTTATCGAAGGTACCCGATACATTAGACAACTTATTGAGTGGGGGACTGCATTCGACCGCGATGGCGGGAATCTTGTATTTACCCAGGAGGCGGCGCATTCACGAAGAAGGATCCTGCACGCCCATGGCGACTCCACCGGCAAGGAGATAGTTCGTTCGTTATTGGCCCGCGCGGCGGTTGAGCGGTCGATCAATCTTTTACCCTTCTCAGCCACAGAGGGGCTGATCGTACAAGAAGGGAAATGCATAGGCGTACGGTTTCTAGACCCGATCCTGCGAGCTCCTCGCGAGATCTACGCCAGGGCCGTGATACTGTGCACGGGGGGTGCCGGCCAGCTCTATCTTCATACTACCAATCCGCCGGTCGCGACAGGTGACGGTATGGCAATGGCCTATTTTGCCGGAGCTGACCTAGCGGATATGGAGTTTGTACAGTTTCATCCAACGGCCCTAAGTCTCAAGGGGGCGCCAAGGTTTCTTTTAAGCGAAGCATTGCGCGGCGAGGGCGGCGTTCTGCGAAACGCTCAAGGCGAGCGATTTATGGACCGATATGACGAACGCCTTGAGCTTGCACCGAGGGACATAGTCTCCCGCTCGATCGTTGCAGAGATGCGAAGGACCGGGACACGGGAAGTTTTCCTGGATATGACCGCGCTTGACGCCGATTATCTGCGCGACCGATTTCCGAAGATCGACGTTACCTGTCGGTCTTATGGACTGGATATGGCAAAGGACCTGCTTCCTGTCTCGCCGGCGTCACATTATTGTATGGGTGGCGTCCGGACGGACCTATGGGGAAGGACGACCGTTCCGGGCCTATATGCCGCGGGGGAAGTATCATGCACGGGGGTTCACGGAGCAAATCGCTTGGCGTCGAACTCTCTGCTCGAAGGGCTGGTGTTTGGTGCTCGCGCCGGTGAAGCGGCTGCGGACGACGGGCACGAGGAGCCTAAGGTCTCCTATAGCAGTCTTTCGCCAATCGGGTCCGGACTCAGCCAATTGACAGCGATCTCGACCGCGGTTAGAAAACGGGTGAAACGGCTGATGTGGGAGCGGGTCGGGATAGTGCGAGACCGCGCCTCGCTAAAGCGGGCGCTGAGCGAATTCAGGCAGATCTCGGGCTCAAACCTTAGCGTGGCCTCCCGCAACTTCGTCACGCTGGCAACCCTTGCTGCCGAGGCGGCGCTTTGGCGGGAAGAGTCGCGGGGTGGACATTTTCGAACGGACTTTCCAGCCGCTTCCGACACGTTCAAACTGCACTCGATCCAAAACAAAGATCTCGGTTTAACGTCATCCGAGCGGGTGGATCCCTCCGAATAAACTAGTCAATTAAACGGTTTACGGGTAATATTCAATTACACGATCTTTGTCCTTTTATAGCAAAACAGATATGGAATACTCAGCCACGACGCTAAATCTCGCTTCATTTTTGGATCATCATGCAAAGCTTGCCCCTGAAAAAGAGGCTATCGTTTGGAACGACGTTCGCATGACCTACGGCCAGTTGAACGCCATGTCGAACAAGGTCGCGAACGCCCTTGTCGAGATGGGTATCAGCCATGGCGACAAGGTCGCGCTGAGCTGCCCAAATATCCCTTATTTCCCGATAGTTTATTACGGCATTCTCAAGGCCGGCGCGGCGGTCGTGCCGCTGAGCGTATTATTCAAGCCGAGGGAGATCGCATATCATCTTTCCGATTCCGATGCGAAAGCCGTCTTCGTTTTTGAAGGCACTGAGGAGCTGCCGCTTGGCGAGGCTGTCAAGGCGGGATTTGAACAGGTGGAGTCATGCAAGGACCTGATAGTAATGACGAAGGACCCGGCCGGAGCAAGCCCATTCCCTGAACACCGGACCCTTGGCCACCTCATCTTTCCGCATTCCGAGACGTTTGCGGCCTATCCGACCGCACCGAACGATACTTGCGCGATACTTTACACATCGGGCACAACGGGCCAGCCAAAGGGCGCCGAGCTTACGCACCTTAATCTTTGGTCTAATGTTGTGACGACATACAGCATCCATCTGCCGATGTTGGATTTTACAGACGGCGAGCAAAAATCTTGTTTGATCACGCTTCCGTTGTTCCATACGACCGGCCAGACCGTGCAGATGAACACAAATCTCTATGCGGGAAATCGTATAGTGCTGCTGCCGCGGTTCGATCCGCAGGCGACGCTGGAAACGATGGTCAGGGAGAAGATCAACTTCTGGGTGGGTGTCCCGACAATGTATTGGGCATTGCTGAAATTTGCCGACGAGACAGGATTTGACATCAGCCACATCAAAGACTCAATGAAAGTATGTACCTCGGGCGGGGCCCCAATGCCGGTAGAGGTGATGAAAGCGTTCGAAGAGAAGTTCGGCGTGCGGGTACTTGAGGGATACGGCCTTTCTGAGACGTCGCCGCTTGCCTGTTTCAATCATTTTGAGAAACCGTCGAAGCCGGGCACCGTCGGACAGGCGATATTTGGTGTCGAGGTCCGGTGCTTTGACGAAAGTGATAATGAGGTGCCCCGCGGCACACGCGGCGAGGTCGTGATCCGCGGCACCAACGTTATGAAGGGCTACTACAAGCGGCCTGAGGCCACCTCCGAGGCATTCAAGAACGGATGGTTCCACACGGGTGACATCGGGATAATGGATGAAGAGGGTTATCTCGCAATTGTCGATCGTAAGAAGGATATGATCCTGCGGGGCGGTTATAACATCTATCCACGTGAGCTGGAAGAGGTGATAATGACCCACCCGGCGGTGTCCTTGTGCGCAGTTATTGGTGTTCCGGATGAACGGCTTGGCGAAGAGGTAAAGGCGTATCTTGTTTTGAAGGAGGGGGCGCAACTGTCCGACGCGGCATTCATCGACTGGTGCAGGGAACAGTTCGCGGCGAATAAGTATCCTCGTTACGTTGAATTTCGCGACAGCCTCCCGATCGGGGCAACGGGCAAGATATTCAAGAGAGCTCTTCGGGAAGAGGTTGCCGCATAGACGATGATCAGAGTTAAGCTTTTCTTGATCGCGCTGGCGGCAGTTCTTGGCATTTTGGCATGCGGCGGGTCCGGATCCGGCAGGTATGTAATTTCCGAAAGCAAGGGATATGAGGCATCACTGTTTCGGCAAAATTGTGCCATCTGTCACGGGTCGGAGGGCGAAGGAAAGACGCTGGATGACGGTACGTTCGTGCCGAGTCTTAGAACGGGTGATTTCAAGATGGTGACCGAGGCCCAAATATATCGGCAGATCGCCGAAGGGGGAAATGGGATGCAGCCTTTTCGCAGTCAGTTGACGGACCGCGAGATCCGGTTGCTGGTCGATCTTGTTCGGAATGAATTAAGGCGGGAATAGGCTATGAGAGCATTGATCACAGGGGCGAGCGGACTAATAGGGACGGCACTTCAATCGGCACTGAAGGAGAAGGGCTGGGAACTCCTGCTTGCCTCTCGGAGCGAGCCGAAAGACGATCATCACATTAAATGGACCGCGGAGGACGGCTTTCGCGATGAGGACCTCGAACGGCTTGAGGGGCTTGATGCCTTCATTCATCTCGCGGGTGAGAATGTCGCGGGACTTCGCTGGACCGAAGAGAAGAAAAAGGCGATCCGAGACAGCCGCGTGCTTGGTACGCGTAGCGTTGTCGACGCTTTTTCCAAGTTAAAGAGCAAACCCAAAGTTTTCATCGCCGGATCTGCGATCGGGTTCTATGGAGACAGAGGCGACGAGGAGGTGACAGAATCGAGCCCGTCAGGCGACGGCTTTTTTCCGGAGGTTTGTCGCGAATGGGAGGCCGAATCGCGCAGAGCCGAGGATCTTGGCATCCGAACGGTTTTGATCAGAACCGGCATAGTTCTGTCAAAGGAAGGCGGAGCGCTTGGAACGATGCTTTTGCCTTTTAAGTTCGGCGTTGGGGGTGTGGTCGGTTCGGGTAAGCAATGGATGAGTTGGATCGCACTGGAAGATCAGATCAGGGCTCTGATGTTTGTGCTGGAAAATGAAAGCATCCGCGGCGCCGTGAACATCACGTCCCCAAATCCTGCGACGAATGAGCAATTTACGAAGACGCTCGGCGAGGTGCTCTACCGGCCGACGTTCCTGCCGCTACCGGAATTTGCGGTCGGGATGATCTTCGGAGAAATGGGCGACGCGTTGCTGCTCGATTCGACAAAGGTTCTGCCAAAGCGGCTCGAAGATGCGGGGTTTGAGTTTGAGTATCCGGAGCTAAAGTCCGCAATTGAAAAGGCTGTGTCGTAATGTTGAACGGGCAGTCGGTCAGAACCGTCTGTGTAGGCGGGCGGCCCGTTCGTTTAGCAGTCTCGCCCGCCGCTTACGCAACGGGTTCTGACAAGAGCAACGGCCGGCTTGGGGCGCAGTCGGAGTCGAACGGGGCGATCTGAAGATTTAGCATGTACTCGCCATCGGGAACGTCGTTCGGGACAAAGATCAGTTCGGTGATGGTCGAATTGATCCGCGTTTCCGGGTTCGTTTCAAAACTTCCTTCCTCAACATTCCAAAAAATTCGATGGTTGGTGAGCTTGCCGTCGTCGAAGATCCGGTCGATCGACGGCATATCGACGAGCAGATGTGTGAATCCGTGTTCGACGATCAGCTGCATCGCATCGGCGGTGAAGTAAGGCGGGATGTTCGACTCGCCGTACTCGGCCGTTAGTTTTGCGTGGGTGTTGGGGAGTGTTCGGATGATGAGAGCTTCGTGGCGTTTTGTTGTTTTGCTGAGAATCGGCCGGAGCAGGTTGGCGGAGATGACCTGATCGCCGGAGAACGGGCCGCCCGCTGCTCCCACCACCCCGGCCTGCGGCCACCCCTCCTCAGGCAGGAGGGGAGCTGGAGGTTCGGACTGGGGCTCGACCGAGATCAGAATTGCCGGGATGAGGATATCTTGCAGGCAATCGCGAACAGCGATGCGTCTGTTGGTGATGTGGCCGACACACTCGGTATGTGTGCCGTTGCAGTGCGGGATGAAGGTGTATCGTTCAAAATTTACGCTGCCCCCCTGCCGCGTATCGCCGACTAGACTTCCGGTACGTACAGGCTCGGCGACAGCCCGCTCAACGTCCCAAGCATTAGGCTGCGGGCCGCCGAAACGGAGCGGTATGGACAGATCGAAGATCATGGGTTCTGGAAAAGGGCCTATTGCCGATAGCTTATCGCGAAAAGCTATTTTCTACACCTGCCTGAGTTTGGCCACTACTGAGTCGATATCCAATTCGGTGATCTTGTCAACGGAGGAGCAAATTTCCATCAGCAGTCGGTCCTGTGCATTTCCTCTCTCCTTCGCGACCGAGTACGGAAGGTCCTCGCGAAAGGTCACCATCGAGTATTTCGAGAAATAATCCGGATATTCGTGTTCTAGCCTTGTTTCCAGCTCGCGCTTGCGTTGGAAAACAGGATCAGCGGTCGCATCCCGCATCTCGTAAAAATTCTCTTCGGCAAGATCGGCGATAGCATCTGTGTTGACCTTACGGAGCCTGCCGTATTCCTCATAGACCGCGGCCCAGTCTGCATCGTGCTTCTCGATCAGCCCGTCGAGCACGCGAACGTCCTCAAACGCGCAGTTCATACCCTGCCCGTAAAAGGGAACTACGGCATGGGCCGAATCACCGAGCAGCAATACCTTTCCGCCGAAGTTCCAAGGCCAGCACTTGATGGTGCCGAGCTGGCCGGTCGGGTTGGCGAAGAAGTCCTCGACGAGCGTCGGCATAAGCGGAACAGCGTCCGGGAATTCACGGGTGAAGAAGTCGAGGACAGAAACTTCGTCGGTGAGTTGGTCGAATCCCGGTTCAGGGACGCCCTCGCTACCGCTCGGGTTTCCGCCTTTGTGGGCGAGGAATAGCGTGCAGGTAAAACTCCCATCAAAGTTCGGCAGAGCGATCATCATAAATTTATGCCGGGGCCAGATATGAAGCGCATTCCTTTCCAGCAAAAACTCCCCGCTGCTGCCCTGCGGAATATGCAGTTCTTTGTAGCCGTGGTCCAAAAACGCCGAGCTCAGACTGAAGTCCGGCATCTGCCGCTCCATTGCCTGACGCACCGGCGAACCGGCGCCATCGGTTGCGATCACAGTGTCCGAACGCATTGTCCGGCCCGAGGCGAACATTACCTCGCCGCTCGCGAGATGAAGATCAGTGCATCGTTCCGAAAAAACGAACTGAACATTGGGATATTTTTCAGCCTCGTTCATCAGGGCGATGTTCAGGCCCGAACGCGAAACGGAATTTATGAATTCGCCCTCGCGTCCGCTATAGGGAAGCAGCTTTGTATCGCCATCTTTGCCGTGGATCATTCGTCCATACATCGGCACCGCCTCGGCGAGCATATATTCGTCCATGCCCACCTCCCTCAGCGCGGCTATACCGCGATCGGACAGCGCGAGATTGATCGAGCGTCCCGCCTCAACCTCCGATGAACGCATATCGCTTCTGGCTTCGAATACATTCACCCGAAAACCGCGACGTGCCAAATAGATCGAAAGAAGCGAACCCGCCAGTCCGGCTCCAATGACAGTTACAGAATCATTGCTCATTTTTCGCAGGTAATTGCCGAGTATGGTTCTCCAGATGGATAGTAACAAATTCGAATCCGTTTTCCAGCGTAAGATCCCCGAAGAGGTGGTGCGTTATCTTTGCTTTCGCATCGTTCCTGTTTCTCTCGACGATGGCTGCAAATCGGGAGCCGAATTCCTCCAGAACCCGCAATGCTTCAACCTTATCTTCTATACAATTATCGGGTCGGATCTCGCGTGGTGATCTCGCACCTTTAGGAAGTCGTCGGTTCCGCATTATGATCGGAAGAGCTCCGAAACGCAGGAGGGCCCTGAGCAGAAACCCGGAACGCCGCTTAAGCCCCTTGCCCGTCTCCTGCTCCTTGATCAGAAGCTCATAAGCAGCACGTAAATGCTCGGTTATTTCCATCGGCGACCATTTTCCCTCCGCTACAGGCGTCCGCCAAGACACTTCGTCAAGCGAGTTCGCGAGCGAAATATAACGCAGAAGTGATTCGGAGTGCGTTTCAACCAGGTTTTTCCAAGACTTCTTTTTGATCATCGGAGTGTCAAGATCTATAGTGAGAGCCTCCCGCCACCAAGCATAAACTTAGCGGCCAGGTGTATGAAACAATTCCCAGGGGCTTGCCGGCAGATCAGTCAAGCCTTTCGATCCTCACCGCGGTCACTTTGAACTCCGGGGCAAGTGTGAATCGGTCGCGGATGGGACTTGTTGCATAGTTCAAAAATACTCGCGGGTCGTGGAAGGTCGCGAAAAGTTCACCCGGCTTCACCCTTTCGGTGATCTTTGCGGGCAGCCTAGCTTGGCCGTAGGCACTCCTTATCTCGACACGCTCGCCGTTGGCGATCCCCAGATCTTCGGCGTCTTGCTTTGAGATCATCAATTCATCGGTCGGCAGGAGTTCCGTGTTCGGTGTCCGCATCGTCATCGTGCCGGCATTGAAATGATAGAGTGTGCGGCCGGTGGTCAGCAAAAAAGGGTACTCCTCCGAGACGCGTTCTGGTGTCGGGCGATACCTGATCCTGCGCAGAGCCGCCCTCTTGCCTACTGCGAAGCTCTCGCCGTGGAGGACGGTCTCGCCCGGATGCGATTCGTCCGGGCACGGCCACTGAAGGCCTTCCCTTTCTATTCTCGGGTAACTGATGCCGCTCCCGGCGGGCCAAACGGCCCTTATCTCGTTCCAAATATCCTCGGCAGAACTAAAGCCGAAATGCTCTCCCCTTCCCATAGCTTTCGCTACGTCGCAGACTATCTGCCAGTCAGTGCGCGAATTGCCCCGTGGCTCAATTGCTTTGCGAATTCGCTGTACCCGGCGTTCTGCGTTCATAAAAGTGCCGTCTTTTTCAAACGAGGACGCGGCCGGAAGAAATACGTCTGCGAAACGCTTCGCGGTCTCGTTCAAGAAGAGATCCTGTACGATGCAAAACTCAAGCCCCTCGAACGATCGCTCGGTCTCATGCGAGTTCGCATTTGAAAGGAACACATCGTAGCCGATCGCCCAAAGAGCCTTTAGCTTCCCCGACTTTGCGGAATCCATCATCTGAAGCTGATTTAGCCCCTTTGCTTCGGGTACGGCGGCGTTCCAAACCGATTCGAAGAGGGGCCGCCCCTCGTCAATGCCGACAGAGCCCGTAAGTATGCCGGGGTCGCAGCCCATATGTGCCGAACCCTGGACATTATTCTGTCCCCGCAAGGGATTCACTCCGGTGCCCGGCTTCCCGATGTTCCCGGTCAGCAGGGCAAGATTTACGATCGTCATCACCCCTTCTGTGCCCTGGAGGTGTTCGGTCATCCCGAGGCCGTGCAGGCACATCGCCGGCTTGGCCGTTGCATAAAGCCGGGCCGCGGTCCGGATATCGTCCGCGCTTACCCCGCACTCTGCCGCCACAGCCTCCGGAGAATGATCAGCAAGAAAGGCCTTGAACTCATCAAATTCATCAACCCGCTCGGCAACGAACTCTTCATCCATAAGCCCTTCGAATATCACAGCATGAGCTAGAGCATTGAAGAGCAAAATGTTGGTACCGGCCTTGAGCTGGAGGTGGATATCCGCGTATTTCGTAAGCTCAGTTTTTCGCGGGTCGATAACGATCAGATTTGCACCGTTGCGAACGGCCTGTTTGATGCGTGCTCCGGGGATCGGATGGTTCTCCGTAGGATTGGCGCCGCAGATCAGGATCGTTTCCGCCAGTTCGATGTCATCGAAAGAATTGGTCGCCGCCCCGGTCCCGAGCATCATTTTCATCGCGGCAGCCGTAGGCGTGTGGCATACCCGGGCACAGCAATCAACGTTGTTTGTCCCTAGCGCGACGCGGGCAAATTTCTGTGCCACGTAGTTCTCTTCATTTGTGGCGCGGGCCGAACCGAGGACAGCTACACTGTCCGGGCCAAATTCCGAAACATAGTTCTTGAGCCGCTCGGCAGTGAATCTAATTGCATCGTCCCAGCCGACGGTCCGCCATTCGCCATTTGCGCGGATCATAGGTTCGGTGGCCCGGTCCGCAGAATCAACAAAGCCGAAGGCGTATTTACCCTTTACGCACAGGTGGCCATGGTTGACCGGAGCGTCGTTTACCGGACGCACCTGGACGATCTTGTCATTTAGTGTGCCGACCTCCATCTCACATCCCGTTCCGCAGTAGGGACAGGTCGTTCTGGTCCACTTTTCCGCAAAACCGAGTTCGATAACCGATCGGTCCTCAAGAGCGCCGGTCGGGCATGCATCGGAACATGCCCCGCAGGAAACACACGAACTCTCGGCAAACGGCCCAAAGTTGTCAGGAACTATCTGCGAATCCTCACCGCGGCCCGCCACTTGCCAGACGAACTGCCCCTGCACCTCATCGCAGATACGAACGCAGTTGTAGCAGTCAATGCATCGCGACATATCGACGCGAATGTACGTATGCGAGTCATCAACACGGCGTCCGTTTATTTCACCGGCAAAGTCCGCTGCCGTTAGTCCATACGTCCTGGCGATCTTATGAAACGGCTTATCGGGCGACCGCTCAAAGGCTTCGGCGGGATAACTCCGGGCCAGCATCTTTAGATTTACCTCGCGCGCGGACTCAAGCTCGCGGCTATGGGTTACAAACCGCATGCCCTCTTCGATCGTTACCATACAGGAGGCGGCCTCGCGTTCCCATCCTTCCACTTTTACCAGGCACAATCTGCATGCTCCCACGGGCTTTAGGCGTGGGTCATCGCAAACTGCGGGTATCGCGATGCCGCAGCGGGCCGCAGCTTCCCTCAGGGAGATGCCGTCCTCGAGATCATAGCCGTTACCATTTATTGTGACCTTTGCCATCTTGCCTCCCGGTTGACGTGAATTGTGCGAGGCCTTATACAGGTTCAGCCGAAGCGAATACCTCTATTTTAGCGCAGGCAGGCCGCCAGCACCTCAGAGAAGCGGTAAACGTCCTGGAATGAGTTATATAGGGGGACCGGCGCAACGCGAATAACATCAGGCTCGCGCCAATCGGCAACGACGCCGTGTTCGCTTAGCGCGTCGAATAGCCCTTTGTCAGCGTTTCGAACACGTATCGAAAGCTGGCAGCCGCGTTGTTCAGGATCGCCGGGCGTAATAATTTCGATGCGGTCGGATTGGATCTGTTTAAGCAAAGATTCCAGATAGCCGGTCAACTTTGTGGACTTTTCACGAAGCGCCGGCATCGTGGCTTCGTCGAAGATCTCAAGTGAGGCTCTGAGCGCAGCTAGCTGAAAGATCGGCGGGTTTGACAGCTGCCAGCCTTCTGCTCCGGCAAGTGGGTGAAATTCAGGCCCCATTAAAAAACGCGTCTCTTTATCATGCCCCCACCACCCCGCAAAACGCGGAAGATCGAATGCCTCAGCGTGGCGTTCGTGGACGAAGATGCCGGCAATGCCGCCGGGCCCTGCATTGAGATATTTATACGAGCACCAAGCCGCAAAGTCCACGTTCCAGTCGTGCAGTTCCAGGATCAGATTCCCGGCGGCATGGGCAAGGTCGAATCCGACAACGCAGCCTTTCTTGTGGCCGGCCTCGGTGATCGACTTCATATCAAAGGCCTGCCCGGTGTAATAGTTCACCCCGCCTAACAGTATCAACGAGATGCTGTCACCCTCGCGTTCGATGGTTTCGATGATGTCTTCCGTCCGCAGACAGGCCTCGCCCTCACGCGGGGCCAATTCTATGACCGGATCGCGGGCGTCCCGGCCTGCACCAACTTTGCTTCTTTCAAACCCGTGAAATCGAACCTGCGATTCCACGGCATATTGATCTGACGGAAACGCGCCCTTTTCGATGGCGATCTTGTAACGTTCCGGTGTAGGCCGATAGAAAGAGACCATCAGAAGATGCAGATTTACCGTAAGCGAATTCATCGCAACGACCTCGATAGGTTTTGCACCGACAAGGCGAGCAAGCGATGCAGTGACGAACTCGTGGTAGGGAAGCCATGGATGCCGGGCATGCAAATGGCCCTCAACGCCGAGCCGGGCCCAATCGTCGAGCTCTTCTTCGATATATTTTCTCGCTGTCTTTGGCTGAAGCCCGAGCGAATTACCCGTGAAGTAGATAAGCTCATTTCCATCGGCACCCGACGGGAACAGGAACATGCTCCTAAAGGCGGTTAGACGGTCTTCTGCATCTAACCGGTCCGCCGGCAGAGTGAAGTTGTGAGCGCCGCTCATCATCATTCGAATCTCGACCTTTCCATCGCCAACCAGTTCAATGCCGCTCCATGCAGCAGCATTTCGATTACGACCTCGTCGTAAGGCATGGATTCTATTAGCTTTCCGGGTTCAAGTTCGCCCAGTGGAAAAGGATAGTCGGTGCCCAGCATCACCTGATCTGCCCCGACCAGGCTGACCAGGTATTCGAGCTTTTGCTTTTCATGGACCAGCGAATCGAAATATATCCGGCTCAGATATTTTCGAGGGCTGTGCGGATTGTCGGGAAACAGGTCGGGCCGGACGAGAAAACCATGTTCTATCCTGCCGATCGTTGCCGGAAATGAGCCGCCACCGTGAGCAAAACAGACACGAAGCCGGGGGCATCTTTCAAGCACACCCGAAAAGATCATCGAACAGATAGCCCGCGAAGTCTCTGCAGGCATTCCGACCAGCCACGGTAGCCAGTATTTCTGCATGTGTTCTTCGCCCATCATCTCCCACGGGTGTACGAAAACGGCTACGCCTAACTCTTCGCACGCCTTGAAGAGATCGAAAAACTGCGGGTCGCCCAGGTTTTGCTGATTTACATTCGTCCCGATCTGCACACCGGCGAGCCCGATCGCCTTACAGCGTGCGAGTTCCTTTATGGACAACTTAGTATCCTGCATCGGGATCGTCCCCAAACCTACAAATCGCAGGGGGTACTCTGAGACGATCTCCGCGATGTGGTCATTAAGGAATCTGGCGATCTCGAGGCCATCTGCCGGTTTCGTCCAGTAGCTGAACATTACCGGAACAGTAGATAAAACCTGGACGCCGACGCCATGAGCGTCCATTTCTTCGATACGCTTGGCAGGGTCCCAACAGTTTGACTCGATATCGCGAAATTGCTTGCCGTCGTCCCGCACCATGTGGGCAGAGCACGGCCGGTAATGATCGAGCGAAATAAACCCGCCATAGCCGAACCGGTCTTTCCACGCCGGAATGTCCTTGGGAAGAATATGTGTATGGACGTCGATCTTGAGCACTTCTAATTCAATACAGGGTTTTGGTCGGAATCCGCAAGGTCGCCAGGGAGCCGGCCGCCAAGAAATGCCGAAAGGTCGGCACGTTGATGTGTATTCGCCGGTTCGAGGATCCGCGTCCCGTCGGGAAAATAGATCACCGTCATTATCTCGCGCATTCGGTCGGTTGTCAGGTTCGGACCGGCAGAATGGATCGTCCAGCCGAGATGAAATGTTGCATCGCCGGCCCGCATCGCCTCCGGCCCGCCGACCCTGTACCCGTGGTCAGAAATCTGAGCCGAATAAAATGCCTCGCTTTCGTCCGAGATCTCGAGGTCAGTGCGACGAAGATCTTTGTGAGAGCCTTCGGCAAACCGCATAAGGCCCATCTCTTCGGTGACGTCGACCAGGGGCATCCACATCGTCACGGTTTTTTCGGTCGCGAGCGGCCAATAATACATATCCTGGTGCCATGGGGTCGGCCCGCCGCCCGGTTCCTTGAATAGCGCCTGGTCGTGGTAAAGGCGAACCCGTTCGACACCAAGAAGATCCGCGGCGACCTGAGCAAAGCGGCGAGTGAAAACACCCGCCCGGACCGCTCCGTCCTTTTGCCATAGATCAGTCACCTGTAGAAACGCCTTGCTATAAGTGTCGCGTTGGTCGAGACTTCTAGCCTCTGCCGCGAACCGTTCTACCGCTGACGAAACTGCAGATCTCAATGCTGCGATCTCATGATCTCTCGCGACGTTCCTGACCAGCACCCACCCTTTCGCCGATAGATGATCCACATCGTTACTTGAAACAAGCGTCATTGTCGTTCAGTTTCCCTCAGAACGGCAGGGATCCGTCTATCGAAAGAGTGCTGCAATAGGCTGTTTCACGAAGCGACCGGCGGCGGTTCCATTACGGCCCCGCATTTTTTACAGGTGCGAAGGTCTTTGTTGCCGTAGAATTTTTTGAAGACGCCCTGGAATTGGGTGGTGATGTCTTCGAGCTGGAAGTATTCTTCGTAGAGCTTTTCGTTGCAGTTCTCACAGAACCAGAGCAGGCCGTCGAGCTCGCCCTCGCGGCGTTTGCGTTCGATGACGAGGCCGATGGTGTTCTCGCCGCGAATGGGATTGTGAGGGATGCGCGGCGGGAGGAGAAACATTTCTCCCTCGCGGATCGGCACCTCAACTGCCTTTCCGTCCTCTTGGATCTGTACCTTGATGTCGCCCTCTAGCTGATAAAAAAGTTCCTCGCCCTCGTCCCAGTGATAGTCCTTTCGCGAATTCGGCCCGCCGACGACCATCACGATAAAATCGTCGTCGTTATAAACACATTGATTCCCGACCGGCGGCTTTAACAGATGCCGGTGCTCGTCGATCCACTGTTTGAAATTGAAAGGGCGGCGAATACTCATCATTCTAAAATTCAATCAGGCCCAAACTGATCTGCAAACCACGGCGTATACGTTTGAGAGTGGTTTCGTCCACACGGCCAACCCGCTTGACTAATCTGGCTTTGTCTATCGAGCGGATCTGATTGAGCAAGATCACCGAATCCTGCCTCAATCCCGATCTCGATGCAGCAACCATCACTTCCGTTGGGTATAACTCGTCATCGAATTTCGTCGTCATCGCGGCGACGATCGTGATCGGGCTGTAGCGGTTTGCAATATCATTCTGGATGACTACCGCAGGCCTGGTTTTTCTTATCTCAGCCCCAACCGTCGGATCAAAGTTTACGAGGTAGATATCACCGCGCTTTGGCGTCATTTCTGCCACGATTCCTCTTCAAGCGCAAACCACTCGTCTGCGATCGCGAGGTCACGGTCCGCCCTGGCAATGGCCCCTTGTTTCAAACGCTGCCGGAGGCTTTTCTGTCGGATTTTTTTTGCATGAAGCCGAATGGCTTCGTCGATAAAGCTGCTTCGGTCTCCCTTATCGGCAACACTCTCGAGGATAGCAATAGTTTCCTCCGGAAGCGTTATGTTGACTCTTTTGTGAACTATGCGCTTCATTAGGTTTCAAGCATACACATCATTCCTACACACCGTCAATACCTAGTCTGGCGGGAACTTGATCGACATTTCTGCCTAAGAGGTCTTCATATCTATCACAAACCTGTACCTGACATCGGCCTTGATGGTGCGGTCGTAGGCTTCTTCGATGCGGTCGGGAGAGATGACCTCAACATCGGCCGTCACACCGTGTTCGGCACAGAAATCGAGCATTTCCTGTGTTTCGGGAATACCGCCAATGAGAGAACCGGCAACGGCCTTGTTGCCCATGATGAGGCTGCCGTTGTGGATGATATTCGGCGATGGCGGCAAGCCGACAACAACAAGCGTGCCGTTCAGCCCGACCATATTCAGATAGGGATTTATGTCGTGATCTGCGGAAACCGTGTCAATGATGACATTGAAACTATTCGCCATCGGTGCCAGCGCGTCAGGGTCTTTCGTAATGACAAAATTGTCAGCCCCGAGTCCCATCGCATCCGCTTCTTTACCCGGTGACGTGCTAAAGACCGTCACCTCCGCACCCATCGCCTTTGCGATCTTGACGGCCATGTGCCCCAGTCCGCCAAGGCCAACCACGCCAACGCGTTTACCGGGGCCCGCCCCGAATTTCTTAAGCGGGGAATAGGTCGTGATGCCCGCGCAGAGCAGTGGAGCAACACCGGCCAGGTCCCCCTCGGCGGTCACTTTAAGAGCATACTGCTCGTCAATGACATACTTGTCCGAATAGCCTCCAAACGTCGGCGTGGTGCGGTCCATTTCCGTGCCGTTGTATGTCATTGCCATTCCGTTCAGGCAATATTGCTCCACGCCGTTGTTGCATGCGACACATTCTCGGCAGCTATCGACAAAACATCCTATTCCCGCAGTATCGCCTTCTTTGAATTTCGTAACGTCAGTGCCAACCTGGGTCACGCGGCCTACTATCTCGTGCCCCGGCACCATCGGATACATCGCGGGCATTAGATCGTGCCACTCGTCCTTAGCCAGATGAATATCAGAATGGCATATGCCGCAGTACTCAATGTCAATGAGAATATCTTTCGGCCCGACCTCACGCCGTGCGAAATTGAATGCCTCGAACTTCGCTTCCGGCCCGTTTGTGGCAAAACCTCTTGTTGCGATTCCTTCTGCTGCTGGTGCTGTCATATTTGGTCTCCTATTCTGTTCGGATCTGCTAACAAATTGCTTGCCCTTCTGAATCGGTGAAACAACTACCCAATTCAATCAGTCGCCAAATTCAGAGGGCGGAAGACATTATTCTATAATAGTATCAATCGGACTTTTTTGACATCATCCACACATCATTACTATAGACAAAGTTCACATTTCCTGCGTCCGTATATGAAAACTTACCTCCGGTCATGTATAGGTTCCCATTAAAGATCCATGCAGCGACACCCCCGCGTGGCGACCATGGAGAGCGCTCTTCTCGCCACTCCTCCAGGTCGTGAGTCACAAGCATGGCCCGGCCGAAATTTCCATCGCGGTTGGCTCCGACAAGCCACAGTTCTTCGTTGAATACGATCGGAGTTCCACCGGCAATCAAGGGCAAGCGAGAACCGGATCGCGTCCATTTGACGCCGTCTTCAGTCCACCAGATCTCGTTTCTTGAACCCGGGTTCCTATCGGCCATTCCGTCGATAACTCCGCCACCGAGCATCCACAGTCGACCACGAAATACAACAAGTCCCATTGACACCCTCGGCGACCAGGCCGCTTGCTCAGCTTCCTGCCGCCATTCCACTCCGTCAGCAGAACTCCAAATATCATTACGGTGGCGCTGTCCGTCATAGCCGCCTACGATCCAGATCCTGTCATGAAAGACGACCGTCCCCGGGAATATCCGTCCGGGCAGATCGGATCGATCTGAAAGAGTCTCCCAATTTTTCATGTCATTCGTACGCCGGATCTTTGGGGAAAAGATGATCCGTTCGTAATTGCCATCGTGGTTGCCGAGCATATAAACGGCGTTGCGAAATTGTATGTATTGACCCGTGTAAACGTTTTTCCTTACTGGTTCGAGTTCTGTTTTCTGCCATTCCACGCCGTTTGCTGACGACCAAACACCATATCCAAGCATTGCGAACATCTTCCCATTAACAACAAAGACAGGAAAATTGTAGGACTTCGGAAAACCGGCATTCTCGGTCAAACATGACCAGTTATACTCATCGCGGGCTCCACTCTCCCGAGTCCCCGAGTCCTTGCTTGCGGTTCCGGCGGCACATCCGAATAAGGTCGCAATGCCTAGAAAGAGAATTACCACCGAAATGGTTAGAATTCTGAATTTATCCATTCTAAAATGTCCTCCCGATCAGAGAACACTTTCGCGGACTGTTATGTGACAAGAATGTGTTACTTATTCGATGGTCGCGATCACCTTTAGTTCGATCGCGATGGGCGTGGGAAGAGAACTTATCTCGACCGTTGTTCGGCATGGACGGTTATCAGCAAAATATTCTGCGTATATCTTATTATACACCTCAAAGTCCGCTTTCATATTGGTCAGGAAGACCGTGACGTCAACTATCTTGTCCCACGAAGAACCGGCGTCCTCGAGAATATAGCGGACATTCTGAAACACCGACCGGCACTGCGTCTCGATATCGTATGAGACGATCTCGCCCACGTCGTTTAATTCCACGCCTGGTATTTTCTTGGTGCCGCGTTCCCGCGGGCCTACGCCGGACAGGAAAAGCAAATTCCCGACCCGTCTGGCATGAGGATAGAGCCCCACAGGTTCCGGTGCCCTCGCAGACTCTATTGCATTTTCATTGACGCTCATTTCAGCCTTTGCAGCGATCTCAGGATACGCTCGGTATCCGCAAGCGGTATCATCAAATGGTCTTCGTTACCCTCTTCATATCCGTACATGCCGACGTAGTGATAGTCGAGGCTTCCTACACGAAACCACTGTGTCATGACGTATTTTTCGATTCTTTTGCCGTCTTCGGGGTCGATCGGCTCGTAAAGAAGGTAGATGGTCCCGATAGGAGACTTGATGATCGATGTCTCGTCATACAGCAGGTCGCCTAGCCCTTCAAAGCCGGCAGAGAGGGCAAATTGCTGAAACTTACCATCCGCCAAACTGCGCCTAAATATCAGCGTGAACTCTCTGTCATATACCTTAACGCCGCGGCCGAGCCTGGATTGTATCTTCTCCAGCGTGAAACCGGTTGGCAGCCATGTCGGCAACGGTATCGGAATAGTCCGATTCATCGACTGCAGGGTTTTCAATTGGGCAGGGGAAACTCCTGGGTATTTCGCCTGGAATTCGTATCCCCTGGACTGGTTGACGTGAGCAGAGAGCGATAGTGCAAAAAGTACGATCGACAATAAGGATATGAGTATTTTCATCAGCATATTCTAAGGCTTTGGGATTTATTACCACAAAGACACAAAGGCACTAAGTAATTTTCTTTCTTTTAGTCTTCGTGCCTTCGTGGTAGATATCTTTAGTTCCTAAATCGATTGATCCCGTCTTTGATTAGCGGAACGTTAAAATTGATCAAATATCCGAGACTCAATCCAGTTAATTTCAAGTAACTTATGATCTGTGCTTTCCATACCGGATTCATCAGATCTACAGATTTTATCTCGACTATCACAATATCGTTAACGAGCAGGTCGAGTCGCATCCCCTCTTCGAAAGAGATACCGTCGTAAACGATAGGTATCACCACTTGCCGTTTCACGTTCAGGCCGGTTTTAGTCAATTCGTGCGTCAAACATACTTCATACACTTTCTCAAGCAAGCCGGGGCCGATTGTCTTGTGAATAATAAAGGCCGCATTGACGATCGCCTTGCCAATTCTTTCTTCTGTTTCAGAGAGATCGGGATAGTTCATCGTGTTTTTGACCACTAAGACACGAGGACACTAAGTTTTTTTCCTTTGTGTCTTCGTGCCTTCGTGGTTCGATCCGGGTCACAGTTTTACACAAACATTCTTCTCTTCCGTAAAGAATCGCAGAGCCTCAAATCCACCTTCGCGGCCGATACCGCTGTCTTTTACGCCGCCGAATGGCGTGCGAAGGTCGCGGAGCATCCAGCAATTTACCCAGACGATGCCCGATTCCAATAAAGCTGAGATGCGGTGGGCCCGCGAGAGGTTCTCGGTCCAGAGCATTGCCGCCAGGCCGTAGCGGACGCTGTTCGCGTATTCCAGCACCTCGTCCTCTGTATCGAAAGGCATGATGGTTACCACCGGGCCAAATATCTCTTCCTGGTTCGTCCGGCAGTCGTGGGAGAGGCCTTCGATGACGGTCGGCTCGATGAACCAACCTTTCGATTTCGGATTTTGGGTCTCGGATCTTGGATTTTCCACTGTCCATTGTCCGCTGTCCACTGTGCTCCCGCCGGTCAGGATCGTGCCGCCTTCTTCCTTTGCGAGGTCGATATAGGAGAGGATCTTTTCGAAGTGCTGTTTCGAAACAATAGCGCCGACGTCGGTTGCGGGGTCGTTCGGGTCGCCGACCTTTAATGCCGAAACACGTTCGACGAAGTCCTTTTTGAACCTATCGTATAGTGGCCGCTCGACGAAGATACGCGAGCCGCATAGGCATATCTCGCCCTGGTTCGAGAAAGACGAGCGGACGGTCGTCGCCAGCATCTCCTCGTAATTGCAGTCGGCAAAGATGATGTTCGGGTTCTTGCCGCCGAGTTCGAGCGAGAGCTTTTTGAACATCGGTGCGGCGGTGCGGGCGATCTCTTCGCCGGTCTTTGTGCCACCGGTGAACGAAATAGCTTTGATATCTTTGTGGGCGACGATAGCCGAGCCGACCTTTGGCCCCGTTCCGTGGACTATATTCAAAACACCGGCGGGCAGACCCGCTTCGATGCAAAGTTTTGAGAGCAGATATGCCGTCATCGGCGTCACCTCGCTCGGCTTGGCGACGACGGTGCAGCCCGACGCTATCGCGGGTGCGATCTTCCAGGTAAAAAGATATAGCGGCAGGTTCCACGGCGAAATGCAGCCCGCCACGCCGACCGGCTGGCGAAGTGTGTAATTGATCGCGTGAACTCCGCCCGCACCGAACGTTTCGTGCGATTCGTTCGCCAGGTGCATCGCGGCGGTCGCATAAAAACGAAAATTTGCCGCCGCACGCGGTATATCGACCGCCCTGGCAAGTGAAACGGGCTTTCCGTTGTCTTTCGATTCCGCCTGTGCAAGCTGTTCGAGACCGCGTTCTATCAGCGAAACGAGCCGCATCAATATCGCAAATCTTTCTTCAGGCGGGGTTGTTGACCACGAAGGAAAAGCAGACTTCGCCGCGTCCGCCGCCAAGTTCACATCGCGCTCGTCGGAGTCCGGGATCTGCGAATAAACCTCTCCCGTCGCCGGTTCAACGTTTTCAAAGTATTCTCCCGAAACCGGTGCGGCCATTTTGCCGCCGATATAGTTTTCGATCTTTTGCGTCATCACGTTTTCGATATATCGTGTTCCGTGTCTGAATATCCGAAATTTTGCTAAAGGTCCGCCGATCTCGGAGCTTGGGATTTCGTTAAATCAGAAAGTTAGGCTATATTACCAAAAATCACCCTGGCAAATGGCCTTTTCCCGGCGATAAATTCGCTTTCTGAGTTAGAAGGAGCCTGCGGCCCGTAAAGCAATGGGCACGATCAGAATTATAACGTCCGGGGAATTCCCGAAGGTCTCAGATCAAATATATGACAAAGCCGTGTCCGCAATGTAACCAACTTAACCCGCCCGATGCTGCCTTTTGCCGTGGCTGCGCCTCGCCGCTCCAGCCTTCGGCACCGTTTATCGGTCAGCAGCAGGCACAGCAATGGCCGGGTGCCAATGTCGGCGGACCGATAGCCGGTACGAACCCCACCGGTGCCCAGCCAAGCCAAAAGGGCCTCGTGGCAATGATCCTGGCAATAGTCGCAATACTTTGCTGCGGTCCGTTTACCGGTGTTCCGGCGGCGATCTTGGGCTGGATGGAGTTGGACGGAATAAAATCGGGCCGCACGTCGCCGGATTCTAAGGTAATGGCGATGATCGGGTTGTGGGGCGGCATCGCAGCTTCGGTCATCCACGCGGGATTCTATATCCTCTGGATCCTGCTG
This sequence comes from uncultured Acidobacteriota bacterium, assembly GCA_937859595.1. Taxonomy (GTDB): domain Bacteria; phylum Acidobacteriota; class Blastocatellia; order Pyrinomonadales; family Pyrinomonadaceae; genus OLB17. The sequence goes on along the minus strand of CALMAH010000013.1, from coordinate 272,469 downwards.
TCCATGATGTCGGCGGCGGCAAATCCCTACTACTATTGATCTTTCGGAATTGAATGTCGGGACAAGCATCACAGACGCAAAAGTGCCAAAACGGACACGACCAGCCGCCGGGCGGCTCGCGGTTCTGCATTTATTGCGGCGTCGCCGTCGTCGTCCGACAGGACGCGTGGCCCGCGCCCCCTCAGCCACCGAACAAAGCCGGGCAGCAGCCGGTTCCGCACGCAGGCCGACCCGATCCGGCCCAACATTCACCGCAGATGCCGCCGCCGGGGCATCAAATGAATCAGCCGCCCGTCCAATATCATCAAACGCCTCAGGTTGGATATGCCGCTCCTGTCCGGCAACAGCCAATTTGCAGAACCTGCGGAGGTTCGGGCCATGGCCTTCCGGAAAAGACCGTGATGTGTTCGGAGTGCCGCTGGCTGCGACCATTGGTTCCGGGTTATCAGGTTGATGCCTCGGCGTTCGCATGGGCCGCAGATGCTAAAGCAATGGCGGTGCTGAAATCGATGAAGCCGTTGAACATGGCGGCCAAGGCAGTTTCGGAAAAGGTTGGCCGGCGATGGATCGAGGTCACATTCAACGGTGTAAGGCTCGGCGAGCGGCAGATGCCTCATATTTTTGGCCAGGCGGTTCGAGCCGCACGTATCCTGGGGATGAGCCATATGCCGGATGTTTATCTTTCGGGTGAACGTCCCTGGGACATGCTGACATTTGGCAGCGATAACGACTCCTTCATCGTTGTCGGCTCGGCGATGGCCGGAAATTTCCAGGGTGTCGATATGCTCTATCTTCTCGCTCGCGAACTCGGACACTGCAAGGCCGGGCACGCCCTTTGGAAGACCGTCATTCGCTTTTTCCTCGGCGAACAAGGGCCGCAGAGGGGGGTTATGGCGGGCGGGATCTTCAATGCGATCCTCAGCCCAACGGCCCTGATCGGAGGCGCGATCGAAATGCCGCTGCTCGCGTGGGCGCGCCAGGCCGAGATAACGGCTGACCGGGCCGGCCTGCTCACGGTCGGGAATGAAGAGATCGCGCGCCGGGTACTTCTCTCGTGGTCGCTGAAATCGTCTCTGCTATATCGGCAGCTCAATATCGATTCGTGGATCGAACAGCAATCGACCGACGACGGTGACATGCTTAGGCTCTCTGAGTTGACCACGACCTCTACACCGTATATCGGCCCGCGCCTAAAGCTTTTGACACAGTATGCAAAGAGCCCGGAGTTGCAGGGATACCTGAAGATAATCGGCGATACGATACGCCGCACTGCTCCAAGACAGCCTGCCGCCGCTGAAAAAAAACTACCCAATGTTATCCGCTTCAAATGTTCGGCCTGTGGCCGATCGATGCGGATACCGATGTCCGCTTTCGGAGGCGGGAGCGATCTGCCCGTTCGATGTCCAGACGCAAAATGCCGGACCATCACGCGTCTTGAAATAAACGCGATCACCAGCGGACAACCCTCGGGCCAGGCCCGCGAAAGAAAACAACAGGAGAACATGAATTATGGCGACTGAAGAGAAAATGACTATCACCGAGACCGCGCCCGACGGCACTGAGACCACAGTTGAGATCACCACCAAGACGGTTACTCCTGAGGAAGCGGAGGCCGAAAAGGGCCTGATCGAACGCGTCGTTGATGCGATCTTCGATACGGATTCGGATGAAGAAGAAGCCGACGCTGCCGAGATGGATCTTGCAAGTGACGCGGCCGCACCCGGTCATGTTCAGATCGATCAGGTCAACATTATTCAGCAGAACAATGTCGAGTTCAATGTCGGTGGCGAGTCGTTTCAGCAGGAGATGGTCGATTCGCCCGTCATAGACACATTTGCCGTAGCCACAGAATCACCGCTTAACGAAACGCTAAGCGATGAAGTCGGCTCTGATCCTGTTGTTGGCGGTGTGATCTCAGATGCGTCGGCAGAGTCCGGCGGCGATCGGTCGGCAATGCAGGCCGATGCCGCACGAGAGGCACAAGAGGCGGCTGACAGGTTTGTTGAACAGGGCGACTACAGGGCGGCCGCCGAGGCCCGCGAAGCCGCAGAACATGCAGCCGGTGAAGCAGGCGATCAGAGTATGCTTGGGGTATATGACGCTCAGGATCTCGCCTATGCCGCTGACAAACAGGACGCCGCGCGCGATCTGCAGCAGGAACAGGCGGATCTCATCGCACAAGGTGACTACGAAGGCGCTCGCGAAGCCGCTCAAAATGCCGGTTATGCGACCAGAGATGCCGATATGGCTGCGGGCGGTGCCGATCATACGGGTCAGTCGGGCCGCGACGTGCAGAATCTCGACTGGGCAACCTATAAGGAAGACACCGCGAAAGAGAACGTCAGGGATGCGGAGTATTACGCCGAGGCGGGGAACCAGCAGCTTGCGGATGACCTGATGGGCCGAGCTGCGGACAATCAGGAGGCGGCTGCGGGTTATGCCGAGATGGCGGACCCGAACAGCATAATGCAGGACTACGACCCCTCGTCCGCGGTTGATTCCGGCGGTTCGTATGATGCAGCACTCGCCTCGGTCGACACCGGTTTTGACGCACCGATGGACGCCGGTGCCTCAAGCTTTGATACAAGTACCGACGACACCCTTTAGTGCGAACATAAAGACGTTGTCCAAAGGGCGGGAAGGTCAGTCGATCTTCCCGTATTTGCGCATGATCTCCCTTAGCCGGTCTATCGGAAGTGCCGCTACGGTGCGGCCATTACCTGTTACCGTAGTCGCTTTGAGCATTGAGTTTACTATCGCCTCCTCGGTGGCTTCGATCACGGCTTGAAACAGCGGTGACATCGCATCATTACCGAGGGCCGAGATGTTGCGGATACGATCTGAGGCATTGATGCGGTTGGATGTAGAAAATGCTATCGCATAGTCACCGCTTCCGTTCGTCATTGACGAGCCGGTACGTCCCAGGCCAACCATCGAACGCGAGGCAAGCCGCATTAGCTGGCGATGATCAAGCGGGGCATCCGTAGCAATCACGATGATGATAGAACCATCAGCCGATCTTGGATTTTCGATTTCGGATTTTGGATTGTCTCCGCTGATGGCGCTTTCCGATTCTGTGGAAGCAAGCGAATCTTTCAAGTAGTATCGTCCGAGTTCTTGGCCGACCGGAACGCCGTCGATCATCAATACGCCGCCGAAGTTTGATTGCACAAGGACGCCGAGCGTAAATCCGCCAAGCGAGGCGGGAAGTTTTCGCGAAGCTGTGCCGATGCCGCCTTTCCAGCCGAATGCGACCGTTCCCGTTCCCGCACCGACCGAGCCTTCCTCTACCGGCCCGCCGGATGCATTTTTCAAAGCATTGAAAACATCGTCGCGGGTTATGTGGCGGCCACGGCCGTCGTTAAGCCCACCGTCGTTCGTCTCGGCGACCAGTGGATTTATCGACCGCACCTGCTCGTTCCCGGGCAGGGCGAGCATATAGTCCATCAGAAAGTCCGCAACTCGGGGTACCGCCAGCGTCGAGGTCAAGAGTATCGGCGTTTCTATCTCGCCGAGTTCGTTAACCTGCGTCGAACCGGCGAGCTTGCCGAAGCCATTGCCGACAAAAACGGCACCCGGCACTTTCTCCCGAAACAAATTCCCGTTGTGGGGCAATATCGCAGTTACGCCGGTGCGAACATTGTCGCCCTTGATGATCGTCGTCTGCCCGACGCCGACTCCGGCCACATCCGTGATCGAATTAAGCTGCCCGGTCGGCAAAATTCCGATCGTAATGCCAAGGTCGCGTGCCCGTGGACGCGTCGATTGCTGACCAAACGCAGCTGCAGCGACCGTTAGCCAAAGCACGACACAGCCGATCTTGTAAAAACAGGTCTTCATACTTTTGCGTATGTTAGGCCGGTCTGGCCTTGGTATTTGCCGCCGCGGTCTTCGTATGAGACCGCGCAGTCCTCGTCCGATTCAAAGAAAAGTATTTGGCCGATACCCTCGTTCACATAGACCCTGAGCGGCAGGTTCGCGAGATTTGCTATCTCGACCACCAGACGCCCCGTCCAGCCCGCCTCAAGAGGCGTCGTGTTCACAAGCAGCCCGGCACGGGCATAGGTTGATTTGCCGAGTGCTATTCCCGTAACATTTCGCGGCATCTTAAAGGTCTCCACCGTAACGCCGAGCCCGTAGTGGTGCGGCGGCAGCAGATAGTATTTCGCCCCGTCCTCGGCCGTCTGTATCTCCGGCTCTACCAGCGAATACTGCTCATTGAACCGCTTAGGATCGATCTCTTTTGCATGAACAGACGAAAAGATCTTAAAGCCGTCGTCAGCCAGCCTCATATCGTACCCATAGCTCGATGTGCCGGCAGAAATTATCCGGGAGCCGTTAACTTCTCTAACAAGCTCCGGCAGAAAAGGCGAGATCATTTCGTACTCCTCCGCCATCCGCCTAAGCCAGATATCTGATTTTATCGACATAAAAAAATGGTAACGCAAAATACGTTACCACCTTTAGTAAATTATAGAAAATCTCGGTCAGTTCAACTGCCTTTTCCGGTTTCTCTTATGGTCATCGTGCCGTCACCGACGGTAAATTTCAATGGTATTGTCCCGGTACCGGCCTTTGCAGCGATCGAACGCTCGGTAAATTCAGTATGCCGCGTTTTTGGCTTAAAGCCCTCAAAGTCGTTCTCGATCTTTCCTGTTCTCAGGATCGTTGCGTCGAAATCCGCATTGAGGCCGTGCGGCAAAAAGAGGTTCATTGTGCCGGATGCTATAGAAACATCTACGAATCGTCCCCGCCATCTTTGCGAAGGAATGGTCAGGTCAACACTTCCTGAACCAAATGTCGCCGCTATTGCTCCCCCGACCAGATCGATCTTTGCTTCCGTCTCGATAAAATTGACCTTTATCGCGCCTTCGACACCGGCGATGCTCAGGTCACCCTTGCCGCCGTTGATGTCCAGGTCCGTATATCGCGGCACCTTTATGACGTAGTCTATTCGGTAGGGGACGCCGATAAGATGCTTCGGAAATTTCCGGTCGATCTTTCTTATCGCACGGCGGTCATGTGTGCCGGTCGAGGTGATGGCCGCTTTGCCGATCGTTTCCTGAAGGATAAATCCCGTTATCTTGGTCAAAATAGCAAGATCAGCGTCGTTGGCTGCCTGTACCTCGATCTCGGCGGAGATCTCCACCTCACGGTTCGCCCATCCCTCTACGCGGATCGACCCGGTCGGGGCACCAACGATCGAAACCGTTCCGCCGACGCCAAAGTCAAAACGGTCGGTCTTATGTGTCACCCGCTTAACCTGTGCATCGAGAGCGGGCACGGCGCAGATCAGAACGAAGAATATCAGGACAAGCGAAAGTCTGGTAGGGTTTTTCATTGTGGTCTTTGGAAGAGGAAATTTACCGGAGCGCGAAGTCCCAAAAGACGAGACTCTCTAAATGTTACGCCTTTTTCGGTCAAGATTGCAATGATTTTGTTTTGCTGACGGGAAAGTCCACTTCTAGCGCCTGATGAACGCGATGCTTCCACGTTGGTTGGTAACGGTCAATGTGGCGTCTCCATCGCCAAACCGGCCGACCACGCGGCGGCCATCACCGGTATAGCTCATGTTCGCGTTCGAGAATGAACCCAAAGAGATGTTTCGGGTCGAAGGCGCCGTTGCAACCAGACGGAACGAGGAGTTGAAAGGGATCCGAAGATTTATATTTCCCCTGATCGATGCGAAACGATAACTGCCGTTCGGCTGAAATTCGCCGTCAAAGAAGATATCACCGATGCCATTCTGAGCAGAAACTGCCGCCGCTGCTATGTTTGTAAGCGTAATGTCGCCTTCGCTGGTGATCTGTGCACGCACCAGACCTCCGCGAACGTTTGAGACGATCAGGTTGCCCATCAGCGTCTCGATATCCACCGAGCACAGAAACGGAACCCTGATCGTGAAATTTACGTTGCCGACATCGTTTCGTCCATGATTGTCTTTTACGACATTAAAGTAGATCGTACCGCCTGAAACTGTCGGTGTTATCGTGGCCGCAGGGGCCTCGAGGAATGCCGAAACGTTCACCTCGTTCCTGTCCCATCCTTCAACGGTGACCGTCCCGGAGCGGTTCATCAGCGAAAGGCGGACGTTGCTGCTGGCAGGAAAACTTCGAGAGTAGCGTTTTTGGCCAAATGTCTCGATCGGCGACACAGCGATAAACACCACGATACATACGATCGCCGCGAATACCCCCCTGCACCCTTTGCAAGAGCGCCGGAGCCGATTGAGCTTAATGAACATTTTAGAAACTTAGAGTCCGGAGAATTGCCGGAGCAGATTCATTTTATCATCCAGGGCTGAATCCAGCATCTCCATCGTCAAAGCGTCGTCCGGGTCCTGTTCAAGCAGCAGGGTATATTCGTGAACTGCGTGATCGATCTCACGAAGATTCCGGTCAAATGCCGTTCGCATTCGCTCGTCCCACCCGGCTCGCCGCATTTTGACCCGGCGGTCCCAATATTCTATTGCCGCCTGCTGTTCGCGGAGCCTACGTTCCCGCGCGGCCTGAGGTGTTTCGGCAAGCCCAAGTTTACCGAGAAGCCTTGTGATCACGGATGGTGACTCCGCAGCGAGCGCCGATCCCGCGTCGGATTGAGGTTCGAGATAGTTTCTTATCCCGACCACTGTCAGAAGCGAGCTTATCAAGGCGATCCCCGCCATGGCCGATACTATTTGGACGAACGAAAAATCCCACCTTCGTTCTTCCGGGGCCTGTTCCGGCTGCTCGACCTTTGCCCGTTTCTGCACTTCTGTTTCGAGAATATTGTTGATGCGGCACCAAAGTGCGTCGGAATTTGGCGGCATCGGGCTGTCCGCGTCGAGCCCGGCGCAATTGTCCAGAATGCTGACGAATTCTTCAAACAGCGTGGCGCACGGCTCGCAAGCGATAAGATGCGACCGCACCATCGCCGCCGAAGCTTCATCAAGTTCGCCGTCGAGAAACGGGCTTATGTATTCCTGGCATTTCTCGCAATTCATTACATGCTGGTTACTCAAAAAAGGTTGTGCCCGGATGATGCGGAGAAACGCAGTTACGGGACACAGAATATAGATTGTTCAGATACCGAAAACGTTGCCCCATGCCGGCGGATCAAAGTAAAAAAAGCCAAAAAAAAACACGCACCTTTCATTTGGCCGGTTCGTGTTTTCCTGCTTTTTTGCTTTAAGCCGCCTTTGTCGAAAGCAAGCCCCGGAGTTTCAAGCGTGCTTTGTGTAGTTGGGATTTCGAAGTGCCGACGGAGATCCCGAGTCTTCGGGCCACTTCTTCGTGTTCAAAACCGTGCACATCGTGAAGCAAAAAGACCTTTTTGTATCCTTCCGGCAATTCGGAGACCGCATTTTTCAGGGCTATCTTGTCGATCACCTGCATCTTTCCGGGGTCTTTCGAACCGACCACGGCCTGTTCCGGAAGCACACCGTCCTCACTCGTTTTTTCACTTTTCACGCTTCGGCGGCGAAAATGCATGAGAACCTGATTCACGGTCAACCTGTGCAGCCACGTTGAGAAAGCCGAATCCCCGCGAAAGCTGCCGATCTTTCTGAAAAGCTGGATGAATGCGTCCTGGGTCAGATCCTCGGCCTCCGTCGGGTTCGACGTCATTCTTAGGCAAAGGCTGTATGTCCGGCGCCCATATCGGCGGTAGATCATTTCGAACGCGGCAAGATCCCCCTCAGCGGCCAACCTGCACAGCTCAATGTCCGGCGTATCTTCGCTGACCGAGGCCTCGCTGGACGGAACGACCATCGAGAGACTCAATGACGGGATAGCAGTGTCGGATGCAAGTCCGATCTCCTGCTCGATCGCAACGGAACCAGATTCCATATCCTCTCCTGGGGTCTGCCGCTGAAGTACTGCTAATTCACTGATCTGCTACATCGTTTATCCGAAATGATAAGGATGACGCCCGCTTTGATGCACGATATCGGCAGGCGGTTGCAGCGGCGTAAAAAGATTTTATGACAAAATGCTCTGATCGGTAAAGGGAAATTTCCACTTCTTTCCGGATCTGTGCTCTCCACTGCACAGAGTTTTCCATTTCAACGATCTGTTATAAACTTTTTCCAGTTCCCGGAAAGCTCGAAAATACTATGGTGTTTCTTACCCAGTCGGCCGCGGTTTACGGAATCGATGCACTTATAGTGGATATCGAGGTCAATCTGCGGCTGGCGGCTGAGAATGACCAATCTCCCGCGATCACCATTGTGGGGTTGCCCGATACGGCCGTCCGCGAATCACGCGAACGCATAAGGGCCGCAATAAACAACAGCGGGTTCTTCTTCCCGGTTCAGAAGGTGACCGTCAATCTCGCACCGGCAGACGTGCGGAAAGAGGGAGCAAGTTTTGACCTTCCGGTCGCGCTCGGGATACTTGGCGCAAATGGCGATATCGGCTCCTCTGAAAAGCTGGAAAACATCCTTAGTGTCGGCGAACTGTCGCTTGACGGGCGTGTTCGGCCCGTCCGGGGAGTTCTCTCAATAGCGTTGGCCGCAAGGGAAAACGGAGTGGGCAGCCTGATCGTACCCGAAGAGAACGCTCGGGAAGCCGCCGTGGTTCAGGAGATCCGTGTTTATCCGGTCCGCAGCCTTCGCGAGGCCGCACTTCTCGCAGAGGAGCTGATGTCCGGCCAGCCTGCACGGGTGCCGCCGATGAAGCTCGAGATCGAAGAACTTCAGTCGGTGAACGGACACTACCGCGTCGATTTTTCAGAGGTCCGGGGCCAGCAGACCGCGAAACGGGCCCTTGAAGTGGCGTCCGCCGGTGGCCACAACATTCTTTTCATCGGCCCGCCCGGTTCCGGCAAGACCATGCTTGCAAAGCGGCTTCCGACGATCCTGCCGCCGCTCGAATTCGACGAAGCTCTTGAGATAACCAAAATACATTCCGTCGCGGGACTAACGGGCAAAGCCGGCCTCATCGTGGAGCGGCCCTTCAAATCTCCTCATCATACGGTATCGCAGGCGGGCCTGATAGGCGGAGGGTCCGTACCTCGCCCGGGGGAGGTCTCGCTGGCCCACCTCGGCGTGCTGTTTCTGGACGAATTGCCCGAATTTGACCGCAGCGTGCTCGAGGTTTTGCGCCAGCCGATGGAAGACAAACAGGTTACCATTTCGAGGGCCGCATCTTCGCTAACGTTTCCCGCGAATTTCACGCTTGTCGCCTCGATGAACCCATGTCCGTGCGGCTATTTTGGCTCGACACGCGAATGCAACTGTTCACCTGTCCAGATACAGCGATATGTCGGCAAGATCTCCGGTCCGCTGATGGACCGCATCGACATACACGTCGATGTGCCTGCGGTGAAATTCAATGAACTTAGGGGCCGCGGGACCCCACAGGGCGAAAATTCTGACCTCATTCGCGGACGGGTCATCCGTGCCCGCGAGATCCAACTTGAAAGATTTAGGGGAGAGCAGATCTATTCCAATTCCGCTATGTCTCCGGCGGACATACGGAAATTCTGTGCTCTCGATGCAGAGAGCGAAACGCTGCTGGAACGGGCAATGCAGCGACAGGGGCTTTCTGCCCGTGCGCACGACCGCATTCTAAAGGTTTCGCGTACGATCGCGGACCTCGAGGGCTGCGAAACGATAAGTGCCTCGCATCTTAGCGAGGCAATAAACTATCGGTCCCTGGACAGGAATTATTGGATCTAGACAGGACAGTAAGCCGGTCGGCTTCCTGGAAATTCGTTTGCTGCAACCCAATGAAGATCTCACAGCGATTCCAGCCGATCGACGACCCGTTTGATCAGCCATTCTGGGGTTGATGCACCCGCAGTTACCCCGACCGTCTCAACGCCGGCGAGGTCGGCGGGATCGATATCTTCTTCTGTTTCGATAAGAAAACTCCTATCGCATTGTTCCTTGCATACGCCGTGCAGTTTTACGCTATTCGATGAGTGCGTAGCACCGATAACATAAAAGGCATCTACCATGCCCGCCAGTGCACGTGCCGCTTCCTGCCGGTCTTTTGTTGCCGAGCAGATCGTATTCACGATCTCCACTTCATCATCGGTCTTTGATCTGACGGCTTCGGCTGTATCGAAGAACGTCTTGGCTTTTATCGTGGTCTGCGAAACCACCAACGGCCTATTCAGCTTTGGCAGTGTTGCCACTTCGCTTTCGTCCCTGATGATGAACGAATGTTCCGGGGCATAACCCTTGACCCCTATCATCTCAGGGTGGTCCGGGCTGCCGACAACCACCACGTGCCGATCTTGTGCGGCGGCCCGTGACGCCAGTCTCTGGACACGCGTAACAAAGGGACAGGTCGCGTCAACTACCTTGCCGGCGGTCGTCTGAAGTTCCTGCTGCACCTGCGGTGTCACACCGTGGGCCCGGATCACCGCGGTCTCTCCGCGTCCGATCTGGACGGGCTCGCTTATCGTCTGAACGCCCTTAGAACCGAGCCGCTTCATCTCCTCGGCATTGTGGATGAGTGGGCCAAGCGTTCTGACCGTTTCGCCCTGGCCGACAGCTTCTTCGACCATGTCGACCGCCCGTTCAACGCCAAAACAAAATCCATATTCGTCCGCAAGAAGAACTTTCATAAGCTTAAATTCGCTAACATCTCGAAACCGGTTTTAGTTTAACAAAGTCGATAGCCAAACCGGAATTCCGGCGTTTAAGTTAACGCAGCGGTTCGCGCAGCACCGCTTCGGCGGCAGTTCGTGCAGTCAAAGCGGCTTCCGGGTTCGAATCCCGCAGATTTGCCACCTGCCGCAATGCTTCACCCGTTCTCGAAAGAAGCCTGACGAGATCGCCCTCCTCCGCTTTGGTTCGCTTTACCAGCAGGTCCCATTCCATGCCTCCGGCCCATCTTTCCGCTGCGGCCGCGGCCGACAGATTGATCTCCTCGGCGGGTTCCACACCGGCTCGCCATTCTATCCGCGACACGTCATATATGATCTCTTCAAAATCAGCTATCACATCAAGCAACGTGTTTGAAAGATAGAGGTCGCCGAAATTTCGGTCGGGGTCAGCCGCGAGCGACGCCATTAAACCCGCCATCGTCTTTGGGGCTATATCGTCGAAGATGCCATTGCGGATGGCCTCGCCGACAAGGAGCGGCCGATCTACCCGGACATCTGCCAGCCACTTGCCGCTCTCAGTAACTTTTTCGGCGCTCCGGTCGAGATATCCCAGACGGTCCAGCACCCGGGCCCTGTTTTCGAACGGCTCCCAGATCTGCTCACGAAGAAAGGCTATGTCGCGCGACATCTTTTGAAGAAGAGACGCCTGCTCGGCCAGTGTCCATAGCGTTTCCTGTAGGTCTCCGAAGCTCGCCATCAATGTGCCGATCAGCTCGCCGGCAGCATCGGCCCGCTCTTGGTACGAAAGCTTCGGCTCCTTAACAACGGGGTTTCTCCCCTCGATCGTTTCGTCGAAGCCGGTTTCGATCGACTCCTCTGAGAGCTTATAAGTTTTCGTGTAAATTCGGTTTATCCGATCGATATCCACTTTTCGGCCCTGTCCGTCGTCACGCATCAAACTGACGGTATCTCCGTGGACGTTGATCACGACGAACAATCGTTTGCCGCTCCGTCCCTGTGAGACGATGCGTCCCGGCCGGACATTTTCCCGCTGCCACTGCCGTCGAAGGTCGGCCCGTGTCGCCGGCGCGGCCTCGTGGAGCCGGCGGTGAGCCGCTGCAAGCCGTTCAAAACCGACAACGTCGCCGATGGAAATGACGTTTCCGGAGGCTGCGGCCGCTTCTTCGATCTGCCGTTCGATTACGGAACGTTCAGAACGCAGCCTTTCGATATTTCGGGCCGTATCCTGAAAGGCATAACTTTTTTCTGCGATCTCGCGGATCTGCTCGAAATTGCCAAAAGCGTCAAGAAGATTGAGCAGTGTTGTATACGTTGCCCGAAACTTGCTTTCGATCGGGTCGGGAGGCGCTTTCAGCAGTTCTGCTATCTTCTTCGGGTTCTGGAACTGACCGGGTGCAAGCACCGCGAACCCAACGTTATCCTTGCCGCGCCGTCCCGCCCGACCGGTCATCTGCTGCAGCTCGCTGGCCGAAAGCGGGCGCCACCCATCGTTGCCGCGGGTGTCCGCGTTGCTGATGACCACGGTACGCGCCGGAAAATCCACTCCTGCGGCCACGGTTGACGTGGCGAAGATCGCTCTGAGCAGACCGGCGGACATCATTTTCTCGATCGCAAGCTTCCATGATGGGATATGCCCCGCATGGTGCGACGCCACCCCGTGGTTTACCAACATTTTCGCGTGCTTGTGGGAGCCTATCTCGGGGGTCTGTGCCGCGAGCCGGTCGAACATCTCTTTTCGAAGCGCGAACTTGTCTTCGTCCGTTGTTTGGTGCTTGTCAGCGGCGACCTCTAGAGCGGCTTCGTCACATTTCCGTCGCGTCGGCAAAAAAACGATAGCTGGCAGCAGATCATACCGCTTTAGTGCGGAGATCAGTTTGTGGGGAGGTATCTCGGGCGGGCGTCCGTTCATCACGCCATTATCGCATAGATCGCCCCGGTCGTTTCAGCAGGTCAACTTCGAAAAAGGTTGAACGAGCTTGTCGCAGTTCGTATAGTGACAAAAGATGAAAAAGTGGTTCCTTAGGGCGGGCGTGGTTCTTCTCGTGTTCCTGACAGTGCTGGTTGCAGCCGCATTTTGGTCGGATTCGGACACGACCATGTTTTCAAGAACGGTTACCGGAGATGGCCTGGAGACGATCAAAACAGGATGGCCCGGGGTGCCGATCGATCAGCGCGGCCGATTCATGAACCACGAGCATCCCTTCCTGCCAAAAACGCGTGACCTGCTGAAATGGCAGCTCTCCGCCAACCCATTTGCCGAGGAAAAAGCAGCAGATAGCTTCCGGCCGAAGGTGATGGATCCCGAAGCATTCTTAACAGGCGGGGGCGACGGGCTGATTTGGCTCGGACACGCCTCGTTCTTCATTCGGCTCAAAGGGAAGGACATCTTACTCGACCCCGTTTTTGGTGAACCGCCCTTCATCTCGAGGGTCACTCCGGTGGCATCGCCGCTTGATCTGCTGACGAACGTAGACTATGTTCTTTTGTCCCACGATCACCGAGACCACACCGACGAGAACACGCTGCGCGCAATAGCCGCGAGATTTCCTAATGCAAAATATCTTGCGGGGCTCGGCAGCGAGGACATTCTTACCGAATGGACGGCCTCGACAGATCAGGTGGTAACCGCCGGCTGGTTTCAGAAATTTAATATTGGTCACCCGGACATCGAGATCTTCTTCCTGCCCGTAAGACACTGGTCGCGGCGTGGCCTTTTTGACACGAACAAGCGGCTCTGGGGTGGATATGTGATCAGGTCAGGCGATATCAGCATCTACTTTGGCGGGGACAGCGGATATGGACGCCATTATCGCGAAACGGGTGAGCTTTTTCCCGACATAGATTATTTTCTCATCGCGATCGGTGCCTACGAGCCGCGATGGTTCATGGAGCCGAACCATACTAGCCCGGCCGATGCCGTCCAGGCGTTTCAGGACATCGGCGCAAGATGGCTGGTGCCTATGCATTACGCCACCTTCGACCTCTCGGACGAACCGCCGGGAGCACCTCTCCGGGAACTTAGCGCGGCCGCTGAGAGTTCCGGCATTTCCGACAAAGTCCGGATACTCGCGATAAACGAGCACATCGGATTCGGGGACTCTGATCAAAACGGATCGGACTAGACTTTCGGCTGACCCGGCCGGGATCAGCTTGCCGCCAGCGATCTCATTGCCGGGCTGCGATCTTGCGAAGTCCTTCAAGTATCAAGTTTTCCTCGTGAATGAACTCCTTAGGCAGGTCCGGCCCGATCGTCTTTACAAAGCCACCCGAAACGATAACGGTCGGCGTCTTGTCTCCAGCGATCTCCGAAGCAACCCGGCGTACCAATGATCCGACCATCGATGCGGTACCGTTAACCACGCCGGAAAGTATCGCTTCCTCTGTGTTTCGTCCGATCAGCCCCTGAGGCCGCCTTAGTTTAACCTTCGGAAGCAGGGACGTCCGGTCATGAAGCGAAGCCGCCATTAGAAGGACCCCGGGAGCGATGATCCCGCCAACATACTGTCGTTCCTCGTCGACCGCATCAATAACCGTTGCCGTTCCGAGACTGCAAATAACAACAGGTGCTCCGTGTTTCTCTACGGCGCAAAAGGCGCCGGCCAGGCGGTCCGGCCCAACAGACGAGGGCGGATCGTAGAGTATCTTTATTCCCAGATCTGTTTCGTGGTCAACGAACGTCGGGGTTACTTTGAAAAGTTCGCGGGATGCCTCGACCAACGTTTCATTGACCTCGGGAACCACCGACGAAACTATGACTTTGTCTATCCGGACGAACTTTTGCTCCACATATTGGAACCGGTCAAAGAACAATTCCTCGGGAGCATAATCGGGCCATGTTGCGACAGAGAATTTGTGGAGAAGCCCCTCGGCTTCGTAAATGCCAAACTTGATCGAAGAATTTCCGATGTCTATCGCAAGGAGCATAAGCCAATCAAGAAATGGAGCCGGGCTGACACCCTGACACTCCATATGTTCCGGTCAATTTTGCATTGTTATTTAGCCGCTCAATGGGAGGCCGTCGTAAACTATATTCCAGCCGTTCCGTTTGCTTGTTATGAGACTTCGCGAAAACCAGTGATGCGCCGCTTTCGGATCATCGTAAAGCTGTACGGACGGCAGAGCCTCACGCGGGTCCACCCGGCATATCGCGGCTCCGACGGGCGCGCTTTTTATGCAGAGAAGCGCGATCATATTTTCCTTCTGCATCACGGCGGTCCTTAAGACAACGTCGTCGTGTTCTTTATCGAAAGTATCAAAATCGGCGAGTTCGTCATCGAATTCGTCTTCAAAATCAAACTCCGGAGTTATATCAAGATCATTGCTCATATATTACGTAGGATACGTTACAACGTTGTTCGGGAAACTTCAATCGGGCGGCCTGTGCTTTGGGCCGTTTGTTGCCTGGGCCGGGGGCTGCGGGTCGGGCCTCAGCATCTCGATCTCGCCCGCTTGTACTATTCGGAGCTTACCATCCGGAGTGATCAACCGAAGCGCTCCGTTCGGCTCCAGCCCGTCTGTCGTCCCGATCATCGTTTCGCCTGAAAGCTTTACCCGCACATTCCTACCGGTGAAATACGTTGAACGCCGCTTCCATTCCTCGACGATCTGCGAAGGCCCGTCCGGCCCGTTAAGCTGTGAATAAGCACGAGACAGGTGGGACACAAGCATTTCGACAAGTGCCGTCGGGGTCGGCGGGTCAATGTACCGGTCAAGGGAAGTCGCCGTTTCGGCGAGCTCCTGCGAGATATTCGACCTGAGTATGTTAATGCCAATGCCGACAATAACCGCCTGTCCGTCGTCGGTTTCCGTCGTCTCGGCGAGGATCCCGGAGATCTTCCTCTCATCTACAAGAACATCGTTAACCCACTTGATGTCGGGCGAAAGCCCTAGCTCTTTCAACGTGTCAAAAACCCCAATGCCGGACATCAAGGTTATGAGTGAGACGTACCGCGGCTCGAGCCTGGGCCTTAAGACGATGCTGAAATACAGCCCGGCGTCTTTCTCCGAGGCCCAAACGCGTCCGTGCCGCCCTCGTCCTGCGGTCTGTTCACGGGCGACGATACAAAGGCCCTCTTCGGCACCGTTCCGAGCTTGTTTCAACGCTTCGGTATTGGTGGAGTCTATGGTCTCAAAAGTGAGGATCTTTATATCCATCGGCGCTGAGGTCGAAAAGATAGCCGGTCTCGGCGGCCCGGGATCAGCTTGGCCGCCAAAGTGAATTCGTATAGTGATCTTTTTCGTTAAAGAACTCGGTCTCTATCGCAAAGCCGCTTTCGGCAGCAAACTCTTCGATCATCGCAGGAGTATATTTTTGCGAGATCTCCATAAAGATCGGTTCCCATTGTTCAAAGTCGAACGACCGGTCCAAGGCCGATATCGTCACGGTCTGTTTCTCGCGGCTGATGAGAAACGACCGGGCGGCGCACTCCACCGGCCGGTATTGAGCATAATGAGAGAATTTCGAGATGTCGAAATCACCGCCAAGTTCCCGGTTTATCCGTGTCAGGAGATTCAGGTTGAACGCGGCGGTAATACCGCCCGGATCGTCATAGGCAGCGATTATAACGCGCGGGTCCTTCTGCATATCAAAGCCAATGAACAGACGGTCGTCTGAATTCATCACGCTTCTCAGGCTTCGGAAAAACGCGAGGGCCTTGTCCTGTTGAAAATTGCCGATATTCGAACCGAGGAACATCAGAACTTTTCGCCTCGAGCTTTCACTTCTAAGGTTGCCAAGCACACTGAAATAGTCTCCCGTATGCGGTTTTATCCTGAGGCCGGGGAACAGACGAGTGAAACGATCTTCCAGAACATCGTTCGCCTCGCGTGAGATGTCGATCGGGCTGTAGGTTAGGTCAACCCCCTCCGCCAGAAAATGCTCTATCAAGACCGCGGTCTTTGCACCGTCACCGGCTCCCAGTTCTATCAGGTCGATCGCCTTCGCCCCTTTAGTAAATGCACCGAGTATCGACCCCTTCTGCTCCTCGAAGATGTTCAGTTCCGCCCGCGTCGGATAGTACTCCGGCAGTTTCATAATCTCCATGAACAGCCGCGAACCTTCGTCGTCATAAAAATAACGCGAAGAAAGCTGTTTCGGCGTTGAACCGAGGCCGGCGAGGACGTCTTCGGCAAACTGGGTAAGTTCGGGTGATGTTGAGCTTTTCATAACCATTTTGTCATATAGTTCGCCGATCCTTTCAACGTCACGACTGTAAAACACCGATGTTCGTAGTCCCTGGCGTGTGGAATTTATTTCGCTAGCCGTATCCCGGTGAACTGCCAGCGCAGGTGCGGGTGGAAAAAGTTCCTGTAGGTGGGGCGGGAATGGCCCTCCGGGGTCACGACCGATGCACCACGCAGCACCATCTGGTTCATCATGAATTTTCCGTTGTATTCGCCTACGGCTCCCTCCGGTTTTCTAAATCCCGGATACGGCAAATATGCCGAATTTGTCCATTCCCATCGCTTCCCCCAGTCAAACCTCTCGTTCGCGGCTTCCCATTCGAACTCGGTCGGCAGCCGCATCCCTTTCCATTCGGCAAAGGCCGATGCCTCGTAGAGCGAGACGTGGCAGACGGGTGCCTCCATCGGCAGCATCCGGAGCCCGCCGAGAGTGAAATGAAGCCATTCGCCGTCACGGTCGTACCAATAAAGCGGGGAGGCGACACCTTCGCGGTTTACCCAGTCCCAGCCCTCCGAATGCCACAAACGATGATCCCTATACCCTCCGTCGTTAACGAATTCGAGAAACTCGGCATTGGTGACCAGGCGCGTCGCTATCGAGTGATCGTCAAGATACACCTTGTGCCTTGCGAGTTCGTTGTCGAAACAGAATCCGCCGCCCGTGTGGCCGATCTCGACGATCCCGCCCTCAAGCGTGATGAACCGGCCGTCTCCAGACGCTGGCGGTTCCGACGCTTCTTCCGGCACATAGTTCTCGCGATAGACGGGGAATAGGGGATTTACACTGAACGTGTATTTCAGGTCGGTAAGAAAAAGCTCCTGATGCTGTTGTTCGTGGTTCAGGCCAAGAACGACAAGTTCCTCCAGTTCCGAACCGGGTTCGGAGAACAACGACTCGTCGGCAAGAAGTTTGGCCATCTCTCCATCGACATATCGTCGATATTCGAACACGCGTTTTACGGTCGGACGGCTCAGATCACCGCGATGATCACGCAGTGTCCGGTCGCCCACCGTGTTGTAGTAGCTGTTGAAAAGAAAGGCGAAGTCGGAGTCGAAGACGCGATAGCCGCCCAGGAATTTCTTAAGGATCATTTCCTCGAAGAACCACGTCGTATGGGCAATGTTCCATTTCGGCGGGGATACATCTACGGTGGGCTGGGGTATGTAATCTTCGACCTCCAGCGGTTCGCATAGCTCTTCGGTCCGGGCCCGAACACGTCGATATGAGTCGGAAAGAGAAGCGCTCAGAGGTAAAGCGGAGTGAGCTGCCTGCATAGTCATATTAGAACAGATAAGTGAAGCGAATTAAAGGATGTGTGTTTCCGGCTTCAAAAGCCGTCCGATCCTAGTCGAGCGACGTCAGCTTCAAAAGTGCCTCCCTGGCGATCTCGACAAGGTACGGGTCCTGGCTGGTTTGGTGTTTCTTTAGCACGTCAATTGCGGCCTTTTCGCCGATAGCTCCAAGGGCGAACGCGGCCTCCCGGCGGGTGTCATCGGATTCGTGAGCGTCCCGCAAAACACTCTCCAAAACCTGAAAGGCGAGCCTGAAAAAAGGATCATTCGCGAGCAGGCCCTCTTGCCCAGCGCCGATGTCCTTGAATTTCTCCGGAAGGAAATTCTGCGGTGTCGTAACTGTCGCATTGCCCGTGCGAATTATCTGGGCGATACGTCCGATGGAGCGCGCGGCCGAACGGCGAATAAATTCGGTCTCTTCGCTTGGCCGGGCCCCCAGATATCCCAGCAGAGGTTCTATCGCGGCCCGATCTCCGGTTGCACCCAGGGCGATCACAAGGGCAGCGGCCGCCTCCGCATCGCGTTCTCGTCTGAGGGCCGAGATAATGGCCGGTGCAGAGCCCGGATACCCGACCTTTTCGAGTGCATACGCAGCTTCTTTCCGAACAAAGGGCCTCCTGTCGCCCAAAAGCCTAGCAAGCGCCCGAAATGCTTCTGACGCCGGCAAAAAAACCACCGATGCGGCAGCTGTGGCTCGTACGATCTCGTTTCGGTCCGATAGGGCAGGGAGCGCGATAACTGAGGCAGTCGCGGAGCGGTAATTTCGGATCTCGAAGAGGGCGTCCCGTTTCTCTTCATCGGTTCCGTTCAAAATAGCTTTGGAGAGACGCGCCTCGATCTGTGGCCAATCATCAAAATGACG
Source organism: uncultured Acidobacteriota bacterium (assembly GCA_937859595.1). Lineage (GTDB taxonomy): Bacteria > Acidobacteriota > Blastocatellia > Pyrinomonadales > Pyrinomonadaceae > OLB17. The sequence goes on along the minus strand of CALMAH010000013.1, from coordinate 253,574 downwards.
AGGGAACGACACTTCCTGGCCAAGCAGTGAACAGGAAAATGAGAACAGGAGAAACAACAAAAAGGCCGGACGCGGACATCCGCCCTCGATGAGTCTGATCGGGAAGGCCATTAGTTTCTCAAAGTTCGCGAACATCCCTATGCGGCACGTCGGACGCTCTGTTGCCGGACCCATTCCACTACCTGCCGGGCTCGTTTGTTCTCATGTGCTTCGGACAGAGACCGAATGATGTCGTCAATGTTAGACGTTCGCTGTTTTACTGAGCTGCGAGCGGAGGCAGAGTCTCCAAGAAACGTCTGAGGGGGGCGGATATCGCGGGACGCGGATTTATTGAGCTTGTTGACCATCTTGGTGTCTCCTTATTGGAGCAGACGGCCATACAAAAGGGTCTCAATAGTTCAGGTACGGACCGGCTGCGGTGAATATTTTCTCATTACTGATACTTCGATCGATGAAAACTCCTTTTTCAGATGTTCTGTTAGAATACCACAATTTATTGAACCTAAACAAGTAATATGGGGTTTGGGCCTATCGATGCTAGACATTTTCGACGTTCTGGATTAACCTTTCCGCAATGCAGGCGTTTGGTCCCGTTCTCGCCCTTAGATAGCCACTCGCGACGGCCGTTGCGACGTGGCACCCCTCCGTACAACTTCGAATACTACAAACCGATAGACGGCGTTGGATAGCAAGTTCGATATCCGCTAAAATTGCGTTTTTCGCGAAAAACTTTATGGACGAAAAGTATTTTCCAAAAAAGATCGAGTCAAAATGGCAGGCGCGATGGGCAGAGTCCGGTGCGTTCGAGACGGAGATCTCCGACGACAGGCCAAAATTTTACCAACTCGAGATGCTGCCATATCCCTCCGGCAATCTGCACATGGGGCATGTTCGCAATTACTCCGTCGGTGACGCGGTGGCATGGTACAAGCGTTTGAAAGGCTTCAACGTAATACACCCGATCGGCTGGGACTCGTTCGGACAGCCGGCCGAGGATGCGGCCGTCAAACGAGGCGTTAACCCTCGTGAATGGACCGAGGACAACATTCGCGCGATGAAGGGCCAGCTTCAGCGGCTGGGCATCAGCTATGACTGGTCTCGGGAGATCGCGGCCCACCGCCCCGAATATTACAAGTTTGACCAGTGGTTTTTCTTGAAGATGTATGAAATGGGCCTGGCATACAAAAAAATGACTCAGGTCAATTGGTGCGAGCACGATCAGGCAACACTCTCGAACGAGCAGGCCAGCGGCGGCCTGTGTTGGCGATGTGGGAATCCTGTGACCAAAAAAGACCTGGACCAGTGGTTTCTGCGGACAACAGCCTACGCCGACCAACTGGTTGACGACCTTGCCGAGATCGAAGCGGGCTGGCCGGCAAATGTGGTCAAACGCCAGCGGGATTGGATCGGCCGCTCAAACGGGGCATATGTTGATTTCAACGTAAAGATGCCCGGTCGAACCGGTGAGTTGGACGGCGGTGCCAAGAACGTCGTCCGCGTGTTTACCACCCGGATCGATACGATCTACGGGGCGAATGCTATCGTTGTTTCCGCCGGCCATCCGATAGTTGAGCGATTTTGGCAGCTATTCGAGCCGAGCGTCACTGAAAAGATCGAGTCCATCAGGGCTGAGGAGCTCAGGCCCGCCGACCATGAGGCAGAACCGGAAAAGGACGGCATCGATACAGGCCTCAAGGCTATTAACCCGTTCAGCCTTGAGGAGTTGCCGGTTTGGGTGGGGAACTATGTGATGGCGGAATATGGCACCGGTGCGGTAATGAGTGTCCCTGCACATGACGAAAGAGATTTTGAATTTGCCAAAAAATTCGGCCTGCCGATGCGACAGGTGATCTCCGAACCGCACCTCGCCCACGAACACCATTCGATGCACGCCCTCGCCCTTGAGGCCGCGTTCACCGGCGATGGCGTTCTAGTCCATTCTGATTATTGGAACGGGAAGACAAGTGAGGCGGCCATCGAAGAAATGACCGCTTACGCCCAGATGCATGGATTCGGCGAGTCTGCGACCACATACAAATTGCGCGACTGGGGGATATCAAGACAGCGCTTCTGGGGTTCGCCGATCCCGATCTTGTATTGCGACCGTTGCGGGATCGTGCCCGAGCACTTCGACGAACTGCCTGTCGAATTGCCCGAGAACGCGCCGATCACCGGCACCGGTGAATCTCCGCTGTCCCGGGTTCCCGAGTTTATTGGGGCCGCCTGTCCCAAATGCGGCGGGCCGGCCAAGAGAGAGACGGACACGATGGACACGTTCGTCGACTCATCCTGGTACTACTTTCGTTACACCGATCCGGATAATGAGGTCCTGCCTTTCTCGCCTGACGTTGCCGCCTTTTGGACCCCTGTTGATCAGTATATTGGCGGTGACGACCATGCGGTGATGCATCTCATCTACACCCGCTTCTGGACAAAGGTCATGAGAGATATCGGCTTGGTTGAGTTCAATGAACCGGTTAAGGGGTTGCTTACTCAGGGAATGGTCGTTGGAGAAACATTCTTTGACGATTCTACCGGCAAGCGTATCTATTATCCGGCAGACTCGGTAACGGTGGAGCGCGACGAAAAGGGGAAGGTGATCTCGGCCCGAAGCACCGACGGGACAAACCTGAAACATGCCATCGAGCGGATGTCCAAATCGAAGGGCAATGGCGTTGACCCGGACGAGATGGTCGAAATATACGGCGCTGATGCCTCGCGTCTTTTCGTGCTTTTCGCGGCGCCGGTCGAAAACGAGCTCGTTTGGAACGAGGCGGGTATCGAAGGGGCCGTCCGGTTTCTTCAGCGGGTCTGGCGTTTCGTGTTCAAATGGAGAGAGGTGCTGGCATCCGCCGACCCGAATGGCGGCCAGTCGGCTGATGCCTCGCCATTGTCCAGGAAATTGCGGCAAAAGACCCATCAGACGATCCGACGGATCGATCAGAGCCTCGAAAACCTCCAATTCAACACACCCGTCGCTGCGATGATGGAACTTGCGAATGAGCTTTACGAGTCTGGTTTGGAGCCTGAAACTTCCTCGCCTGCCCAACTTGCCTCGATCAAAGAGGCGTTGACCAGCCTTGTGATAATGCTTACCCCGTTCGCACCTCATGCCGCTGAAGAAATGTACGCTGCATTGGTCGGGAACGACGAAGGGATGCTCGCAAACGGGGCGAGATTTCCAGTCTGGGACGCGGAAGCGGCTAAGGCAGACCAGGTCGAGATCGCCGTCCAGGTGAACGGCAAGCTTCGCTCACGGATCTACGCCGCGCCCGACGCTTCCAGCGATGATCTTGAAACTCTCGCCCGGGCTGATGCAAAGGTCGTCGAGTTTACGTCCGGAAAAGCGGTCAAGAAAGTGATTGTCGTTCCGGGACGACTTGTCAACATTGTTGTCCAGAGCTAGAAAATATGCTGTTCTGATCGAGTTGTCCGTCCATGGCTTCCTTGCGTGTATTTCGCAAACGAACTAGAATCGTGACAGACAGCGCGTGTTGTGACCGGGAAGCTTTGTTCCGGTCTATTGACCGGACATTTGGCTCGCGGGACGTCCATAAACAAACCCTGCATTCAGCATGAAAGAGTGTCAACTCTGCAAGAACTGTTATACCGACTCGGTTGAAACTTGCCCTAAAGATGGGATGCCGACGGTGCACACCATCGCCGGCGAGCCTGTGCTGGAGGGTAAATACCACTTGGAATGCAGATTGGGCCAGGGTGGAATGGGTGTTGTCTATAAGGCCCGACACGCTTATCTTAAGACCCAACTAGCCATCAAAGTTATCCTGCCCGACCTGGTCGGCAACGATCCTCAGCTTGTCACACGATTCCGACAAGAAGCTCTCGCGGCGGCGGCGATACGCCACCAGAACGTGGTGGCCGTCACGGACTACGGAGTTATCAACGGCTCTACCCCGTTCCTTGTGATGGAATATGTAGAGGGCGAAGCTCTCCACGATCTCCTGACCCGGGAAAAGCGTCTGTCACCCGAAAGAGCGTTGGATCTGATATCGGCTATATGTGCCGGGGTGGGTGCCGCCCACCATCAGGGGATCGTCCACCGCGACCTCAAGCCGTTGAACATAATGATCTGTACCGGCAAGCCCAACATGGCACAGGCGGTCAAGATCCTCGACTTCGGGCTCGCAAAGATAAAATCGGGCGAGTTGCTGGGTTCGTTCGTACAGGCCCAGACGACCGGGCTGATGGGTTCGCCATACTACATGGCTCCGGAACAGTGGGCGGACGACGAACCGGACGCCCGCTCAGACATCTATAGTCTGGGCGTTATGTTCTACCAAATGCTTGCCGGCGACGTCCCGTTCAAAGGGTCGTCGATCCCGGCGATAATGAAAAAGCACATCAGCGACCGGCCCCCAAAATTTACCGAGTTTGGCGCGAATGTCAGCCCGGAATTGGAAGCCGCCGTTTTTCATACGCTCGAGAAGGAAAAGGAACGGCGGACACCGACGGTCGAGCAGATGGTCGCAGAGCTGAGAGAGGCTATTTTCCCGCAGGGCCTCGGTATTCATACGACATCGGGCGGGACAAGGCCGGCCTCAACGCTGAACGTCCGCTCCGACCCGCCGCGTTCGACCGTTTATTTGAACAACGTACCCGTCGGAGAGACGCGCGATGACGGATGGATAACGCTCAATGGCATCCAGAGCGGCAACCATCATCTGCGGGTAACAAAGAAAGGATATGGCGTTTGGGAGAGCGACGTAGTTTGCGATGGCGGGCCGAAACAGGTCTTGGCCCAGTTACCGGCGGAAGGCACCGCCGTACAAGGCCCGCCTGCGGCAACTATCGCTTATAGCGGCTCAAGCCCGGGCGTTCCCGGTCTCTCGGACACACAGCGGGAAGCGTCGATGCTGAAGACCAACGTCCAGCATGACGACACAGGCCGCCAGCTTACCAGCGTCGAGTCCGTGCCTCCCCGCCGCCGAGGGATCATGCCTTGGCTGCTTGGCAGCGGGGCCCTTCTCTTTCTTCTATTTTTGGTTGCCGTCGGCGCAGGTGTGGCTTATTACAAGGGCTGGATACTCGGACGTGCCGACACCCCCGACCCGAAACCATCTCCGACCGAAACAGCGCCAGAGGCCACTAAACCGGACCTGGTCGAGATACCCGGCGGAAAATTTACAATGGGACGAAACGAAGGCCTCGATGAAGAATTGCCGGAGCACGAGGTTACGGTCGAGTCGTTTTGGATGGACAGGACCGAGGTTACGAACCGCGAGTTCCATGAGTTCATGTTGGATACGGGCTATGAACCACTTTCAAGAGAGGGTTTTCTGATCCACTGGGTCAATGATGCCCCCAAGCCGGGTGAAGAGTATATGCCTGTAAGGTTTGTCAATATTGACGACGTAGATGCTTTTGCGGCATGGCGTTCAAAACGCGATGGCGTTAAGTATCGGCTCCCAACAGAGAAGGAATGGGAGTATGCGGCGCGCAGCGGAAGTAAGAATTACCTCTATCCGTGGGGTAATGAGTTTCGAGCAAGTTGTGCCGTGGTTGACCAGGCTAATGACGAGCCATTACGGGTCAATAGCCGCTCCTGCCCAAACGAATGGGGCGTGCAAGATCTGATCGGAAATGTGCTGGAATGGACTGCGGATTCTCCGTGGCTCTACCCGGGTAGCCAGGGGACCATTAAAGATGAAGGTCTTGACTTGAGAATGGTACGTGGCGGAAGCGCTCGTTATCCTTCGACAGGGGAAAAGGCGGCCACTGCAACATTTCGGACCTCAACCTTCGCGCCCGCAACGCTTCGCCATGACGCGTTGGGATTTAGGTTAGTTCGTTGATCTATTACACTTCGGGTACAAGAAGCACCGCTCTTGTCGGTCTGATGTCGATCGTGTAATGTGTCCACCTCTCGACTACAACTGTGTTCTTTAACTGTTTGAGAAGGGTGATCGCGAATTCTTAACCTCCAAAATTCTGGTTCGTGAAACCTCAAAGTCCGGGCTTTGAATCCGGGCAAGTCCAAGCTTCCACACCCGGATACGTTCTGGTTAGATAGAGACCGTTCCGATCCGGGAACTCCTTCTTGCCTTTCACGCGAACGCCGGCTCGAGCATTTCCGCCGGACTTGGCGAAGCTGATAGGCCCGGCCGTGCGACAAACGCCGCGACCACCTCAGGGTCAAACTTTGTCCCCGCCAGCTCTTCAAGCCGCTTTATTGCGTCCTCGTGCGAGATCGCCTGATTCGGGGGACGCGGGGCGATCATTGAATCGTAGGCGTTCGCGACGGCAATGATCCTTGCGTGCAGCGGTATCTGGTCGTATGCAAACCCCATCGGGAATCCTGTCCCATCGTATCTTTCGTGGTTAAAGCGCAAGATCGAAACCACATCCTCCAGCTCCGTTACTCCTTCGAGCAATTGAAGGCCCAATTCGAAGCTCTGTTCGATTATCTGCTGTTCGACGGGTGTGGGCAGAGCGTCTTTGAACAGGATGTGATTCGGGATCCGGAAATCGACCGCCTCATGAAGGAATGCTGAGAGAGCAAGCCGCTCAAGCTCGCCGAAGTCCAGGTTCATCTTTTTGCCAATATCAATGGCGATGTCCTTTGTTCGTTCTGCGTGCCTGCGGGCCTGTGGATCTTTCAGGTCAAGCATTTCGGCAATGATGCGGACAAAGCTGTCACGCATCTGTGCGAGACGTGATTGGAGCCTCTCGTTCTGAGACTGCAACTGACGCTGGGCCTTTAGGGTTTCGTAGTGCTGAAGGGCCCTCTTTGCCGTATACTGGAGATCATCATTTATCCAGGGCTTTGTGATGTATTTATAAACAACGCCGGAATTTATCGCCTCGACGAGAGCTTCGGCATCGGTATAACCCGTAAGCATTATCCTGACCGTCTGCGGACGGATCTCCGCCGCCTTTTTTAGGAACTGGATGCCGGTCATTCCGGGCATTCGCTGATCTGAGATGATCAGTGCGATATCGTGCTTTGTGATCTGCTCGAGAGCGTCCTGTCCGGATTCGGCAGAGACCACTTCATAGCTTGCTCGGAACAGCCGCTCCAACAGCCTTAGGTTCGCGGTCTCGTCATCAACAACCAGGATCTTGTATTTCATAGCTACTCCTTTATTATTGCAATTAAAAGTTCTTAATTAAGCCTCGGTGGCCCTGTCGGCCGGCCGCACATTCAGCGGAAGCTCAACGGAGAAGGTTGACCCTTCGCCGGGCCTCGAATCAACGGTTATCTTGCCGCCATGACGCTCAACGATGCCGAAGGTGATCGTAAGTCCCAATCCGGTTCCTTCACCGACAGGCTTTGTGGTAAAAAACGGGTCGAATATCCTGTTTATGATCTCGGGGGCGATGCCATCGCCGCTATCGGAGACCTCAACGATCACGGAATCAGCCTCTCTTCGCGTTCTGATCGTAACTACCCCACCTTTATCCCCGACCGCCTGGGCCGCGTTTACCAGCAGGTTCGTCCACACCTGATTAAGCTGGGCCGAATATGCTTCAATGGTGGGAACCTCGCCAAACTCCCGCATAAGGCGAATGTTCCCCCCACTGAAGTAACGCGACAAGAGCCTTATCGTGGAATCGATACCCTCGTGAATATCGGTCCCTTTGAATTCGGCCTCGTCGAGTCTTGAGAATGTTCGAAGGTTTTGGACGATGTCCCTGATACGGACCGTACCGTCCTGACAGTCTGTAATGATCGAGGTCAGATCTTCGATCGTCTGGTCATAACAGATCGAATCCTTTAACTCGGCTGCAATTCTCGCTGTTGCGTCGTCCAGGTAGAGCGATTCGTAGAATTCGATAAGCTTCATCAGGTCCGCGATCGCTCGCTCGAGCAATTCGAGATTGCCGAACACGAATCCGACAGGATTATTGAGTTCATGCGCGATGCCGGCCGCAAGCTGGCCGAGCGATGCCATTTTCTCGCTGTGTATGATCTGTGCCTGAAGTCGCTCAAGCTGTTTCTTTCCGCGAACCAGTTCTTCGTTCCTTGCCTCAAGGTCCTGTTTGTACTTTTTCGCGTTTCTGATAAGCGAGCTGCGCTCAAGCGCCCGCTCCACGGTTATCTGGAGCACCTCAGGCTCACACGGTTTGATCAGATAATCGAATGCACCAAGCCTGATCGCGTCCAATGCCCGCTGCGGCCGATCAACGCCCGAGACCACCAGGACCGCCGTTTCTGGGTATTCGCTGACTATCTTTCTGAGTAGTTCGACGCCCGACAACCCGGGCATAATGATATCGGTAATGACAAGGTCGTAATTCGTCTCACGAAGCAGGTCCATCGCTTCTTGCGCGTCTGACGCTTCGTCGCAATCATAAAAGGCCGAAAGGCCGCGGCTGAAGGCCCGGCGAACGACCGCCGAGTCGTCAACAATAAGCAATCGCGCCCTTGCGTCTAGCTCACTAAACGCGGCAAATTCTCGGGAAACGCCATTGAGGGTTATTTGCGGGATCGTAGTTTCGGTAATAGACATATTTACTCTCGCTGCCGGGAGTATCAGCGATCGCGGGAGGAGCAAAAATCGCTTGACCTTGCAGGTTGAAGTGCAAAAGGCGTGCCGAAAAAAGAGCAGGGGCTCAATTACGCTTTTTCGTTGATCTGAGGACTGTTTTACTTAGATCATTCTGAATTGGGCAGGCTTAAACCGGGCACAATGCCTCACAATTTGTGTGGATATAGGGAAGTTTTCCGCACATCAATGTCCGGTATTGGTCTGGCTTTCCTTTGATCGGTGCGATTATCACTGGCCAATCTGATAGAATCGTGACGACAAAGTTAATTTAATTCGATCCAGATGAAAATCATTCTTGCTCAGGATCGTCCGGGGCAGCGGCCGGCCGAGCTTTCTTTCGACAAACCGCGTGTGCTGATAGGGAGGGCCGCGAACGAATGCGACATATCGTTCGATCAAGGCCAATATCCCATGGTCTCGCGGCGCCATGCCGAACTGCGTTGGTCGGGAAGTTCCTGGATGATCGCCGACCTTGGATCCTCATTTGGCACATATGTTAACGGACAAAAGATCTCCGAGCCGGTAGCGATCACGGTCGGGAATTCGCTGCAGTTTGGTGCTGAAGGCCCTGTCGTGCGTGTGATCTGGTTTGAAGAGGGCGGAAGCGGCGATTGGTCAATGGATGCGGCTCCCCCGCCGATCTCCGAGCCGTCGGTTGCTCCGGCCGCCCCTACATCCGAAGGCCTTTCGGCCTATCCTGCGACACAGGCCCGCCCGCAGGAAAAGACAGCCGTACCGTCTTCGAGTCCCGAGCGTTCGTCGTTGGAGTTCCCTCATGACCCGTCTCGGCAGCCGTTGGTTTTGGGCAGCGTACCGATCACTCTTGGACGCGACCCGCAATGTACGGTTGTTTTCGAAGCGTCGTCGGCTACGGTCTCTCGCAGACACGCCGAGATCCGCCCGGTCGAGGGCGGCTATTTAATAGCGGACAACAAAAGCTTTAACGGTACTGTGGTCAACGGCAGGCGAATAGCCGAACCCGCTCTGCTTTCAAACGGTGATGAGATCCAGATGGGGTTGGGCGGCCCTGTTCTAAAGTTCGTTTCATCGGCGGGCGGAGCCGTCAAGACTTCGGGCCAGCTCGCCGCCGGGCAGCCCGCTTCTCCTGATTTTTCAAGGACGATGGTGGCTAAGCTCGATACGCCGGCGGTAGGCACTGCCCGGATCGACTCAGCTGAGCCACAGTTGGTCAGAAAATTGAACCTGTCTGAAGGCCAGACGATAAACATCGGCCGTGACCCGCATTGCGAGGTTTGTCTTGACGGGCTGCAGATATCAAATCGACACGCCCGCCTCAGTGCCAGGGGCGGCGAGGTGTTCATTGAAGATCTTGGCTCGACCAATGGGACCTTTGTTTCCGGACAGCGGGTCTCGCGGCAAGCGCTGTCCCCCACCGACACGGCACAGGTCGGGTCGTTTCTGATCAAGGTCGATCAGTCCGGCGATGTCTCGATCCTCGACAGCCGTGCGAAAACACGCATCGACGTTGTTGCCCTGACTCAAGACATTAGTGCCGGATTTGGCAAGGGAAAGCTGCGGCTCCTGGACAGCGTTTCGCTTTCCATCAAACCTAACGAATTCATCGGTCTGATCGGTCCGTCGGGTGCCGGAAAATCCACGTTTATCGAGGCGATGGCGGGTGCAAGGCCCGCGTCGGCGGGTAACGTCTTAATAAATAACCAGGACCTGTACCGAAATTTCGATTCGCTCCGCCAGGCGATAGGATACGTTCCGCAGGACGACATAATCCATCGTGAACTCTCGGTCTTTCGAACTCTGAAATACGTTGCCCGCTTGCGGCTCTCAAGGGACGTATCTTCTGCTGAGGTCAAACGCATTATCGAAGAGGTGCTTGATGTTTCCGGGCTATCTGAGCGTCGCGACGTGCCGGTGCATCGGCTTTCCGGCGGCCAGAGAAAGCGCGTGTCGGTAGCGGTCGAGCTGATCACAAAGCCTCAGATCATATATCTGGACGAGCCGACCACAGGGCTTGACCCCGCGACCGAATTCAACATGATGCAGCTGTTCCGGCAAATGTCCGAGTCGGGTAGAACGGTCGTGATGACCACCCATTCGATGGACAACATCATGCTCTTTGACAAGGTAGTGCTTCTGATGCGGGGAAAGCTTATTTTCTACGGCGCGCCGGCTCAGGCCTTGAAGCATTTTGGTGCGGCGGATTTTCGCGAGCTTTACCGTAAGCTTGAGGCTGCGCAGAACGACGTGTCTCTTCCGGGGTCGGATAAAACCTCCGCCCAGCAGAGTTCGGACGCTTCCGAAACGTTCAGGCAGAAATTTACCGCGACGCCGGCCTACAAAGAATATGTTCACGACCCTTTAAAGGAGTTGGGCAAGCTGGACAAACCCGGGGCCAGGAAAAAGGTCCGGCTCGGTATTTTCGGGTCGATCCGCCAGTTCATGACATTGTCCGTTCGCTATCTGGACATACTGCTCAAGGACAAGCTTACTCTGCTTATCCTCTTTCTTCAGGCTCCTGTTATCGCCCTGTTGACACTGATCGTCGTCGGTCGCGAACATCCGCGCGACTTCCTCTATTTCGTCATCGCGTTGGTTGCGGTGTGGTTCGGTACATCCGTCTCCGCACGCGAAATAATCCGCGAGAAACGGGTTTTTGTACGGGAACGGATGTTCAATCTCGGCATTTTTCCCTATCTTGCGTCCAAACTGTTCGTTCTGTTCGGCATCGTAACCTTACAATGCCTGCTGCTGTTCGTTCCCTTGAAGTTCTTTGATGTCGTTGGGATCATGTCGATGCCGGGCGAATATGCCGGGATCCCGCAGTTATGGGCGATGATCCTTACAGCCTCGGTGGGGATCGCTCTCGGCCTCTTGATCTCTGCGCTTGTAAGGACATCGGAGATGGCAACCAGCATCGTGCCTCTCGTTCTCATCCCGCAGATACTGTTTTCTGGCATCGCGGGGGTGCCGACCGGCGTTGGCCGAGCCGTTTCTATGACGATGCCGTCTGCGTGGTCGTTTGACACAATGAAGCGATTTTCGACGCTCGATACCCTTGAGCCGGAGGGGGCGAATCCGTCAGGATTCTCTAAGGGTCAGGGGCTTTATAAGTTTATCGAGACGGAAAACGACCGAGCCTTGGAACGGGCCAGGCGCGATATTGAAGATTACAAACGCATCGGCGGGCAATTGGGCGACGACGGCTCAGGCCAGGACCCATGGGCGGAAAAGCTGGTCGTGCCGGAGGTAAGAAAGGTGCCGGACGACCTAAGCACATTTGTAACCTTTCTTCATCCGTGGATGCATGAAGTTTTGAATCAACTAGTTCTGATGTTAATGTTTGGATTATTGACGATAATTACACTTGTTACCCTGCGGATCAGGGATACCGATTAAATAATGAAAGAATTAACCAGAAATCTTGTTTACTTTGCCGTTTTTTCGTTCGCCATATCTTCGTTCACAGCCTGCGGCGTGGATCAGTCAATTAGCGGCAGTTCTGCGGACAATGCTTCGGCCTCGCCCGGCAACTCTGAATACCCAAAACTTGCGGCCTCGCTTGCGACAGCCCCTTTCGAAACCGAAGATGGTTCGACATTTACAGTAGAGGACCGGAAGGGGAAAGTGCTCCTTTTGAATCTCTGGGGTATTTGGTGTCGGCCGTGTCTAAAGGAAATGCCTCACCTGGCCAAGCTGCAGGAGAAATTCAGGGACAATGGGCTTGAGGTGATCGGGCTCAACGTAGGGGATGCTGATCTCGAACCCGAGGACTTTGGCAAGATGAAAGCGTTTGCCGAAAAGCTTTCCCTCAACTATCAGCTTGTGCGGATAACGAACAAGACGTCAAATGACTTTGCGCAGGTCACGCAGTTCGGCGGTGTTCCGCTGACAGTTTTGGTTGACCGGGACGGAAGAATGCGTGGCGTTTTCAAGGGGGCAAGCGATGCCGAGATCGCAAAGATGAACGAAATGGTCGCCAAGGTGGTCACTGAGTAATTCGTCCGACGCCCGGTGGAATTCCCGGTTCGATGAGGATGGTCTTAAACCTTGAAAGACTTACCTTGCCGGGTGCCGCTCCCCTCGGCTTGTTCACAAATTTCTTTTGAGTGTAGTTGACGGCCGCTTTCGGGTGGCCTTTTGCCTGGCTGTAAAAGCCCGCGAGTTGGGCCGCTTCGATCAGCGTCTGATGCGGAACTTCTTTTCTGCCCGGATTTCTGATCACTACATGGGACCCCGGATAATCCGCAGCGTGCATCCACGTATCAAGCGACCTTGCGGCGCGAAACGTCAAAAAGTCGTTGTCCGCGGCCTTTTTGCCGACCAATATCTCGAAACCGTCGGTCGATGTAAAGCTTCGCGCGAACGACGATGTCTGCGGCTGTTTCTTTGACGGTTTCTCCTTGCGGCCGGCGAGAGGCCTTGGTCGTTCCGCCGCCTCGGCCAGCGTTTCAATGTCACGCCGGCCTATCGCTTCTTCGATCGCAATCGCCCGAGTCTCCAGATTTTCAATCTTGCGCTCGGCAGTTTCTATTCGTGTCAGCAGCTCAGAGCGAGCATTGCGCGAACGGGTGTATCGCCGAAAATACTTCTCTGCGGCTTCCGCGATCGAATCGGTCTCGTCTATCTCGATCTCGATCGTCGGCATTGCCTCATCGAAAAGATCGACTACCCGGACGGCGGCACCGGCCCGCTCCGGTGCGGCGGTATTAGCAAGTAAAAGATCGCCATAACGTTTCCACTTTTCCGGTTCGCCGTGTTCAGCCAGGTCCTTCTTCAGATTAGATATCAGCCGCGTAAGCTTTTTCGTTTCGCCGCGGATCGAGTTCCGTGCCGCGGCCGCAAGCGATGTAAATCGCCTTTCCTCTTCTTTTTCCTTGTATTCGCGGTCTAGATATTCCGAGATGCTGCTTTCTCTCGGTATCGCCGCGTCGGCGGTATCGCTTTGCTGCTCCGCAAAACCGTAGGGGCGCGGCGGCGGATGATATCGGTCGCCCGGACGCTGGCCCGCGGACTCGCTCGGGCGGGCCGCCGCAACGACCGTTTCGCCCGCGAGCAGGAACATATTGGACGACCGCCCGGCGATCTGGATGACCAGGGTGTCTGCATCCCGTTCCTCGCCGTGTTCAAAACGCAGGATCAGCACCCGCTCGCCCTTTACCGATTCGACCGCCGAGACACAGGTGCCGCCCAAAGTACGCTGAAGCTGGGCCGTAAAGGGCGAGGGCGACACCGCCGATCGCTCGATCTCGCGAAATCGCCGCCGGATCAGATAGGTTCGCGGCGCCGAGGGCTCGATGCTCGCGAAAAGATATCGCGAATCCGAAAGCCGCAGGTCCATTACGAGTTCGAACCGAGATAGCTGGAAAACGCGGCCCATTCTCTGGCCCGTAAGCACAGAGGCCAGTTCCTCCTCGACCAGTTTGAAATGCCGCGGTTCCATCGCAAGCAGTATATCAGTGGGCATCCACCGCGATGAAGCCGCCCGTTTGCCGGCGAACGGCTCCGCAAGACGGCAATTGTTCACCGGCGTTTGTCCGCCCGTCAGGAACAGCAGCCTTCTCATCACCATCGCCGGTCCGCACGCCGACAAACGGCTTGGGAACCCTTCTCAAGGGCTTGGGAACGCTACTCAAGGGCTCGGGAACACTTCTCAAGGGCTTGGGAACGCTTCTCAAGGGCTTGGGAACGCTACTCAAGGGCTTGGGAACACTTCTCAAGGGCTTGGGAACGCTACTCAAAGGCTTGGGAACGCTACTCAAAGGCTTGGGAACACTTCTCAAGGGCTTGGGAACGCTTCTCAAGGGCTTGGGAACGCTACTCAAGGGCTCGGGAACGCTACTCAAAGGCTTGGGAACACTTCCCAAAGGCTTGGGAACGCTACTCACGGGCTTGGGAACACTCCCCATGGGCTTTGTCAGCCCACCTCCCGCCGCCCAAAACCCAACAAAAGCCCGTATTTACGGTCTTTTCACCAGATTCCAGCCTCAGACGGCCGTTTGACGCCCGCCAACTCCCGCCCGCGACCGAATTTCCTTGCCACAACGCCCGCCTCGAGGCTATCCTAAGGCAACAAAACCGCATCGAACGGTTCAAACGGGTCGGCGGGCTTGAAACGATGCGGCGGGACGACTGGTAAAGATAAAGGATGATTCGAATAATGTGATCGAGACCTATACGTATGGGGCGTCAAGAGAAAGGCTGGTGACGGAGACCTCGACGCACCGGACATATTATGCCTGGGGCGGCTCGGCCCCGGTGGTGGAATACACCGAGGCGACTGCTTCATCGACGCCTGAGTATTCGAGATCGTATGTTTATGCGGGGAGCAGATTGCTATCGACAGCAACGAAGGTCTCTACTACAGCCGAGACGACCGAGTTTCATCACCCCGACCGTTTGGGGACGCGGCTGGTGACGAATCCCGGTGCGGGAACGTATTATCAGCAATCGACGCTGCCATTTGGCACGGCCCTCGGAGCCGAGAGTACCGGCTTTAGCAATCAGGTGTTTACTTCGTATGATCGAAGCGCCTCGACGGGACTCGACTATGCCGTGAACCGTACATATTCGCAGGGCCAGTCGCGCTTTACGCAGGTTGACCCCATCGGCATGTCCGCCCTCGCCCTCGCCGCCGCTCCCTTTTCGCGGCGCGGCCGAGAACGATCAGGAAGTCAAGATCGCGTGTCACAGGGTGTTGGTGGTCAGCCTTTTTTGCCGGCGGATAGAAAGGCCATAGAAGCGATCAACAAGTCAGGCTGAACGTATTGGACAAGCCCGTTGTTATCTTGTATCGTGTTTGCGCGAATAACCTGATAATTAAATAAGAACCGAGGTTAAAGGCATATGAAACTCAAACTTCTCCTGGGATCGATGCTGGTCGTTTCACTTTTCGGTTGCGGCTCTATATCTGGCCCGTCCAAGCCGGAACCTTCGTCCGTTACTGCGGCGCTCGACAAATTTGCAAAGCAGCATGACCCCGGTAACGCACTGGATGTCACGCGCTCCGAATCCAGTACTTCAGGCCGGTTGATATCACTTGAGCTTTCTCACAAAGGTTTCAGGTACAAGGGTGAAACCGGAGATACGGTAAACATTCCGCCGGGCAGCGGGAGCGCAAGTATATTCAATAGGGATGGAAAATGGGTGCTCGACCACGTGACCATCAAGGCTCCCGACGGTACTTTCAGGGATTTCGAACCTAAAACTGAGGTCAAGTGATAAGTTGGAACCGGATCATAGTTTGAAAGGTTGATTGCGATGATATTTGATCTTGCGCGATCCGGTAGAAATGGGCATGGCTCTATTTGGTGAAATATTCAAATGTGCCCACCGCTCGTCGGGGCATATCGCGCGTGTGGGTTTCGCGCAGACGGCCCTTAACCTAAGACCCCAGTTATAAGTTGTTAAATTGACGGGACGCCTTCGGCACTCCAAGACCAGACACTGCCGAAGATCAGACACCGGCCAGCATCGCAGCCGTGATGCGGTTCGAGGTTTCCTCGACCTTCTTTATCACGGCTTCGATGTCTTCCTTGCTTTCTGATGTCAGCGAGCCCTCGGCCTCGTTGAGTATGCCGTTTATGTCCTGCTGTTCTTCGAGCGGGAATGAACGGCCGAATTCGGCCATTGCCTTTCGGGCATTTTTTATCTGCGATTCCAGACGGTTACGCTGCATTATCAGCTCGCGCTCTATCCGGTCCTGCTCAACGGAGGTCTCGGCTTCCATTATCAGCCTTTCTATCTCGTCCGGCGAGAGGCCCGAAGACGGTGTTATCTGCATTGCCTGTTCCAGCCCCGTCATCTTGTCCTGTGCCGACACGTTGACTATGCCGTTCGCGTCTATCTCGAACGTTACGTCGATCTGCGGCACGCCGCGCGGTGCCGGAGGGATCCCGACAAGCTCAAATTTCGCAAGGCTCCGGTTTTCGCGTGCGATCTCGCGTTCGCCTTGCAGAATGTGTATCTGTACCGTCTGCTGGTTGTCCACAACTGTTGTGAACGTCATGGTGTTCTTGAGCGGAATGGTTGAGTTTCGCGGTATGAGCTTGATGAAGATGCCGCCCCGCGTTTCCAATCCCAGGCTGAGCGGCAGCACGTCCAGCAGAACGATGTCTTTTACGTCTCCCGTAAGCACGCCGCCCTGGATGGCCGCGCCCATCGCCACGACCTCGTCCGGATTTATCTCCGCCGAAGGCTCCTTGCCAAAGACCTCGGTAACGGTCTTTGTGATTATCGGGGAACGGGTCTGCCCGCCGACCAGTATCACCTTGTCGATGTCTTCCGGTTTGAGCTTTGCGTCCCAAAGGGCCTTTTGACAGGGTTCGACCGACGATTCGACCAGGTCCCGGACAAGTTCTTCAAATTTTTCGCGGCTCAGCGTCGCGTTAATGTGCTTGGGTCCCGTGGTGTCCGCCGCGATGAACGGCAGGCTGACGTTAGCTTCCGTGACCGAGGAGAGTTCACATTTCGCCCGTTCGGCCGCTTCCTTCAGACGCTGCAGCGCGAGCCTGTCTTCTTTCAGATCAATGCCGCAGTCGGCCTTAAAACCTTCCACCAGCCAGTCGATTATCCGCTGGTCAAAATCTTCACCGCCAAGAAATGTGTTGCCGGACGTGGACAACACCTCGAATACGCCATCGTTTATCTCGAGTATCGAGATATCGAACGTACCGCCGCCAAGGTCATAAACGGCTACCTTTTCCGTCTTGTTCTTGCCAAAACCATAGGCGAGCGCTGCGGCCGTCGGCTCGTTGATAATGCGTTCAACCTCAAGCCCGGCGATCTTGCCGGCATCGCGGGTGGCCTGACGCTGCATATCGTCAAAATATGCCGGGACCGTAATTATCGCTTCCGTTATCCTGTCGCCGAGAAATTCCTCTGCGGCCTGCTTCAATCGTTGAAGCACGATGGCCGAGATCTCCGGGGGACTGTAAACGCGGTCGAGCACTTTGATATGGGCATCGCCGTTGGGTGCTTCGACTATCTCGAACGGAACGGTCTCTCGCATCTTCTCGACCTCGGGCGCGGTGTATTTTCGTCCGATAAGCCGCTTGACCGCATAGAGCGTGTTCGCCGGGTTCGTTACTGCCTGGCGTTTGGCGATCTGGCCGACCAGCCGTTCGTCCTTGTCCGTAAAACCAACCACCGAGGGGGTCGTGCGGCCGCCCTCTTTGTTCGAGATTATCTGCACTGTGCCGCTCTCAAGCACGGACACACAGCAGTTCGTGGTCCCAAGGTCTATTCCGATCACTTTACTCATACAACTTTCCTTTGGTTTAGCTTTGTTAACGTGGGATCCGGGGGTTCTATTCGTCTACTTCTTCTTCTTCGACGTGTTCAGTGGCCGGTGAGGAGGTTTCCATCGACTGTTCGTGCTCGCTTTCGTTCACAACTATCTCATGCCCCGAGGCTTCCGTTTCCGGTTCGTCCGGTTCGCTTTTGGCCTCAGTTTCTTCGTTTTCCGCCGACTCCGACGCGGCTCCGTTCTTTGACGCGACCTTTACCATCGAATGACGGAGTATCCGGTCGCCAAGCCTGTAGCCTTTCAACATCTCTTCGCAGATAACGTTGTCATCGAATTCGGTGTTTTCTTCCAGAGCGACGGCCTCGTGCAGATGGGGGTCAAACAGTTCGCCCACGGAAGGGATCGGCTCAATGCCCATACCGGCGAAGGTGTCGATTATCTGCTGGTTGACCATCCGGATGCCGTCAAAGAACTGTCCGAATTCCGGACTTTTTTCACGGCCGATCATTTCGGCGTGTTCGAGCGCACGATCAAGATTGTCCAACGCGGGCAACAGGCTCGCGGCAAGATCGCCCGCCTGGTTTTGCAGCGTTTCCGTTCGTTCGCGCTCGGTTCTTGCCCGGTAGGACTCAAAATCTTTTGCCCTCCGCTGTGAATTCTTAAAGATCTCTCCGCGTTCGGCCTCGAGGCGTGTAATGGTCTGTTTAAGAGCCGAGATCTGGTCTTCCATGTCGTCTATCTGCTCTTCCAGCCTATACACGATCTCGTCCTCTTCGTCATCGGTGTCTTCGGTCAAGGGCGTGTGCGGTTCGATCTCCATCGAGGCTGCGGCAGCCGGCTCAGCCGGCCGGTCAACCGCCGACGTAAATACCGATGGATTGACATCGTCAAATCCCTGCTCTATCTCGATGACCGTCGTCTCCAACGTGATATGCAGGTCTTTTTCTTTTTCCTCGAGTTCGCGGATGAAATCATCTACCGATACCGAGTCGTCGTCGTCGGCATCGTCCATCACGACCTCCAGGTCATCGATTTCCTGTTGTGGATCCATTATTCTCCTGCGGCGGATGCCGCTTGTCGGGTCTAGTTGCGGGAAATGTTTCTGGACATCATTTTTTCCAGAAGGCCGGCTACGTAGGATACTACTGAGATCATCCTTGCGTATTCGATCCGTGTAGGGCCGAGCACGGTCAGTGTGCCGACGGCCGAACTGTCGCCAACGCGGTACGGGGCCGAGATCAGCGTGCAGTTTTGGAGTGAGGGTGTTCGGTTCTCGCTGCCGATCACCACCTGAACGTCGCCAACGCTGCTATTCTCTTTGCCGATGCATTCGTTGAGTATCTGCACCAGTTTCGAGCGTTCGCCGATGGTCGAGAGCAGGTCGCGCAGCCGCTCCAGGTCAGCAAAATCCTTTTTGGTCAGGATATTGCCGGTCCCCTGGACAAAAACCTCGCCCGCCGATAGGTCTTCGTCCTCGATGCTCTGAGAACAAAGTATCACGGCGGTCTGCAGCAGCCGGTCAAAGAGCGAGCGTTCGTCGTGCATCAGCTTGAGTATCTCGTTCCGTATCTCCGACAGGCTCTTTCCGGCGTGCTCCGCATTCAGGTAGTTGGCACAGCGTTCCAGCTCCTCCTTGGAAAAGGTAACGTTCAGCCGGATTATCCGGTTATGAACGATGTTCGGAGCCGAGACGAGGATCACCAGTATCCGGTTGTCGGAAAGGCTGACGAATTCGATATGCTGCAGGCGGTCGCTCGCCAGCGAAGGCGAGACAACGATCCCCACATTATTTGAAAGAACAGATAGGAGTTGGGACGTACGTTCCATCAATCGGTCCGGTGTTTCCAAAAGCTCTCCTTCGGAAAGGCCGAGTTCGCTGCCGATCTGGCCAAGGTCCTCATTCGAAATGCTCAGAACACCAAGTAGATTGTCAACGTAGTACCTATACCCCTTGTCGGTCGGGACGCGGCCGGCTGAGGTATGCGGGTGTTCGAGCAGCCCGAGTTCCTCTAGTTCAGCCATGACGCTGCGGATCGTTGCCGAGCTCAAGCCAGGAGCGTTGGCAAATCTCTCCGCGATCGTTTTCGACCCGACGGGTTCACCGGTAACGAAATGTTCGTTTATGACTGCCGATAGGATGGTTTGCCCGCGAGAATCGGGAAAATCACGGGTTTCCTCGATCATTGGGTTAGGCTCGCGAACCGGCATCTTGACACGGTGAGTTTGAAGCAGATCGCATAAAAACGATAAGCTTCCTTTAAAAGGAATAGCATTTACAAGGCTTTTGTGTCAATGCTTTTTAGTTAAACTGTGATTAACATCGAACCCGACATATCTTTGGACGAGATCGCAGAGAAATATGCTCGCGCTTTCGGTCATTATGACCGCGGCCTCACCAGCCTGGATATCCACGTCCGATTCTACCCCTACGTTGGAATAAACCATACGATCAGGGTCCGAAAAGGCAGCGTTTTTGTGCGGTTGGCTGAGATCTGCTGGGATATGGGCCCGGATGTGCACGAGGCGCTTGCCTACATCCTTGTTTCAAAACTCTACAGGCGAAAGGCGCCAAAATGGGCACGCGAGACTTATGACAGCTATATAAAGTCGGAAAAGCTCGTCGAACGTTCGGCCGCCGACCGAAAGGCGAGGGGCCGAAAGCGGATCTCCGGCCCTGTCGGCGAGATCTATGATCTCAACGAGATCTTCGACGACCTGAATACGAAATACCTGGACAGTACGCTTTCGCGACCCGTGCTTACATGGTCAACGAAAAGAACCTACCGCATTCTCGGCCAGCACGACGCCACTCACGACACGATCGTCATAAGCCGCTCGCTTGATACCGACCGCACGCCGCGATACGTGGTGGAGTTCGTCCTGTTCCACGAGATGCTCCATATCGTCCATCCGACGGTCCACCACAATGGCCGCCGCTATAACCATACGGCCGCATTCCGGCGCGACGAAGAAAAGTTTCGTTATTATACGGAAGCCGAACGCTGGATCGAGGAGAACGTGGCTCGGCTGAAACGTGCTGCGAGGCGAGGCTGAACTCCGCATCAATCCGTCGAAAATTGTGTGATTATTGTCCCGATAAGCCCGAATGGCGACACGCTTCGGCGTTCGATGCCGTTCCTGTTAGGTCTGGTTTCGGTCAGCCAACCGGTCGTCACCGCGGTGTTCTCATCTTTTTTTTCCGTGATCACCTCCGCTATCTGTACCGCCGACGTAGCATCGGTGCCGATAGTGACGGACGTTGCCGTAGATGAGTTAAAGATCTCAAAGAAAGGCCTGTCAGCCGAGGCTGCCGAATCGGCAAGCCGTTTGTAAAACTCGGCTGCCGCCTCAGCGTCGCCAACCACCAGCGTCGTCCCGCTGAACACCGCACGCATGCTGCCGTCGGCCGTTGTCCATGTGTCGGCCTCACCAAGCTTCTCTGCAGGACGAGCGGTCTCGAATTCCTTCGCAAGGGCCTGTTTCACCTTGTCCGCGTCTTTTATCGTTGCCGCAAATATCACACGATCTCCCGCTTCATCTAGCGTAGCGGTGTAGATGACCGGCCCTATGGCGCTCAAAAACAGCTCCGGTTCGTCAATGCCGTAGGGTTCAAAGAGCCCCGATGAAAACGTCCCTATCAGCTCGCCGCTCAACTCGTCGGTAAGCTTTTGTGCCGTCAGCAAAATGCTTCGCCATGCGACCTGCGGGTCTCTGAGGTCGTAGCGGGTCAGGCTGGCCCCGGCTGGCATCGCACGTGCGATCGCTCTGTCCGGGTCGGAGCCCGAGGATGCAAGCGTTTCGGCCAGCACGGGTGCGACCTCAGTATTAAGTCCTACATCGAGCCTGTCCTCTATCATTTCCTCCTTTTTTGTGGCTGTCCACGTGACGTCAACCAATGAGTTTCGAAGCAATTCCGGCACGATCCTGGCAATAAAGCTCTGCACCTCGGTAGCTTCGCTTGAACGCTTTGCCATCGAGATGCCGGCGATGTTTGCGATCTGAGCCACACCCTCAGGCGACACATATCCGAACGCCAGCCGGTCGCCGCGCGTGATCTTCGGATTCGCGGCAATGCTCTCCGCCTCGCCCCGCTTTACCGCCAGGCATTTTTCTATCGCCGTAGCGTCGTTGCCAAAGATCACGAGACTACCGACAACGAACGCAAAGGCTTTTCGTCCGTCCTGTGCCGTCCAGGTGTAGTAACGGCCATCGTCCTTGTCTTCCGATTCCAATTTTGCCTCGCCGCCATATGCTTCGCTGATAAATAGCCCTAGTTCCTCCTCGACGAACGAGATCACCTGAAAGTTCCAATAGCCCGTCTCCGCCACTGCGGCAAAACGCGGCTGAAAGTTCAAGATAGAGCTTTCTTCCGTAAGCTGTCTTTCCGACGTCTCGAAGCCCATCACGCCGACCGACAACTCGATGCCGTTTATCCCGCGGAGATCGGGCGTGCGGAGGGCCGCCTCGTTGAATGTGGGGTTTTCGGTGATCGCGGCCACCGCCGCTCCCAGGTCTTTTGTTTCCAGATAGATCAACGCGTCTGCGGGTATCAGCGTTCGCGGATCCGTCGGTGCCGAACCGCACGAAGGCGAAATCACCGCCAGAACAAATAGGGAAAGAAAGGCCGCGAACCGGTTTACAAAGCTCCGCTTCGAGGCTCTTTCTGCGGCCGTGCAGGCTGCGCCGGATTTGTGTGCTAACATCATCAAAATATGGACGAAAGTATATTTTCTAAGGACATTTTACAGGGTAAGGTCGCGTTTGTAACGGGAGGCGGAACGGGCATCACCGGCGGTGTCGCTCGTGCGATGGCGGAACACGGGGCAAAGGTCGCTATCACCAGCCGCAAAGAAGAGAATCTTGCCGCAATGAAAGCGATGATCGAGCAGCAAGGCGGCAAGTGTTTTGCCGTGGCTGCGGATGTCCGCGACTATGCTGCGGTCGAAAATGCCATAGCCAAAACGGCAGAGCATTTCGGCAAGATAGATATTGTCGTAAATGGCGCAGCCGGAAACTTTCTATGTGCCGCCGATCAACTGTCTGCGAACGGCTTTGGAACGGTCGTCGATATCGATACAAAAGGTACATTCAACGTCTGCCGAGCGGCCTTTGAAGAACTGAAAAAGTCACAAGGGCAGATCCTGAACATCTCCGCCACGCTGCACTATCTCGCCACCCCTTTGCAGATCCATGTTTCGGCGGCAAAGGCCGGCGTTGACGCCATCACCCGCAATCTCTCGGTCGAATGGGGCCGTCATGGTATCCGCGTAAACGGCATTGCCCCCGGACCCATTGAAGACACCGAGGGCATGAAACGCCTGCTTCCCGAAGCTCTCAAAGACAAGATAACAAAGAAGATACCGCTGGGACGCTTTGGCAGGATAAGGGACATAGAAAATGCCGCACTGTTCCTGACCTCAGATGCGGCATCCTATGTAAATGGCGTTACGCTTGTGGTCGATGGCGGCCAATGGCTGCTCGGCACCAGCCTTGCCTGATCGGACATGCTGCTTGTAATAGACAATTACGATTCGTTTACCTACAACCTCGTTCAGTACCTTGGCGAGATGGGTGCGGATATGAAGATCGTCCGTAATGACGAGGTCACGCCGGACGACGTTGAGAACCACATAAAACCTACACGCATTTTGATCTCGCCCGGCCCCGGGACACCAGATGACGCAGGCATTTCGCTGGAGGTTATAGGCCGCTTTGCGGGCCGTGTGCCTATACTCGGCGTCTGTCTCGGCCATCAGGCCCTCGGGCAGCATTTTGGGGGCCGGGTGGTTCGCGCGCCCTTACCGGTTCACGGCAAGCCCGTCACCGTAAGCCACGATGGCCGCACCATCTTCGCCGGCATCCCCGGTGGCTTTCCCGCCGGCCGTTACCATTCGCTTGTTGTCGAACGCGAAACTTTGCCAGACTGTCTCGAGGTCTCGGCCACATCCCCCGATGGCCTGATCATGGCGATGCGTCACCGCGAACTGCCGCTCGAGGGCGTCCAGTTTCACCCCGAATCGATCCTAACCGAACACGGCAAAGCTCTGCTCCGCAATTTTCTCAGCCTCTCCGTGAACTGACCTCAAACCACCGGATCTGCCTTACTTGGCGTCCGCAAATGGTCTATACTGTGTGGTTTATGGATACGGGCACATTGCTCATCCCCTTTGGCATGCTCTACGGCCTCGGCGTCGGCGTCCGAAATTCGCTCTACGAACGCAGCTGGCTCCGAACGCATCATCTCGGTGCCCGCACCGTCAGCATTGGCAACATCACCACAGGCGGCACGGGCAAGACCCCGCTTGTGGCCGCCGTTGCCGAAATGCTTGCCGACAGCGGCGAAGATGTCTGCATTCTGACCCGTGGCTATGGCCGCGAGAACGCGAAACGCCGCGTCCTCGTTTCTGACCGCAACGCCCTCCTCGCCGATGCCGCGACCGGAGGCGACGAACCCGTCGAGCTTGCCAGGCGGCTGATCGGAAAGGCATACGTTCTGGCCGACCCCGACCGCGTGGCCGCCGCACGATGGGCGAAAGATGCATTTGGCATAACGGCCTTTGTCCTCGATGATGGCTTCCAGCATCGCCGTGCCCGCCGCGATCTGGACATCGTCTGCATTGACACCACCGACCCCTTTGGCGGCGAACGCCTGCTGCCCGCCGGCCGTCTTCGCGAGCCTCTTCGCGGACTTCGGCGTGCTGACGTATTCGTGATCACACGGACCGAACTCTCCCCTGATACCGAGTCCATCGCCGCCCGTCTCCGCGAATACAACCCCGCCGCCCCCATATTTTTCGCTTCTGCCACCATCACCCGCATGGCCGATCTCGGCACATATCTGTCCGCGGCCGGTCCCGCAGCCCCCGAACTCCCGCCGTCCGCAGCCACCGGGAGCGATGCGGTCCGGTTTGTCGCATTTTGCGGCCTCGCCAAGCCTGAAAATTTCTTTGCCGGGCTTCGGCTTCGGGGCTGCAACATTGTGGAGACCGTCACGTTCCCCGATCATCATCGCTACACCCCCGCCGATCTTTCCCGCCTCCGCGGCCTGGCTTCCGAAAGTGCCGCCACGCTCGTCACCACCGCCAAAGACGCCGTCAAGCTCGACCCCTATACCCTCGGTGCACCCTGCCTCGTCGCCCTCGCCTCCACCGTCTTCAACCCCTCGCCCCACGGCCCCGATGCCGCCGCCTTCCGCACCCTCATCACCACTTAGGCTGATCTCTCATCTCTCATTTCTCACCGAACATTTCTCATTTCTCATCTATCAATTATCATTTTGACCCGCGTCCGTCGCGTAGCGACATCCTGAATGTAGCCGTGGCGTTCACGCCACCGAAACCCAAACCATATCCCCCAAGTCGCGTAGCGACATCCCGAATGTAGCCGTGGCGTTCACGCCACCGAAACCCAAACCATATCCCACACGTCGCGTAGCGACATCCCGAATGTAGCCGTGGCGTTCACGCCACGGAAACGTGAAGCATATCCCCCAAGTCGCGTCAGCGACGGTTGAATTTATCCGAACAGATACCGTTCGTCGTAATCGATCTCGTGGAGCTCTAATAGCGACACAAATTCTTCCTCGAATGTCCGCTTCTGGTGATGGTTCCGTTGATCTCGAATGTAATTCGCTACCGTCTCTGCGTGCGACTTACAGACCGAGAACACGCCGTAGCCGTCTTGCCACGCAAATTCCCGTAGGTGTGCAAATTCCCGCCGTATCCAATATGACGAATCGCCCTTGATCCATTGGGCTATTTGGCTTGGTGCGATCGAGGGAGGGGAACTGATCAGCGCGTGACAATGGTCTTCCATGCCCCCCACCTGCATCGCCGTCAATTTGTGCTTGCGGGCGATGCCGCCGATATATGCCCAGATCCTCTGTTCGATATCAGGCGTGATAAATGGTTGACGGTTCTTTGTGCTGAAAACAATATGGTTGTAGCAATGCGAATATGTGTTTGCCATCCGATTCAACCGTCGCTGACGCGACGCGGATATTCTAACACCATCGACCGTGGCGTTCACGCCACGGAAAGGTGAAGCATATCGGCAGCATCGGTGGCCAAGATCGGGTTAAGGTATCCAAAAATTCCCTCCCGACTCATTTATCATTTCTCATCTATCATCTATCATTTAGACCCGTGTACGTCCGTGACAAGCGATCGCCGGTGCCAAAGAGCGAGGCCGTCTCCCGCGTCATGTCCGCCAACCGGGCAAAGAACACAAAGCCCGAACTGCTCCTTCGCAAGGCTATCTGGCACTCCGGCCACCGTGGCTACCGGCTCCATTTCAAGGTACGCCTTGCCTCCCCGCCCTATTCTGTCCGTGATCGGTCGGTTCGCCCTGATATATCTTTCGTCGGCAGGCGCATCGCCATCTTCGTCCACGGCTGCTACTGGCACCGTTGCTCCAAATGCAATTACCCGCTCCCAAAACACAACACCAAATTCTGGCAAGCCAAATTCGCCCGCAACATCGAACGCGATACCCAAAAAAAAGCAGATCTAAAACGATCGGGCTGGAAGGTCTTTATCGTTTGGGAATGTGAATTGAAGAAGCGTTTTGCTTCGACCATTTCCCGCATCACCAAAGCACTCTCGTAGATTCCCAGGACAATTCTGAACGTCGACGAAATAGTCTGTTTTGGACTATTCGAAATCGGACTATACCTTGCCCCTGGATGAAAATCACCAATGGAAAAATCAATTTATTCGAAAGAGTACTCCCTCTTCCTCGAACAACTCCGAAACGCCCGCGAGGAAAAGGGTTTGACTCAAACCGAGCTGGCTGAGCGACTTGGACAGACTCAAAGTTTCATCAGCAAAGTGGAACGCGGTGAGCGCCGGATCGACATTGTTGAACTTAGAGCCTTTTGCTCAGCGATCGACGTCGGCTTCGCAAGCTTTATCGCCCGTATCGACAAAGTCCTTAACGGCAAATGACGATCAAAAACGAAAAGATCAGAGTTATAGAGCTCTTTGCTGGAGTTGGTGGCTTTAGATTGGGTTTAGAACGTGCGTCAGAGCGCTTTGAAGTGATTTGGAGTAATCAATGGGAGCCCTCGACAAAGGTTCAACACGCTTCGGATATATACGTTAAGAATTTCGGCCCTGATGGACACCACAACAAAGACATAACCAAGATCCCGGCCTCAGAGATACCAGACCATGAACTTCTAGTCGGAGGATTCCCCTGTCAGGACTACTCCGTCGCAAAAACTTTAAACCACGCCAAGGGACTTACCGGAAAGAAAGGCGTTTTGTGGTGGGAGATATACCGTATCGTCGAAGCCAAGAAACCGAAATATCTCTTGTTGGAGAATGTGGATCGGCTTTTGAAATCACCTGCCAAGCAACGTGGTCGGGATTTTGCGATCATGCTCGCGTCTTTGTCAGACCTGGGCTACGCAGTTGAATGGCGAGTCATTAACGCCGCAGAGTATGGAATGCCGCAGCGCCGCCGACGGGTCTTCATACTGGCGTATCACAAAACGACAGCGATCTATGCAGACATTGCATCGATGAAGAGTCTGCCCGATTGGACATTAGGATCCGGCCTGTTCGCGAAGGCGTTTCCGGTTCGACATGATCCTCATTCCGAAGGGTTTGTTATCCACGGCGAACTAGATGAAATCTCAGAATCATTTAATCGAGTGCGGGAGCCCTTGCAAATGGCTCTCTTCAGTGTCTCCGATTATTTCGAGTCGATCGATCGCCCTTCACCTTTCGAGAACAGCGGGGTGATGATCGACAGGATGGTTTCAACGTTGAAAACTTTCGCAGACTACGAGGGCAAACAAAGAACTTTAGGTGACGTTGTACTCACGAACGGCACCGTTCCCCAGGACTATTTTCTGACAAGCGAGTCGGTCGAAAAATGGGAATACCTTAAGGGTTCGAAGAATGAACAAA
Organism: uncultured Acidobacteriota bacterium; assembly: GCA_937859595.1. Lineage (GTDB taxonomy): Bacteria > Acidobacteriota > Blastocatellia > Pyrinomonadales > Pyrinomonadaceae > OLB17. The sequence goes on along the minus strand of CALMAH010000013.1, from coordinate 225,927 downwards.
GAAAGAACAAAGCGAGCGGTTTTGAATACAGATACACAGAAGGACCTCTGCCGTTTCCGGACCCGCTTGACCGACCGAGTCGTACGATTATCACTGGAGAAGGCGGTCCGTCGCCTTCGCGATTCAAGCATGTGATTAGGACAAAGGAAGGTCAGCTCCGCAGACTTACCCCGGTCGAATTGGAACGGTTGAACATGTTCCCAGATAACCACACGGCCGGAGTTTCCGATATACGTCGCGCCTTTTTCATGGGAAATGCGCTAGTCGTCGGCATTGTGTCGCGAATTGGCGAAGAGTTCGTAAGTCGCCTTTAACGAGCGGAGTAGACAGATGAAGCCTTATGACGAATCTGATCCGGAATCCATCGAGGAATTTGGCATGCGCCTCGTTGGGAAAACATTACGTGAGGTAACAGGGTCTTCGATAGGGGGAAGATTTAAAGGAAAAGGGAAGCTAGGTCAACTTGTTGAAGAACTCTATTTTGGGTACTCACCAAATTCGAAAAGCGAACCAGATTTTCCAAAGGCTGGGGTCGAGCTGAAAACCTCTCCACTTAAATTCGTAAGAGGAAAACTGGTTTCGAAAGAGCGACTAGTCCTGAACATAATTGACTACAATCAAGAGGGCAAATTCTCATTTGAGAAAAGCAGTTTTTGGGTCAAGAATGGTCTTCTACTCCTCCTCTTCTATCTCCATGATCCCTCTAAAATCGACATCGATCTTATCTTCAAGATCTGCCGATTATGGAAGTATCCAGAAGCGGATCTCAAGATCATCAGGGATGATTGGCAGAAAATTGTGACAAAGATCCGGGAGGGAAAGGCTCATCTTTTGTCCGAAGGTGACACGCTTTACCTAGCCGCGTGCACTAAAGGATCGACAGCGGCGTCCTCCATGAGAACACAGCCATATTCAACCAGCAAAGCTAAACAAAGGGCGTTTTCGCTGAAGTCGAAGTATCTCAACTACATTATCGATGGCAGTCTCCAAAGACAATCTGATTTAGTTGTCAAAGATACGAGAAAGTATCGTAATGGAGAGACATTCGAAGAGCTTGTTGAATCTCGATTTTCACCCTTTTATGGCAAAACAGTTCAAGAGATCGAACATGAACTACACATCACGTTGCCCAACTCGAAGCACAAGTATTATTTACTCGCGAAGTCAATCCTTGGTGTCCAAAAAGATCGGATTGCGGAATTCGAAAAGGCCGATATTGAACTGAAAACGATAAGATTGAAAAAGAATAATAGGCCCAAGGAAAGCATGTCATTCAAACAAATCAGGTTTATGGAGATCGTTAACGAGACTTGGGAGACTTCGTATTGGCTTGAAACTCTGACAAAACGTTTCTTTTTCGTAGTTTTTGGCTTAGACCAAGAAGAGGAACTTAGATTAAGGAAAGTGTTCTTTTGGGCAATGCCAGTCAAAGATCTAGAGGTTGCTAGAAAGTTTTGGGAAGACACAAAAAAGAAGATCACGGAAGGGAATCATTCCGATTTCATTAAGGAATCGGACGCTCGCATTTGCCACGTAAGACCGAAAGCGAAAGACAGCTCGGATCGAATGATGGCCCCATCCGGTCGTGAAGAAAAGAAGATGGCTTACTGGTTGAATTCAATGTATATCAAGGAAGTGATAGAAAACTCGTAACCTCTCAGAAATCGACCATACCGATGCCGCGGCGGGCACTCTGATCGTCCGCAATTTGCCTTCCCGACGGCCCGCCGAGCCCGTTTGTCCCGCCAAAAGCAATGAGTTCGATATCGGGTGAACCAAAACTCACATTGGGTGAACCGATACGTGTGCCGGGTGCGCCGAGATCACGCACCGGGGGAACGCATGGGTGAACGCCCGGGTGAACGTAAGAGCGGACCGTTGAACACGCACTGAGGCCGGCCGTGGCCGCCGCCGTAAACTTCGCGGGCCTCTCCGCCCCCCGGCTGCCGGGAACCGGACGGCCTAAATTGGACTTGGGCCTGCTTATCTGCGAACATATCTGGTTATAAATACATTAGAAAGATCGATCCTCCCCGAACTGACCAATGATGCCAGCTGAAAATATCATCGGGTTTGAAGCTCTCCCGCAGACCATTCCGCATTTCTGTATCGAGTCTTTCCGCCGAAACAGCAAACCGGACGCCCTCGCCTTCAAGATAGACGATGTCTGGACCCGCATCTCAGGAAGCGAGGCCGTCGAGCGTATCCGCCTCATCGCTCTCGGGCTATCACGGATGGGCGTCCGAGCCGGCGACCGCATCGCCATCATCTCTGAGAATCGCCCCGAGTGGTCGCTTACCGATCTCGCCATCCTCTCGCTCCGGGCCGTTAACGTCCCTATTTACACCACTCAGGCCGTCGATCAGGTCCGCTATATCCTCGAGAATTCCGGCGCCCGCATGCTCTTTGTTTCCGGCCAAAAGCTTTGGAAACACGCCGAAAATGCCATCCGCTCCGTTGAGAGCCTCGAGCGGCTCATCCTTTTCGACCCCGATTTTCTTCCTGCGGATGATAGCCGGGCCATGACGCTCGTCGACGTAGAGGCCAAAGGGGCCGATACCTCTGAGATAGATAATTTTGATGAACTTCTCGCCCAGGTACGGGCCGATGACCTCGCCACCATCATCTACACGTCCGGCACGACCGGTGTGCCTAAAGGGGTTATGCTCGACCACGAGAATTTTGTCTCAAACGTGGTCGCCGTCTCAAAGGGCCTGCCGATCAGGAACACTGACCGCTCTCTCGCCGTCCTCCCGCTCTCGCATATCTTTGAACGGACGGTGTTTTACGTGCTCTGCTCTAATGGCGTCGCTATCCACTACTGCGCCGCATTTGACCAGATCGCTTCGCATCTTCAGGAGGTCAAACCGACCATCATGACCGCCGTCCCGAGGCTGTTCGAGCAGGTCTATCATAAGATTGTCAAGAAAGGTAAAGCCGCCGGAGGCTGGAAGACAAAGCTGTTCGATTGGGCGCTCGGTGTTGGCCAGGAATATTGGCACGCGAAGGATATGCATGAGTCCGTTTCGCCCGTTCTCGCCGCAAAACATGCCCTCGCCAGCCGCCTCGTCTTCTCAAAATGGCGTGCGGGCGTCGGCGGACACTTGCGTTTCTTCGTCTCCGGCGGGGCTCCGCTCTCCAAAAAGCTCTCTTATGCCTTCTGGGCTGCCGGAATCCCCATTTTACAGGGCTACGGCATGACCGAGGCCTGCGTTACCTGCGCAAATCGCCCGGAGGACAACAAGGTCGGCTCTATCGGCACGCCTTTTGATGGCATCGAGATGAAGATAGACGATTCGAACGGCGAGATCCTTGTACGCGGCAGAAATGTGATGAAAGGCTATTACAATAACCCCGAGGAGACCGCAAAGGTCATCGATCCAGAGGGTTATTATCATACCGGTGACGTCGGATATGTGGACGAGGACGGCCATTTCTACGTTACCGACCGCATCAAGGACCTCTTCAAGCTCTCAAACGGCAAATACGTCGCCCCGCTCCAGGTCGAAAGCCTCCTCAAACAGAGCCCGCTTGTCTCACAGCCCGTGGTCGTCGGCTCCGGCAGAAAACAGGTCGGCGCCCTTATAGTGCCTGATTGGGACGCGCTCAAAGAAGCCCTCGAAGAGGAAGGCATCTCGGCCGAAGGCTCCCGCGAAGAGCTCTGCGAGAACGCCCACGTCGTCAAACTCGTCCAGCGCCACGCCGTCGACCTGACCCGCGAACTCAGCGACTACGAACGCGTAAAACGCGTTTACCTGCTGCCCCGCGAATTCTCGATCGACCGCGGAGAGATGACCCCTACATTGAAGATCAAACGAAGTGTGATCGATGAAAAATACGGTGAAGCTATCGACGAGATCTGCGGGACCTAAACCCACAAGTTATTGGTCTCCGCGTGATGCGGTGTCGATCTCTTCGATAAGTTTTTCTAACGGGATACTCTCGCGTTTGTGGCTCAGTAATGCCTCAGCGAGTTCATAAAGCGGGCGTGGGATCTCCGGGAGTTCGCTCGGCGGCGTCCGCTCATCCAATGTAGGATAACGCTCGTAGAACTCAGCTTCCGCCGCACAAAATTCGCAAACAGCCAGATGCCGGCCGATCGGCCGAGATTCTTCGATCGAGAGGTCGCCGTTCTGGAACTCGAGAAGTTCCTGTGAGGACGGACAATCCTCGTTCTTGCCAAAATTAGACATACTTGTGAGAAGCCCCTTGAGCGATCGGGAAGCCGGTTTAGCCCGCTCGGCGGGCCTTGTTCAAGAACATTGCTACCGACACGGTAATAAAAACCCCTAATTTACAGGGCCTTCCAGAAAATCTGTTTGATCCCGCCCGGGCGAGAATAAACAATCGTGCCGAGGTTCGCGTCTAAACGTATGATCGTTCTATGTATAACAGTGTTGTGCTATAAAAAAAGCTGTTGCTCATTTCGTCGATAATTGATACTATCTAAATGTCGGCTACGAGGGTTCTTTCCCGATGCCTACCTTCCGAAATTGACCGCATTGCGCGGCGGTTAGTTTTCTCTGGTGAACTTCAAATAAGAAACACAAACTTATGTTCAGGATCTCGCCTCCTAGTATTTTGCTCTATGTCAAGCAGATCCTGAGATGAAACCTCGCTTCTCCCAAACCAGCTTCGAAAGTGGTGCCCCAGAATATCTTCGGAGACGACTCAAGGCAAATATGAATTCAGTTAAACAGCAGGATACTGTCCCCCGATCCTCGCGCGGACGCCAGATCAAGATCGGTAAATGGAACGAAAGCCTCCAGGCATCAGACGTTAACCAGATCTGGACGGAGCTACACAGGATAGTTTCTTCGCACCCGCTTGTACGGGCGTCCAAACGCGCCGGTTTTTTGGTCGAGGAAGGCAAATACAACGCTTATACTGACCTAACGCAGGAGCTTTTCGTCGCTCTGCTTGGCAAAGATCGTTTCCAGCATTACATCGAGACAAAGATGACGGATGCTGAGATCGAAGCAGAGATCAGCCAGATCGAATTGACGAACATGCTGACCTCCGAATTGCGCAAACGCTATCCGGAGTCCTACCGCCTTGCCCGACGCATATCCACCCTTGTGCAGACCAGCCGCACCTTCAAACGGTTTGACAATGTCGGAAATCCGGAAGCTCATCGCCGGCTTGCTGACAGGCTATACGGGCTTTCGAGCTGGAGCCACGAAAAGTCGCGGCGCGACGTTCAAGAGATGGACCAGCGAGTCAAGGCAGTCTCGTTCCATAGCCGTGACACGCGAATGGTCGGATGTACCGGCGATGCCCAGATCGTGATAAGCAACGTCGAACTTGAAAAGCTTATTATTAGGGTATTCAAGGCGATCGATTCACCGGTTGACATTCGGTCGCTTCGCTCCATGGTGATGTCGCGGCTGCCGATAATGGACATACATCTCGTACCTGTCGGAGGTTCCGGGGAAAGTGAAGATGACGACAGGGTGCCTTTCGAGATTCCTGATGTTCGCGAGACCCCGGAAGAGGATTTCCTTAGGAACGAAGCCGAGATCGGTGCCGCCGGATTTGTTGATGGCTTTCTAGATGATCTGAACAAAGCGGTTCGAGGCAAATCAAAACAGTACAATCGCATGATCAACGTGCTGTGGCATTGCTATTTGGTATCAGACAGCGGGACGCAGCTTGAGGTTGCAGAATTGCTGGGTGTTTCCGATTCGCTGGTCTCCGACTACAGAAAAAGGATCGAGGCAAATCTGCAGCAGCTCTCATTTGACGGCGTAAACGAAGCGAGACAGTTCGAAAAGGCGTTAAAGCGGAAGGTCCGAGAGATACTTGACCAGGAAATGGCCAGGGTGGTCGCCTAATCTGCTGACCTCAGACCAACCTTTGACATTGCCTCTGCAAAACGAGGGTCATCCCGCAGCGGTTCTAAGCTTCTGTCCAGTTCAAAGTGAGGCTTGTTCTCGTTTCCGAGTCTAATCGCTCGATTCAGCCATTTAAAGGCGAGGTCTTTTTCACCAAGCACTGCGTAGGTCGAAGCAACCCAGTAGGCCATATCATGATCTGCCTTTGATATTTCCAGAGCTTCCTCGTCCAGTTGTTTCAGGGCTTCTTCGGATTGTCCCGCACCGGCAAGATACAAAGCGAATAGGGGACGTATGCCCGCCATTTCCGGAAATTCCTGCAGAACACTTCGCATCAACTCGATAGCATCCTGAACATCACCGCGGTAATAGTAAACGGCCGATCGGAAGATCTTTAGCATCGGGTGGTCGGGCTCTACCTTTTCCCCACGCTCGATCTCCTCGATCGCCTTGTCATACTCGCGCTTGTAAATGAATATTCTCCCACGATTGTATGCGGAAACGGCTCTTGCCGCCGGATCAAGACGGGACAATTTTTCAAATGCCGCGAGCGATTCTGCGTATTCACCGTCAAGTCGATTGATCACACCCTTGACAAAGTAGAGAGGGGCCTCGTTAGGAAACTGTTTTTGAAGGAGTTCGATCTCTGATCGGGCCTTTTTCTTTTCCCCTCGGGCCATATAGATCATCACCATCAGCACGCGGGCCTCAACCACATTCGGGTCGTAAACGAAAGCCTTACTGAAAGCCGCTTCTGCCTTCGTGTAATCGTCGGGCTCTCCCATTCCCTTGAATACACGATTTGCGTAGCAAGCACCTAACCCGCTGAAGGCGAATGCAAATTGCGGATCAAGCTCGACTGCCCGCTTAAAGTTCTCGATCGCCGCCTTGCAATCGTCCGGAGCAAGTGTGCGGAAAATGAAACGGCCAAAATTGTCCCGTCCTCGCAAGTATTCTTCCCACGCTTCGTGATTATCAGTAAGCCGTCGACCGAGCTTTTCCTGGTCTTTATCAGAAAGCTCCAGGCGGAGTCCTTCTAGTATCCGCATCGCGATATCATCCTGGAGGGTTAGAATGTCACCGCCGTCCGCATCGATGCGGTCGCTCCAAAGTATGTCGCCGCTGATGACATCGATTAGCTGGGCCGTTACCCTTAGCTTGTCAGCGACCCGGAGGAACCCGGCAGCAAGAACGGCATGAACCCGCAATTCACGGCCAGCGTCCCGCGGGTCGATGTCCTTGCCCTGGTATTTCGCTATGACGGAACTCGGCCGCACGATCAGCGAGCGAAGCTGGGCGAGCTCCGTAATAACAGCATCGGCAAGGGCAAATTCGTAAAAGTTAGAGCTCGGGTCCTGGCTCAGGTTCTTGAATGGAAGTATGGCGACACTCTTTTTCTCTGTACCCGCTGAGGTTGCCGTAATGCTCAGTTCAGGTATGAACGACGGAGGATTCGAGAGGCTACCAGAACGACCAGTACCGGTCTCGCTATTCGTTCTGCCAGTGAACCAATTTATCGCCCTGCGAAAAACCCCACTGTCAGCGTGGCTTGGAAGGACCATGTCACCTTGGGCAAAGGTGTTGCCAGAAAGCTGCTGCATGATCGCTTTTAGGTCGTCTCGCATATCCGCGATCCTCTGGTAGCGGCGGCTAGGCTCCTTTGCGAGAGCCTTGTCGAGGATCATCTGCAGCCCGGGTGGCAGCGGGTCACGCCGCATTTCGGCGAGAGGTTTCGGGGTACCGTAAAGGACCTGGTGACGAACATCGATGACCGTTTTTCCCTGAAACGCCCAGATGCCGGTAAGCATTTCGTAAAGCAGGACGCCAGTCGAAAAAATGTCAGATCTTTCATCTGCTCGCTCTCCCCGAGCCTGCTCCGGCGCGGCATATGTTGCTGTTCCGTAGGGAATGCCCAATTCGGTTATTTCGGAACGATCTTGCCCGCGAGCTTCGTCCGCGAACTCATCTTCAAGGAGCTTCGCAAGGCCAAAATCAAGTATCTTGACCTGCCCGCCGCCGGTAACCATTATGTTCCCGGCCTTGATGTCGCGATGGATTATGTTTTTTGAATGGGCATAGGCGAGAGCGTCAGTCACTTGAAGCGCTATTGAGACAGCGCTTTTTACCTCCAACGGCCTGCCGGCGACGAGTTGGCGAACATTCTTGCCATCTACGTACTGCATTGCGATATAGTACACGCCGTTCGCTTCGCTATAGTCGTATATTGTACAGATGTTGCCGTGGTCAAGCTGGGAGCAAAGTTGAGCTTCGCGTTCGAAACGCCGGAAGTTCGCAGTTTTCTGGGTAAGCTCGGGAGGGAGTATCTTTATTACCGCCGTTCGGTTCAGCTTGGTGTCGAGTGCTCTATACACCGTACCCTGGCCGCCTGAGCCGATCTTCTCTTCGATCTTGTATTGGTTTATCTGCGAACCAATCATACGGTTCTTAGACTCAAGGCCCTCCAGAATGGATCGATAAAAAATAACCGAACTGCGGAGGGCCGATCCCGACGCTTTCGGCCCTGACCACCTGCGATCGCTAGAAAGCGTAAGCCGAGTTCACTTCATCTGGCTGTTAGCCGGCAACCTGACGGCTATCGAGGAACGATCGTTCAGCCGCGGGGCGGATCGCCCCAGCCGGACCCGACATATTGACCATCCTTGACCAAACAGGGAACCGTCAGATCCCCGCCAGAAAATTCGAGCATCTCTTTCTGTCTTTCGAGATCGTTCTGGGCGTCATATTCGACGTAGCTGATCCCGTTCGTCTCGAAATGGTCACGCGCCTGCTGACAATACGGACAATCGGGCTTTACATACATCACGTAGGACATTTCGATCAATCGCTCCATTTAGTTTAGACTAGTCTATCGAAAGTAAATCCAAGTTCCAAACAAGCATTACCGAACCAAACAATGGAATCTTTATCGGGGATGGCTCCAGACATTTTCGAACCTTATGATCGATTGATCGAAATCGAGTGTGCGGCGCGGCGACTGCTCGTGCCGGAGAACAATTCGATACTTCGCTGTCTTCAGTTCGTGTACATGGAATCGATAACGGAGGCGGATCTTTGCTGGAATGGCGACTGTATGAATTGCATGGTCGAGATCGACGAGCGAGGTACGCGGCGTTCTGTGATCGCATGCCGGACGAAAGCCCGTTCCGGAATGGTGATAGTTTCGCTTAGCAGTGAACTCGCGCGACATTGCTCTAACGAATGATCTTCGCCTGCCCTTCTAGTATTTCGGAACCCTCGGGTCGGCATCATTAGACCAAGCTGTGATGCCCCCGCGAAGATTCTTGACGGTTCCTGCAAAACCTATGCTCTGAAGGTACTCCACCGCTCTGGCGCTCCGAGCTCCCATTTTGCAGTAGATCACGGTCTCGCGACCATCGTGGATCTCTTTGTATCTGATCGGCAATTCATTGAGAGGAATCAGCTTTGCTCCCTCGATGCGGGCAAACGCATACTCGCCCGGTTGTCGGACGTCTATCAATTGAATATCCATTCCGCTGTCGAGCCGCTTCTTCAGCTCCGCAGCCGTGATGTCAAATGCTTCTTCGTGATGGTTCTCGGCCATACTTTTAACTGACACGGACATATTGTAAGCCTGGTGGTTGATCCGGCAAGGACTTTACCGTAGCCCACTGCCTAACCTTTATATTTACAAAAATTTACAATGATTACCTTAATGTATCAACCATCGTAATATAAAATCGAATTTTGTAACTGGCCTATGCGTAGTCAAATTCATTTTGCTTTTCTGCGATGTCTTGTCTTGGCGACAGGCATCTTCGTCCTTGCTTTTGGGTCGGGTTGCGGCACCACTAGATCTGCCGAAGTCAATAATGCGAACGCCGATCAGGAATCGGGCGGCCCAATAGCGGTGACGGTCGCGACCGCCGAGGCCCGGCAGGTCCCCGCGTTCATTCAGGCGACCGGGAGCATGGTAGCGGATGAGACATCGAATATTGCTCCAAAGATCGCGGGAAAGATAGCTAACATTTCCGTCAACGTTGGCCAGTTCGTTTCTCGGGGGGCGGTAATTGCCAGGATCGACGATCGTGACGCGAGGCTCCAGCTAGCGGCGTCCCAGGCGAATGTAAAACAGGCGATCGCTGCGGTCCGGCAGGCCGAGGCACGACTAGGTCTAGGTCCGAACGGGCGATTTGATGAATCTGCGATACCGGAGGTCAGGGCGGCAAACGCAAATTACCAGCAAATACAGGCGGAACTTCGTCAGGCTGAAGCGAACGAAAAGCGGTATCGAGATCTCGTCGAGACGGGAGACGTGTCTATGGTGGCGTATGAACAGTTTCGGCTTGCACGAGACACGGCACGCGCCAGGACCCAGAGCGCAAAAGAACAACTCGACGCCCAGATCAACCTCGCACGACAGAGCAATCAACAGATACGTAGTTCCGAGGCTGCCGTCGAAGCGGCACGGGCAAGTGTGAAGATCGCGGAACAGGCGATCGCTGACACCGTAATAACTGCCCCGTTCGCGGGATTCATTAGCGAAAGGCAAGTGGCGGTCGGCGAGTTTGTATCTACCGCGACAGTGGTAGCGACCCTATTGCGGACCAACCCGATAAAGATCCAGATCCAAATAGCCGAAGCGGATATCCCCGCGGTCTCTATCGGACGAGGAGTAACGATCGAGGTCGATGCATATCGAGACAGACGGTTCTCAGGCACTGTTATCGCTGTGAATCCTGCGGTCGACGCCGCGTCGCGTTCGGCGATTGTTGAAGCTTCGATAGAGAATCCTGACAACCTGCTCCGCTCCGGAATGTTCGCTACTGCGCGGATCACGAAAGACGGCGGTTCGTCGGGTGTTTTCGTCCCGAGAACAGCGATCTACAATCATCTTCCCACGCAATCATATCGGGCGTTCGTACTTGAGGAGGGAATCGCTAAGCTTCGCGTGGTCCAACTGGGGATGGAAGAGGGAGACAGTATTCAGATAATTGTCGGGTTGAATGCTGACGAAGTTGTTGCGACCAGCAATCTTGACCAATTGTACGAAGGGGCAAAGGTGGTCTTTTGAAGGGAATAAGGGGTATTTATGCAATGGTTAGCTGAGATCTGTGTTCATCGTCCGGTTTTTGCGACCGTGATCGTATTGTTCTTCACGGTCGTAGGCGGATTTAGCTTCTTCACACTCGGTGTTGACCGGTTTCCAAAGATCGATCTCCCAACGATATCGGTTAGGACCAGCAACCCGGGAGCCGCACCGGCCGAGATCGAGAATGAGATAACCGACATTGTCGAAGGTGCGCTGAATACAGTTCCGGGCGTTGAAGAAATGCGTTCGAGTTCCTCGCGAGGAAGTTCAAACGTTACTTTGACGTTCAACCTCGAAAAGGACCCTGACGTAGCTTTTCAGGAGATCCAGCAAAAACTGAGCACGATCATCAATCGGTTGCCTGACACAGCTGACCCGCCGGTAGCCCAAAAGGCCGACCCAGATTCTCAACCGGTTCTTCAATATGTAATCAGCGCTCCTCGAAACGTGATCGAATTGACGGATCTGGTCGAAAACCTCATCCAAAAGCGCATCGAGTCGGCGGATGGAGTCGGAGAGGTGTTCATGTGGGGGCCTCGCCGACGGCAGGTGCGGATCAGCATCAATCCAGAGCGTTTGCGGGCTTACAACATCTCCGTAACCGAAGTCTCGAACGCGATCCGGTCGCAAAATCAGGAACTGCCGGGCGGAAACCTGATAGAAGGTCCCCGAACACTCGGCGTACGGACGATGTCAAAACTGACGTCGGTCGATCAGTTCAATGACATAGTGGTCGCTGTGAGAAACGGTTTTCCGATCAAGGTCAGGGACATCGGCCGGGCGGAAACGAGCGGAACAGAGCCAAGTTCAGCGGCTTCGCTGGACGGTGTGCAATCGGTATCGATAGGCGTTCGCAAGCAGGCCGGGGCAAACACTATCGCAGTGATCAAGAACGTCAAGGACCGGATGGCTAATATTATTCCGAACTTGCCGGAGGATATGACGGTCGCCATCATTCGCGATCAGTCCGAGTTTATCGAGAACTCGCTGCACGCCATTCAGGAGCACCTAATTCTCGGGGGCCTCTTCGCGGCGCTGATCGTATTCTTTTTCCTTTGGAATTTCCGCTCTACGATAATTTCCGCTCTCGCTATACCGGTCTCGATCATTGCGGCGTTTGCCGCTATTGCCGCGTTCGGGTATTCACTCAATCAGATGACGATGCTTGCCCTGACGCTCATGGTCGGGATCGTCATCGATGATGCGATCGTCGTACTTGAGAACATTTATCGATTTGTAGAAGAAAAGGGGATGGACCCGTTTCAGGCAGCTATCGAGGGAACGCGGGAGATCGGGCTTGCTGTGCTTGCCACCACGCTGTCGCTTTTAGCCGTTTTTATCCCGGTCGGTTTTATGACCGGCATAGTTGGGCGATTTATGTCTTCCTTCGGCCTGACGGCGGCCGCGGCGATCGCTGTATCGTTGGTTGTCGCCTTTACTCTTACCCCGATGCTTGCCGCCCGATGGATCAAACGCCCCAAACATGTAACTGATCCGGACAAAGACGGCGAGCCCGTCAACGCCAAGGATCCGTCGGTGAAGTACGTCGGAGAGTCGAAGGACGGATGGTTTTGGCGAAAGCTTGATGGCGGATATACCTTTATGCTCGAGTTGGCGATGCGGTTCCGTTGGGCCGTGGTCCTCATTTGTATCGGTACCGTGTTGTCAATATATCCGTTATTCAATTTCGTTGGGATGGCGTTTTTGCCGGATGAGGACGAGTCGCTGTTTCAAGTCATGCTTCGGGGGCCACAAGGCACTTCGCTTTCCGCCACCCAGTCTATCCTTGACCGTATTTCCCGCGACCTCAGAGACGAACTGCCGGGCGTCAAGAACACCCTAGTTCTGGCAGGCTTCGGACGAGGTTCCGGCCCCAACAACGGCTTTATCAATGTAGCCTTGGTTCCGCCCTCTGAGCGTGAATTGTCACAGGCTGAATTGATCGACAAGGCAAGACAGATAGCTAGAAAATATTCTTCTAAGGAGTATCAGATCAGCGTCTCGGCGACGTCATCGATCGCCGGCAGCATCGGTCTCGGCGGTCGTGGCGGTTCTGGTATCGGGTTCTACATTGCCGGGCCTGATATGGAGAGACTGAATTCCTATGCTAACCAACTTGTGGAAAGGCTGCGAGCCGACCCCACCTTCCGCGACCCTGACACATCGGTTGAGGTGGGAACTCCTGAGATACGCGTAGTTATCGACCGCACGCGAGCGGCAGACCTTGGGGTCAGAGCGGGAGACGTTGCCCAGGCATTGAACATAATGTCGGCAGGCCAGATCGTTTCCACTTACAGTGAGGGCTCCCAGCAATACGATGTCGTGGTTCGCGCGGACGAGCCGTATCGCAGAGATAGGAGCAATTTCAATCTTTTCACCGTTTCTTCAATGAACGGCGGGACAGTAGGGCTTGACCGCGTTGTAAAACTCGAAGAAGGACTTGCTCCTTCGTCGATAAACCGACTCAACCGGCAGCGTCAGGTCACGATCAGTGCGGGGCTGCCACCCAATTCGTCTGAGGCTGACGCTCTTGCAAGGCTTCGACAATATGCTTCCGAACTTCAGATGGGACCCGAGTATGTGACGGGTGTGACCGGACAATCGAGAGAGCTGCAACGTGCCTATGAGGCGTTTCTCTACGCCTTCCTGCTCTCATTCGTGTTCATGTATCTGGTCTTGGCGGCGCAGTTCGAATCGTTCATCCATCCGGTTACGATCTTGCTGACCTTGCCGCTTGCAGTCCCGTTCGCGTTGCTGTCTACGGCAATTGCCGGTCAAACGCTGAACATTTTTTCGGCATTGGGGATACTTTTGTTGTTTGGCATCGTCAAAAAGAACGCTATTTTGCAGATCGACCACACCAACACTTTACGATCAAGGGGAATGAATCGATACGACGCGATCATCCAGGCAAATCGTGACCGTTTGAGGCCGATCTTGATGACGACGCTTGCCCTGGTTGCAGGAATGATCCCCTTGACGCTCGGAAGCGGGGCCGGTGCGGCGACCAATCGTTCGATCGGCATCCTGGTGGTCGGCGGCCAGTCTCTTTGCCTCTTGCTGACCTTGCTGGCCGTGCCGGTGTTCTATTCACTGTTTGACGACGCAGCCGAAACAAAAATAATGAGAAAGGTCTCAGGCGGCATGTCCCGCGTTAAGGATGCGACCTTCGGTCGATTGTGGGGTGTGTTCAAGCGTACGACTTCATCAGAGGGAGCCGCCCGGCCGGGCGAAGAAGATCAACCAGATTCCGCGGAGGGTGCCGTTCGCGGCTGATCAAATGTCATTTCGATTTTCTTCGCCTTTTTCGGGCCTTGCATTTGATAGACAGATGGTAGTGGCCGCTGTTCTCGCTTTGATAGCCGCGGTTGGGATTTCGGCACAGGATAAGCCGGAACCCAGCCCATTACCTAGCCCGTCACCTGTGCCGATCGAGCGGGCAACTCCTGTGACCCTACCTGACGATCCGCCTCCGGTTGCACCGGACTTTTCCGCTCCGTCGCGTCCTCTCCCGGGACCGGACAGAGTAGGCGTAGATGTCACCAGGCAAATGCCACTCTCGCTGGAGGGGGCGATCAGGATGGCGCTAGAGAACAATAACGATATTGACGCGGCCCGCAATACGGTCGAGATCGCAGAATTCAATCTTCGCGGAGCCAGGGGCATTTATGACCCGCTGATCTTTTCAGAGAGCTACTTTGAGAGCAATACGATACCGACGGCCTCGTTGATCGGCGGTGCCGTAAATGGTGCCGTGACCCAGCGCCGGATCTTCGGATCAGGTGGTTTGACGGGCTTTTCGCCTTGGTACGGCGGAAGCTACTCGGCCCGCTTTGATTCGTCTCGGTTTACCACTAGTAATACGAATGCATTTTTAAACCCGCAGTTTCCCAGCACACTCGTATTTTCTTACACGCAGCCTTTGTTTCGTGATCGGAGCTTTGACAACAACCGACGGCAAATAGAGATCGCAAAACGGAACCTTAGCCTTTCGGATGCGCAATTCCGGCAACGTGCCATCGAGGTAATAGCTTTAGTTGAACAAGCGTATTGGAATCTTGCTTTCGCACTTAGAAATCTTCAGGTGCAACTTGATGCTGTAAAACAGGCACGCAGCCAACTTGAGAGCAATGAGCGGTTGGTGGAAAAAGGCGTTCTGGCACCGATCGACGTCGTGGCGGCGACAGCACAGATCACTACCTTTGAGCAGAACGTTTACATGGCCCAAGAAGACGTTACCCGGGCGGAGAACACCCTCAAGACCATGCTTTCGACGGAGAGGACATCGGAGATCTGGTCGCAAGCACTGACGCCGATATCGCCTGTGAACCTTGACGCACCCAGAGTCGGTCTCGACACCGCAGTTGCCGAGGCCCTCGACAACAGGCCGGAGATAGTTCAGATCGAAGCTGCTGCAGAGATCAATCGCATCGACCAGCGATATTTTCGCGATCAGACGAAGCCGCAGATAGATCTCGTCGGATCTTACACTTCGCAGGGCCTTGCCGGAACCGAGACCCCGAATGCCTTTGATCCGAATACCGGTCGCAGCAGGGTGCCGCCGAATCTAGTTGGCGGGTATCTAAGCTCCCTTGGTAATTTGATCGCGCAGGACTATCCCGCCTACCGGGTGGGGTTGACAATCACGTTGCCTTGGGGGAATACAACGGCTAGGGCCAATCTGGGCCGGAGTATTGTGGAGGGTAACAGGATCGCCAATCAGCGTGCTCAGACGGAGCAGATTGTCGAGGCCGAGGTCAGGAACGCGCTCCAGGCCCTTCGTTCCGCGGAAGCTCGGCTGGCGTCGGCAACGGCTTCCCGATCTGCGGCAGAAAAGCTCTACGAAAGCGAGGAAAGGCAGTTTCGGTCCGGGACGACCACGTTCTACCTTGTTCTCCAAAGGCAGACCGAACTTGTGTCGGCTCGCGGGCGTGAATTGCAGGCCCAGACCGACCTCAATAAGGCTATCTCCGAATTTCAGCGAGCTACCGGGAATACCCTTTCAGCAAATAATGTCACCGTTACTGACGGGCGTAGCCTGATCCAGGACGAAAACCGGATCAAGTTTGCCGTGAACTCGAGATTTTTCGAACTTCGACGTCCGAATTGAGGTGTGGATCCGGTTGTGGTTGCCTATATCTTATAGCCGCCCCGATTAAGCATCGTTTCAAAACCTGCCTTGTCAACCGATTTTAGATAGGCGTCCTTTGGTTCGACAACATCTTTCTTCACTAGTTCAAAAAGGGCGTCATTAAGCATCACCATACCGTGATTTTTGCCCGTTTGCATCGCAGAGGGGATCTGGAACGTCTTGCCTTCGCGGATCAGATTGCTGATGGCCGGAGTCACGATCAGGATCTCAAGGGCCGCCACACGTCCACCGCCCTTTTTCGGCAACAAAGTTTGTGCAATAACGCCCTTGAGCGATTCGGACAGCATCACGCGGATCTGTTGTTGACGGTCGGCTGGGAATTGGTCGATTATTCGGTCAACGGTAGATGCCGCTGTAGTGGTATGGAGTGTGCCAAATACAAGGTGGCCGGTTTCTGCGGTTTCTATCGCTATCGAGATCGTTTCAAGGTCGCGCATCTCCCCGACAAGAAGGATATCCGGATCTTCGCGCAGAGCTGCCCGCAGTGCGTCCTTGAATGAATCGGTATGATTGTGAACCTCACGTTGGTTCACGAGACATTTGATGTTGTCATGTACGAACTCGATCGGATCTTCTATCGTTATGATGTGGTCCTCGCGGTTCATGTTTATATGGTTGACCATAGCGCAAAGCGTGGTCGATTTACCGGAGCCGGTAGGCCCGGTAACAACTACCAGGCCTTTTGACAGGTCACAAAGTCCCAGAACTGCCTTTGAGAGGCCCAGTTGCTCAGCGGTAGTCATTTTTGCGGGTATCACACGGAAAACGCCGCCCATCCCCTTTCTGTCCATGAAGACATTGCAGCGAAACCGGGCCAGACCCTCGATCTCATAGGCAAAATCGGTATCGTGTCGCCCGTCGAATTCTAAACGGTTCTTTTCCGGCATTATCGATGTCAAAAGCTCGCGCATCGACTCCGGAGTGAGGACCTCTTCGGTGCATTCCAGCTTCTGGATTCTTCCATCCTTTCGCACCATCGGCGGCATGCTTACAGAAAGATGAAGGTCCGAAGCTCCGGTGTCCGACATTGCCCTAAACAGTGCCTCCATGCGGTCCTGAGCGATCGTATTTACCGTTCTGCGGTCACCTTGGCGCCTTTCAACAAGCGGCTCCGCTTCGACCGAGACGACCGCGTTCCCTTTGTCGACCGTTTTCTCTGGAAAATACTCAGGCGCCGGTTCTACTATTTCAGGCTTGGAACTCTCGAATTGCAGGTTGACCGCGTCTTCAGCGCTTGGAGCATCGGATGGTCCCTGTGCAAGGTAAACGGTCGCGTTCTGGTCAGCGGCTCCGTTCGTTCCTGTGTCCCTCGAATTTTCAAGTGTGCTATCGATCTTGACGGTTTGCGGGACTGACGCCACTGGGATCGTGTTCCGCGGCTCAGGGGTTGCTACATCAGGTTCCTTTTGTCGTTCGAGACGCACGTGTTCCTGGTTTACCAGCCCCGGCCGCACCGTAACGACGAAACCGGCCGGTGATTTGCGGATGTGAAAATTGAATCGGCCCAAATTATGAGGATGTACGAACTCGATCTCCGACGAATGCGGGAGTTCGCTGCGAACATCCGGGGGGATAAGCGGAAAAACCATCATGCTTATCTGTGTTCCTTGAAGCGGATCCGCGGCGATATCGGCGTTTCCGTTTGCCGAGACGAGGTATGGTATTTTGTCAGGTTCCAACCGCAATTCTTCACTAGCGCTGGACACAAGGTTCGAAAGATATTCGTTGAGTTTATCCATAAGGAGGTCTTCGTACGGTGAGATCAAAAATGGGTAATCTAGGGAGAACAAGGCAAGGAGAGGCCTTGGAAGCCTCAATTTCTAGAATATCACATCAAAAGGGATCTTGTCAGCGAAAATTCAGATCGTGACAGCTTCCTGATATTCCCCCCAAACGCCTCTGAGACAATGACTTATCTCGCCAACTGTAACAAAGGTTTCGACACAATTGAGGATGTGGGGGAGGGTATTCTCGTCTCCGGCCGCGGCGATCCGGAGGCCCTCAAGGGCATCCGAGGCGGCAGCCCCATTTCTTCTTGCCCTTAAAGCACGAAGGCGTTCGATCTGATCGTGCTCGATCTTCGAGTCAATAACGAGCGTAGGTATCGGTTCTTCAGTTCCGCTTTCAAACCGGTTCACGCCAACAACGATCGCGTCTTGAGACTGCACCGCACGTTGGTAATCGTAGGCAGCGTCTTGGATCTCCCTTTGGATGTAACCCGACTCGATAGCTTTCAGCATACCGCCCATGGCATCGATCTTTTCCAGATATTCCAGCGCGAGATGTTCCAGCTGCGTGGTGAGTTCCTCTATCGCATAGCTTCCGGCGAACGGGTCAACAGTATCGGCTACACCCGATTCATAGGCTATGACCTGCTGTGTCCGCAGAGCGACACGCGCTGCCTGTTCCGTCGGGAGCGAAAGGGCCTCGTCCATCGAATTGGTGTGAAGGCTTTGGGTGCCGCCTAGCACCGCGGCAAGGGCCTGGATCGTTGTTCGGACCACATTAACTTCCGGCTGCTGGGCAGTAAGCGTGGAACCGGCCGTCTGCGTGTGAAAGCGAAGCATCTGCGATCTCGGATCTTCTGCACCGAAGCGCCCTTTCATTGTTCTCGCCCAAAGCCTTCGGGCCGCCCTGAACTTGGCGATCTCCTCCAGCAAATTGTTGTGAGAATTGAAGAAGAAAGAAAGCCTGGGGCCAAATTCGTCAATATGGAGACCGGCATTGAGAGCTGCTTCTACATAGCAGATCGCATCTGCGAGGGTAAACGCGATCTCCTGAGCGGCCGTAGAACCTGCTTCGCGAATGTGATAGCCGGAGATAGAAATGGTATTCCAGTTTGGTACCTCTGCGGCACAAAACGCGAATGTGTCTGTGATAAGACGCAGGCTGGGCCCCGGCGGGTAGATATACGTCCCGCGAGCTATATACTCCTTCAATATATCGTTCTGGATGGTGCCTTTAACCTTGTCAAACGCAAGGCCCTGTCTTCGAGCAACCGCGAGGTAAAGACAAAGAAGGGTGGAGGCGGTGGCATTTATGGTCATCGAGGTCGAAACCTGGTCGAGGGGGATGCCTTCGAACAAGGTCAGCATGTCCTCGAGACTGTCGATCGCGACCCCAACTTTGCCTACCTCACCTGTTGAGAGCGGATCGTCCGAGTCGAGGCCGATCTGTGTAGGAAGATCAAAGGCCACGCTGAGCCCCGTTGTGCCCTGTGATAGAAGATATTTGTATCGCCTGTTGGATTCAGCAGCAGTGGCAAAGCCGGCATACTGTCGCATCGTCCAAAACCGTCCGCGATACATATTTCGCCGGATGCCGCGGGTATAGGGATACTCGCCAGGACGGCCGAGGTCCCGATCGTCATCGATCTCTTCAACATTGTCCGGATTGAAATCGTTGGGTAAATCTATCCCGGATGAGGTTTGAAAGCGTTCTCGCCTTTCGGTCATATTGCTGAATTCTAAATCTGACCGGCGTTTCGTGCAATCTGAAGTTTGTCTTACGCTGTTATCGGACCGCACTTTGTTCTTGTTCGACTGACCGGAAAGGTGTTGAGATGGAGACGAGTGATCACCGGTTTGCTCTGTATAATGAATCCAACGGAGTTGGCTATATTGAATTACTTTAATTACTTTACGGAGATCGAGGACGTCTTTGTACGACGGCGGGGCAAGCATTTACTTTTGAGCCCTATCGACTGGGCAATGATCGAAGGCTGGCGGGAGCGCGGTATTCCGCTACACGTGGTTTTGCGTGCTATTGAAAGCGTCTTTGACAACTTTGATAAAAATCCCCGCCCGCGGACGATAAAGAGTCTTGTGTTTTGCCGAGAAGAGGTCGAAGCGCAATATTCTGAATGGCTAGCCGCCCGTGTCGGGGCAGGTTCCGCGGAAACCGCATCTGTTTCGGAAACGATGATATCCCGAGAAGCAGCCCTGGAACACATAATATCCGTTTGCCGGGCTCTACGCGAGGTCAGGGCCCCTGAACTGATCGAGGATATTGAACGATCGGTCGCGAGGCTCGAACAACTAGGCGAAGGAATCTCCGATGATCCAGGGGCGACCGATCGTTCCATGCTAGATATCGAACGATTTCTTGACGAGGCCCTGATGCTGAAAGGTGAAAGCGGGATGAGAAAGAGAATAGTCGGGGAAGTGGCCGCCCAGCTGAAGGAATATAGAAAGACCATGGACAAGGAGTCATTTGCACAAACGGAACGTCTGATGACGCTAAAGAGGCTTAGGGAAGAATACGGAATTCCGCGGATCGGTCTGTTCTACGTTTAGTAACAGCCGGTCGGATAGCAGGCGGCTGTTGACTCAGAGACAGCTTTGGAAAAGCTCCACATAATTGCTCGAAACCAAGTTTCGTCCGGCCATCTTTTCCGGCAAAGTTTGGTTTCGGCATTTTTTGTGATACATAAGAGGGCGGTTTACCTCATCTTCACGGGAGCACTTACAAATGAATAAACTAAAAATAAACAAGGTCGGTGTACTTTCGCTTGCAAAGATCTACGGAGTGATGTTTTTTGTGATCGGATTGTTGATCGGGGTCGTCTACGGTTTGATCATAATTGTTTACTCGCTATTTGGCGCCGGACTGATCGGGGGCGACGCTGCGTTGGCGATAGGAGGCGCAGGGGTTATCGGCGGGATCGTGGCCATGATATTTTTTCCTATTTTCTACGGAATAATGGGATTTATCGGAGGAGCGATCGGTGCTCTGCTGTATAACATTTTTGCGAAAATGGTTGGTGGTATTGAGATCGAGGTACAGAGCGTCGCTTGAACGGTAAATATCAAAGCGGCGATGTTCTCGAGACGACTATTGAAAAGATAGTGCCGCGGGGATATGGCCTTGGTTTTGCGGAGGAACTGACATTATTTGTTGCTCTTGCAGCCAAAGGCGACCGTCTGCTTGTCCGGCTTCGCGAGATAAAAGGCAAGACCGCATTTGCCGAGATCGAGGAGATCATTGAACCGTCTCGTGACCGAACAGACCCATTATGCCCATATTTCGGTGAATGTGGCGGCTGTAACTTTCAGCAATTGAAATACGCGGCCCAGCTTGATGCCAAGCTTGCGATGGTCCGCGATTGTCTTGAGCGGATCGGGAAGATCGACGCTGCTATTCCCATTGAAATGGTCCCGTGCCCCGAACCTTTTGGTTATCGGTTGCGGGCACAGTGGCATGCTGATCCCGAAATAGGTAAGATCGGCTATTATCGGCGAAACTCTCGAGATCTTGTCGAAATCGAACATTGTGCCGTGTTAGCACCGCCGCTGGATGCATTGCTTGGAGAACTCCGCACCCCCCCTAACCGAATCATTGCGGATACGACAGTGCAAATAGACGCTGCCTGCGGTGAAACCGACGAAACCTCTATGCATTCGCCGGAACTGCCGGAACCTGCTCAAGAGATTACGTGGTCTGCCGGTGGCGAGAGATACGTCTTTACCGCAGAAGCGTTTTTCCAGGGGAACCGGTTCCTGTTGGACCGGTTGATCAAATCGGCTATAGGGGAAGCCACTGGCGGAACCGCGCTCGATCTTTATTGCGGAGTCGGCCTATTTACCATTCCTTTGGCCCGTCGATTCGAGTGCGTGGTCGGAATAGAGGAGAACAGGATCGCCGTCGATTTTGCCAAGCGAAACGCCGTGGCAGCATATTTGGAGAACGTGGAGCTTCATCGTGGTAGTGTTCGCCAATTTCTCGCCAATTACCGAATGACAAGGCCCGACTTTGTTCTCCTTGACCCACCGCGGGCGGGCACTGAGAAAGAGACGATCTTAGATCTCATATCGTTGAAACCAAAACATGTTTCCTATGTCGCCTGTGAACCCTCCGTTCTTGCTCGGGACCTAAAGCGTTTTGTGGAAAATGGTTACCAGATTGGATCATTGACTGTGATCGACCTCTTCCCGCAAACCCATCACGTCGAAACTATCGCCCATCTTTACCCTGAATAGCGAAACAATTGCTATCCAATGTTCGTTTACTGAAACAACATCAGTTTGAAGTATCCCGAGCCATTAAACTAAACTAAACCTATGGCCAAGAAAAAAGCAGATGCCGGCGGAGAATCGACCGCGGTAACAAAAAGCCTCTTTGTTCGATGCAGATATTGCGGGCAGAGAAATGCCGTGAAAGAGGGCTACAAGAACAATGCGGCAAACTGCGGCAAATGTAAGCTGCCGCTATCTAATGAGCCCCACAAAAAATGGGCGGGTCTCGGAAAGCACGACTATATCCATCCGGCTGACAGCAAGGCTCTTGCGGCCCTACGCGCTATACCGGGTATCGATACGGCGCTGAAAAAGTTGCTTGAAGTGACGGGTGAGTCCGCTATTCGGGTAACCTTCATGGCCAGTGCGGTGAAAGTAACTCCCCAGCAATGTCCTGACCTGCATGCAAAACTTCAGATCGCGTGTACAACGCTTGGTGTTGCCATGCCGGATCTATATATTCAACAGAATCCGATAGTAAACGCGTTTACCGGCGGTGTTGAACGACCGATAATCGTGCTTCATTCATCACTTATCGAACGTTTGAATGAGGAAGAGACCTTGGCGGTGATCGCACACGAAGTGGGGCACATCCATTCGGAACACGTGCTATATCTGACGGCGGCGCAGCTTATACTTGCTATCGCGACGATCCCGCTAGCGGCGATGCCGATCGCGGGGCTTCTAAAGGAGATATTGACTGCGACAATGCGCGGAGCACTTCTGGCATGGATGCGAAGGGCCGAACTATCGTGCGACCGTGCCGCTTTGTTGGTGGTTCAGGATCCACACGTCGTTGGGCGAACTATGATGAAGCTGGCGGGAGGGACATTTGCCTCAAAGATCAATTACGACCTCTTTCTCGAACAGGCCAGGGAGTTTGAGAAAAACTACGACAAGAACAAGTTGGATAAGTTCTGGGCAGATATTATTAATGCCGGTTTATCGCATCCTTTTCCCATATGGCGAGTCTCCGAGATCCTGAAGTGGGTCGAAAGCGGAGAATACGAAGAAGTTATGGCCCGTGCCTAGATGTTCAGAAAGCAGTCAGGAATAATGGAGATCGTTCTCACAACAACGTCAGATCGTGGCGAAGCGGAAAGGCTTGCGCGCGGCTTGGTCGAGTGCAGACTTGCGGCATGTGTCCAGATACTTGCGCCGATGACATCAGTCTATTTTTGGGAAGGTGATTTTCAAGAGGACGACGAGCACTTGCTATTGATAAAAACGGTGACCAACCGATATGACGAAGTAGAAAAATATATCCTCGATCGGCACAGTTACGAGAACCCGGAGATAGCCGCCATCAAGGCGGAACGGGTGGCGCCGGGGTATCTTAAATGGCTAATGGACCACGTCGGATAGTTCAGAATGATATCAGAGAAAGAGTTCGGCACCCATCCTGATGACGTGAAACGCTTCACCATAGGCGTAGCCTGCCTGGCTGCCTCGAAACAGAGCAAGTGCCTTTAACGCTTCGACAGAACGGGGGCCGGGAAAGCCGTGGAGCTGGCTTTTGAAACAGGCGATCGCTTCTAACTTGGAATCTATCTGGGCCGTGATGTCAACACAAAAATTTGGCGTAAAATTCGGTTCGATGTGGGGCGCATTCCAGTGGGTCTCGGAGATCGTCTCATAGGCAGCAACGAGCGATATTTTCTTGCCCACACCTACCGGGCGTGCGGCGACCATTGCGGCATCAAATATTTGACGATGATCGATATGTCGATCAGGAAATGGGATAAGAAGTATCGCCGGCTCGACGCGGCTGATCTCTTTCAGGATCATCCCATTGAATTCATGAACCGGGATATCACCAAGAAAAACTGCCGGCTGGTCAAGGAAAACGGATTCGCCCACTCCCAGAACATGCTGGGCGGCCTTCGACTCCAGCACCGTTGTTTCATGGATCTCTTTCGTATAGAGAGGCGGCATATGTGCGGCGACCGTAACTACGGTAACTTCCCAGCCCGCGTCCACGAGACGCTTGATGGTACCGCCGGCACCAAGAGTCTCGTCATCAGGGTGGGGAGCGATTATTAATGCCTTTTTCTTGGCCATATCAATCGACAGGTTTGCTAACCAGAAAGTCGCCCGCCGCCAACACGTCAAGCCCCGTTGACCAAAACGTTCGCAGCGCGTCGCGAAGTGTGCACACGACCGGTTCGCCCTTTACGTTAAAGGAAGTGTTCAATATCACTCCGACACCGGTCAGCTTTTCAAATTCCGTGATCAGGGAATGATAAAGCGGAAGCACATCCTTTTCAACCAACTGGACACGAGCAGTGCCATCGACGTGAACCACTGCCGGGGCTTCCTTTCTAAGCTTGTCCGTTGCTTCGAATGCGATCACCATGAATGGGGCCTCAGTGTGTGAAACGAGATATTCGTCTGCTCGTTCGACAAGCATCGAGGGGCAAAAGGGTCGCCAGTATTCTCGGAACTTAATAACAGCATTGACCTTGTCTCGAGCGGATACCCTTCGTGGGTCAGCCAAAATACTTCGTTGCCCCAACGCACGTGGGCCGGCCTCCATTCTTCCTTGGAACCAGCCGACGACCTTTCCTTCGTCGAGCAGCGATGCGACATCGCGTGCGATGTTCGCACTCCTCTCGTAGGGTACCTTCGAAGCCGCAAGAACAGATTCAATGTCCTCTTCTGCATTGCCAAGCGCAAGGCTGCGAAGCTTTTTCGGGGTGGTCCCGCCGAACATCGCCTCGGCCGCGAGGGCCGCTCCAGCCGCTGCCCCGCCATCGCTGCAAAGCGGATTTGCCCACAGATCTGTTACCTCGGGGAGGGCAAACAGCTTGCTGTTCATCTTCACATTCAGCCCTACCCCGCCGCCAACGGTGACGCGCGATAGTCCGGTCTGTTCGATGCCCCACCTTACAAGCCTTGCCACGCACTGTTCAAGGTGATATTGGACAGCGAACGCAAGGTCCTCGTGCCATGGGGAATAATCGTCTGTCGAGATCCGAGGAGCTCGGCCAAGCAGCTCAACTAGCTTGTCCGTGTAACGTTTTGAATATGTGTGCGGACCATAGTGGATATAGTTGGGATCTACTCGATAACTATGCGGATCATCGGGGTCCCGAAGAACGATGCGGCCGACCGCATCGATCAATTCATCGTTATAGCGCCCATAAGCGGCCAACCCCATCAATTTGTATTCGCCGCTGTATGCCTCGAAGCCCAGATATTCGGTAAACGCGGCATAGACCCATCCGAGCGAGTGCGGTATGGTGCGTTCATAGATCGGCTTGATCGAAGAGCCCCTGTGTTCCCAAAGCACCGTGCAATGCTGATCCCCCGAGCCATCGATAGTGAGGCAAAGCGACGAATCGAAGCCGGATTGGGATACGGACTGAAATGCATGCGTGTAGTGATGTGGGGCTGAAACGATCTTTGGAAATCGGATGTCGCCAAATGCACGTCGCCATTCGAAATGGTGTCGAGCCTCTGTTGTCGCCCGGTCGAAGCGATTGATAAGGTTCCGCTGCCAGGCTTTAGTCGCTTCGTTCACAGGAAACTCTGCATTGACCTTGTCATAAAACGCCTGCATCTCGCCGTTCGTGTATTGATCCAGGTTCCAATTCAGGGCAACAGAGGCGACATCCGACAGGGTTATGCCCGCGGTCCTAAGACAGAATTTCAGAGCATTTATCGGATAGATTCCAAAGGCATGTTTCTGACGTATGAACCGCTCCTCCTCGGCAAACGCGATCACTTCGCCATCGCTGACGATCGCGACGGCGGGATCGGCGTGACCTTCAAAAATACCAAGATAAAACGACGATGACATAGAGGCGACTTGTGGCTGTGAACGCTGGGTAGAACTGTCGCTGATCACGAGCCAGGCGGGGAACAGCATTCTGCAATGAACTCGACGGTTTGCTGCGGAGAGTCGGTCAAATATATTAGACTCATATCCTCTGGACTGATATTTCTCTCATACAACATAGTAGATGAGATCCATGACAACAGGCCCTTCCAATAGGCCGATCCAAAAAGCACGACCGGGAAGTTTCGGATCTTTTTAGTCTGAATGAGGGTAAGAGCCTCAAAAAGTTCATCCATTGTACCGAAGCCGCCAGGGAAGATGACATAAGCATTGCTGTATTTTATGAACATTGTCTTGCGGACAAAGAAGTATTTGAACGAAAGCGACTTGGTCTGGTAAGGGTTTGCCGCTTGTTCGAACGGTAACTCGATGTTACAGCCGACAGAAACGCCGCCGGCGTCAACCGCCCCTCGATTTCCGGCTTCCATTATTCCGGGGCCGCCTCCTGTTATTACTTCAAATCCGTTCTCGGCCAATAGTCGCCCGATCTCACGCGCGGCAATGTACATAGGGTCAGTCTCGCGGGTGCGTGCCGAACCGAAAATGGAAACGCCTCGAGTGATCGTAGCAAGATTGTCAAAGCCATCGACACATTCTCCCATTATCCTGAACACTCGCCACGAATCTGATGCCTTGTAGTCGTCCGCGGGATCCGGAGAGCGAAGGAGAACTTCATCGTCGGTCATTTGCCAGAAGCCGGGTTCGCTTTCACGTTTTTTCGCATCCGCGACGGTGTTCGGCTCCTTAGGTTTTGCGTTCTTTTTCGATGATGTTCGCTTATTTGCGTCGGTTTTTGCCATTTCGTGTAACGTTTAGATTCCCATTATGTTATAGCCACAGTCAACGTAGATGGTCTCACCTGTGATGCCGGAGGAGAGTTCACTGACGAGGAAAAGGGCCGTGTTCCCGACCTCGGTGGCGAGTACATTTCGCTTCAAGGGGGATCTGTCGGCAACGTATCCAAGCAACGTTCCCATATTCTTCACGCCGCGTGCTGAAAGCGTGTTTATCGGCCCAGCGCTGATAGCGTTGACGCGGATATTCTGTTTCCCTAGGTCGGCGGCGATATAACGGGTTGAGGCTTCAAGCGCGGCCTTTGCGACGCCCATTACATTGTAGTTCCGCACGACTTTTTCTGCGCCGTAATAGGTCATTGTGACTATACTGCCACCCTCCTTCATCAAGGGGGCGGCTGCCAACGAGACCTGCGTGAGCGAGAATGCGCTGATCTCAAGAGCTGTTCGAAACGCGTCGCGGGTGGTCGTTACGAATTCGCCCTCCAATGCTTCTTTCGGGGCAAAGGCGATCGAGTGAATAAGGAAGTCGAGCCTGCCGTATTTTTTGCTGACCGCGTCAAACGCGGCGTCAACCTCTGCCTGGTTCGTCACGTCGCACGGGACAACCAGGGAATCCGAAAGCTCACCGGCCAGTTTTTCCACGTTCTCTTTCAGGCGGTCGCCCTGATAAGTAAACGCCTGGCGAGCTCCATGTTCAGCGCATGCAGCCGCGCATGCCCAGGCAATCGACCTTTTGTTGGCAACTCCGAAGATCATTCCGATCTTGTTTTCAAGCATAAATCGTAATCAACTCCCCTAAATTGCGGCTGAAACCGCGGGTTAGCCTGAGACATAGATCCGCTGTAGTGCCTCAAAATCCAGGATTCGAATATCAACGTCAACCGGCGTGTCAGCAAACCGACGGGCCGGAAGTGATGTTCGCAGTTCGTTCTCATCCTCGGCGGCTAATTGGATGATCAAGATCGGCATCAAGCGGACGCTAACGCCGATGTTCATTCTTTCGATCTCATCACTTACGGCCCTTATTTTTTTAAGCATCGCATCAATACGTTCCTGGCGCAGTTCCGGAACGATCAGGAACGCAACCTCGCAGCAGAACAGAACGTTGCCCTTGACGAACACCGCGTCAAATGGAACACCCGCCACGCTAATGTGGCGCAGCAGCGGGACATTCTCCTCCTGTTGGATCTGCCGGAGGGCAAGGTCTTCCGCGACGATGTAGGCCGAGCGAAGTTCGCTCATCTGGCCGGCATCCACCTCAAGGATCCGTGATAGTTCGGCTACCTCAATGTTCAGACTTTGCCGCTGGACGTCAGGCAAGGCTGATTCCCATTCGATCATCGATCCGGCGATCGCCGACGAGATTCGGCGGGTCTTCTTGACGACAAACCAGGTGAAACCGAGGATCAGGATGAGAGAAATGGCAAACACGGCAGCAAGAAAGCCGCTATTAAGCAAAATCGACATCACCGCACCGATTCCGAGTAACGCTGAAAGTGCCAACCCAATGGCAGTGTATGGTGCCGAAGAAGTGGGCCGCTCAAAACGTGCGAATGAATGTTCCATCGACCTTGCCATTGCCTTCGCGTTCCTAGGCCGTTGTCGCACGCTCGAACGGTATATCGTCGAAATGGGTCATGCGTTTGAAATCCTTGAACCGCTGTGTGATCTCCGGATAGTCAAGTTCATCTACGCGTTCCGTCCCAAATTTTTCTACGTTGAACGAGGCCATCACCGAACCGTAGATCATAGCCCGCCGCATGGTTTCGTCAGAGATCTCGTTTTGCGCTGCCAGATACCCCATAAACCCACCGGCAAAAGTATCACCAGCACCGGTCGGGTCAAAAACGCTTTCGAGCGGATAGGCCGGAGCAGCAAAATAGCCGTCTTTCGTAAATAGGGTGGCGCCATACTCTCCACGCTTTATGACCACTGCTTTCAAACCGAGGTCCATGATCGCACGAGCCGCTCTGTAAATGCTCGGTTCTTCGGTCAACTGCCGTGCTTCCGCATCGTTAATAATGATGCAATCGACCACCTTTATGGTTTCGATCACAGCGTCTTTCATTGACGAGATCCAGAAGTTCATTGTGTCCATTGCAACGAATTTTGCGTCCGGGCACTGCTCACGAACATCCCTTTGGAGCATCGGCAAAATGTTCGCCAGGAAAAGCAGGTTCGCGCCCTTAGAGCGATCGGAGAGTTTTGGGTCAAACGTTTCGAAAACGTTCAATTGTGTGTCTAGCGTGTGGGCCGTGTTCATGTCGTAATCGTATCGCCCACTCCAAAAAAAGGTCTTGCCGTCGGGCACGACTTCAACGTCATCAGTATTGATCTGGTGCCGGCGGAAAACATCCCATTCTGCTTCGGTAAAGTCTCCCCCGACGATTCCGACTGCATTAACTTCTGTGAAGAAACTTGCCGACAGCCCAAAGTGCGTCGCAGCACCACCCAAAACCTTGTTGCGTTTGCCAAATGGCGTTTCGAGGGCGTCAAACGCGACAGAGCCAACAACTGTAAGTGACATAAATATTTACGGAGTCAAGGGCCGGCGCCCGGAGTTTCAAGAACGATATGTATTCGTTCTGCCGAACGCCTGCCGATGAATAGTTTCTATTTTACACACCGAAGCCAATTTTCGCGATATCCGGGCAGGCAAGAAGAAAGCATCACCTACGCTCCCGCCCATTGTCATGCATGCAGACCAAGTCCGATTGGGGTTTTTCACGCGAAAACCGCACGCTGATTGATGGCCAAAGGACTCGCTCGCTTACTTTCCGATCTCGTTAGCTTCGTCAAAGCCAGACTCAACTACCGGAAAAATGAGCAGGTCGCTTCTCGAAGAATGCCGTGACACCCTCGCGAAAATCGTTTGATCGGCCAGACTCAAGCTGGCACTCGGCTTCGAGCGCTAGCTGTGCATCCAGATCGTTGGAGAACGATTGATTCAGCATCCTTTTTATTCGGCCAATAGCGGCGGTCGGTCCCGAAGCCAACTTGAGCGCTAACTCAGCAGCCTCCGTCGGCAGATCGGCGGCCGGTACTACACGATTGATCATCCCAATCGACGCGGCATGGTCGGCGGTTATCGAATCTCCCGTCATAAGAAGTTCGGCCGCCAGTTTTTCACCAACTACCCGTGGAAGAGCAAAGGTCCCGCCGCAGTCTGGTGAAAGTCCGATTCGGACAAATGCCTGTCTGAACGCCGCATCATCGGCAGAAATGATAATGTCGCAGGCAAGTGCAAGATTGACGCCCGCACCGGCACATATGCCATTAACGGCAGCAACAAACGGTATCGGTGTATTGCGAATGAGTTTGATTAGCTCATGAAGTTCTTTCAGCGGGGCATCGAGAAAGGCCTCGATCCGATTTTCCGCCTGCCCGATCGCCTGCATCTCTCGAAGGTCACCCCCGGCACAAAATGCACGGCCCTCACCGGTAATGATAATCGAGCGCGCACGGTCGGCGATGGCGTTCGTGATCGCTGACCGAAGATCATTGCCGAGCTGAGAGGAAAGGGCATTCAGAGCATCAGGGCGGTTGAGCCGTATGGTAGCCACTGCTCCATTTAGTTCATAAACGACGGTTTGAAGTGTCATAGGTAAAGTGAGTATTGGCAAAAAGATCGGGACAGGAACTTAGGTTGTTGCCCCAACGCAGTTTAACAGAAAATCGTTTGGCGTGTTACCGAACTCCTTTCGGGCGGGTGAATTGTGCAAACCACTAAGCAAACCTCGCTTTGGAGCGGTTAGCTTCGTGGCACTCCCTACATAGGATCGTCCGTCCAACTTTTGGCTGGAACGGAACCTGATCGTGTTTTCCGCAATGATCGCAAACAATATCAAACTTTTTCGGAGCATTCTCACCCGTTGCGGCTTTCTTTGACCGGCATTTCAGGCAGCGCTGAGGAGCCATCAGGTTTCTTTGGTAGAACTGGTCTTGCTCCTTCTCGGTGAACAGAAAAACTTCTTTACATTGGATGCATACGGTCTCGATATCCGGCATCGCACTTTCTCCTTGCTAAATCGCTTATCGGTTTGGAAGCGATAGTATCATAGTTTTTCGTAATCCCCGAAAATGGGTCTAACCGGCAAGCGCTGCAACATGGGACCGAACGGTTTCGCCCAAAGTCTGAAGATTGTAACCACCTTCAAGGCACGAGACCACACGACCTTTGCAAACGTCCCTAGCCCACTGAATAACGGTCTCGGTCATTTTCACATAGTCGGAGTCCTCAAGTCGTAGCTGACCCAACGGGTCGGATAGATGTGCGTCAAAACCGGCAGATATAATTATCAGATCAGGCGACATTTTGGCCGACATTTCGGCAACAGCTCCTTCGAACGAGGCGACCTGGTCTCTTGCACTGGTAAACGCTTTTACCGGAACATTTAGCGTGGTTCCCAAACCCTTTCCCTGCCCTGTCTCCCCGACCGACCCAGTGCCGGGATACCACGGATATTGGTGCATTGAAAAAAAGAATACTCTTGGATCGGAATAGAAGATCCCCTGCGTGCCATTTCCGTGATGTACGTCCCAATCAATAATTGCGACTCTTTCGATCTCTTTGTATTTATTTTGCGCATAGCGGGCGGCTACGGCAACATTGTTGAACAGACAGAAACCCATTGCTCGTTCGGCTGTGGCGTGATGTCCCGGCGGACGAACGGCGACAAATGCATTTTCCACCTCGCCCCCCATGACGGCATCGACCGCGGAGCAAGCTCCTCCCGCCGCAAAAAGTGAGGCTTCGAACGATGCCATAGAAATAGCGGTGTCGGCATCGAGACGATCGAACCCTGCGGCAAATGCTCCCTCCACCCGGTTAAAATGTTCTTTAGTGTGTGCAGCCTGTACTACACCTCGAGCAGCTCTTACCGGCGTAATTTCCTTCAAAGAGGCCCACAGCTTTTTATCATTCGAAATAGAATCCATTACGACCCTGTACCTTTCCGGCATTTCCGGATGTTCGGGCCCCGTATCGTGTTTTTCATAGATGGGGTGGTGAATGATCGCTGTCGCCATAACAAAAATTTACCATACCTCATGCGATGAGCCGGAGGCCTTGTGCCACCAATCCTAAATGCGCAGGAGATTTTATCGGCCCTGAGATCTTCACTGAAACAACCACTAGGCGGGTTTTTCAGATAAACGCCGTCTCATGAAGCAGAGCCCCGTTCTCAAATCGTTCAAAGGCGAGTTGCGTCAGGTCCAAGAAGCTTGCATGCCCATCAAGGATCGTCTCCGCTAGTGCACGTCCCGTAGCGGGTGCATGCATAACACCGTGGCCTGAGAAGCCATTTGCAAAGAAAAGGCCTTCGACCTCGCATCTTCCAAGAATGGCATGGTGGTCGGGCGTGTTCTCGTACAGCCCGACCCGGCATTTCTCGCGGATGACCTCAGTCTCGTAAAGCCACGAAGCCCTCTCGTGGGCACGAAGCCTTATCTCTTCGACGAAAGAATCATCCAGTTCCAAGTTAAATGTGGGTTTTTCGTCGGGGTCCGGATAGGCAAACATTAGTTCGTGGTTAGAATTCTTTGCCGGTCGGAAATGAAATCCGGTGCCGAGGTCGATGACCATCGGAAGTTGAGTAGGGAGTGGTTCCGCAGATCTCGCCCAGACGATCTGACGTCGCATGGGCTCGACAGGTAGATCGAGTCCGGCAGTCGCAGCAAGTTCTCTCGCCCATGCGCCCGCGCAGAGAACGACCTTTTCGCAGGCAATTGAGCCGCGATCTGTTTTGACCCCGATCACCTTGTCCTGATCGGTGCTGATCGAATGAACTGCGGTTCCGAGGGAGAGACGGGCACCCCTTTGTATGGCTCCATCCATAAAACCGTTCATTACCCGAAGCGGCTCAATAAAGCCGTCGGCCGCTCCAAAGCTTCCGCCAAGAATGTCGTCACAGTTCATTCCCGGCACAAGACGGCGAATATCTTCGGTCCCGACCAGTTCAACGCCCTTTACGCCCAACGACCTTTGCTTCTCAACATTCTTCCTCAAAAAGTCGAGGTGTTCGGGACGAGTCGCAAAAAAAAGGTAGCCGCGAGGCTCATAACCGCAATCCACATCCCAAGTCCGGAAAAATTCAAGGGAATAGACTGACATGTTGATATTGACGTCAGTTTCAAACTGGGCTCTCACGCCACCCGTCGCCGCTCCGGTCGAGCCCATCCCGAGGGTCTGCTCACGTTCGATGACCAAGACATCCGTGGCACCACGCTCCGCAAGATGCCATGCAACACTCGCTCCGACGACCCCTCCCCCGATTATTACGATCTCAGCATTTTCCATTCCCGACTAAACTAGCTGATGACACAGGCTTTATCAAATCGTTTGTTATATGCCAAATTTTGCTTTTTACCGTAGCTTGTTTGAGAATTGTTTGACGGTCTTATTTTATGGCTCAAAAGCACTACCACCTCATCGGGATCTGCGGAACAGCAATGGCATCGTTGGCCGGCATGCTGCAGGCACGCGGGCATCGAGTTACGGGTTCGGACCAGAACGTCTATCCACCGATGTCCACTCAGTTAGAATCGCTCGGCATCGAGATAATTAATGGATACCGCGCCGAAAACGCAGATGTCGGGGCCGACTGCATCATCGTGGGTAATGCCGTCTCTCGAGGAAATCCGGAACTGGAAGAGGTGCTGAACCGCAAGCTGCTGTACCGCTCGCAGGCAGAAGTAGTTAAGGAAGAGTTTATCCGCGGAAAGAGGCCACTGGTGGTAGCGGGGACGCACGGAAAGACTACGACAACGAGCATCGCAGCCTGGGTTTGCGAAGTCGGCGGGCTTGATCCTAGTTTTCTGGTGGGTGGCGTTGTTCAGAATTTCGGTCAGAGCTTTAGGGTGACTGGCAGCGAATTTTTCGTTATCGAAGGCGACGAATACGACACCGCCTATTTCGATAAAAAGCCGAAATTCATGCACTATTTGCCGGAGATCGCGATAGTCAACAACATCGAGTTTGATCACGCTGACATTTATCGTGATCTGCACGAAATTAAGTTCCAGTTCTCTCGCCTGATGAACCTTGTTCCCGGAAACGGAAGCGTCATCTGCGGCGTCGACAGCCCGGTGGTCCGTGAAGTACTCAATGAGATGAGTAGCAAGTTTTTCACAAATGTCGAGACCTTTGGACTTTCGGATGATGCCAAGTGGCAAGCGCGATACATAGATTTTGCTGGAGACAGGACTCGGTTTACTGTCTTCAAAGAAGAGCAAAGCTGGGGGGAATTCGAAACTCAGCTGTTCGGGGAATTCAACGTCCGTAATTGTCTTGCGGTTATCATTGCTGCAACCGCATGGGGAATTGGAAAAGCGAAGATACAAGAGGCATTTGACACGTTCAGGTCGGTCAAACGCCGAATGGAGGTTCGCGGAACCGTTTCAGGGGTCACAGTAATAGACGATTTTGCACATCATCCGACCGCAGTTGAGGAGACATTGAAAGCTCTAAGGATGAAATATGACGGGCGTCGATTGGTAGCCGTATTCGAGCCACGAACGTGGTCTTCCCGGCTTGCGGTTTTTCAGGAACCTTACGGAAAGGCGTTTTCATATGCCGATTACGTAATAATCGCCGGCGTATTTAACACCTCAAAGGCCAGTGAACTAGGCAAAGTGCTCGACGTAGGCGAACTGGTAGCGGATATTGCTTTGCAAGGAAAACCGTCTCTTTCATTTCCCGATGCGGACACGATAGTAGAACATCTGATCTCCGAACTTAAAGACGGTGACGTTGTTGCAATAATGTCCAACGGCGGGTTTGGGGGGATACATGGGAAGATTCTGAGCAGGCTCGAAGAAAATTGAGACCAACTTATTTAACATGCCGTCAGGAGTAGTGAAGGAGCTGATGCCGGCAAGTGCCGAAGAGGTCTTCGATCTGATCCATGATTATGACCGGCGGCTTGAGTGGGACACCTTGCTTCGTGAGGCATATGTTGAGCCGCCGTTCGAACACGCTGGAGTGGGGACGGTCACTATGTGTCGTGGCCGTTGGCTGATCGGCGGCATAAGCATGCAAACCGTATATGTCAGCTTTGAACGAGGTAAGGTCGCAGCGGTTAGGCTCACAAATCGACCTTTATTATTTGAAACGTTTGCCGCCAGCATTCGACACTTTGATCGTGATAACGGCACCTCGCAAGTGATCTATAAGTTTAAGTTCGAGGTGCGTCCTGTTATCCTAAAACCACTTCTGGAGCCTCTAATGTTATTTTTCCTTAAGATCGAGACACGAAAGCGACTGGTGTCCCTTAAAGATTTTCTTGGTAGTTCGAGGTTTCGACCTAAAGTGATCTAGACAATTCCCTCGAAGCGGCAGATCTCTTGATTTTCTGACGGGCGGCTGTAATTTCTTTCCGAAATAAATACTTGCCAACCGCTTGAAAAACGTTCATACTTCTTTCTGATTTGCTCTCGATGAGTATCTCGGCAGATACAGATCGTCCGGTTAAGTAATGCGGCGTTTTTCGGTTCGGTTGTGAGAGTCAGTTTTTTGTCAGTATAGAAGCATTTGAATTTTTTGGTCGGGATGCGTCGCTGCGGTTTCGGAACTTCAATCTGTAAAGAATTCCACCTTTTCCTGCCATATCGCTTCAGAAGACTTTAAAGAGAGGAAAATGAGCAACAAACTTTACGTAGGAAACTTGTCCTTTCGTGTGACAAGTGAAGATCTGCACGAACATTTTGCCACGGCCGGCACGGTTGAATCGGCGAACGTGGTGATGGATAGGGAAACCGGCCGTTCACGCGGTTTCGGGTTCGTCGAAATGGCATCGGAGGACGACGCGAACAACGCGATCGCCCAGTTTAACGGGACGGAATATGATGGCCGTAATATGGTTGTCAATGAGGCACGTCCCCGCGAGGATCGCGGAGGCGGTGGTGGACGCGGACGCGGCAATTACGGCGGAAATCGTTGGTAGAAACGACGTTCCAAGAAAGGCAAAGAGAAGAGGTGATCAAAGCCGCTTCTCTTTTTTATTTATGCGCCTGTTGTTCTTGGGTAGGGCACTGAGTCTCACTGATCAACGGTGCCGTTATAATTAGCGAGCATCAGAACGATCTCGTCTATCAGTTCGACCCGCATACGCGTTTCCTGCACGCCATTGACCACAGCGGAAAAGACTAGCTGTTCACCGCCGGCCGTTGTAATATATCCAGACAATGCAGAGACCTGATTGATGGTTCCCGTTTTCCCGCGAACATTTGCCTCTCCCGGAGTTCCACGAAATCTATTTCGCAGTGTACCGTCCACCCCACCAATTGTCAGACTATCCCGCCAGGCCTGTGAGTGTTTGCTTTGTTTGGCCATGTAGGTATAGAGATGAACAACCGCCGACGGTGTGATCAGGTTATGGCGCGAAAGCCCGCTCCCGTCATACTGTATGATCCCATCTTCGGGAACGCCGGCAGACATCAGAAAGTTTTTTACTAACCCAATTCCAAGTTCGGCACTGGAACGCTGAGCGGGATGCGGGGTGGCAGATGGACCAACGGTCGGGGAATCGATCCTCTTTCGTTCTTCTTCACCTAGTGTCCAGAGCAGGGTCTCGGTGTACATATTCTGGCTGGGTTTCATGGTCCGGGCCGCTATCTCTGAGAGCGGAGGCGACTCAAGCTTAGCGATCTCCGTATCCAACCCCTGCGGGATGTGGCTCTTTGTATTGATCGGAAAGGCGCGGCCGGCTACAACGACCCCTTTTTCCTCCAGCCGCTGTTTTAGCACCGAAACGAACATCTCCGCCGGACGAGAGACGGAAACGAACCCGGAGAAACCCTGATTGCCGACAGGAAGTTCGCCGGATATCTCGATCAGATTCCTGTCAAGTTTTTTTTCTATCTTTAATGTCCTTGCGTTTCCCGCCGCCACGGTCTTGCAGTCGTTAACGACCCTTACGACTAGATTTGCCGGGGACATTCGTGCCAGACACGGGTAACCTGCCGGTCCCGGGGTCACGCTCAGATTGACGACATTGTCATTTATCGGCAGGGCCGACACCTCCGCACCGTAATACCACTGCAGATCGTCCCATTCCCATCCTGTAGGCAGCGGGCTTCCCCTGAAATAGGTCTCGTCGCCTATGATATCGCCTTCGATGCGTTTTACCCCGGCTGCGATGATCGCATCTGCAACCTTATCGATCCCCGCAAAATAGTTGCCGTTGTTGAATGTATAGGAGATAGATATATCTCCCCTGCCAAAAATTCTGACCGGGCCGTGGAC
The DNA here is from genome assembly GCA_937859595.1 of uncultured Acidobacteriota bacterium. Taxonomy (GTDB): domain Bacteria; phylum Acidobacteriota; class Blastocatellia; order Pyrinomonadales; family Pyrinomonadaceae; genus OLB17. Next base: position 188,975 of record CALMAH010000013.1, on the reverse strand, counting down.
CACGCCGTTTTCTACGGGGCCGGCCGCATAGATGCTGGTTACGATACGGTAGTCGGCACCAAGACGGTCCAATGCTGCCGCGACGGTAAAGTTCTTCATATTCGAAGCCGGCATCATATATTTTTCGGAGTTCTGGTCAAAGATAGTTGTGCCGGAGGCGAGCGAGACCACCTTGAAACCGATCTGGGCTCGGCGAAATTCTGCACGTTCTAGAGCCTGTTGGATACTTGCCGACAGTTCTCCGAGGGTCTGCTTGTTGGAAGCCGGGACAGAACTCACTGTCCTGGCGGGGCGAGTCTGTGCCGCAATAGAAAGTGGATACGTGGCCGCAAGGATCGACACCATCGAGACGGTAAAAAGAAACAGGCGGAAAAGTTGAGTACGCATATTTTGAAGTTTATCTTAGATGCGGAGATGGACAAAGGATATGCCGGCGCAAAGTTCATCGTTACTGGAGCGGGCAATCGGTATCCATGGGAAGGTTCAGATGATTGAGAGTTTACTTTGTGGAATGCTATAATTCGCCGTTCGCTCTGTCATTTTGTTTTGACCATGTCGTCTATTTCTTTCCGGCAATTGAGGGGGAACTCCAGTCTAAATGCAAAGAAGTAAGGTTTTTGTTGTAATGCTGTTCGTGGCGTTCGGAGTGTATTTCTTCGGATTCCTAAGTGAGGAAGTTACGGTTGCTGAGAGATCGGCTGGTGGGGGGCTTCTTGCCCCTACGGGTGTGGCGGCTTCGGACAATAATTATGCTGACCGGGTTGGTGTGCTATGGGACACTGTTCGCGATGCAACAAGCTATCGGGTCTTCAGGAACACCGTCAACGATCCGACAACGGCCACCGATGTCGGGACGTCCACGGCAAACTATTTTTTTGACAGCACGGCTTTGGTAGCTCAACCATATTATTACTGGGTTCGTGCTGAAAATTCGATGACATTCAGCGAGCTAAGCCTTCCTGATCAAGGGACACGTGCCTCAGGAAATATCTTTCCGGGCCCGTTTCCGCCACTACTTCCACCACCTGCGCCACCGGGTAATCCAGTTACCGCAGCCAAGGCCTCGTTAGGGAAGGCATTGTTCTGGGACGAACAACTTTCGTCGACCAGAACCGTAGCATGTGGCACCTGTCACCAGCCGGCCAAGGGCGGGTCAGACCCGAGGACCATCCTAGACGATATGGCGGCACGCCATCCCGGATTTGATGGTGTTTTTGGAAATGCAGACGACGTTTTCGGATCACCCGGTGTCCCGCGGAACAATATGGACGGTACGTATACGGATTCGCCGTTGTTTGGCGCAAATATTCAGGTGACTGGCAGAAAGTCACCGTCATACCTCAACTCAGGCTATTCCCCGGATGGGCTCTTCTGGGACGGCAGAGCTCCGGATTCTTTTCGCGATCCGATCACGAACGAGTTGCTTCTCGAAGTACATGCCGCCCTTGAGAGCCAGGTTTTGGCCCCTCCCTTGTCTGACGTTGAGATGGGCCACATAGGTAGGAATTGGCCACAGGTCGCGGCCCAGATCGCCGTCTCGAGACCATTGGCTCTTGCATCTAAGATACCGCCTTCATTACGGAACTGGATTGACGGGCGGAGCTACCCGGAACTTTTCGAGGAAGCATTCGGCAGCCCTGAGGTCACGCCGGCAAGGATAGCTATGGCCATTGCAACCCACGAAAGGCAGCTTTTTTCCGATCACACTCCCCTCGACAAATGGGCGGCCTCGATCGAGCCTCTGACAAAGCAGGAGCAGGACGGATTGGACATTTTTATAAACGTTCAGTGCAACGTTTGTCATGACGGCTCACTTCTCGCAGACCACGTGTTTCATAACATTGGGGTTCGTCCCCAGTTCGAGGATCGTGGTCGTGGAACGGTGACAAACAACCCGGCTGACGATGCACGATTTAAGACCCCTACACTTCGGAATGTCGAGCTTCATGCACCGTATATGCATAACGGAAGGTTTGCAACGCTTGAAGAGGTAGTCCAATTCTACAATCGTGGCGGAGACCACAATGCTCCAAATATTGACCGAGCACTGATAAGGCCGCTGGGGCTGACTCCAAAAGAGATCACTGATCTCGTCGCGTTTATGAAGCGTCCGTTGACCGATCCGAGAGTGCGGGACGAACTGCCTCCGTTTGACAGGCCGATGCTCTATACCGAATCGGCTCGGGTCCCGGAGGTATCCGGGACAGGACGCCCGGGTGCAGGAGGTGACCCTCCTCGTGCTATTGCCCTTGAACCGGCAATCATCGGAAACCCGAGTTTCACGGTGGCCGTTGCGGACGCGGTACCCGGTGCGACCGCCGTGCTGGTGATCACTTCGGAAGATCCGGGAATCGGAGCCTCGATACCATCTACCGGTTCATTTACGCGAAGCACCGTGACCCTCTCCGGAAGCGGGTCGGGCTCGGTCAGTCTGGCCATTCCCGACAATCCAATTCTTGCAGGTAGAACATTTCTTGGAAGATGGTACGTAAATGACGCCGCCGCTGAAAATGGATTCTCTGTTTCCCAGCTAATTTCTTTCACGGTATTTGGTGCTGCCTCAACGAATATCTCTGCGGCGCACGCAGATTTCGACGGAGACAGAAGGACCGATATTTCCATTTACCGTACATCGCTAGGTCAGTGGTGGTATTTGCGAAGCTCTGATCTGGACAACAGGGCCTTTCAGTTTGGGGATCCTTCAGATAAGATCGTGCCTGCCGATTTCACAGGTGACGGAAAGACCGACGTTGCGGTCTGGCGACCCTCAAACGGTACCTGGTATGTCCTTAGGAGCGAAGATTCCAGCTTCTATGCTTTTCCGTTTGGTTCTACCGGGGATATCCCTCTGGCTGGGGACGTCGACGGTGATGGTATTGCCGATCCGGTCATTTTCAGGCCGTCAACCGGTACTTGGTACATAAACCGCTCTGCCGGCGGCGTGGATATACGCCAATTTGGCGGCGTCGGGGACATACCACAGGTGGGCGATTTTGACGGAGACGGCCTGGCAGATATTGGAGTATTTCGCCCAAGCGGTGCCACAGGCGCCGAATGGTGGATTGACCGCTCTTCAGCCGGGCTATTAGCCGTCCAATTTGGACTGCCTTCGGACAAACCTGTAATCGGTGACTATACCGGCGACGGACGCGTGGACATTGCATTTTGGAGAGCTTCCGAGGGGGCTTGGTATGTGATTAGAAGCGAGGACCTAAGCTATTTCGCCGTGCAATTTGGCAGTGACGGTGATCTTCCGGCTCCGGGAGATTATGATGGCGATGGACGAAGCGACTTTGCTGTATTCAGGCCTTCGGCCGGCACATGGTACCTGTTGCAGTCAACTTTGGGCATCGGGATCGTTCAATTCGGGCAATCTGGAGACAGCCCGGTACCGGCCGCGTACGTGCCGTAGGGAAGCGGAAGGCCTAAGAAAGAGAAAGCGGCGGACTCTTACGTAAGAGTCCGCCGCTTTTTCGGGGCATTGACGATAAGTCAAGCTATTGAGCCACAAAGTCGAGTCCAAAGATGTTATCGGTAATGTCGATAACCTGCGGGGTAAACGTATATTGTCTCGATGAAACACTAACGTTATAACCCGTACCCGTCGCAACATTATCAAATTGGTAGAATCCGAATAGATTTGAACGGGCCACACGAATATTCCCCTGCGAGTCGGTCAGGGAGACCGTCGCATATCCGATCCCTCTTCCGCCGCCAGTAATTATCCGACCCGAGACCGAGACGTTCGCGACCGTGGCCGCTGACGGCACCTGCACGGGAACGTTGATCGGATCACCCGTCTTATAGAACCCGATAGTTGCGTTTGCGACCGTTGGCGGTCTATTCGACCGAAAGCGGAAATTGTACATTGTTCCCCAACGAATGGCATTAGCATTCGGATTCTGTGCAAATGTTTCCGTGCTCCATGTTAGCGAACCGCTCGAAAGATCGGTTGCCCAGGGTGTTTCACTATAGCCGGCATTATTCGCGGTTCCATCAAACGTCCAACCAGGATGTTGGGGCGGTGCATGGAAACCAATATTCTCGACTACCACACCTGGCCCGATCGGAACGACAAACTCGCGAATTGCACGGTCCAAATTCTGATTGTGAATTGCATACTCATAATGCCACACACCGGGGGAAGGATTGGTAACCTTGTGCGCAACGGTGCCAATGCCGTCAACACCCGGAGCCGGACGTATCTCCAAAAACGTCGCGTCCGGCCAGGCCATCACTGCAACCTTTTCCCTAACGGTTGAGCCAACAGCAGAGAACGTAAATGACGTTGTTCCGCTCACATTGTACCGCCGATAGGAAACATTATTGTACATGTTGCATTGACCCGGATTTGCCTGACACCATGCGAACTCATGAGGCGTAACGTATTGAGCCTCGGCATAATAAGTTGCTCCGGGATTTTCTGCTGCTACAAGATCACTGATGTTTGTCAGTACTCTGTGCGAGGTGCCCGTATGAGCATGTCCACTATGATTATTTGGAGGCGTTGCCGAATCACCCCTTGGAAATGCACCCGTGTAGGGGTTAATCCATGCACGAGAACCCAGATTAGGACCAGCGTTTAGGCTGGCAGAATATGGGTCGGAGCATCCGGAACCAAGCCGAGAACCTCCGACACCGTTACAGCCGAGCTGACAGATATTTTGGGTTAGGGCGGTAAATGCATGTTTCACATTGGATTGGCCGATCTGCTCGAAACGCTCGTTGTTGTTTGCTCCGCCGCTCATGCGATAGAGATTTTGCGGTATGACTGGGTGGTCGTTATTTGGCAACGCAAACCAGTTGAGATCCACCGTGCCGAAATTGCATGAATCAGTGCCGACCGCCAGCCCTACTCGGCCACCGACCGAACTCCCGAACTGGGCAAGTCCAATGATATCGCCAACAACCACATCCGGTCCCGGCCTGATGTTCAGGTCGTCCTCGCGAAACGCCGGAAGCGTGTCGGCCGCGACCTCACCGTTCACTATGTAGGCTATCTCGATGACACGCATGCTCAATGCAGCGGAAATGTGTCCGACTACCGTTCCAGCATCAGACGGACGTCCCAACCTCTCGGCAAGCGGCTCGGAGATCAACAAACGGCCAGGTTCCATCGCCAGCGAACGTCCATGCGCATCATAGTTGTAAATATGACCCTCAATATTGAAATAATGAAACCCGGTCTTACTATCACGGATCATCAATTCATGGTCCGTTCCAAACGGTGAACTTTCCAGCATGAGGTCACCAAACGAAACGACCTGGCGGGAACGAATTCCATTACGCTCTTTAAGCGATAGCTCCATAGAGCTAGGTAGGGTGCCGCGGAATTCATCATTGAACGCCATCACGGTGAAAAACGCATTCTTAGGCGCCTCAAAACCAAGTAAGGTCATCTGCGATCTGCTGGCCCCGGCGTTAAGGCGTTCAATATCGATCTCGATGTTGACGGTGCCGCCTGCAACTATCATCTTTTCAAGTCGGCCAGTATCACCCTGAGGCCCCGCGACGGTTTCCTGTTCTGTGATGTTCAAAAATAATGCGGCAAACAAACTAAGAACCACTATCGGGACAACAACCCGCAGCAGGCCGTTTCGAATAAGTTTCATGCTTCAACTCCTGTATTTACGATTTGATCTAACGCGGCCAGTTACCCCTTAACTTGTGGTCGGCCCACTTGAATCGGAAGACGTAAAAGTCTAGCACATAATTGGAGCTGGCGACAAAGTTGATTATGACGGTGCAATAAGCCGAACACCTGAGACATCCCAAAGGACTCTAGTCAAAGCCAAGTGCCAGTTGAGAACGCCGGATTGTGGTTCTATGATTTAAGGTGAGGGGCAGATCTAAACTCAACGCAAACGTCACTCGTGAAAGGAGTATGAAAAGCGGCTGCGAGGGAAAAGAAAAGAATAGAATGCGGTCGAGAGAACTACCAATAATCGGTGGAACGCCGCCGGCCGATGGCGGGGTCCGTCCATCTAAGACCAGCCGTTGGCGCGCCGCGGCGCTTATTACGCTTAACGTACTTATGGCGCTTCACATACTGCAATGGTGGCTTATGGGCACGACAGTTTCACCGATCGAACCATCAGAAGCAATGTACACCATCCAGCAAGGTGCTCTGAATGCCGGCTTCATATTCTTTTCCCTTGCGATCCTGGCAACTCTGATCTTCGGGCGATTTGTTTGCGGATGGGGTTGCCACGTTGTCGCGTTGCAGGATCTGTGCGGATGGCTGCTTAAGAAAATGGGGATAAAGCCGGTGCCGTTCCGCTCACGGCTTTTGATCTACGTGCCGTTGATCGCAGCGATCTACATGTTTATCTGGCCGACGGTAGTCAGATACTTTTCGAAGCCGCCCGAGGAGCCACTGATACCGCAGTTTACCAACCATCTATTGACGACGGATTTTTGGGCGACGTTCCCTCCTGTACTTGTGGCGATACCCTTCTTATTCATTTGCGGTTTCGTTACCGTATACTTTCTGGGTCAGAAAGGATTCTGCACGTACGGCTGCCCTTATGGCGGATTCTTTGCCGTTGCCGACAAGGTTGCACCGGGTAAGATCCGCGTAACCGACGCATGCAATCAATGCGGTCATTGCACGGCAACATGCACTTCAAACGTAAAGGTTCACGCCGAAGTGAAGAGGTACGGGATGGTGGTCGACCCGGGATGCATGAAATGTATGGATTGTGTTTCCGTGTGTCCGAATGAAGCCCTCTATTTCGGTTTCGGCAAACCGTCAGTATCGGTAAAGAAATCAGTCAGAGCCAATTATTCACTAACGTGGAACGAAGAGATCGCAGGGGTCATTGTTTTTGTCGGAAGTTTGTTTGCAGTGTGGAATGTATACCAGCTTGTGCCGATGCTGATGGCCCTGGGGATTTCTATCGTCACCACCTTTCTGGTCCTAAAAGCTTGGCGACTTGTCACGCGGGACGACGTGACTTTTCACCGATTCGCTCTGCGTTCGTCAGGCTCCTTTAAGATCGCCGGGTGGATATTTCTGGCCTTTGCCGTTGGATGGGCGGGCCTTGTCGCCCATAGCGGTGTAGTCAGGTATTTTGAATCGCGGGCTGCCCGTGCGTTTGAAGCTATCGCAATACCTGACGAATTGGCTCTCGCAGATGCCAACCCCGGACAGTGGCTAGGTGCTAGTGACCTGCAATACGCAACGGCTGGCAAACGCAGCTTTGATTCGGCGTCTGGCCTGAGTCTCTTCGATAACAAAGAAGCTATTTCAAAGCGGGCATGGATCGAATATCTGTTGGGAAACAATGAACGGGCACTGGAACTCCTTGCTGAGGCGGCCGAAAAACAATCCGGATCGGGAGGTGCGATCAGCAGATACTACCGCGGGGCAATTCTCAACCGAATGGGCAGACATGAAGAGGCTCTGCGAGAGATGGACGCCGTCTTCTCAGAACGTCCGGATCTTTCTGCAGCCCGAGAGGAAAAGGGGGTTGCTCTATGGAAGCTCGGTCGAACAGTAGAGGCAGTATCGATCTGGTCAGAGCTGCTTGAAATGAATCCGGCACTTCCGTTCACCGCAAGTTTCCTTTCAGGTGCGGCCACGGCTGACGGTCGAACGGAGGATGCATCGAGATTTGAGAGCGTGGCGGCACCCTATATTCCGAACGACGCCCGTTTCCACTGGGTGTTGGGTTTGCGACTTCAGGAAATGGGGATGGGGCAACTGGCCGAAAAGCACTTTGGTCAGGCCGTCCGGCGGAATCCGGCATTTATGATCAGGCGAAAACGAAGCCCCTGATGAGTTATCGATGAGTTTACTATTCGCGTAGCCATCGCCCGTCTGTCATGTTACGCCGAAACTAACGTCAGACACAGTCGAGGATATTGGAGCGGGCGCGAGCTGTTGCGTTCATTCCCATAGAGGAGTAAAACAACAATGGTCGGAACTTCATTCTGTAGGCTCGAGGCAAACAAACCATGGAACTTCTTACGGATCCGAATGTGTGGATCGCGTTCGCGACACTTACTCTTCTTGAACTAGTTCTAGGCATTGATAACATCATATTTATATCCATTCTCGCCGGAAAGCTGCCTCCCGAACAGCAGCCTCGGGCTCGTTTTATCGGGCTCTCGCTTGCTCTGATATTTCGGGTCATCCTGCTCTTTTCGCTCTCGTGGGTGATGGGGCTTACGGCTTCGCTATTCGCGGTCTATGGGCATGAGATATCGGGACGCGACCTGATATTGATACTCGGCGGGCTGTTCCTTATCGGCAAATCGACTCACGAGATACACGGCTCGCTTGAGGGCTCAGAAGGCCACGCCGCCAAAAAAGTCTACGCCTCGTTCGGCGCGGTTATAGTACAGATCGGACTGCTTGATATAGTCTTTTCGCTCGATTCGGTGATAACTGCTATCGGAATGGTAGATCAAATACCGGTAATGGTTGCCGCTGTCACGGTCTCAATTATCGCCATGATGCTCTTTGCCAGCTCGATCGGAGCATTTGTCCAGCGTCACCCGACAATAAAGATGCTCGCGCTGGCGTTTCTGCTGCTGATCGGCTTTACGCTCGTCGTCGAAGGGCTGGAAATGCATATACCCAAGGGGTATATTTATTTTGCTATGGCGTTCTCAGTCTTTGTCGAATTTCTAAATATGCGGCTTAGGAAACGTTCGTCCAAACCGGTCGAGCTTCACGACGCATATCACGAAGGCGTAAAGCCGGGTTCTGCGTGATGCCGAGTTTCGGAGGGTAATTAAATGGTTTTCAGAATGCTGATCCTTATATTGGCAACCTCACTGTTCGCCGGTACTGTCTTTTGCCAACAGAATATTCGCGATGTCGATCTCCGTAATTTCACCTACAGCGCACACTGTGCGGGGGCTGACCCGGAAGATGTCACGGTCAAAGACGACGAGTTTTACGAAGAGAAAAAAGAGGAAGATTTCGTTGACCGGTTTTTCTTTAAGGTGATCGAGGTCTCCTACGGAGATCTCACCGGCGATGGCCGCGAAGAGGCCGTGGTCATCACAGTCTGCAATACGGGCGGCACAGGCAATTTTACCGAAGGATTTGTTTTCGGTATCAGTTCGGGAAAAGCGATGTTGCTTGCCCGCATTGCAGGCGGCGACCGTGCCTACGGTGGACTTCGCAGTGCTAGTGTCGAAGAAGGGACCCTGGTTGTTGAAACCAACGATGCTGGAGAATTCGGAGGGGCCTGCTGTCCAGAAGCGATCATAACTACGAAATACAAGGTCAGCGGGGGCAAATTGGTCCAGACAGGCAAACCGGAGCGCAAAGAGCTTTATCCTGCCGAAAGACTGAGCTTTCCAAAGGGGTCTCGCGGGACATCATTTACCATTTCCCTGGAACCAGGAGACCGAAAGCGGTATGTTGTCGAGGCCCGGACAGGCCAATCGCTAAAGGGTGAGGTCGATACGGACAAAGCATCGGTGCGTCTTTTAGACAACATTCCGTTTACCGAGGGCATAAATAATTTTCTTGCTCGTCTGCCAAAAACCGGTGATTATACCATCGAGATCGAAAATGTAAGCGAGGACCCGCTTGAAGTACTGGTTAACATCAGGATCGATTGAACGGTGTGAACATTACTATTCGCTGGTAACCCGAAATGTTGACATTTACGATATTTCGGGGCATTTTTTAGCTATGCTTAATAAGATAACCTCACTTTTTCTTCTCTCGCTGCTTGTTTTTCCCGGACTCGCAAGCGGCTCTATTCTTGCCGAGTACGATCTTGTTATAACAAATGGCCGTATAATCGACGGCACAGGCAACCCCTGGTTTTACGGCTCGGTCGCGATCAGGGACGGGCGCATAGCCGCCATCGGGCGGGTCGACCCCAAAAATGCCCGCGAAGTTATAGACGCCGGAGGGCAGATCGTGGCTCCGGGCTTTATCGATGTCCATGCCCACACCGAGAACATCTATGACCAGCCGATGGCCGAAAATTTTATCCGTATGGGTGTTACCACGCTGATCACCGGAAACTGCGGCGGTTCACACACCGACGTGGGCGAATTCCTTGGACGGATAAAGGAAAAACCGCTTGCGATAAATATCTCAACGCTGATCGGGCACAATTCGGTGCGTTCGCGCGTAATGGGCCTCGACAACCGCGCGCCGACAGCCGACGAACAGCGGCAGATGAATGAACTGGTTGACCGAGCTATGCGCGAAGGAGCAGTCGGCTTTGCCACAGGACTGATCTACGTGCCCGGCACCTATTCTGAGACCGATGAGGTGATCGAGCTTGCAAAGGCCGCCTCAAAACATGGCGGGGTCTATGCCAGTCACATCCGCGACGAGGGCACAGAGGTTGTTGCCGCCATCAAAGAGGCCATTAATATTGGCGAAAAGGCAGATATGCCGGTGCAGATATCCCATTTCAAGATCTCCGCCAAATCTGGGTGGGGAAAAAGCCCGATGACGTTGGGTCTGGTCCGCGATGCCCGCAGCCGGGGACTGAACGTGACGGTTGACCAATACGCCTATCCGGCTTCATCGACCTCGCTCGATGCTCGGATGCCCAATTGGGCTATAGCCGGGGGCCGCGAAGAGGGCAAAAAACGCCTGGCCGACCCCGAAACCCGAGCAAAAATAAAGGCCGATATGAAGAAAGGCATGGCCGAACGCGGATTTGACGATTATTCATTCGCCTATGTGGCCACCTACAGGGCCAACTCGGAATATAACGGCAAAAACATTGCCGAGATCACAAAGATGGCCCGCAACAGCACCGAGCTTGACGAACAGATCGAACAGATCTTTACAATGTATGAAAACGGCGGTGCCCAGATGGTCTACCAGGTGATGAGCGAGGAAGATGTAGGCATCATTATGAAAGAGCCGTTTACGATGATCGCCTCGGACAGCGGTGTTCGCGAATTTGGCGTCGGCGTACCTCATCCGCGCGGTTATGGCAACAATGCACGGGTGCTTGGACGATATGTCCGCGAACTTAAGATAGTTGCACTTGAGGACGCTATCAGAAAAATGACCTCGCTTCCGGCTAATGTTTTCGGGTTTCGCGACCGAGGCCAGATACGCGAAGGTTTTGTCGCCGACATAGTGATTTTTGATGAAAAAGCCGTCTCTGACCGCGCGACCTTCGCAGCCCCTCATCAGTATGCGGAAGGCTTTTCGAGCGTCATTGTTAGTGGTCGAAGGGTGTTTGACGGCAATAAAATGACTGGATCAATGTCTGGGCAAGCGATCTATGGCCCTGGTTATCGAAAGTGAATACGGGGCGATATGAAATAAGGAAAGCGTTACCCGATGACCTGGAATTCCTTCCGGTTATCGAGCAACGAGCATCTGAGATATTTCTCGACACCCCCTTTGCCGATGAAGTCTCGCAGGAATGCCTCTCTATAGAGTTGCTTTCTCAGCAACTCGATGCCGGGCGGCTTTGGGTGGCTGTCGAGGATACAGGTCATCCGGTAGGTTTCGCCGTGGCGATCATGATCGACGGAGCGGCACATCTTCACGAGGTTTCTGTAGATCCCGATCATGGCAAACGCGGCTTGGGGCGTAAACTGGTCGAAGCCGTATGCCTTTGGGCAAAGCACACCGGATACCCGGTCGTTACACTTTCCACTTTTCGCGATGTTCCCTGGAATGCGCCTTTTTACGAGCAACTGGGTTTTGTTCAATTGACTGACCCTCAATTGACGCCGGGGCTTCGTAAACTTCGGGACGAAGAAAAGGAAGCAGGCCTCGATATTTCTGCTCGGATCCTTATGAGACGGTCGTTGCAATAACCGAACTAACGCATTGCCGTCATTTCTTGAGTCGATAAGCCAATTTCGTGATGGGGTTCGAATAACGCCTGCAACGACCGGACTATCGCCTTCAACTGAGATCTTCGAATGGCAGGAACCCCCTAGGGGGATCGGCGGCAAGGCTCAACGTTTCTCGAGTTATTGGGTGGGCAAATATGAGCTTCCATGCGTGGAGGCAAAGGCGGGAATGTGCCCGTCCGCCGCGTTTATGATCCCCTACAATCGGGTGACCCGACGAAGCCATGTGAATCCGAAGTTGATTGGTTCGGCCCGTTACCGGTTCGAGTTCCACTAGAGTCAGATCGTCATTTCTATTCAGAACCTTGAATCGTGTCTCCGCGGGTTTCCCGCCCAGCTTTACATCCCAGTGCTTCAGTTCGCCGTAGCGGCCAATTGGGGCGTTTATCACGCCCATGTCTCCATTGACTAAACCCTCGACCAGCGCCACGTATCGTTTCGCTATTGACTTTCGTCTAAAGGACTCCATCATGCGTTTATGGGCCTTTGCGTTTTTTGAGACGACGATCAAACCAGAGGTTTCCTTGTCCAGACGGTGGATAAGACCCGGTCTAATTGTCCCCGATCTTTGCGTAACAAGCGGCGTAGCGACGATGTCTGAACCAACTTTGCGGTTAAGATAAAACGTAAGGGCATTAAGTAGTGTCCCGCTCTTATCTCTGTGGGTCGGGTGGACCAACATTCCGGGAGCCTTGTTTACAACTATAAGATGGGCGTCCTCGTAGACGATCTCCAGCGGGATGTCCTGAGGCCTCATTGCGGTCTCACGCGTCAGATCTAACTCGATCTCGATGAGGTCATTCGACCGTAAGCGGTACCCCACGTTCTCGAGCCGGCCGTTAACCTCACATTTCTCCTCTTTGACCGCCCGGCGGAGGTACATTTTGCTAAGCCCGCCAAACCGATTAAACAAGTATTCGTCTAACCGGCACTTGTGGCCATCGGGCCCGACGACGATCTCTATCCGCTGCTCCATCAGTTGTTTACTATCCTAATCAAGCTGGTGGCCGACGACAAGAGTCATGGTACATTTACGACAAATTTGTAGGAGCCGATTCGCTACGTACATATTCTCTGCTATCATTTCGGTTTTGGAATATGAGTTTGTCAAACCATTCGGAACAAGTTCTCTCGCTGCTTGCCGAACTGAACACTAAGCTCGCCGGATCTCCGGACCCGAGCGCGGTAATGCGACCGATCCTCGAATCCTTCAAAGCCTCTCTCGGGGTAGATCATATATTCCTCTTGATAGAGAGCCTGAACGGGGACGGCCTGAATCTGAGCGATGCGGCAGGGCTGACCCCCACTGAGTTTCGCCGCCTCGACGCAAAAGTGTCGAGGTCATTTCTTTCTGACATCTACACTTGCGGCATTTCTAGATCTGTTCAAGGAAGTGGGGATCTTGATTATTTGCATGGTGAGGGCCGGGCCGAAAAATTACTGTTGATGGCATTCCCACTGTCGATCGGAAAAGGGGGCGTTGGGTTGCTCGCCTGCGGTGTCGAAATCGAAAAGCGTGATGAGGTCGTGGGAGCCTTTGAAATGCTGGCGTCGATGATCACACAGGCAATGAGGATCCAGCACACCATTCGTGGCGAACGCCAACGGCTTCGAGAAGAAAACCTGCATCTCAAACAGGAGCTCAAAGAAAAGTACGACTTCTCGCATATAGTTGGCAATTCGAACGCTATCCGCCAAGTTTACGAACAGGTTTCGCAGGTCGCAAAATCGAATGCGACTGTGTTGCTTCGCGGCGAGAGCGGCACCGGCAAGGAAATGATCGCAAGTGCCATCCACTACAATAGCCTCCGTAGGAGAGGCCCGTTCGTAAAGATCAACTGCGCGGCATTGCCTGATACTCTGATCGAATCAGAGCTTTTCGGTCACGAAAAAGGTGCCTTTACCGGAGCGGACCGTAAAAAGGAAGGACGTTTCGAGCTCGCCGAAGGGGGGACACTCTTCCTTGACGAGATCGGCGACCTGCCTCTGCAGACACAGATCAAACTGCTTCGTGTATTGCAGGAGCGTGAGTTTGAACGGGTGGGCGGTTCTGAAACCATACGGGCTAATATTCGCCTCATTACGGCAACCAACAAGGACCTAGAAGAGGCCATTTCGAACAATCAATTTCGCGAGGACCTCTATTATAGGCTGAACGTATTTACGATTTTCCTTCCGCCACTTCGTGAACGCAAATCGGACATCCTCCTTCTTGCCGAGCATTTTCTTGAGAAGTACGAAGCCGAGCACAGGAAGCGAATTCGGCGTATTTCTACACCGGCGATCGATATGTTGATGAGCTACCACTTTCCCGGCAACGTCCGAGAACTAGAAAATGCCATTGAAAGAGCGGTGCTTGTTTGTGATTCGAATGTAATTCATGGCCATCATTTGCCGGCGACGCTGCAGACGGCTGAGGTCACCGGGACCGTGACCGATCTCTCACTTGAATCTGCCGTTGCCGCTTTTGAGCGGGACATAATACAGGACGCTCTGAAATCTTCGAAGGGCAACATTACCCGAGCGGCGCTGTCGCTCGGGTCCACCGAAAGAATAGTCGGATATAAGATAAGGAAATACGGAATTGACGTAAAGCGCTTTCGCAGATGACAGACGTCGGACCCCTCATCAAAGACCTCCCCGATCCTGAATCCGCCAGCCGCTTTTTTGCAAGGTTGGAGGAACAGTATCCCTCTGTCGCAAAAAGGCTGGTAAAGAACCGACCGCTCCTCTCGGACGTACTCACTCTTTCGGCATATAGCCCGCTGCTTGCGGCAACGATGCTGCAAAATCCTGAATACATAACCTGGCTGGGCAGAAAACGAGCGGAATCAACCGTGAGGGACAAGGAGGAACTCCTCGAATCTCTTGCCCGATTTTCCCTAACGAATTCTCAGGTAGAGCCACATATTTTGCTTTCACGTTTTCGACGCCGTGAGCTTATGCGCATCTTTCTTAGGGACATACGCAGGCTGGCGACCGTAACCGAGATAACGGAAGAGCTGTCGAATCTGGCTGACGCGATATTGGAACACGCACTTCGGCTCGCACGCCAGGAACTGGACAATCGCTACGGGCAGCCGCTGGAAACCGACGACAAGAACCGCATACGTCCGGCCGAGATCTGTATCGTGTCGTTGGGGAAGTTGGGTTCGCGCGAACTTAATTATGCATCCGACATTGATCTGCTTTTCATTTATTCGGACGAGGGCCGGACGGCAGGTGTCGGCCCGCGCGAACCGCTGACGAATCGCGAATACTTCATAAAGCTTGCCGAAGCGGTGATCAAGCTCGTAGGAGAACAGACCGGTGAAGGGGCAGCATATCGAGTAGATTTGAGACTGCGTCCACACGGCCGCGTCGGGCCGCTGGCACTTTCCCTGGTGGACATCGAACGCTACTATCGCGGCGATGCGGCGGTCTGGGAGCGTCAAGTGCTGATACGTTCGCGGGCAAGCGCGGGTTCGGAGGCGATCTGTCGCCGATTCTTTGATGCCGTTGAAAGCAGCGTATTCTCTGCGGAGCTGTCGGTCGAAGAGGCGCTTAGGCATGTCAGGGAATCGAAACAGAAGATTGACCTTGAGAACATCAATGCAAGGGGCTTGAACGTAAAACTCGGCCGCGGCGGTATCCGCGAGATCGAGTTCATTGCACAGGCACTTCAGCTTGCCCATGCTGACCGGGACCGATGGCTTCGGGTTCCGCATACGCTGATAAGCATTGCCCGGCTTGCAGACCGCGGAATGCTTACCAACAACGAATTGACGTCTCTTTCCGATGCCTATCATTTTCTTCGCCGCGCGGAGCATTTGCTCCAGATGGAGAACGGCCTACAGACCCATACGGTGCCGAATGAGGAGCGGCCGAGGGCGCTCTTGGCGCGGAGGATGGGTTTTTCCGTCGTAGACCAGTTCGATAAGGAGCTGCACATTCATACGGCGAACGTTCGGGGGACCTTTGAGCGCGTCTTTGGTTTGACGGAAACGTCTTTTGCCGGGGCGAATGACCGTGGAGTTGATGGAACATTTCTCGAAGATCCGCAAGAATCCGCGAATGGATGCGGACTGCCGGCATACATAACCGAACTCGCCGATGAGTATCCACGGCTTCAGACGCTCTTAGCCAGTCTGGAAGGCGGCCTCGCATCAGAATTTCCACAACGTGACTACCGTAGTTCGCTTGCAGAGGCTATAGAGGGCGCCGCCAACCACCGAACAATACTTTCGCGGCTCCGAAAGGCTTGGCGTCGCTGTTTTGCGGAGATCTATTTCTATGATTGCGCGGGCAAATTATCGATTGCGAGATCAAAGGAGTTGCAGACCGAGCTAGCGGAAGCGAGCATCTCCGCCGCGCTCTCGATAGCTGTTCGGCAGGTGGAGGAGAAGTACGTACCGTCGGTGTCGCTGCCGCCGATGGCCATATTAGGGCTAGGAAAGATAGGCGGTGCCGGGGTCGATCATGATTCGGATCTCGACCTGGTAATAGTATATGACGGCCTGGACTTGACGACCGGCCGGCAATCGGACAGGGGCCGGGCGACCGGGCCAACCAGCAGCGAACTCTGTTCGCGAGTTGTAGAGATATTCGTCAACACCCTTTCGGCTATAACGCGTGAAGGTTCGCTGTATCGAGTCGATCTTCGGCTTCGTCCGCATGGAAAGGATGGCCCGCCGGCGATATCGCGTAGTGCATTTTTGGAGTACATGCGGGCGAGTTCGGCCATATGGGAGATGCTCGCCTTTGTAAAGCTCAGGGGCGTCGGCGGAGAAGCAGTGCTAGCCCGCGAGATCGAAGCAGAGATAAGAAATACGATCCACAAAAAGGCCAGCAAGATACCGGGTGCAGAACTAGCTGCCGAGACGAACCGGATCCGAAAGGAGCTGGAGAAACAGCGTTCGCCGCGGCATCGAAGCCGCGACATCGACATCAAATATGGCGAGGGCGGCATGCTGGATATTTACTTTGCGATCCGCTTTCTCCAGCTTCGCGATAACGTGCCGGACGATGATGCTCATCGCTCGACCGGGCAAACCCTTAGACTCTTAAAGGAAAATGGATCTCTGGAAAAAGATGTTTTTGAAAAACTTTTTCACGGATATGAATTTCTCTCTTCATTAGATCACTATCTCCGTTTGACCGTTGGCCGTACCTCACGGCTGCCTCTGGCAAACCAAAATGCGCTTACGACCATAGCTCGACGCATGGGCCTTGCGTCGCCGACAGATCTTTTGGAAAACCTGTCCGTCCATAGGCTGGATATTCGCTCGGCCTTTGATCTGATACTTTCTGAAGATTCACACAATACGAGCTCATAAAAAACGAGATAACGTGGTTCCCCAGAATTGCCGGGTGAACCGCGTCTCAGAAATTGAGACGAGGTGAGACGCCGGGTTGGGACGGATGTACTAAATTTCCCCATTTTTTGTATCCGTTTACCGATATTTGTCTCAATTTGTGCATTAAAATGTCCAAAGTGAGACAGGTTAAGTGCCTTAGCTGCTTGCGTTTGCGGCGACAAATTGTCTCACTAAAGAAAAATACCGGTGTCTTAAATGAGACAAAGGGACGAGCGTCGTGGTTTTTGGCAAAGTCGTTCCACTTTTTGCATTAAAATGTCCAAAGTGGAACGGGTTAAATGCTGATGCCATTTGGTTTGCGGCGACAAATCGTTCCATTTAACAAAATAAGGAACGCTTTAAGTGGAACGGCACTCATTTTTGCCTCTGATCCTCAATATCGTCCCATTTTCGTCCCATTTATGCTCAAACTGGGACGGGCTAAATGCTGATCCCATTGAGCTTGCGGCGAAAAATCGTTCCATTTTGCAAAATGAGCGTATGTTAAGTGGGACGATGAAGTGTTTCATAGTGATACACTTTGCGGTTTTCAAATATCAAATATCGAACTGAGCCTCACGCGGGCTATTTTCCTATTTCCGGGAAGACCGGCCAATGGTGATTTGCGCGATATGCGCGATTTGCACGAAATGAAAGGTGAGAAATGAGAAATGAGAAATGAGAAATGAGAATTAAGAATTAAGAATTAAGAATTAAGAATTAAGAATTGAGAATTGATAGATGATAGGTTATCTGCTTGAAATGCGAGGGCCTATGCGGCACAGCCGCCAAATCCAAAATCTGAAATCCCAGATCCAAAATCGGCAGGGCTTGCCTTTCCGAGAGCGGTAGACTGGTTGGGCCTTTGTTCGATATCCAAGGTTTTTCAACGAAATCAATACCTGAATTTCACCGCAATTGTTACAGCTCAACAAAGTATCACAATCGGTGATCTTTCTATTCTGAAAATTGTAAAACTCTGTCTGGAGGTCGATCTTGACTTCCAGAGTTCTTTAAAAGGCCGCGGTGCGGACAATAGCGGCAAAGAGAGTCGTTGCGGTCGTAGCGGCTTCGCGTAAAAGATCAACGTAAATTCACGCAAAGCCCCGCAAAGTACACCAAGTCAACCCGGAGGACTTTCAGGCAAATTGGTGCAAGCAGAGGATCTTCAAGGAACTTTTCTATTATTAGTCGGCAAAGAGCTGCTAGCCGTATGCAACAGATCATCGGGTCATTTGTCTTATTGTTTGTGCTGAATACGGTGGCTGTTTTTGCCCTTGGACAGTCTTGCAAAGGAGCGGGCGGAAAAGCCCCGTAAAGGAAAGCCGCTGTATTCGTCCCGGAAATGACGATCGGAGGATGACTACTAATGAAAAATATTTACAGCATCGTTTTTATTTTACTATTCAGTTCGGCCATTTTTGCCCAGGGTGAGGTATTGACCAATCGGACGGTCATGGAGATGACGAAAGCGGGGCTTTCGACCGAGGTGATAACGGACAAGATACGAAAGACGGCCACGCGGTTTGACGTTACCGCGGTCGCGCTGATCGAGCTAAAGAATGCGGGTGTGGAGGACGAGGTGATCAGGCTGATGATGGAGCGGGCCGATTCGGTCCTGCCCGGCCAGCCTCCTCGTACGCTTGATGCCGTTGGTTACTCCGAGAACGAACCGTTCGACGTAGAGACCGGCGAAGAGCGCCGCACGGAATCGGTTCAGATAAGCCCGCGCGAGGCGATCGAAATGGCCCGGACGATAGCGTTTCATAAATCGTCGGCACAGCCCTCGCGGCAGAATCTGGAGAAAGCACTGCTTCGTAACCCTGACTTTATCAAGATGAACCTGACCATTCTCCGGTACAAGGAGGAAGCCGATCTTTTCGTCGAGATAGGGTTTGTTTCGGGTTCGTGGATAACCCACCGCTATGTCTATCGCATCTTCGACCGCCGAAGCGGTGCCGTGCTGGCTGCCGGTGAGACCACATCCTGGGGCTCGCTGGCCGAAAATCTTGCGAGGCATATTTCCCGGAGCTTGAAACAAATAAAAGACGGTTAGGTCATCATGTGAGCTCATTCGCCCGACGCTTCGAAGGGCCGGGCCATTACAGGTTTTTCACCCAAGGATGGATCGGACCCGGAGATACGTCGCTGCCGGATCGGTGGAAGCCATGCAGCCCCAACGCGAACTTAAGGAGTCACGACAATGTTTACGAATTATCGAGCCCATTTCTCCGGCAAGATCCTTGCGGCGATCGTCATTATTGTCTTTATCTCGACCCAGGCGATCGGCCAGAGCGAGGCCCCTGATCGTGTTTTCATCGCGGAAATGGGCAGAGGTTTTGAGAATTATTTGATGGCCGCGATCGTTAAGAACAAACTGCCTGTTGTGATAGTTACAGAGGAATCGGAGGCTGATTATATTATCGAGGGTGTATCTGCGCGTGGGCCGCATCGATTTTATGACACGATCTGGGGAGCCAGCCGCGACCGCGAACAAGGGAGCGTTCGTTTGGTTCGGATGAGTGACAAGGTCGTAGTTTGGGCCGGTGCAGCCGGGGATAAATCGCTCTGGTTCGGCTCCTTCAAGAACGGAGGGCAGGCAAAGGTCGCCAATCGGTTAGCTCGACAAATGAACAAGGAATTCTTCTTGCCACGGAGCCGGATCAATTGAGCGAGATCTAGCTGGCAAAATATTTTCGGTTCTTTAGCTTCTCCGGCAGCAGGTTCTCGCTGGTGCCATCATCTTTTCCGTAGCCGAGTTCTTTCATCAGGCGGGTAGGGGCATTTCTGAGTTTCATCGGCACTGGGAGATTTCCATAGCGTTTAACGTCATCGAGGGCGGCTCCGATGGCCTCGGTCGCCGAGCGGTCCTTGGCGGCATTTGCAAGATAGGCAGCACCGTGCGCAAGGTTGTGCACACACTCGGGCAACCCGATGGCCTCCACCGCACGGAAGACCTCGTTCGCGACCACCAGTGCCGTCGGCTGGGCAAGCCCGATGTCTTCCGAGGCAAAAATGACCATCCGCCGGGCAATGAACTTAGGGTCTTCGCCGGCATCGATCATTCGGGCGAGATAATAGATCGCGGCATCCGGATCTGATGCACGCATCGATTTTATGAACGCCGAGATGACGTTGTAATGCTCTTCGCCTTTTTTGTCATAGCGGAGAAATTTTGATTGCAGGGTTTCGCGGAGCGTCTCGACCGTGATCCGGTCGTAGAGCCGAGAGGTATTTTCGAGCATCGTTATAGCCTGGCGGGCGTCGCCGTTTGCCATTTCGATCAGCCAGTCGCGTGCTTCGTCGTCCAGGTCAAATCCGGTTCGCGATATTATCTCCGCCATGGCCTCAGTGCCCAGTTCTTCCAGAACAAAGACCCGCAAACGCGAAAGCAGTGCCGGGATGACCTCAAAGCTTGGATTTTCCGTTGTGGCTCCGATCAGAACAAGTTCGCCGCTCTCGACATAGGGTAAAAGAAAATCCTGCTGCGCTTTATTAAATCGGTGGATCTCATCGAGAAAAAGCAGGCGGGGCCGTCCGGCTTCGGCGGGCCGGTTGACGATCTTTCGGATGTCATCTTTACCGGCGGAAACTGCCGAAAGCTCATAAAACTCGGCATTTATGGCAGCAGCGTAGATGCGTGCGAGTGTGGTTTTGCCGGTGCCAGGCGTCCCCCACAACACGAACGAGAAGATATGTCCATGCTCGACCGCCAGGCGAAGCGGTTTGCCCGGCCCGATCAGATGCTGCTGGCCGGCAACCTCGTCGAGAGTTGCGGGGCGAATGCGATTTGCAAGCGGTTCGGCGTTTTCCACAGGATAAATCTACCACGCATAGGGTAGCGACGCATTGGCGAGACGGCTATCGGCAGCCAAAAATGATCGGACTTTACGCGTAATATATCACTGACTAGCAGACGAAAATGCAAAAAGATCGTACTGCGGCAATGCCGCACATTCAGAACATTTGCCGCTTTTTCTAGTTAAATTGACTGCGATCCGGTTAGCAGCTCAGGGCCTGAATTTCGACCGGCCATCGCAAGGGTGCCGAGGGCAACTGGTGTAGAAGTTACGCCCGAGGAGGCTTACACGATCTTTGAGCACACGCTGGACGGCAGATGATGGCCAAGATCCGGTCTACTTTTTCGGGATATCAGGGCTTCGGTTCGTTAGCTTCCACTCGCCGCCTTCTTTTACAAATATCACACGTAAGCCGTTTGGCATGCTGGTGCTCCTGACCTCAGCGACGGCAGTGTCTCCGGTGATCTCCTCATTGCGTGCCTCACAAAGCTTGGTCGAGACCTGTTCGGCTGAGAGATATTCCATCATCGTTATGTTATCCGCCTTGGCCTCTTCCTCAAAGAATTTGATAGTGTCGGAAGAGTAGACCTTTCTGATCGCCGCTTCGTCTTTTTTCTCCATTGCCTCGCAATAGGCCCGGAAGACGGGCGAAAGCGTAGGTGCATCGTTGGCTGTCGGTGCGGGCGTCGGGGTTGTTGCGGCCAGCGGGCCGGCTGCCTCGGGAGTCGCGGCATTCACGTTGTCCGCAGATCCGCTTCCAGTTTCAGTTGTAGCCTCTCCGCATGCTGAAGCGAACAGCGCGGCCAAAAAGATCAAGGCGAACCAATTTCGTCCAATTCTCATAGTTTACTCCGATATCTTACGAGTATAATTAACTCGATGAAAATGAACAAAACCACCCGTACGAACGAGAAGAGGTCGTTCATTATCGATGGGCTTCCAAAGCCGCTTACGCGAGCCAGTTCGCACCTCCAGATCTTCGACAATTATCTAGGCGATACGGGATTGCGGCTGCGCTCGATCCGGGTACCGGAAACAAAGGAATGGATCCGGTCGATACAGCAGGTTCGGCAAGGGAAAAATGGCGGTATTGCGGAGATCGCAGCGGAGATATTCCTGGACGAGACGGAATATGCCCAACTGGAGCATCTCGAAGGCAACGAGATCAGGAAGAACCGGTACTTCTATGTTCAGGCCGAAAGGAAATTTGCGTTTGACGTGTATCTTGGGCCGCTCTGGGGCCTGAACGTGATGTTCGCGGACCTGGTCGAATCGTGGGACCCGACGGAGACATTCCCGGATCTGAATGTGATCGCCGAGATCACGGCAAACGCATCATTTTTTGGCCGCGGACTGGTTGGGCGAGACCTTGGGTTCGTCCGCGCAGAGGTTTCGAAGCTGATGGAAAACGGGACCGGCCACCGAGCGTAGGTTCGGCACGAGGGCAGATGGTCAATAAGGGGATGCGGCCGATTTGGTATAATGTGCGTATAGGCGTCGTTTTACGGGAGGTAATTTATAAGCACCGTACACGGATTTACTAAAGGCTTAAAGCACAGCCAGTTGAAGCGGATCGAACGCTTGGCAACGCGCCGCGTGCCGGCGGAGAGCATAATTTCTCCGGAGCTTGCAAGGCAGATGTGCGAGATCTCGCACGAGACGGGGCGGCAGGTCGGCGTGCTGCTGAACAGAAAGGGCCAGGTTGAATACGTGATGGTCGGCACCGCACGGGGCATCGAAATGCCGGATTTCGGCCGCGCTCGTGTTTCGGCGGACCGCTTTCGCGGGTTGCGCTGCGTCCATACACAGCTTCAGAACGAACGGCTGACACAGGATGACCTCACGGACCTTGCGTTGCTTCGGCTTGACCTGATGTCGGTGATACAAGTCGACCGCGATTCGGGGCTTCCGGGGCTGGTCTATTCGGCACACCTGCTTCCGAGTTCGGCCGGCAAGCTGAACAAGGGCGGCGGGGCGGAGCCATACGAGTTTCTCGAACCGGAGATCCCATCAAAGTTGAATGTTGACGCGGGCTCGCTGATCGCCTCGCTAGAATCGGAAATGGCGAGGGTTAGGATGGTCTCCCGGACCCGACATGCTGCCCGCGACCGGGCCATACTTGTAGGTGTCACGACGGGCCCTGCGGAAGACGCCGAAGAATCGATGGAAGAGTTGGCCGAGCTAGCGGCATCGGCGGATGTAGTGGTTGTGGACCGCTTTATCCAACGGCGGCCGAAGATAGACCCGAAAACGGTCCTGGGCCGGGGCAAGCTGGAAGAACTTTTGATACGGTCGATGCAACTGGGTGCGGATCTGATAGTTTTCGATCAGGAACTTGCTCCGGCACAGGTGCGGGCGCTTTCGGAGGCTACGGAATTGAAAGTAATTGACAGGCCGCAATTGATACTAGATATTTTTGCCCAGCGGGCACAGTCGCGCGAGGGCAAGCTGCAGGTCGAGCTGGCCCAGCTAAGATATTTGCTCCCGCGATTGGTGATAGGCCAAAACTCGGCATTTTCGCGGCTGGCGGGCGGCATCGGCGGACGAGGGCCGGGCGAGACCAAGCTGGAGACAGACCGCAGACGTGTGCGCGACAGGATAAATCAGTTAGAAAAACAGGTTGAAAGCCTAAGCCGTCAGCGAAACGAGCGCCGGAAGAACAGGCTGCAGAAGAATCTACCGATAATCTCGCTGGTGGGCTATACGAACGCCGGGAAATCGACGCTTCTGAATGCGCTCACGCGATCGGACGTTTACGCGGAAAGAAAGATGTTCGCCACACTCGATCCTACGTCGCGCAGGCTGCGGCTTCCATTCGAGCAGGAAGTGATAATCAACGATACGGTGGGGTTCATACGCGATCTTCCGGAGGACCTGGTAGCGGCTTTCCGGGCGACGCTCGAAGAGATATCGGACAGCGGACTTTTGGTGCATGTAGTGGACGCATCCAATCCCAGAGCGGAGAAGCAGATAAGCTCGGTTGAGAAGATCTTGCTTGAACTGGGCCTCAAAGATATACCCGAACTGACCGTGCTGAACAAAACGGATCTTGCGGAACCGGACGCCATCGAGGCCTTGATAAAACACGCCACACTTGACAACACGGTGGAATGCGTGCCAATTTCAGCTATCAAAAAAGAGACACTTGCACCATTGGTCGAAGCAATGGCCCATCACGTGGCGGGCATGAGATCGGAAACTGCCCAGGCCGCCTGACCCCAATAGATGAGCAAACGCCTGAAAGACGAAAAGAAAGCGCTCGATCGCCTGCAGGACAAGATGGTGACCATCTTGCGGAAGCCCTATGATGCCGTGTCGGCCGATCAGCGGTTCTGGATCGGCTTTGCGTTCATCAGCATCGTCACAACACTACTGATCTACAACCCTTTTTGGCGAACCACCGGCGAAGCCAGTTACCGGGTCGGTGAGATAGCCCGCGAGACGATCGTCTCACCGGCCGACATATTCTTCACAGATACCGAAGAGACGGAACGACGCCGCAAGAAAGAGATGGCCGCGGTAAAGCCTATCTTTGTTGTGGAACCGAAACGGCAGGAAGAAGCAGTCCAGAGCTTTCGGGCCGCGTGGGAAGACTTGCAACGAAAGGCGCCGGCGGCGGGATCTCAGAATGACAACGGAAATGGTGTGATCGAATGGACGGGAACCGGCGGTGTGGAACTCGGCAAGATATTTACGTCACGCCGATTCACCGCGAATGAGATAGATTCGGTGCTGCGGGTCTTGAGGGAGAGCTCCGGAGGGGATATTTACGGTGACCAGGACCGAAACTATCTCGGGTCGTCGATCGAGATAGTTGACCGCCAGCGACCGACGGAGACCAGAGAGGCCGCGAGACCGATGCTGATGATGACGGCCCTATCAGAGGCTAGGAATCGGCTGAAAGAGGGGATCGGGCAGATAAGAAGCCTATCGGAAGAAGAGGCGGAAGCCTTTTACGCGGCTACAGCCCCATTGATACAGCCAAGCCTCATCTACGACAGTTCGGCAACCGACGCCGCCCGAAAAACCGCCGCCGAAGCTGTCGAGCCGGTAACGATCGCTCTGAAACGCGGCCAGAAGATAGCCGACGTCGGCGAGCCGGTGAACGAAACGATGATGCTGCAGATGGCGGCAATTCGCGACTACAGCGCGTCGTCCAGACAACTGAACCGGTTTTTCGGGCTGCTGATCCTGATAACGGTGTTGTTCTGGATAGCGTGGAAATTTATCGAACATCGCGGGATCGTTCCCAGGCTGGCGCTCTCACAGCAGAAGACGTTCGCTCTCTTCTGCTTTATCGTGTTTATTCAAACGACGCTAATGGCGATCTTTTTTAGGTTGGCAGAATTTACGGCGTCCCAGAACATACGGGCCCCGATGAACGACGCGAGCCTGTGGTCTTTCGCGATCCCGTTCGCTTTTGGCAGCCTTCTGATGGCCCTGTTGGCAGATCGCAGGACAGCCCTCTTCACCGGCATATTCTCGGCGATACTGGCGGGCTTTCTTGCTCCGCGGTCGTTGGAATTCGTGGTTTACGCGATAATCGTGTCGTCCGTGGCGGCATACGGGATCGGCCGCTACAGAAGTCGACAGACCGTGACACTCGCGGGGGTGTTGGTGGGACTTTCCAGCGCCGGCATTGCGATCGCGCTATTGGCATTCTCACAGCAGCCGCTGATACTTAATACTATTTTGCTTGTGATAGCTTGTGGTTTGGCCGGCGGCATAATCACATCCGCCGTAACGGCCGTATTTCTGCCAATGTGCGAAACGCTCTTCGGCGTTTTGACAGACGTCAAGCTGCTTGAACTTTCAAACGCGGACCTACCCGTGCTCGGTCAACTGGCTTTGCGGGCTCCCGGTACTAACCAGCATTCTCATGCGGTGGGCCAGCTCGCGGAAGAAGCGTGTCGGGTGGTAGGCGGCAATGCTCTGCTGGCGCGAATTGGAGCTCTCTATCATGACATAGGAAAAACGGCCGCGCCGGAACATTTCGTAGAGAACCAACTCGGGAAGAACCCGCACGACCGGCTAAAACCTTCTCAGAGCGCTAAGATAATAATCAGCCACGTGACCTACGGGGCCAAGCTGGCGAGGGAAATGGGACTGCCGCAGCGGATAATCGATTTTATCCCGCAGCACCACGGAACGCGGACACTGCATTATTTCCTCAAAAAGGCCCAGGCCGAGGCGCGCGATCCGGACGAGATCTCGGAGAACGATTTCAGATATCCGGGGCCAAAGCCACAATTTCGCGAGGCGGCGATAATGATGATCGCCGACAGCTGCGAGGCAGCCGCCCGTTCGCTTGCCGAACCAACACCCGAGAACATAAGGTTCATAGTCACGAAGATAATAGATGCGATCCTGAGCGACGACCAACTGGACGAATGTGACCTAACGCTAAGGGAACTAACTCAGATAAGGGAATCGATGATCCGTTCGCTAGTCGCGATCTACCATTCGCGGGTGGACTATCCCGGATACACGCCGCCGCAGTCGGGACAATTCAAGATAAATGAAGAAGAGGAAGACAACGGCGGCAAGCGCGGCATCCGTTACATGAATCCAGCAGATATTCCCATTAGTAAGGGTGGAGAGATCGAGGACGAAGCGATAGACCGGACTACCGAACCCAAAAAAGCAGACGCTCGGTCAACAAACAAATAGGGATCCGGCGATTCAGACAAAGGACAAGGACCCAAAAGACCGCTTACACACGGGAGACCTCAAAAACGAACTGTCACCTAGGAATTGATCAGTTCCTTTAGATCCTTGCCCGGCTTGAAATAGGCAACGCGCTTGGCGGGAATATCGACGGCCTCGCCCGTCTTCGGATTGCGTCCCTTGCGGGAATTGCGTTCGCGGACGCGAAAGCTGCCAAACCCGCGCAATTCGATCTTTTCACCTGCGTTGAGCGACTCGATAATGCTTTCCAACACGATCTCAACCAGTTGTTCCGCGTCTTTCTTGGTCAGATCGGCCTCAACCGCGACCTTTTCTACCAGATCGGCTTTTGTCATAATCAGTCTCTCCCATCAGGCAAGACCGCTAGCTATGCGGTCTTCTCTTCAGATTCTTCCGCGGGAGCATCACTTTCAGCAGCATCCGGCTGCTCTTCTGTTTCGGTTGAGGTCTCTTCCGACGTTGTCTCGTCACTTACTGCTGTGGACTCTTCAACCGGAGCCTCGGCCGCGGGGGCCTCTTCGGTGGACTCCTCAGCGGCCTCAGCGGCAGGACTTTCGGCCGCCGGCTCGGCCGGCACTTCCTCAGCGGCAGCTTCTTCAACTGGTGCTTCCTCTGCCTTAACTTCTTCTACAGGAGCTTCCTCCGATGCCGCAGCTTCAGACTCAGCTTTCTTTGCTTTTCGCCGCTCCTTTTTCGAGGTTTCAGCAGGTTCTTCTTCCGGTGTTTCGGCAGCCCCGGTATTGCCAAGCTTTAACTTCGCGAGTTCGCCGAGCGACGCCATCCCGCTCTTAGCGGAACCTGTGTATTGCCGGGTATCGACGATCGGTTCGTCGTCTTTGCCGACGGCACGATAAGAAAGGCCGATCTTTTGGTCCTCATTTTCGATCCGCAGGATCTTGAAATCCATCTCCTGCCCGAGCTGCACGATATCTTCGGGTTTCTCGACCCGTTCCTCGGCAAGTTCGGAGATATGGCAGAGCCCCTCGAGCCCTTCACCAAGTTCGACAAAGACGCCAAAGCTGGTGAAACGCGAAACTTTGCCCCGGACAGTGTCGCCCGGTTTATGGGTAGCGATAAAGCTCTCCCACGCGCTGGGTGTGAGGTCTTTCATCGAAAGGGAAAGGCGCTGGCCGGAGGTGTCGATGTGGGTGATGATGGCCTCGACCTCCTGGTCTTTCTTCAAGAGTTCTTTCGGGTGCTTGAGCTTTTTAGCCCAAGTGATGTCCGAAACGTGTACCAGACCGTCAATGCCGTCCTCGATCTCAACAAAAGCTCCGAAATCGGTAATGTTGCGAACTTTGCCCCTGATCTTTGAACCGACCGGGAAGCGCGCAGCAACGGTATCCCACGGATTGTCCTGGAGCTGTTTCATACCGAGGCTGATACGTTTTTCTTCGGTATCGACACCGAGCACCTGAACCTCGACCTCATCACCTCGATGATAGAGTTTCTTGGGATTAGACGAACGCTTGGACCAACTGATCTCAGAGACGTGGACAAGCCCCTCAACCCCCGGCTCAAGCTCCACGAATATGCCGTAATCAGTAACTGAAGAAACCTTGCCCTTTATCCTGGAATTGACCTCATAGACCTCGACCACGGTCGACCACGGGTCGGGCTGCAATTGCTTATAGCCGAGCGATATCTTCTCTTTTTCCCGATCGAGCTTTAGTATTTTGACCTGTACATGGTCGCCCGATTTGAACAATTCGCCTGGGTTCTGAATGCGGCCCCATGACATATCAGTGACGTGGAGCAGTCCGTCAATGCCGCCAACGTCAACAAACGCACCATATTCGGTGAGGTTTTTTACCACGCCTTCAACGACATAACCTACGTCGATCTTGCCAAGTGTCTCTGCCTTTTGCTCATTTATCTCGAGGTCGGTGATCACCTTTCGCGAAAGGACGATATTGTTTCGGCGTCGGCTGAACTTGATGATCTTTGCCTCGACCTCTTCACCGATGTAGGTGTCAAGTCCGCGGATGGGCCGCGAATCGATCTGAGAACCGGGGAGGAACGCTTCAATGCCATAAAGATCGACCTTCAGCCCGCCCTTTGTCTTGTCAACAACCTTTGCCCGGACCGTGACATCATTGTTAAACGCCTCCTCGATGTCGCTCCACACCTTTCGGCTGAGAGCGTCAGAGCGCGAAAGCATCGGTGGAGCATCGCCCGAACTGATGGTTTTGATGATGGCCTCGATCTTGTCGCCGACCTGGACCACTCCTTCGACACCGCCGGGAAATTCTTCCGGCGGGATCACGCCCTCACTCTTGTAGCCAAAGTCCACAAGGACACCGCGGTCCGAAACGCCGACCACGCTGCCCTCGACAAGATCACCGGCGTGATGCACGACCTGTTCCTGTTCGAACTGTTCGAGGATAGCCCCGAAATCGATCTCTCCGGACGTTTGAACGTCTTCGGGTGCGGGTGACGCGGCCCTTACGGGGGCTGCTGCGGTCTGTTCTTTTGATTCGGCCTCATTGCCCTTTGGCGACTCGCCGGTTACTGCCTCTTCAGGCTGATTGTTAGCCTCTGTTGTCATTAAATATACGTCGTCTTCCTATAGTTTTTGTGCGATAGTTAAAACCCGAGATCCGGCCACCGAACCCTGTTCGAAGAGCGAGAAACCGGGGATATTCAGCCGGAAAGGAATACAGGGAGGTTTCGGACAGCCTCAGAGAGATCTGGAAGCAACCGCCAAGTCACCTCATAGATCTGTTCACGATTGACGGATACAGCCTGCTCACTTGACCGGATAAAACTAAAATTTACACGCCCCAGGCCTTTATTGTCAAGGATTCGACGGAGCAAAGGCTTAGTTTAACAACACTTGCGGGTACGTTTGGGCACAGAAAGCCCTGATCTGTCTTTATTGCAAAGCGATTCTTTTGCGGCCGGCCGCGTGTCACACTTCAACATCGGTTCGTAAGCGGCCTTTCGTCCGTTGGGTTACAAGCCCGCCGCCGCGCCCAAGACTTTGGACCGGATATCGTCAGGTGCGGGTAAACAATTGATCCAGCGTGCCGACCGCGCTGTTGCGTTCCATTTCCTCTTTTGCGATTGCGGTCGTGTTCTGAATGCCGGCCAAGCGAAGCCGGAATTCGTCCGGATTTGTTGAACCCCTGAGGGCCTCTTCAAGCGTAATAAGACCGGATGAATAGAGATAAAACAGAGATTGATCGAACGTCTGCATCCCATACTGCGAAGTGCCGGCCGATATGGCGTCGCGGATAGAAGCGGTCTTTTCCTCATTGAGGATGTAGTCGCGGATGAGCGGGGTGGAGATCAGTACTTCAACAGCCGGAACACGTGCATTCCCGTTCGCAGATTTCATCAGACGCTGCGAGATCACCGCCTTGAGCAGCCCCGCGAGCTGGATCCTGATAGATTTCTGCTGATAGGGCGGGAAGGCTGAAATAATGCGTGTGAGAGTCTCCTGGGCGTCGAGGGTGTGCAGTGTCGAAAGCACGAGATGACCGGTTTCAGCGGCTACGAGGGCGGTTTCGATGGTTTCGAGGTCGCGCATTTCGCCGACTAATATCACGTCGGGATCTTGACGCAGCGAACCTCGGAGTGCCTCGGCAAAACTTCGGGTGTCGACATCCACCTCACGCTGGGTGATAAACGAACGCTTGTCTCTGTGAAGGAACTCGATGGGATCTTCAATGGTGACGACGTGGCAGTTGCGATTTTCGTTGATGTGATCCACCATCGCCGAGAGCGTCGTGGATTTGCCTGAACCGGTCGTGCCGGTTACGAGTATAAGCCCGCGCATCTCGGATGAGATGGCGTTCAGGATCGGCGGGAGCCCAAGTTCAGAGAAGTTTCTGACCGTGTCGGAGATGACGCGAGCGACAATTCCGATGGAATTGCGCTGTTGAAAGATATTGACCCTAAAGCGGCCAAGACCTGATACCCCATAGCCTATATCTACCTCAAATGCGTCGCGAAAATGCTGTTTTTGCCGATTTGACATCATCGAGAACGCCATCTCGAGGGTCTCTTCCTGGGTCAGCTTGACGGCTCCCGAAAGAGGACTCAGTTCGCCATTGACCCTGATCACAGGCGTCGAGCCGGCCCTCAAATGGAGATCAGAGGCACCAAAACTCATTGCCATGCGTAACAGGTCGTCTATTCTGTTGAGCATATATTGCTGGCGATCGGAGGTCTCGGCGGACGAGTTCGAAGAACTTCGCTGGAGACGAGATCAATTTATATCGGTGGGGCAGTTCCCGCCCAAGGCAAGATCCAAAGGCACTTCAAGACAGGCTTCGGGTATAAACGGTGTTGTAAACACCTAAACGAAGTGTAACTCTTTATGGGGAGCCAGGTCAATTCTTTTTCGACATAGGAAGCGGAGAAAATAACGCGGTTCGACAGGAGTGGTGTCCGAGCGTAAGATATTAGTTTCAGCCTGTCTCGCTATGCCCAAAAAACTGAGAATTGTGAATATTGAGCCGCGCTTTGCGGTGAAGGGCGGTACCGTGGAGATCTTTCCGGAGGGCCTGGTGATCGAACCGCGTCAATTTCGGGTCGAATTTGACGGAGTTCCGGCCCAGGTGGTGGCCGCCGGCTCGAAGAGGATACTTGCGACGCTGCCGGCACATCTTTCGGGGGAAACAACGGTCGTCATGGTAAACGGGGCGGCGAAAAGCGAGGAGTATCGATATACGGTTGGGCGGGAATATACGGATGCGCTGCATAATGTCGGCAATCCGGCAGTGGACCCGGAGACAGGAGCCGTATGGGTTATGCGATCGGGCACTCGAGGATATCAGATGGAAAGTCCGATATGCCGGATCGAAGGGGAGGGGGATCTCGATGAGCTTCCGGTGGAGGTCCTGAACCCGAGCGGCTTTGCGTTTTCCCAAACTGGACGGCTATACACGACAAATCGAGCGGCCGGCGAACTATATCACATCAAGAATGACCTTGAGGCGACGTGTGTCGCCACCGGGCTAGGGATAGCAACAGGTATCGCGGCGGGCAAGGACGGGGCTTTGTATGTCGGCGACCGCTCGGGCAAGATATATCGGCTTGAAGAGGACGGGCTGCCGGAGACCTTTGCGACACTTTTGCCTTCGGTTGCAGCATTCCACCTGGCCTTCGGACCGGACGGCAGGCTTTATGTTTCGGCCCCTGGAATGACCAGCTATGATGCGATCTACGCGATCGACACGGACGGAGAAGTCGAGACCTGGCTGCGGGGGTTCGGGCGGCCGCAGGGCCTAGCGTTCAGCGAGGACGGAGATCTTTACATCGCGGCATTTCACGCCGGACGACGCGGTGTTTTCAAGGTCACACCGGAAAAGGAGATCACGTTTTTCGCGGCCGCTGCCGATGCGGTCGGGGTTTGTTTTGACCGTAGCGGAAGAATGCTGATCGCGACGCAGCATGAGGTTTTTGGGCTGGAAGCCGGGATCAAGGGGATCCTGCTGGATTGAATGATGATAAAAGAGATCGTTTTGGCCATATTCGTCGCGGCAGCGGCATTTGGCTGCGGGTTTTCCGGCAACGTTTCGGAGAACGGCTCTCGGCAAAAGCCGGTCAAAGAGCCATCGGAACAGGTCCCGAAGTCCGACCCGATCCTAAGCCGACAGATCGCCGAGATCGCACAGGAGGCAAAGGGTAAGGTCGGTGTTTACGCGATTATACCGGAGACGGGTGAATCAGTGGGCTTGAACGAGAACGAGCGCTTTGCGATGCAGAGCGTAGTAAAGCTGCCGATCTCGATGGCCGTGCTGCAACTTGTTGATCAGGGAAAGCTTCGGCTTGATGAGACGATCGTAGTCGCGAAAGACGAGCTGGTTCCCGCCCGGATGCATTCTCCATTTCGCGATAAGAATCCGAACGGCGGCGAGGCGACAGTCGAGGAGCTGGTAAAGCTGGCCATGTCGGTGAGTGACGGAACGGCGGCGGATGTATTACAGCGTGTCGCCGGTGGCGCGGAAGGTGTTCAGGCGTTCATTGATCCGCATACGAACGGGTCGATGAAGGTGAAATATACTCACAAGGAGTTCTCGAACGACAACGAACGACAGTTTGAGAATTGGGCTACACCGCGCGCCGCGACCGAATTGCTTATCGCCTTGCGTTCGGCGGCCGGATCGGAAAGATCGGACACTTACGCGCCGCTGTCTGGCATTTCCGAACAGAGTGCGAAACTCCTGCTCCAATTCATGGCCGAAACACCGACGGGGCCTAATCGATTGAAAGGGCTATTACCACCCGGCACGGCGGTCGCTCATAAGACCGGCACTTCGGGCACGCGGGACGGGATAACATTTGCTACTAATGACGTTGGGATCATCACTATGCCGAATGGGGATCACATTGTTATAGCAGTTTTCGTCGGCAGCTCACCGGCCGACGAAAAAACGAGAGAGGCCGTGATCGCGAGGATAGCAAAGGCCGTATTCGATAGGTGGTCGGGAGGGTCCCGGATCGGGGAAACGGCCGGCGGCGCCAATCTCTGGATCAGCATGAAAAAAGCGTGATCGATAGTATCGATCACGCGTGTTGTAACTTCTGTGCTGCCCGAAGGCGGGATTGAGATCATAGAAAAGCCAGCTAGACGCTGGACTTTGATCATCTACTCATCGTCGTCATGTGCTCGGACGCGTCCGGCAGCCACGGCTTCGTCGATCACCTTTTGAGCGAGATTCCCCGGCAGCGGATCATAATGAGAGAACTGCATATGATACGAACCGCGTGCCTGGGTGACCGAATTCAGCTTCGATTGGTAATCGAGCATTTCTGAGAGCGGGACCTTGGCTTTTATCACCTGCTGTTTGCCGCGCATTTCCATACCTCCGACGCGGCCGCGGCGAGAATTGAGGTCGCCCATGATATCGCCTGAGACCTCCTGCGGAGTAAATACCTCGACATCCATTATAGGTTCGAGCAGCGTGGGCTTTGCCTTTTCCATCGCGGCTCGATATGCCTTGCGGCCGGCGGCCCGGAAGGAGTGCTCGTCGGAATCAACTGTGTGGTAGCTGCCGTCGATCAAGGTTACGCGAAAATCGACCATCGGATATCCAGCAACGTAGCCCGATTGGGCAGCCTCGATGATCCCTTTTTCGACCGCAGGCCGGAAGTTCTGCGGGATCGAGCCACCGAAGATCTTGTCGACGAACTCGAATCCGGCACCGCGTTCGAGCGGTTCGAAGATACATTTGCAGTCACCGAACTGGCCGCGTCCACCCGATTGCTTCTTGTGACGGCCCTGGACCTCGATCTGTGCGGTAATGGTCTCCTTATATGGCACTTTTGGCGGATGGAGCGCGACCTCGACGTGATACCGGTTCTTCAGCTTGTCGACGACGGTCTCGATGTGGAGTTGGCCGCTGCCGGAAAGGATGAACTCCTTGGTTTGGGCGTCGCGGTCAAAATGGAGCGACGGGTCCTCCTCAAGGATCTTGTGCAATGCGACGGAGATCTTTTCCTCGTCGCTTCTCGATTTCGGCTCGATGGCAAAGGAGATAGCCGCCTCCGGATATTGCACTGGCGGATAGACTATCGGTGCGGCCTTGTCGCAGAGCGTATCGCCGGTCTGCGTATCCTTTAGTTTTACAACGGCGATGATGTCACCTGTCTGAGCCTCGCTTACCTTGTCGAGCGTCTTTCCCGAGATCACATGGAGAGCGCCGAGCCGCTCCTGGGTATCGCGAGTGGCGTTATACACCGTTGCGTCCGAGGCCACCTTGCCGCTGACGACCTTCATAACGTTGATGCGGCCCGCGAAAGGATCGGCGATGGTTCGGAAAACATAAGCGGAAAACGGCTCGTCGTTTGAGTACTTACGGTTAACGCGTTCGCCCCCCATTTCGGCATCGGTGAATCCGTATTCGGATTCGTGGGTGGCCGGGTTCGGCGCAAATTCGACGATGTGGTCGAGAAGGATCTGCAGTCCGGTCAGATCTGTGGCCGAAACCGCGTAAACGGGACAGAGCTTGCTCTTCGCGATGGCCCTGGCAAGGTTGGGATAGATATCTTCTTCGGGAAGCGTACCGTCCTCAAAATATTTCTCCATCAGAGCGTCGTCAGATTCGGCGACTAGTTCGACCAGGCGTTCACGCGTCCGTTCAAAAATGTCCTTGCCCTCTTCCGGCAGTGGAATCTCTTTCGCGATGCCACGGTCGTCGAATTCATAGGCCTTTTGGTGAACCACGTCGACGACACCCTTAAAACTGGCTTCGCTTCCGATGGGCAAAGTAAATGGAACGATGGAGCGGGCAAAACTGGATGTGGCTGTTTCCAGAGCGTGGCCGAAGTCGGAATTCTCCTTGTCCAGCTTGTTAACGACCATAAATCGCGGGAGCATGAATTCGTTCGCATACGACCACGTTTTTTCGGTCTGGACCTCTATCCCGTTGACTCCGTCAACCACTACGAGGGCACAGTCGGCTACCCTCAACGCCGGCCTGGCATGCGCGACAAACGCTGCGTAGCCGGGCGTATCTATCAGATTTGTCTTAGTGTCTTTATATTCGAGATGGGCAAAATTATTGTTAAGCGAGACCTTACGTTCGATTGCATCGTCCTCATAGTCTGTTACGGTCGTTCCCTCATCGACCTTTCCCCAGCGAGTAGTGGCTCCGGCGACGTGGAGTAAGGACGAAACGAGCTGGGTTTTACCCGCGTCGCCGTGTCCAATGACAGCCAGATTTCTGATGTTCTCCGTTGTAAAAGCTTTCATTTTCGGCAAGATCTCCTTTCTATAAGATTGGTCACGGTGTCGGAACGGCACAAAAGCCGGCGGGGTCGGCGATGTACTGCTAACTTTGCGGACCGACAGTGATCAGAATGTTGGTAAGAAATAAATGTAACGAACATCTTAACGGATGGCAAGCAACGCACCCGACCGTGAACCCATCGTAGGTCCCAACCGGGAAGGGGGCTCGCCCGGCGATGCTTTCGTGAGGGGCCGAGGGCGTGTCGCAACCGTTGAACATTGCTTTCGGCCCCAAAATATCTTACTTTTGCGTGGAAGGAGACTGCCTCGGTCGTGCGGCCAAGGCAAAATCGGCGGGCGGACCCCGTCAAAACTGTTGCGGTGCAATGTCCGCTGACGGACAGTTGCGAGAAAATCGTCGGAGCCGTTGAGATTATGCTTAAGGATATAACAAAAGATATGGGCACCATGCGAAGCAGCCGTTTAACGCTAAGCGTGGTCCTTTCCGTGGCAATTTGCGTTTCGCTCGTTGCAGGACAGGGCGAGATAGTGCCCGTTCGGGATATTACCGGTGGGGCGAACGTTTTTGTGTTCCCCAATTCGACCCGTTCGCAGACACGGCGATTTGTGACCCAGACAGCGGTCAGACGGACATCGCAGCAGCGTGCCGCGACGGCGAGGCGGGTAAGCAGGCAATATTCGACCCTTGCGAGGACGGCTCCAAGAAGAACGCGGGTCGCGGCTGTTGATCCGGACCAGATAAAGCCAGAGCCTCCTGATAAGGCGTCCAGGACATTTGCCGGTGTCGGCGAATATTACATGGACCGAAATGACTATGAGCAGGCAATAACTTTTTTCCGCGAATCATACACTCTCGACTCTACGAACCAGGTGGCGAAGAACGGCCTCAGTGAGGCACTTGCGCTAAGGGGTAACGAACTGCTCGCCTTAAATGCCGACCAGTTGGCCCAGAAAGATCTTGAAGAAGCAATTGAATTGAATCCGAGGAACGCTCCGGCCTTATTCGGCCTGGCCGAGATCTACTCTGAAACCGGACGGTATGAGGACGCGATAGCGAACTATGAAAGGGCCCTCGAATATGATAATGAGCTGACAGAGATCTTGGTTCCGCTTGGAACGCTCTACTACCAGAGGGCGATCGCCAACGCGGACTCTCCGGATCTTGACAGGATCAAGAAGGCCGAGAGCCTGCTTTCGCGTGCGGTCGCGACTATAAACGACGACGCCCAGGCCCAGCACTATCTGGGACTTTCGAAACTGGCACTTGGTGAGACAAAGGCGGCGCAGAGCGCGTTTGCGACAGCGATGAGGGTGGACCCGACGCTTGCGGAGGCATTTTACTACCACGGCGAAACGCAAATGAGGCTCGGGAATACGTCGGCGGCGATATCGGATTTCCGAAAGGCTGCCGAACTTAATAGCAACTATTTCCAGGCGTGGTTCGGGCTTGGGTCGGCAAATTTTGAACTTGCGGCCGCCGAGCGAAACGAGGCACAGGCGCGCATCCTCTACGAAGAGGCCGTCAAGGCCCTTGAAGAGGCGAAACGGCTAAGGAATGATAATGCCGAGGTCGTTGCCAATCTTGGTGACGCCTACCGCCAGCTGGGACGCTACAACGAAGCGGTCAGCAATTATCATCTGGCTACGGTGTTCATTAAAGCGGATCCGGGATTTGCAGGCAGCCAAACGCAGAAAGACCTTGCAGCGGATATTTTGATCAGGCTTGCGTATTCCGTAGCAAAGCAATGTGAGATAAATATGGAGCGGGCGGTGGTCTGCGATTGGAAACGCGCGATCGACTCGCTTGAGGAGGCGAACCGGCTTTCCGAGAACAACCTTGTCTTCGCAAATCTCGGGTGGGCCTATCATAATGCCGGACGGACCGATATATATGCGAAACGAACCGAACAGGGCAATGCAAATCTGGAAAAGGCCCGGGAAAACCTGAAGAAGGCTATGGAGGCAAGCTCGGATTACGATCAGGGGGTCCTGATGAACCTCGGTGCGGTTTACAGCGATCTAGGGGACCACAAGGCGGCCGTCGACATGCTCAGACAGGTGGCAAAGAGCAGGCCGAATTGGGCATTTGCTGCCAACGAACTTGGCAAGGCATATGCGAATTCGGGCGATCTGAAACAGGCGCTTTCCGAATTTAGAAGGGCGACCAAGCTTGAGGACGGCTTTGCGGAGGCTCATTTTAATCTTGGATATGCGGAGTTTCGCAGCGGTAATACATCCGAGGCTCAAAAGGCCTATAACAAGCTCAGGTCGCTGAACAGGACGGACCTGGCGGATAGGCTGAGAATACTCACAGGCGGTGCCGTAAGAGGATAGGCCGCAGAGGCTACGAATTTTTTCGGGAGAGGGTTAGAATATGCCGTCTCCCGAATTTTTTATGCCCGGAAGTTTGAGTAACGCACTTGCAGTAGAAACCGAAGTGCCGCTGGCTCCGTTTACGACGCTTGGCATCGGTGGCCCGGCGCGGTTTTTTCTGCGGGCCGAAGTCGATAACAACATCATCGACGGCCTTCGTTTTGCAGCCCGGCGTTCGCTGCCTGTTCTCGTCCTCGGGGGCGGCAGCAATTTATTGATCTCAGACGATGGCTTTGACGGATTGGTGATCCAGATCGCTCTCGATCGTTCGGCTCATCGTCCGACGGAGGCAGAAGTTCGAGCGGCCGGCGATGAACGTGGTTCCAAGAGACGGATCAAGGCGGGAGCCGGCGAGGATTGGGACGACTTCGTCGAGTTCTGTGTGTCTAACGATCTGGCGGGGGTCGAATGCATGAGCGGCATCCCGGGGTCTGTCGGCGGAACGCCTGTCCAGAATGTGGGTGCTTACGGACAGGAGGTTTCACAGGTGATCGTTTCGGTTCGCTGCATCGATCGTGGGACGCTCGAACCTGTCACGTTGAGCAACGAAGAATGCGGTTTTTCGTATCGGCGTAGCATATTCAATTCGACAGGCTCAGGCCGATACATAGTCTGCGAAGTTACATATGAGTTAGAGCGGGGTGGGCTGCCTTCTCTTGCTTACAAGGACCTGATCGAGTATTTTGGCGACCGGAAACCGACGCTGTCGGAAACACGAGATGCGGTGCTGGCCATACGACGGAAAAAATCGATGGTTATCGATCCGGCGGACCCGAACTCCCGGAGCGCGGGCTCATTTTTCAAGAATCCGGTCCTAACCCAAGATGAATATGATCGAATAGCAAAAAGGGAAAATATTCATTTGCCGAAGTTTCCGATGTCTGGCGGAAGGGTAAAAATACCGGCGGCATGGCTGATCGAACAGACAGGCTATTACAGGGGTTACCAGATGGGGCGAGCGGCAATTTCGGAGAACCACTCGCTGGCGTTAGTAAATTTGGGGGGAGCCACCGCTTCGGAGATCGTCGAACTCAGCCGGCATATCAGGTCTGCTGTGAAAGAAAGATTTAACATTGAGCTGGTGCCGGAGCCTGTGTTCGTCGGATTTCGCGACGGTTGGTAAAGGCGTCTGGACAAAGCTTGCGGCCCGGCAAACTTTGTGAACTGACGGCGTCTATTGAAAAGGAAGTGTTTTTTCTAGTCGGACCCTGCGTCGGGCCGGGAGGTTATTGTTATGAATGTCCACAAAGGATCTCCCAGGACATTGTCCGTTGTGTTTATCGTGATCTCGATGCTCTCCGCGGGGATGCCTGCGAGGGCAAACGATATCGTCCCGACCTCGGATATCACGGGCGGTGCGAGCGTCTTCATATTTCGCGGATCGAGCAAGAAGCCACAATCGGCCGGAGCATCGGCACGTGGCTATGCTGCAGGAGGTGCCTCCGCGGAGACCACCCGACGGCGGATAAGAGGACAAGCGGTGAACGCCAGGGTGATGCGACAGCGCGCCGCCCGTGCGCGCCAGGCCGAACTCGCACGCATCCGCGCACGCGAACGCAATGCCCGGATACGACAGTCGAATGTTTTGACGGCGAAGGCAGAGACGCTGCTAGAAAGCGACGATCACGACGGCGCAATTAACTTGTTTCGTGAGGCACTTGGGCTAAACTCCGCGAATAGTGATGCAGCTACGGGATTGAGCGAGGCCCTGGTCGCCAAAGGACTCACCGAAGCCGACAAAACGGGGGATGAATCAGCACTTGCCTACTTTGAAGAGGCGGCAAAACTAGATCCCCGTAACGAGATCGCATTTCTCAAGATGGGGGAGATCCACGACGCAGCGGGCCGGACGGGTGATGCGATCCTGCAATTCGAAAAGGCATTAGAAATAGACCCTGAGATATCGGCGATCTATTTTCCATTGGGACTGGCCTACGCGATCGCAGGAAACGACGAAAAAGCAGAACAATATCTGCTGAAGGCCGAGGCGATGGGGGCTTCGACCGGCGAATCTTTGACGACACGCGGCCTGATCGCCTCGCGCCAAGCGCGAAATGACGAGGCGATAATTCTGTTTGACAGGGCCATAGCCATCGCACCGGACCAGGGTGAAGCCTATGTCGAAAAGGCAAGGCTCCTTGAGGCCGTTGGGCGAGGCGACGATGCCTATCGGACGCTGCAGCAAGCCTCGAGATCGGCCGGCGGATCATCGACGGTCTGGTTCGGACTGGGGGTCCATGCGTATAATCGCGGCGAATATACGGAGGCAATGAACGCCTATTTGAGAGCACTTGAACTCGCACCCGGAAATGCCCAGGCACACGCCAATCTCGCGAGCACCTATCGGCAAATGGAACGCTTCGCGGACGCAAATGCCCAATATCGGGCAGCATTTGAGAGTGGCATTGACAAGGACGCAGATCTCTTTAGTGAATGGGGTTACTGTCTTGGACAGACAAAGGAATGGGACCGGGCAATGGCGAGGCTCGATGCGGCCAGGGAGCTAAGTCCAACAGCGATCGACCATAACAACGTCGGCTGGGCTTACTACAATGCGGCCAGAGCGGACAAAGACCGAAACGACGAGGCGGAATACCGCCGAAAACTAGAATTATCACGGGCTGCGCTCCAAAGGGCGGTCGAAATGGACGACACGCTGTACGCGGCATTTCTGAA
Organism: uncultured Acidobacteriota bacterium; assembly: GCA_937859595.1. Lineage (GTDB taxonomy): Bacteria > Acidobacteriota > Blastocatellia > Pyrinomonadales > Pyrinomonadaceae > OLB17. The sequence continues at coordinate 148,593 of CALMAH010000013.1, read as the reverse complement.
TCTCGGTGCCGCGAATAATGGGCTCGGCGATTTTGCGGCGGCAAAGGAGGCTCTCGAGCGGGCCCTCTCGCTGCAGAACGATTGGCTGATCGCCGTAAATCAGCTCGGGCTTTCGTATCGGGGGAATAATGATCTGCAGGGAGCCATAAACCAATTTGCGAGAGCGAATAAGATAAAAGCGAATGACGCGTTCAGCCTGTTGAATCTTGGTGAGCTTTACCACCTGACGGGGAACCGGCGGGAGGCACGACGTATTGCAGACAGGCTAAAGATAGTGGATCCGACACTCGCGAGGCGGCTAGATGATGTTTTGAGCGGCAGGATCGTTCTCGACGAAGCAAAACGGAATATCAGGCCCCGCGTTCCTACTATTCGGCGGATTCCGTACTAGCCGCCGACAGATTTGAAGCCGCCACTAGAAGCGACCGGGAATTTCTGTATAATTGTCAGTTCAGATATGCCTCGTCGCAATGATATCAACAAGATCCTGATCATTGGTTCAGGTCCAATAGTGATCGGCCAGGCTTGCGAATTTGACTATTCAGGTACGCAAGCCTGTCGAGCGCTGAAGCAGGAGGGGTTTGAGGTGGTGCTGGTAAATTCTAACCCGGCAACCATAATGACCGACCCTGAGATCGCCGACCGGACATACGTCGAGCCTCTTACGCTGGAATCGGCAACGGCCATAATCGATAAAGAACGCCCAGACGCACTTTTGCCTACTGTTGGAGGGCAGACGGGGCTAAATCTCTCAGTCGAGCTGTTTGAAAAAGGCATTCTTGATAAATATGGCGTAAAGCTGATCGGGGCGAACATCGATGCGATAAAGGTCGGCGAGGATCGCGAGCTTTTCAAGAAGGCGATGGATGAGGTCGGCATACCTTCGCCCAAAGGCGGCTTCGCAAATACCTGGGAAGAAGCTCAGAAGATAGTCGAAGAAACAGGCTATCCGGCGATCGTCCGTCCGGCCTTTACGCTCGGCGGAACGGGCGGCGGAACGGCGTACAACCCCGAGGAATTTGAAGAAATAGCGAAAAACGGGCTTGCGGCCTCGCCGGTCTCGCAGATCCTGGTCGAAGAGTCGATACTCGGCTGGAAGGAATATGAGCTCGAGGTGATGCGCGACCTCAATGACAATGTCGTCATTATCTGCTCGATCGAAAATTTCGACCCGATGGGTGTTCATACCGGAGATTCGATAACGGTCGCACCGGCGCAGACGCTGACCGATGTCGAATATCAGAACTTGCGAGATATGTCGATCAAGTGTATCCGCAAGGTTGGTGTTGAGACGGGCGGCTCAAATATACAGTTCGCGGTCAATCCGGAGAATGGTGAGGTGCGGATCATCGAAATGAACCCGCGGGTTTCGCGTTCATCGGCACTTGCATCAAAGGCGACAGGATTTCCGATAGCAAAGATCGCTGCAAAACTTGCCGTCGGGTATACACTCGACGAGATACCAAACGACATCACGAAAAAGACACCGGCTTCATTTGAACCGACGATCGATTACGTCGTGACCAAAATACCCAAGTGGGCGTTTGAGAAATTTCCCGGAGCCGAAGACGTTCTCGGAACGCAGATGAAATCGGTCGGCGAAGTGATGGCTATCGGGCGAACCTTTAAGGAGAGTTTGTTCAAAGGGCTGCGTTCGCTTGAGGCGGTAAAGCCGCTGCGGTTGATCAATGTACCCGATGAAGAGCTTCAGCGAAAGCTTGCCCGGCCAAATTCGCAGCGTTTTTCTTATATCACTTACGCTCTACAGAACGGTTATTCGATAGACGAAATACACCGATTGACCAAAATAGACCCGTGGTTTTTGGATCAGCTCTCTCAGGTGATGGAGTTTCAGGAGACGGAACTCGCAACGGACAGCGGACAGCGGACAACGGACAATGTGGAAGCCGGCTATCTGGCCGAGTTATCCGACGACGTCCTGCGTACCGCCAAGGAATTCGGGCTGTCCGATCGGCGCTTGGCGTTCATTGCTGAGACGACCGAGCTCGAGGTCCGCGAACACCGTAAAGCAACGGGAATTGCTCCGGTTTATAAACGGGTAGATACATGCGGCGCCGAGTTCGAATCATTCACCCCGTATCTTTACTCGACCTACGAGGAGGAATGCGAGGCCGAACCGACGACGCGGCGAAAGATAATGATCCTCGGCAGCGGGCCGAACCGGATCGGCCAGGGAATAGAGTTCGATTACTGCTGCTGCCACGCTTCGTTTGCTCTGCGAGATGCGGACTTTGAGACCATAATGGTCAACTGCAACCCGGAGACCGTCTCGACCGACTATGACACTTCAGACAGGCTTTATTTTGAGCCGTTAACTTTCGAAGATGTGATGAACATCGTCGATGTCGAGAAGCCGGAAGGCGTGATCGTTCAATTCGGCGGGCAGACGCCGCTGAACTTGGCGGATAAGCTCCATGCGGCGGGTGTACCGATAATCGGGACGTCACCGGATTCGATCGATCTTGCCGAGGATCGCAAGCGTTTTTCGGCCTTGCTAAAAGATCTCAACATCCCTCAGCCGCCGAACGGGACCGCGACCTCGCCCGAGGAGGCGAAGGCGATCGCGGCCGAGATCGGGTATCCGGTCGTTGTACGGCCGAGCTTCGTGCTTGGCGGACGGGCGATGGCGATCGTTTACGACGAATTAACGCTCGATGAATATATGCGGACGGCGGTCGATGCCTCGCCGGAGAAGCCGATACTTATCGACAAGTTCCTTGAGCGTGCGGGCGAGATCGACGTAGATGCCCTAGCGGATGAAGAAACTGTAATTATCGCGGGTATTCAGGAGCACATCGAAGAGGCGGGCATTCACTCGGGCGATTCGTCGAGCGTTCTTCCGCCGCAGAAGATCGCGGTCGAGCACCTGGAGACCATACAGCATTACACTGCGCTCCTTGCTAAAGGATTGAATGTAAAGGGCTTGATGAACATTCAATATGCCGTGCAGAGCGACCGAGTTTACGTGCTGGAAGTAAACCCGCGGGCATCGCGGACGGTACCGTTTGTCGCAAAGGCGACAGGTGTGCCGATAGCCAAGATCGCATCGCTGGTGATGGCGGGCTCGAAAACTCTTGCGGAGTTCGGGTTGCCGGACGTGCTCCCAGTTCCGCAGGTATTTGTAAAGTCGCCTGTCTTTCCGTTCAAAAAATTTGCCGGAGTCGATCCGATCCTTGGGCCTGAGATGCATTCGACCGGCGAGGTGATGGGCGTGGGTGCAAATTTTGGTGAGGCATACGGTAAGGCGATGGAAGGTGCGGGTGTCAGTTTGCCGATTCCAGATTCCAGATTCCAGATCGAAGAAGCCGATTCGCTGAGGCCTGAATCGTCGAATCAGCGATCGATGAAGGCTTTTATTTCCGTTACGAACGCCGACAAGGGGCAGGCGGTCCTGCTTGCCCGCCGGTTGAACAAGCTCGGGTTCAAGCTGGTGGCGACGCACGGAACGGCGATCAGGCTTCGCGAGGTCGGGCTAGACTGTGAAGATGTGTTCAAGGTGAACGAAGGCCGGCCGAACATCGCCGACCTGATCCGCCAGGGCGAAATAGCGTTGATAATAAACACGCCGCTCGGCAAGGCGTCGTTCTACGACGAAAAGGCGATCCGCAAGGCCGCGCTTCAGTTCAACGTCCCCTGCGTCACGACCATCACCGGAGCCGAAGCCCTCGTAGAGGCGATCGCGACGAAGGCGACGAACGAAAGCGTCTCTGTTCGGAGTTTGCAGGAGATACATTTAGTTGATCGGCATTCCTCTGTTGAGAGTGCCGGAAATTGATCCAGCCATCGCTTACGGATTTTCATTGCTGTCTGAACTCGGACTCGGTTTTGGCCGTCAGATCGAGCGTTGCCTCAACGGCGGTGCCGTCACGACAAGTGCACCAGAGTCGAGTCCCGTCGCAGCTCCACCGCATGCCAACGATTCCCGAAGGGGCAACGAATTCGCTGATCGCCTCGAGATCGGGTAATCGAAGTATCTGAATTCGACCGCCGATGAATTCGAGGTTTTCTACATATTTACCGGGAAGGTCTGATCGATTGAAGTAGTAGCCTTGTCCGACCGCAATGAGGTCATATTTAGGATTGGAGACGCACTCGTCTCCGGAAATAAAGCGAAGCCGTACATCGCTTCCATTCTCGGCTTCACTAAGCGATAAGGAGTAAAGAGCTCCTTCTTGGCAGAAAAAAAGCGAACTGCCGTCTCTTGTCCAGTCGATCCCTGTTACCTGGGACTCAGCATCTACTAGGTGCGAGGGGATAGTTCGGTTGACATCGTCGTACCTCAGCTTTTGGCGGTAGATCTCCTGGAGTTCGGGCAGTCGATAGACAACCAGGTAGTCTGAAGAATTTCGCATACTCGCATTAACGGCGATCAGTTTTTCATCGGGAGAGATCGCTCCTCTCTTGTAGCCGTAAAATCCTCTCCATTTGGCACTCAGTCTGTCGTAGTGGAACTTGGGATGCGGAAGAAAATCCGTAACTTCGTGGATCAATGAGATATCCTTCAGAAGTTGCTCGTTCTCTGTTTCTTCCCACTCACATTTCCAGATGAGCATTCGCGGGTCGGGCACGTGGGAACTTGAAACTAGGTACGTGCCCTTTGCCGACCAATATAGGTAATAGATCCAAGTTGCATGGCGTACGAAGGTAAAGATCGAGTCGGGTTTTGTCGAGTCGAATATACGCAAAGCGTAGTCGGGGTTGCCGCTTCCGGTAGCGAGATACCTTCCATTTGGCGACCACTCAAAGGACGAGGCCGCATCGGCTACGCATAGTATTGCCGCATTGGCGGGAAGGATACCGGTGCGGAGATAGTTTTGAACATATTCTTGCGTTACTTTGGTCTTACCTGAGTCGTCGTATCGGTGGCAAGCCGCACCGAGACCCGACATCCTGAACTCAAATTCCGGATCATCCATTCGCCGCAGGACAACGTGTTGATGCCCGATCTGGGTGTCGCCTCGGCGGATACTGGCATTCGCGTGGGAGCTTGCAAAAACGCCCGCCGACGATATTGTGCCGCGGAAGCTTACAAGGTCGAACAATTTTGATGTCGACCAAACGACTTGAGGATCTGCTGAAAACCCGTCCATATTCTTTTCATGAGAGCGTCGGTGGCCGGTGTTCGGTTGCGAACGGATTATCCTTTCTGCGATTCTTGACCGAACCCGCTGTTTACAATAACTTTACGTAAAGCGATTCACAGTTTAATCTCAGTAGATCAAAAATGAAAGAAAATCAGGACCGTGAGATCATTGGCGGGCATCTGCTTGTGATCGGCGGGGCAGAGGATAAGTATAACGAGCGGCGGATTCTGAAGAAGTTTCTTGAGCTTGCCGGGGGCGAAAAGGCGGAGGTCCTGATCGTTCCGGTCGCTTCGGATTACCCGGAGTTTGCGGCGGATGTTTACACGCAGGCTTTCCGAAATCTGGGCATCGCAAATCCGCGTGTGCTGCGGGCTACCTCGCGGCAGGAGGTCTTTCAGGCCGACCCGGAGGAGTTGCTCGGCGGCGTTACCGGCGTTTTTATGACCGGCGGCGACCAGATGCGGCTTGTCTCGCTGCTCGGCGGGACAAAGGTCGCGGAGAAGCTGCGGAAGATGGTTCGGGAAACGCCGTTGGTTCTCGCAGGAACGAGTGCCGGAGCTGCCGGGATGAGCACGTCGATGATCGTCCGCGGCGAAGCGACCTCACACCCGCATAAGGGAGCGGTACAGCTCTCGCCGGGGCTAGGGTTTCTAAAGAATATCATCATCGATCAGCACTTTACCGAACGCGGCCGGATAAGCCGGCTGATCACGGCTGTTTCCTATAACCCCTACAATCTCGGGATCGGCATTGATGAGAACACGGCGATCATCCTCGATGGCAAGGGAGTTCTGGAGGTCGTCGGCAAAGGCTCGGTCACAGTTGTTGATGGTTCCTGTATTTCGTACAACGAGATCGCGGAAGTCGCCGAACACGAATCGTACAGCGTGTGCGGAGTAAAGATGCATATCCTGCGTGACGGGCTTGTCTATGATTACATTGATCGTCACCCCTTACAGCCGCCGCAGGAGTTTCTTCTACCTGACCTTGGGTGATTCGGGATTCCAGATTCCAGATTCCAGATTTGAAGTTTGACGTTGACGCAAAAGGAACAATTCGTTCGGTAAAATTACTGAAAGGCGATGGCGAGAATAGAACGATTCGAAGATCTGGAGGTTTGGAAGCTAACGTTCGAAATTGCGAACGACGTTTATGATCTCAGTTCACGCGAACCGTTTTCTCGAGATTTCGCTCTACGTGATCAAATTCGTCGATGTGCTATCTCTGTATTCTCAAACATTGCGGAAGGATTCGAGCGTGACGGCAACAAAGAGTTCATCAATTTCCTCGCGATAGCTAAAGGGTCGTGTGGTGAATTGCGGGCTCAGATGTTGTTTGCCCACCGACGAGGATATATTACCGAAGAAGAGATCAACGGGCTTCTCGATCGTGTAAAACAGGTAAGCAATCAGGTGTCGGGTTTTCAGCGATACCTCAGAAATAACGAGTTCAGGGGGCGTAAATTTGTTTGACCTGTCGATCGTCGTCTGCAATCTGGAATCTGGAATCTGGAATCTTGAACCATGGAAATTCTTGAGATAAGAACACTTCGCGGGCCGAACTATTGGAGCGGCTATTGGAAGAAGCTGATCATAATGCGTCTGGATATCGGCGATTATGAGGACAAGCCTTCGGATAAGATCGACGGGTTTTACGGCAGGATGAACGAAGTTATGCCGTCGCTGTTGACACACGGTTGTAGTTACAGCGAGGAGGGCGGTTTCCTGCGTCGCGTGCAGGAAGGTACTTGGGCAGGGCACATAATCGAGCACTTTGCTCTTGAGTTCCAGACCCTTGCGGGAATGGACACCGGGTATGGCCGGACGCGAGAAACGGACGAAAGGGGCGTCTACAATGTTGTTTTTAGTTATCACGAAGAAGAGGTCGGCAGATATGCGGCACGTGCTTCGGTAAGGTTGTTTCTGGGGCTTGCTGAAGACAAGCCGATGGATGAGATTAAGGCCGAGGTTGCAGACGACATTCAAAGGATGCGTGAGATCCGCGAAGAGGTCCGCTTTGGGCCTTCGACCGGGTCTCTTGTTGAAGAGGCGGTTAGCAGAGGTATTCCATATATAAGGCTCAACGACCAATCGTTGGTTCAGCTTGGTTACGGGGTCCACCAGAAACGGATACAGGCTACAACGACGGCGAATACTAATATGATCGCTGTCGATATCGCCGGTAACAAACACGCCACAAAGACTCTGCTCGGAGACATGGGCGTCCCCGTACCGAAAGGATATCGGATACGAGATGAGGATGAGCTCGAGGGAACGCTTGAGCGGGTAGGATTCCCGGTAGTCATAAAGCCTTTGGACGGGAATCACGGCAAAGGGGCGACCGTAGGGGTCAAATCGCTGGAAGAGGCGATGGTCGCCTGGGAAAAGGCAAAGGAATATTCGCGTTGGGTGATCGTTGAAAAGCAGCTGGACGGAGCAGACTTTCGGGCTCTAGTTGTGAACAACAGATTGATAGCCGTTGCGAAACGGGTTCCGGCACACGTTGTTGGTGATGGAAAGCAGACGATACAGGAACTGATCGACGAGACGAATGCCGATCCAAGGCGAGGGTACGGCCACGAGAACGTTTTAACCGAGATAGACATTGACGGCCAGACGATGCGATGCGTCAGAAACGCGGGTTACGAATTGGATAGCGTGCTGCCTGAGGGCGAGACGCTCTATTTGAAAACAACCGCCAATATATCGACCGGAGGGACGGCGATCGACTTTACAGATGAAGTTCATCCGGAGAACGTGTTTCTTTTTGAGAGGATCGCGAAGATCATCGGGCTTGATGTTGCAGGTGTGGACATAATTGCTCCGAACGTAAGCGAGCCTTTGCACCAGAACGGAGGGGGGATCATCGAGGTCAATGCGGCACCGGGCTTCAGGATGCACTTGGCTCCGAGCGAGGGGATCGGGCGGAATGTTGCTGAGCACGTGATCGATATGCTCTTCCCACCGGGAACCGAAAGCAGGATACCCATTTTTGCGATAACGGGTACGAACGGGAAAACGACAACGACAAGGCTGATCGCCCACATTCTGAAGGGTGCCGGGAGGACGGTTGGTTTTACGACCACAGACGGAACTTACATCCAAAACCAGCAAATAGTAAGGGGTGATAATACAGGCCCGGTCTCGGCCCAGCTTGTGCTGAAAGATCCTACAGTGGATGTTGCCGTGCTGGAAACGGCACGCGGCGGCATCATTCGCTCAGGGCTTGGGTTTGACCATTGCGATGTCGGAGTCGTGTTGAACGTGGCGGCAGATCACCTTGGGATGAAGGACGTCAACACCCTGGAAGACCTTGCACGGGTAAAGTCGGTCGTTCCGAGGGCTGTTGCAAAGTCGGGTTATGCCGTTCTCAATGCGGAGGATGAACTGGTCTATAGGATGAAGGAGCTTGTTGATGGAAGGGTGGTCTGCTTTTCGATGGACGAGAACAACCCGACCATTAAGCGGCGTGCCGAACGCGGACGCGTCTCGTGTGTCTATGAGAACGGTTACGTTACCATCCTGAAGGGCAAATGGAAGGTCAGAGTTGAGAAGGTGAGCAATATACCGCTGACCTATGGAGGCAGAGCGGAGTTCATGGTGCAGAATGTTCTCGCTGCTACGCTTGCGAGCTTTGTTCACGGTGTTTCGATAGAGGATATTCGCGTAGGGCTCACGACGTTCAATGCCGGTACGGCTCAGACGCCAGGCAGGTTGAACTTTATAGAGGTCGGGCCTGTAACGGTACTGATGGATTACGCACACAACCCCGCAGGTTTCAATGGATTGGTGAAGTTCGTGTCTAGGCTGCCCAATAAGTACCGGACGGTGGTGATAACGATACCGGGAGACCGACGCGATGAGGACATAAGAGAGATGGGCGAGATAGCCGGTGCGAACTTTGACCGCATCGTGATCAGGGCAGGGAATTACCTGAGAGGAAGGGAAGCTTCGGAGATAGCAGAGCTGATCCAAGAGGGAATCGCCCGCAGCGAAGGCGAACCGCAGGTCAGGGTCATCCCCGAAAGCCGTGAAGCGATACACCACGCGATAAAGAACGGCCGCAAAGGCGAACTCGTTGTAACGCTCGCCGACGTGGTGCCGGAAGATATCGGGTATGTTCAGGAGATCAGGGACAAGATGCTGGAGGAGTTGCAACAGTAGGTACCGATTCGAGCATCCAACACGGACAATCAAGATCTTGAGACGGCATATGAATGGCAAAGTTGATTTTCATCTCTAATATTTTGGCCTTGGTCTGTTGGGGAACAGTTGCTACTGCTAATGGCCAGCAACGCGTTCCCGAATCGCTTGGCTGGGATTTATCGTATGCAAAACTTTTCGAAGCAGCCGGGAAAGAAGAAACGTCGAATCTGGCGAGTCGTGCACGACGTTTCCAATCTGGTCGAATCACAAAGCTGGTCGCCGAATGGAAGTCCGAACCAATCATCTCCTCGGTATTGATCGAGTGGCCGCCTTATCACTCCAACGATATCCAGACATTGTGGTTCGTTAGAACCAAGAAGAATGCCTACTTTTGGGAATTCGGAACTTTTCCTGAGACGAAATATAAGGGCACGCAGTTCGATGTTCGGCAGTTCGATCTCCTGATAAACACACTTCGCGGACTTGAAAGCTCGAAACCAAGGGAATACTCGCACCGAGCTATGAACTGGAAGGGCTACTACGGAACTCTAAGCACATTTCATTGCCCGAGGAATTCTTGTGTGTCAGAGCAACGGCTATTGACTTGGGATGATTTCTATCCGCTGAACGAGGCCGAGACTGAAGCGATCGGTCCCGGCAGAATTGCTGAAGCCGTTGACAAGGCACTGGCAGCAGTTCCTGCCTTGGATCTGCTGAGCTTCCGGGAATGCAAGCCGCGACCTACCCGAGATCTAATAGGCGACGTATTTCTAGGCGCTCAAGCCTGTCGGTCCACTCATTTTCCGACAGATCTAGAGGGTTCAGAATGCATGGATTACAGAGGCCGCTACATTCATGTCAAGTACGCACCCAATGGAGTGGTTGATCAACTTTCGTTGACCGACGATATGCCAACTTCACGCACACTCGCCAAGATCATTCCGACCAAGAGTTGGATAGGAGTCTTTTCATCTTCGTATAGGAGACCTGATAGTACGATTCTCAGCATGGATAACGAACCTGCCAAATACGAGGATCACTGTATTAGACTAACGTCCGTACTTATTTCGCCTCTAGCGGCATCGATACCACGCTTTAGGTCAACACTCCAATGGAAGTAAAAGGGGGATGCTATTTGTAGATCCCGATCAGCGAATCGCCGCCATACCTGATCGAGGCTCGGTACATTCCTTCGGAGTTGAATGGTGTTACGACATTACCTTGCCGGTCGACAGCGATGAGGCCGCCTTCGCCGCCGATCTCGGTTAGGCGGTCAATGGTCTCGCGGGCGGCGTCTTCAAGCGAGAGCTCCTTGTAACGCATTCTTGCGGCGATGTCGTAAGCCGAGACACCAAGCATAAAGAACTCGCCATGGCCAGTACATGAGACGGCGCAGAGGTCGTCGGCGTAGGTCCCGGCTCCGATGATCGGCGAATCGCCGATACGTCCGAATTTCTTATTGGTCATTCCGCCGGTCGAGGTTGCAGCCGCCAGATGGCCCTTCGAATCGCAGGCGACAGCTCCGACCGTTCCCTTCGAATGCGGAGTGCGGAGTGCGGAATGCGGAATGTCATCAGCCGAGGGGGCTGCGGCCGTCGTTTCCGGGGCGGCGGCAGAGTGGTCAAGCCGAACTCGTCCGTCGGCGATCGCATCCTGTAATTGCAGCCAGCGATGTTCGGTGAAGAAGTATTCATCAGGGGCAGTTTCTATTCCTGTTTCTGCGGCAAACTGGTTGGCACCCTCGCCGGCAAGCAGGACGTGTTCGGTCCGCTCCATCACGAGCCTGGCGAGGCGGATCGGGTTCCTGACATTGCGGACAAAGGCGACCGAGCCTGCCCGCAGACGGGTGCCGTCCATAATGGCGGCATCCATCTCGTTCTTGCCTTCGGAGGTGAAAACCGACCCGCGTCCGGCATTGAAGAGCGGAAAATCTTCAAGCGAGACGACAGCTGCCTCGACAGCGTCAAGAGACGAGCCGCCTTTTTCGAGAATGTCCCAACCTGCATTGAGTGCCGATCCCAGTTCGTGACGATATTCGCGTTCCAGGTCAGGCGTCATTTGAGATCTGAGAATGGTGCCTGCCCCGCCGTGAATTGCAATTGCGATCTTTGCCATAAGGAGATTTAGCCACGGATCGCACGGACTACACAAACTTAGTTACGTGCTATTCGTTAATTCGCGGCTAGAATTTCTGGTTTCTTAACCGTAAAGCATTTGCGATCACAGAGACCGAGCTGAATGTCATAGCGGCGCTTGCGATCATTGGCGAAAGCAACACTCCGAAGACCGGGAAAAGAACACCCGCCGCGATGGGTACACCCATCAGGTTATAGGCAAAGGCGAAGAACAAGTTTTGGCGGATGTTCTTCATCGTGTTCAGGCTTAGGTTTCGAGCTTTCAGAATGCCATCAAGGTCGGGTTTTAGCAGGGTGATGTCGGCCGATTCGATGGCGACGTCAGTTCCGGAGGCAAAGGCAATGCCGACGTCTGCCTGTGCGAGTGCGGGAGCGTCATTAACGCCATCGCCGGCCATTGCAACGATCTTGCCCTGCGATTGCAGCTCTTTGACCTTTGCCGCTTTATCTTCGGGCATGACCTCGGCATATACCTTCGTGATATCTAATGGATAAGCAACTAATTCCGCAATTTGTTTGCTATCTCCTGTCATCATGACGACTTCTATCCCTTGGTCCTGGAGGGCCCGGACTGTCGTCCTCGAAGACGGCTTCAGTGCATCCCAGACACCAATGCCTCCGATGCTCTCATTGTTGACCACTACGTACGCAAACGACAACAGGCGTTCTCGCAGGGGCGTACCATCAATCTCATCAAATAAATACTGTACGTCCTCGTCCCGCATTGGCGTTTCTTTCCACGCATGCTTCGAGTGACCGCTGACAACCTTTATCTCCTGCCCGTTTATGTTTCCTTTTACACCTACTCCAGTCATTGATACAAAATCGACTACCGGAGAAAGCGGAAGGCCGCGTTTAGCGGCTTCTTGTACGATTGATGTCGCGATCGGATGTTCGCTGTGGATTTCTAGTGACGCTGCAAGCTGAAGCAGCTCATTTTCGTCGTATCCTTCGAAGGCTACGATCTTCTCAACGCTTGGCTTACCCTCTGTAAGCGTTCCTGTCTTATCTATCACCAGCACGTCCACATTCTCCAGCAGTTCGAGGGCTTCGGCCTTTTTGATGAGGACGCCGTTCTTTGCACCGACCCCGGTCCCGACCATTATCGACATCGGAGTTGCGAGGCCAAGGGCGCAAGGGCAAGCGATGATCAGAACTGAAACGGCGGCGACGATAGCGTATGTCAGGCTTCCGAATATCAGCCATACGACAAATGCAATGATCGCAACAACGATAACCGCGGGGACGAAGTAGGCCGAGACTGCATCTGCAAGGCGCTGGATAGGGGCACGGCTACGCTGTGCCTCACCGACCATTTTGACGATCTGTGCAAGCAAGGTTTCTTTGCCGACCCTTTCCGCACGCATCAGAAAGCTGCGGTTGCTGTTGATCGTGCCTCCTATGACCTTGTCGCCTGCTTTTTTTGATACGGGCATCGATTCGCCCGTTACCATTGATTCGTCGATAGAGGTCTCACCTTCGATGATCTCGCCATCGGTTGGGACCTTTTCGTTCGCCTTAACGCGGAGTGTCTGTCCCTCAACAACGTGGCGCAGGTCTATAACCTCCTCCGAACCGTCATCAAACACGACGGTCGCGGTCTCAGGTGCAAGCCGGAGCAGTTCTTTTATAGCGGAGGACGTCTGTGAACGCGCTTTCAACTCCAACACCTGGCCCGATAGAACCAGCGTGGTTATGACCGCTGCGGCCTCGAAATAAACCGGGATCAGGCCCGTATGGGCGTCAAGAAGGGTGTCCGGGAATAGTTGGGGTGCGAACAGGGCCGTGATGCTGTAAAGGAGTGCCGCACCGGTACCTATCGCAATAAGCGTGAACATATTTGGGCTGGCATTCTTTACAGAAGCCCAGGAGCGCTCGAAGAATGGCCAGCCGCCCCACAGCACAACCGGAGTGGCAAGCAAGAATTGTATCCAGATGGAGATACTCGGGGAGACGACCGAATGAAAGGCGGGGAACATCTCACCCATCGCAAGCACAAGCACGGGAAGCGTCAGAGCGGCAGATATCCAAAACCGGCGCTTCATATCGATATATTCAGGATCGGGGGTATCGTCGAGGCTGATCTCTTTTGGTTCAAGGGCCATTCCGCAGATGGGGCACGAACCGGGGCCGATCTGGATGATCTCAGGGTGCATCGGGCAGGTGTATTCGATTGCGGATTGCGGATCGCGGATTGCGGATTGGCCGGAGTCATCGTGCGTGCTCTCGACTGGTGGTGCTAGATACTTCTCAGGGTCGGAGGCGAACTTGGCTTTACAGCCGGGCATGCAGAAGTAGTAAGTCTCGCCGTTGTATTCGTAAGAAGCGGCGGCCGTTTCGGGCATTACGAACATCTTGCAGACCGGATCGATGTGCGGTTCGTCGACCGGTTCGGCGGGCTTTCGTCCGAGTTGGACAAATTGGCCCGTCTTATTTGAGCTTCCTTCATTCATCTGAAATGGACCGTCCCGACCTTCTGCGGCCGCAAAGGTATTTCGACCGTAGATCGAATCCTCGGCGTCAAAGTCCGATCGTTCGTCGGGGCCTGCTCGGTTTATTAAATTTTAGCATCCGAGCCTGATATTTCGGGAATCGGCCGGGCAATAACTGTTTAATTATGTTGGGTGGAAAATGCAACGGTTTCCACCCGAAAACGGTGCTCGCGCTGAGGGCACCTGACCTTATCCGAAATGGCAAGCGCCGATCTTAGCGGCGTACGCAAAGCCAGGAGCCCGTGTAGTGGGTGGTCCGGCTGCCGAAGTGAGGTGAACTTGATCCTTAGAACCCCATACACCATCTTAATTTCTTTACTGCTTGTTGCTGCGGCCTATCCCCAATCCACAAACAGGCCCCAACCTATATTGGTTGACGAGATCGGGAGCATTAGAAATGCGACGAGACGGCCAGCTAATGTAAAACCTCCGTCGGTTCCCCGGCCGTCTTCCGGCATACTGCAGGTAGAGCGGTCCACTTTTGATCTGATGAATGCGGAACGTGCCTCCAGGGGCCTTCCACGGCTTGGCTGGAGCGAGGATCTTGCCCAAGTTGCACGGCTTCATTCAATGAATATGGCCGCAAACAGCTTTTTCAGCCACCAGGGACAGGACGGTTCGATGGTGGACGACCGAGCCGACCTTTTTGGCGTACGGGGCTGGAGGGCGATCGGTGAGAACATCGCTTACATGCGGGGTTACAAAGATCCGGAGCAAAAGGCAGTTACGAGCTGGCTGAATTCACCTTCGCACAGGCGGAATATGCTCAGCCAGCAATGGAAAGAGGCCGCGATCGGCGTAGCGGTGGGTGACGACGGAGCGTATTATTTTACACAGGTTTTCATTCATAGATAGCTATAACAAGAGTCTCCGTTCGAAATCGACGGTGACCTAAAAAAGGGTATGTACTCGCTGTGGGAGCCGGGGCATGCCCTTTTCGTATTACTGGCTGACATGACGAGAAAGCGGATGCTTGCACCATGGTCACACAACTAATAATCTCGTTCTGTGCAAGAAAGCCACATTACACTACCTTCATTTGCAAAGATCAATCTTCGTCTAAAGGTGCTTGGTAAAAGGCCCGACGGCTACCATGAGATAGTCACGGTGTTCCAAACGGTCTCACTTGCGGATCGATTGAGGTTTGAGACCGCTGATGATGTCTCGGCTCGCTGCGACTCGCCGAGTGTTCCGTCGGACGAAAACAATCTTGCGGTTCGCGCGGCTGTTATGCTTAGGGAAGCGGCCGGCATAAAGAAGGGCGTGACCATTCATATCGAGAAGCACATTCCTGCGCCGGGAGGGTTGGGTGGCGGGTCGTCGAACGCCGCCGTTACGCTGTTGGCGCTTAACAGGTTATGGCGGACGGGAATGACGGCACCGGAGCTTGCGGCCATCGGTGCCGAACTCGGATCCGACGTGCCGTTCTTCCTGGTGGGCGGCACAGCAGTGGGCCACGGCCGGGGCGAGAGTGTCTCGGAGATCCCCGATATCGAGGAAAAGTTGTTATTGATCGTTACACCGCCTGTTTCGGTGCCGGCTTCGGAGGCCTACGGGCGGCTTGATGCCGCGGACTTGACAAGCACTGACCCGAATCGTAACCTTTTAGTTTGCCGAAAATGGGCAGAAAATGCCGATTTGAGGCAGTTGTCGTTGGAAAACGACCTTGAGGGCCCGGTATTTGCCGCGTATCCTGACGTCAGAACCGCTAAAGAGCGGTTGCTGGAGCTGGGGGCGGTGAACGCTTTAATGAGCGGCAGCGGGGCCAGTGTATTTGGAATTTTTGACAACGAAACAACACGGCAGACAGCAATGAAAGCCCTCGGCGTAAATGCCGACTGGCGAGGTTTTGCCGTAGCGACTATCTCGCGGAGCGAATACCGCGAGGCACTGGATCAAGTGTTCTAGTCCGCTTCCGAGTTTTTTTACGAGTTTTGCATTGGGGCGTCGCCAAGTGGTAAGGCACCGGTCTTTGGATCCGGCATTCGTAGGTTCGAATCCTTCCGCCCCAGCCAATGTTCGATATCGGAGCGGGTGATCAGTGTGCTGGTCGCCCGCTTTTACTTTTTTTGCGCGAACCACTGGGACGGCAGAGACCGAACCCACTCTTGAAAGAGACCGATGAGCGTAACGGGCAATATCAAGATATTTTCGGGCAATGCCAACCGGCCGCTTGCCGAGGAGATCTGCGGGCATTTGAACCTTGACCTGGGCAGGGCGACCACGGGACGCTTTTCCGACGGTGAGTTCAATTTTCAGATCGAGGAGAACGTCCGCGGGAGCGACGTTTTTATCGTCCAGCCGACGTGTCCGCCAACCGACCGGCACCTGATGGAACTGCTAATAATGCAGGACACCTTTATGAGGGCCTCGGCGGAAAGGGTGACAGCGGTGCTTCCGTATTTCGGCTACGCACGGTCGGACAAGAAAGACCGGCCTCGCGTCCCGATCGCTGCCAAGCTGGTCGCGAATCTGATCACGAAGGCGGGGGCCGACCGGGTATTGACGGTAGATCTGCATGCTTCGCAGATACAGGGTTTCTTTGATATTCCGGTCGATCATCTATATGCGGCGCCGATAGTGGTGGATTACTTCAGGACGAATCCGATCGAGGACTTGGTGGTGGTTGCACCCGACACGGGAGGAGCCGAACGTGCAAGGGCATATGCAAAGCGTTTGGACGCTGGCCTTGCTCTTTGCGACAAGCGTCGTGAACGTGCGAACGAAGCGGACGTAATGAACGTTGTCGGCGATGTTGACGGAAAGAACTGTCTTATCGTTGACGATATGTGTGACACCGGCGGCACGATCTGCAAGGTCGCCAGAGCGCTGCACGAAAATGGTGCGAAAGAGGTATATGCTTGCTTTACGCATGCTGTGCTTTCAGGAAAGGCCGTGGAGAACATCAGCACGTCCTACCTGAAAAAGATCATTGTTACGAACACGATCCCGGTTGGCGACTTCGCCAAGCCGCTTCTTGATAACGGCAGGATCGAGGTGTTAAGCGTGGCGAGACTGCTCGCTTCGGCGATCAATTCGATACACGACGAGACTAGCGTTTCGTCACTGTTTATCTGATATCTGGTATCTGGGCGGCCCTGCGGGGCCCGGAGTTAAATTTATGGCTGAGAAAATTATTGTTAAAGCAGAGAAACGCGAAGAGCTTGGCAAGAACGCCAATCGTCGTTTGCGAGCCTCGGGAAAGATACCCGTCGTGGTTTACGGCGGCGGAACCGACAGCGTTTCGGCGGCGGCTGAGCTAAAGGACCTGGCTGCGATACTCAGGACCGAAGCTGGTGTGAACACAGTCTTTTCGCTCGATATCGCGGGTGACGTCAACGACGTCATCTTTCAGGATCGCCAGATCGACTCGCTTAAGGGCCGATTGATACACGCTGACCTAAGACGATTTGCAAAGGGTGAGAAGATAGAAATGACGGTCCCGATCCATCTTATCGGCCAGCCAGAGATAACATTGGAAGAGGGCGCCGTTGTGTCCCAGAACCTTCGTGAGATAAAGGTCCTTTGTGAACCCGCGAAGACGCCCGAATCGATCGACATCGACATCAGCGGCCTGACGATGGAACATTCGATCCATGTATCCGATATCAAGGTCGACGACGGGATCGACATCAATGAATCACCGGAGACGGTCGTGGCTTCGATTGCCGTGGTTAAAGAGGTTGAGCTTGAGCCGCAGATCGAGGAAGGAGCCGAGCCTGAAGTGGTCGGTGAAGAGGCCGAAGCTACGGCTGAAGACACCCCGGCCGAACCTGAAGCCGGCGAATAGGACTACAGGGTGCGGGGCGTTGCGGCCGCCGCTCGGCGAGCGTGGGGCCTGCACTCTGGGCGTAGATGGAAACGCTTTTTGATAATTGGCTGATCGTAGGTCTGGGTAATCCGGGTGAGCGGTACGAGCGTACCCGCCACAATCTCGGTTTCATGGTCGTCGATCGTCTCGCACAAGAGGCGCAGACGGCGGTAAAACGGGAAGAGTGCCGATCGTTGATAGGCCGAGCGGTGATCGAGGGGCAAACGGCGGAACTTGTGAAGCCGCTGACCTTTATGAATCTGAGCGGAGAGGCCGTCAGTTGTCTGCTCAGAAAGCCGGGACGTTCGGTGGAAAGGCTGATCCTGATCTCTGACGACCTGGCTCTTCCTCTGGGTAAGATAAGGATCCGGCCAAAGGGTTCTCACGGCGGACATAACGGGTTGAGGTCCGTGTTCAGCCACTTGGGATCGGGCGATATTATCCGGGTGAGGATCGGGATCATGCCTGAACATCCGGTCTCGAACACGAGCGACTTTGTTCTGCAGAACTTTGCGAAAGCGGAGGTCGAAGCGGTAAATGAAGCGATAGAAAGAAGTGCCCGGGCCGTAAGGATGATAATTTCGGACGGCACGGAAAGTACGATGGCGGAGTTCAACTGAACAATGCCGGACAGATCGAAAGATTTGACCTTCTTGCCCCGATCGTTAAGATCTGGGCCGAAGAGCCAAAAGGAGGAATGTAAATTGGCAAACAGAACGTATGAAGTGATGTATATCGTGGATGCGGACACGCCTTCCGATAAGGTCACAAAATTAAACGAAGCGGTTGGCAAACTGATCGAAAAAGAAGGAGGTTCCGTGATCCACATGGAAGATATCGGACGCCGCGAGCTTGCCTACCCAATAAACAAGAAGACCGAAGGCCACTATGTGCTCTTTGAGATCGAGGGAAGCGGACAGGAGATCGCCGAGCTCGAACGCCGAATGAGGGTGAACGACCTTATCATTCGGTACATTACCGTTAGGGTTGATGAGGACCGGAAGAAGGCGGAAAAGATGAGGGCAAAGCGCGAAAGCCGCTTGGCAAAGCGTGCTAGCTTTAGGAACACACCGGAGGAAGCGGCCGAGACCGCGCCGGAGGTACAGGCCTGATCGGAGGAAATTATGGCAGAAAGAGAAACGGAAACCACGGTTGACAGCGCGATAATTGACGATGATTCGTTCGGCGACAAGATGCCCCGCAGATATCAGCGTCGACGTCCGCGCCATATGGTGCCGGATTATGTTGACTGGAAGGACGTCGAATATCTACGGCAGTTCATACCGGAACGTGGCAAGATAATGCCGAGGCGTATCTCGGGCGTAACGGCCAAGGACCAGAGGCGGATAGCACGAGCCATTAAGCGTGCGCGAACGATGGCGATGCTGCCGTTCGTGGCCGAATAGGGCCGGGAGGGTATTACTATGGCAACTACAACAATTTTGCTGCGTGAGGATATCGAGGCTCTTGGCGGCCGGGGAGAAATAGTCAAGGTACGGGCCGGCTACGCCCGTAACTACCTGCTGCCGCAGGGGCTTGCCACACTTGCGACCAAGGGCAACGTAAAGCAGATCGAACAGGAGCGGGCCGCGCTGCTCAAAAAGGCTGCGGCCGAGCGGGCCACCGCCGAAGCGCAGAGAGAGCAGATGGACACGATAGCTCTTTCATTCGAACGAAAGGCCGGCGAGGGCGGAACGCTGTTCGGATCGGTGACGTCAATGGATATCGCCGAGGCTCTCAACGCGATGGGATATGAGATCGACCGAAGGAAGATAAGCCTTCGGGAACCGATAAAGGAAACCGGTGATTATACGGTGAAGGTGAAACTTCATCGCGAGGTCGCGCTTGACGTGCCGGTCACGGTGACGGCCGAAGGCGGTGAGTCCGCAGAGGAACCGAAAGCAGAGCGGAAGGCCCGGGCTGAAAGAACAGACAGGGCAGTGGCAGAAGAAGAAGCGGGCGAGACGGCCACTGAAGTACCTGCCGAGGCGAACACCGAAGCGTCCGAATAGGCATCACTATTCGTATAAATTATTGACCGCAACCGGGTTCCGGCGGCGGTCAATTTTTCGTTTTTGATAACGGATCATGACCGAAAAAAAATCTTGGTTTCGGGTTTTGAAAACGAACACTGTGGGTGTAATATCTGTCTCTACAAAGTCATTCCCACACATCAGTTTTCGAGTCGATCCAATGGATATACCGGCCCTGCCGGTCTGGTCGAAGTATTCCCTAAATTAAGAGGTCAAAGAAGTTATGGCTGCATACCCAGAAGCACGACGAGATCAATTCCTCGAGAGGGCGCTGCCGTCAAGCGAAGACAGCGAGAGGGCGATACTCGGAGCGATCCTGCTCGACAACTCGCTGATAACCCAAACAATAGAGCACCTAAGGCCCGAGGATTTTTACTCGCCATTTCACCGCAAGATCTACGCCGCGATGGTCTCATTGTTTGATGTTTCAAAGCGGATCGACCCCATTCTGATAGCTGAGGAACTGAAAAGGGAAGGTTCAGTTGACGCCATTGGTGGGGTTGCGGCGATCGCGAATCTGACCTACGGGCTGCCTCACTTTTCAGATCTGCAAGACTACATAAATGTGGTCCGCGGAAAATCGATGATGCGTACGCTCGTTCGCACGTGCAACGAGATAACAAGTGAGGCCCTGGAAGAGCAGGACGACCCGGAGGTCGTGATCGATCGTGCCGAGCAGATGATCTTTTCGCTTGCGGAGCAGAAAGCGAGGGACGGGTTTGAATCGGTTAGGCCGATCGCAGAGAACGTTTTTCACAAGATCCAGGATTTTGCCCGCCGCGAGTCGCACGCTCTGACCGGCCTCGCTACCGGGTTTCGTGACCTTGACAATGTGACATCCGGGTTTCAGGCCGGCGATCTGATAATCGTGGCCGCGCGGCCCTCTATGGGCAAGACCGCGCTTTGCTTGAACATCGCCCAACGCGCTGCCGTTCGGGAAAAGGCGGTGGTCGCGGTCTTCTCTCTTGAGATGTCGAAAGAGCAGCTTGTGATGCGTATGCTGAGCTCGCAGGCGTCGGTAGATGCGCGAAAGTTGAGGCTCGGAATGCTTTCACAGCAGGATTGGGTGCGGCTGGCAGAGGCGATCGCTGACTTGTCGGAGACCCAACTTTATATTGACGATACGCCCGGGATCTCCGTTATCGAGATGCGGGCAAAGCTTCGCCGGCTTGCGGTGGAGCAGAAGCGGCTCGACCTGGTGGTCGTGGACTATCTGCAGCTAATGGGCGGCGGCACCCGCCGAAACGAGAACCGCCAACAGGAGGTCTCACAGATATCCCGTGACCTAAAGGCACTGGCGAAGGAATTCAATTGTCCGGTACTGGCTCTCTCACAACTATCGCGGGCACCAGAGGCGAGGAACCCGCCAAAGCCAATGATGTCCGACCTCCGTGAATCAGGAAGCATCGAACAAGACGCCGACGTTGTTGCATTCATCTATCGCGAGGATTACTATGCAAAGAATCCCGACGATATACCGGAGGAACGGCAGAATATTGCGGAGATCATAATTGCAAAACAGCGTAACGGCCCGACCGACACGATCCGGATGGCATTCTTGAAGCCATTCACGCGATTCGAGGACGCTTATCTGCCTTAGAATATGGAAGACCTGAGATTTCCGATCGGCCCGTATGAACCGGACGAGAACGAATCACGCGAAGAACGGATACAGGCGATAGCAGAGTTGCCGGCATTGCTACGCGCGGCGGTTGAAGGGCTTACCGACGAACAGCTCGACACGCGATACCGCCCCGGGGGCTGGACGCTCCGCCAAACCGTACACCATCTGGCTGACAGCCATATGAACTCCTATTGCAGATTCAAGCTGGCGCTGACCGAGGACAGGCCGGTGATCCGTCCGTATTACGAAGAACGCTGGGCCGACCTCGCTGACAGCCATTTACCGATCGATGTGTCGTTGTCGATCATCGAAGGGCTGCACCGCCGGTGGGTCGCGATGTTGGAGGCGATGACGGGCGAGGATTATCAACGAGTGTTCGAACATCCCGAATCGGGGACGTGGAAACTCGAGAATGCCTTGGCGCTCTATGCCTGGCACTCGCGTCATCACACGGCACATATCACCTCAACCCGCAAGAGGTACGGATGGTAGCGAACTGATACCGGCAAATGTCCGGACAAAAAGATCAAGGCTCACCGAGAGCGACAGATAGCGGCCTAGTACGAACGCGGAATCGTGGAAATGAACTCAAATCAAGGGCGTCTGATCTCGCTGGATGTCTTTCGAGGGATAACCATTGCCGCAATGGTGTTGGTTAATAATCCCGGCACGTGGTCTGCGATATACGGCCCGTTGAAACATGCCGAATGGCACGGCATCACGCCCACCGACTATATCTTTCCTTTCTTTCTTTTCATCGTTGGTGTCGCCATACCGATCGCCTTGGACAAACGTATCGAAGAAGGCATAACCCGGGACGTTTACAAAAAGATCTTGACGCGTTCGGCGGCTATCTTTGCCAGCGGGCTAGCGATCTCCGCATTACCGCTTTTTGTTATAAACGAGACGGCGATACCGTGGCCGCTGAAGTGGCTGGCCGCACTTTCGATCATCGCCGCGCTGTATTTTCTATATCTGCGGAAGTTCAGGATCGCTTTTGCTCTTGTCGCGGCGTGGACGCTGATAGTGTTTGGTTATTATTTTGCGGGCTGGGAAGTTACGGCATATAACGTCGGGACGATGCGAATACCGGGCGTGCTGCAGCGGATAGCGGTTTGTTATCTGATAGTTTCGCTGATCTATTTGCACACGGGTTGGAAACATCAGACGGCGATCGGCATCGCGCTGCTGCTGATCTATTGGCTGCTGATGACAAAAGTGCCGGTTCCGGGCTGTGAGATAACGACCATCGACGATAGGGCGTGCAATCTCGCGGCCTTTCTGGATCGCGTCATCCTAGGATACGACCATATGTGGAAAGCAGGGAAGGTCTTCGACCCTGAAGGAATTCTCTCGACACTTCCGGCGATCGCGACCACGATCTCAGGCGTGCTGACAGGGAAGTGGCTAAGACGCAGTGACGAGGGGCGAGTAACGAGTGATGAGAAAAGCGTTGCGACGCGTAGGATCGGCAATGCAGGTGTTGAGGCCGAGGAGAGAATTTCTTCCGAAAATAATAACGGCGGGACAAGGGACGAAGTCATTAGCGAAAGTCCGGTCGGTGCAGATCCGAGTGAGGGGTCCGGGACACAACTCTCGTCACTCGTCGCTCGTCACTCATCACTCGAAAAGGCGACGGGACTTTTCTTTTTCGGCACGTTGCTGCTCGCGATCGGCTGGGCCTGGAGCCTGGTGTTTCCGCTTAACAAATCGCTCTGGACGAGTTCCTATACAGTTTATACTTCCGGTTTGGCGTTGCTTACTCTCGGTGTCTGCTATTTTCTTATCGACATCAAGGGATACAAACGCTGGGCAAAGCCATTTGTGATCTTTGGCGTTAATGCCCTGGCTCTGTTCGTATTCTCAGGGATAACGGCGCGCCTGCTCGGCATAATCAAGGTGGGCGGGCCGGAGGGTAAGGAGATATCTCTCCAACAATGGATATTTCAGAATCTGTTCCTCACCTGGGCGGAGCCGATAAATGCTTCGCTTGCGTATGCCATCGCGTTCATACTCTTCTGGTTGTTTCTGATGTGGCTGCTTTATCGCCGCCGTATCTTTATCAAGTTATGAACTGTGCGGGAACTCTCTATTCATTCGATCCTTGGACCAGTCTTTCGGGAAACTGGTCCGATCTCAGGCAAGAGACGTTACCTCACCTCAAAGTTCTTGATCTCTAACGAAAGCTCACGTTCGAGACGTTCTTTTTCCGACTGGACGGCCCGCCGTTCGTTTTCGATCTGCTCTAAACGGGTCTCCTGCTCATTGGCTTTTGCTATGTAACGTACGATCAACTGCCTCGCCTCGGAGGTTTTTGCGAGTGCTTCGATATTGTCGCGTAATCTCTCCTGATCGTCTGATATACTCTCCTTCTCGCGTTCAAGCGCAGCGAGTTTTGTATTGAACTGGCCGATAGTGTTCCGAAGTGTGATCAGCTTTTGAAGGCGTTCTTTTACTGCATTATCCAGACTATTTCGCGAGAGAAACATAGCAAGCTGATCTCCTGTGAATGAGGTCAATTGATAACTCTCGCGCAGAGGTTGTCTTTCAACTACCCTTAGCCGAGTTTCCTGAAAGGGCGAAAGCTCTACGCGAAAACGATAAAATCGTTGCGTGGTAATATCGGGCTTTGGCGAACCGTCAGAGAGTTCCCATCCGCTGCGGATCGGATGTTCCAGATACATCACCTTTCGTTTGTCACTCTGATTTGAGATCTCGTAAGTCTTTTCTTCTGTCCTGAAATAATGAGCTTCGAAGACCCCGTTTACAACACGGACAAAACGGGCGGGTTCGCGTCCCTGATCTTGTCTTACCCGGACGTGGGTTCCGAGATCGAGAGCAAACGAGATCAGCCTTTGTTCCTGTGGCTTCAGACGTTCCATCATAGCCTCGCCCGCATACGCATTACCGTCCAGCACTGTGATGCTCCCCGTCTCCAGTGTGAGATCTGTGTGGTTTTTCAGCAGCACCCCACTGAGCGGCCGGTCTGCCCTTACGGCCTGGTTATAGATCGCAACGCGTTCGCCGTCCATTTTCGTTTGGACAATTGGGATCAGAGCTGAACGGTCGCGGAGGATAGTAACCGGTTGTTCGATCTTGTATTCGAAGAGGTCGCCAATATCGCTTCCGCTCGCCGCAGTAATGATGCCGGAGGCTTCGGATCTGAGAGCGTCGCTGACCGAGACTTCTGGGCCTGCACCACCGATGAAATTACTGGAGTCGATGCCCGGCTGCAAACCGGCAAGTGCAAGAGGGTTGCGTGTGTTTATCGGAAGATCGGCTATCTCGGATGCCGATACGAGAACAGTTTCGCTAACGCTTCCTACCTCGAGTTCGATACGAAGATTCTGACCGGGCCTCACATCCCTGACGATGGTACGATTAAAACCCGAAGCATCAATGGTCATCGAATGCGAACCGGGACCGAGAGCGGCCCGTTCAAAATTGCCGGCGCGATCCGACGAAAGGCTTACGTTCTGCCCCGTGGAATCATTGGTCAAAGTAAGTCGAGCGCCGGGGATAACGGCTCCGTTCGCATCCGTTACCGTACCCGATATGATCGTAGAGGAAACGCTGCCCGGTTCATGTGTCTGTGGCCTCAATTGAAGGTCAGAGGGAGCAGGGACAACGGGACGATGACGAAAAAAGGGCTGCTGGAGATTTTGGATAAAGGAGACAGGCGAGCCGGAGACAAGCGAAAGCTGAACGCCATTCCAATCGTCCTCGCTTATGTTATCGACGATCGCCCAGCCCTGAAAGAAAGGCTTTCCATCCTCGTCGAGAACCGCGCGATAGGTCGTTTTCCAGATCGGGGCGGCGATGGTATAGCTAACGACCAGCTCACGCTGTCCGCTTCCCATTGTTGTAACGGAGATCGTTTTTGCATCGCGGCGTCGAGTTGATGCGGCTGCATTCGCAAAGTCTAGCAGATCCTGTTTCGTCTCATTGTCCAGAAGCTTGATGCTTCTCACTTCGCTTAGATCAATGTGAGTTATCTCGCCTCCGGCACCTACGAGTACAAGGACGTTAGCCCATCGGGTTTCTTTGTCATCCCTTATCTGCTTTCGCTCAAGCGTTAGTATCGAACCCGTAACGCTGCCTCTCGGCGATGTTACAGCAACCTTTGCCCCCTGAAGCTGTCCTAGCACGTTTGCGACTCCGCCGCCGTCGGTTGTCATTGAACTTACGGAAAACGGGATCTCGGACATCCGGGCGGAGGCGGGCATGGACGAATTATAAGAGACGGCGCCGATGCGGCCCTGGCCGAGGTCGAGGACGACCATCGATTTCAGGACGTCATCGACCTGTGATTGTTTGAACGAGAGGTTGATCTCGGCGTTTCCAGTTACCATGCCGCGGCGTTCGATGTAGGCGACGCCGTTCGAGTACAAGATAACGCGGCGGATGGGGAACACCGTCGAATTTGCCGCCTGAGCGGGTCTGGCGACGCCATTCGTTGTTGCTGCCGAGCGTGTATTTGCCGCTGCGGGGCGGCGAGCCGTTTGTGCAAAACCTATTTCCGCGCACACCAATATCGCGAGGAGAACTAATCCTTTCTTCATATATTTGCCTTCCTTTTTCTAGTTAAAGAGTTGTTTGAAAACTAACCTACAAGATGAGGTGACGGTTCGAAATGGTTGCTTTTCGGCCAAGTATAAAAAGGAGGGCATTCGATCAGAAAACGAAAAACCCGCAGGGTGGCGGGTTCTTATCGGTAATATAACACAGCAGCCTTGCCGATCTTTCTATCCAGCCGCATTGACCACCTTTTGGGCGGCGTCGTTCATTCCGTCGGCGGCTATGATGCCAATGCCTGAGTTGTTGAGGATCTCCTTTCCGGCTTCGACGTTTGTTCCTTCGAGACGGGCGACGATCGGGATGGAGACGTTGAGATTCTTTGCAGCAGCAACCACGCCGCTGGCGACCATATCGCAGCGGACGATGCCGCCGAAGATGTTTATCAGAACGGCTTTAACATTCTCATCGGCGAGAAGTATCTTAAATGCCTGTTCGACGCGCTCCTGCGAGGCACCTCCGCCGACGTCGAGGAAATTTGCCGGTTCGCCACCTGCCAGTTTGATGATGTCCATCGTTGCCATCGCCAGGCCCGCGCCGTTGACCATGCAGCCGATGTTGCCGTCGAGCTTGATGTAATTAAGGTCGAACTTGGATGCCTCGATCTCAAGCGGCTCTTCTTCGTTCAGGTCGCGAAGATCGGCGTATTCCTTATGTCGGAAGAGCGCATTGTCGTCGAAATTGATCTTTGCGTCGAGAGCGATCAGCCGGTTGTCTTTTGTAAGAAGGAACGGGTTTATCTCGACTATCGAGGCGTCCATCTTTTCATACGCGTCGTAGAGCGCGAGCATGAATTTGGCCGCCTGCCCGATCAATTCATTCGGAATGCCAAGCCCGAACGCGAGCTTTCGCGCTTGAAAGGGTTGCATTCCAACGGAAGGATCGATGGTCTCTTTGAGGATGAGTTCAGGCGTGTCTTCAGCAACCTGTTCTATGTCCATCCCGCCTGCGGAAGACGCCATAAATGTGTTGCGGCCCGAGACCCGGTCGAGCGTGATGCCGAGATAGAACTCTTTATCGATCGGCAGGCCTTCTTCGATGAGAAGCGTCCTGACCTCTCGGCCTTCGGGACCAGTCTGATGGGTCACCAGCATCATTCCAAGCATCTCGGATGCGATCTTCTTTGCTTCTTCGGGCGACTTTGCTAGTTTTACGCCACCGCCCTTGCCGCGGCCTCCGGCGTGTATCTGAGCCTTTACAACGACAACGTCCGTGCCAAGCTCTTTCGCCGCAGCCTCAGCCTCTTCCGCCGATCGTGCGACTATCCCTCGCGGCACTTGCACGCCAAATTCCTTCAAAAGGGCCTTGCCCTGATATTCATGTATTTTCATCGCTCAAAATAGATCAGTTGAAATGTTGCCGGAAACTCAAAGTTTAGACGCCGCGGCAAAAAAAGGCAATTCCCGTCCGGTCTGAACGGTATCGCCTTTTCCCTTTGTCGCTGTAACTAGTTTCGCTGTGTCGTATCAACCACGATCTTTGAAAGCTTCCACTCCTTGCCTTCAGGAATGTAATTCAGTTCGAACTTGGTCAACATAGGACTTGTCGAGTACCTTCCGTTGATCTTTAGAGTTCTGTAGCCAAGTTCACGGCCCACCGAGGGCTGCGGCGAAAACTCGGCTGTGAGTGGATCTATCGAGGCAATAGTGATATTCGAATCGATAAATTTCTGGAACGAGGCCTTCAGTTTTTCGGGAGAGGTCTGCTTTTTCCATGGCTCACAGATATTTGAATAGAACTCAGTGAAATCTTCCGACTGGATCGCATCATTAAACTCGAGCAGAGTCGCTTTGATCATTGATTGCAGTTCGTCGTCGTCGGGCATTTCACCCTTCGAAGCATCCGCACGCCTCGTTGGTCCGCTGCGTCGGTCATTGGCAGGAGTGTTTTCGGATGTGGGGGAATCGTTAGAAGTAGAGGTGTTCTCGGCAACATCGCCGAGGTCAAGGCTCCGGGTGCATGTGCATCCAAGAGCGATAAGAGCAACGATCGCCAGTGCAACGATCCCGCTTATTTTTCCATCAGATCCTATGAATATCGATTGAAGCCACCGTTTCATATTTTCTCCTTAACTGAGGTTTTGTCTAAGATTTTCGCCACGGTTCCAAGAGCCGCATCCAGCTATCGACCGTCCTGCGAAATTCGCGTTCGCAGCGACTAGCACGTTCCTGCGGGAGATAGCCGTCCGAGACGATGTTGGAATACTTGTCCGGGTCGGAACCGTAGATCATACAAAGCGAATTATAAAAGCGTTGTTCCTGCAACAGATGTTCTTCGGCAAGGCTTCGTTTTGACGGCTTGGCCTGTTTCGACTCTATCGCAAAAGCATCGGCGGCGGCGAACACCGCACGAACGCCATCTTCGCCTAATTCGGTCAAATTAACAAACGCTGAGAGGCGGTCTGCGGCATCTTCTTCATTGGCCGTTATCGGCAGGTCGTAGGCCTCGATAAGAGCGTGGCCGATCTCGTGCAGAAAAACAAATCTGATCGCATCAAACATCCGCTCAGTCGCCTTCTCGTCGGTAGCACCTGCGCCCTTGAACGTGCGGTGGAAGCGGTCCATCAATTCGTAGCAGATCGTTATCGAACGATCCTTAGATGAATAAAACGCGTTCTGTTCGCCGCATTCGCGGGCGCGGAGAAGGATGTTGTACGGAAGGGCGAGGGATCGGTTCAGCCTATCGGCGGCCCTTTCAAGTAGTTTCTCGGCCCGTACGCGCCCATCGATCTCGCGAAAACGCGAGGTCGCTGAGCTTGTGGTCTCGACGACAAAATCGCCTCGATCCTCTTTTCTGACGATACGGGAGCTTGGGCTGGTTTGGGATTCATTCTCAGGTGAGGGCTTTACGGCCGGTGGCTCGGAGTTGACGTCATATCTCGTGCCCGAAGTGTCCCGCTGTGAACGACAAAAACATCCGGTCACAAGAAGCAGGGCAGCCATAGCCAGGCAAAGATTTGTGAGATTGTGCCGCATAAAATGCGTAAACTCCGCAGGCTCGAGCAAAGCCCCGGTATTCCGCTGGTTCAAATCAAGACGATATTAAGCCGAAAGGTTTGCAAAACAAAGGCCGAAGAGGTGAATGCTCTCCGGCCAAAAGGGCTTTTACCCTTAAGGGTCAACCCTTTGTCTCCAGATAATGGACAAGGGTCCTGACGGCAACCCCAGTAGGGCCCTTGGCCTGATGGGCCTTTGCGCCGTCTGCCCACGCCGTGCCGGCAATGTCCAGATGGGCCCACTTTGCCTTATCTACAAATTCTTGAATGAACACGGCGCCCATAATAGTTCCGGCCTTCATCTTCGGGCCGATGTTCTTAATGTCCGCGATGTCGCTCTTGATCTGCCGACTGTATTCGGGGCCGACCGGGAGCTGCCAGAATCTTTCGCCAACGCTCTTTCCCGAGTTGATGATTTCATCGACCAAACCTTGGTCATTACCCAGGATGCCCGTGTTCACGTCGCCGAGCGAGATTATTACCGCACCGGTCAGAGTTGCCATGTCGATGATGCGAGTTGCTCCCTGCTTTTCGGCGTAAGCTACAGCATCGGCGAGCACCAGACGGCCCTCGGCGTCAGTGTTCAATATCTCGATCGTCTTGCCGGTCATGGCGGTAACGATATCGCTGGGCCGCGACGCTCTGCCATCGGGCATATTTTCGACCGCGCCCACCACCCCTATGACCGGGACCGCAGGTTTTAGCAGGGCGATAGCCCGCATGGTGCCCAGTACCGTCGCGCCGCCGGACATATCGTATTTCATCGCGTCCATGCCCTCGCCCGGTTTGAGCGAGATGCCGCCGGTGTCAAAGGTTACGGCCTTCCCAACCAGCGCGACCGGGTCCTTTTTCTTGTCCGCAGCTTTGCCTGGGATGTAGCGGAGAACAATGAGTTTTGCCGGTTGTTCTGATCCTAGAGAGACGCTGAGAAGCGAACCCATACCGAGCTTCTTCATCCGGGCCTCGTCAAGGATCTCGCATTTGAGCCCGACCTCCTTCGCCATTTCCTGTGCCCGGCGGGCCATCTCTGTCGGATGAAGGATGTTTGGCGGTTCGTTGGCCAAGTCGCGCGTGAAGTTCATTGAATCGCCGATAGCGCGGCCGCGGGCGATCCCGTCTTTCAAGTCCGCCGCCTTCGCCCCTTCAACAAAAACGACCAGTTTGTTAACCGCCCTAGATTCTTTATCCTTGGTCTTATACTTATCCAGTTCGAACTGGCTGGTTATCGCCGCCTGAACCGCGTTCTGAACCGTCTCAACTGTTGGATGAGGCCCGCGTGGCGCAAATGCGAAAGACTTTATGCCGGCCTTTCGAAATACGCGCGTCGCAGTGCCGCAGGCAACAGCGACGTCCACAGGCTTATATTCTTTTTCGTCGCCACCCCCGACTAAGAGCAGCCGATCAGCTTTTGTCCCTGCCTTATCTGAGAATCGAAAAAGTGCCGTATCACCGGCCCCTCCCTTGAACTCCTTTGACGAGATGGCCTTCGAGACCTGGCCGCCAGTCATCTTGTCCAATTCTTTAAGGAGAGCGGCGGAAACTTTCTCGCCCTTGAAAACGACGATCGACAGAGCTTCAACACCGGCTCCAGTAAATTTGGAAGAAATACCCTGAAAATTCATTAAGAACCTCTATAATAAATGGTTATCCCAACAAAAACTCGTTTTATATCTATAACTTATCTCACACTTTCTTTCAACTGTTGTAGTGTTTCCCGTTCTACAGTTTTTTTCATTTCCGTTTCGCGTTTGTCATATAGCTTTTTGCCTTTGGCAATGCCGATCTCGAATTTGATCCGGCCGTTCTTCCAATAGATCGAGGTGACAACGAGCGTCATACCCTTTTGGGCGGTCGCCTTTTCGAGTTTTTCGATCTCCCGGCGGTGCAGCAAAAGCTTGCGGGTGCGAAGCGGGTCATGGTTTTGCCTGTTTCCGTGGGAATACGGAGAAATGTGAGCGTTGAAAAGAAAAACCTCGCCGTCCTTTATCGCAACATACGAGTCCTTTAGCTGTATTCGGCCCGCCATGATGCTTTTGACTTCGGTGCCGAGCAGCACGGCACCCGCCTCGTACTTATCGAGGATATGGTATTCATGAAACGCCTGGCGATTTGTAAGAATATCTTGGCCGACCGACATAAAACCCTTATTCTGACCTTATTCGGTCGGCATGGCAAGATGGCCCGGGGCCGGAATTTGACAATCGGAGAGACGGAATCGTAAATTATTTCATACGCTGGGAGATCGTCTAATGGTAGGACTCCAGATTCTGGCTCTGGCTATCGGGGTTCGAATCCCTGTCTCCCAGCCAAATTTTGTTGAGGTCGGTTGTCAGCGACTAGAGATTTCTGACCATCGACCGCTGATCTCCGGCCACTTTTTATGGATTGGCACGAGACCGAGATCCGGGTCCGGTATGCCGAGACCGACCAGATGGGCATCGCCCATCACTCTAACTACCTGATCTGGTTTGAGACGGGCCGCAGCGATCTGTGCCGCGGGCGG
Organism: uncultured Acidobacteriota bacterium; assembly: GCA_937859595.1. Lineage (GTDB taxonomy): Bacteria > Acidobacteriota > Blastocatellia > Pyrinomonadales > Pyrinomonadaceae > OLB17. The sequence goes on along the minus strand of CALMAH010000013.1, from coordinate 117,175 downwards.
GGCTTTTCATACCGAGATATGGAGGAGGAAGACGGCTCATTGATGGTGGTAGCTGAAAGCTACGTCCGCTACAAGTCTCCTGCCTATTACGAAGACATTCTTCACATTCGCACCAAGGTGGCAGATGTCCGAAGCCGCTCGATCCGGTTCATTTACGAGGTAATTCGTCCGCGAGACAACACGCTGGTTGCCGAGGGCGAAACACTCCATTTGGTGACAGACACAACCAAGAAGGTCAAAACTATACCGGAAAAATATAAAAGGCTGCTCGAAAACGGCTCTGAAGCCATGGCCTTCCCGGCCGATCGGCCGCCGAGCTAATGCCTCCGGAAGGCGTTGGAAGCGTGGGGTTCGGTGTATTCAACACGCCGAACTTGAATCCCCCATTCGCTGCATTTAAACTCAAGACATGCCGGGTGCCGCAACCGCGGAAGTCTACTTCATTGCATCGATGATGGTGCTTATCCTGATCGTATGCGGGGTCGTACTGTTTTTCTTTGCGAAGACTTACCGGAAGGAGATGGCGGAACGCCGCGAGCGCGAAGCGCAAAAGGCGGCTGAAAAGGCCCGGACGGCGGCCGAGGCCGCCAAGCTCACGGAGTAAACGATGTCACACAGCAATCTTCTCGATAGGACACGCTCGATCCTTGCCATCATCGATGTCCAAGAGGCCTTTCGGCCCATGATTCCGAGGTGTGAACTGCTCGCGGCGAGAATTGTCGATCTTGTTCGGGGCTGCTCCCTGCTTAATGTGCCGATCGTGGTAACCGAACAATACCCGAAGGGACTAGGCCATACGGCGGCTGAGATCCGCAATGCTCTTGGAAACAATGTGCCGGTAATCGAGAAGACGACCTTCAGCGCGTGGGCTTCTGAGGCGTTTCGCGAGCAACTCCGGTCAGACGGTCGCGACCAGGTTATCTTGTGCGGCATCGAGACCCACATTTGTGTCGGCCAAACCGCTCAGGAGCTGATCGAGAATGGGTTTACTGTTCACGTCGTGGAAGACGCCGTCGCGTCCCGAGTCGAGGCAGACAAGGAAACAGGCCTCAAGAGACTGTTCGGACTAGGAGCGGTGCCGACGTCGGTGGAGATGGCCCTTTTCGAACTAGCGCGCGACTCGAGAGATCCGGCGTTCAAGGATATTCAGAGCATTGCAAAATGCCGAGCAGACCTAGCATCGGTAGAACGTGCCGTTGGTACCTAACTAATAAATGGACCTGTTTTCCGATCTGAACGATCAGCAGCTTGAGGCAGTCAAATGCACCGAGGGCCCTTTACTTGTACTCGCCGGCGCAGGTTCGGGCAAGACGAGGGTGATAACGGTCAGGATCGCCTATCTGATCGCAGAAAAAGCCGTCGTCCCCCACCAAATACTCGCAGTTACATTCACGAATAAGGCCGCGGGCGAAATGCGTCAGCGTGTTGAAGGGCTGCTAGCCGGCGAACGACTCAATTCGTTTCCTCTGATCTCCACCTTCCACAGCCTTTGTGTGCGGATTCTGAGGCAGGACATCGAAAAACTTGAAGAAGGATACAAGAAGACATTTACGATCTATGACACTGACGATTCGACAAAGGTGATCAAGGCGTGCATTCGAGACCTCGGATTTGACGAAAAACAAGTGGTGCCACGCGTGGTCCGTGCGGCCATCAGCGGCGCGAAGAACAGGGGCGACGACGTTGAACTCTTCACCTCGCGCGTAGAGCATACGGACGAGAAAAGGGCTGCAACGGCAAAGGTATTCCGGATGTACGAGGAGCGACTGAGAGCCGCTAACGCCTTGGATTTTGACGACCTTTTGATCAAGACCGTCAGGCTGCTGCGGCGTTCAGCCGATGTGCGAGACAAGTATAATGAGCGTTTTAAGTACATTCTGATCGACGAATATCAGGACACAAACCCGCTTCAGCTTGCCCTCGTCAAATATCTGACCGAGAAACAGCAGAACATCTGCGTGGTTGGCGACGACGCGCAGAGCATTTACGGTTTTCGCCAGGCGGACATCCGCAACATACTCGAGTTTGAGGAGCATTTTCCCGAAGCACGAGTGATATTACTGGAACAAAATTATCGTTCCACACAGACCATACTCGACGCGGCGGATGCGGTAATAAGGAACAACGCGAACCAGAAGAAGAAGAAGTTGTGGACGTCAAACGCCGGAGGCGAACGTATTTTCTATTTTCAGGCTTCTGACGCAGACAGCGAAGGCCGGTTTGCGGCCGACAGGATCGAGGAGCACCTGCGACGCGAGCCGGGCACACGAGTCGCGGTGCTCTACCGGACGAACGCACAGTCTCGAACTTTCGAGGAAGCATTAAGGAGGGCACGCATCAGCTACAACATCGTGGGTGGTTTTTCATTCTATGAACGGCAGGAGATAAAGGACATAGTCGCATATCTTAAACTAGCGTTGAATCCCTCAGATGATGTCGCGCTTTTGCGCGTTATAAACACACCGCCGCGGGGCATAGGAAAAACGACCCTGAACGAGCTTTATGCCCATTCGCGCAGCCTTGGGACCTCGCTTTGGGAAACGCTCGGCGAGATCACGGAGCCAACCGCCGCGGCGGATACCTCGCTGAGCAATCGAGCAAAGGATGCTCTCAGGACGTTTAAGCGGGTCATTGAACGACTGCGTCAAAAGGCCGAAGAAGCCGCCGCCGGCGCGTGCAAGGTCAGCGACGTTGTGATCTCGGCGATGGACGAAAGTGGCTATTCCTTCGCGCTCAGCTCAGAGGGGACCGATGAGGCAGAGACCCGGCTCGAGAACCTGGAAGAATTAGTCAACGCGGCCGCCGAATATGACGATTCGCCAGAACTTGGCCTGCGCGATTTCATTGACCACGCAGCATTAACTTCTGACACGGACAAGTATGACCGGAACGCCGCGGTCACCTTGATGACGGCGCATGCGGCAAAGGGCCTCGAGTTCCCGATCGTTTTCCTCGTTGGGATGGAGGACGGTATTTTTCCACACTCGCGCAGTATCAATGACGCCAAGGAACTGGAGGAAGAACGGCGGCTTGCTTATGTTGCCATTACCCGGGCGGAGCGGCTGCTATATGTTACGCATTCTATGCGGCGGCGGGTCTATGGTGAGGAGATGGCGTCTGAGCCGTCGCAATTCCTCAACGAGCTTCCCCTCGAGTTGATCGAGGACCTTTCGTATGGGCCGTCATGGCTTTCATATGCCCGCAGCGATGCGACCATATCGAACAAATATGCTGCGGCTGCGCTACGTGGAGAGAACCGAACGGAGAAGCCCCGAAAGCTATTTACAGGGAAGACCTACAACAGCGTTGAAGCAGTTGCGGAGTTTTTCAAGAAACGCGAAGCCGGGGCCGTTACGGATAAGGACGAGTCTTCAACGAGCGAGCGTTCTCAAACAGGGATAGAAAAGCTAAAGGCCTTTGCCGCGCAAAGAACGGAGCACGGCAAACCGGAACCGCCGAAAGGTTTTGTTGCCGGCTCCCACGTGCGGCACGAGAAGTATGGAAAGGGGTTGGTCCTGCGTCGCGAGGGAAGCGGCGACAACGTGAAACTTACGATAAGCTTTCCCGGGGTGGGACAGAAGAAGATGATAGAGAAATACGCCAATTTGCAGTATGCTTAGCGTTTGGCGTCCGTATCATTAGGGCCCGGGCCATTTATGAGGCCGAAAGGTTTAAGAGATTATGAAGAATAAAGTAAATACAATATGTGCCGCCGGTCTGCTGTTGATGTTTGCTCTTGGCTGCGGGAGCCTAAACCCCCTTTCAAGCTCAGGAGACGGCGATGGCACGTCAGAGCGTTCTAAGACCACGGGCGACCGGGCCGTAGACGTGGCCGTCGGTGATGAGCGGATCGGGATACCCGAGTGCGACGCCGTTATGGACGAACTGATGGGCCAGGCCAGGAGCGAAAAGGACGACGAAGGCTACATCGTAAAGGCTTTCCGGAAATACTGGGAAAACGCAATCCGCGAGGCGATTCGAAAAAGCGTCGAAGAAAACAAGAGCGACCCTGAAAAACTTGCCGGCGAATGCAAAAAGATCATGGCCCAACTTCAGCGATATAAGGCCGAAGAGGCCGAGAAATCTGGCCAATAGGCCTAGTTCGTCTCCTCGCTGATAAGGCGACGGGTCCATTCGCTTCGAGGATACCGTCGCTTCAATACATCCGCTATCCTCTGCTGAAGGTCGTAGTTCCCGCCACAGCCGTATTTTGACCACCCGTTGGCGGAGTGCATTCGATAAAGAGCTTCGGGGATCCGACGGTCGTTAGGCGATCGCGACGACCACGTTAGCACCTGTTCCCCAAGATACGATGCTCCGTTGCCCATATCTTTGAGTCTCTTGATCTCCCGGTCCGCTGCTGCATTTTGGGCAGAACTCAAAAAGGGCGGGCGCTTTAATGAGGTCCTTGAGACCATGTCGCCGATATCTTCATCGTAAAACTCTTCGGAAGGCTCACACCACCAATCGTCCATATCGAACACATCCGGGCTGTTGTCGGCCTTTCCGAGACCGGCATCGATAAACGGTGTTAGGATCGGATTTGTTACCAACATATACAGCACCGCGTTCCGTCTAGAGACCGGAGTGGCGGCGGACTGCACAAATTTCAATGGTTCAGCAAGCTCGGGATAATAGCGAGCGAGTTCGTGAGCGATCGCACTCGCCGTCGCATGATCGTCGAACATAGCTGCGCGCGTCCAGGCAGCTATCACGAACCGCTGACGCAGATAGTCGGGGAGCATTTCCGAACGTGCCGCGTCGAGCATGGCTGAAGCAGGAAAGAACTGATTTATAATTTGAGTCGTCCGGGAATCTATAAACACACGATGCTGCCAGGGCAGCGACGTTCGGAAACGTTCCTCGACCTCGCGTTCGTATGCCTCGCGGCCATCAGTGTTATACTCGGGATTGAAATAGCTTTTTTCCTCGGCGATCATTTCCTCGATAGTGCCGAGTGTACCCCCAAAATCAAAGGTGAACGGCCTCCGAAGCGAATAGGCCAGAAACTCATCAAACGAAACGGCAAGCCGCTGTCTTAGTTCCCGGAATTGATTCACCGCCGACACCGGATAGGCAGACGAGGCGGCCAACACCTGATCGAGCGTTTTCTTGGCGTCATCGTCACGTCCGAGTTCGATCTGCAGTCTCGCGGTATGGTATGCGATAGTGGGATACGCGGGCGAGGAACGTCCGGCCCGACCGCCGGCATCGATGAGCATTGTGAGCTCTTCCGACCCGGTCGCTGCTTTGGCGAGCGCGGTCATTAGCCAAAGCTCGAGACCAGTGGCCTTATATCGATCAAGCGAGTAACGATAGGCGTCTTCGGTCGTTATCTGGTAGGTAAAAAGCCAGTCAGTTAGCTCATTCGTGCGCAGAAATTCAGGCACAACCCCAAGCGATCTGCTGACATCGCCAAAATACCCGCCCTGATAATCAGAGTTTCGCCCATCCGAAAACCTTCGCGAAAAAGCACTCTGCCACGCCGAGCGCACCTTTTCTTTCATTTCATCGGTCAAAGGCTCGCCGACCAAACGTTCGGCCTCTTCCAGCGCCCCATCTTCACCGGCATCCGGCGAGACGTATAGCCGCCAGTTTCTTGAGTAATCTTCGGACGTTAACCAAAGTTCAAGATCGTCTTCGTTTCTCCGTTCTGATGAGGCCGTGAACGACCGTTCAAATAGCCGTTCGGTCACTCCGTCGAGTTCGCGAAGCCTGCTCAGAGCCCTCTGTTGTTCGGGTGTGATCTCGTCTTCGGCATATTGTTTATTCAGGTCAACACCGCGCAGTGTTTCTATCAGGCCACGCCGTTCAGCAGCCTCCAGGCCCTTCCGTTCAAATTTATCCATCAGCCAGGTGTAATCGATCAGGTCCTGGCGAAAATTGGGGTTTCCTCCCTGAAAAGAAAGCTTCTGAGCGAGCTCAATGACCCGTTCTTCGGGAAACACCCGGTATTTGACGAGACCCATGAGACGCTCGGCAGAGTCGGAAAATCGCCCGCTCGTCGAGGTAAAACCCCGAAGATGATCATATGCCTGGTGATAAAGTCGTTCCGCGGATTTCTCCGATCTGGAGAGGCTCGCCTGCCGGATAAGCGTGCGTGCAACCAGATAATCGGCTGTCTCCTGCCATGGAGACTGGAAGTCCAATGCGATATCGGCAAAGCGGCCGCGTGCGTCCTCGTAGTCGAGCGAGTAGAAACGAGCAGCCCCCATCTGATAGTCACGATCCTTTTGGAGCCATTCGGGGGCACCCGGTTGCGGCTGATCCGGCATCTTCTTACCGCTTGAGCAATTCGTAAAGACCGCATCCTGTCCCCGAAGCCACTCCTTTACATGGACGTCCTCAGATCCATACGAGGAAATACGGTCTGATAGGGTCGCTGTGGCAGTTTCAAATGCATTGCGGGTACAATTCGGGAAGAAATCAAACCCGCCGTATCGCCGTTCTACGTAGATCTGGGGAAGCGTTTCTTCATTTCCGACGACCTCTTTTCGCTTCGCGATCCACTGTTTGACCGCCGCGTCCGTATCAACTTCATCGTAGGGTTCCTTTCTGAATTCGGCCCGCCAAACCTCGACGAGAGCCTTTTGCTCGTCCGGAGTAAATGCTCCACCATTCAGATAACGGTATGCGGCAAAAAGCACCGACCGATGAAATGAAGGCTTAATGATGCCGAGCTGCCCGGCGGCGTACTCAGTATATGGAAATTCGGGAGATTTATTTACATCGAAAACCGGGGAGATAAAGCCGGGACCACACGGACGGACATCAGCCAGAAATGCGAACAGAAGCAATGAACATGCAAAAAGGCGTAGGGTTCGTTTCATCAGATTTCTCCGGGCGTGTTCAGGATAGATCGCTCGAAAACACTATACTCCAATTAGATACGGCGACAAAAAAACCCGCTCGGGATAGTCTCGGGCGGGTCGTGTCTCTTTACAAGCCGTTGCATCAAACACTCATGATCTCTTGTTCCTTGTTCTTCGCGAGTTCATCTACCTTCGCGACGAAGTTGTTTGTTAGCTTTTGAACCTCGTCCAATCCTGACCTTTCCTCGTCTTCGGACACCTCTTTGTCCTTTAGCAGCCTTTTAAGAGCGTCATTCGACTGATGTCTGACGTTGCGTATAGCTACGCGATGTTCCTCGGCGATCTCATTTACCTGTTTGGCAAGCTGTTTCCTGCGTTCCTCGTTCAATGGCGGAATCGGCAAGCGTATCATCTTACCGTCATTTGACGGATTGAGGCCAAGATTGGCGGCGATTATTGCCTTTTCCACGGCACCAAGCTGTGAAATGTCCCACGGTTGCACCGTAAGCATTTGCGGTTCGGGCACTGCGACCGATGCCATCTGGTTTAGCGGTGTGGGCGTTCCATAGTAATCGACCATTACAGAATCAAGCAGCCCAACGGTGGCCCGGCCGGTCCTGATATTTGCAAGCTTACGCTTGAAATCCTCAATGACCGATTCCATCTTTGGTGAAGTTTCTTTGACTACTGTTTCTACACTCATCTTTTTTCCTATCCGGCCGTGGTTGCCGTGTCGCCCAGCGTGACCAAAGTGCCCACTGTCAGGTCACCGCAGACCGCTTTTATTATATTGCCGGGCTGGGTCATATTGAAGACCATGATCGGAAGATCATTGTCCATACATAGGGAGATCGCCGATGCGTCCATTATCCTAAGCCGCTTTTCGAGCACTTCCTGATAGGTGATCTTGTCAAATTTCTCGGCCTCGAGAAATATCTTTGGGTCGGCCGAGTAAATGCCGTCAACCTTTGTCGCCTTGAAGATCACATCTACGCCAAGTTCACATGCCCTTAGGGCCGCGGCAGAATCTGTAGTGAAATAGGGATTGCCAGTGCCGGCAGCGAAAATCACTACCCGCTTCTTTTCAAGGTGTCGTATCGCACGGCGGCGAATAAATGGTTCGGCAAGCTGGGGTATGTCTATCGCGGACATCGCCCGCGTATAAACGCCAAGCTTTTCGAGGGCATCTTGCAATACCACCGCATTCATAACGGTCGCAAGCATGCCTATATAGTCGGCGGCCGCACGATCCATGTTTCCCGCCGACTTAGAGACTCCCCGAAAAATATTTCCGCCGCCAACCACGATCGCCACCTCAACACCCAGATCGTGGACCGCCTTTATTTCGCGGGCGACTTCTTCGGCAACCTTAGTGTCTATGCCGTAGCTTTCGCCGCCCATCAGGGCCTCTCCGGAGAGCTTGAGCAGAATCCGATTGAAAACGGGTTTCATAAAGTTACGGAGCTACAATGTTACGAAGTCGCCAAGTTTTAGTGCTGCAAATCGTTTCGAAACCGTCTCAGCAGATCCGTTTCTCAGCAACTCCGCAACTTAGCGGCATTTACCCGACCATAGACGCGACCTCGGCCGCGAAGTCATCCTGCTTCTTCTCGATACCTTCTCCCATCTTGTAGCGCGTAAAGCGACGGATGGTGATGTTCTCCTTAATAGAGGCGATCTTGTCGGTTACGAGTTCGCCGATGGTCTTGCTCGGGTCCTTCACAAACGGCTGATCAAGCAACACAGCCTCTTCGTAGAACTTGTTAAGCCTGCCCTCGATGATCTTCGAAAGAACATCGTCCGGCTTGCCGGCATTCTTCGGGTCGTTCTTGAGCTGATCCATTAGGATCTCACGCTCTTTATCCAGGGTGTCAGCCGGAACCTCTTCGCGCGTGAGGTAACGCGGGTCCGAGGCGGCGATGTGCATCGCTACGTCTTTTACGAGTTGCTGAAACTCTTCTCCGCGGGCCACGAAATCGCTCTCGCAGTTCACCTCGACCATCACGCCGACCTTGCCGCCCATGTGGATATAGGAACCGACCACGCCTTCGGCGGTTACGCGGCCCGCTTTCTTACCCGCGGTGGCCATGCCCTTTTTGCGAAGTATCTCGACTGCTCCGGCTTCGTCACCGTTAGCCTCGACAAGTGCGTTCTTGCAGTCAACCATCCCTGCTCCGGTCTTTTCACGCAGCGATTTTACCGCGTTTGCTGTAATTTCTGACATAACTTGCTCCAAATAATCACTAAGATATTAAGTACTAAAAACGGTCTGCAAAAAAGCGTAGCCGTTCCGTAGAAAAGGGAAAAAGCCACGCTCTGAATAAGATGTTTAGATGTTCAACTTGCCGCGGCTTCGTTGGTTTCTTCAGACTTGGCTTCCTCGGATCCGGCTTCGTCCGACTTTTCGTCGACAGTTGAAGCTATTGATCTCTCTGCAGGTTCTTCTGAGTTCTCTGCAACAATGTCGGTTTCGGCGCTGACGGATTCTTCCTCTGCCTCGATCTCCACCCCGCCGTCGTCTTCGTCCGGATCCGTAATGCCCGCCCTGGCAAGCGTGGCCGAGATATCGATATTGTTCTCATCGTCCGAGTCGGCCTCGGCTGCGGATTCGACCTCAACAACGCCGCCCTCTGTACCGATCTGTTGCCCTTCGAGTATCGCGTCGGCGATCCTTGATGCGAACAACCTGATGGCTCGCAGTGCGTCATCATTTCCCGGTATCACATGGTCAATACCTTCCGGCGAGCAATTCGTGTCAACTACCGCCACAATGGGGATCCCGAGACGGTTTGCTTCCTTGACGGCAATGTCTTCTTTCCTGACGTCGATGATGAACATCAAGTCAGGCTTGCCACCCATATCCTTTATGCCGGCCAAGTTCTTCATCAGGCCTTCGTGCTGACGATCAAGCTTGAGACGCTCCTTTTTCGTGAGCATTTCATAGCGGCCATCCTCGCGCATCGCTTCGATGTCCTTTAGCTTCTGGATCGATTTCTGGACGGTCTGATAATTTGTAAGAAGACCGCCAAGCCAACGGTTGTTGACGTAATACTGTCCACAGCGCAACGCCTCTTCCTTGATGGCGTCCTGGGCCTGGCGTTTGGTGCCGACAAAGAGCACCTTTTGATTTGGCCGCTCGGTAAGCGATTCCTGAACGAACGCGAGTGCGTCGCGGAAAAGCTTTTGAGTTTTTTGAAGGTCAATAATATAAATACCGTTGCGCTCTCCGAAAATGTAGTCCTTCATCTTCGGGTTCCAACGGCGAACCTGGTGTCCAAAGTGAACCCCCGCTTCGAGGAGTTCTTTCATCGTAACTGTAGCCAAGATCTTATCTCTCCTATATCAATTGGTTTTTGTACTCGCCGAAAACTTGTTGATAAACCAAGGAGTTTCGGCAATGGATTTGTTCAGCGCGCTCGCAAATTGCGATCGCTGAACCACTATCTCTTCGAGAACTGGAATCGCTTGCGGGCACCTTTCTGCCCATATTTCTTGCGTTCCTTTTGCCGCGGGTCACGGGTTACGAGACCTGCCTTTTTCAAGGTCGGACGAAGGTCCGCATTAAATTCCATCAACGCACGGGTTATTCCGTGGCGAACCGCGCCGGCCTGTCCGGCGGTGCCGCCGCCATCGACCGTAACGAGGATGTCGAACTTGCCGATGGTGTCTGTGAGCGTAAGAGGCTGGCGGATGATCATCTGCAGGGCCTCGTTCGGGAAATAAGTTTCGAACGGCCGTCGGTTCACCACAATGCTTCCCGCTCCGGGACGCAGGTAAACGCGTGCGGTCGAGGTCTTTCTGCGGCCGGTGCCGTAATACTGAATATCAGCCATAAATTTCACTCTGCGGTTGGCAGCGGCGGACGGCAGCTAATTCTAAGCTGCAATTGCTGCTGCAACTTGCCTACAACTCAATTGCCTCCGGTTTTTGCGCAGCGTGGCGATGGTCGCCATCCGCATAAACCTTCAATTTCTTTGCCATTGCACGGCCGAGTTTGGTCTTCGGCAGCATGCCTTTGACCGCGAACTCTACTATCCGTTCCGGATGTTTTTCGAGCATCTCTTTTGCTCCGATCTCCTTGAGTCCACCCGGATACAACGTGTGGTGGCGATAGAGCTTTTGATCAGTCTTAGATCCGGTGAACTTTGCGTGCCGAGCGTTGATAACGACGACATGGTCGCCCATGTCCAAAAAGGGGGTCCAATCCGGCTTGTTCTTACCGGTAAGGATACGAGCGACCTCAGTAGCAAGTCTTCCCACCGTTTTGTCTTTCGCATCGACCACGAACCATTTTCTTCCGTCCGCCAGCCCTTTTCCGCTTGGAAAATAAGTACTCATATTCGCCTACACTGATAGGTATTTTCGCAAAAAAGCGAACTGATAGAGTATCGAAACGGTGTGTCAAGGTCAAGTCTGCAAACGGCAATTACTGCCCAAGCGGGCGAGGGGACACGTGATCCCTCGGGGTTCACCGAGGGGTTCCCCGGGTATGACCAAAAGCACGGCCGGTATGACCGGCGGCCTAGAAAAACGAACCGCTTTTTTAGGAAAGCACCCATATCGGGCCGTAGGTGCCCTGGTTTCTCCGTATTGAGAGGATGGTAGAAATGGTCCAGAGGCCTTTTCTTTCATTTATGACCAATGCTCGATGGAAAAAGCTCTAGAGCGGCTATTCTGTTAAGGGTGAACCAAAAATCACGTTTATCTATAAATTTAATTAATAATTAGTAATTACATAATTAGTAATTATAAGGATCCTAAGGGTTTAGCTATAGATAATTGCTAAAGTTTATTTTAAATTATAGTTTTTTGAACCGAGCTTAACTTGATTTCCGCCAACATCAAGCCGACGATCGTTTTGGCATCTTCTATCTCTCCCTTGCGGATCATATCGCGTAGGGCAGAAAAAGAATGCCTTTCAACGGCCAAGATCTCGTCAGGCTCCAGATCTTGACTTGTTTCTGTTAGATCTGTGGCAAGAAAGACGTGCATCTTTTCGGTAAGAAAGCCCGGAGAAACGTAAAACTCGGTCAGTTTTTCGATCTTTCCCGCAACTACGCCGATCTCCTCCTCAAGCTCGCGGACGGCGCCGGTTTCGGGGTCTTCGCCGTCTTCGAGCGTACCGGCCGCAAGCTCAAGCAGATATTTTCCCGCCGCGTGCCGATATTGCCGCACCAATGCCACCGTCCCATCATCAAAAACAGGCACGATAACCGCGCTGCCGCGATGAACCACGATCTCGCGACTGTATTCGACATCCCCATCGCGTATCTCGTCAACACGGATATCGAAGACGCGGCCCCGGTAGATGGTTTCGGAATTGAGGATAATCGGAACAGGCATAGAAAAAGATCAGCGTTCCAAAGGCAAAGCAATTGCTTCTGTCCTGTAGAAGACATCGCCCGAACTGTCGAGAAGAAAATTTCCTGTATCACGCCAGCGGTCACGGAATCGACGGAACAGATCCTCGGGCTGGCGATATTTCTTCGGCGACATGCGATACTCGAGCCGGAAGGAAGGGTGTTCGGGAATCGGTTTTACCCAGTTGTATAAACACTTTATGCCTTCGTATCGCTCACCGTCGGGTATAGGCCTTTCGGGCAGGTGGAATCCGCCCTTTACCCAGATGGTGTCGCGGAATTCGTAGGATCGGCCGGGTTCCAATATAAAAGTGCTTTCCGAGGGCGGTTCCGGCTTATCAATACGCCTGAAGTAGGGCGACATATGATCGTAGTCGTCGGTTGTAGATCTACCAAATGGGTTCTTGAGGTAAGGGTTAAGTCTAAGGGCCTCGAGACCTGTCCTTTTATCCGCTGTAGTTGATCCTATTTCGTCAAAAAACACCCTGACTTCGAAAGAGAAAGTGGGGGTCAAAAGGATAACGGGAACATCGCCATCGTTCCTGATCTGTAAATAGACGCCGATCTGCGGGACAGGCTCGTCATTTATGCATCTGGTGGACAGGCCCGTAACGCTTCCCGAGATGTAGAGGCCTTGATTGTCTGAGGGTAATCCTGCCGCAGGCAACACCATGGTGACCAGAAAAAGAAGCAATAATATTTTTGGCCTTGACGTCATTCAATGATTTGCGGTTACAGGCTTTTAAGGAATATTAGCACAGACCATACGATCCCTTATCCGCTGGTCCGGTTGACTATTGGTTCGGAGATTATAGTAAAATCGCCGCTCTCATCTAGTATGAGGTTTCCGAATGTTTCCCATCTTGATCGCAGGGTTTGGAAGAGCCCTTCACCCTTCGCGTTTCCTTTCAGAGACAGGTGATACTCGATCTGAAATGCAGGAAATTCGGAACTGATCCGAGCTTCCCTTAAACTTCTGCCTAGTTTTACCTCTAATTCGAAGCCAGTGTCCAGTGTTACATATTCGATAAATGTGTAATAACCACCCGGCTCTATCACCTCAAAAAAATCGGAGGTCGGTCCAGGAAGATCGATGCTCTTGATAAAAGAGGAAAGGCGATCATCGTTGCGATATTGCGTGTAAATAGAAGGGTGGCAATTACCGGAGCGCGTGTTGATAGCCTGGATACGCTCGGACTGTTTGTCTGCGATCGACGGAAGACCTCGGAGAAGGTTAACCCGAGTGCTGCCCAAATTCCCGCCAAATGGATCTAACCATCTTGGTTTGGGCTTCATAACGATCAACGGCCTATCACTGCCGTTCCGAAACTGCATTGCCAGTTCGACCTGAACCAATAGACGTGTGTCTGTTCTACAATACTCAGGCACAACATTCAGATCTATGATCGTGCCAGTCAGGAAAAGGCCTTTTATATTGCTCTGCTGACCGTTTGCAGAGAACGCGAAAAGCAACGACAGAAAGGAGAGGAATAGCCAGCGTTTCATAAGGGCACCTCGAAGAAAGACTGCGTTGATTCTAGCACGGGTGTCGAGGCGAAATGTAGTAAAATCTTTTTGTAATTGATAGATGAGACATGAGAAGTTCGAGTGTGTGGGCCGTTACTTATTTGCGGGCCACTGACACGGGCTGAGGACAAAATGAGGAAATATCGAGTAGGTTTAGGCGTGAGCGGGGGGATCGCGGCTTATAAGGCGGTGGAGGTGATGCGTGCGCTGCAGAAGGCGGGCTGTGAGGTCTCGGTGGCGATGACGCGGCACGCGACGGAGTTCGTCCAGCCCCTGACCTTTCGTGCGCTGACGGATAAGCACGTCATAGTTGACGATTACGACCCTGCAAACCCCGACCCGATAGCTCATATCAACTTCTCGCAGAATATAGACTTGCTGCTCATTGTCCCTGCTACGGCGAATATCATTGCGAAGTTTGCAAACGGTGTGGCTGATGATTTTCTTTCGTCGACATATTTGGCATGTACGGCTCCGGTGATGATCGCTCCGGCGATGAACACGACAATGTGGGAACAGCCGGCCACGCAGAGGAATATAGAGAGGCTGAAGGCGGACGGGGTTTATTTTGTAGAACCGGTGGCTGGAGAGCTTGCATGCCGAACGGTGGGGACGGGAAAGCTGGAGGATGTTGAGAATATCGTCAAGCAAGCCTTGGGCTTGCTTGAAATGCAGAATGCGGAACGCGGAGTGGGGAATAAAGAAAATCGAACCACGAAACAACACGAAACAGCACGAAACAAGAACGAAGAAAAAAATCCGCATTCCGCAATCCGCATTCCGCAATCGCAAGACTTGTCGGGCGAGCGGGTCTTGATCACCGTCGGTGGGACGCGCGAGGCCATCGATCCGGTCAGGTTCATCTCCAATCATTCATCTGGAAAAATGGGGTTTGCGGTCGCGGAGGCTGCCCGGGACAGGGGGGCCGAGGTCACAGTTGTTTCGGGGATAACATCTGTCGATCCGCCGGAGGGAATAAAGGTCATAAAAGGTGTTTCCGCCGATGAGATGCATACTGCGGTAATGAATGAACTTTCAAACGCAACCATTTTTATAGGTGCAGCCGCGGTAGCGGATTATCGCCCCGTCAGTGCAGCAGATGCCAAGATAAAGAAAGACGGCCGTGAAACGATGACGCTCGAACTCGCAAAAACCTCGGACATTCTCGCCGATGTGGCAAAAGATCGAAGGAACGGGATGCTTGTTGTGGGGTTCGCCGCCGAGACAAATGACGTAGTGGCCTATGCCCGCTCAAAGATGGAGAAAAAGGCCCTCGATATGGTCGTTGCGAACGACATCACGGCCGAGGGGGCAGGGTTTAATACGGACACGAACATCGCCACCATTATAACCGCAGCCGGAGAAACCGCTCTCCCGCTGATGCCTAAACGCGAATTGGCTGATAAGATACTCGACGAACTCAAAAAGCTTCGCGGTGAATAATGCCTGATCCGAAACTCTCCGAACTCATCCAGGATGTAAGGGAACATCTCCTCTATATGCAGGAGCTGGGTGTCGAACGTCTCTCGGCCAGCCTGCCCGAACCAAAAGTCTTAAAACAGTCGGACGAAAAGGTTGAGGTAAGAGAGAGGGTCGAGATCCCGACGATCAAAAGAAACGATACACCGGTCAGGAAAGCCGGTTCACGGCTTGCCGCGATGCCTTCGCTATCGAAAAGGGCGAACGGGAATACTGGGGCCAGATCCTTAACAGAAACCGCTTCCGACAAAGACACTGACTCAACAAAAATGGCCTCAGACAACGAAACACAACTCTCATCCAAAGGCCAGGCAGAAACGCTCTACGGCGATATTTCGCCTAAACTCGAAGTGACGGAGGACACCATCGAGTCGATCCGTGCCGAGATTGGAAATTGTATCCGCTGCCCGCTTCATGCACAGGGGCGAAAACAGATAGTTCACACAACCGGTAATTTCAACGCCGACCTGATGTTCATCGGCGAGGCTCCCGGTGCGGACGAGGACGAACAGGGTTTTCCCTTCGTTGGACGCGCCGGCCAACTGCTGACAAAGATCATCGAGAGCATCGGGCTAAAACGCGAGGAGGTCTGCATCGGGAACATAAATCGCTGCCGTCCGCCCGAAAATCGTAAACCCGAGCCTGTCGAGACCGAAGCCTGCCGCCCATTTATTTTGCGCGAGATAGCTGTTGTGAAACCAAAGGTCGTGGTGGTGCTCGGAGCTACGGCGGCCCACAACCTGCTTCAGGTAAAAACGCCAATTTCAAAGCTCCGCGGCCATTTTCACGACTACTTCGGTGTAAAAGTCATGCCGACCTTCCATCCTGCCTATCTTCTCCGCGACCCGCACAAGAAAAAAGATGTCTGGGAAGACATGAAAAAAGTGCGCGCGCTGCTCAAGTCCGTAGTAGAATAGTTTCCAAGCGAAAGAAGATCTGAATCTATTGAACAAAACCCTGCGAAAAAATAGGTTAGGGCTCCGTTTGTCGTCAGTTTAGTTTTCCGTTGAGGCGGGACGCCGGCGGGGCGAGAGAACATATGATCGGCCTATTTGACACTTCGACGGCTCCGCTGCCGGCATCTGAGCGGTTTGTCCGCGGGATGGATCTTTGCCGTCAGATCACCCGGCATTACGGAACGAGTTTTTATTTTGCGACTCAGTTCTTTCCGAAAGAGGTTCGGGACGGCATATATGCGGTCTATGCTTTTGCCCGGATACCGGACGAGATCGTTGATGATCCGACCTGTACCGACCACGCTGCCGCCCTCCGCCGGCTTGAAGACTGGCGGGATGGCTGGCGCGATGCGATGGCCGCAGGCGGATCGGATGACCCGGTAATGGACGCTATCGTCCATGTCTTTCGGCACTATGAAATTCCCGCAGAAGACGGCGAAGCATTTTTGCGGTCGATGTTCATGGACAAGGACAAGTTTGAGTACGAGAACTACGCTGAGCTTGAGGAATACATGTATGGCTCGGCAGGCGTGATCGGTTTGATGGTCACGCGCATTGTCGGGTTCTCGTCGCCAGAGGCATTTCCGTATGCGATAAAGCTAGGTTACGCCTTTCAGCTGACAAATTTTCTCCGGGACATTCGTGAGGACTATGAAGGGCTCGGCCGTGTCTATATGCCCAAGGACGAGATGGCTCGATTTCAGATCACGGCGGAGGACATTGCGGGACGCGTTCGGGACGAGCGTTTTATAAAGTTTATGAAGTTCCAGGTCGAACGCAACCGCGAGGTCTATCGTGAGGCCCTGCCGGGTATTAAGCTTCTCAATTGGCGGGGCCGGCTTGCGGTAAGAGTAGCTTTTGTGCTTTACAGGGCGATACTTGGCGAGATAGAGCGGGCGAACTATGATGTTTTCGCGGGGCGGGTCCGAACAAATCGAAACCAGAAGATACTTTTGTCCTTAAAGGCCCTCGCCGGTGTTTATGAATAAGCGTGTAGTCGTTATCGGAGCCGGTATCGGAGGGCTTGGGACAGCGGGCCTGTTCGCAAAAAAAGGCTACGAAGTAACGGTACTCGAAAAGAACGAAAATCTTGGCGGTCGCGCGAACGTTTTCGAAGCAGAGGGATATCGTTTTGACATGGGGCCGTCGTGGTACCTCGCCCCGGATCTTTTCGAGCATTATTTTCAATTGATGGGCGAGCGGGTCGAAGACCACCTCGACCTGATCCGTCTCTCCCCGTCTTATCGCATCTTTTTTCACAATGAATCCGAGTCGCTCGATATCCATTCCGATATCGGGCGGGACTCGGCAACGTTCGAACGGATCGAGCCCGGTGCCGCCGAAAAGCTGAGGGCATATCTGAAACAGTCGGAGTATCAGTACAAGGTTGCGACCCAGCACTTTATGTACAAGAACTACGACACGATATTCGACTTCTTCAATCGCCGTGTCATGACCGAAGGCCAAAAGCTTTCGGTCTTCTCGAAAATGCACAGCTTCGTCTCAAGGTTCTTCAGATCGCGGAAGCTGCAGCAGGTGATGGAATACACGATGGTCTTCCTCGGCACGTCTCCGTATGAGGCCCCGGCACTCTACAATTTGATGTCGCACATGGATTTCAACCAGGGTGTCTTCTATCCCCGCGGTGGTTTTTACGAGCTTATAAAGGCACTCGCCCACCTTGCCGAAAAGAACGGAGCCCGGCTGATGACAAATTCGCCGGTGGCCGAGATACTGGTCGAGAACGGGGCAGCAAGCGGGGTTAGGCTCGCAAGCGGCGAGGTCATCGCGGCGGATATCGTTATATCAAATGCGGATCTTTGGTTTACTGAAACTCAACTGCTCGGTGACAAGTGGAGGAGCTACAAACAGCGGTATTGGGACCGTAGGGTTATGGCACCGTCCGCCTTTATAATGTATCTCGGGATAAAGGAAAAGCTGCGCGGCCTAACCCATCACAATCTTCTTTTCAGTGACGACTGGCGTCTCAATTTCGATCAGATATACAAAGACCCCTGTCTGCCGCCGGAGCCCTCGTTATACGTGTGTGCACCAAGCGTGACGGACAGCGAGGTGGCGCCGGAGGGCCGCGAAAACCTTTTTGTTCTGGTTCCGATCGCGTCTGGATTGGAGATAACGGAAGATGAAAAGGAAGCTTATTCCGAGAAAGTGCTCAGACTGATCGAACGGGAGATGGGCCTTACCGGACTTCGGGAAAAGGTCGAATACAAGCGGATCTATACGGTCAGTGATTTTGCGGCAGATCATAATGCGTTTCGCGGAACTGCATTGGGACTTGCGCATACGATGCGGCAGACCGCGATCTTTCGTCCGAAAAACCAATCGAAAAAGGTAAAAGGCCTTTACTTTGTCGGTGCCGGTACAAATCCCGGGATCGGTACGCAGATCTGCCTGATAAGCGCGGAACTCGTATTCAAACGAGTTCACGGCATCAAGACAGCCGGGCCGCTCGAGGCACTCTGAATCGTCTTAGGAAGAAAGATATACCAAAATATAGCAAAGCCGGCAGCGGCGTTTACAAGCGGAAACCACTTGTAAACGGAGAACACGGAAGCCTCGTCCTGCTGTTTCAGCGAAACGGCCATCATGACGATATAGGCTCCGCCAAGGATGACCGCAAGAGACCCAAGGTATGGAAAGGCCAGCACCGCGGCGGCCGAGTAGAGCGCGGAACAGAGCACTATCGTCCCATTCCTATTCAACAAGGTGGCGACGGTCGCGATCCCTGCTTGACGATCGGCTGTTATGTCGGGGACGGCAGAAAATGCGTGCATCGCCATCGTCCATAGCCACCCAGCGAGTACGACCGTTAGCGGTGGCCAGTAGCCGGTGATCATCAGGAATGAAAATATTCCGGGAAAGATGTAGAGTACGTTAAAGGTAGAGTCGAGGATCGGTATTGTCTTGGCTCGGATCGGTGGTGCGGAGTAGAATATCGAGAAGAAGAAGAAAAGCCCTAAGGCAATCGCAGCGGCGGGCTCAAGGTACAGAGCCAATAAAGCGAAAGGCAGGTTGACGCTGAAGATGGCGAGTTTGAGCGGCCAACGTTCCTCCATGGCCACGAGAACTTCGTATCCGGACTTCTTCGGATTGAGTCGGTCGGTCTCTTCATCGTAGAGATCGTTTATCCCATAAACCAGAAGATTTGCAGGGAAGAGAAAGTAGACAGCAAATAGCAAGAAGACCACCGGATCATGCCGAAGGAGATCGCCGGCGGTTTCGACCGCGGCGGCCACGCCCAGGAGGTATGGCCCCAGAAGATAAATCCAGAATCTGGGCCGGCTGATCCGAAAATGGAGACCGGGTCGGAACACAACGTGAGTATATCGCAGCTGTGAAAAAGTTTCAGACGCAGATAATTTTGAGTGTGCCGGCGGCCATTTTCCTGATGGTCGGGGCCTTTTTCATGGCAAATGTACCGATGCCGGAGTGGTCGAGTTACGCTTCGGCGGCGGCAATCGTTCTTTTTGCGGCCCCGAGTTTTTGGGTTGTTAGAAGATGGTTAGGATGGCGAGACGGAACGGTCTTTATCGCGGTCCTGGGCATTTACGCAATATTGATAGAATCTTCCGCCATAGCGACCGGCTTTCCCTACGGACATTTCGATTACACGGATCATCTCGGCTATCGCATATTGGGCTACGCGCCGTGGACGGTCGCTTTTGCCTGGACACCGCTGATACTCGGCTCGTATGCGGTGGCTGCGAACGTTTCAGAATCGCGTCTGGGGCGTGTAGTTCTGTGCACCATCATTCTTGTTCTGTTCGATATGGTGCTTGACCCCGGAGCGGTCTATCTTGACTTCTGGGAATATCAGGGCGGGGGATGGTACTACGATGTGCCAATTTCGAATTTTGGAGGATGGCTGTTTTCCGGATTTGCGGGTTCGATAATTATCGAGATAATGATCTCAAAATTCCGCCCTCTGCTTCCTACTCCGATCCAGCTTTCCGTCAGCGCCATCTTCATAGTGTTCTTCTGGACGGCCTTTTCCTTTTTTGCGGGAATGGAAGAACCGGCACTTCTCGGTATTCTTCTCGTGTTCGGGATGCTGATGCTCTATCGCCGGTTCCACTATTCGTTCGAGGAAATGGTTGTGCTTGTGGACGACGAGAACAGGCCGAAACGGACCGAACTAAAGCACATCGCGCACAACGGATACACAAAATTGCATAGGGCATTCTCGGTGTTTCTGTTCGATCGCTCCGGCAGGCTTTTACTCCAGCAGCGGGCGCTGTCGAAACAGACCTGGCCGGGAGTCTGGTCAAATTCGTGTTGTGGGCACTTGATGCTTCACGAGAGCGTAGCTGCAGCCGCAAGACGGCGGCTGAAGTATGAACTTGGGATCTCCGGCGTTGATCTGAGAACGATCCTCCCCGATTTCAGATATACGGCCGAAAAGGACGGGATAGTTGAAAACGAGATCTGTCCGGTACTAGTCGGGGTATTCGACGGCAGCCTCCGCCCCAACCCGGACGAGGTCGAGTCTGTTGAGTGGGTCGATTGGAACGAGTTTCTAGAACGCGCGACCGCGCCCGAAACCGATATTTCGCCCTGGGCCGTAGAAGAAGCACTGCTATTGGAAAAAAGCCGCGAGTTTCAGGATCTCCTTTCCTCGAAAGGTGTATCGCTTGATCGTGGGGACAAGGACCGGACAGCCCGCGCCTGATGTGCGGCGGTCATTAATGACATTGTGGTATCCTTCACTAAAACCCCGTTCGGAGAAAAACTCAAATGAGAAGATGTATAACGCTGTTCGTATTGCTGGTATTCGTAAACAGTACCGGCGTTGTCTTTGCGCAGAAGGCGGCGGGCACCCAGACGACCCAGCTTTCGGGTCCGCAAAACCCACGGCTCGGCTTTGTTATCCACGGTGGGGCCGGAGTAATCGCGCGGGGATCGCTTTCACCCGAGCGCGAAAAGGAATACAAGGCAAAGCTCGAAGAGGCGCTTGTGGCGGGTTACAAGGCGCTTCAGGAAGGCCGGTCAAGCCTTGATGCCGTAGAGATCGCAATTCGAATACTTGAGGACTCACCGCTCTTCAATGCCGGAAAGGGTGCGGTATTTACGAACGACGGCCGGAATGAGCTCGACGCTTCGATTATGTACGGCAAGAATCAGGCCGCCGGGGCCGTGGCCGGTGTTCACCGGGTCAAGAACCCGATCACGCTGGCCCGAGCCGTGATGGAGCGGTCGGAGCATGTGATGATGATAAGCGAAGGCGCGGAGCGTTTTGCCGAACAGCAGAAAATAGAACTCGTGGACCCAAAATACTTTTGGACCCAGCCGCGCTGGGATGCGCTGCAGAGGATACTGAAACGCGAAAAAGAAAGACAAGAGAACGAACTCGGCGCGACCAATGAAGCGGAGCTGTCGGAGAACAAGTTTGGTACGGTCGGCGCGGTCGCACTTGACAGAAACGGCGACCTCGCAGCCGGCACCTCGACAGGCGGTATGACGAACAAGAGATTCGGACGGGTAGGAGACGCCCCGATAATCGGTGCGGGGACCTACGCCAACAATGACTCCTGCGCCGTATCAGCGACCGGCTGGGGCGAGTTCTTTATTCGGCTTAGCGTTGCACGGGACATCTGTTCATTGGTGGAGTATAGGGCGATGCCCATACAAAATGCGGCTGATCTGGTGATCAAGCAGAAGCTTTCCAAACTAGGCGGCGACGGCGGGGTCATTGCAATGGACCGGCTTGGATTTATCGGCATCTCGTTCAATTCCGAGGGGATGTACAGGGCCTACATTAACGCCGAAGGCAAGCCGGTCGTGGAGATCTACGGCGACTAGGCGATATGCTGAGTGCTGAGATAATCGCGATCGGCTCCGAGCTGCTGACCCCGGAAAAGACCGATACGAACGGACTTTGGCTTACCGAAAAGCTGAACGAATTTGGCATTGAAGTGATGCTGAAAACGATCGTCGGCGATGATGAGCCGCGCCTGCTTGAGGTTATAAAAGACGCTCTGAAAAGGTCAGATGTGGTGATCACGACCGGCGGGCTCGGGCCAACAGAGGACGACATTACGCGACAGGTTTCGGCAAAGGCTCTCGGCCGAGAACTCATCTATAACGAGGGACTTGAGGCCGAACTTCGCCGACGGTTTCAGATGATGGGCCGTGAAATGCCGGAAATAAACAAACGCCAGGCATGGGTTATCGAGGGTGCGGAGGTAATAGCTAATCCGAACGGCTCAGCGCCAGGAATTTATTTCGGCTCGAATGAATGTATTCTGGTTAATCTGCCCGGCCCGCCGCGCGAGATGAAACCGATGTTCGAACAGGCAGTGCTGCCTCGGCTAAGCGAGCGAGCAGGCGAGATCATTGTGAAGCGCCGAATTCTGCGTGTTTCCGGCATGGGTGAATCGGCGGTCGATGCGGTGGCCTCACCGATCTACAAGACCTACGAGAACGTCCGAACGGCGATCCTCTTTAATAAGACCGAGGTTGAGATCCATCTTTACGCCAGATATGCGACCGAAGCCGATGCCGATGCGGTGCTTGCGGAGCTCTCCGAAAGGCTTTCGTCGGCACTGGGCGTTGCGGTCTTCACTACAACGGGCGAGACCATGGAAGAGGTTGTCGGCAGGATGCTTCGCGAACGCGGCGAGACGCTCAGCCTTGCGGAAAGCTGTACCGGGGGGCTTGTAAGCCGCCGGATAACCGAGGTGCCCGGTTCATCGGAATATTTCAGCGAGGGGGCAGTAACCTATTCGAATGAGGCGAAAGTCCGGACGCTGGATGTTCCCGAGGAGACGCTGGCGGCATACGGTGCGGTTAGTGCGGAGACGGCCGAGGCGATGGCGAAAGGCATTCGAGCACGAGCAGGAACCGACCATGCTGTGTCGATCACCGGCATCGCAGGCCCCGGCGGCGGAACCGAAGAAAAGCCTGTAGGTACGGTCTTTATCGGCTATGCGGGCCCTCACGGGGTCCGGTCGATCCGGTTGGTGCTCCCGGGCGATCGCTATCTCATTCGATGGAGGACGAGCCAGGCGGCCCTGGATCACCTTAGGCGGCAAATGCTAAAGCAGGCGTCGCGTGATAAACTCTAGACCCGTATGATCGCAAAGATCCGCAAGCATCTTAGCGACCTAGGCAGGCTTACGCCGATGGCACTGGTCGTCACATTTATGCCGATGGTGGGCAGCGCCACCCTGCTTGCGTTCCTGATACCGATCGGGCATTGGCTCCGGGACAATTGGGAGTCCGGTATCCCGGTTTTCATCGCCGGCACGCTGTTCTTTTGCGGGCTTGCGCTGCTGCCGACAAACGTTATCGGCATTGTAAGCGGCTGGGCGTTCGGTTTCGGTCTCGGCATACTTGTATTGATGGTCGGAGTCGTTGGTTCGGCGTTCATCTCCTTTGTGATCAATTCACGTTTCAGCGGCCGGCTCTTACCCGAGGTTGCGTCGAAAAATCCGAAGACGTCGGCGGTCTATAACGCACTTCTGCAGGAACGCTTCTGGAAGACCACTTTGATCATTTTTCTTCTCCGGGTCTCGGTGATAATGCCATTTGCCTTCACGAATTTCCTGATGGCGTCGGCACGAGTTCCGGTCCGCTCGTATCTGCTGGGCACGGCGGCGGGAATGCTTCCGCGCTCTTCGGCGATGGTCTTCGTCGGGGCGGGACTTTCAGAGTTAAACCTTCAGAACACTAGGGAAACATACATCCTCGTGTTGGGGATCGCGGCAACCGTGCTGTCCGTTATCGTTATTGCATATCTCAGCCGTCGAGCGCTCGAGCACATTACATCTGAGGACGCCGTTCCGCAACCGAACCAGGCCGCATAGAATCTCACGGACGGTCCGGCAAAAAATAATCGCTTGCAATTTCGGCATTTTGAGATGAAAATTCATTTAGCTTGGATACCGACCGTCAATTCTGACAGATTTTGGAACTTTGCCCTGGAAAAACCGTGAAACCAATGCTGGCAATGTTCAGCCCTTTCGGAAACATCGACGAACTTGACCAATAGTGAAAATAATGAAAACAAATACATATCTTCGCTTCTCGCTTAGCCTGTTCTTCATCATCACGCTGCTAATGCCGACGGCGGCACTAGCCTCCGGTAATGGCAAGCGGCATTTCCGTGAGGGGATGAGATATGAGGCGGCCGAGGAATGGGACAAGGCGGCCGAGGCGTTTGCCCTGGCTGTGAACGCCAGCCCGCGAAACCCGGAATATCGGCTTCACCTGCGCCGTGCGCTTTTCAACGCGTCGCAGATGTATATGCGGCGTGGCCGAATTGCCGCCGATGAACAGGATTATGAAGGGGCATACGTTGCTTTCCGAAAGGCATACGCATTTGATCCGGTCAATGAGCTTGCCAAGTCAGAGATGGCTCGAATGCTCCGGCTTCAGGAGGATTTTCGGCGAAGGAACGGCCAAGATCCGGGTACGGGCACCGATGTCGGGTTTGTGCCCACGGGCGGAACTGCTCCCGATCCGACAGGGTTTCAGATACCGCAGCGCCTGGAGACGCTCCGCGACCTGCCTTTTCCAAGCGGTGTAAACCTCCAGTTCATCGTCAAACAACTGGCGCAGGAACTGGATCTCAATGTTCTTTTCGATGCCGAGTCGCGCCTCGAAACGCGGACGGTCCGGATAGAGCTGAAGCGCGTTACTGCCGCACGTGCACTTGACTACATCTTTCTTCAGGAAGGCCTCTTTTTTCAGAGGGTCGGGCCGAGGACGATCCTGGTCGCGCTAACTACAAGGCGAACACTTCTTCAGCAACTGGTGTTGAGGACATTTTTCCTTGAGAACGCCAATCCGAAGGACATCAAAACGATAATCCAGACGGCGATCCCCGCTCAGCAGGGCCGGGCCCAGACCATTGTGCTTGAAGACGCGCCTACGAACAGCATCACAGTCCGCGACACGTCGGAGAACGTTGCGCTTATCGGCCGCCTTATCCGGTCTTTGGATAAGAATCGGGCCGAGGTCGTGATGGATGTTGCCATTTACGAGGTCAACAAGAGTGATCTGCTCCAGTTTGGTAATCAGATCGGGACGGCAGGCCAGGATGGAACGCTGCTCAATCTTGGAGGTGTCGGGCTGCCGTTTGCCCGGAGGGGGTCTACCGGCCCGATAACCGAGGGGATGGGGTTTCCAAATATTGATATTGCGAGCATTGCATTAGGGCTTCCGATCAGCACCATTGCCGCACTCCAATCAAAGAGCGATACAAAACTGCTCGCATCGACACAAATACATGCTTTTAACACGGAAGAATCGACCGCACGCATCGGCCAGCGTGTTCCGGTCCGAACAGCCCAGTTCCAGACCGGAGGGACCGGCACGGTGGGCGGCGTCGTGTCTGACGTGATCAATTATGAGCAGGTGGGCCTAACCTTGAAATTTACGCCGACGGTCTTCCCGAACCAGGATGTTCAGGTGAAGATGTCAATAGAATCAAAGGACGTATCCGGTGCTTCAACTCTCACCCCGATATTCACCGAGCGGAGCATTAACGGAACGGCCAGGATACAAAACAATAAGACGCTTCTGCTAGCAAGCGTGGCGCAGGACGTGGAAAGCCGGGGACGAACGGGGCTGCCGCTCCTTGGGCTGATACCGGTGCTCGGACGCCTCTTTACCGCACCGACCCGCGACAACCGACAGGTCGATATTGTCATCGCAATTACACCGAGGGTAATCCGCGCTCCGGCGATATTGCCGGAAGACGAGGTCGAGATGCCGACCGGTAGTGTGGCGACGCCGACCAGCGGGTCGCTCGAAGCGATGATCATTCAGGAAGAGCGGAATGAGTATCTGGCCTCGCTTGAACGGAACCGGGACACGGCACAGGCCAGACAGCGTGAACAATCGGCCAGCGTTCCGGAATTTGTGAGGACGGGGGTTGCCGAACTGCCTGCAGAGACTCCGGTTAACGCGTCCGAGCGTCCGGCCGAGCCGGCTCTCAGGCGGATCGACTCCGGTGTGCGTCCGCTTGAACTTACTCAGACGGCAGACCGTGTTGGCGGAGTTCAGCCGCGTCCAGAGATCTCCTCGGAAGCGAGCGTTTCGAGCGAAAGGAACGAAGGCCCCGCCGAGGCACAGGAAGATCAAAGAACCGGAGCACGGTTGTCGATGTCCGGTGAACTGCCCAGCCTCAAGGCCGGAGAGCGAATGCTTATACCCGTGAGCGTTGAATCCGCCGAAGCCTTTCGTTCGGCGGTGCTTGGGTTCAAGTTTGACCAGAGCAAACTTGTTGTTCGCTCGGTCGCATTTGGCGATGTGTTCGGCCCGGCTCTTTCGGGTTCCGCAGTTCAGCCGTTCCTTAACCAGAACGGCAAGGTATTTGTGTCGCTGGCGATGCCTGCGGGAGCCGACGAGGGCCGCTCAGGTGTCTTGGCAATGGTGGAAATAGAGGTACTGGAGGACGGTGTGCCGGCCATCGAGTTCGAACCCGATGTGTTGAACATAATGGGTCTTAGCGGCAAGACCGTTGCGATCCGGTTCTGACCATAATCTAGGATGAGGACAACGTATCGCAGATGGGTAACAAGATGGCTTTCCGGCCGGTCTTCCGGTGCGGCAGGTGGCTTTTCGCTTTTCGAACTTGTTGTCACGCTAACCGTACTCGGGGTGATGGTAATGGCGACGGTCCCGCTGGTGCAGAAATCCGTCCAACGAAACCGTGAGGTGCGTCTTCGCGAATCACTCCGGCTTATCCGGAATGCCATCGACGAGTTCAAGCGCGACACGATCGGCGCCTGTGCGCCCGGAGCGATCACGTCAGGAAACCCGACCCGTCCGAACGTTGGAGCTATCGCCCCGCCAGACCCGCGAAGCCGCGTCATAATAGACGATTGCACGATATTTGATACGGAAAATCTGGATCGATATCCGCCAAGCCTCGACATCCTTGTCGAAGGCGTGAGAGTGAAACAGAGAGGCTTGAACATTCAAGGCGGGGGAGGTATTCGGCAGGGTTCGACCCAGGCCACTGAGATGAACACCACGGAAGAGGTGATCAAGGTCTATCTACGCGATCTACCTATCGATCCAATGACCGGAGCGGCGGACTGGAGGCTGCGGTCGTCGTACCAATCGGGGGGCGACGGGAGTTGGGACAGGATCAATGTGTTCGATGTAAGATCGGCATCTACCGAGACCGCATTGAACGGCGACAGATATAGCGATTGGTAAAGAGTGAGCTGAAATGAAATTGGTGTTGCTGGCAAGGATGGGAAGGCGAAACGGCATGCCGGGACGGCGCGAGAGCGGGTTTTCGCTGCTTGAGCTGCTGATAGCGATGTTCATAATGATCATTCTGCTTTCGGTGGCCCTTCCAACCTATCAGCGCAGCGTACAGCACGCACGCGAGACCGTATTAAAGGAAAACCTCTGGCAGATGCGGCGAGCGATAGACCAGTTTTCGGGTGACAAAGGGCGGCTTCCGCAATCACTCAGCGAATTGGTCGACGAAAAATATCTCAGGGAAATGCCCGTCGATCCGATGACCGAAGGAACCGAATGGGAAGAGGTGTATGGAACGGATCCTATGTCTTCGGACGCGGGGCAGGGACTGACTGACGTTAGGAGCCTCTCTACCGGACAAGACGGCGAAGGCAGAGCGTATCGCGACTATTAGTTTCCGTTTTCCATCTCGCAACAGAAATTCAAAATGATCTCATTTTTTACAGACCCACGATTTCCGAGGATCGCGCTTGGCATAGAACGCGAAAGCATTACGGCGGTCGAGCTTGTCCGCGAGGCAGGGCGATTTACGGTTCAAAGGGCGGCGACCATCGAACTTCCGCCCGGGCTGGTAAGGCCCAGCTTTACAGAAAAGAACATTTCAGACCATGCACAATTCCGTCATTTTCTGAACGAGGCCCTTACGGTCTCGGGACTACTTGACCAGAAGGCATGGTCCGTCTCGTTGCCCGGAAACACGGCCCGCTGTGCGATACTCTCTTTCGAAAAGTCGGCGCTTGAGAAGGGAAGCTATGACGAGATCATTGATTGGAAAGCGGAACAATCCTTCGGTGCTCCGGCACCCGAACTGAGGATCCAGCGCGAGAAGATAGCCACTGAAGAAGGCCGCGTACGTTTTTTTGCCACGGCGGTAAAGCTATCCGTGCTGGACGAATATGAAAGTTCATTCGAATCGCTCGGGATCAAGGCGGGAATGATAATCCCGAGGGCTCTCAGCGAATTGAAATGGCTCTATGCGGGAAATGCTTTCGTAGATTCCTTGTTGATCAGCTCGCAAGACGACGGATTCACCGCCCTACTGCTGCATGACGGCGAACCTGCGGTCGTCCGCAGCGTAACTTGCACTCCCTCTGAACAGGACGACGAGATATTTCGCCTGCTGATGTTCTACCGCGACCGCTTTGCCGAAGGCGAAGGGGAGTTTCGTCTCGGCCGAATGATGTCGGTAGGGCGTACATTCGTGCCGGCCAAGCTTAGGGAGATCTCTGCCGAGGCACTCGGATCTCCGGTCGATGTTCTGTCTGCCGAAGATGTTGGCCTGTCGATGCCGCAGGGGGGATTTGATTTTCACGATCTTGCCGCACCGGCTGGACTTGCCACATTTGGCTTCCGATGATCACCTTCCCAATTCAGGGTATTTTGCAATAGGGTCGAGGGGTGAGTCGTTTTGTCGCTTGACCATTGCCGTCTTTGCCTGCTTGATTTAAGGAACCTATTTGCCCACAATGACGTAAGGCCCTTTATGTCCGCTGTTCATGATGCGTTAGCGAATCCCGCGCTTATTTCCGACCACGCCTTGGTAGAAGATGCCCTTGCGGGCGGCGAATTCGGCTTTGAGGCGCTCGTCCGGAAATATCAGCGCCCGATGATAAATTATATCTCTCGGCTCTTGAATGACCGTGAGGCCGCGTTGGACGTTACACAGGAAGTATTTATCAAGGTCTTTAACTCTCTGGACAAGTACAGCCCTGAATATAAGTTCACCACATGGCTGTATCGGATAGCCCACAATGCCGCTATCGACCATCTGCGGCGCCACCCTTCAAACCTGCAAAGTATTGAAACCGAAAACGCCGACGGCGCGTATGAACTCCAGCTCGAAAGCTCGCTTCCTTCGCCGGAAAGAGAAAGGGAGCGGAGCGAATGGCGATCCGAGATCGAGGCTGTCGTCAGATGTCTGCCGGCAGCATATAGGGAACTGATCTTGCTAAGGCACTCTCGGGACCTGAGTTACGACGAGATCGCTGAGGTCACCGGACTTCCCCTCGGCACCGTCAAGAATCGCCTATTTCGTGCACGCGAATTGATGCGTGAGATGCTGATCGAGCGAGGATTTCAGGGCATCTGATCGGACCGATCGGGCAGGGTTTCTTTCGTGCAAGAAGATCTAGTAAACAAGGGACTTGAAGATATTTGCGCTGACTATTCGCCCGGCGAACTTGCGGTCTATCTTGAGGGGTTCCACGAGAACGAGGACGAAGTTGCCGAACATCTCGCCGGCTGCCGACTCTGCCGTAAGGAACTAGCGTTGCAGCGGTCGGTTTCTGCGGCGCTCTCGTCGGCCTTACTTGATGTTGACGCCCCGGCCCTGCCCCCCGACTTTGCTCGAAAGGTGGCCGTGGCAGCCGAATCCAATGTTTCTCGACTCAGGACCGGCCGTGAGATCGGGATCGCGGGCCTGATCGTTGTCGGCATCTTACTTCTGGTTTCGATATTGGCGGGAGGCGGCGACGGCTCTCCCGCATTGGCGCTCACCGGTGCCGGTGACCGGATAGCCGCAGTAGGCTCGGTATTAGGCCAGCTATTTCTAAACCTTTCCCTTTCTGTCTCAGTGGTGCTTCGCTCTCTTACGGCGGAAGTCCTTAGTGAAACGGGCATTTGGCCGGCGTTTGTCCTGGTGGTGGGATCGTTGTTGTTTGCATTACTTCGCCTGCGAAGGACCATGCACTCAAGGGGGGCCTGAAATGAGAGCTCTCCGTGATCCCTTCGGGCAGTTACGGCTTATTGCGCCGAGCGGAGCGGCCGCGGTATTTTTTTGTCTCACGATAATACTCTGCTCGAATGTTTTTCCACAGTCGGGACAGATCGCCCAACCCGATAACGATACCCTGGTCATAGAGAACTCGCCGGAATTAAATGTGCTCGCGTTCCGAAAGACCGTGATCATCAGGAGCAATGCCAAGGAAGTGTTTTCCTGGGGCGGGGATGTCATCGTCGAGGGGCGGGTTGAGGGGGATGTCGCCGCGCTTGGCGGCAACGTAATTCAGAGAGAGACCGGCTACATCGGCGGGGCGGTGATTGTAATCGGAGGTTCGTATAAGCCGGATGTACCGAAACCGGCGCGTGGGGAGGGTTCGGAAACGGTAGTTTTCGGAATGTTTGAGGAGGAGTTTCGCGGACTGGCGCAAGACCCTTCGCAGATATTTGCCCCAGCCGTTTCTACGGCCTTTCTTATTCAGCGGATCCTTTCAGTTCTCTTTTGGTTTCTGGTTACATTGATCGTGGCGACGCTTGCGCCGGGCGCGGTCAGCCGCTCGATCGCCGAAGTGAAAACGAATGCTCTGAAGATCTTCGGCTATGGATCTGCCGGCCTGGTTCTGACATTGCTCCTTGTGGTCATCGGGCTTCATTTTTTTCCAGATCATCTGGGCGCGGTCGTGAGCCTGATGGCTCTGGTCCTTCTCTTCCTGGCGTACGGCTTTGGCCGGGTAATTCTTCAGGTCCTTCTTGGGCGCTGGGTGGTCAGACGAACGTTAGGAGGGTCACGCACGTCTGATGCCCTCGCCATATTTGCAGGTACGTTTGGGCTCACGCTGCTGCTTTCGGTTCCCTACGTGTGGCCATTTTGTGTATTTGCTTTATTTGCAGTCGGGATCGGGCTGGTCACACGAGCAAGGCGCCGGTTGAGCAATTCCGTGCCCAACAGTACGTAAACCCACATTTTACAAATCTTTACATAAAAATAAGAACTACATTTGGTTTAATAACGTCTTAGAATACTTAGGGAAGTTTCATTCCCTTTTCGGTTGTTCCGGTCAATAAGAAATCAAGCGGGGAAATTTTTCATCATGTTGCGCGAATTATTAATAGCGATCATTTTTGTGGCGGTTTGCTTTGTTGGGGTGTTTGCACAGGATCCGACGGCGATCAGGCCGGTAGTTATCACCGGGGAGGTCATTTCGATCTCAGCTAATGAGATCGGATTGAAAACTGATTCAGGCCACGTCACCGTTGAGATCGGTCAACGAACCGAGATAAAGCGAGTGCCGCCCGATAATCCTCGGCTTGCCGCTGCGACTCCCGCAGAGCTTTCCGATCTTGGCATTGGTGACCGTGTCGCAGCGACCGGCGTCCCCTCAAATGACCGCTTGCGTCTTCCGGCGCGGACGATCTATCTGATCACGAAATCGGACATTGAACAAAAACAAGCTGCCGAGAGGCAGCGGTGGGCGACTCGAGGAATGTCGGGCCGTGTTGCTTCGGTAAATCGCGAGACCGGACAGATCAGTGTCGAGGTCAGAGGCGTGGTCGGTTCCTCTACGGTTGTGATCACTCCGAAAGAAAACGCCGTGTTCCGCAAGTACGCACAGGATTCAGTCGACTACAGCGAAACCGTTCTAAGCTCGATCGCGAATATCGAGGAAGGAGATATGATCCGGGCCCTAGGGGACCGCGGTCCTGACGGACTTAGTTTTCTCGCCGAAGAGATCGTTACCGGTGCATTTCGAACGATCGCGGGCACCGTTAAGTCGGTAGATGTAGAGAGAAAAGAGATCACGATCTCAGACCTGCAAACGGAAACAGATGTAGTAGTGTCTATCGGCCCAGGCTCCTCTCTCAGACGTTTTCCTGAAGAGATGGCCATGCGAATGGCGGGTGCAAATGGCCCGGGCGGACCCGGCGGACAGGCCGGTGCTCCGGCAGCAAGGCCGGGCGGACAGCAGCAACCCTCCGGACAGGGCCAGCAGGGCCAGGGCGGAATGAGGCCCGGAGGACCCGGCGGCATGGGGGGTGCACCGCGGGGAGGTATCGACGACATGTTCGAACGCTTCCCTTTGATCGGGGCCGGAGATCTTAAGCCAGGTGACATGATCGCAGTTTCAAGTTCGAAGAACGGTGACCCGACAAGGGTAACGGCGATCAAACTGTTGGCAGGGGTAGAGCCTTTCATAAGGGCCGCACAATTGGCCGGACAGATGCAGAGAGGCAGCCGTCCCGGCGGTGTCGGCGGCGGATTCTCCATACCGGGACTCGACGGGTTTGATTTTCCATAGGGTTTAATTCTACTTAGCGTGATGCCTTCTGCTGGTCTTTAGCGGTTGGTTTGAGATTATTAAATATTCAGGCGAATTTATATGAAATCAATAGGATCGATCATAATTTTGATGGCTGCGTTCCTCGCACTGCCCCTCTCCGGAGTGGCGCAGCAGCAGGGCAGTATTGCGGGGCAAGTGCAGGACACTCTCGGCGGGGTGATAGTCGGCGCGACGGTAACCATTACCTCCGAGGATGGCCGAGAGCGAACGACGACAAGCAATCAGCGTGGCGAGTTTACGGTTTCGGGGCTTGCTGCCGGACGTTACAAAGTTACGGTGTTTGCTCCGAACTTCGCTCTTTATGACAACGAAGAAGTTGACGTTACGGCGGGCCGCCCAACGGAACTGACCGTGTTCTTGACGGTCGAGGTTGTCGAAGAGGTGGTTGAGGTCGCACCGGAACAGGAGGTTTCAACCGACCCAGGTGGGAATCTGAGCGCGACTGTGCTTAAAGGCGCAGATATTGATGCACTCCCTGACGATCCGGACGAACTGGAAGCCGCCCTTCAGGCCCTTGCAGGGCCCGCGGCGGGTCCGGGAGGTGGACAGATATATATCGATGGATTTACCGGAGGCCGCTTGCCCCCGAGGGAGGCGATCCGGGAAATCAGGATAAACCAGAATCCTTTCTCTGCGGAATATGACAGACTGGGTTTTGGCAGGATCGAGATCCTTACCCGTCCGGGATTTGACCGTTTCCGAGGAAGTGCCTTTACAAACTTCAATGACTCAAGGTTCAACTCGCGAAATCCGTTTGCGCCGAATCGAGCTCCGGGCCAGACAAGATTCTTTGGAGGAAATATTTCCGGGCCGATACAGCAGGGGCGTTCGTCCTTTTTCTTTGATATCAACAATCGAGACATCGATTCGAACCGGATCATCAACGCAATAGTGCTGGATCAGGATCTGAACGCTATTCCGTTTCAACAGGATGTAAAGGTTCCGACCAAGCGGTTCTCAATGAGTCCGCGGTTCGATTATCAGATCAATACGAACAACACTCTGCAGTTTCGTTATAACTTTTCTCGATTTTCATCCTTGAATCAGGGCGTTGGCGACCTAACGCTGCCCTCTAGGGCATTTGAAACGTCTCAAACCGGACACGAGTTCCGGATCACAGAGACAATGATCATAAATGCGAGAACGATAAACGAGACGAGATTTCAGTACGATTTCAACGACCGTGAGCAGTCGGGCGACAACTCGGTGCCGACCATCAACGTAGGCTCGGCATTTGTCGGCGGCGGTTCGCAGGTCGGGCGGAGCTTCAACCGTTCTCACGGCTGGGAATTACAGAACTATACGACCACATCGCTTGGCAAAGCTTCGGAACACTCGATCAAGTTTGGCGTCCGGATCAGGGGATCCAATATCACGGACCGATCGGAGAGCAATTTCGGCGGAAGTTTCTCGTTCATTAACCTGGATGCCTATAGGGAGACTATATTGGGGAACGCGTTCCCAACTTCGTTCACGGTAACGACGGGTAATCCTGAGC
This sequence comes from uncultured Acidobacteriota bacterium, assembly GCA_937859595.1. Lineage (GTDB taxonomy): Bacteria > Acidobacteriota > Blastocatellia > Pyrinomonadales > Pyrinomonadaceae > OLB17. Next base: position 83,245 of record CALMAH010000013.1, on the reverse strand, counting down.
AAAAGGTATCACAAACGGACATCGGCCTGTTCATCACAGATGACTGGCGGGTGAATCAGGGTCTGACGCTCAGCTTCGGCCTGCGTTATGAAAACCAGACGAACGTTAATGATAGTCTCAACTTCGCACCGAGACTTTCGTTCGCGTGGGCTCCGGGTGCCGGTGGCGCAAGAGCCCCTAAGACAGTGCTTCGCGGCGGATTCGGCATTTTCTACGACCGGTTCAGCGAAAATCTAACTCTTCAGGCCCGTCGCTTCGACGGAACGGGACAGTTAAGTCTTCTGGTTAACAGTTTCGATCCAGATCCTGTTCGAAGGGCCGCTGCTATCAACTTGCTGCAGCAGGCTGTATTTTCGGTCGATGGTGTTACTAATGTTCCGACAGCCCAGCAAATACTTGCCGTTCTGCCGCAGTCGAACACGTTACGGACGATCTCTCCAGACCTCCAGTCGCCATACATGATGCAGGGGGCTCTTGGGGTCGAACGCCAGCTGCCGAGACGAACTAGTGTTTCTGTCTTCTATATAACGTCAAGGACGCTGCATGTGCTCCGAGCACGGAACATTAATGCTCCGATCTGCCCGGAACAGATCGACTGTCTCGATGCTCCGAGGCCGATGCCTGATGCCGGAGATCTATATCAATATGAGTCGAGCGGTATCCTCAACCAGAACCGGATATTTACGAATATACGTTCTCAGTTGACGAACGACATTACAATTTGGGGCAACTACTCACTCGGCTTCACAAAAGGTGATTCCGACGGTGCTTTCAGTTTCCCGGCTTACTCGTACGACCTCTCCGGCGAATACGGTCGAGCTTCGTCGGACGTGCGTCATAATTTTGTCATCGGAGGCAGCTTCAATTTGCCTTACGGCTTTACGCTGAATCCGTTCATCAACGCGAATTCAGGTTCACCGTTCAACATTGTTCGGGGCATAGATACAAATGGCGACGGACTTTTGACGGAAAGGCCGACCTTTGGAGAACTGGCGGCCCGCTGTTCACAGCTGGGGCTTAATAACCCTTTCTGCGATATCGGCAGCAACGATCCGAACCAAGTAATTCCGAGGAATTATGCTGATGGGCCCAAGTTTTTCAATGTTAACCTTAGAGTTGGAAAGAATTTCGGGTTTGGCAGTGCCGCTCCTTCTGCTGCTGACACGGCTGGTCCCGGTGCAGGTCGCGGGCCAGGTGGTGGCGGATTCCCGGGCATGGGTAGAGGTGGACGAGGCGGTGGAGGCAGAGGCGGCTTTGGAGGTGAAAGCGGTCGTCCATATAACCTAAACGTCAGCGTACAGTTCAGTAATCTGCTGAATACCGTCAATTTCGCATCTCCCGTGGGCAACATGGCATCAAGCCGTTTCGGGCAGTTCACCCGGACACAGGGCGGCTTCGGCGGCTGGGGGGGCTTTGGCGGTAGCGGATCGGCAAACCGAAGCATTACGCTTCAAGCTCGATTCAGCTGGTAACCGGGGTCGGCATTTGCCAAATAAGAGCCTGAAGAGATGGATTGCGAAAGAAGCGATTCATCTCTTCCTTTTGTTATTATCTGAGACACGAGGGAATCAAAAATGCGTAGTCGGTCTAATTTCTTAGGAGCTTTGGCGTTTTGCTGTTTCGCAGCGCTTTCCACGTCGGCTCAAACTACAACCGATAATTCGACGGAACGTGAACTTGCCAGGCTGGCGATCGAGGCTCACGGCGGTGACAAGCTCCGGGAAATGAAAACGCTAATAGTAACTGGGACGGTGAATGTAACGGCGGCTCAGTTTCCTCAGGCACTTGGCGGAACCTTTGTAACGGTTTTCAAAGGTGATAAGTATCGATTCGAATTGAACAGTCCGTTACAGGCGGTTAAGCAGGTGAGCGATGGACGCGAGACTTCGTCCTCTCTCCAGGGTGGATTTACATTACCGCCGGTCAATCGTCTCGGTTTTCTCCTTCTCCAGCGGATAGGTGAACCGGGGTTTATCGTAACTGCTCTTCCGGAAGCAAAAAGGAAGAGAAAGGGTTTTCGGGTGACGTCTCCCGAAGGGTTCTTTACGGATTTTTATCTGGACGACAAGACGAACCAGATAAGATCGTTCGACTCAACCTATGTTGTTCAAGGGCGTACCGTTACTACGTCGGTCGAGCTGGATCGGGTGAAAAATGTGGACGGCGTTTTGGTGCCGGAACGCTATGTTCAGCGTTTTGATATGGACCAGTTCACGATATACGCGTCATTCAGGGCGAGGGAGATCAAGGTGAATACAGAGGTGGACGACGACGTCTTCTCATTAGGGAGCTGACACTCGGAAACAAAAGGCGGCCTATCAAGCGAGAGAAAATGATTCTTCTCGCTTATTTCGCCTAAAGGCGTGCGAAACGACTTTTGCTCCACCAATCGATGGTCCGCATTAACCCTTCTTCCAGGCCAACGAGCTTCTCATATCCGAGCCATGCGACAGCGCGCCCATTGTCAGCCTGTGAATGTTTTACGTCGCCCTTTCTTTCCGACTGGAAGTCCGGAATTACTCCGGTCTTTTCTGTGATCTTCGTCAAAACCTGAAGCAGTTCATTCAGTGTTATCCGCTCGCCATTAGCAACATTCATCACTTGTCCGAGCCCCTCGGAGGTTTGAGCCGCGCGGATGTTCGCATTGACCACATTGTCGATGTAGGTGAAGTCTCGAGATTGTTCGCCGTCCCCGAAGATGACCGGCGTCTTGTCCTTCATTACGGAGTCAATAAACCTTGAGATCACTCCCGAATACTGTGAAGCCGGGTTCTGCCGCGGGCCAAATACGTTGAAATAGCGCAGTGAAAGGGTCTCAAGGCCGTACACATTGAAAAATACGCGGCAGTAATATTCACCTGTAAGCTTTGCCGCAGCATAAGGAGAAAGCGGGTCGGGCGGCATTGTCTCGACTTTTGGAAGGGTTGCCTGATCGCCATATGCCGAACTTGACGCCGCATAGATCACCCGACGGACCCCCATCTCTTTAGATCTTAACAGCAGATTGAAGGTGCCGTTCACGCATGCCTGATGAGTTTCCGCCGGGTCGGCTACCGAACGCGGGACGCTCGGGAGGGCAGCCTGATGAAACACGATCTCCACTCCGTCCAACGCCTTGGTAAGGGTCGCGTTGTCGTTTATGTCGGCTTCAAAGAGATCGAAGTCGCCGGAGATCTCGTCCAGGTTTTCGCGAAATCCCGTACAGAGATTGTCGATGATCGAAACCTTTGCTCCTTGCCGAAGTAACTCATCCGCAAGGTTTGAACCAATGAATCCGGCGCCGCCGGTTACGAGCACTTTGGGTGTCATCATTTCAAGATAGGGAAACGAAAGTCATTCAATGGAGGTCACGCCGTAATTTCCTAAGTGTAACGAAAAGAAATGTTCAATTAACGCCCGACGCCAACATATTCGAACCCCAGGTCACGCATGTCCGCAGGTTCGTAAATGTTTCGAAGATCCGCGATCCTTGGCGTTCTGAGAAGAGATCTGACCCGCTCCATGTCGAGCGCCCGGAACTGGTTCCATTCGGTGATGATGACCAGCGCGTCGGCATCTTCGATGGCGTCGTATTCGTCCTCAGCGTATTCAATCCCGCTGATGAAATGCCGGGACTCGTCCATGGCAACCGGGTCAAATGCCTTGACCGACGCACCGCGCTCTATCAACTTATTGATAATATCGATAGCCGGAGATTCTCTCATATCGTCGGTCTCGGGTTTGAATGAGAGGCCGAGGACACCGATCCGCTTACCCGAGAGGTCGCCGACAAGCCCCTCGATCTTGGGGATCATCGCGTCTCGCTGTCGGTCATTTGCCTCAATCACGGCGTCCACTATACGGGTTTCTACTCCGAACTGGTCGGCAACGGTAGTGAGTGCCCGTGTGTCCTTTGGAAAACACGATCCGCCATAGCCAGGGCCGGGATGCAGGAATTTGCGGCCGATCCGGTTGTCCATGCCCATTCCTTTCGCAACGTCGTGAACGTCGCATCCGATCGCGTCACAAAGATTGGCTATCTCATTGATGAAAGTGATCTTTGTCGCGAGAAAAGCGTTAGCTGCATATTTGATCAACTCTGCTGCTTCGAGCGAGGTGATAACGATGGGGGTCTCGATCAGGTAGAGCGGACGATACAGCTCCTTCATTATTTCGATCGCGCGTTCGTCGTTGCTGCCGATAACGACACGATCCGGCCGCATGAAATCCTGGATCGCGGCGCCTTCCCGCAGAAATTCGGGGTTTGAGGCGACGCCGAATTCGGCTCCGTCCACCTTGTTATGTTCAACGAATTCCCGCAACCATTCGCCGGTGCCGACCGGGACCGTAGATTTTGTTACCAATACGGTGTAGCCGCTTAGAGAGGTCGCTACATCTTTGGCCGCCTGTTGATAAAAGGCCATGTCCGGGGAACCATCCTCCTTTGGGGGAGTGCCCACCGCGAGGAACACCACACTAGCCTGTCGGACCGCATCTGACAGATCGGTCGTAAAACGAAGCCGTCCGGCGTTCGTGTTCTTCTCGACTATTTGGTCAAGGCCGGGTTCATATATGGGGATGATGCCGCTGTTGAGCTTTTCGATCTTTTCTTCATTGACGTCAACACAGGTTACGTCAACACCAAATTCGGCGAAACAAGCTCCGGTTACGAGTCCGACGTATCCGGTTCCGATTACTGCGATCTGCATAAGTTAAATGGATATAGAGACAAAATAAGAAAAATAGGATCGTATCTTAAAAGCGCAAACAAAATATGTGCGGGCCATCAGAATTCATGACCCGCACATTTATTTGAGCACAAACTTTAACGAAAGTTAAGCGACTTAACGGTTAGGACTGACAACGATGGTGCCGCCTCCGAGCCGCGTATCAGATTTCTTAAGACCGAGCACAAGTGCAGCGCCTGCGGCACCCGCACCGAGCAACAGGAACCATGGCCAACCGGCAAAGGTCAGCGGTGGAGCAGAGCCCGGACGGAGACACGGTTCGCAGCCGGTCTGAGAAAGATTGCCCGCAACAGCGGAGGCGCCGGCGGCGATCTGTCGGTCGGTTGTGCCTTCACGCATGGTTACGGAACCAGCGGTGGTGTCCAAGTGAGTATGCGAACACTCGACCTCGACCGTAAAATTGTTAGACTGGCCCGCGTCCGCGATCATCGTAGCATCGCGTGTCGTGACGGTGGTCGCTACGCCTACACCATTAGCAACGCGTACCTTACCGGAGGAAACGACGGCAACTATACCGGTGGGCGAAAAGTTGAGAACAATGCTGGAGTTCTCTGAAAGTTCGACGCGGCCATTTTTCCCAAGGCTTACGGTCGCCGAAGAGCCCGCACCGGTGACTATCGTGCTTCCGGACACGATGGTCGAATTTGAAACCGTGCTTTGACCGTTTACCGTTACCTGACCAGAGACAGTGATCTCACCCGTGACGTCAGTCGGCACGGCGAGAACGACCATCGAATAGACCATTAGCGTAGCGACGGCAGTGAAAGAGGTCAAAAGTTTGCGAAATAATTTTTTGCCGAGCATTTGTTTAATTTTCCTCCTGTGACAATCCCCTCAATAATTTCAAATGATATTCCGATGTCTGCGGCAAATAAGTGGTGCCCGACCAGGAATTTAATGCGATCGAAATGACGTGTGATCCTGCTAAGACGCCTGATGCTTTCAGGAGTCCTACCAGATAAGCTTTAAGACCCAGATAGTCATTAACCGCGAAAGAACCGAAGTCCATTATGGACCGATGCTTTTCCAATTATTTTGCACAAAAACAACGCAGCACCGGGCCGAGTGTTAATGGGCAGATGAGCGAACAAACGAACACATTCACGCGTATCGTCCAGTTTGCTCTTAAGTTTTCAAAGTAATACGGAATGGAAAAAAATCAATCCATTCAAGGTTTTACACGAAAAACGGCTCCGTGTCAATAAAAACCCCTCCCTAGACCATACCCTATCGGCCTCGAAAGAAGACGATCCGGAAAAACAACGATCTCAGAAAGCTTTATTCTTTATATCATACATCGAAATTCATTCAAATCTCAGACCCTCATTTTCAGGGTATCGTCCCTGACTCAGGAGCTTCCCGATCAAATATCCAGCCGGTAGAGTGCCAGCAATTTGCTCGAAGCCGCTTTTGGTGCCTCACGAGATCAGCGTTGCGGCCTAGTGCGGGGTGTGCCAAGACTCAAGTACGACGCCCGCTCAGATCGAGAAAAGTCCATGGCTCGACCTGCGAAGCGATTGCCGAAGCCCTTGATTTCTGATTTAATCTTTGGAGCTAAATATATTTGCATTCGGAGCTAGTCTTTTTATGAAGCTGTTGATGGTTTTTGTTTTGGGTTTAGTTATAGTTGCATCGGGCTGTGGTGAAAGTCCCGGAACTGATAATGAAGGGGCTAAGAAGGTCAAGATCGGTTTTGCAATGGACACGGTCAAAGAGGAACGATGGCAACGCGACCTCGAAGCGTTCGAGGCACATTGCAAAAAGCTGGATGTCGATTGTGAGATCACTGTGGCGGACAATAAAGCCGACAAGCAAGCGAACGATGTCGATAACCTCCTTACCAAAGGGATCGATGTGCTTGTGATAGCCCCCAGCAACGCGAAACAAGCGGCCTCGATGGTTGACAAGGCAAAGGCACAGGGTGTTCCGGTGATCAGCTATGACAGGTTGATCGATTCGGACAAGATCGACCTATATATCTCACATCAGGTCCCGGTGATCGGACGAAAGATCGCCGAGTACGCTTTAGAAAAGGTACCGAAGGGCAGATATGTGATGGTCTATGGGGCCTCTACCGACAACAATGCTCACATTATGAAAAAAGAGCAGCTAGCGGTCCTCCAACCAGCGATAGATCGTGGGGATATAACGATCGTGGCAGAGCAGTTCATCGAAGGTTGGCGCAAAGATCTTGCGCTGAGTTTCGCAGAGAACGCCCTGACGCAGCAGAACGACAATGTTGACGCCTTCGTCGTGTCCAACGATGGTATGGCCGGGGGAGTTGCTGAGGCCCTTGCCAGGAAAAATTTAACGGGCAAGATATTGGTGACGGGCCAGGATGCGCAGATCGACGCTTTGCAGCGTATTGCTGAGGGGAAACAGGCGATGACGATCTACAAAGCGATCGTACCGTTGGCAAGCGGTGCGGTCGAAGCCGCCATTAAGCTCGCCCGAGGCGAATCGTTCGAGACCTCTCCCTTTCTGAATGAGGCAATTGGAAAGGAGGTTCCATCGATCCTGCTTGAGGTTGTTGCGGTTGACAAGAATAATCTGGTAGATACGGTCATTAGAGACGGTTATGCCAAGTTCGAAGATGTTTTCAGGAACGTGCCTGAGAGCGAACGTCCGAAACGTTGATCGACCCCATACACCGGATGGAACAGATAATGCTTGCAGCCGATCTCGGCGGTACCAATCTCCGCTTGGCCGTCGTTGATGAGAACGGCCAGATACTGCATCGATCGCGCGAGAGTACCCCGATATCGAGGTCAAAACGTCAGGTGCTTGACCTGGTCATTCGGCTTGCGAATGAATGCCTTAGTAAGATCGGCGGCCAAACGAACGTTTCGGCGTTTGGCATCGCGGCTCCGGCCGTGATCGATCGCGAAGCAGGAGCGATCGTGATTGCACCTAACCTGCCGGAGTTGAACGGAGTCTCGATCTCTTCGTACATTAATGAGAGAACGGGACTCAGTGTCCTGCTTGAGAACGATGCGACCGCGGCAGCGGTAGGGGAAAGTTGGAAAGGTGCTTCTGCCGGTTTCGAAAGTTCCATTTGCCTAACGCTGGGGACGGGCGTTGGAGGAGGAATAATCGTTGGCGGCGAGCCGCTTCGGGGCATTGATGGGACGGCGGGCGAGATCGGCCATATTTGCGTCGAGCCGTTCGGTGCCGCCTGTGGCTGCGGAAGCCATGGCTGCCTGGAACAATATGCGTCGGCAAGTGCCGTGCTCCGAATGGCCCAGGAATTAGCGGACACGTTTCCGAAGTCCGCCCTGGCGGGTAGGGCAGGTCTGACATCACTTGAAATTTTTCAGGCCGGGATCGATGGCGACGAACTTTCGATAGAGGTTTTTCGGCGGTTCGGGTTTTATTTGGGAATAGCTTTGGGCGGTTTGGTAAACGTCCTAAATCCGGAGGTGATCGTTATCGGAGGCGGGGCGTCAGAGGCCTGGGAACTGTTCTCGACACCAATGCTCGAAGAGATGAAGAAAAGAGCATTTCGAAAGCCGATGGAACGTGTTAAACTTACTCGCGCAAAGTTGGGTGATGACGCCGGAATTCTTGGCGTTGCGCGGCTCTCGCTTCGTCCCGATGGGGCTGCGGTCGCTTAACGATTGCCCGGTTCTTCTATTTGAGATCGGAATATGAACGCATATCACAAAGTATTGGTCAAATTGTACGAGGTCACCGGCGGTAAGGACACGGTAGATGTTGACCTCGCCGATGTGCTTAAGAAGGAAGGCTTTTATCCGAGTATTGACGAGATCAAGTCCTACCTTTCTGGTGAGAGTTGGATCGCGGAGACCTCTCGATTGAACATCGTGCGGATCACTCACTGGGGTGTCGCCGAAGCGAAGCGGGTAATGGCCGGCGCGCCGGACGGGAAACAGGTGCTGCAAAAAGAGACCACTCGGCTGGTCAATGTGATGCGTGAGGCACTGGTGATGTCCGAGGAGCTGAATTCGTCTCCCTCAGCCGAAAAGCTCGGCCCGCTCAAGGACCGAATGTCCGAACTTGGCAACATTATCGAGAGGATCAAGGCCAATGTGTAAAAAGAAGGTTGCATAGGCAAGCCCGCCTACGGTAAGATAATCGTTTGCTGCGATGCGTGAGACGTATCAAGTGGGACTCGTGCCCACTTTTTATTTTTTGGAGTAATGGATCGCGAGGCGATTGGAGAAAAGCTAAAGGAGATCGCGCGGGATGTCGCGAACGATCAAGGCTTGGAATTTGTACATTCCGAGCTTGCCGGAACAAAGAACAACCTGGTCGTTCGTGTCTTTCTCGATAAGCCGGGTGGTATCACGCTTGATGAGTGTGGAAACGCGTCACGGGATATTGAAGGGGTGCTGGACACAATAGACCTTATCCCGAATTCATACGTTCTGGAGGTTTCCTCACCGGGGCTTGAGAGACGGCTCTTTGGTCTGGACGACTATAAGAAGTTTACGGGAGAGACCGTCAGATTGAAGACGGACGTAGAATTCGTGGGGAGGAAGGCCTTTAAGGGCAAGTTGACCGGCGTTAAAGGGGATTTGGCGATAATAGAGGATCCGGCCGCCGGCACATTGGAGATCCCGATCGCGAATATTGTTCGAGCAAATCTGGTTTTCGACTTTACCGACGAGTTTGGCCCAAGTAAGGGCAAGAAGGCAGCCCGGGAATAGCGAATGTCCCGGACCGACGCGATACGTGAACGATAGAGAAAGGAAGGAAGGCGAATGAAAAGAATATGACATCTTCGATCGGACAAAGTATTGAGATCCTCTGTAACGAACAGGGACTCGACCGTGACATGGTCATCGAGGCGATGAAGGATGCCGTGAAGGCGGCCGCTAGAAAGCAATTCCGCGCCCATGACAAGACCGGCGAGAGCATTCAGGTCGATTGGAACAACGAAGAGGGGATAATCGAGATCTCCGTCCAAAAGACAGTTGTCGAAGAAGTCGAAAACCCGTCCGCCGAGCTCTCGCTCACGGAGGCGGTCGAATTGGCGGGTGACGAAGTTGAGGTCGGGGACATTCTGCTTATACCCCTGCCGGCTGAAGAGATGGGCCGGATCGCAGCGCAGACCGCGAAGCAGATACTTGTTCAAAAGGTCCGAGAGGCTATCCGTGAAAAGGTCTATGAAGAATACATAGACCGCAAAGGCGAGCTAATCAACGGCACAGTCAAGCGATTTGAACGGGGCGACATAATAATCGACCTGGGCGACAACCTGGAAGCAATTCTTCCGCGGAAGGAGCAGGCTCGGGGTGAGATATGGAATCAGGGCGAAAGGATACGGGTGGTTATTCTTGACGTTTCGAAGGAACAGAAGGGCCAGCAGATCACGGTTTCCCGAGCGTCGGCAGAACTTATTAAGCGGCTCTTTGAAATGGAGGTTCCGGAGATATATGACGATACGGTTGTCATAAAATCGGCAGTTCGAGAACCGGGGGATCGGGCCAAGATAGCGGTCGCCTCAAATGAGAAGGATGTTGACCCGGTCGGCGCGTGCGTCGGCATGAAGGGTTCAAGGGTCCAGTCGATCATAAAGGAGCTTCGCGGCGAGAAGATCGACATTATCGAATGGTCGGATGAGCCATCGGTTTTTGCGGCTAATGCATTGTCCCCGGCCAAGGTATCGCAGGTACGGATAACAGACATCAATAATCGACAGATGGAGGTGATCGTAGGTGAAGATCAGCTCAGTCTTGCGATCGGGAAGAAAGGGCAAAACGTCCGCTTGGCAACCAGGCTTGTCGGTTGGAACGTAAAGATCGTTAGTGAAGAACTTCTTAAACAGGAGATCGCTCAACAAATGGGTGAGATGATGGCTTCGGGCGAGGCCGTTCCGCTCACTGCCTTGCAGGGTGTTTCCGCAACTCAGGCTGAAGCCCTGGCTGAGAAGGGGGTTAGCGACGTTGAGGCACTTGCCGCGATGTCACTGGACGATCTTGTTGAGACGCTGGACCTGAGTCTGGACGAAGGGCAGTTGATCTTGGACTCTGCGAATTCGATCGTAGCCGCAAAGAATGCCAGGGCGGAAACAGCGGACGACGAGGGCGTATCAGATGAGCTAACCGAGGACGTCCCGGCAGCAGGCGACGATGGGATAACAGCAGAGGCGGGGGATGAGGCGGCTGCTGCGGATGACTCGGTGTCGGAACAGGTTGATGCAAGTGCGGCAGAAAGCGAAGATCCTGCTGGAGAGGTTGAGGGCGATATATCTTCAAACCAGTTTGAAGAGGAGGCTCCGGCCGTTTCGGATCAAGAGTTGAAACAGGAAACCGCCGACAGCGAGTCCAGATCGATGGAAAGCGAAGAGGTGGACACATCGGATATTCCTGAGCCGTCCGAAAATGAAAACGTAGGGGAACAAGTTCCAGCCGGTAGTGAAGATGCCGATGAGGAAGAAAAGGAATGACGTGTTGTTCATCCTATTGGATCATATGACCGCAACGAACGGGCCGAGATCGCAGATCTCGGCGGCGGCGTCCGAGAACGTTAGGGATCGTTCGACAGTAATTTAGAGTTATTTATGGCGATCGGCAAGAAAATTAGGATCTACGACCTGGCTCGTGAAGTGAAACAGGACACGAAGCGCGTCATGGAAGACCTGCGTCGGGAGGGTGCTGACGTAAGTGTTCCGTCCAATTCAGTCAGCGCTGAATTGGCGGAAAAGGTGCGTCTGAAGTATTTTCCCAAGGCCGAGCCGGCGCCCAAACGAACGGTAAAAGTAATCAAGGCCAAGAAGGCGGCGGCAGCGGAGCCGCCCGAGGCTGAGGTGCCCGACGAAAAACCGGTTGACGTTGTTTCAGCGGAGCCGGAGGCTGAGACAGCTGAGCCGGTAGAAGCCACAATTCCGAAGACGGCCGCGCCCGCCAGAAAGGTACTTAGAAAGAAGGTAGTTGAGGTCGCGAAGACCGAGGAACCGGCAGCAGAGGAGAAGAAGGCGGAAACCCCGGCATTGCCGGAGGAAACGCCAGAGACGGTGCCCGCTGCCGAAGAACCCGGGACGGCGCCGGTCGAGGCAGAAGAACCTGTAACGAAGAAGATCCTTCGGCCAACCGGCACCCAGATAAAGCAACTGACGCTAACTCGCGACGCCCTACAGAAAGGTGTGAAACCCGGCGAACGCGTCGTTGCCGAACAGCCCACAAAGACCGGCAAACTCGTTTCAGAAGCGAAGACAGAACGCGACGCCCGTGGGCGCCGAACCGAATTTCGCGGAACGCCCGGCGAAACCTCAACGCCACAGCTCAATTACACTCCGCCGGCGGATAGCCGACGACGCCCGGGGCGTTCCGGCGGCAGGAGGTCTAAAGGTGCCGATGCAAAGGGAGGTCGGTTCGCGGAGCGCGAGATCGACGTGCCGCGCCAGCGTACCATAGAGGAACGAGTTCTCGCTCAGGTCACCCGGAGCGAGACAGGAGATCTAAAGCCGATCAGACTTGTTGAAGGGGCAACTGTCCGCGAATTTGCAGAGGCTCTCGGCATCACACCTCGCGACATCGTCCAGCTACTGATAAATCGAGGTGTATTTGCGACGCTTAACCAGCCGATCGGCGACAAGATGGCAACCGAGATGGGGCTCGATTTTGGCTACGACATTAGCTTTGTTCCGTTCGAGGAAATGGTCATCGAACAGGAATTTGAGGAGCTAATAGCTGCCGACGCCGACGACGTCGAATTGCCAAGGCCGCCTGTAGTAACGGTAATGGGCCATGTTGACCACGGTAAGACATCGCTTCTGGACGCGATAAGGTCGGCGAATGTGGCTCAGGGCGAAGCAGGCGGCATTACACAGCATATTGGTGCATACAGTGTTTTTGTTTCCGGCCATGACAATACGGAAGAACAGCGAAGGGTCGTCTTTCTCGACACTCCGGGCCACGAGGCATTCACTATGATGCGTGCCAGGGGAGCAAAGGCGACTGACATAGTGATCCTTGTTGTCGCTGCTGATGATGGCGTCATGCCCCAAACTATCGAAGCTGTGGAACATTCGAAGGCCGCCAAGGTTCCGATCATCGTTGCGATCAACAAGACCGACAAGCCGGATGCGAATCCGGACAAGGTGAAACAGGGACTGGCAGGCCTGGGGCTTCAACCGGTGGATTGGGGCGGTGATATTGAAATGGTCCCGGTATCGGCCATTAAGCGTACGAATCTGGATACTTTGTTGGAAACGGTACTGCTTCAGGCAGACATTTTGGACCTTAAAGCGAGTCCGACCCGGCGAGCTTCGGGTGTCGTTCTCGAAGCAAAGCTCGACAAAGGCCGAGGTGCGGTGGCAACGGCTCTTGTTCAGCAGGGCACACTCCGGATCGGAGATCCGTTCATTGTCGGGCAGTTCTATGGAAAGGTCAGGGCGATGTTCTCTGATCGCGGTGAACAGGTGACAGAGGCGCCGCCCGCGACCCCTGTTGAGGTACTTGGACTTCAGGGAGTTCCTCAGGCGGGCGATACGTTCCAGGTGGTTTCGGATATCGATAAGGCCCAGACGATCGCGGGCCAGCGACAGCTTCAGGCTCGGCAGGTCGCGATGCTGAAGACCACGAAGCGCGGAATCGAATCACTTGGACAGGCTGAGGTCAAGGAATTGCTTGTGATCCTCAAAGCTGATGTGCAGGGGTCGGTCGAAGTTTTGCGTGCCACGCTTGAGAAGCTTTCCACTGAAAAGGTGAAGGTTCGTGTGATACGGGCCGGTGTCGGGGCGATCGCGGAATCGGACGTTCTACTGGCTTCCGCCACTCAGGCCGACGATGTGTCGACCGCCGTCGTAATTATCGGTTTCAACGTTCGGCCCGAGGCACGAGCGTCTGAAGTGGCAAAACAGGAAGACGTAGACATACGTCTCCATTCCATCATCTATAAGGTCGAAGAAGAGATAAAGGCCGCGATGATCGGTATGCTGGACGCCATCGAAAAGGAGTCGATACTTGGCAAAGCACTTGTTCAGGAGACGTTCAAGGTTTCGAGAATCGGCACTATCGCGGGCTGCCGAGTTACCGATGGGCTTATCCGCCGGCAGGCAAAAGCAAGACTCATTCGCGATGGTGTTGTTATCTGGGAGGGGGACATCGCTTCGTTGAAACGTTTCAAGGAAGACACAAATGAGGTGAAGCAGGGTTATGAATGCGGTATCAGCCTGGTCAATTTCAATGACATCAAGCTCAATGACGAGATCGAAGCGTTCGTTATCGAGAAGATAGCCGCAACCGAATTGTAAGCAGATTTCGGAATGTCGTTGCCGGATGTTTCGAAGAGTTTAGTTATGCATCGACCTGAACGGCTTGCCGAGGCTCTGAAAGAGGAGATCGCAGAGGTGGTCGGATTCGAACTTGTCGACCCAAGGCTCGGGTCAGTTACCGTAACGGATGTTGAGGTTTCTGCCGACCTAAGAGACGCCAAGATCTTTGTACTGATCGATGGGACCGAGGATGAGATCGCCGCTGCTCTTTCTGCTTTGAAGAATGCGACCGGGTTTGTACGTCGCCAGGTGGCTTTGGATCTCAGCCTGAGACATGTGCCCCACCTGCATTTCGCACGGGACGCTGCCGCCGAAAACGCGGCCCGGGTCGGGTCGATCCTTCGAACAATGGAGGACGAAGGAGATCTTGATGAAAGTAAGGAGTAGTTTTGGACAGACAGGATGTCGAAAGGCATCATTCTTCCGTTTGGTGCGGTCCTGAACTTGGTGTCGCGAATTGTGTTAAGTCAAGTAGTTGAACTGATCGAAAACAAACAGAACTTTGGGATCACAACCCATATTAAACCGGATGGCGACGGTTTGGGCTCGTCGCTCGGGTTGTGCTGGCTATTGCGGTCGCTCGGGAAATCGGCGGAGGTCATAGTCCACGGCGAGATACCGCCATCGTATCGAGCGCTCCCCGGGGCAGACGAAGTTAGAGACGTCGTTGCCATCGATAAAAAGTATGATGCGGTTTTCGTGATCGAGTGCTCTGATCTTTCCCGGCCCGGCATTGAGGGACTTGACAGTCAGTTCACGGTCAACATTGACCATCATGCTTCCGGTGACCATTACGGCTCGGTCAACTGGATAGACTCTACGGCATCTGCCGTAGGCGAGATGATCTACAATCTCTGCAAAGCGATCGGCGGGGGGGGGGGGAAAAAAATAACCGAATGTGTTTACATGGCCTTGGTTACCGATACTGGGGCATTTCTCTACTCGAATACAAACGACCGGACACTAAAGGTTGCTTCCGAACTGGTAAAAGCCGGCGCCCAACCCGCAAAGATCTCTGAATGCATTTATCACAGCTATCCGTGGTCGAGGATAGAACTGATGAGGCAGGTGATCGGGACGATCAAGAGGCATGCGGACGGAAAGATCGCGACTATGCGGCAAACACTGGAAATGAGGGAAACGGCGGATGCGGTTGACGGGGACAACAACGGGTTTGTCAACATTCCTCTAGCGGCTAGAGATGTTCTCGCATCTGTATATATGCGAGAGATCGGCGAGAAAAAGTACCGTGTGAGTCTGCGCTCAAAAGGTGATATCAATGTCGCCCGGGTTGCGGCAAAGTTCGGAGGCGGAGGCCACAATAACGCTGCGGGGCTTAGCATTGAAGGCGATTGGGACGAATGTGAAGCTGAGATCGTAAACAAACTCCGAACTGAGATAAATCAATTTGATATCAACTCAACGAACCCCGACTAGATCATCCCTAACCAATACGGATGGAACAGCGCCTCTCTGATGCGGATCCGATAGCAGACGGTCATAACGAAACCGGTGTTATGACCGGATTTTTCTTGCGTCTGGTCCGTACATACACCTATTACACACCGATCAAGAAGGGGAAATACAAGGCGTACCTTACGGCACTTTCATTTCTCAAGAAACGTCCTCATTCGATGTTGGTCAAGGTCCGCGATGGACGGCAATTCTACGTGGACTTGAACACCGGGATGCAGGAGACGCTTTTTTTCATAGGTGAATACGAAAGGTCGATAACGGAGATATTTTCCCAGTTGATATGCGAGGGTGATGTTTGCATTGATGCCGGAGCGAATTTCGGATGGTACACGACGCTGATGTCAATGAGGGCGGGGCCAATGGGCGAAGTGCATTCCTTTGAACCTCTTCCCAATGTCTTCGTCGAGCTCGGTCGTAACCGCCGCCTTGCCGACAACGCCGAGAAGATATTTATTAACGAGTGCGCACTCGGCGATCGGGAGTCGACAGTAACTCTAAATCTGTTTTCCGATCAGCCAACCGGTCATGCCTCGCTCGCACCACGAGATACGGAACTTGAACAGATCTTCGAATGCAGGATGACAACACTGAATTCCTATTTATCGGCCAGGAATATTGACCGAGTTGATCTGGTAAAGGCGGATATCGAGGGTGCTGAACTTCTCTTCTTAAAGGGTGCCACCCGAATATTCGAAAACGAGAAGAAGCCGATAATACTAATGGAGATGGCATTGGAATCAACCAAAGAGTTCGGTTATACGCCAAACGACCTGATCACTTACATCAGTGAGCGAGGAAGCTACGAGTTTTACAGGATCGACGAGTTGAATACTCGGCTGACAAAGATCGAAGGATTTGCCGAGGGCGAGATCGGTGCAAATGTGTTATGCATTCCCACGAACGCCATCGCGCCGATCAAAGAGACGATCCGTCGATACGCTGGAGAATAGGATGCCGGAACAAAAAGAGAAACGATACAAATGGCGTCGTAAGGATTATCGGGAGAATACGAAAGGACTCCTGATCGTCAACACAGGGGACGGAAAAGGTAAGACCACTGCGGCTATTGGTGTGCTTGTCCGCGCAGCCGGCCGCGGAATGGACTGTTGCATGATCCAATTCATGAAATCGAAGACTGACCGGTATGGCGAACATGAATCGCTTGAAAAGCTTGGGATCGAGGTGCATACGATGGGGGCGGGCTTTACGTGGGACACAAAAGATAAAGAGGTTGACATACAGACATCGGAAGAGACCTGGGAATTATGCGTTGAGAAGATGCGTTCCGATAAATATGACCTTATCGTTTTTGATGAACTGGTTTATGTGCTCGATTATAAGTTCCTCGACATAGGATCAGTTCTCGCGGAGATCGCTGCGGTTCGAGAAAAGCAGCCGCACCTGCACATCATTGCGACCGGGAGGAATGCTCCACCGGAACTGATCGAAGCCGCCGACCTGGTTACAGAAATGAAAGAGATCAAGCATCCCTTTCACGCAGGGATATATGCCCAGCAGGGAATTGAGTTTTAGAATCAGATGATGGCTCAAAGTCTTTTTGTAAACGAGCAATGCCAACGGATCGTGACGGATCTGAGGGTATTCAGGCCGAAAGGTGATCCTAAAGGGGGAACTCGACCCAGATGAAAAAAGAGATCGAGCATAGAACACGGTCGGGAGCTCTGGACAACGTAGCTCTGGCGTTTTCAACATGGGGGGTCGGATATCTTCCGCTCGCACCGGGCACATGGGGCTCGATGGTCGGCGTGGGTATCTACTTACTGTTGGAACGGCTTTATGTAGACTTTGCCGGGTCAGCGATCGGAGGATCAATGTCCGCGGTGCTGTTCGGAGCGTGGGCTTTGGTAGGGTCGCTTCTGGTTGTTTTTGTCCTTTCAGCGATCGGCATCTGGGCCTCCAGCCGAGCGATCGCACTGCTGGGGAATGAAGATCCCTCGGAAGTTGTCGTTGATGAGGTGATCGGGCAACTTATCGTGTTTCTATTTGTCCCGTTCGGTCTCGGCTGGCCGATGATAATTACGGGATTTCTGCTATTCCGTTTGTTTGATCTTTGGAAACCCTATCCCATCAACACGATGCAGGCGTTGGACGGTGGACTGGGCATATGTGTAGATGATATCGCCGCCGGACTATATGCGGGAGCAGCTCTGGCCTTGGTTCACGCAGTAGTCCTTACGTTCGGCTAACCCAGGCCGGCAGTCCGCGTCTCAGGAAGGTGTTGGGACCGAATGGAACGGCCTTTTCAGGTAGCCAAACCCTGTTCGGGATAGCCGGAGCGCAACCCGGGCGACCCAGGCGAAACGTCAAGATGAGAAGCCTGAAAGAGTGTGTGTAAGGTACGGGAGATAATTATTTGTGACGATAGGTGATACGGCCTTTCGTGAGGTCATAGGGAGACAGTTCGACATCAACACGGTCGCCCATGAGGATACGGATGCGGTTTCGCCGCATTCTGCCTGAGATGGTGGCCAATACTATATGGTCGCTGTCATTGACCTTTACTTTGAAATAAGCGTTCGGTTGTTTGTCGATCACAACGCCTCCGAGGGCGATAAGTTCTTCTTTCATGATTAAGTCAAAAGAACAGTATATCCTGACACGTGAAGTTTTCCTAATCCGTAATTTCCAGCAGAGGCTTGGGCCCTCAATTGCCTGTGCCTGCTGGCAACAATAATATTTTTATGGTTCAGCAACGAGAAATGATGACCGCCGCAGATATTCATGCGTTTGGCGTGGAAATATTGTTCAAGCAGCTCGAAAAAGATGGGTGGGTCATTGACTCGGCCGACGTATTGGCAGATCTTAACACCGAACCGCAGTTGGTAGCTAAAAAGGACGGTGAGCTTGCATTTTTTGTTGTTCGTACCGACGTTTACCCAAAACGCGGTCGATTTGAAGAAGGGAAAGAGGCATTCAATACACTGGTAAGACATGCCAAAGCTCACGGTGCGTCCTGCTATTTTGCCAGCATCGGCATTGCAAATGCGGAGGGCGAGTCAGAAGAGGGGATGTCGGTTCCGGTCAAGGGAGTCGGCTACAATGTCCAGTTTGACGGTCTGATCCGAATGGAACTAGCTCCGGAGGTCACTGCAGATCCCGCAGATCCCGAGGAAGGAAACAATACATCGTCTGCCTAGTCCTGTTCGGCAAGCGGAACGAGCAATGGCGGAAGCGACAGGCACTTCTCTTCAAAAACACCCGCCGCTTCCTTTGTTTCCACGCGCAACGGAGCGTGGAATTCTGTTTAGTTGTGTATAGGAGGAAACTCCGAATATCGACAGATTTCCGAATAAATTAACGTTGGCGCAAAAATACGGGCCTCATTGCAGGCCCGTACCGGTTGAAAACAAAAAAGT
Source organism: uncultured Acidobacteriota bacterium (assembly GCA_937859595.1). Lineage (GTDB taxonomy): Bacteria > Acidobacteriota > Blastocatellia > Pyrinomonadales > Pyrinomonadaceae > OLB17. Next base: position 64,424 of record CALMAH010000013.1, on the reverse strand, counting down.
CAATTTACCGAACTGACAATTCCGCCGCCCATTATTTGGCCGTTGAACCCTTGCCGAAAACAAGGCGGAGCAAGAGAAGCAGTACTATGGCCCCCAAGATCGACATGATCCAGCCGGCCGTATAGTTTTCTCCACCCCACAGGTTTGCACCTATGAAAGTCCCGAGAAACGCTCCCGCGATACCGATCACAATTGTGAGCAGGATCCCGGTTAGTCCTGACGGCAGTGCCTCCTTACCGGGCAAAACGAATCGGGCAATAACCCCGACGATGAACCCAACGATGACTGTTCCGATCATGCTAAACATAGACGTTCTCCTTGATTATGGATTTCTGACAAAATGAAACGGTAAGGTCTTTTTACTACAAATTTGCACTAATAACAACGCTGTCAAAACGAATGATGTGATTTAACGGTGTCTTCCCAGCACGACCTCTTCTCCGTCAATTAAACGCGTAACAACTGCGCCGGATCGTCAGATATCCAACTAATTGTCAGACAAATGTCTCGTTTGGTCTGTATTCAATCGGTACAGTAATGTTTGATCTGGAAGCTCAGACCCGCTTTCAGAGATTCGCTAAGACCGTAAAATAAAGGGTTTCCGGCCCCCAAACTGAAAGGCACGAGCTTTGCGTCTAGGAACATCTGTAATACGAAGTTAATTTTGATATGAATCAGGGGGATCTATATGTCTGAAGGAAAAAGTATTGTCAACAATCTCATCTGGGCGATAACGCTGATCGTGATCGTTGGAATAATTGCAGGGGCGCTTTATTACGGCGGGTTTCTAAGCGGGCGTAAGACACAGGAAGTCGATGTCGAAATCAAGGTTCCGGGTGTGACGAACAGTAACTAACGCTTGCCTGCTGTTCACGTTTGAATATGGCCCCGCGGCATTAGAATGCTCGGGGCCTATGTTATTTTTCTCGAGAAAGTTGATCAGATCCGGTCTTCCAGGTTGTGGCGTTTTATCATACCGTATAGGCGTGGCCGATAGAGGCCGAGGAGATTTGCCGCCGCCTGTTTGTTCCCACGTGTCCGCTTCAGAGCCGCAAGCACCACTCCGCCTTCAAGTGCATCAAACACGTCCATGTCGTTCTTTTCATCTTCGGGTTCGGGCAATCGCTGAACTATCAGGTCGCCGATCTTCTCGAATAGGACCTGTTCATTCCCCAGTTCAGGCAAGGACAATTCAGTTCGCGGATGCCCGCTGCCGTTAGAACCCATTTCAGAGACCTGCTCGTTGTCTCCCCCTGAAATATCCAATTTTGAGATCTTATCCGACCTGCTAAGAAGGACGGCTCGCTCAATAACATTTTGAAGCTCGCGGACATTTCCTCGCCAATAGTGGTTCAACATCTGGTCATATGCCGAGCCGTCAAATTGTACTCCGTCTTTCTTGTACTTTTCGGAGTAGATCTTGAGAAAATGCTCTGCCAACATGGGGATATCCTCAGTACGTTCGCGTAGCGGAGGTATCCGTATCTCGATGGTGTTTATTCGATAGAATAGATCCTCGCGAAGCGAATTCGACTCTATTGCTTCGGCGGGATCTCTGTTCGTAGCACATATCAGCCGAAAATCGACCTGTTGCGGCTTGTCGCTGCCAACGCGATAAAAGACCTTTTCCTGAAGCACACGGAGGAGTTTTGGCTGCAGATCGATCGGCATCTCGCCGATCTCATCGAGCAGGAGACTCCCGCCGTTTGACTGCCCAATAAATCCGATCTTGTCCGAGTTTGCTCCCGTGAAAGCTCCCTTTACATGCCCAAACAACTGTGATTCGATAAGTTCCTTTGGCAGGGCGGAGCAATTTACTTTAACGAAAGCCTCGTTGGATCGTCGACTTTTGTAGTGGATCGCATTTGCGATCACCTCTTTGCCTGTTCCGGATTCACCGAGGATCAGAACGTTAGCATCCGATTCTGCAACATTCTCAATTATCTCGTAGATGTTCTGCATCGCTCGCGAGCCGCCTATGATCCCTTCGTAGGATCTGCGGCTAGAGAGTTTTCCCCTTAGCTCGAGGATCTCGGCCGCCTGGCGGGCGTTGAGCAATGCCTGACGTTTCGACTCTACAGCGTTGCGAACGTCTACCATCAACTCTTCGAAGTTGACCGGTTTAACGATGTATCCGAAGGCCCCGACGCGCGTTGCCTCTATTGCCTTTTCAGCTTTGTCGTAGCCGGTTACGATTATGATCTCCGTTTCGGGTGAGATCATTTTCGACTGTTTGACCATCTCGATACCGTTGATATCCGGAAGATTGAGATCAGTCAAGATCACGTCGAAATCGTTCTCTTTCGCATGTTGAAGCCCTTTGGCTCCGGTTTCCGCGACAACAACGTCGAAACCTTCGTCTCTAAGCTGAAAGCTCAGCAGGTCCAGTGTCAATTTGTCGTCGTCAATTACAAGGGCATTGTTCTCCATAACTTTTTGGTTCTTCCGAAGAGTGGCGACCGAGCCAGGTCAACTTTTCCCACATCAGAGAGCGGCGTGTTCTAGCCTTAAGATGGAGCAATCGATGTGCCAACGTAACATTGGGGCGACAATTCGCCAAAGAGCCGACAGTTCGCTGACATCAGTCGTCAACGGGATCCAACATGTTGTACTATTATAATACAAAATCTTCTGAATGGCTCGTCAGTTTAAGCCTCTTTTCGATTCCGACCAGCAATACTGTTCCAGTTTCATACAGCTAGTCTTTTGATCTCGTCTATCGAAAAAGGGTAAGTGTTGCAAATAAGCAGGTTACACGAAGTGGCACAAGAGTTGTTTATTGCTAGGGTTAAGATAAGGTTCTACAGCAAATCATTTTGGGAGGATTATTATGTTAGAAACAATCATCGTTATCGCTCTTATTCTCTGGCTCCTTGGCCTGATCGCCGGCCAAACATTCGGCGGAATATTGCACACTCTGCTCGTCGTCGCATTGGTCGTCTTTATAATCCGGCTGCTTACCGGCCGACGTCCTGTTTAAAACCCGCACCGACAAACTGTGGCCGCTGTTATTTTGGCGGCCACACTATTTGATATCATTAACCTCGTTGCACTCGACGGTGACGAGGTTTTTGTAGTCTTACGATCTCATAAGGGACCGAATCTTTGCGCGGACCTCATTTTGAGCAGTGATAAATAACACATCCAACGATACAAAGAACGGTGAAATGCCTTTTAGACTGGGTCCGGTAGAATTTCGCCGGATGTTGAATAAGACGGTCGATCTGGTCTGCACATTAGACACGGACAGCCGAGTTGTTGAGCTCGGCGGGCGAATTTTTTCTAGGACCAATATCGATCCCGCATTGTTGACGGGCCAGACGTTTGCAGAAACGGTTTTCTGGCAATCGTCGGAAAACACTTCAGTGCTGTTAGCCAAGGCGTTCAGAGCGGCACTCAAGGGCGAGGATCAAAGCTTAACGATCGATTTCCGCATAAGCGCCGACGAAAAGATCCCGCTGGAGATGACGATCCTTTCTACCAGGCTTGACGAGCGCGAGCCGGGTCTTTTTGTTTACGCAAACAGAGCCAGGGAGATCGCGGGCGATGCCGGTGAAAAGGTTCCTGAGACGGCGCAGCTTCTTCTGGCTGCGGAGAACGCAGAGATCGGATTGTGGTATTGGGAAAAGGAAGGAAACAAGATCTTTTCTACGCCGCGATGTAACGAACTTCTCGGACTTCCACCATACGAATCAGTTTCGCGAGAGTCTTTTTTGAGTGCAGTTCATCCCGATGACCGAGAGTTTGTACAGGAATTTTTGACCAGGTCGCAAGAGGATTTTTCAAAATACGAAGAGGAGTTTCGGGTGATCTATCCCGATGGCGATGTGGAGTGGATCTGCGCCGAAGGAAAGACCTTTCCTCAGAAGGACGGACAACCCGTGACGACCGTCGGTATCGTTCGAAAAATAACCGATCAGAAGCTTGCCGCCGAGGAAATATCAAAGGTGCACGAACGGGAGAAAAAGGCCCGCGACGAGGCCATAGAGGCCAATCGGGCGAAGGATTTTTTCCTTGCATTCGTTTCACACGAACTCCGGGCCCCACTCAATGCGATCCTCGGCTGGTCAAAGATCCTGCTGACCAAGGAAGTAGATGAGGAGACCCGAAGGAACGCACTCGAGACGATAGAACGGAGCGCCCGCGTTCAAACCAAACTGATAAACGACCTTGTTGATTCGGCCCGCGTAGCCTCGGGCAAGCTGCGTTTAGAATACCGCCCGACGAACCTGTTCGAACTGGTTCGCGGTTCTGTTCAGGCACAGCGACCCGCGGCGGAAACGCGCGGAATACAACTGGACTTTGCCGCGGACAGAGATGACGTTGTTATTTTCGGTGATGTCAACAGGCTCCAGCAAGTGTTCGGCAATCTTATCTCAAACGCGATAAAGTTTACGCCTGAAGGAGGTGCGGTCAACGTTTCGGTGTTGACCGACGAGGCATCTGCAGACATTGTTATCGCGGACACCGGGCAAGGTATTAGTGCCGAAGCACTCCCGCATATCTTCAGACAATTCTCACAGGTTGAAGGGAACACCGGGAGAAACAGCGCAGGACTGGGTTTGGGGCTCTCGATAGCCAAAATACTAGCAGAGCGACACGGCGGCAGTGTTCGTGCCGAGAGCGAGGGCCAAGGCAAAGGCTCTCGATTTACTGTAACGCTGCCTCTGACGTCTTCCGCAAAAGAAGCAGTAGAACGTGCCGGTACCGCCGTTTCCGAGCCCGTTCGCTCTCTCAAAGATCTTTCGATCTTGATAGTTGAGGACGATCCTGATTCGCGCGAGGTCTTGCAACTCTTCCTGGAACAAAGCGGAGCGATCGTTACGGCGGCGGTCAATGTCCGAAACGCCTTGGGGGAACTTGAAAAAATGGGTGACGGGCTTCCGGATCTGATAATTTCTGATCTTGCAATGCCGGAAGAAGACGGGTATTCGATGATCGCCAAGATCAGAGGAATGCCCGACGAGAAGGGCGGCAGACTGCCGGCGATCGCCCTGAGTGCCTTTGCTACGGCAGAGAGCAAGGAGAAGGCCTTCCGATCCGGCTTTGACCGATATCTCACAAAACCATTCGAACCGGATAACCTGGTCGCCGAGATTCGAGAACTACTGCGTGAGGAAAACCATCGCTGAACATAGATCCGGCGGACCTTTTGTATGCCCATATTTTGGGCATCAAAATCGTGCCTCGAACCGGTTCCCTACTTTTTTTCCGAATCGTGCGGTGAGTTCCGGATAGGTCTCGTGAATGCATTCAAGATCCTCGATGCCTAACTCGGCCTCGGTTCGTCTGATCATTTCGGCAGAGCCTTCGATCTCCATGAACAGACCGAACGGCAGTTCATCCATTACCAATTCGACTTCGCCGAGGTGCCATTTGCTGCGCCGCTTTTCGTAGATCAAGACGGGGGCAAATCCGAGGGCAGTGAGAATGTCCTTGGTCGCGGCCGCATCGGAGACGCGGGTCTCAAACTCGATCTGCGTTTTAATGTCGTCCGAACCGGGCATTCGGCGCTTGTAGGTCAGTAATGTCAACCCGTCTACGCTCCGAAGTCGAAGGATGGATGCTTCGGCGGAGAGGGGCCCGCCGCCATAGATGATGTTCTCTTCAAGATCCTCACCCTGGAATCTGGCATCCGTCTTCCTAAGTCGCCGAACGATGCTCTCACGAACCTCGGCGTCAATCCGATATTTTTTTTCTATCTCTAGCGGCATTTGCGGTGCAGAGATCGACACTCCCGGCAAACCTTAAGCGGTTGCGAGCAATAATTAGGCGTGGCGAATCCATTTCCAGACCTCCGGCAACGTGGCGCGTTTACCGTACATTAACATCCCCACCCGGTAGACTCTCGAAGTAAGCCACACAAGGCCTGCTATGGCTGCTGCGTTGATCAGTATGGCGAAACCGATCTCCCAAATCGGAGGCGTTTGTGCCAGGATGCGAACGGGCATTACTATGGGGGCGAAAAATGGGGCGACCGAGGTCCAAAATGCCAAAGAGCTTCCGGGATCACGCATTACTGCAAAGCTGAAGTAGAAGCCAACGAGCAGCAATAGGATCGGAGGGAATGCGAACTGGCCGCCTTCCTGGACCGTGGTGACCATCGAGCCGATGAGGGCGAATATTGCGGCGTAGGTGAAGAAACCCAGAAGGAAGAAGATCAGGAAATAGAGGATCATTACCGGTGATATCTGCGGGACCGAGGCAACAAGCGGCGCAAGGTCAGATTGAAGTGCTAGAAACGCTATCAATACAGCCGCGGAAAGCACCCAGATCGAAAGCTGGGTCAGCCCTGCGAGTCCTACGCCAACCAACTTCCCCATCATCAGCTCGAATGGGCGGGCGGAAGAGAAAAGTATCTCTGCAATGCGGGTCTCCTTTTCCTCAACAACGGCGCCGAGAATCGCCTGGCCGTAAATGGCGAGCGTTATATAGATCATCAATCCGATGATCAGCGACGCGATCATAATGCCGGTGCTATCCTTGTCCTCACCGCGTTCATCAATGCCTTTTGCGTCAAATCTGATCGGCCGACTAAGCTCTGCGACCCTTTCCTCGCTTATATTTGCCTGTGCAAGGCGCTGTGAACGAACTGCGGAGTTGAGAGCGTCGCGAAAGGCATCATTTGTAATAATATCGCCGGCACGACGCGATCTGAATTCGAATACGGACGAGGGATCCTCTATATTTGCCGGGATGATCAAAAAAGCATCGATCTCGCCGGCTAGAATCTTTGCAGTAAGATCCGCACGGATCTCGTCCGGCGGCATTCCAGAGAAATCGTAGGGTAGAAATATGAACGACTCGGTAAATTGCTGGGAGGTTCGCTTTAGTTGTTCTTCCTGGGAGGGAGCGATCTCCTTTAGCGATCTTTCGGCGGCCTCCCGTGCCCTCGCGGCCATTCTCTCTGAAGAGAGATTTGCTTTGAGCCTCGGCTCGATAGAACCGTCGCGGTCGATCACAACAATTCGCGTTGGGTCGCCTTTTAAAGAAAAAATGATCGCGGGAACGATCGCAAAACCGACCGCCAGCAGCGGAAGCAAAAGCGTCCCGATAAGGAAAGACCATTTAAGGACCACTTTTTTATATTCGTGCTTAACAACTGCAAGAAATTTAGTCATTGTTGGCCTCCCACTTGCTCGATGAATATGTCGTTTAGGCTAGGCTCGACCTGTTCAAATTTTGAGATCACAGCCCCGGCATCAATCAGCTTTTTCAAGACCTCCTGGGCATTGATGCCGTCCGTAAGGTGGAGTTCCTGTTCATCTGAATGTGTCACCACACGTGAGATTAGCGAACGATCCTCAAGCACAGCATTGCCCCCAGTTCCGCGAAAGGCTATCAGATTTTCGCCGTAGCTTGCCTTTACCTCCCTTAGACTACCGGCGACCACCTTTTTCGCTTTATTGATCAGGAGGATGTCATTACAGAGACGTTCCGCTGTTTCCATTAGATGTGTCGAGAAGATGATCGTTTTTTCCCGGGTCTTGAATTCGGAGAGAACGTCGATCATGAATTCGACATTTACCGGGTCCAGACCGGAAAACGGCTCGTCAAGGATCAAGAGCTCAGGGTCATGCAGCACGGTCGAAATGAACTGGATCTTCTGCTGCATTCCCTTAGAGAGGTCAGAGGTCTTCGCGGTTTTCCATTCGCCGAGTTTCATTCGGTCAAGCCAATGATCGATCCGCTTATCCGCCTCCGCTTTACTCATCCCTTTGAGCGCAGCGAAATATCGAAGCTGTTCAACGACCTTCATCTTTTTGTACAGTCCACGCTCTTCAGGTAAGTAACCAATGCCGTTCTGGAGCGACGGGGAGATGTTTCGGCCGTTGAAATCGATCCCGCCGCTGTCGGGAATGGTAATGCCGACTATCATCCGAATCGTGGTGGTCTTTCCTGCTCCATTCGGACCTAGAAAGCCGAATACCCGTCCGGATCGGACATCGAAGCTTAGGTCGTCCACAGCCGTAAAATCTCCAAATCGTTTGGTTACGTTTTTAACTTGCAGGGTTATATCCGATGTGGTCATAAAAGGGACTTTTTTGATCGAGTCAAAACGTGTATACGAAAAAACATGCTGTTCAGTTCAAATCGATAAGAATAAAGGCTCCGCGAACAGCGATCAGGATGCAGGTCAGGCAGACCTTCGGTGCGTGCGGATCTGCAGTGACTTGATCAGGCGTTGAAAATTCGACGAATCGTTTCATAGAGAAGGTTCACCGGGAGTCCAACTACGTTCCAGTAATCGCCTTCGATGCTCTCTATGAAAAGCGCAGCCTGCGCCTGGACCGCATATGCCCCGGCCTTATCAAGCGGTTCGCCGTATCTGATCAAAAAATCGATCTCTGCTTCGCTCAACTCGGAGAACTTAACGCGTGTACTCTGAACGCCGACTTCAAGACTATCGCCTCGGGCCACGGCAATGCCTGTCAGGACCGAATGCCAGCGCCCGGAAAGCAGCCGGAGCATCTCCGCAGCCTCCGGGGCATCGGCCGGTTTGCCAATGATACGGCCTTCGACGACAACGGTCGTATCTGCACCAAGTATAAGTTCGGCAGGCCTCTTTGAACCGATAACCGACGCCTTCGCCTTTGCTAACCTGACAACATATTCGTCTGGGGATTCATCCGGGAGTTCGCTCTCATCGATCTCCGGGACGTCCTTAACGAATGGCCACCCAACGGCGGCAAGTATCTCGGCTCGACGTGGGCTGGCGGACGCCAGGACGAGTTGAGGCAGCTGAAACAGGGAATCGGGATGGCTTAGCATTTCGCGAGGTTCTCGATTAAGATGATAAAAGAATCCCTGTCGAACGCAAATGCGGAAACTACTAGATATACTCCCTATGTTGCTTGAGATCGCTCCCAAAGAACCGGAACTGTACAAGGCGGTCGTCAAATCAGCCTGGAAAGCGTCCGCCGGGCCTCAGGTGACGGCAAATGCTGTAGTGACCGCTCTCGATGATAAGATCCTCAAGATCGCTGTTAGAGATGAGAACTGGAAGAAGGAACTCGGGAGCTTATCGCCCCAACTCATAAGAAAGATCAATTCTGTGTTGGGTACACGTGCGATTGAGCGAATAGAGCATTATGTAGATAGTTCTGTTAGATTCGTACGTTATGCGTTTGATCGTAATGATCGCGAGGCGTCAGAACCGGAGAATCCCCCGGAGCACTTGCAAAAGGCGGCCGAGTTGATCAAAGACGGTGAACTTAGGGACGTTTTTCTGAACGCCGCAGCGGAGAGCCTGCGGTACAAGGCAAAATATGGACGTTAAGAAAGTAGCTAAGCTGGCCCATCTGGATATTTCTGAAGAGGAAGTTGCCATTTACACTCCACAGCTGGCGAAGATCGTCGAATACGTGGAGCAGCTAGGAAAGGTCGATATAACGGGTGTCGATCCGATGCTTGGCGGGCTGACGGACGAAGGACAGGCAACGGATACAATGCGGGACGACGAAGTTATTGTGTCTTCAGGGCAGGAATGGGCCACTTGTGAGGCCCCAGCCGCAGTTGAGGGCCATTTTCAGGTTCCGAAGGTGCTGTAACACCCGTCTATTTCTGCGTGGGAGCTATGAGCATCAAAACTTGTTCCCCTTTGGTTTGGTTCGGATCGATCGTGTTCGGTTTCTTGGGGGCATGCTCGATCCCAAATCTGGAAGCGGACGCTTGCATCGAAGCCCGTCCGTTTGTCAGAGAGTTCTACTCTTACCACTTTGCACATGAGATGGCGTTGACACCCGAGGGGCTCAAAGAGAGAGAACGGTTTCTAACGTTGGAGCATTACGAGCAGCTGCGGGCGGCGGAACCTGTCGGAGACCCATTTACAGTTGGAAAAGGCGAACTGCCGAGAGCGTTTCGACCGGGAAGATGTGAGATCAGGACAGATGGACGAGCGGCCTTCCACGTCCTGCTGTTTTGGAAAGATGACGAAAGAACCGAACAACACCGTATCACGACTTTGCTAAAGAATGTCGATGATAAATGGTTGGTTGACGAGATCGAAAATTAGGCAGCAAACACGTGATGTTCGAATCGATCATTAAAAAGGCACTTGATGACGCGGAGCGATTGAATCCGATATTGAATGCGTTTCTCTCCCTAGAGCAAGCCCATGCCGAAGAGCGCATTGCGGAGCTTGGCAAGGAGCGACAGGAGCTTCCCCTCTTCGGCTATCCGATCGCCGTCAAAGATAACATCTGTACCCAGGGTTTAAGGACATCATGTGGTTCCAGGATCTTGGAAAATTACCGAGCGCACTACAATGCGACGGCGATAGAAAAATTAAACCAGGCCGGTGCAGTGGTGATCGGCAAAACGAACATGGACGAATTCGCGATGGGTTCGTCGAACGAGAACTCGGCATTTGGGATATGCAGAAATCCCTGGGACACGGAACGAGTTCCCGGTGGCAGCTCCGGTGGGTCTGCCGCCGCCGTTGCCTCGGGCGTTGTGCGGGCTTCACTGGGGTCGGAGACGGGAGGTTCGGTTCGACAACCCGCGTCGCTTTGCGGCGTCGTGGGGCTCAAGCCGACCTATGGACGTATCTCTCGTTATGGACTGGTTGCATTTGCATCCTCACTGGACAACATCGGCATTTTCGGCCGATCGGTTCGGGACGCAGCAAAGGTGCTCGGGGTAATCGCGGGACGCGACCCGCTTGATTCCACCTCGGCGGAAGTTCCGGTGCCGGATTATGAAGCAACTCTCGATGCAACGGTTTCGGGGCGCCGGATCGGGGTTCCGTGGGCGCTGATGGGCGAAGGGTTGGACGGGGAGGTCCGAAGTGCGGTTGAGCGTTCGATCGAAGGTTTTAGATCGATCGGGGCCGAAATAGTCGATATCGAACTGCCTCATGCCATGTATGGCATTGCCGTTTATTACATAATCGCTACAGCAGAGGCTTCGTCAAACCTTGCCCGTTACGACGGTGTTCGATACGGTTTTCGAGCCGAACAGGCAAACAGTTTACGCGAGATGTATCACCAGACCCGTGAAGAGGGCTTTGGCCCTGAGGTTAAGCGACGGATCATGCTCGGGACCTACGTTCTTTCAAGCGGCTATTACGATGCCTACTATGCTAAGGCTCAAAAGGTGAGGGCTCTTGTTAAACGGGATTACGAGCGGGCGTTCGCCAGTTGCGACGCCATTCTTACCCCTACGTCGCCGACGACGGCGTTTCGTATAGGCGAGCGATCGGATGACCCGCTTGCGATGTATCTAAGCGATATTTATACGGTCTCGGCCAATCTGGCTGGTATTCCTGCGATCAGTGTGCCGTGCGGACTCTCGTCTGAAAATCTTCCGATCGGCCTCCAGTTGCTCGGCAATTTCTGGTCAGAGGCCCTGCTATTGAATATGGCCTACAAATTCGAATCAGAATTTCCGTTAAAGGAAATGCCGAAGATCTTTGCAGATTGAGATTCTATTGGGTCCACTTCAATTGAGTGTAGATCGCGTTTCTTGCGATAACGCCGAGATCAGAGGCAGAAAGGGCGTCTTTCCAAGGAATGTAGCCTGTGATCATTTCAGTGATCGCATCCGCCGGCATTGGCCTCGAGAACAGATATCCCTGACCATATTGACAACCCAATATACGCAACTGGTGCAGCTGATGTACCGACTCGATACCCTCGGCAACTACATCAAGCTTTAGGGCCATCGCAAGCGCGATCACAACTCGGACAATCTCTCCATTCTCGCTGCCGTTCTCCATAGTCATAACGAAGGAACGGTCGACCTTCAGCGTGTCGATGGGGAACCTGTGGAGATAGCTGAGGCTGGAATAACCGGTTCCAAAGTCGTCGATGCAGATCCGAACCCCGGTTTCCCTTATTCTTCGGAGCGTGGCAATGGCATTTTCGGCGTTCTCCATCACGGCGCTTTCCGTGATCTCTAGTTTTAGTGATGCGGGCCGGATGCCAGTCTCGTCAAGTATCGAAATGACCTGATCCACAAGCCCCGGATGGCTTAAGTGTTTCCCGGACAGGTTTACGCTAACGGTAAAGGTTTCAGAAGTCAGGTCATTCCAGGTTCTGATGGTCGTACACGCATCACGGAGTATTTGAAGCGTCATGGGAACGATCATACCCGTGGTCTCGGCGAGCGGGATGAAATCAGCCGGGGAGATCAGGCCGCGAGTCGGATGAGGCCAACGAACAAGAGCCTCGAATCCGGAGATAGATAAGTTGTCGAGATCTACAACAGGTTGGTAAAACAGCTCAAATTGTTTCTTCTTGATCGCGGTTCTAAGGTCAGTCTCGAGTTCGAGGAGCGATACTGCCCTAAGGTGCATTTTCGGGTCGAAGATCTCGATCGCCCGGTCGCTTCCCTTAGCTTGGTACATTGCGATGTCTGCATCGCGAAGCAGCTCTTCGGCTACGCCATAGCTAGTATTTCCGAATGCGATACCTATGCTGACACCGGAAAATACCTGTCGTCCATCAAGGGAGAACGGTTCGGCGAGCTGACGAGCGATCTCTCGGCCGATCTCATGAGCATCATCTTCACAGTCGAGATCCTCCAGAATGATCGCGAATTCGTCTCCCCCAAACCTGCCTACCACGCCACGCTTCCCGATCACGTTCTTTAAGCGGGCTGCCACATGCGTGATAAGCATGTCACCCATCGAATGGCCCAGGCTCTCATTCAGGGTCTTAAATCGATCAAGATCGAGGTACAACAGGCCGAATTGAAACGAACTGTCGATAGCCTGTTTGGTCAAAAGCTCGTCGATCTTCTCTATGAAGCTCAGTCGGTTCGGAAGTCCGGTTAGCGCATCATGATAGGCGGCGTGCCGAAATTTCTCACGGCTTAGCCTTAGTTCATCAGACCTGCGTTCCAGGTCAGCGACATATTCCTCGAGTTCATGAAGATGGACCTCTGCCTGTTCCGCCCGCCGGCGCTCGGTCTCGCGAACCTCAGACGAGGCTCGTCTAGCCTCGTCCAATGCACGCCGGTGTGACCAGAATACCAAGGCCAACAGCGGGATCGTGGCGAGGACAAATGTGATCGAAAGGTGTTCGACGGTCTTGAACAGAAACCCGCCTGCCGCGGTGCCCGTCAAATAGACCACGAAAGTGTCAATGGTATGCGTTTGAACTACTTGGGCAAGAGGCCGGTCGTGCACCAGGGACAGAAACGGGGAGACAAGCAGCAGATTTAGAAGAAAAAGCGAAAGTGAAAGTCCGGCGATCGCGGTCAGGAAGCCAAACGTGCCCTGCTCCGCAACGGTTTGGCCGACCAATAGTTCAAAGCCAAGACCCGTCGCGAACATAACAATGGCGGCGGCCTGAATATTGAATAAGATCGTACGCGGCCTTATCCAAACGCCGCTTCGTCTGAGATGAAGAGAGCTTATGGCCGTTTCACAGACCGAAAGCAATATCGCCGTTTCAACTCCGTAATAGAAGAGTCCAAATATGACAAGGGCCTCAGAGGCGGTCACATGGGTGTTGTATTGCGGAAGCCGTATTCTGAATCCCGAGGCAAAACCTATCGTGACCGCTGCGAAAAGCAGAAAAGTTCCATCGACTCTATGCAAAGGAAATCCGGCAATGGCCCAGATCAGTGCGAACACAGAAATAGGCAGCAGGCAAAGCGTGTAAATGTCGGATAGCTTTTCCTTGGTGAACATTGCTTCGGAAAACTAGATGGAAATGGAGCGGCGGCTCGATAAGGCAGATCTAAAAGAAAGGGCAAATGATAGCCCTTTCAATAGTCTAGGCAAATTCGAAAGCTTTGCCAAGCTTTTTTTATTGCGGTGCCTGATCAGTTTAGACTATTGGGTACGGGTGGATGGGGGGCTTTCGTGAATTCGACGACCAAAGCATAACGTCGGTACAGTTCGGTGACATACACTTTTCCAATTCCGGCTCCTTCAAGCCCGTCAAAAAGTTCGAGAAGCCCGGCGGGATACCTTACCCCGAATAGATCGAGCCATTTTCGTAACAGGGATCTGAATACACGCGGCAAACCTAGTTGGTCATGGAAATCAACGAGATACAGCCGCCCCCCCGGCCTAAGTTCATCGATCGCCTTTTGGATAGTTGCTTTCCAGGTCGAGATCATGGAAATGGAGTACGAAAATAGAATGGCGTCAAACGGCTTGTCGCACCCTAGATCTTTCTCACGACCATATTCGTCCGCGAGAGCCAGAGCGAACGAAACATTTGTTAAACGTTTTGAGTCGGCTTTTGCAATAGCGATCTCAAGCATTGCTTCAGAAGCATCAAGGCCCCAAAAATTGGCATTCGGATAGTTCTTGGCTAGGATGTGCAGATTTCGGCCGGTGCCGCATCCCACCTCAAGCACATTGTCACCATCAGCGACCGTCATTTGCCCAAGAAGCCGATCACGGCCAAGTAAGTAGAATTTTCGGGAGAAGTCGTAGATATGACGCTGATACCGGTACATGCGGTCCATGGAAACGAACGGCGAGTCCGCTTGGCCGCGGCCATCTGCATGTGATCGTGACAATGATGAACGTCTGATCATCTACTTCTTGACGTAGAGGTGGAACCCACCATAGATAGACGCCCGGTCCTGCCTGAACAGCGTCTCCGATGTTTCTTTTTCGTAGCTGAATCGATCGATCAATTTTGCGGGCAGGTTCTGTTCCAGGGGGGATCTGGCTTGCGCGGTCCGGAAAACTATACGTGCTCCGGGCTCTGCCCTTTGGGCAATGGCCTCCCAGAGCCCTTGAAGAGCTTTTCCATCCATCCAATCCTGTGCATCGAGAAGGACGAACCGATCAAATGTGCCATAGTCCGAATCGCGGATCACATCGGTCACCGAACCGATCACAGTTGCTAACCTCGGGAGAGCCGCTCTCAGTTTGTCAAAATTCTTTTGTTTCAAATATTCCGGAACCGCAATGCGTTCCTTGCCGTCGTATCTCCGTGAAAATGCCTGCCATGCGAAATAGTTATCTCTGATGGGATACTCACATGCAAGTCGGCGCGCACGCTCCTCGAAAATGTCTATCAAAGTGCGGCCGTCAGAAAGGCCTTGTTTTAGTTCCTCGAATTGCTGAGGCGGGATCCCCAACCCGAACAAAGTGAGCGGCATTTTTCCGATCGATCTGATGACACGAGAATCGAAAAACGGTTTGATCGAGCGGTCATATATCTGACGTTGTTCCTTAAGGTTGTCTGCCTTAGTTATCGATGCCGGGTCGCAGCCAAGCCGACGGGCAAGCCAATGAAAGAACCTCAGGAAATAAGCGTTTCGTGAGTGTTCGTAGAGCCCGCCATTCGTAAAATAATCTATTCGGTCGCCGTGAACTAACCGTGCGAAGAAGGAGTTCGATCCCCAAAATTCTCTTGTCTCAGTGCTTAGGTGCGTTGATAAGTACTCTTCATAGTTTCCTCGGGTGCCTGGACCATATCCCTCACCAAAAAATTCGTAGAAATCCTCGTACCGCGGGAGGTGTGTTGCGGCTGCGATCTTTAATTCAAGCAGATAAATGTGGTAGCGGTTCAGGTCGACCGCCGTGACCGAGTTTGGGTCCTCGAGGAGGTAGTTCAGGGCGTTGCATCCGCCCGAAGAAATTGTGAGTATGTTCGAATGCGCGGTGATCTCAAGAGCGGCGATATCAACACGCGGATCTTCCCAAACCTGGTTGTATACAAACGAGTCGAACCATACAGCAAAAAGCTTCTGAAGAATACCCTGCCTGGTGGCGGGCTCGTCGATCACGACGGCATCGAGAAGACGCTGATCTGCCATAGCATGAGTTAAACGAATGAACCCCGGAACATCAAGTAAGCGGAGCCTTGAGTTAACGGAAAGGTTACAGACCGACTGACGGATTATTCGTTTGCCATGACCTCGACAGGGTCTATAGTCGAAGCCCGCCAAGCCGGATACAGCGCACCAACCAGGCTCCCGACAAGTGCGATCAAAGCTGCGGCCAGAAGCCATCCGGACGTGAATTCGAACGTTAGGTCAAACGTATATCCGAGCACGCCTGAAACGAGAAGTGCGGATATTAGGCCGAGACCGACTCCAAGGACACCGACGACCAGAGCCTCGCCTTCCGTTGCAGCGATTATAAAGTTTCGTGAGGCACCGAGAGATTTCAGGATGCCGATCTCTTTGCGGCGTTCAGTGATCGTGGTGTACATCGAAAGAAGAACGAAGATGGTGCTGACAAATGCGCCAAGCCCGACCATCACTCGCAAAAACGTGTTCAGCCCCGGGATCCGGTCCTTGGCGTCGATAATCAGATCGGCGGTCAGGTTGACCTTGTTTCCCGGCAACTCCTCATTGATCCTTGCAGCGACAGCGTCGATGTTAGCCCCATCACGAAGCTTGACAAGAATATAGGTACAGCGGTCTTTCGCCTCGAGTATTTCCTGCATTGCACCCAATGACATCTTGATCCGGGAACCCGAGGGAGGCGAAAAGACACCGACGACCCGATAGCGTTTGCCGCCGAACAGTTCGATCGTCTCACCGACCCTGACGTTATCTTCTTTCATTTGACGCTCGTCGAGAATGACCTCGTCATTGGCCGCAGGACCCCGACCCTCAACGATCGTCATGCTGTTCATCTCAGCAAAGGGCTGCCAATCAACTCCATCCAGCTGCTGGATACCCCAACGCCCCTTTGGACTTGGCGTCACGTAGCGAATCACAGGAACGGTAGCGGTTACGCCGTCTATTTCGAGAAGGCGTTTGGCGTAGGCAGTAGAAACGGGAGCGTTGGAACTGTCATAGGTCATTGCACCCGGTCGAGTGAAAACTATCTCGGCTTTCCAGTTGGCCGCTCGTTTCGCCATCTCGTTTGACATGCCCTGAGCAAGTCCGGTGAAGAGAACAACCAGAATCACGCCGAGGGCGACGCCAACAATGCTGATGGCGGTGCGAAACGGCCGGACCTTAAGATTGGCAACTATGAGTTCAAACATTAATTACTTCAGTATAGTCGAATCTCTTAGCCTTCTCGACACCCGCGAACATTTCCTTTCTGGCGTAAAAGTCTTTGTAGATCCGGTCGTAGGTATCGAACAATCGGTCCGTCGCCGCCTCGCGGCTATTGTCAATGGCGGTCTTCAGTGCATTCTCCGTTCTTCGTTGTGTTTCGCTCTCGTCATGCAATATTGCCCGGATCGACTCTACGAAGCCGTCTACTGTCCCATCTACCAGCCAAGCATTGTCGTCTGAGGCGTAGGATAGAATTCCGCCCGAACGGGGAGCGACAGTCGGCACGCCCGAAGCCATCGCCTCAAGCGGCGCAATACCAAAGGGCTCCTTCGGATTCGGGTGTATGAACACATCAACGTTTGCATAGTGTTCGGCGAGAGCTTCGGAGTCGAGATGCCCGGCGAAAAAGAACCTATTGTCGCCTAGCTTCTTTCCTTCATTCTCGAGCCGCTCACGCTCCGGCCCGTCGCCAGCAATTATCAATCGGAAATCGTGGTCTGAACCGTTTGCGAGTTCGCGAATTATGCCTATCAGTAAGCCAACGTTCTTTTCCGGCGATAGGCGTCCGGCGTAAAGCAATACTACAGATGTGTCCGGAAATCCTGCCGCTTCCAGAATTCGGCGGCGAACGGGTTCGGACCTGCGATCGGGTCGGTAGTGTTGAGTGTTGACCCCCCGAGGACATACGAAGACCCGCTCCGAAAGGGGCACCCGCGGTGCACCGAATATCCGCCATGAACGCGAAAATAAAGAACGCGGCCCCTTTCTTGCAGTAGAACGAACCGATTCGTAAAACTCGTCGGCTGTGTACGATGAGTTAGCTATATGATAGTCGAACGACGGAAGCAGATAATTGCCAACAACTCTTGAACTGAGCCACTTTCCCGCTTTTCCCCGCGAAATGAACGACCCGACATTATCGTCCATTCTCTCGCAGGAAAAGTGAACAAGGATAGGACGTCCTAGCTGGCTGAATTTATTTAGGCGGACCATCGCCCCGATCATACTTAAGGTATATTTATCGGTGACCTCTACGATATCCGGCATTTCCGCAAGCATTATCTCCCTAATCAAAGAGCCGGACGGCATATATTGCCAGGGAAGCAATATTCGATAACGCTTGTCGAAGAAGGGCGAAGGCCGTGCCTTTATGAAATAGATCTTCGCGAATGGGTTTACATCATCCACTGCGTCACGTTCGCCTGGTACTATCAGCCTTACATGGCGCTCCCGCCGTTCCGCGGCATCCATTAAATTGTTGAATGAGGTGCTTATGCCGCCGGAGTGTCTGTG
This sequence comes from uncultured Acidobacteriota bacterium, assembly GCA_937859595.1. Lineage (GTDB taxonomy): Bacteria > Acidobacteriota > Blastocatellia > Pyrinomonadales > Pyrinomonadaceae > OLB17. Next base: position 46,199 of record CALMAH010000013.1, on the reverse strand, counting down.
ATAGTAGTTCGTAAGATGTAAGGTCTTGATACTGGGTGTTCCCGGCGCGTTCACTCTTCTTGCTTCCTCCTCTTCATGTGAACAATGCCTGAAAGAAAAATACTGAACAATAGCAGCAGCATTCCGCAAACACCCCAATACTTCAAAAGCCCAAGATCCTTACCACCTCCATAGGTCCAGGACGCCTTGTTGGTTATGGCCCAAACGAGAAGCTGGGAAAAGATCCCAAATCCGGCAAACACGAGCAAGGCCGCGAGGAACGCACCCCTCCTCAACATTCCGGTGATCTCATTAGGTATGAATGCGATGAAGTAAAATATTACTCTTGGCAACTGCGAGATGTCGCTGATCAGAGATTTGCTCTCAGATTCACCGACGATCATTATCCCTCTTCGCATAGCAAAAAGTGTGAAAAGAGCCGAAATGATCGAGACACAGACCGAACGGAGTATCGCCTGATCGGTCAAGTTCTGAGTGCCTGTCAGATACCCAAACGCGATCTGAATAACGATCTCGATCGCGTGACTCACCGTCGGTACCAATATGAGTATTGCCGCAAGGGCCTTCCACGGAGGCTCCACGTGACGGTAAGCCTGGATCAATGCACCCCCGACGCCTGCAAATGCGAAGCGAAACAAGAATTGAACCATAGCTGCGGCGAGGGCAAGGCGGAGGGTCTCCTTACCTATCAGATACGTTGCAAAGAAGATCGGCGCTCGAAGGACACCGCTGAGAATGGCACCTTTGTAGTTCCAGTAACGAATAAAACGCGACGGTTCGTTCCACAAAACGCTTGTCGCGGAGGAGATCGTCGTTGCCGGAACGGCAAGCCCAGGTTCGCCGCTGGCCATCTTCTCGATCATCATGGTGTTCTGCTCGGATACCGCATCAGCTGCCGAATATGCCTCGCTGCGAATATTCACGTTTCGCTGTCGTCTCCCTGTTTAGACTTACGACTTTTTGCAAGGCGGATCGTTTCATCGTAGGCTCTATACACTCCCTCGAAGATCGAATCCCACGACTTTTCAAGAGAGCTTTCACGCGCCGCAACTCGCATACTATTTAAGAGATCCCGGTCGTCCAATAGTTTGGCTGTATAATCAGCATAGTCTTCCAAGCTGCTCGCGACGAATCCTGTCTCACCGTGCTTCACAATGAACTTTGGCCCTCCCTTGTCAGAAACTATCGGGACCACACCTGAAGCGGTCGCTTCCTGTGCTACGTTCCCAAACGCATCCGTCTCGGAAGGGAAAAGGAAGATATCCATATTCGCGTAAGCTTCCGAAAGTTGCTCGCCTTCGAGAAACCCTGTGAACTCCGCACTTTGAAGCTTGCGCTGGAGAAATTCGCGTTCGTTCCCTTCGCCGACGATCAGGAATTTGAAACCATTTCGTCCTCGTTTGATAAGTTCTGATTCGACGTCGACCAATCGGCGGACGTTTTTCTCCGCTCTCAGACGTCCAACGAATCCGATCCTGACAATGTCATCGTTTACGGTCCGTCGCTCGGGAGTAAAAACGTCAGTGTCAACGCCTCGACCCATTAGAAAAGAACTCCTATTCGTACCTTTGCCGAGCAGGTCTACAAGTTCCTGATTAGGCGACAGAACCACCTTCGGCATCTTGTAGTAAAGTACGGCACCGTCAAGGATCTTTCTCTCTGCGAACCCAACCAGACCGTCAAGCTGCTTTTGAGGGAGAAATTTGAAAATTCGACGAAGCCGCTGAGCTCCGAACTCATGAACGTTAGTGTGCCAGGAGCCGATCAGGGGCATTTGTAACTTCCATGCAAGGTAAGCCCCGATGATGCTTACGTCATTGAGCCCGGTTATGTGCAGGACATCGGGTTTGAACTCAACGAGTTCACGAAGGACCTTTCCGGTATGTCGATGGAAAAGCGGGTCGTAAGCGAGCTCCTCGTCGAGAGCAAAGGAGAGCGGTGATCTCTTTAGCGACAAATACCGAACCGATCCTTCGTCCCAACGATCGTTCTTCTTGCCGGCATGAACCACCAAATAAGGAAAGTCGTTTCTCCGAGCGAAATCTGTAAGACGCTGGCAGGTCATTGCCGCGCCGTTCACCTCCAGATACGAATCAGGGAAAAATGCTACTCTAGGCGGATTGTTCACAATTTCTGCTTCAAAACTATAAAGGCGGCCGGAGACCGCCGTCGAAAAAGAATTAAATTGGCCTTGGCGAACAGGCCGCTAGGCAGGTGACCCGGTTGAGAGCTCCGGAATGATCTCGTCCATCGGCCTAATATCAAACTCGGCCTTAGAAACATCTCTCGGAACCCTGTCCGCCTTCTTCCTAACCACCCGGAAGATCGGCCGCATTCGCGGCCCGCCGAGCACGCCGAGCGTCCATATGGCTACCCTAAGCCAAGCCGGACCACCGCGTTCCCAGTGAACCGAAAGTGGACGAACACCGTGCCCGTCACCAATATCAAAGTGAACCCGATCGAACCATTTCTTCCGGCCTTCTCGAAACTCAGGATAAAACTTAAGGATCTCGGAAAAGGACTGCATCTGGCGCCAGTGAAGCGGGTGCTTATATTCCGGCATCAAGACAACCTCGCTGCGCTTCTCATTGCGGATCTCGTCCACGAACCCCTCGAAAGTGTCCGCGTTAGTGAGATTTATCACTGTGTTCGGCTTGCACCCGTGGCGATCGCCGCCGGTAGCGATCGGGATCCCAAGCGATTCTGCCATTTCGATAACAGCTTTATTCTCCGACCAAGAACGGAATCCATTGATCTCAAACGCGTGGATCCACCGTCCGTGAGTCCTAATAAAGTTCCTTAGAAGTTCTTCATGACGTTCCTGCCCAACCAGTTCAATGTCCCATAATGGATGGTTCAAAACAACCAAGACCCCGGGCATTTCCCAGAGCATATCCAGTAGCTCCGTTAAGCGTTCATTGGTCTGATTTTCTTCGACGAACGTAAAATCCAGAAGTGTCTTAGTAATATCTATCGCCCGATCTTTCGGCAGGTTGTGAACACCGACATGAAAGAAACCATATTCATAAGGAACCGTCCATTCCATCGAAATGGGGGCCGATTCTTCGGGAGCGGCCTCATTTACGATGAGATTGGCCTCAATGCTGTCGTGGTCAGTTAAAGAAATGATCGCGTCTAACCCGGCATCGTTGATCTGCCGTTTTTCGATGTCGTACACGTCTTTCGCGGACAATGGCGGCGACCAATGTGCGGTAGAAAAGTCGATCCCACGCCCTTCCCGCTTGATATAATTCTTACGCTCTCTTCTCCAAAATTGGGCAATGATCGGGAGTTTCTCAGCGTAATGGGGAAGAAAATCAAGCATCTCTTTCGAATGCTCCGTATGACAGTGAAGCGAAACGCCCGTTTTGCCTTTGCCAGGCAGTTCAGATGCGTTTTTCATGATATGAAGTCGTGTTTTTGTAAGGTTCATACTTCCCCCAGAGAAACACTCCGACCAAACGCTATAACTTAACAAATCGGATGCACATTGTAAATGCAACAGCGATCAGCGAGAACTATCAGCGACCCGGTTATCTTACAACCCTCTTACGACGCATATAATCAAAAAAAATTGTCACATTGAGACGCGTGCCGGTGTATCTGCTTTAGAAGCGGGACAATCCGTTAATTTCATATGGAGATCATATTTATGAGTTGGCTTTATTCAATGTTGATAGCAGGTATAGCAATGGCAGCGGTGGAAAGCCCGGCTGATCGGTTTCAACCCGACCAAAACCCGAATACCGTTATTGAGATCAGTCAAGATGTTACCGAGACCTTTGACCAGAGCTATCCTCTTTCTTCCAATGGCCGAGTGAGCGTCTCGAACTTAAACGGATCTATCGAAATAACTGCCTGGGATCGTAATGAAGTAAGAGTTGATGCGGTAAAGATCGCCGACTCGGCGGAGACTCTTCGAAGTGCCGAGATCCGAGTTGACTCCCGGCCGGACACGATCAGAGTAAGTACGGAATTCGAAAACTGGCGGAGAGGCGGAACCGAGCGGAATCGAAATAGCCGACTTGAGGTCCGTTATAAGCTGCATGTTCCCCGTAACGCCGATCTAAACAAGATCGAAACAGTAAACGGGACCGTTTCGGTTTCAAACTTCACCAATTCAACCCGGATCTCGGTCGTGAACGGCGACGTGATAGCATCTGATCTCGAAGGCAATGCCCAGATCGAAACCGTAAATGGCCTGGTCAAGGCCGATTTTAGTCGCGTTCAGAGCACTTCTCGGATCTCGCTTACTACTGTGAACGGACGAGTTGAACTTTCGCTGCCGTCAGACGTGAACGCAACGCTCAGGGCGGACACACTGCACGGCCAGATCAAAACAGATCTCGGCCTCGACGTTAGAAAGGGGAGATATGTAGGACAAGACCTGCATGGCCGAATTGGCTCTGGTGACGCACAGATAAGGCTTAACAGCGTGAACGGCGCCCTCACGATACTCCGAAAGAAAGACGGAGGATCGCCAAACCAGGCAATTGATCTCGGCGGGGCAGCGGCCGCGACGCGGATCGACGCGACAAAGCTGGATGAAGAAATAGCTCGAGCCATCTCCGAAGCTCGCAGGACCGCGGCACAGGCCGGTCGGATTAGGGTCGAGCAGTTGGAAAAGTTAAAGGAGTTGGAGAAGCTGAAAGTTGGCGTTTCTGTCGAGGAACTCAGCAAGTTGATCGCCGAAAGCGTGGCCGCGGGTGTTGGGTCGGTCGAGTGGATGAAGGATCACAACTGGTCTTCACGTGGGCCAATCGTAAAACATCGATCTGGCGTCCATTCGGTAAAAGGGACCCCGACGGTAGTTGTGGACGGTCGGGGTTGCGACGTAAGCGTCCGTTCATGGGATCGCGGCGAGGTCAGATATTCGGTTTCAGAGACCATTTCCGGCTTTGACGATGGCTCGATCGGCTTCTCGGAAAGTCGCGATGAGGAAAGGTTCGAATTTAAGGTAGATGACCGGAGGGGTTCGTTTGCGGGCGAGAGAGGCGGCAAGGCGCCCGTTCGTCTTGAGCTGTACGTGCCGCGAAATACAAATGTCGAGATCTCGACCGACCGTTCAATACGCGTTACAGGGGTCTCCGGTGATCTGACACTAAAGGGCCAATCAGAGCAGATAGATGTGCGAGACGCGGCCGGACGACTGACAGTAAGCCTTCCAGACGGCCGTCTCCGCATACTGGGATTCAAGGGCGATCTCGAAATGGACATCGGCAACTCTGATTCCATGATCGAGGGCGATTTTTCCGCGATACGCTCGGTTTCCGATGGCGGAACCGTTACTTTTACAATTCCGGACGGTCTTAATGCCAAAATTCTCTCCAATACCGGCGTAAGGGCAGATGATATCGCCGTTCGTCGGAACAACGAAAGCGAGATAATTCTCGGGAACGGCGGCCCCACCTATGATTTCCGGTTTGCTGGCGGCGATCTCCAATTGCGCCGGCTTTCCGCGATCAATGCGCCATAAGGGACTCACATCTTTTGTCCGGATCGTACACGGTTTTACGTTTAAATATATGAACTTGCGCCCGCCAGAAGCGTAAGAGGGTTGACGGTTTGCACCGCGCTCACAACTGCGATATGTGCGAGCCGATCGTTTGACCAGCAATAGGAGCATCAATGAAGTCATATTTTCTTGCTTTTTTATTGATCCTGTTCAGCTCCGCACTGTTCGCCCAACCAAGATCTCAAGAGCCTTCGGCAAATGGATCAAAGTCCGCGGTTGCCGAAAGGGAAGACGCACCGCGAACGGGAGGAGGAAAGGTGCCGGTCCCGGCTGAAAAGGCAAAAGCGATCAGTATTCCGATACTTGAGGGGCCGATCAAGATCGACGGAATACTGGATGAGCCTGCGTGGTCAAGCGCGGCAGTTTTCAAGGACTTTTACCAGACCTCGCCCGGATACAATACGGAGCCATCCCGCCCAACCGAGGTCTATATGTTCTATGACGAAAAGCACCTGTACATAGGGTTCAAGTGTTGGGACGATCCCGATAAGATCCGCGCGACCGTTGCTCGCCGCGATAACGTCTTTGGAGAAGACAATGTTAGGGTTTGGCTTGATACGTTCAATGACCAGCGCCGGGCATATATTCTAGGGTTCAATCCATATGGTATTCAGCAAGACGGCATCTACACGGAAGGCCAGGGTGCAGACTTTTCGGTCGATATCGTAATGGAGTCGAAGGGTGTCATAGAAGACTGGGGCTGGTCGGTCGAGGTCAAGATCCCGTTCAAATCGTTGCGATATAACGCCGGGAAGGGGGTGGTCTGGGGATTTAACGCAGCACGCAACATAGACCGCTTCAACGACGAATTCAACCAGTGGCTCCCGGACGACCGGGACGTCTCCGGATTCCTGATCAAACACGGGAAAATAACCGGGCTTGACGAGATCAAGTATGAGAGAACGCTGGAGATAGTGCCAAGCATTACGTTGTCCCAGACCGGCCGAAGGGTCAGAACGATTCCACGATTTCAGTTGCAGCCCGGCATGATCGATCCCGGCCGCTTCGTCAACGAGCCTATCAAACACGATATCGGTGTTACCCTGAAATATACCATCACGCCGAATATTACGCTGGACGCCGCATTCAATCCGGATTTCGCTGAGATCGAGGCGGACGCTCCGGTAATTACCACAAATCAACGATTTCCGATCTTCTTTCAGGAAAAAAGGCCTTTCTTTCTAGAGGGTCAGGATATATTCAGTTCCCCGATGAGATTGTTCCATTCAAGGACGATCGTTGACCCGGACGTCGCCGTGAAGCTTACCGGCAAAACCGGCAAAACCTCGTTCGGGTTCTTAGCGGCGAGCGACAAGGCCCCGGGGAACTATGACGAAGACGATAGGAACGACCCGTCGATACGGCCGCGGATCGATGAATTTCTCGATAAGAACGCATTGTTCGGAGTGCTTCGAGTCAAGAGAGATTTTGGCCGGGCAAACAATATCGGTTTTTTCTCCACGTACCGAGCCTTTCCTGAACAGCGGAATGTTGTAGGCGGCATTGATGGAACCTACCGATTTAGTGACCGGATGACCTCGCGGTTCCAGGTTGTAGGGACAAATTCCAGGCGATGTTTCTTTGACCCATATTTCGACCCTAATGTTGACCCGCAGCAGGCGCAGCGAAATCGTGAGATCTGCGGCGGCGGGACGTTTGGCAAAGTGACAGTCCAGGGCAATCCTTACACGAGATACAGGACGGGAAACGGGATCGGCTACTACGCGAATCTCGACTACTCGACCGAGAGACACGGGTGGTTCGTTGAAGCCGGAGGCCGAAGCAGCGATTATCGTGCAGATGCCGGCTTCACCCGCCAAACGAATACGAATTTTGCGTTCTTATTCAACAGATTCAGCACAAAATCGAGGCCTGCCGCATCGATCATAAATGCTCGGTGGGCACAATATGGCGGCACAGATTATGACTGGAATGGCAGGCTGCAGCGATTGTTTGTCGGGACAAATTTCCAATTCTCACTTCAGCGGAGCACCTTCATTTTTGTCGAGACCGGACACACGTATGAACGCCTGTACGAAGATGAATTCGGGCTTGCCCGCACACCGACGCGGCCGCAAGGCGCATTTCTTGGCGCACCGACGAGGGCAGCTTCGCGACAATTCGTATCCGGAAACATCAATCAAAACGTTAGTAAGAAGTTCTCTTACGGTGCGTTCATGGGCTTTATAAACAATGCATTTGATTTTGATTTCGGCGGTTCTCCTCAGGACCCCGGAACCGGGAAACAGCTCGATTTTGAGGTATGGAGCGACGTAAAGCCCGTCAATGCGTTAGCTGTTTCGATGAGTTATCGAAAGAGCCGGATGGTTCGCAACGACAACCGGCGTCGCGTCTTCGATACGGACATTGTAAGCGCCCGCTCCACCTATCAATTTTCCCGGTTTGTTTTCACCCGGCTGCGGCTGGACTATGATTCCTCGCGAAACAGCTATGCGGGACAGGCTCTCTTTGGCTGGACGCCAAACCCGGGTACGGCCTTTTACGTCGGGTACAACGATACTTTTAATTATAACGGGAGAAGTCCGTTTACCGGTCATTACGAACCCGGCTTTGAAAGGAATTCGCGAACATTTTTTACCAGGGCGTCGTATCTTTTTAGGAAAAGTCATTAAGCGTAGTTCCTCCTGATCACGCTGTTCGGCAATGGGCCCGTCTAGCTCATTGCCATTTTTTTTTGCTCGGGGAGATGCCGTAAAAATTATTTTATCAACTAATTTTTTCCACAAAAGCTCTTGTAATTTATTAAGTATTCCTGTATAAACATTTGAGGACAAAACGTTTCCCGCTTTTCCCGTGACATCAAAAGGAGGCTATATGAAGTCAACCAGAAGTATTGTGGCATTGGCCATAATGTTTTCCCTCTCTTTCCTCTCCTCGGTAACCCTGTCTATTCAAACGGTTTACGGCCAGGAGGCTCGGGCCGCCCTTCATCGTGGGTATCGAACCGGTTATTCGGATGGTTACATGGCGGGTTATCGCGACGCGATCGATAACGTGGCAAGAAATGTCGCCAGACATTCGGAATATGCTGATGCGAACAGGGCATATCAAAAGGATCACGGTTCGCTTGAGGACTATCGCGACGGCTATCGCCAGGGCTTCGAGATCGGATATGAAACTGGGTTTGGCAAACGGCCGTTTGAATCTGCCGTCCCGGCGGGACTCGCACCTCGCGGACTTGCAACGATCGAGAAACCGGCGGAAACCGTAGCCGAAACCGTTCCTGAGCCGGCGGTCGAGGTTCCTGCAGCGGTGGAGACAGAGCCGGAGCCGGTCGAGCCGGAAACCGTGGTTGCGGCCGTAGTTGAGGAGATCGAAGAGGCGGAGGCCGTGACACCCGCCAACGATGTTCGACCTGTGCCGACTTCGCCGATAATTCGGCAGGCCTCGTATGTTCCCAATGATGATCCGATAATCATTATCCCGAGAGACACTGAACTGATACTCGAGATACAGGAAGAACTCAATACGGAGCAGAATCGTGTCGGAGACAGATTCACAGCAAGGGTCGTCTCACCGTATGAGATAGAGGGCGCGGTGATCGAGGGCCGGATCGAACGGATCACCAAGCCGGGCAGGATAAAACGCCGTTCTGAAATGCTATTGGCATTTGACCGAATCGTGATCTCGGAGCACAGGTGGAGCAATTTTGCCGCGATATTGACCGAAGTTATGCCTGTCCGCGGTGACAATGTGCGGTTGGTCGATGACGAAGGCGCGGCGGTCGGCAGACGGACGCTCAAGGAAGACGGCATAAAGATAGGTGCAGCCGCCGGGGCCGGTATGGGTATAGGAGCGCTAACTGCCGGGCCGGTTGGAGCGGCGGTCGGCGCCGGTGTCGGGGCCGCATTTGGTGTCGGAGCAGTGGTTGTTGAACGAGGCAAGCACATTCGACTTAACAGAAATCAACAGTTAAAGATACGCTCGTCGTTCGAGACGCGTATCCGCTAAAGGCAACTCAGCTTTTTTCTTTGAGCACCCGCATACGGTTCACCGGATTTCCTCCTTTGCCGGTGAGCCGTTTCCGGGTTTTTCCATTAAAGTGCAACAATTCACGACCAGGTCCCGCGGCGTCCCAATTTCCGTCCCAGTTTTGTGACCTTGTCTGACTTTCCGTCTCGATCATCAGCGGGGACGTGCGCTGTTTCGTTTCTCTGAGGGGGAGGTGTTGCGGTGAAACGCCTGAAACACCTGAAACACTTGAAACAGATGAAACACTTGAAACGCCTGAAACAGCTCTCAGCCTTTTTCTGCTCGGCGGACTCGGCGGGTTCAGCGTCCAATAGTGATCTTAACGCGGAGGGCGGTGTGGCCGCCGAGGGAACATGGGACTTTTTGTACGGTATCGTCATTTCGATCGCGGGATGATCTGCAGCACCGGGCAATTTTCCCATGCGCCTGTATCGGCTTCAATGGCAATTTGTGAGATATGCGCGATCTGCACGAAATGATAAGTGAGAAATGAGAAGTGAGAAGCGAGGAGCAAGCAGGGGTCCGGATCGGCGACCCCAGATCAGAGGGGAATCTAAGATCTAAGATCGTGGTTGGGATCGAATCAGATCAATGAATGATGTTATGGCCGTGGAGTGGGCGGCCTTCCTACTTGTTTGCGAGCCGATTGTCAGATAAAATATAGAGTTTCGGCAGGGGCGTTACTTTAGCATTGCCAAGAAGTTGGTATCCCTTCAGAAAATATAATAGTCAGAAAGAGATAAAGAGCCGAGAATAAAGCAACCATAGAAGAAAACAATGAGCACAGCAACAGAATCAACAGCATCAGCCGGGCTTCGGGGAGTGGTCGCGGCGCAGAGTTCTATCGGGGATGTAGATGGCGAAAAGGGGATATTGATCTATCAGGGATACGATATTCACGATCTTGCGGAGAATTCCACCTTTGAAGAAGTAGTTTTCCTGCTTTGGAACGGGCGTCTGCCAAAGTCTGAAGAACTTTCTCAACTTACGGCTCAGTTCAGGGCAAACTATTCGGTCGCTCCGGAGGTCATCGAACTGATGAAGCGGTTTCCCACCGACGCTGACCCGATGGATGTGCTCAGAACTGCGGTCTCATCGCTAGATTTTTTTGACAGGAACGGACACAGCACGGACAGGGACAACGCCGTTAGAACTGCCGTTCGCCTTACGGGACAGATCGGGACGATCGCCGCCGCGTGGGACCGGATCCGTAACGACAAAGATGTCGTCGCTCCGGACGAGAACCTTGGGATCGCGGAAAATTTCCTCTATATGCTCAGAGGTGAAAGGCCGGATGCCGAAGAGGCGAGGATGTTTGATATCGCTCTGATACTGCATGCCGACCACGAGCTGAATGCTTCTACGTTCACTACCCGTGTCGTCGCGGGAACGCTCGCGGGAATGTACGGTGCCGTAACGGCCGGCATCGCTGCACTGGCCGGGCCGCTGCACGGCGGTGCGAACACGGCGGTGATGCGAATGCTGCTCGAGATAGGCGATATCGACAAGGTAGATGAATTTGTTGATAACGCATTAGAGGCAAAGAAGAAGATAATGGGCATTGGGCACGCCGTTTACAGGACCGAGGACCCGAGGGCTACCTGGCTCAGAAAATTCTCGAAAACAATGTCTGAACGAAGGGGCGAATCGAAGTGGTTCGAGATGTCACAGCGGATAGAGAAACTGATGCACGAAAAGAAGGGTATGTTCCCGAACGTGGATTTTTATTCGGCATCGACATATTACCTGATGGGAATTCCGCTGGATCTCTACACGCCGATATTTGCCGTTAGCCGGATCTCAGGCTGGACCGGCCACATCCTTGAACAATATGCGGACAACAAGCTGATCCGCCCGAGAGCGGAATATATCGGCGAGCGAGGTTTGAAGTATATCCCGATCGCCGAGCGCTAAATGGCTGACAGGATGATCTTGTAAAGACAGAAAAGCTCCGGGGACGATGCTCCGGAGCTTTTTCATTAATTGGATCGGATCATTTTTTCCTGTCTTCCTTCGGGATGGACAGGAACGGGCGATGCTGGACGATGAACTGACGATCGTCGAAATTGCCGTCGCCGTTGACGTCCACTTTTACTTCCAGTTTATACCGTTTGCCGGGTGCGTGGCGCTCATCAAGGTCGTAGGCCAGAGCATACTGGCTCCTAAGCAGGCCGTCAATGGACTGAAGATAGCCGGGGATCTCGCTTGGGAACGTCATCTCAAAATGAGCCCCGCCGGATTCGCGGGCAAAGGTATTCATCTGGTTCTTTGCCTGCAGGAAGGTTAGGCGGCCCGGTACGCCGCTGATCGAATCCGTTGCTCCTAGCCAAGGTTCATACTTCTTATAGAACAGATTGCCGGTGCTGATGATATAGATCGGAATGCCGGATTCCTGGACGACACGCCGGATCTCACCGTAGTTTGTACGGCTGAAAGTGTCTATGCCGGAGGCGACAAGTATGATCGCCCGTCTTCGCGAGCGGACATCGACCATCCCCTGATATTCCATATAACGCTCTTCGGTATTTTCGAGGACTATCGAATCGGCACGGCCACCTATGAGCGCCAACTTGATGGCATCAAAGAGATTATTCTCCCTGAAGGCGGGACTGCTTCGGAGAAGCAGGTCAATGGTCTGACGAATGCGATTCGGGTCGTTGGTGAAATCGGTTATCGGGGTCGGGCGCATATCGAACGCGATGACCGATGCGTAATCGTTTGGGGGCTTGATGAATCGACTAAGGAAATATGCGACCGGCCGGACCGTCTCATAGATCCCCGGTTCGAAGATCTGGCCCGAAGCACGGCCAAAGACCTCCGACCACTTGCTGTACTCAAGGACCAGCGTGACAGTTATCGGGGTCTCGGGAGTCGAGAAACTGGAGATCTGCTTGCGAACACCATTTTCAAAAACCGCAAAATTTTCCTTGGTTAGCCCCGTAATTACTTGTCCGGTGCGGCGATTGTAAACGACGGCGTCGATATTTACGATGTTCGTTTCGACCGCAACGACATCATCTTCGACCAAGGCTTTCTTCTCCAGCTCCAGGCGTTCGCGTTCTTCAGCTTCTTTGCGCAGCTCTTCCTCGGTCTTGGGCGTTGGGCGCTGGTTTCGCTTCTCGTTACCGGTGGGCGTCGGACGCTGCGGCCTTGCCTGTCCAAAGATAAGTTCGGGGCCTGCCGCTCCAGCCAAGATCAAAATGATGAGGAATAAGACAGTTCGCGCAAAGTAGTTTTTCATAGGTACACCCGAGAAGCCGATAATAACGTTAGAGAAATATTCTCGCCTTTTGGTTGGCTTAAATCAAATAGTTTTCGGTTGAATACATCGGCAGATCGCCGTTCGGTCGGGGAGCGTTTGACTATGGACACGGACACTTACTACAATCGCGGCTACCTTAGCTGAAGATATTTGCGACCATGGCTTCATCAGACATAGAACCGAAACGGACGATCGGGATCAGCCTTTCGAACAAAAAGCTGACCGGCGTTTCGGTCGGATCCGGTAAGGTCGATGGGCCTATAGTTGTATCATACGACCCGCACCAGGGCCTGGTTGACCAACTGACAGGCTTTGTTGGTGCACTCAAGCAAAATTTCGGGGAATTTGAGCGAGCGGGGATGGCGATACCGGGGCTGGTAGAGGCAAGATCCCGTCGGGTGGCTTATTCCGCCGGCTTTTCAGAGTTTCCGGAACTGGACATCGCACAAGAGATAAGAGGGTCGGCCGGTCTCGAGCTGATCATTGAGAACGACGCGAACTCGGCCGCGTTTGGTGAATTTCGCATCGGTGGGGGCCGCGGAGCTCGACATCTGTTCTACGTAACTTTGGGCCAGGGGGTTGGGGGATCCTTTATTTTTGACGGAAAGATACTTCACGGCACTTCAGGTTTCGCAGGCGAGTTCGGTTATGTAGCGATCGATCAGGACGGCACGCATCTGGAGGAAGCGGTTTCGTCGGACAGCGTTGTCAGGAGGACGCTTAGCCGTATTCACCAGGACAGCACTTCGGCACTGTCACGGGTGGAGGAATCCGCTATGACTGTCGAGGACATTATTGAGGCCGCCAGGGACGGTGATGATTTTGCGATACTGATGTTGGAACGCACCGGGGCATATCTCGGCTCGGCATTGGCAAGCGTGATCAATCTCCTGAATGTGGACCGCATCGTCCTAGGGGGGTTCGCGGCCGAGGCCGGCGAGATATTAATGGAGCCGATAAGGGCCAGAGCGCGAGAAGCCTCGTTCGGACCGTCGTTCGCGGATGTGGCCATCGTTTCAGGCGAACTCGGTGAGAATGCGGCGGCCGTCGGAGCGGCTCTAATTTCTCAATAACCGCGGCGAGCCGACCAGCCCGGAGGCAGCGGCGGGCCGGGCAGTTGGCGGGCGGTAATTTTACCTATCAGATTTACTTATTTTGTGAAAGATTGCACAATCCGGGCGCTAAACCGGAATATAGGGGTATTGATACTTGCGGAAAACGGGAGATTTGGTTACATTAAACTAGTTTTACGAAACGCAATCTCTTAAATAATTCGAATTTCGCAAGCGTTGCTTAGGCCGCCTTCCATGCCTAAGGGATGTTGGACTTTAACCGCTGTGTTAAAACGCCGGAGAGTCATAAACGATGGCACAATTTTTCCCTAAAAGCGCGAACAACATTGCCCGCATCTCGATGATAACGGCCGTTGTTCTCGCCGGAACTGCGTTTTATGTTTACACGCAGGTAGCCCGTTCTTCATATCTGACGGGGCGATACGTTGAAAAACAGCAGCCCGTCCAGTTCAGTCACAAGCACCACGTGGGTGACGACGGGATCGACTGCCGCTATTGTCACACCACGGTCGAGACGACGGCCTCGGCGGGAATGCCCTCAACGCAGACATGTATGAACTGCCACTCGCAGATCTGGGCAGACAGCCCATATTTGGAGCCGGTGCGTGCGAGCTTTAGGGACAACAAGCCGATCGAATGGGAACGGGTACATGACCTGCCGGAGTACACATATTTCAATCACAGCATCCACGTCGCAAAAGGTATAGGCTGTTCGACGTGTCACGGCGAGATCGACAATATGCCGTCAGTTTACCAGGAGAACACGCTCCAGATGGAGTGGTGTCTTGCCTGCCACCGCGAGCCGGAGAAGTTCATCCGGCCGAGGGACCAGATCTATAACATGCAGTGGAAGGACAGCGATATCTCAACCGAGGAAAGGCTGAAATTGAAGGAAGAATACCGGCTTAGAAGCCGCGATATGCTGACGAGTTGTTCGATCTGTCATAGATAACGGGCCGTAACCTTCAGATCAGGGGTCATGGATTCATCAAAGATGCCGAGTCAGGAAACCAGTTCAAGTTTCGCATCGCTGCGGGACAAAATACTCACCAAGTCCAACGGAAAGGAATATTGGCGAAGTGTCGAGGAGTTCGTGGACGCACCCGAATTCGAAGACTACGTCAAACGTGAATTTCCGGACCAGGCCGAGACGTGGGACAACAGCCTTAGCCGCCGGAACTTTATCAAGGTGATGGGGGCTTCGCTTGCCCTTGCCGGGCTGTCGGGTTGTGTGATCCAGCCGCCGGAAAAGATCGTTCCATATGTTAGGCCGATCGAGGACATGTTGCCGGGCAAACCGCTCTTTTTCGCGACCGCAATGACGATGGGTGGTGTGGCGTCGGGGCTGCTTGCACGTTCTTATGAGGGGCGACCCGTTAAGCTGGAGGGCAATCCCGAACATCCGGGCAGTCTGGGGGCAACGGACATTTTTGCACAGGCCGCGCTTTTGGACATGTATGACCCGGACCGCTCGCGGCAAGTGATGTTTCGCGGCTCGCCGAGTTCATGGCAAAACTTTATGGCCGCCATTAGGGCCGCGGTAGAGGCAAACGCTGCGGACGGTGGGGCCGGTGTGCGATTTCTGACGCCGACGGTCACTTCGCCTACGCTCCAGGCCCAATTTCGTCAACTTTTGACGGAGATGCCTAATGCGAAATGGGTCCAGTACGAAGCGGTTAATAACGACAACGCTCTCGCGGGTTCAAGGCTTGCATTCGGTTCGCCTTCGCATGCCGTATATCGGTTTGACAGGGCGGCGCGGATACTTTCGCTGGACGCGGATATTTTCTCGGGTGCAAATGTGCGGTATATGCACGATTTTGCCGAAGGGCGGCGCGTTTCTGACGTGGAACGCGAAATGAACCGGCTTTATGCGATCGAAACGACGATGACGCTGATGGGGGCAAAGGCCGACCACCGGCTCGCCGTCAAGCCGAGCCAAATGTTCGAGGTAGCGAAGGCGGTCGCAAAGGCGATAGGAGTTGCGGGAGCGGAGAGCAGCTATACCGAAAATGGCGAATGGATAGCTGCAATGGCAAAGGACCTCTCCGAGAACAGGGGCAGGACATTGGTGGTCGCGGGGGATAATCAGCCTGCAGAGGTGCATGCTCTTGCGTGCCTGATGAACTCTACGCTAGGAAATATCGGCGAGACGGTAGTTTATACGGAGCCGCTTGCCGCGAACACGGACAAGACACAGCTTGAGCAGCTGCGGGAGCTCGTTTCCGAGATCGACGGCGGACAGGTGAAAGTCCTCGTGATGCTCGGCGGCAATCCGGTTTACTCCACGCCGGCGGATCTGAAGATCGACCTGAACCGGGTCGATTCAAAAGTACCGCTACGTATCCATCTAGGCAGTCATTACGACGAGACGGCCGAGATATGCCATTGGCACGTTCCGGAGAAACATTTTCTCGAAATGTGGGGAGACGCGAGGGCATACGACGGGACGGTCAGTTTTATACAACCGTTGATCGAGCCGCTTTACGGCGGCGGCGTCAAATCGGCGGCCGAGATCGTGCAGCTATTTTTCAGGGAGAATTTTGACAGGCGCGATTACGATATTCACAAGGATTTCTGGCAAGCGCAAAATCTGACGACGAACGGAAATGCCGCAGCAACGCCCGCAGCAGAACCGGTTGAACAAAAGGAGGGTGAAGCCGAGGCCGAGGGTGAACCGAAAGCATCTCCCGCAGCCACGCCTGCATCTCCGCCTCCGGCGGCTTCCGGCCCGAGAACCTTTGAGGACCACTGGCGCAAAGCCATCCATGACGGTTTCGTGGCGAACTCGGCTCTGCCGGCAAAAAGCGTGACGGCAAGCTCAGCATTTCTCGAACAGCCTGCTGCCCCGACGGCAGCCTCCGGCCCGCTTGAGATCGCGATCCTTCCTGATCCGTGTATTTATGACGGGCGTTTCGCCAACAACGGCTGGATGCAGGAGCTGCCGAATCCGTTCACTAAGATCACATGGGAGAACGTTGCGTTGATCAGCCCCGCGACCGCCGAACGGCTGCAGGTAAATCGAGGAAACGACCCGCGTGAGATCTCGGGCGGCGAACGCGGCATATCGTTCGTTAATACATACGGCTCGAACATGGGGGCCGACCTCGTCAAGCTCTCATATCAGGGACTTGAGCTGGAGGGGGTCCCGATGTGGATATCGCCGGGCCAACCGGACGATGTGATAACTATCTTCCTTGGTTATGGACGCTCCCGGACGGGTAAGGTCGGGACCGGCCTCGGGTACAACGCATACAATGTGCGGCGTTCGGACGCGATGCATTTTGGTTTCGGCAACATTGAGCGTACCGGGGGTTCGACCCAGATCGCGACGACACAGATACACTTCAATATGGAGAACGTGGATGGGCGGAGCCGCGACATACTGCGGGTCTGGGACATCCACCACTTTGACGAACACCTCGAAGCCGGAAAACAGCCGGATTATTCGAACCTCTCGATGTACGACGACACGCTCTATCAACAATGGTATGCGGAGAACCACAAATGGGGGATGTCCATCGACCTGAACACCTGCGTAGGATGTAATGCGTGTGTGCTGGCGTGCCAATCGGAGAACAATATACCCGTCGTCGGCAAGGACCAGGTGGAGAAGAGCCGCGAGATGCACTGGATGCGGATCGACACTTATTACGGCGGCGAAGATGTAAACCAGCCGGAAGGCCCGCATTTCCAGCCTGTGCTATGTATGCAGTGTGAAATGGCCCCGTGCGAAGTCGTCTGCCCGGTAACGGCTACGGTGCATAATCCGGAGGGGCTCAACGACATGGTCTATAACCGTTGTGTTGGAACGCGATATTGCTCAAACAACTGCCCGTACAAGGTCAGGAGATTTAACTTTTTCCTCTATCAGGATTGGGATACGCCGCAGTACAAGTTGATGCGCAATCCCGAGGTCACTATAAGAAGCCGCGGCGTGATGGAGAAATGTACCTACTGCACTCAACGCATATCGGTTGCCCGCATCGAGGCTGAAAAAGAGGGAAGGCGTATCCGCGACGGCGAAGTGTTGACCGCCTGCCAGTCAGTTTGTCCGACAGGCGCGATCGTTTTCGGTGATATGAACGACCCGCTAAGCAAGGTTGCCAAGGTGAAAAGCGACAAGAGGAACTATAACCTCCTGAACGATCTGAACACACAGCCGAGAACGACCTATATGGCAGAGATGAAGAACAAGAATCGGGAGATGCCGGGCTATGTGGCCCCGGAATTCAAGCCGAAGCCGGAAGGCAAGGAAAAACCGGGCGGCGGACACTAAATAGGGATGATCAAGGCTCGGCGAGTTGGCCGGCAAGACACTCGAGAAGGAAAGGCCTGACCGAAGGGCCGGCCCGATAGCATAAATATGCAGGACGATAAGGACCTAAAAGCTATCCAGGAAAAGATCTATCCGCCTATGGTGGAGGGTGAGCATTCGTTTGGAACGGTCTCAGACAAGATCGGCGACATCGCGCTGAAAAAGAAGACCCCGTTCCATTGGTTCATCGGATTTGGCATTTCCTTTATAGTTGCTCAGCTTTTGCTGATGTCTGTCACCACCTTGCTGGTCCGCGGCATCGGCATTTGGGGAAACAACCAGCCCGTGGGATGGGCTTTTGACATCATCAACTTCGTCTGGTGGATCGGCATCGGCCACGCCGGAACGCTGATCTCGGCGATCCTGCTCCTGCTTAACCAGAAATGGCGAACGTCGATCAACCGTTTTGCCGAGGCAATGACGCTTTTCGCGGTTGCGTGTGCGGCGATGTTCCCGCTGCTTCACACCGGCCGTCCGTGGCTTGCGGCTTACTGGCTTCTCCCTTACCCGAACACAATGGGCGTCTGGCCGCAGTTCCGGAGCCCGCTGATCTGGGACGTTTTTGCGGTGTCGACATATGCGACCATCTCGCTGCTATTTTGGTATGTCGGCCTGATCCCGGACTTTGCGACGCTAAGAGACAGGGCAAAGAACAAGTTTTTCAAGTTCGCATACGGGATGCTTTCATGGGGGTGGCGAGGAAGTGCACGCCATTGGCACCGGTATGAGATCGCGTATCTGCTGCTTGCAGGGCTTTCGACCCCGCTGGTTCTTTCGGTCCACTCGATAGTATCGTTCGACTTTGCCGTGTCACAACTTCCGGGCTGGCACGCTACCATCTTTCCGCCATATTTCGTTGCCGGGGCCATCTTTGCGGGATTTGCGATGGTGCTGATCCTGTGTATCCCGCTCAGGGTCTGGTACAACATGAAAGATTTCATCACCGATACCCATTTGGTCTACATGGGCAAGGTGATGCTGGCAACCGGGTTGATAGTGGTTTACGGCTATCTGATGGAGGCCTTTTTCGCGTGGTATTCGGCGGCGATCTTCGAATGGTTCATGATGAAGAACCGTATCTTTGGCGGGCCGTACTGGTGGTCATATTGGTTGCTGATATTGTGCAACGGGATGTCGATCCAACTGCTTTGGTTCAAGCGGTTCCGCGAGAGCCCGTTCTGGCTCTTTATGATATCGGTGGTCGTTAGCATAGGGATGTGGCTTGAACGCTTCGTCATCATCGTTACCAGTCTTAACCGCGATTTTCTGCCTGCGTCCTGGGCAATGTATTCGCCGACGGTCTATGACTGGTCAATGTTCATCGGGACGATCGGCTTCTTCTTTACGCTGATATACCTGTTTGTCAGGTTCCTGCCGATAATTTCGATATTTGAGGTGAGGACGCTGCTGCCCGATGCAAATGTTCATGGGCACCATCAGGATTTTGAGGAGAATGTGGTCTTGGTCGAGGAAACCTATGACCGGACCGATCCGCCGAATAAATAGTTGTTTGCGATTTGGAAACAAATAGCGATATGGACAAGAAACTTTACGGGTTAATGGCCGAGTTTGACACGCCGACCGAATTGGTCGATGCGGCAAACAAGGTGCGTGAGGCCGGATATACAAAGACGGATGCGTTTTCGCCTTTTCCGCTCCACGAGATCGACGAGGCATTGGGGATCAAGCGGAGCATACTGCCGGTGCTGGTCTTTTTTGGCGGCATTACAGGGCTATTGCTTGGCATCGGATTGCAGGTGTTTGTCCATTACATCGATTATCCGCTCAATGTGGGTGGGCGCCCGTTCCTTAGCTGGCCATCGTTCGTGCCGCCTTCTTATGAGCTGACAATATTGCTTGCCGGCTTTACGGCGGTTTTCGGGATGCTGTTCCTTAACGGGCTTCCAAGTCCGTATCACCCGGTTTTCAACGTGCCCAGGTTTTCGCTCGCGAGCAGAGAGAAGTTCTTTTTGTTAGTGGAGGCTTCCGATTCGAACTACGACTATGAGGAGACCAGGAAGTTCATGGAGACCCTTGGCCCGCAGGAGGTTTTTGATGTTGAAGAGTAGCAGCCCAGGGCTTCAGTTCAACCGACGGAGAGCGACCTTGTTTAAGGCGGTTCTGCTGTGTTCGGCGTTGGCCGTGATCGCCGGTGGTTGTGGCGTCAGGTTCGATATGCAGGATCAGCCAAGATATAAGGCCTACAAACAAAGCGATTTCTTTGCCGACGGACGAGCGTCCCGGGACTTGCCGCCAGGCACGGTTGCCCGGGGCTTGCTAAAGGAGAATAAGGCGTTTTACACCGGAAAGATCGACAATCCTGACCCGAATGTACAGGCCCAAACGACGACAGACGCAATGGGTAATACGGTCATCACCTCTTTCCCGAATGCTATCACGGAGTTTCCGCTGCCGGTTACGCGTGAGTTGGTTGATCGAGGTGAGGAGCGTTACAACATTTACTGCGGGGTCTGTCACGGCCCGGTAGGCGCGGGAGACGGGATGATCGTCCGGCGAGGGTTTGTCCAGCCGCCGACGTATCACGACGACCGGCTGCGGAATGCTCCGGTAGGACACTTCTTTGATGTGATAACTAATGGATGGGGGCGAATGAACGGATACGCGGCTGATATTCCTGCCTATGACCGCTGGGCTATCGTGGCCTACATTCGTGCCCTGCAGGTCAGCCAAGATCCCGATGTCGTCCTGAAGATGAACAGCGGAGACAAGCCGGCTGCTCCCGGATCGCCGGCAGGAAATGGCCCGGACAACACTGCCACGCCCGAAGGAGGTGCCAAACAGTGAACGGACTCGGTGAATATCAGGCTCCGGCGGCACTTGAACGCTTTAAGACCATATTTCTAGGCGCGGGCGGAATTGCGCTCATCGTCTGGGCGATCGGTGTTTATATGAGCCCGGAACAGGGGCTTCGCTCGTGGCTGTTGGGTTATATATTTTGGGGCGGCATCACGATCGGTTCGCTTGGCGTGATAATGCTGCAATATCTTACCGGCGGGGCATGGGGCGTGGTGATCCGGAGGATCGTCGAGGCGGCGTCGCGGACGCTTCCGATGATGATAATCCTCTTCATTCCGCTGATCTTTATCCAGTACTATCACTATTGGACTACATGGCCGGCGGACGATTACGCGATAGTACACCGCGGATGGTTCATGACACAGGAAAGCTGGATACTACGGTCGTTTATCTACTTCCTGCTCTTTTATGTGATCATGCACCTGCTCAACAAGTGGGGCGAGGCTCAGGACAAGGCAACAGACCACGAAGCGGCGGCCAAATGGCTCGGCCGTGCGACCGCATTCTCAGGGCCGACGATGGTTTTCTACGTACTCATTGTTACGTTCGCGACCGTCGATTGGGTGATGATGCTTGATGCCCACTGGTTCTCGACCATATGGGGACTCCTCTTCGTAGCGGGTTGGGCGCTAAGTTGTTTCTCTTTCTGTGTGGTCGTCCTGATGTATTTGTCGGATAAGGCTCCGATGAACGCCGTATTGGGTAAACGCCATTTTCATGACCTTGGCAAGCTTATGCTGGCTTTCACGATGGTCTGGGCGTACTTCAATTTTTCGCAGTTCCTGATCATTTGGTCAGGAAATATCCCCGAGGAGACGGGGTGGTACTTGGTTCGGATGAAGGGCGGCTGGATGATAGTAGGGACGTTGCTGGTGCTGTTCCATTTTGCGTTCCCGTTCCTGATCCTCCTGCAGCAGGATTTCAAACGTAAGGCCAAATGGCTGGCTTCTCTGGCGGTCTTTATTTTGTTGATGCGGCTGGTGGATATGTTCTATCTCGTGGCGCCAAATCCGAGGATCGACAAGGCGATCGAGAAGGGAGCTTTCGTTCTCAGCTGGATGGATATCGTTGCCCCGATAGCTATCGGCGGACTTTGGCTATGGCTGTTTCTCGTTCAATATACGAAGCGGCCGATAATGCCGGTAATGGATCCGTTCCTGGAGAATGCGATCAAGCATGGTAAGGGGCATTAGGGGATCGGTTTTTGTAAACGATTATGTCACAGGAAAAGAGAGAATTGACGCCGGCGGATATCGAGCTAGGCTATGAGCGTAATGAGATACAGCTCAAGGGTATCCTCTATTTCGGGTTCGGGCTTCTCATTCTGGTTGTGATCACGTTTTTGCTGATGTGGCTTCTGCTTGGCGTCATGGAAGACGAGGCCAAGGTCAGACAGGCCTCTAATAATCCGATGCGGCTAGGAGAGATCGACCGGCTCCCGCCGGAGCCCCGGCTGCAGGGCGCGCCCGGTTTCGGGGTCGATTCGCCGGAGGGAAGGATAAATCTCGAGCTGACGGTCCCGCAGGCGGAATATTGGAAGCTCAGGGACCAGTGGGAAAAGTTGCGAAAGGAGGGCATGGCCCACCCGGAAACTGGGGCTTTGATCGCATTGCCGATCGACCAGGCCAAAGAGGAATTTCTTAAGCGGCCGATAAACGCCCCGACAGGGCCGGAGGCGGAAAAAGAGGCGAAGAGTTCGCTCCGATATCTTACCGACGCGAGCTCGGGGAGGATCGCCTCCGGAAAACGAAGGTAGCA
Organism: uncultured Acidobacteriota bacterium; assembly: GCA_937859595.1. Taxonomy (GTDB): domain Bacteria; phylum Acidobacteriota; class Blastocatellia; order Pyrinomonadales; family Pyrinomonadaceae; genus OLB17. The sequence continues at coordinate 23,463 of CALMAH010000013.1, read as the reverse complement.
GCTTATTGACGGAGGCCGCGAAGTTTTGGCCTCAAGGATCTACGAAATGACGGAACTCACAAAGTTGTTTTACAGGTTGGCAGCAGGGGCGATCGTACTTGGCTGTTTCCTGGTGTGCGCTCCCGTCGCCGATGCGCAAAAGAACGAACACTATAATTCGCCGCTCTATTCGCCTAGGAAATACGATCCTACAGTGACGACGGCGAGCGGGCTGCCAGAGCCATTGAAAAAGGTGGGCATCGAACAGCGGTTGGGGGAACAAGTACCGCTGGATGCCGTATTCAGGGCCGAGGACGGCCGTGACATTCCTCTGAGAGACCTTTTTGGCAATGGACGCCCGGTGATCCTGGCGTTGGTCTATTACGAATGTCCGATGCTCTGCAATCAGGTGCTCAATGGCCTGACGGGATCGCTAAAAGGGATAAATCTCGACATCGGCAAAGATTTCGACGTGCTGGCGGTCAGCTTTGACGCCAGCGAAAACGAAAAACCGGGTCTCGCGGCAAATAAAAAGGCCGGCTACCTGGAACGATATGGACGGCCCGGTGCCGAGAGCGGGTGGCATTTCCTTACCGGCGATCAGAATTCCATAGACCGCCTGACCGAGTCCGTCGGTTTTTCATATGAATGGGACGACAAGTCCGATCAATTTGCCCACGCAAGCGGGATAATCATACTTACACCCGAAGGGAAGGTGTCACGTTACTTTTACGGCATTGATTACGCTCCGAGAGACGTGCGGCTGGGGTTGGTCGATTCAGCCGAAAGCCGTGTCGGGAGCGTTACGGACCAATTGCTCTTGTATTGCTTTCACTATGACCCCTCGACCGGGAAATATGGGTTCGCCGTGCTCTCCGCACTTCGGATAGCGGCTGTCGTTACGCTTATTGGGATGGGTGCGATGGGCTTTATATTCTGGAGGCGTGGAAGGATAAGGAAGTAGCTGCTGACGGCTGCGACCGTCGCCAGAGTTTCGAGACATTATGCAAACGAATTCATGGATTCCATTATTTCCGGAGGCGGCGTCGAGCTTTGCCTGGCAGGTGGACTATCTTTATTTCTACCTGATCCTTGTCAGCGTGGGCTTCATGATCCCCATCGTCGCGGCGATCTTCTTCTTTGTCGTCAAATACCGTGAAAAAGAGAAGTACGCGACTCCGGAAGAGATGCACGGCTCGATCGTACTCGAAACCGTCTGGTCCATCATACCCTTCGTTATTTCGATGACCATATTTCTCGGCGGAGCGGTCGTTTACTACACCCAGTACCGGATGCCGGACGACGCGATGAACGTTTACGTTGTCGGGAAACAGTGGATGTGGAAGATACAGCACGAAACGGGCCAACGCGAGATAAACGAGCTCCACGTGCCTGTTAACACGAGGGTCAAACTAACAATGACCACGGAGGACGTACTCCACGATTTTTCGATACCGGCGTTTCGCACGAAAGCGGATGTGGTGCCGGGCAGATTCACTTATCTTTGGTTCGAGGCAACGAAACCGGGTGCCTATCACCTGTTCTGTGCCGAATATTGCGGGCTTAATCACTCCGGGATGATCGGCACGGTTTACGTAATGGAACAGCCGGATTTTGAGGCTTGGCTGCAGGGTAATGTATCCGGGCAGACGCCGGTGGAACAGGGAAGGGACCTCTTTGAGAACAAGCTTGGATGTGCATCTTGTCACGCGGCCGGCCAGGGGCAGCGTGGTGCTGTTCTTGAGGGAATATATGGAAAAGAGGTCAGCCTGGTGGGCGGGCAAAAGACGATCCGCAATGACGAATACATCCGGAATTCGATATTGAATCCCGGGTCTCAAGTCGTTGAGGGGTACCAACCGATAATGCCTTCATTCAAGGGCCAGGTGACCGAAGAACAGATACTTGCACTGGTCGCTTACATCAAGTCGCTGAGCGGCGTGGACCCGAACGCACCGGCGATGACGGCGCCGGCACCTGCTCCGGCAAATGCGGCCAATAGTAACGACCAAGGTGGCAATTAGATATGCAGAACGCAGACGCAATTAATCCAGGTTCTATGCAACCGCCGAAGACCAATTACCTGACCAACGGCTTTACGGTCAAATCGTGGCTTTTGACGAAAGATCACAAGCGGATCGCGATCATGTATCTGATCTCGGTCTCGGCTTTCTTTTTGATGGGCGGCGTCTATGCGGCGGCGATCCGGCTGGAGCTGCTGACACCGGCCAGTGACCTCTTCCAGACGGAAACTTACAACAAAGCGTTTACCCAGCACGGGATCTTGATGATCTTTTTCTTCCTGATCCCTTCGATCCCGGCGATATTGGGCAATTTCCTGCTTCCGTTGATGATCGGCGCCAAGGACCTTGCTCTGCCGCGGGTAAACCTTTTAAGCCTTTACATTTATTGGGTTGGCGGCGCCTTGACGCTCTGGGCTCTGATGCAAGGCGGCGTCGATACCGGCTGGACATTCTATACTCCTTACAGCACGACGTTTTCCAACTCTTATGTGATGGCGGTCGGGCTAGGGATCTTTATAAACGGTTTTTCGTCGATCCTTACCGGGCTTAACTTCATTGTAACCATCCATACGATGCGTGCTCCCGGTATGACCTGGTTCCGGCTGCCGCTTTTCGTCTGGGCCCATTACGCAACTAGCCTGGTGATGATCCTCGGCACGCCCGTGGTCGCGATAACGATCCTGTTGCTGGCGGTCGAGCGTTTTGCACAAGTCGGTATCTTTGACCCGGCGATCGGCGGCGACCCGATACTGTTCCAGCACCTGTTCTGGTTCTATTCTCATCCGGCTGTTTACATCATGATCCTGCCGGGCATGGGCGTTATCAGCGAACTGATATCGAACTTTGCCCGGAAAAAGATCTTCGGATACGAGTTCATCGCGTTCTCGAGCATTGCGATCGCCGTTTTTGGCTTTCTCGTCTGGGGGCACCACATGTTCGTCAGCGGCCAGTCGATTTACGCAGGGCTCGTTTTCTCGTTCCTGACGATGGTTGTCGCCGTCCCATCGGCGATCAAGGTGTTCAACTGGACCGCCACCCTATATAAGGGCTCGATCTCGTATGATACGCCGATGCTCTACGCCATCGGTTTTCTTGGACTATTTCTGATCGGAGGCTTGACGGGGCTGTTCCTAGGTTCTGTTGGCCTGACGGTTCACCTTACGGACACTTATTTTGTTGTCGCCCACTTCCACTACGTAATGGTCGGCGGCCAGGTGATAGCCTATCTGGGCGGTATTCACTATTGGTGGCCGAAAATGACGGGCCGGATGTATTCGGAATTCTGGGGAAAGATCTCGGCGATGCTCGTTTTCGTCGGGTTCAATCTCACGTTTTTCCCCCAGTTCATTCTGGGTTATCAGGGGATGCCGAGAAGGTACGCTTCTTATCCCGAGGAATTTCAGGTCTTGAACGTCTTTTCAACTGCCGGGGCATCGGTGCTCGGGGTCGGGTTATTGATGCCAGTCGTTTATCTGACCCAGTCGTTGATCTCCGGGCCGAGGGCCGCCGACAATCCGTGGATGCACCCCGGCCTCGAATGGCGTACAAGTTCACCGCCGCCTACGGAGAATTTTGACCAGATGCCTGTCGTTACTTGGGAGGCATATGAATTTGGCGAAGAGAGCGGCCTTGACCTGGACGAGGCCCGCAGGCGCGACGCGGTTACGGTTGCGTAGCGGCCTGAAAAAAAGTGCGGTGATCCGCACGAGAGCGACATTGTTGAGGTAGATCATTTGAGCCGATGACAACACACGCAGACACACACGACCATCACCACGAACCCGGGCTGCAGCACCAGTTCGAGGACATGAAGCAGCAGGAAGAATCCGTCTCTATCGGGATGTGGATGTTCCTGGTGCAGGAAATAATGTTCTTCGGCGGCCTATTCACGGCGTATCTGGTGTTCCGTTCCCGCTACCCGATGGCTTTTGCCGAGGCCAGCAACCATCTGAACGCATTTTGGGGCGGCTTGAATACGCTTGTCCTGATCGTAAGCAGTCTTACGATGGCCCTTGCCGTTTACTATGCTCAAAAGGGCAAGCGGATGATGCAGGTCTATATGATCCTGTTCACAATGTTCTTCGGCTCGGTGTTCCTGGGCGTAAAGGTGATCGAATATAAGGACAAATATGATAATGGACTGATCCCTGTTGCCGGCTGGAACAAGAGGGCCACCGCGGCTGAGATTGCCGTCAATAATACGTTGGTATTGCCATGGGAGATCAGGGCCGACGCCGCAGCCGCCGGTGGAAAGGACGAAAAGCCGTATATAAATCCAACAGGCGAATTTCAATGGAGATGGGGCCACGAACTGGTTAAATATGCCGAGGAGAAAGGTTTTCTCACGGCTGACGAGAAGGTACATTATTATTCCAATGGCCAGTTTGACCCATTTAAGTTTCAGGAAAGGGTCCGGATGTTCTATTTCATCTATTTCGTGATGACCGGGCTGCACGCCCTGCATATGATCGTCGGGCTGGGGTTGATGGCATGGCTGCTTTGGAAAGCATGGCTGGGTACCTTCAGCGCAGCCTATTTTGCACCGGTCGAGATGTCGGGCCTCTATTGGCACTTTGTCGATATCGTCTGGATATTTTTGTTCCCGCTGTTATATCTGCTGGGACGACACTTTTTGCATTAGGTAGAGAATCATGTCTGATAATCATAGTGAACACGCACACATTGGGCTGCCCGGCTACACGGCCGTTTTTCTGATCCTTGTCGTCGGCACTTGGCTGACCTATGTAGTTTCATTTTGGGACTTGGACTCGGTATTTCCCGGAGCTAATACGCTTCTTGCCTTGGCTATCGCCTTTACGAAGATGACATTCGTAATGCTTTATTTTATGCACGTCCGCTGGAGCCCCCGCTTGATCTGGCTTTCTGCCATCGCAAGTTTCTTCTGGCTGGCGATAATGTTCGCATTTACAATGCAGGACTACCTGACCCGCGACGTAGGCAATTTCGCGGGATAATTGATCAAAATTACTTTTTCTCTTACGCGGACCCTGGGGCTCTCTCCCGGGGATCCGCGTTTCTAATTCGTTAGGAATAGCGAAATCTGAATGATATGATTAGGGGTTTGAACCCTGTATCTGTTTTTCCTGATCTTTTATGGGACAACATCGAAATTGCGTCCGTCATCAGAAACGGGAGATGTTAAACACGAAGCGCGGTCTCAGATCGCTTTCATACATATTTATTTTCGCAACGCTCTTCGTTTCCGGGTGCAACATTGTAAAGAAAGAAAGCAAGACGCCGACGCTTTTGAAGACCGAGATCTCGACGCAAGCTTTCCTGATGTCGGAGGTCGACAGGTTTGCGAGTGTTGAGTCCATGCGGGCCTTTATGGACCTCAAGTTCGAGGACAATTCGTTTGCCCAGTTTGGCAGCAAAGAGGTCTATCGGTCGGCGGACGGTGAGGTTGTCGTTCAAAGACCGGCCAGTATTCTGCTGAAAGTTAAGGTCCCCGTGATCAAGACCGATGTTGCGCAAATGACCTCTGATGGAGAGAGGTTTCGTGTTGCCATTTTGCAGGATGGAGGCAGCGGGCGATATAAGCGCTTCGTTATGGGCTCGAACCATGCAGATTATTCGAAGCTGCAGCGTGAACTGGAAGGGGCGGAAGGCAACGGCGAGATCCGTCAGAACGTAAATGCTTTTGCGAACCTCAGGCCGCAGCACTTTACCGACGCGATGCTCGTAAGGCCGATCGCGGACGGGAATGTTTATACGAAAAGCACGATATTTCAGATAGAGGAAGATCTGAACCAGCCGCGTAAATCGCCGCTTCGGATAGTGAATCGAGGTTATTATCTGCTCGATGAATATGTTCGCGGAGCGGGCGGGGAATTGAAGATCGAACGCCGGTTCTGGTTTGACCGCGTCGGCGGTATTCGCTTGGCACGCCAACAGATATTCAACGGTAGCGGCGAGATCGAATCGGACATTGTCTATGGCCGCGAAGGCAAATTGACGAACGGAAGTGGGTTTGAGCGGCTTCCGCTCCAGATAATAGTCACGCGGCCGCAGGAAAAATATTCGATGCGGCTGACATACCAATCGCCGGAATCGGTTACGATCGGCAGAACGTACCCCACGACTGCGTTCCTGCTTGAGAACAGCTGGGGATTGGAGGAAGTAGATCTCGACCGTAAGCTGCAGGAGGTTAATGCACAGTCTCAGAAACCGACTACAACAGTGACCCGCGCTCAGTAGAATTCATTGATGAAAGAAATAGTCAGTACAGAAGATCTAACCAAGACCTACAGGATAGGGAAGATGCAGGTTCCGGCGTTGCGCGGGGTCAGTCTGGGTGTGGAGCAGGGCGAGTTCGTGGCCATCATGGGGCCATCGGGCTGCGGAAAGTCGACGCTCCTCCATCTGCTTGGAGGGTTGCTGAGCCCAACTAGCGGGACCATTCATATTGACGGCGAAGATCTCTCAAAAGTCTCCGACGCACAGCGTACGGATATTCGCCGCCGGAAGATAGGATTTGTGTTTCAGAGATTCAATCTTTTCCCCACCTTGACGGCAGAGGGAAACTTGAAACTGGCGGAAAAGATCCACACTGGAAACGGCGCCAGTGACGGCGAACGGCGGCGCGAGGTATTGCGGCTCTTGAGGCTAGAAGGTAAAATGCATCACAAACCGCTGGAAATGTCCGGCGGCGAGCAGCAACGCGTTGCGCTTGCGAGGGCGATCGTGAACAACCCGGCGATAATTCTAGCTGACGAGCCGACGGGAAATCTCGACACGGAGAACTCGCAGATAGTCTTGGAAATGTTCAAAAAGCTGAACGAACAGTTTAACCAGACGATCATAATGATCACGCACAATCCTGAGGCTGCGGCGGTCTGTTCGCGTACCATAAGAATGCTGGACGGGCAGATAGTAGATAATTGATCGGCCGAGCGGTGATCGGATATTCTGATGGGAGTCTTTCGACGGTTTATCTTGTGGGACTTTGGGCGTGAGACATCAATATACGTCGTTTTTTGCCTGCTCATAGTCGCATTTATATTCCTGACGCCTCGGTCATGCTTTGATAGCAAAGAAAGACTTGCAACCCGGACCTCACGGCTTATCGTCAAAGCCGAGGACTTTTCTGCAGACCGCGACGTGCTGTTGAGACGCGTTCGGGAACTAAGCGGAGAACCGAATGCAGAGATCGTCGAAACACGGGAGAAGACGAATGCTCGGGGCGAGACGATCTACGAGATAGAGATACGTTAGAGGGCGTCACCGGGCAGCTGCAATGCCCGGTTTTGCTCAGGAGATTGATTTTTATGAGAAATATCTATCGAGTTTTTCCTTTGTTCGTTGCCTTTGGGTTCATTCTGTTTGTTTCGGGCGATGTTCAGGGCCAGGATGTTATTAATACGATACTGAAACGTATGGACGACCACAACAAGAGCCTCACCTCGCTGAGAGCGAACGTGGAGATGGTCAAATTTAATTCGCAGATCAATGAAACCGACACCCTCAACGGTACGGTAGCATATCTTCCGCAGAGAAACAGAGATCCCTTTGTCCGTATCGATTGGAGAAACCCGGACGAATCGATGGCGATAGTTAATAAAGAATACATTATTTTCCGGCCGCGTTTGCGACAGGCATTTACAGGGAATGTTGACAAAGCACGGAGGGGGAATCCGCGTGCGGGTTCTGCTCTCCAATTTCTGAATATGTCTCGCGCCCAGCTTCGCCAGAACTTTTCTGTTATTTATCTCGGAGAGGCCACGATCAAGGGAGGCGTCAGGACATGGCATTTGAAAATGACTCCTAAGTCGGCTTCGGGCTATAAGCATGCCGAGGTTTGGGTGGACAGCGACGGGATGCCGGTGCAGACAAAGATCGTCGAGAGCAACGATGATACGACGACCATCCTTCTTTCGGGAATAAGGAAAAATGTGACCATAAACGGTTCCGAGTTCAAAATAAACCTCCCGAGAGGGACCAAGATAGTCAAAGCATAAGGAGAATTTTCAACTACGATCGGCCTCGGGCATAGCCCCCGGGGCCTTTTCAATGGGTTTGATAAGTAGTTTTAAGGGCAATATAATAAGGGGTTTGATCGTCGCAGGATAAGTGTTGACGGGATCTCTCGCAACAGACCCCAGGATCTCGGCTCGATATTGAACGACATGCCAAAGGCGAGCAGTTTTAGCAGATTTACACGAGGTGTCCGCCACACAGTGAGGGCGTTTGCCTCGACAAGGCATCCGGTGTTGGTGCACATCGTGCCTATGCGGCGGTGTAATCTATCTTGCACCTATTGCAACGAATATGACAAGACAAGCGATCCGGTGCCCATCGACACAATGCTCGAGCGTATCGATAAGCTTGCCGAGTTCGGTACATCGGTAGTCACGATCTCGGGCGGCGAGCCGATGATGCACCCGGAGATATACGAGATAATCGCCCGCATTCGCCATCATGGGATGATCGCGGGATTGATATCAAATGGCTATTATTTTCAGGTTGAAAAGATCAAGAAGCTCAACCAGGCGGGGCTCGATTATCTTCAGATCTCGATCGACAATGTGACACCGGACGACGTTTCCAAGAAAAGCCTGAAGGTGCTCGACACAAAACTCGTAAACCTCCGTGACCACGCAAGATTCAAGGTCAACATAAATTCTGTTGTCGGCGGCGGCGTTGCAAATCCCGAAGAAGCACTCATTATCGCGAACCGAGCCCGCGAGCTCGGTTTTTCATCGACCGTCGGCGTTATCCACGACGATATGGGCTTGAACAAGGGCCTCACCGACCGCGAAAAGGAAGTTTATAAAGAGATCAAGGCAAAGGGTGCGCGTTCCTATGCCCGCTGGAACTGGTTTCAGGACAAACTGGTTGAGGGAGGCGAATACGATTGGCGTTGCCGTGCCGGTGCTCGCTATCTATATGTCGACGAGGGTGGGATCGTTAGCTGGTGCTCACAACAGCGGGGTACTCCGGGCATACCGCTTCTCGAATACACACGCGAAGATATGGAGCGCGAGTACATCACAGAAAAATGGTGTGCACCCACGTGCACTATTCAGTGCGTTCATCAGGTAGGGCATCTCGACGCTTGGCGCGACCCACAGATCTCTCCCGCTGATTACAACAACCGCAAAGATAGAGGATTGAAGAAAGAGACCGTGGCTCAGGTGTTGAACGTTGAATGAGCTGACTGAATTAAGCGATCCAATTCTTATCCCAACCTCTCGGGTTCAGGGCTGGGCCGTCCCACATTAGATGGAGGCACATCGCGGATCTCCACGTTCCTTCTCTGGCGCGACCCTTCCAGGGCATTCGAGGGATCTCTGTTGGAACGCGGCTGCGATTGGAATTCGCGTATGGTCTAGGTATGATAATTCGTATATGAAATTCAACAGAAATCAGGCAAAGGACCTGACCAACGCCAGGGAACTGGAAATATATGATATGGCCCGTCCGCCAAAGCTTGGCAAGCTGTCGGCAAAAGAGCTTCGAAGCCTTGTAAAACGCAGCCGAACCCTGCGAGACAAGTTGCGAGACCTAAAGCGAACTCAGGTGCGATCAAAGCAGGCAAAAACGAAGACCCGCGGTGCCGCTCCTGCCGACCGCAGCCGTGAAAAGGCTGAGCTTTTTGCCGAGGTTCATGATGTCTTCGTTGCCCGGCTTGAAAAGATCGAAGCCGACGATGCAAAAGCAAAAGCGAGGCCGGCAGCTAAGAAGCCGACAAAGACCGACAAGAACATAAAGACGCGGGCAGATCGCACTTCAGTAAAGCAAAAGTTAAAGAAGGTAAAGAAGCAGGCCAACGCTCCGGCTCCGGCCCCGGCCGGCAAGAAAGGAAAAGTATCGCCTAAAAAGTCGGCGGCGAAAAAAGCTGATGGCGACACGGAAAAAAAGGCCGCGAGATCCGGGAAACTTCTTGCCTCATCGGCTGTTAGCAGGACCGGGGTAAAGCCGAAAACAAATGCCTCGACGCGTTCGGCGAAGGCGACATTTGCCTCGAAAGCGGCTGTAACGGAGGAGATAGATACGGTCCAGTCTCCGCAGGAAGCCGCGCGCAAGCCTGATCCGGTTCGAAGGGTCGAGCAATCGCGGATCGCCCGCAGCGGTGTCAAGAAAAAGCTCTCGCATGTTTCGTCGATGAACAAACGTCGGCAGGGCAAACGCGATTCCAAGTAACAGATCGGCGCTTTACCCGGTCGTCACAAGAATTCTATGGCCGAAGGAAAGACAATCCACGTTTACGATTATGTGAACCTCCCCTATGAAGAGGTCCGCGAGCGGCTGACTGGCGATGCTCTTGGCGTTTTCCGGGATGCTACCAAGGTAGCGGCCGAACGGGCCAATTCGCTTGCCTCAGAGCTGAGGGTGAACATCGGCGGCATCGAGGTAGGCACCGACATCGCCATAGAAGTGAAGTCGTTAGAGGAGGTTCCCGCCTCGGGCAGATCCCCGGCAAAGACAAAGCTGGAGTTGGAATGGGAAGCGGCTGCTATGCCGAGGCTCTTTCCGCTAATGCGAGCCGAGCTTTTTATTTATCCGCTGACCGCGACCGAGACTCAATTGGATCTTGACGGCCGATATGAGCCACCGCTCGGTGTCCTTGGCGGAGTAATGGATTCGGTTGTGGGCCACCGGATCGCGGAGGCGTCCGTTCATCAGTTCATCAAAGACGTAGCCGCCTATCTTCGCGCAGAACAGGCGTAGTACGGCTGCGCGTAAGATCATATGGTCTGTGAACATCTTTCTGCCCTGGACCGGGAGCTTACCGAAAGCGGCGCAAACGAGACATTTCGCGGACAGGCATGGTCTGACAATTGCCGCGAGTGGGTCTATTATGACGTAGTTCTTGATGTCGAGAATCTTCGTTCGAGACTGGGATTGGGCTCAATGGTTACGGTGCACGAAAATCTTGACGAACGAAGCGGTACCGAGCGCGGATTGGCCTGCAACCTTTGCAAAGACGGCATAATGGGACGAATTAGCGGAGCCGAAGGATTTAGTTGATGACGCAGAGTTCATTGTCCATTCCGATCCTTTTGGGTACCAACCGAAAAGGACGACAAAGCGAAAAGGTCGCGCGGTGGCTTCTCCGTCAGGCGGAAGCCCGTGAAGACATTACTCCTTTGTACTTTGATGTCGCAGATTTCGCGATGCCTCAGGACGATCAGGGCAACACGCTTGGAGAGCTATTTCCGGAGTGGCGAGACGCGGTCATCGCGGCCGATGCGCTGATAATAGTTGCGCCTGAATACAATCACGGCTACCCGGGTATCCTCAAAAGCGTGCTGGACACCTTGCTAAAAGAGTACGTTCACAAGGCTGTGGGGCTCGTCGGGGTTTCCGCCGGGCCGTGGGGCGGGACGCGGGTGATCGAATCGCTGTTGCCGGTGGTGCGAGAGCTCGGGCTTACTGTTACGTTCACTGACCTTCATTTCCCGCGAGTTAGATCGCTTTTCGACGGAGACGGCGAGATCTCGGATCCGGCTTTCGAAAAACGCGCGAGCGGATTTTTTGATGAGTTGGTCTGGATGGGCCGCACACTAAGGTGGGGACGGGCGAATCTTCCTTCTAAATACCACGAAAACTAGCTGAGCAAGAAATTGGAACATTCATTGAGCCATCTGAAAGTGAACTTTGTCTTCTTGTAGCGCTTAATGTGCGGCTCCGATCGATCATGTAAAGACGCCAAGACCGCAAGTTTCTGTCCGCCTTGCAGAACGGATAACAAGGTTAACTGCAGGTCACTCAAAGTATCGTTAATACGAAGAAATTTGATCCGAACTCAGGCCTTCGAAGGAGCAACGATGCGGAAAGCCTAACGTTTGGGGATATCCTCCCCGATCGTCCATGCAATGACCGAACTTGAGAGGCCAAGCCCAGACAGCCGTCCAGCCATCATGATCAACTGTTCGCCGTTTTCCACGACTCCTGCCTCCAGCAATGTCCTCTCACCGATCTTGAGCATTTCCTGCGTAGCCCAGGGGATCTCGTGAACAAACGGCTGTACGCCCCAGATCAAAGCAAGTTGGTTACAGGCATTTTGCGATGTCGTAAGTGCAAATGTACGAAGTCCCGACCTGAAAGATGAGAGACGGCGTGCCATCAAACCCGATTCGGTAAAAACGGCGACCTTTTCCGTGCCGGCTTCCTTGGCTGCGTAGGCTGCGGCCTTACAGAGCGCCTGGCTGGTCCGTCCGGATGGGGGTAGGGAGAATTTGACCGGCTTCTTGAGCTGCTCCGGCCCGATCGTTTCAGCGGCATCGATTATGCGACCCATTGTTAGGATCGTCTCTACGGGATAGCTGCCGGTTGCAGTTTCGGCCGAGAGCATTACGGCGTCCGTGCCGTCCCAGACGGCGTTCGCCACATCTGATGCTTCGGCACGTGTCGGCTGCGGGTTGTCGATCATTGACTGGAGCATCTGTGTCGCAGTTATCACAAATTTATCATTCGCAACTGCCCGCTCTATTATCCGCTTTTGATATACGGGGACATGTTCGACCGAGGTCTCGACGCCCAGATCTCCACGCGCGACCATTACACCGTCAGTTTCGGCAATTATTTCATCTAGGTTCTCGATCGCTTCTGCTTTTTCGATCTTGGCCACAAGAAGGGCGCGGCCCATCCGACGCGTATTGAGTGCCTTTATGCGGTCCTTGACGTTTCGGCAATCGTCAGCCCTTCGGACGAACGACAGGGCAATGTAGTCAACGTTCTGCGCCATTGCCCATTCGAGATCTTGGTGGTCCTTTTCGGTCATCGAAGGAATCGGCAGATGCGTGTTTGGAAGGTTGATGCCTTTTCGTTCGTTAAGATAGCCGCCCACCACCACTCTGCAGAGCATGTCGGGGCCGTTCACGGAGACTACCACCAGCTCGATGGCGCCATCGTCTATGAGTACCTTTGCCCCGGGCCCCAGCATGTCGGGAAGATCGTTATAGTTCGTGGCCACCTGGGTGGAGTCGCCCTCGATATCGCGGGCAGTGATGGTGAAATTCGAGCCGGCAACCAGTTCGACCGGCTTTCCGCCCTTGAGCCCGCGAGTTCGGATCTTCGGCCCCGACAGATCGACCAAGATCGCCAGGGGCTGGGCAATGCCACGCGCTGCCGCACGGGCATTCTCGATCGCCTTTTGGTGTTCTTCCCGAGTACCGTGGGACATGTTTATCCTGACCGCGTTGACACCGGCTTTTATTAGCGAGAGTATCGTTTTCTCGTCGTTTGAGGCCGGGCCTAGTGTGGCGAGGATCTTTGCTTTTCTCATTTTGTTGATTCTATCTCAGCCCGCTGCATTAAGGAAAAAGCGGGCTTCATCCGTTTCGGCAAGAGCCGCTCGATCTCGCTTTCAGGATAGTTGCCTCAGCTTTCTAAGGTAGTTCAGAGCAGCCGAGATAAAGGTCGAGTGCGACCATGTAAGAGGAGCGACCGAGACCGGCTCGCCCGAATCCGGGTCAACCTGTTCCGCCATCGTACCCGAGGGCAATGCATGGCGAACCGCCCACTCAAGCAGTTCGCGAGAACGCTCAAGGTCCATTAAATTCGTTGCACGGGCTGTATGGTATTCAGCCACCCACAGCGTGCAGATGAACCACGGATTCCCGGTAAACTGGCCAGACACCCTCATGTAACCGTCATTCTCAAACCGTGCAATGCCTCCGTTCGCGCCGAGTTTTTCTTCGACGGCAGACATTGTGGCAGCAACCCGCCTATCGTCCGGTAAAAAACAACCCAGGAAGAAGAGAGCGAAGAGCGAGGCATCCACGGTCGGATCCGGTTCGAGGCCGTCACCCCGGACCTCAAGCGAACGGTAAAACCTGCCAAGTTCATCGCTGTAAAGGTGCTTCACCATGGATTCACTAATGGTCTTGGCGGTTACACGATATCGTTCTGCTCGCGAACCTTCCGCGAACAGCTCGGCGAAATTCGCAGCGGCCGTCAGCCCTGCGACGACAGCCGCACAAGTGAACGTGTGGATGCCGCGACGGTCCTCCCAAAGGTTCCAGGTCGGCTGCGGCAACCCGAGTGCCGGATGAATAAAGCCGGACATGAACTCGGCGCAGGGAACCGTGATCTGTTTATAAAGACGATGGGCAAATTCGATGTCCCGAAAACGGTCGTAGTGCTCCCAAAGAGCCCAGAGCACCAGCGCGGTCTCGTCTTCCTGTATCGGGACCATTGATTCACCGCGGGTGGGGTCCCAGGCCGCGTGCCATCCTGACGCGACCGTGCCATCGGCGTTATATTTTTGGAGAAAGTAACCATCCGGGTGGACGATTCGGCCGCACAGATCGAAGAACTTTCGGGTCAGATGTGAATGTCCGCTGAGATCCAGCGCATGTGCGACAAACGCGCCATCCCGAGGCCATAGGTAACTGTAATGATCGGTAGCGCGCAGCGTTACGTCCCAGTCGTTCGCGGCCAGAATGGCTCCGTCATTATCTATCTGGGTACGGATAATGAGCAGAGAGCGTTTGACGAGCCGGATCATCTCCTCGGATAGCGGAGTGAGATCGGTCTCATTTTTATTAACCCAAACCCGCCAATAATTTTCTGTATAGTCCAGATATTTTTCTGGCCCGCGGCCGCGAACGTGAGAATCTAGACGGGCGACCTCGGCGAGGTCGGTGCCGGCGGCGATCCAATAGAAGAACTCGGTTTCTTCCATTGGCCCAAGATGCAAGTGGATCCCGACGGTAGAATCGACCGACCCTTCGGTGATTGCGCCGCCGTGCAGTTCGCCGTCCTCGGCATCGCGCCAAGTGCCCTCCTTCCCCTGAAACTGCTTGCGGCCGGTGGCAAAAGAATCGAACGCGGGATCGGTATTGATCAGGAAATACCTGTCCTTTTGATAATGGACAATGCCCTTGGTGATCGGATCAAAATAGGCAGTGTCCCCAACCTTGTTCTCGTAGATCCGAAGGTCTTGGTGCAGAAACAGCCGAACCTCGCGCGGCCTTGATGCCAGATCTCGGACACGGATGCGGCGAAGAAAAATATTATTGTGGCTGGCGACGGTATCGTTGCAGTCGATGGCGATCTCGAGTTCGCTGTTCTCAAGCGTGACATCGGTCACCAGCGATTCTTCCAGATAGGCCAACCTGCGTTCCCATCCATCCGACGAGACCCAGGAGAACGTCCCGTCCACCCAGATACCAAATTTCCATTCGGCACCTTCGGTGTGATTCTCCTGTCCGACATGGGGAAAGAAAACATCACGGATCTGATATTTATCGTCGAAGTTTACGTGGAGCGAGCCGTTGCCAACGGGGATGTCGCGCATATCGAAGGTTATGAAAGGCCAAGGGCCGAGATTCGGGAAAGAGCGCCGGAAAGGATATCGCGTTCAGAATCGAAAAAAAGCTGTTCCAGCGCCAACGATGAATGTACCCACCTCGCGTCGGCCACTTCATCGTCGTGGTCTCGAACATCGCCTGAGAGGTAACGCATCAAAAAGAAATGAACCGTTTTGTTGATCTTCGTCGCGGATCCGCCGCGATGGTCGATGAATTGATAATATGTTTCACCGAGCGGGCCGAGCGGTTCACAGACGATCCCGGCCTCTTCTCTGACTTCGCGAAGCGCCGTCTCCTCGGCGGTCTCGCCCGGGTCGATGATCCCTTTCGGAAGCTGCCATCGCATCTCAGACACGGTTTGTATCAGGGCCACTTCGATCCCACCATCGACTTTACGAAAGGCAACCCCGCCCGCTGAGATCTGGTCACGTTCGGTCATGTTCTGTGCGATCTTCGCCTGGACCAGGTCTGTTCACCGGCCAACGGCGTCCGCGACGGCCCGGTCGAGCTCTTCTTTGATCTTGTCGTTAAATCCGACTATCTTTCTTATGAACTTGCCGTCCCGGCCAAAGATCGCCGTCTGCGGGATGGCCGTTTCGCGGCCAAAAACGAAACGGGAAAGTTCGTCTTCGGGTGTCCCGAGGTCATAAGTGATATTAAGCCGCTCGACAAATTCCGGGACTTTCGGCCGGTCTTCCGGGCCGCCGACGTGAAGGCCGACCACCGCGAGATCGTCTTTTCCATGGAGGCGTTCGAGTTCCATCAGATGTGGAATCGCCTCGATGCACGGCGCGCAGTAGGTAGCCCAAAAATCCAGTATTACAACACGCCCATGAAAATCCTTTAGTTTCTGCACCGTTCCGTCGTCTCGGGTCCAGCTCATTTCCGGTATCGGCTTAAAAGGCTGGCGGGGTGCATCCTCCATCGGCATGCCATTGACAGACACCGGGCGTTCACCGACCACCACAGGCGACGCCGCCGGACGACAGCCAAGGCCGACGGAGACCAGAACGAGTAAAAGGAACACTCTAACGCTAAGCATCTTCATAAGATTCTACAACGTTTACGACGCAAGGTCATAGAACGGGGTTGGATGTGAGGCCGAATTCCTATCTCCGCGGCCATGTGCAACAATTCGGACGTGGGCGTTTATCCCGAAAAGGTTGCGAGGCGGGCCCGGGCACCGAAAAACGTCGGTTCGTTCGGTTCGGACTTTGTGTACGGCCGTGCGGCGAGCTTCGAATGCGGAGCGGCGATGGTCATAGAGCTGAGGATCGCGGGGAAACCGGGCGTGATCGAGGCTGGCCGATTTCGTACCAGCGGATGCGGCTATATGGTCGCCACAGCGGAACTGCTGATCTCGTATCTCAAAGGACGTCAACTTACGGATCTTCATTCATTGCCAGATGATGAGATAATGACGCTTTTGAGCCGGGAACTGGATATCGGTGAGAACGAACGAACCGGTTGCCGAATAGTGGTTCTGGAAGCGCTCCGTGGGGCTCTCGCCCTACATCGGGAGACCGTGGTAAGCCGATATCAAGGGGACTCACCGCTCGTTTGCTCGTGTTTTGGCGTTTCTGAAGAAGTGATCGCGGAAGCGATAAGGGCCACGGCAGATGCGACCATCGCAACGGTTGGTGAAAAGACAAAGGCCGGGACCGGCTGCGGGTCATGCCAATTGGTGCTTCAGAGCCTGATAGATACAGGTGGGTATCCGGGATGAACGCGACGAACCTTGTATTAGCGGGCCGAATCTATGTTATAATTTTGGTTCGAGAACAATGAATTCGTTTATAGCAATTGTTCTCAAGGAGTTAGTTAACTTTCTTTCTCTAACTTAATGGACGACCCCGCCAGTTTATCCCTGATACCCTTATTTGCCGAGGCTTCGGCTGTCATTGAATCGCCCGAACTGCTATGGAGTGTGTTCGGTATCGCCGTCGTTGTGCTGCTTGTTCTGTCCAACGGCTTTTTCGTCGCGAGCGAGTTCTCGCTGGTCGCTGTAAGACGTTCTCGGATCGAGACCCAGGCGGCGGAGGGAAGCAAAGCGGCCGAGCGATTGCTCGGGATGCTGGACAACCTGAACGCCTATATATCTGCGACACAGCTTGGCATCACGCTCTCGTCCCTGGGACTCGGTTGGATCGGCGAACCGTTTGTCGCATCATTGCTTGACCCGCTGTTCATGCTCGTCGCATCGGCCACGGGGTTGGATTTTCTGGCGTCGGGAGCGGTGGTTCATACGATCTCGTTCATCGTCGCTTTTTCGTTCATCACGTTTTTGCACATAGTCTTTGGCGAGTTGGCGCCGAAAACGGCGGCGCTCGAGATCTCGGAAAAGGTCGCTTATTTTATTGCCGTTCCTCTACAGCTTTTCTTCAAGGCTTTCTATTACCCCATTAGGATGCTTGACTGGGCAGGGACCAAGACGGCCAGGGCATTTGGGCTTCGGCCTTCGGGAGAACACGGAGCGAGCTATACAGAGGACGAGATCCGCCAACTGATAAACGCCTCCAAAGAAAAGGGCCACCTGAACGAGGACGAACGCAGGCTGATAAATCAGGTATTCGAGTTTTCGGAGACCACCGTCAAAGAGGCAATGGTCCCAAGGACGGAGATCGTCGCCATGCAGGCGAGAAGTACGCTCGAGGAGATAGCCGAACAGTTCAGTCAGAACGGCTATTCGAGGCTGCCGGTGTATGGCGATTCGCTGGACGACATCCGAGGGGTGATACACAGCAAGGACGTCCTTGCCTATCTGATCAGCCCCGAAGCTTTTCGGCTGGAAAAGATATTGAAGAAGCCAGTCTATATTGTAGATACGGCCCGGCTGGAAGATGTGCTAAGGCAGATGCAGCAGGAAAAATTCCACTTTGGCTTCGTAGTCGACGAACACGGCGGAATAGAAGGCATAATCACTCTCGAAGACCTGCTGGAAGAGATCGTCGGCGAGATCTCAGACGAACACGACGAGGAAGTGAACGAGCAGATACACGAGCTGCCGGACGGGGCCTATCTGCTTGAAGGCGGACTTGCCGTTCGCGACCTTAACAAGCGTTTGGATATGCATTTGCCTGTGTCGGAGAGCTATACGACGATCGCTGGTTTTCTGATGGCCGAAGCCGGCGAGTTGCTCGCAAATGGCGACACAGTGCCCTTTAATGGCCATGTGTTCAGGATCGAGGAAGCGGCAAACCGCAGGATACTAAAGATCCGTATGGAAAAGACAGCTCCGGCAGAAACGGCCGTCTGATATCCAAACAAGGCTATTTCGTTAAAATTGCCTCAGATCGATGAGGCATTTTCGTTTTTTGCCCGAATGAACGATAATCTACCTTTTTGAATTCGATATTACCTAAAGGATTTGGGAGCGAACGCAGATGAGCTTAATAGAACAAGTGTGGGCCCGGGAGATACTGGATTCGCGTGGAAACCCTACGGTTGAGGCAGAGGTCATCCTCGAAGACGGGACCACGGGCCGTGCCGCCGTGCCGAGCGGCGCCTCGACGGGCGAAAATGAGGCTGTAGAACTTCGTGACGGAGATGCTCTCCGGTATTTGGGCAAGGGAGTCCAAAATGCGGTCCGCAACGTAAACGAAAAGATCGGTCCGGAGATAGAAGGGCTCGACGCCCTGGACCAGACGCTGATCGACGAGACGATGCTCGAGCTGGACGGGTCCGAAAACAAGTCGAACCTTGGAGCGAACGCGTTGCTTGCCGTCTCGCTTGCAACCTCGCGTGCCGCCGCATCTGTGCTGGAGATACCGCTTTATCGATATATCGGCGGTGCAAATGCCAAAACACTGCCCGTGCCGATGATGAATATCCTGAATGGCGGGGCGCATGCCGACAACAACGTAGATTTTCAGGAATTTATGGTAATGCCGGTCGGGGCTGAGAGCTTTGCCGAAGCGCTCAGAATGGGCGCCGAGATCTTTCATAATCTAAAAACAGTTTTGAAAGCTCGGGGCTATTCCACAAGTGTCGGCGACGAGGGCGGTTTCGCGCCGAATCTCAAGTCCAATGAAGAAGCTGTCGAGACCATTCTCGAGGCGATCGACAAGGCGGGCTATGCGGCGGGAGAGAATGTAATGCTTGCGCTCGACCCCGCAGCAAGCGAGTTTTACACGGACGGGAAGTATGTCTTCAAGAAATCCGACAACCGCGAACTAACGTCAGAGGAGATGGCCGCATACTGGACTGACTGGTGCGATAAGTATCCGATAATTTCCATCGAAGACGGAATGGCGGAGAACGATTGGGACGGGTGGAAGGCTTTGACAGCTTCGGTCGGCGACCGCGTTCAGCTTGTCGGCGACGATCTTTTTGTGACAAATGTGAAATTCCTGCAGCGGGGAATTGAAGAAGCGGCCGCCAACTCTGTCCTGATAAAGGTCAACCAAATAGGGACGCTTACCGAAACACTCGACACGATCGAAATGGCACGGACTCACAATATGACCGCTGTCATCTCGCACCGCTCAGGCGAAACGGAGGACCATTTCATCGCCGATCTCGCCGTGGCGACAAATGCGGGCCAGATAAAGACCGGCAGCCTCTGCCGCAGCGACCGCATCGCCAAATACAACCAGCTTCTCCGCATCGAAGAAGACCTCGGCGATTCGGCACGATATCCGGGCCGGAAGGCGTTTTATCAATTCGGGTAATAGGCTAAGGGGCTTATGAGACGTATAGGTCATATACGTCCTTTAAGTCCTATCACTATGACAATCCGCGATCTGCTTTTCGAAGCTCATTCAAAGGAACAGACTGTAAAAATTGTTGATCACATTGGCAGCGATGCCAAGCGGTTTCGTGAGCTGGTCGATATATTTTTCGCAGGCCCTTACCGCCTGACACAGCGTGCCGCCTGGCCGCTGAGCGTTGTCGCGGAAAAGCGGCCTGAACTTCTGCGGCCATATTTGAACAAGCTCATCGATCAACTTCCGAAGAAAGACGTGCATCCGGCGGTTAAGCGAAATGTGGTGCGATTGCTGCAATTTGTCGAGATACCAAAACGGCTTCGCGGAAAGGTCTATTCGCATTGCCTCGATCTGATCGCCGACCCGAAGGAGCCGATAGCGGTAAAGGCATTTTCGCTGACCGTTGCCGAACGCATAGCCCACACCGAACCGGCCCTTTTGGAAGAACTTCGGATGGTTGCCGCTCCACTCGCCAAAGACGCTTCTCCGGGTATAAAGGTCCGTTTGCGCGGGATTTTAGATCAGTCGGACATCTGAATGTATGAGCGAAGTTTTGGAGATCGTTATCGACCTGGACCGCACACGTCTGGACATAGGTTTTATACACAGTTTTCTTGTAAACGAGGCCTATTGGGCAAAGGACCGTACCCTGGATCAGACCAAAGCGGCCATAGAAAGCTCAATTTGCTTCGGAGTTTATGCCGGTGAGCGACAGGTAGGGTTTGGACGTGTCGTTACCGATAAAGCGACATTCGCCTATGTCGGAGATGTTTTTATCATCGAAGAATTTCGCGGGCGCGGGCTTGGTAAACGGCTGATGGAAGCGATGATCTCGCACCCCGAGCTTCAGGGCCTGCGCCGCTGGATATTGGGTACCCGCGATGCCCACGGGCTCTATGAACAGTTTGGTTTCTCGCCTCTCTGCCATCCGGAAAGATGGATGGAAAGGCCGGCCCCAAACGCCTACTAACTAATTTCTTGCAATTCCGGGTGCCAGCTAGGTTATAATGGTTACTGGCATCGCTCGCCGAGTGTTGTCAGACACCTCCTTGGTAGGCTCTATGCAGACCGGGGGTGATCTCTCCAATATCCTCCCAAGCCGTTCTATCTAACTTCCGACCTCAGAATTCCGCTATGAGTTCAAATACGAAACGTCCTCTTGTTCTTGTCATAATCGATGGCTGGGGAACATCTGCCGACGCCGCAGGAAACGCGATCGCCGCCGCGCACACGCCTAATTACGATGAGATACGCAGTTCATTTGCCTGGACCACGCTCGCTTCGGCGGGAGAAGAGCTAGGCCTTGGGCCCGAAGCGGCAGGAAACGCCGAACTTGGGCATATGAATATCGGTGCCGGCCGCGTGGTCCGATCTGTTTATTCGACCATCCGTGAATCCGTTCGTACGGGAGAGTTCTTTCAGAATGGCGTTTTGTGCAAGGCGTTCTCGGATGCAAAGGCACGCGGCAGCAACATCCATCTTGTCGGTATGATCAGCGATGCCGAGGTCCATTCTTCGATGGACAGCCTCTACGCTCTTTTGCGAAAGGCCAAGCGGCTTGAGATAGAGAATGTTTTCGTCCACGGCATCCTTGACGGCCGCGATGTCCCGCCGCGGACCGCAGATATTTATGTTGAGGCACTTGAGATCAAGCTGGCTGACATCGGCGTCGGGCGTATAGCGACGCTCTGCGGACGGTTTTACGCGATGGACAGTTCCGAGAACTGGGAGCGGACGGCTAGGGCCTTCACAATGATGGCGTTGGCCGAGGGTGAACGCGCTCAAGACCCTGTCTCGGCGGTTCGCAGCTCTTTCCTCCGGGGTATTTCCGATGAGTTCATTGCCCCTATCGTTATTGAATCCGAGCCCGGAGTCCCGATGACGACGGTCAGCCACGGCGACCTCGTCGTCTTTTTCAATCATCGTGCAGACACGATGCGGCAATTGGTCCGTTCGCTGGCGGTTCCCGACCATGGGTTGGTCATGGCTGCTGCCAAGCCGAATATCGAGGCCGTTTGTCTGACGGAGTATGACAAGGCCTTCGGGCTGCCGGTCGCTTTCGAGCAGCAGGCGGAGCCGAACGGGCTCGCCGCTGTGTTCACCGAGCGAGGGATCAGCAATTACCGTATCTCGGAGACCGACCGATTCAGCCACGTGACAAAGATATTGAACTGCGGATTTGACGGAGGCGGCCAACTGGAAAAGCACATCGAGGTCGCATCGGGAGACTCGGCGATCCGCGAGGCCGAGCCCGAGATGCGGAGCTTCAAGATAGCTGACAAAGTGCTGCGGGGGATCGAGGGCGACAATGGCGGAGTTTTCGTCGTCAATTTTCCCGCACCGGGTTTGCTTGCCGAGACCGGAAGCCTGGAACGCACAATAGAAGCGATCCGGTATGTGGATACCTGTCTTGGCGGAGTGGTCGAAAAGGTGAAAGCGGCAGACGGCATTGCCGTTATCACATCATCACACGGCAACTGCGAGTCTATGCTTGACGAGCGCGGAGAACCCAACAGGTTTGCGACCGCCAACCGTGTTCCGTTCCACATCGTTGATCCCAGGACGGGCGTCGCTCCGCTGAGGCCCGACGGTTCGCTGAGAGACGTGGCCCCGACAATACTCGCCATGCTGGGTATCGAAAAACCGGCGGAGATGACCGGCAGCGACCTGCGTCTAACCTAAAAGAGATCTGGATAAAAAATGCCTCCGGTAGCCGAGCCATTTCGGATGCCGGAGTTTTTTATTTATAATGGTCGTTTTTCGGACAGTAAAGAAAGACCATGGTAGAAGAATTTGCGTTCGACACGAACGAAGAGCGCCGCAAGAACCGGCAGAACGGGACCGGCTGGATCGAGGTGATCGTCGGTTCGATGTTTTCGGGTAAATCGGAGGAATTGATCCGCCGCCTGAACCGGGCACGTATCGCCCGGCAAAAGGTACAGGTGTTCAAGCCAGCGATCGACGCCAGATATTCGGTCGAGCACATCGCGTCTCATTCCGGACATAAACACGATTCGCAGCCGGTCTCCTCATCCGAAGAGCTGATGGGCCTTATCAAAGCCGACACACAGGTCGTCGGGATAGACGAAGGGCAGTTTTTCGACCCCGGCCTGGTCGCCGCAGCAAATGAACTTGCCGGCAGCGGCAAGCGGGTGATAATCGCCGGGCTGGACCAGGACTACCGCGGAACGCCATTCGAACCCATGCCGCAGCTTCTCTGCATCGCCGAGTTCATAACCAAGACCCACGCCATCTGCGTGAAATGCGGCAGCACCGCAAATTATTCACAGCGTACGGTCGAATCCGAAGCCCTCGTCGAGGTCGGTGCCGCCGATAAATACGAGGCCCGCTGCCGCAAATGCTTCGTCCCCCACGCCGACGCCTCAACCATTTAGTTTTTCTTCGACGGCGCTAATTAAAAAAGGAGATGGGATGATGAATTAAACGGTGGCGGATGTACTCTGATGTTGGAAA
>CALMAH010000012.1 GCA_937859595.1 uncultured Acidobacteriota bacterium | reverse complement strand
TCCACTTTGGACATTTTAATGCAAAAAGTGGAACGATCTTGCCAAAAACCACGCCACTTGGCCCTTTGTCTCACTTAAGCCGCAGTCGTTTTTCTTTAGTGAGACAATTTTTCGCCGCAAACTCAAGCAGCGTAGGCACTTAACCTGTCTCACTTTGGACATTTTAATGCACAAAATGAGACAAATATCGGTAAAAGAATGCAAAAAGTTGGGGAAATTTGGGATATCCGTCCCAACCCGGCGTCTCACCCCGTCTCAATTCTGCGACGCGGTTCACCCGGTGAACGCGCGTTCCCCGAGCCGGTGAACCTACTAAATTATGTCTAAAGACATATAATAATTGAGACGGCAAAAGCTGTAACTATTAAGGACCACTTCTGATGAAAGCAATTCTGGTAAGAGAATTTGGCGGCCCCGATGTGATGGAGCTTGCCGATATCGAAAGGCCTGTGCCCGGGCCCGAGGAGGTTCTGGTGCGGGTTCGCGCGGCCGGTGTGAATCCGGTTGATACCTACATTCGGTCGGGGATCCATGCGGTAAAACCTGAATTGCCGTATACGCCGGGGAAGGATGGCGCTGGTGAGGTCGAAGCGGTCGGGGAAGACGTTACCGCACACAGACCCGGCGACCGTGTTTATATCGCCGATACGCTTACCGGAACATATGCGGAATACGCTCTCTGCCGAGAGGATCAGCTTGGCATCTTGCCGGATAATGTCGGATACGACGAAGGGGCCGGAGTATTTACGCCCTATGCAACGGCGTACCGGGCATTGTTTCAAAAGGCCGGAGGGGCATCGGGCGAGACAGTTTTGGTTCATGGTGCCTCTGGTGGTGTGGGCATAGCCGCTGTCCAGTGGGCGAAAAATGCCGGACTAAAGGTGATAGGAACTGCCAGTTCCGAAGAGGGAAGAAAGCTGATATCAGACAACGGAGCGGATGCCGCCATTGATCATTCCGATCCGGATCATTTTGCCGAGATAGTTGAACAGACTTCGGGAAAAGGTGTTGACATCATTCTTGAAATGCTGGCAAACGTTAATCTCGAACGCGATTTCGAGGCGTTGGCAAAATTTGGCCGGATCGTTGTGATCGGCAGCCGCGGCAGTCTCGAATTTACCCCGCGGCTTACGATGACAAAAGACGCGACCATCTACGGAATGTCGCTCTTCAATGCAACAAAAAGCGACATGGAACAGATCCATGCCGCTATTCAGGACGGCCTCGCAGATGGCTTTCTTCGCCCCTATGTCAGCCGCAAATATCCTTTGGCAAAGGCTGACCACGCTCACCGCGAGGTGATAGAAGGAAGGTCGCTTGGGAAGATAGTTCTGACTTTGTGATCATTTATCCCTTGATTCGGTGACTTTTGTTCGATGATCAACGGATAAGGATCTGCATTGATATCTATTCCGATAATTTTGTCATCGATATCGACTACCCTCAAAGGGTCCGGGAAAATAAAATTCCTTGACTCCACTCTGATCACAATTGTTAGGTCGGCAGGAGTAGATCGTATGGAAGTGGATTCGGAAAGGCGTTTACACAGAAGACGAAAACAAAGAGAGGAAACCAAGCTCGTGCAATAAGGCCAAACAGTCTCAAACCTGATCAAGGCGATATTCTGTAGATCTGCATCCGCTGTCTCAGATCACATCGAATACTTGCAGAGCATATTTTACGTTCCCGAAGGGGGCTGAAACCTGAACGCCTTGTATCATGTCCTTTACCTCAAGTAACGATTCCCGTGCGATCGCGATACCCTCTTCTCGTGCCTCATCTTTGCCTTTCTCCGAGGCAATACGCATCCGCTCAAGTATCTCTGGCGTAACGTTCACACCGGGTACTTCATTGTGCAGAAACTCCGCATTTCGGAAGCTTACCAGCGGCCAGATCCCGGCAATGATGGGAATCCGGACGTGTGCGATGCGGTCGAGAAAACGAGTGAGCTGTTCTGTGTCGAAAACCGGCTGTGTAATAGCATACTCAGCACCTGCTTCCACCTTCCATTCAAATCGGCGTATCTCCTCATCGAGGTTGACCGCCCCGGGGTTTACCCCGACGCCGATCGAAAAGGCCGTTGGCGTCCCTATAGGATTGTTCCCCAGGTCAAGGCCATGATTCAGCTTGCTGACCATATTGGTCAGCCCGATCGAGTCGATATCGAATACGGCAGTTGCGTCTGGAAACGGCCCCATCTTGGGAGGATCCCCAGTTATGATCAGGAGGTTGTGCAGCCCAAGAGCAGCCGCCCCAAGCAGATCTGACATCATGCCGAGGAGATTTCTGTCGCGGCAGCAATAGTGCAGAACCGCCTCTATGCCAATATCGCGTTCTACCAGTACTGCGGTCGCCTGTGCCGACATCCGCGTCTGCGCACGTGGGCCATCGGGGATATTCACCGCGTCTACGCCGTGGTCTTTAAGCAGCCTGATGGAATCGAGAGTCTTTACGGCATCGCATCCTTTCGGTGGCAGGACCTCAACTGACGTGACAAATTCTCCCAATGCGACCTTTCTGGACCAATTTGATCGCTCAACCGCCGGGACTACCCGTACGTCCTCCGGGGTAAGATCGCGAACCTCCACTGGTTTCGTCGTCTTAAACACCTGTGCCTGGCGCGGGCTTATGGAACGAATGGCGTCGGAGATCAGCTTTATATGAACCGGTGTCGTACCACAGCAGCCGCCCACGAATTTCGCTCCGGCCTGCACAAAGCGGCGGGCAAACGTTGCCATATATTCAGGCGAACCCATATAGAATTGCCGCCCCTGAACGTCCCTCGGAAGGCCCGCGTTTGGCTGCGCGGAAAACGGCCGCTCTGTAAGCGGACGCATCTTTTCGAGAGCGGTAAGCACGTGATTTGGCCCCATCCCGCAATTGAGGCCGATAACATCGGCGCCCAATCTGTCCAGCTCGACGGTGAATTGCTCCGGCGAGGTGCCAAACGTAGTGTTGCCGTCCATCTGTATCGCCATTTGGGCCACAATAGGCAGGTCGGTCAGTTCCCGGATCGCCTTTATCGCCTGTTCAATGACCGGTAACTCAGAGAAGGTCTCCAGAATAAACAGGTCCACACCACCTTCAAGCAGCGCTTCGGCCTGTTCCAGGTAGAGTTCTTTTGCTTCATCGAACGAAGTCGGGCCGAAAGGCTCGACCCGGATCCCAAGCGGGCCCATCGCACCCGCGACGAATGTCTCTTCATTTGCCGCGGAACGTGCGATCTGAACAGCAGCTACATTTATCTCACGAAGTTTTGATTCAAGCCCGTAGGGAAGAAGCTTGTGGCGAGTGGCACCGAAGGAGTTGGTTTCAATTATGTCGGCCCCCGCCTTTACGTATTCTTCGTGGACCTCGCGTACAAGATCGGGAGCGACCAAATTTAACTCGTCATAACTCCGGTTTATATAGATACCCTTGTCATACAACCGCGTACCGACCGCGCCGTCGAATACATAGATGCGGTCGCTGCCGAGAATCTCCCGAAAATCTTTCATAACAACAAAAAAGCCTCGCCGAACAGCGAGACAATTTGCGAAATTCGTGTCACTAGCTGTTTAGCGGTTTATTTAACGTGGTCGCAAGTCGCAATAACTCACCACGGCCTACCTTCGAAATAATGCGACTTTGTCGGTGAACTGTCAAGGCCAAGGCCGATCGAGAGCCTATATTTAGCCACCCTTACAGCCCTTATCTCTGACATCTTGGACAATAAAAGGTCGAACGCCCACCTTGTTTCAGCCTTTTTATCTCAACGTGACAGAGCGTGCACGGCGACCCTTCTCGTCCGTAGACCCTCCAGCTCGCCTCCGACTGTTCGCCATAGAAGCCTCTCCCAATGTTGCCCCGGTCAGGCATGACGGACCTAGAAAGCTCGATGGATTCAGAAAGAACCAGTCGTATCGAAAGGAAAAGCTTATGAGCCTTTTTCGATGAGACGCGGAACGAGCGAGTCTGTGGCCTGATACCAGCCTCGAATAAGGCCTCCGAAGCATAAATATTCCCCAGGCCGCAGACCTTCGTTTGATCCAGAAGAAGTTCCTTTACTGGCCTCCTTGAGCGGCGCAATACTGCGATCAAATACTCGCCCGAGAATTCCTGCGAGAAAGGTTCCGGTGCAAGCTTTGCGATCTCCGGCGTCAAATGGATCTTCGAAGTATCGACCACTCGCATATACCCAAAGTGACGCTGGTCAGTGAAAAGCAGCCTGTCGTTGTCAGAAAAATACAAGACAGCGTGTGTGAACTTTGGATCTTCGACGTCAAAGGATCTGAACATGAAATGCCCGCTCATTCGAAGATGTACCATCAGCGTCCGGCCGCTATCGAGTTCAATAAGAATGAGCTTTCCGCGCCGTCCGACCCGAGAGATAGTTGAACCCGCTAATAGTTCGGCGAACTCCTCGGGACTATTTAATGGGGCAAGTCTACTGCGCAGAAGTCTTGCCGCTTCGATCGTTCGACCAGAAAGAAGTTCGTCCAAGTGGCTTGCTACAAGCTGTACTTCCGGCAGTTCGGGCATTAGATCTTGGAGTAATCAGGGATCGATCCTTTATCGCCTAGTACGACTCCCGGGCTGATGATAGAATTACGGCCGATATAGCAGCTCCGACCTATGATCGCATCACGGACAGTCGCGGATGTTGCGATCCGGGTATGTGACCAGATAACTGAATTCTCGATCACGCAGCGTTCTTCGACGTGTGCACCCGGACCTATTACGGAGTTCCGAATCTCAGCATTCGGTTTTACGACACATCCATCGCCAATGACCGACCGATAGTCAACATTTGCCATTGTTGCAACGTCGCTCGCTGCCCCATCACCATGATCAAATCCGCGGATCACTCCGCCCAGGTAGTCCATGTGGGCCTGTAGATAGCTTTGCGGCGTTCCTATATCACGCCAATATTCGTCGTCGAGGATATAAGAATTGAAAACGAGCCCCTTCTTCAAGATCGCGGGAAAAATATCGTACTCAAATGAACTTGGTTCGTCTTCCGCGATCAATTCCAGCACGTCCTTCTCAAGAATATATATCCCTGCGTTTATTGTGTTGAGATCAAGTTCCACAACCTCGCTTGAGCTCGGTTTTTCGAGAAACCGAAGAACTCGTCCCGATTCATCAGTTTCGACCAGCCCGTAACGCGATGGATCCTCAACCTTTTTCAAAACGATCGTCGCGTCGGCTTTTTTTGAACGATGATCCCGGATCACATCCGAGAGAGCGAGGTCAGTCAGTATGTCGCCATTGAGCACGACATAGGTTCCGTGTAGATCTCCGGCGGCATACCGGACAGCTCCGGCTGTTCCCAGTGGATTCGGTTCCGTTACGAAGTTCAAGGCGACACTCTGGTCAAGTATCGCACCCATCACGTCCTCGATCTTGTTTGGCTGATAGTTCAACGAGAGCGTCACATTTCTTACGTCTGCTCGCCCGAGTATGTCAAGCTGGTATAAAAGGAACGGCCTGTTCACAAAAGGCACGATCGGCTTTGGGGTATAAACTGTAAGTGGACGAAGCCGGGTACCTTTTCCCCCAGCCAGAATGATAGCGGTCAGCAGTTCCTTCATCGAATTAGTCGCCCGTCAAAAGCTTCGAATCAACCCAAGGTTAGGACGTTGAGTCGAAAAACGCAAAATTCGAGCACAGAAGCAAGCGTTTAACAATTACAAAATATGTCAAAAGTTTATTGACACTTTTTTGCACCCTATGATAAGTTGGACATTGCAGGTCCTGCGTTCAATGCCTGCACTTGTTTACAGTGCCGGGCACATCGGAATCGCTTTATTGCGACCTTGTCTCCTAACACAAACCTCGTCCGATTCACTCTAACAGATGGCCTTCGACAAAAAAAATGCTATGCGAAACGCCGAGAGATACCTGTCTCAAGGCAAGACCCGGTCTGCGATCAATGAGTACAAGCAAGTCGTAAGACACGATTCGCGCGACTTTGTTACCTTGAACATTCTCGGCGATCTTTATGTCAAGGACAACGACGAATCGTCTGCCGTAAAATGCTACAACGCAGTCGCGGAGCACTATTCGAAACAGGGGTTCGCGGCCAAAGCGATCGCCGTTTACAAAAAGATCAACCGCATCCGTCCGAATATACCGGAGATCAATGAAAAGCTTGCCGGACTCTACAGGGAACGTGGGGCCTATGCCGACGCAAAAAGCCATTACGAATCATTAGCAAAGCATTACGAAACGATCGGGCGAAAGGGAGAGGCTCTTGAGATATGGAAGCAGGTCGCTGAGATCGATCCTAACAACACCGATGTATATAACAACATCGCAGAATCGTATCTCAGAGAGGGAAACAAAGCCGAGGCTGCCGAAGCCTACACACTGCTCGGAAAACGATTAGAAAACCTTGGGAGGCCCGCCGCTGCCGTTGACGCATTTCAGAGAACCCTTGAAATTGACCGTTCAAACCATGCTGCGGTCTCAGGGCTCGTAAGTGCGTATGCTTCGCTTGGCCGGGATGACGATGGCGACGCATTACTTAAAGAATTAGTGTCCGAGATGCCGCAAGACCGCGACCTTGCGCGGCTCCAGATCGAAAACTTCCTTCGCACAAAGAGGCCTGCCGAGGCAGAAGCTGCTCTTCTTAAACTGGCTGAGGTAGAACCTGCAAATGTCGACAAGTTTCTTGACCTGGCACATCTCTATTTGGAGCGGGGCGGGGCAGAATCCGCGGCCCGGGTTCTGAACGTCTCGTCGGATCATTTTCTCGCCTCTGGCAATATTGATGATTACAGAGACGCGATCCAGGCATTGTTGGAGACCGATCCTGACAATCTTGAGTCGCTCAGACTGCAGATCGGATTATGTACTTGGCTGCGAGATGAGACCGCTTATCTGGATTCGCTAAAGCGACTAGCTGAGTGTGCGCGAAACAAAGGGTCGGTCGAGGACGAACATTTTGCTTTGTCCCAGATCGTGATGGTTGCTCCGCAAGAGTCAGCGTATTCAAGTCGGTTTCGCGAGCTGAACGAAAAGCATGGATTCGAAACGGAGTCCTATGGAGAAAGTCTGTTCGACAAGCAGTTCATCGGACGAAACTCTAGTCCGGGACTGTCGGGACCTTTAGTTGGAAGTGAGGTCGGCAGCGATCAGTTCAGCGAAAAGATATCCTCCAATGGCAACGTAAATGGGAACGGATCGAATGGTAAGTTGACACATAACCATTCTCCCTCTCTACTTCCCGATGCAGATGCGGTATTTCCGACCCTATCGGGAGGCCAAGAGCCTCATCTTGTCACGGAGGTATTGCAGGAAGACGACGAGGACCGGCTGGTGCGCGAGATCGACAGTATAAGGTTTTACGTGGACAACGGGTATATCGATCTGGCCCAAAAGGCAGTTGTCGAGTTAAGGGGGGATTTCGGATCGAGACCTGAGATCGATGAGCTTGAAACCTTTATAGCCGATCATTCCGGCCCTAATGACGAGGTTGTCCCGCAGCAAATTGAGGAAACTAGTGACCACGTCACGTTCGGGGCGAAAAGTGCCGCGTTCAGTCTGGACGAACTACGGAGTGAACTCGGGATCGACGACCCTGCTGAAGAGGATGCATCCGATTACGACACTCATTATGGTACTGCCATCGCGTACAAGGAAATGGGCCTGTTGGAAGAAGCAATAAAAGAGTTTCAGAATGCGGCCGTTTTGGTCGATCAGAATGACGGTTCGCGGCGTTTCTACAATTGTGCCAATCTCCTTGGACACTGTTTCATGCAGATCGGCAAGCCTCATCTTGCGATAACGTGGTATCAGCGTGCTCTCGAGACGCCTCAACTCGGTGTCGATGAGAAACAAGGGCTTTGGTACGAATTCGCAAATGCGTGCGAAGCGAACGGAGAGATCGAAAAGGCTTCAGATTATTTCGAGCGGGTCTATGCTGAGAATATAGACTTTCGTGATGTTGCCCAGCGGATTGAGCGGTTGGCCGTTGCGGCTTAGCGGCGGTCGCGAGCAGATTTGGTTTTTACAAGATCGAGTCCGGAGTTATAATGATGGCGGTATGGTTGAAAAGCTGACCGTCATTTTTTTTATCGTTCTCTGCCTTTTGCTTGGCTTCTACCTGATACTCGCCCCGTGGGATATGCTTTTCGGCCGTTGGGGCGAAAACTATCTGCTTGCCTATCTTTCAGACCGATCGGGATTTCCGTCGATACGTACAACGGTTGCCTCCAATTGGTTTCGCGGAGCCGTGACCGGGCTTGGGGTCCTCAATCTGGTCATCGCTTTTTGGGAGGCAGCAAACTTCAAGCAGAGCGTCGCGATGCTCCGCGGAAAGATCACGCACGAAGACTCGTGAGATTCGATCCGCAGCGTCCGTTGATATATCTGGTCACACCGGGCGAGCTAGGACCAAACAGTGAGACCAGGGAATTTTTGGAGCTGCTTTCGTTGATCAGCATAGCCGTTGAGATCGGGATCCCGCTGATACAGATCCGTGAAAAGAAACTGTCGTCGTCCAAGCTTCTTTCGCTCGCGTCGAGTGCCCGGGAGGCGACCGGCGGTTCCGGCACCAAACTGTTGATCAACGATAGGATTGATATTGCGCTTGCATCCGGAGCAGACGGGGTTCACGTTCCGTCACAAGGACTCTCGATCGCCGCAATTAGAAAGACATTCGGTTCAGATCTGTTGATCGGAGTCTCGACTCATTGTGCTGCCGAAGTTTCGATCGCTAAAGAGGCGGGTGCTGACTTTGCCGTCTTTGGCCCCATCTTTTCGACTCCCGGTAAAGGGCCGGCAAAAGGTTTGGATGGCCTGCGTGAGGCCTGTCGCCATTCCGGTGATATGCTTTTGCTTGGAATCGGAGGGATCGATCATGGGAATGCCGCGAGTGTATGTGGCGCGGGTGCGGCAGGCTTTGCAGCGATTCGTTTATTAAACGACCGCGAAAGCCTGATTCGACTTGCAACCGAGTTCTTGTCATAAGGACAGCGCTCCAATTTTTTGTATGGAAAGAAAGCCGGTATGTCTCACGATCGCAGGCCTTGACCCCTCGGGTGGGGCAGGGATAATTGCGGACCTGCGAACGTTTGGGGCCTTCGGCTGCTATCCGACTGCAGCTGTTACGTCGTTAACGTTTCAGAATACGAGAGGTGTCTTCGGCGCGGAAAATCAATCGGCGGCGACGTTACGCGGTCAAGTTGAACCGGTCCTGAAGGATCTTGATGTTGTGGCCGTGAAAACAGGGATGCTGCCTTCAAAACAATGCATCGATGAGGTTGCCGAACTCGTCGAAGAGTTTAACATCGGGACCCTTGTTGTCGATCCGGTTGTTCGCTCAACCTCCGGATTTGATTTAGTTGATGACGCGGCGGTGAGGGCATTGGTTGAACGGCTCTTTCCGATAGCCTCGATCGTGACTCCGAATATGGCGGAGGCCGAGAAGATAACAGGCATTGCGATCGATTCCGAAGACGACGTTATTGACGCTGCCGAAATAATGCAGTCGCAAGGAGCACGAAGTGTTCTGATAAAGGGAGGACATCTACGAACAATTGCACCGGACCGGATCGCGCGCGATCATCTTTTCATTTTCGGCGAACGAGAAGATATCGACGGTGAATATCATCAAACGACGGACACACACGGGTCGGGCTGCACATTGGCAGCAGCCATTACCGCAAACTTGGCGCTCGGACACGAGCTTTCTGCGTCTGTTAAGATCGCGAAGGCTTTTGTTAACGACGCCATCCGAACCGCAGTAAAGATCGGACATGGGAACTCACCGGTAAATATACCGGCTATTTGGCGACCGGAATGAATACGGGGGATTCGTAGGTAACACCGAACGTTATGCCGGTTCGAGCGCTATAGCGGGTCAGGCCGAAGATGGCCGCTGTGTCGAAACGAATCCCCGAGGCTCGGATCTGGGTGCCCAGTCTAAATTGACCAATACTTTCAGTACCCAGTGGGGGGTTGTTCCTAGTGTTTGCTCTGCCGTTTACCTCGCTCGCGATGTTGACGTTATCATTGACGCGAAAGATCCCCGCAAGCCCGTAAAGGACGACGTCATTCTGCGTAAATGTGTTTAGCGGCGCGTTCATTATGCCAAGCCCGAGGTTGCCAAAGATATTGGCTTTCGGAGCCCTGCCGGGGCGCATGCCAAACTTCTTCTGAACTATCAACTTGCTGAATATAT
Organism: uncultured Acidobacteriota bacterium; assembly: GCA_937859595.1. Lineage (GTDB taxonomy): Bacteria > Acidobacteriota > Blastocatellia > Pyrinomonadales > Pyrinomonadaceae > OLB17. Next base: position 70,777 of record CALMAH010000012.1, on the reverse strand, counting down.
TGATCTGATTGGTCCCTATCCCACGGGCTTGATCCGTGTTAGGCATTTGATAGCCGAATTTCATTCCGACGGCTGGGAATCCCTTATGTTCACTTAGCAATTTGATCTTCGCCGACACGACATAATCGTCAAAATCGTTTGTGGAATTTCCCGAGATATTGAGCGGTATAGGAGGGGCTGCACTCTGAGAATTGATGGCGAGGAAATTCTGGATCGACCCTTCGATCTGGATCTCGACATTCGATGAAAAGCCCTGCCGAATCCTGATGTCTCCGACTCTCGTTAGATCGCCCTTAAGCCCCGAAAGGGGGAACTTCATATTTTGGAAAAAGTCGACGCCTATCCCTATCTCTATTGCACCTGCCGGTGTGATGTCGATGTCATCTGTCAGCAACGGTCTTTGCTGAGCCAATGCTCCAGTTGCGGAGAAGAGTATCAAAAATAAAAGCGAGGATCGGAACACAGGACAATTCTGCACCACTCGCAGGATAAAGTAAATCCTACAGATAAACATAATGAAACGGATCTAAATGTACCGGAGCGTTTTCACGTTGCGGGTCTCCTGTAAAATTGCCGAAGTCCGTCATTTGGACATTACATGCGAAAATTGGCAGAATTACGGGGGGCTTGGTGCTGATCGAGTTCGATACTATTGCTTGGTGAATGAACGTTCAACCGGCATTCAAGATATGGTTGCTAGAAAGTTTTTGGTGAGCGGCCTTGTGCAAGGCGTAGGATATCGATATTTTACGCAACGCGCTGCTGCCCGGCATCAGGTCCGCGGCTATGTGAGGAATTTGGCAGATGGCCGGGTAGAGGCACTGGCACAGGGCGATGAGAGGGCGGTTGCGTTATTTGGACAGGAACTTGCAGCCGGCCCAGATTACTCGAAAGTGGATAAGATCGAGGAGACCGTTGAGGAGCCGGATAATTCATTTTCGAGTTTCAGGATCGAAAGGTAACACTTGCGGACGACGGAAAAGTCCGGTCTGAAATTATATTTTTCTAGTTTATCGATATATGGATAGTCTCAAAAAACTGATTCGCGAGGTGCCCGATTTTCCCAAACCGGGCATTAATTTTTACGACATCACCACGCTGCTGAAAGACCCGGCGGGTTTGGAGCAGACGATCGACGCAATGACGGAGCAATGCCGGGGTATGGACATCGATACGATAATCGGGATCGAGTCCCGGGGCTTTATTTTTGCGGCCCCGCTGGCATATCAACTCGGGACCGGATTCGTGCCCGTCAGAAAGCCGAAAAAGCTGCCTTCGGACACGGTGTCGGTGTCTTACGACCTTGAGTATGGCCAGGACACGCTCGAAATGCATCGCGATGCAGTGGGCGAGGGGCACAAGGTTCTTATTGTTGACGACCTGCTGGCGACCGGCGGCACGGCGCGGGCGGTTGTCGATATGGTCGAAGGGATGGGCGGGGTCGTGGCCGGTATCCACGTCGTCGTCGAGCTTGATTTCCTGAACGGCCGCTCCAGGTTTGACGGTTATGACGTAAAATCCTTGATACACTATGACTCGTAGTGTATCTTTGGACTCTTGGCTGGTCCCGTAGCTCAGTTGGATAGAGCGTCCGCCTCCTAAGCGGAAGGCCGCTGGTTCGAATCCAGCCGGGACCACCAGATCTTTAATTCTGGAATCGCTTTCGGAATAGTTCTTTGTATTAAATGAACGGAAACAAACGGTTTTGATGCACAGTGGCAGACTTAAAAGTAAGTCTCTCCATCCGCTGAAGTCTAGTCATATCTCCATTTAAGAGCAGTAAGGGCCACGCCACAGTTGGGCGTGGTCTTCACATTCATAGCCTCCCGATATTGACAGAACCCAACGGAACCTCCAGGGTTTGTGGCTGTGTTTACTCTATTTTCTCTGGTAAATTGGGTTGCGATGCAAAAAGTTCTGACAGCGGCGGAAATGCGCGAGGTCGATCGGTTGACGACCGAGCGATACGGCATCCCGTCCATCATCCTGATGGAAAATGCCGCCCACGCCGTCGCACGCGTCATTACCGACAAACTAGGTGGCTCGGTCAAAGGCAAATCAATTCTCATCCTCTGCGGCAAAGGCAATAACGGCGGCGATGGCGCGGCGTTGGCGAGGATCTTGTGGACAGCAGGTGCCGATGTTGAAGTGATATTGTTTGGCGATCCGAAAGGGTCGAAGGGAGATGCACGCACAAATTTCGAAATTTGTTCAGAGTTATCAGAACAAACACAAGGCGAACTGGCTTTTGGCTACATCGAGGAATTTTGGGAGTTTTCACAATTGCTGACTGCGCAAGTCCGTGAGAATTTCTGCTGTATCGTAGATGCGGTGTTCGGAACTGGTCTTACCAAACAAGTTGACGCATCGTTGTTCGAGATTTTCAGATGCTTTCCAAACAGGCTCCACATTGCTGTTGACATCCCGTCGGGTCTTTATGCAGACAAACCCATCGCTAAACATTTACAGTACACTGCGAGCGTCACCGTAACCTTCACCGCCCCGAAGCCAGCGAATGTTTTGCCGCACGCGTCGAATTTTAATGGTGAACTTGTAATTGCAGACATCGGTTCACCAAGCAATCTTGTCGACGCACAGCCGTCTCAGTTGTTTCTGGCAGAACGGGAAGATGCGAGCGAGTGGTTGCAAGCTGCCAGATTTACAGAGGATTCCTATAAAAGTAAACGCGGCCACGCACTCGTGATCGCGGGTTCTGAAGATTATTCAGGCGCGGCGGTTTTGGCTGCAAATGCGGCGATGCGTTCAGGAGTTGGGTTGGTGACGCTGGCTTGTCCGGCGGATGCGAAGGCTCAGATAGCGTCGCGGCTGCTGCCTGAGGTAATACTTTCGACGGTCGAATCTAAGGAGTTTGACGAACATCTCAATAGGGCGGATGCCGTTGCTGTCGGCTGCGGCCTGGATGCGAACGATCCGGCGGTCGAGAAGTTGGTGCGGGAAGTGGTCGGGAACCGGACAACACCGGTTATCGTCGATGCGAGTGCTCTCTGGTTTTTCAATCCACCGGGAGAGAACTACCCCGTCGGCGAAACGTCGACACCCCTCCTTCGTAAGGAGGGGAGCCTGGAAAGTCCGCCGTTGATACTGACGCCGCATGAGGGCGAATTTCTTAGGCTGCTCGGCACAGATAATAAAGATGCGATAAATGACCGCGTCGCGGCGATCCGCGAGTTTTCGCAGAAGCACAACGTCATCCTTGTACTCAAAGGCGAACGTGTCTTGATCGGCGAGCCCGGCGGTAAGGTCGTCGTGAACCCGACGGGAAATTCCGGTTTGGGAAAAGCAGGAAATGGCGACACGCTTGCCGGAATTATCGCGGGCTTCGTCTCACAAGCCGCCGCGATGGACATCGACATTTTTGAGACGGTGGTCGCCGCAGTTTACATTGCCGGAATGGCGGGCGACATCGCCGAAAAGAAATTCGGCAAACGCGTAATGACCGCCTCGGACGTCCGCGAATGCCTGGCCGACGCCTTCGCCGAATTTGAGACGGAGACGTCGGGTCCGGCTGGTAGCTAATAGCAGGCAGCTCACAGCTGTTCGAAAACAAAATGAATTCAAAAGAACTTTTACAAAATTGGATCGATGCATTTCAGCGCTGCGATGCGGAGGCGGTCGCGGCGTGCTATGCCGATAATGCGGTGAATTTTCAGGTGATGACGGGCAAGCCCGATGTTGGGATCGAAGCGATCCGCGAAGGGAACAATGCTTTTTTCGCGGCTTTTCCGGATGCTTGGAGCCGTGTCGAGAATCTGATCGGCGATGGCGATTGGGCTGCCTGGGAGTGGATCGGCGGCGGAACCTGGATGGGTGAGTTTATGGGTCAGCAGCCAACGGGAAAGAGCTTTGAGATACGCGGATGCGGCTTTTTTCAATTTCGGGACAGTAAGATCATTTACCAACGCGGCTATTGGGAAAAGGAATCGTGGTTTTCGCAGATCGGCTTAGGGGACAATGACTGAGACGATCATCTGCCAAACACCGGACGAGACCTATGAACTCGGCAAGCAGATCGGCGACGGCCTTCAGGCTTCGGACGCCGTCCTTCTTCGGGGCGGACTCGGTGCGGGTAAAACGCTTTTAGCCAAAGGCATCCTTGATGCGCTTGGTTTCGACGTAGACGAGGTAACCAGCCCGAGCTTTACACTTGTCAACATCTATCCGACGGAGCGAATTGACGTTTATCACATAGACCTGTGGCGAGTTGATAAGGACGGTGGCCCCGCTTTTTGCGTCGGCCTCGACGAGATCGTAGAGCAGCCCCGCTCGGCCGTTATTATTGAGTGGGCAGAGCGGCTTGGTGACTACGCCTTTCCGGCGCGTGTTTTTGAGATCACGATCGAAGGCTCCGGCGATCAGCCGCGAATAATTAGAATTGAGTCAAAGACCAAGACCTTTGGCGAAACGGTCTGAGAGCAAGATCGGATCGGGCAACCCCATTGGATGTTACCCAAACGCAGAAAAAGCTGTAACATCGATTTAATACCGAAACCGTTTGGTACACACTATAATTAGGGTTTATGCCCGGCCAGGATCCAGCGAACTTTCAAGTGCCCAAGCGAGCAAGAACAACTCGCCCAAAAACTACACCCGACGCCGAACCGGTTGTCGAAACCCTCGAGTCGCGCCTTTTTAACCGAGAATTGAGTTGGATCGAATTCAATCGCCGAGTATTGGATGAGGCGATGGACGGATCCCTGCCCGTGCTTGAACGCCTGAAATTTCTTGCGATCTTTGCTTCCAATCTGGACGAGTTCTTCATGATCCGCGTCTCGGGTATCAAGGAGCAAATACACGAGGGTGTCCTCGAACCGTCTCCCGACGGAATGACGCCGGCGGAACAACTGCGTGAGATCGGCAGACGGCTACGGCCAATGCTCAAAAAGCACGTGTCTTATCTGCACGAAACGGTGCTGCCAGAGCTGGCTGCGGCCGGCATAACCATTGAACCGTACCGTTCGCTCGTTCTGAAGGAGCGAAAAAAGTTGGACAAATATTTTCGGGACAATCTGTTCCCGATCTTGACGCCTCAATCCGTTGATTCAAGCCATCCGTTTCCCTACATATCAAATCTGAGCATGAATCTCGGCTTGTTTATCGAGCCAAACAGACAATTCACGCAGCGGAACCTGAAACATCTGTTTCGTCAGCGGCGGTTCACCCGGATCAAACTGCCGCCAACCGTACCGCGCCTGATCCCGATAAACGAGAAAAAAGGGCGGTTCACTCTTCTGGAGGATGTGATCTCCGCAAATGCCCACGAGCTTTTCCCGAACATGAAGACGAGCGAGGCGTTCTTGTTTCGGGTAACTCGAGATGCCGATATCGAGCTGCTTGAGGACGAGGCTGGGGATCTGATGCGTACGCTCGAACAGGAATTGCTGCGGCGCCGCTTCAGATTTCCCGTTCGGTTGGAGGTCGCAGCGGAAATGCCTGAAAAGATGGTGAAGGTATTGACCGACGGTATCGGCCTTACAGAAGCGGATGTTTACAAGATCGAGGGGTTTGTTGACATACAGGATCTGATGCAGCTTTTTTCGCTTGACCGGCCAGGGCTTAAGGAGAGGCCGATCCATCCTGTCCTTCCGGCTGAGCTTCATGACAAGCGGAAGATATTTGAGGTCTTAAAGAAACAGGACATCCTGTTGCATCATCCCTATACATCGTTTACGGCAGTGACCGACTTCATCTCAGAGGCCGCGGAGGACCCGGACGTTCAGGCGATCAAGATCTGCCTCTATCGAACCGGGAAGGATTCGCCGATAGTTCGTTCTCTTATCCGGGCCAGCCAACTGGGCAAGCAGGTCACGGCCGTCGTTGAACTCAAAGCGCGCTTTGACGAAGAAAATAATATCGAGTGGGCTCGCAGGCTCGAGAACGAAGGCGTTCATGTCGTTTATGGCATCCATACACTAAAGACTCATTCCAAGGTGCTTTTGGTCGTACGGAGAGAAAAGGAAAAGCTGGCAAGATACGTTCATGTTGCGACCGGTAACTATAATCCGGTGACGTCCAGGCTCTACACCGATATCGGCCTGTTGACCGCAGACGAGGAGATAGGAATTGATGCCACAAGCCTGTTCAATTTTTTGACAGGCTATTCTCAGCAGGACGAGTATCACCGCATGATCGTAGCTCCATTGAACCTGAGGGAACGTTTTGCTGAGATGATCCGTCGAGAAGAAGAGAATAAGCTAGAAGGCAAGCTTGCACGGATGATCATCAAGGTAAACAGTCTGACCGATGAAGAGTTGATCGAGGCTCTCTATAGCGCTTCACAAGCGGGTGTTGAGATCGATCTCATAGTCCGGGGGATCTGTGCATTGCGGCCCGGTGTCAAGGGCCTGTCAGAAAATATTCGTGTCCGTTCCATCATCGGCAGATTTCTGGAGCATAGCCGTGTTTATTACTTCGCGAACGGTGGCGACGACGTTGTGTATATTGGAAGCGCAGATTGGATGCAGAGGAATTTGGATCGCAGGGTAGAGGTCGCGATCCCGGTCTTGGACGGAGAGTTGAAGGCTTACTTACGCGATACGTTTCTGAATAATTACATAAGGGACAACTCAAAAGCCCGCGTCTTGAGAGCAGATGGGACCTATCGTCGGCTGGTACCCGGAAGTTCTGCGCCATTCGACTCACAAATGTCATTCGTAGGACAGGAGATCCCGTAATTTATGCGGATGCCCGCGGATGGTCGAACCGGGCCTCGTAGACACCATCAACCAGTTGACCGAATTTTGTCGTCAATCGCGAATAACCTCTCGTTTCAACCTCGAGTTCTTCTGCGCCGAGTAGTTTTTCGACTTTCAGGATCTCGTCCGGCTCTCCTTCTATTTCCATGAATTGGCCGAAGGGTAGCTCATCGAGCACAACCTCACATTCACAGAAATGCCAGGTCTTACGATGCTTCTCATAAACTACAGCGAGTTTATAACCCAGTTTTGCAACGATCTGTTCGGTCTCGACCGCGTCCGAGACCAGGGTTTCATGTTCGATCTTGGTTTTGAAGTCCGAATCCGACTTCATCCGTTCCTTATAGGTCAGAAACGTGGTACCGGCGATCTTTCGTATCCTAAGCACACTGCTGCTGACGTCTACACTGCCGTTCCGGTAAAGGTAATTGTCCTCGAATCTTTCGTTTGAGAAGGTGGCACCAAGTTCCGCGAGGCGGGCCGTGAACTCGACTAATGACCGCTTGTCCAGCCGATACTTTTTCTCTGTTTCTACCGCCATGAGCTCGGGATACAGTTTCCAGGATAAGGCTGCAAACTTAATAGTAGGTAATCCCCGCTAATTCGGCAAACCGTGTATGTTGTGGCGGATGTGCGCTTGACTGGAACTAAACGGTTTACGATACTTGAAAAAAAGGTCAAGATTCCATCTGGCCGGAGCGATCGCTAACTTTTGATATTTGAGGAAACAAAATGCCATATCCAGAACTTATGATCCACGGAATGCGTGCCGAGCTGGCACAGCTTGGAATTGAAGAAACGAAGACGCCGGAGTCGGTTGAGGATGCCGTAAGCAACACGGACGGAACTCTTATGGTCGTAGTAAATTCCGTCTGCGGGTGTGCGGCGGGAGGAGTACGTCCGGGAGTTGCCCTTGCACTGCAAAATTCGGAACTGAAGCCGGACCGATCCATTACCGTTTTCGCCGGTGCGGACATTGACGCTACCGAGACCGCCAGGAACTTTTTTACCGGTTATCCACCGTCATCTCCGTCGATCGCGTTGCTGAAAAACGGAAGATTAGTGAAGATGTTTGAGCGACGGGACCTGGAGGGCCGCCCGCCGGCAGTGATCGCCGAATCGCTGATCGGTGCGTTCAACGACCATTGCGGGACTGAGAAGTCAGTCGTCGCTTAGTGGTATCGACCAACTAAGGTTTTTCTTCGAGGCCGAGCTGACCGTCAATTCTCGCGACGTTCGGCCTCGTTATCGTGTCCAACTTTTACGGCCGGACCTGTTTTTAAACTCCGCTTTAATTCTCGTTCTACACTTTGTCTCACCCAAAAGTTCAACCAGGCTTTCGCTCCTCCTTTTCTTTGGCTGAACCACGTTCCTGCGAGCCAATCTGACAACGGAAGCAGTTCCACGTATAATGGCTTTTTTCGAAACGGGTAATAGGAAATGTCTTCTTGGTAACGGTCGACAGGTTGTAACGAAAATATCACCCTGGCCGCCCATAGAGCACCCGACCCATATTCTGAATTCCCAGTCACTTTAGCGAGGGCAAATTGCAGCACGACCTAATTCTAATTCTTGATTTCGGTTCGCAATATACTCAACTGATCGCGCGACGTGTGCGAGAACAGGGTGTTTACTGCGAGATCCATCCATTCAATCTGTCGGTGGATGAGGTCGCGGCGAAGAGACCAAAAGGCTTGATCCTGTCGGGTGGGCCGTCGAGCGTGACGGACGAAGACGCCCCGCGTGTCTCCACAGAACTCTACGAAAAAGTCGAAGCACCCATCTTGGGTATCTGTTACGGAATGCAGCTTGTTGCTATAGATCTCGGCGGAAAGAGCGAACCGGCGATACGGCGCGAATACGGACATGCCCAAATGAAGGTGCTTAGCGGGAAGACGCGTCTCTTCGACGAACTTCCGTTTGACCTGGACGTCTGGATGAGCCACGGCGACCACGTGACCGAACTTCCTCCGGGGTTTTACAAGACAGCGACAACGGGCGATGTGATAACGGCGATGGAATCGGAAGAACGCCGCATTTACTGCGTTCAGTTCCACCCGGAGGTGAGTCACACACCACTGGGGAAAGAGGTCCTGCGGAATTTTCTTTTCGACATTTGCGGTTGCAAGGGCGACTGGACGCCGTCGAGTTTTATCAAGGAAGAGGTTGAGAAGATCCGTGAGATAGTCGGTAATGACGACAGGGTCGTTTGCGGGCTGTCGGGCGGAGTGGATTCGACCGTAGCGGCGGTGCTGGTCCATGAAGCAATAGGTGACAGGCAAACCTGCATTTTCGTGAACAATGGGCTTTTGCGCTATAGCGAATTTGAAGACACGCTTGGCGTTTACAATGACAATCTCCACTTGAATGTGATCGGCGTCGATGCCTCAAAAGATTTCTACGCGGTGCTTGAAGGCATCAGCGATCCCGAAGAAAAACGCAAAGCGATCGGGGCGAAATTCATAGATGTTTTTCAGGCGGAGGCAGACAAGATCGAAGGGGCGAAATGGCTAGTTCAAGGCACTCTTTATCCTGACGTGATCGAATCGGTTTCCGTACGCGGCGCGTCGGTAACCATCAAGACCCATCACAACGTAGGCGGACTGCCCGAAAAAATGAACCTCAAACTGATCGAACCTCTCCGGGAGTTGTTTAAAGATGAGGTGAGGGCGATCGGACGCGACCTGGGCATACCAGAGATGATTCTTGAGAGACATCCGTTTCCGGGGCCAGGACTCGGCGTTCGAATACTCGGCGACGTTACACCGGAAAAGGTCGAACTCCTGCAGGAAGCAGACAGAATATTTATAGAAGAGTTGCACAATTTCGGTATATACCGCGATGTTTGGCAGGCATTTGCGGTGCTGCTGCCGATCCAATCTGTCGGTGTGATGGGTGATTTCCGGACCTACGAAAAGACCATTGCGATCCGTGCGGTAACCTCTACCGACGGGATGACGGCTGATTGGGCCCGTCTGCCGCACGAATTCCTGGCTAAAGTTTCTTCGAGAATCACCAGTGAGGTTCGCGGCGTTAACCGCGTTGTTTATGACATCTCTTCAAAACCACCAAGTACGATCGAGTGGGAGTAGGCACATTTCCGGAGCGAACCGCAGACGGATATGAAATTTCTGTTTATTTGTGTGCTCATGCCAGGGTTTCAAATTAAATCTAGAACGTGACTGTTTCTTGACTCCTCTCAACGGTGTCGATTGCCTTAAGGACAATTGCGGGACCGTTCATCAAAAGCCATGTTACAATCCTCGTCTGAAATGGATGATCCAGCTGTAGAGTTTCGAGGGGTCTCTTACGAGATTTCCGGAACTCAGGTACTCTCAGGCCTGGACCTGGACATTGCCGTCGGCGAGGTGCTGGTGCTGTTGGGCGAATCCGGTTGCGGAAAAACGACGACCTTGAAGCTGATAAATCGCTTGATAGAGCCGACAGGCGGCGAGGTTCTAGTTGAAGGCAAGAGCACGTCCGATTGGGATGTGATCAGCTTAAGGCGCCGGATCGGATATGTTCTGCAGGAGGGAGGGCTGTTTCCGCATTTTACGGTTGCAGATAATGTCGGAATTGTTCCTGCACTGATGGGATGGGAGAAGGAAAGGCGCAGATTGAGGGCCTTTGAATTGCTCAAGCTAGTAGGACTTCCGCCGGACGATTTTTCCGATCGTCTACCCCACGAGCTTTCCGGTGGACAGCGGCAGCGGGTGGGGGTGGCTCGAGCCTTGGCCGCAGACCCCGGCATCTTGCTGCTCGATGAACCGTTCGGTGCACTTGATCCACTACGGCGAGGTGCTCTGCAAAAGGAATTTGCCGAGCTTGTGAGAGAGCTGCAAAAGACGGCGATCTTTGTGACCCACGACCTGCATGAGGCCATGCTGCTTGCTTCACGGATCGCGCTGATGGAGCAGGGCCATATTGTCTTCCATGGAACGCCGGGGGAACTTCGGCGGTCTGATGTGCCGCTTGCTCGGAAATACCTCGATACTGTGGGGGTGCCGGCTTAGGCCCGACAACTCCGCCAACTAAGGAGTATAATGGTGAAAACGAAACAGACCCGAAGAGATTTTTTAAGGACAGGCGTAGCCGGGCTGTCTGCCGTCGCTGTTTTCGGAAGCGAGGGATACACGCTGCCGACGCCCGTGAAAAGCGACCCTTTTCCGGAACTGGTTGAAGCCACCATCGAGGGGCTGCAGGCACGCATGAAGGCCGGTGAAGTGACCGCGAGACGACTGGTAGAGATGTACTTCGAGCGGATAAACCATATAGACGGCAGGCTCCGCTCCGTTCTCGAATCGAATCCGGATGCACGTGCGATCGCCACCGCCCTGGACGAAGAGCGTAAAAAGGGCCGGACCCGTTCGATGCTGCACGGTATCCCGATATTGTTAAAGGACAACATCGATACTGCTGACCGGATGCTGACCACGGCCGGCTCGCTTGCTCTGGTAAATGCTCCGCTGCCAAAGCAGGATGCTTTTGTAGTAAAAAAGCTGCGCGATGCGGGTGCGGTGATCCTCGGAAAAGTCAATCTGAGCGAATGGGCCAATTTTCGTGGCAATCGTTCGATCAGCGGTTGGTCGGCACGCGGCGGGCAGACGAACAACCCGTATTTTCTCGATCAGAATCCGTGCGGTTCGAGCTCAGGTTCCGGGGTGGCGGTTTCTGCGAACCTTGGGGCTGGAGCGGTCGGGACGGAAACGAATGGTTCCATCATTTGTCCGGCGGTCACTAACGGCGTGGTCGGCTTGAAGCCAACCATTGGACTTATCTCACGAAGCGGCATCATACCGATAGCGAGCACGCAGGACACTGCCGGACCGATGACGCGAACGGTTGCCGATGCCGTTATTATGCTTGGCGCAATGGTGGGACGGGACCGGGCCGACGCGAGCACCGCCGAAGCTGAAAGACGTGGTGCGAAGGACTATACGAAGTTTTTGGACGTTAGCGGCTTGAAAGGAGCCAGGCTAGGGCTGGTGATGCAGTTTACGACGCGTCCGGAGTTGAAGGAATATTTCGAGCCATTCATCGAATCTATAAGGACCGCTGGCGCGGAGTTGGTCGACGTAAATTTTGAGCCGAATTACCAGGAACTTGCCGCCGACAGGCTCAACGTGCTGCTGTATGAGTTCAAACACGATCTCAACAAATACCTTGCGGCAAGAGGCGGCCAACACAAAACGCTTGCCGATCTGATCAGATTCAACGAAGCGAACAAGGAACTTCAGCTTCCGCTTTTTGGCCAGGAGTTATTCATTCAGGCGGAGGAGAAAGGCGACCTCACCGATCGAGAATACCTCGAATCGCTACAGAAAATAAGGCGTTCGACCCGAGAGGACGGGATTGACGCCGTAATTCTGAAGAACAAGCTTGATGCTCTTGTGGCTCCGACAAGCGGAGCGACATGGTCTATAGCGGCGGTAGCCGGCTATCCATATATCACGGTACCAACAGGGCTTCGAGAGAATACACCGTCCGGAATGGCCTTTTTCGGCAGAGCTTTTACGGAGCCGCAATTGATCCGTTACGGATATGCCTTCGAACAGAAGACTAAAGGCCGGGTCGTACCGCAGTTTTTGCCGACCTATCCAAAGAAGGACTGAACCTGATGTGAGATAGTTTACGTCTTGATGCCGAGGCAGAGAACGGACCGGAAACTTTCATTTCGGCCCGCGTAGTAGCGACTGTACTTCCACAATCATTTGCTAGGCCAGGTGAGCTCCAAATCTTTTTATCCGTGACTGACTTCCTGAATTTTCTTACTGTAAATTGGCGGGAATTGCTGATCCTAACGCGGGAGCATATCACGATAGTGCTTCTGTCAACTGGTTTGGCTGTGGGGTTGGGGCTTCCGCTTGGCGTCTCGTTGACGCGATTCACGAAGCTTCAGGCGCCTGTCCTCGGGTTTGCAAATGTTATGCAGACGGTGCCTAGTCTCGCACTCTTCGGGCTTCTAATTCCGATACCGTTCATCGGAGGGATAGGAGCACGAACGGCGATCATTGCACTCGCTCTTTATGCTCTATTGCCGGTGATCCGAAACACAGTGACCGGGATATTGGGAATTGACCCAAAGGTACGTGAAGCGGCGGAAGCAATGGGAATGACCGGGTGGCAGCGGCTCACGATGGTGGAGATGCCGCTTGCCGCGCCGGTGATACTTACGGGGATCCGTGTGGCCGTTGTGATCTCGGTCGGTGTGGCAACGGTGGCCGCTGCGGTTGGAGCAGGCGGCCTCGGAACATACATTTTTCGCGGATTAAGGCAGAACGACAATGATCTTCTGATCGCAGGGGCATTGACATCTGCCCTGCTAGCATTGCTCTTCGACCTCGCACTTGGCCAGATGGAGAAGTCGTTTAGGGCAGAAGAACGAGCGAATCGAAAACGACGGCGGTTTCTTGGTCTGGCTATTGCCGGCCTGTTGATCGCGGTTACCGTCGTCGGCTATATCCCGAATTCCGGCAAGGGCGGCCGGGACACGATGAACAGCGGATCTGATCGAGACGATCTGCTCGGAACCGGCAAACGAATCGTCATTGGATCAAAGGATTTTACCGAATCGGTGATCCTGGCCGAGATATTGGCCCAATTGCTCGAGGGGGAGGGATTTCACGTGGTCCGACAGTTTGAGCTTGGGGGTAATCTGCCTCATGAATCGCTGCTCGCGGGACAGATAGATTGTTATCCCGAATATACGGGCACAGCTTTTACGGCCATCCTCGGGCGAGAACCGATAACCGACCCTCAGACAGTTTATGAGCAGACAAGTAAAGAATATTTAGAACGATTCGGGTTGGTCCTCAGTCCACCGCTCGGATATGCTAACGATTTCGCGATATTGATTCGCGGTGAGACCGCACGGTCGCTGAACTTGAAGACGATATCTGATGCTGTACCGGTTTCGCGGCAATGGCAGGCAGGTTTTGGACAAGATTTCATGTCGAGGGCGGATGGATATCCCGGTTTGTCGAAAGCTTACGGTTTCTCGTTCGCGAAACGACCGCGCGAGATGGATCTTTCGCTTACGTATCGGGCTCTCGCGGCGGGGGAACTCGATATTATTGCGGGAAATTCTACCGACGGACTCATTTCAGCTCTTGATCTTTTTCAACTTGAGGACGACCGACGGTATTTTCCGCCATATCAGGCGGTTTTTGTCGCAAGGAAAGCGATCTCAAAGGACCTTGAAGCAGTATTTGCCAAACTGGCGGATTCCATAACGACCGATGCCATAAGACAAATGAATCTTGAGGTGGACGGCAACCGGCGAACACCGAAAGAGGTTGCCGACGAATGGCTTAGAGTACAGTAGAGACGGCGTACATTGCCGCATAATAAAAATCTAGCAATGTCCAATGCTATGAATAGACGATTTTATTCCAAAGTAGATACCTGGCTGATCGTCGTTTTGATCGCCGCATTTATCGTATCGATAATCTCGACGGCACCCGCCTTTTATCAAGGGATGTGGTGGGTTGCTGTCCCGGTGATCCTTATCTTTGGTTTTGTTATCTGGATATTTTCGAGCACCTACTATGTGATCGGGGAGCGAGACATTGTGGTGAGGAGCGGGCCGTTCCGTTGGCGTATCCCGATCGACGAGATAGAAGATATTCAGCCGACAAGAAACCCTTTGTCCAGTGCGGCACTCTCGTTGGACCGACTGAACATAACATACAGTGGTGGTCGATGGATGATGATCTCACCCAAGGATAAAGAGGGATTTTTGGCCGAACTGGAACGCGTACGCAGGTAATACGCCTGCGATCCAAATTTTGTCACCTGCGAACTTGCTTGCAACTGTCCGTAAATTATTGTAATCTAACTGTTTGATAATTCCTTCTCTCTTTTGTCGACGGTATACGCGTTCGTTGTGAGCAGCGTTTGGATAGTTCGAGGGATGGTACGTTAATACCTGTCAGAAGGGGCATATGACTTGTTCATCTGCCTTCGTGCGTTGGTCCTTCGCTGCAACCGTTACACCGAAAGTCATACCCACCGTAAGAAAACTTCTTCACTGATCACCGATGAAGCCTATCTCATCCGTCGCGCCGAATTGCTGCGCGAACCGCCGGACAATGGTGCTAATATGCCGTTCGTCCGCCTGGATCGGGAATCTAGACAAGATCGGTTGAAAAAGATAACAAAAAATGAATTTTAGTGAACTTGGCTTGCGGCCATATTTGGTCGCAAAGTGTGAACGATCGGGTTTCTTAGAGCCGACACCGATACAGCAAAAAGCGATACCGGCGATCCTCGCCGGGGGAGACCTGGTAGGGACGGCCGAAACCGGCACAGGCAAAACGGCGGCATTTCTGCTGCCGATACTCCAGGTTATTGCGGAGAAAGACCGGAGCGGAACATCTGTCCTCGTCCTTGCTCCGACAAGAGAATTGGCTACACAGATCGATGCAGAATGTCGCAAACTCGCCCCCAAAGGGATCACGTGTAGTTACATCATCGGAGGGTCGGCGTACGGAAAGCAGATCAGGGCGCTGAAGCAAGGTGTGAACATCTTGATCGCGACGCCTGGAAGGCTGATCGATTTTATGGAGCAGGGCCTGATAGATCTAAGCAATGTAAAAACGCTTGTCCTTGACGAGGCGGACCGAATGCTTGACATGGGCTTTCTTCCGCCAATAAAGCGGATCGTAGGAGCGGTACCATCGGATCGCCAGACACTCTTCTTTTCGGCAACGATGTCGTCGGAGATAGAGCGTGTTGCCCGTGGCCTCGTAACTGATCCGATATATGTAGAGGCGAGCCGCCGCGGTAACGCAGCCGGGACGATAGACCAGTCGGCCTATCCCGTAGGACAGCCTTATAAGCTGCCTCTGTTGCTTGAGTTGCTGGAGAAAGAGGACTTTGAGCGTGTGCTCGTATTTGCCAGGACCAAGCGCGGTGCCGACCGTATCGCCCATATACTGAAAAAGCGCGATCATCGATCCAATATCATCCATGGCGACCGTTCACAATCGCAACGGGAAGCCGCCCTTCGCTCATTCAAAAACGGAAAGACACGGATCCTGGTCGCCACCGATGTTGCGGCACGCGGGATCGATGTAGATTCGGTCTCTCATGTGATAAACTACGACATACCGACCGCTCCTGAGGACTATGTCCACCGCATAGGTCGGACTGGGCGTGCCGGCAAAGCCGGACGGGCGATAACGCTGTTCACGCTTGCAGAGGAGCACTCAATGAGGGCGATCGAGCGTCTGACCGGCCAACCCGTAGAGCGTATATTGTTGCCGGATTTTGGTGGTTGGATGCCAAAGGCGGCAGGTTCGGTCGGCAGATCATCGCCGGGGACCCGAACTCGTTCATTTGGCGGACGACGACGTAGATAGAAGGATAGGGAAAAGGAATATGAAAGCAGAAAAGTATTCAGTTGGTGACTCTATTAGCCTCATGTGCTCAGGGTGTGACGATGAACAGCCCCACACCATCCAAACGGTCACCAAACTGGGGAAAATATCAAAAGCGATCTGCGACACCTGTGAAGGGGTCAGCACGTTTAACCGGGGTGTGAAGACATCAGTTTCAGCCGGAAAGGGCAAAGCCGCCTCTCCTTATGACCGGACAAGGAAATACCGAAAAGGTCAGGCGATGACCCACGATAAATTTGGCCACGGGGAAGTGACGGCGGTTGTAGAACCACAGAAGATCGATGTTCTCTTTAGCGACGGGACCCGTCGGCTGATCCACGCCCAGGAATAGCGGGTTCATAATTGATCGTAAAATTAAAGGCGGACCCTTTGGCTCCGCCTTTCCTTGTTAAACAGCTATTGTAACCGACCTATTTTCGCCCCTTCAATATAAAGCCGATGGCCAGGCCGATGGCGGCCGAGATCAGGATCGCCTGGCCCGGTTTTCGACGGGCGTAATCCTTCGCATCCTCGATCAGTTCCTTAGGGTCCTTGTTCTGCAGCTCCTTGAACTTGTCACCTGCCTGAGCGAACTTGTCCTGAGCAAATTCGCGCGCCCTAACAGCTGCATCCTGCAGTTTTTCGCCGTATTCCTGTGCCTGCATCTTAAGTTCTCCTAAAAATTCGTCATCACCGGCCGATGCCGTTCCGTCCATCCCCACATGGACAAGGCTCTGTTCAAGCTCCTGCTCTGCTTTTTTTACTTCTGCCTCAAATTCTGACATTTTGCGTCTATCTCCTTGATGATAAATGAATCTATAAAGTTTCCGCGTCCGAAGGTCTGAATACCCAACACGGGCTCAGATGACGAGGACTTCATAAAAGTTGTTACGAACAATTCTAGCAAATGGTTCCGGCTTGGGTTTGCCTGTTGATATGAATTTCTATTATTTGTCGCGTTTAAGTTTTGACGAGGGGCGCGGATCGGCCGTCGGCGGGTAGATTTCCGAAACCTTCTTGCTTCGATTTCGTTCAATAGATTTGACAACAAAAGACGATTTTGTCAGGCTGGATTCTTGAATAAGTAAGTAAGCACTTACTTTGGAATTTCTTTGGAGCAGCGCATATTGAAAGACGCATACACATGTGACCACCGCGGACGTATGTCGGGGGACGAACGCCGTGAGCAGATCCTGATGACCGCGGTAGAACTTTTTTCTCGCCATGGATTCAGCGGGACCACGACAAGAATGATCGCCGAGGCGGCGGGCGTCTCGGAGGCGATGGTGTTCAGGCATTTTGCGACCAAAGATGAGCTTTATGGCGCGATCATTCATCGGCAGGCCTGCGGTGAGGGCGGAGGGGCTTACCCGTGGGAAAACTATCCGGCCCTCCACGAGGCAATGGAAAAGAGGGACGACTTCGGGTTCTTTTACAGCATTGCCGTAATGGCTCTGGAAAAACACAAAGGGGACGTAGGATTTATCCGCCTCTTGATGTACTCGGCTTTGGAGGGCCATGAGCTTGCCGAACGCTTTTTCAGGGATTTTGTGTCGCCCGCTTATGAATTCATTGGTGCATACATAACTCAACGGCAGAAAGAAGGAGCTTTTAGAGAAATGAATCCGAGGGTAGTAGTTCGCGCGTTCATGGGCATGCTGATACACCACTCACTGAACAATATCTTGTGGGACCGCAACAGACGATTGTTGGACATCAGCACCGAAGACGCTGCCCACGAGTTTGCGGGGATCGTTTTGAATGGGATCGCCAAATGAGCATTCCGCGTTTACTTAGATCATAAGATCCAGATTCGTATGAAAGCCAAAATATTCATGAATGTTCTTATAGGAACTGCTTTGACCGCATCCCTGGTTTTTTCCGGATGCAGTTCGCGGGCAGATTCAGCAACCGCAGCAAACGCGGACACCGAACCCGAATCGGTCGAAGTCCTGACGTCCGAGGCTGTGATCCGCCCGATCCCTTCTTACATTGAGGCTACGGGGAATCTTGCAAGCGATGCACAGTCAGATGTAGCTCCGACCGTAGCGGGGAAGATAGTGGCAGTCAATTTTGATATAGGAAGCTATGTCAACCAGGGGGACGTGCTCGTTCGTCTCGATCCGCGGGATGCGAACATCCGGCTTGAACAGGCGCTTTCGCAACTTGAACAGCAGCGCCAGGCCGCACAACAGGCCGACGCGAATGTTGAACAGGCGATCGCAAATCTGCGGCAGACCCAGGCGCGTCTCGGAGTTCGTGACGGAGAAACCTTTCAAATAAAAGACTTCTCACAGGTTAGGTCCGTTACCGCTCAATTGGAGCTCGCAGAAAGAGAGCTGCAGCGGGCTGAGAGGCTTCTTGAGACGGGCGATGTCTCTAGATCGACTTATGACCAGCGGAAGTCGCAGCGAGATGCTTTGCTCGGACAATTGGATGAGGCCCGTTCGAATGCGGCGGTGGCAATACGGGCGATCAACACGGCGCAGGCGGCGGTTGAAACGGCGAGAGCTGCGGCAAACGGGGCCCGCGCAGCCATCAGAACGAGCGAGGCACAGGTGGCGCAGGCTCGAAAGGCTGTTAGCGACACCACTGTTGTCTCCCCCCTGAGTGGCTACGTTTCAGAGAAGAGTGTAGAAGTTGGAGAGTTCATTTCACCTAACACGCCAAACACGAAGATCGCAACGATAGTAAGAACATCGACGCTCCGGCTGAAGATCGACATTCCGGAACAGGAAGTCGGCAAGGTCGCCACCGGACAGGGGATTTCTTTGCAAACGAGTGCCCACCCGGAAAGGAGCTTTGCCGGACGTGTCGTAAGGATAGCTCCGAGCCTAAACCAACAGGCAAGGACGCTGACCGTTGAGGCGGAGGTGCAAAATACCGAAGGGCTTCTTAAACCGGGGCAGTTCGCGACCGTGAGGATAACGCAATCACGGCCGGAACCGGCCGTTATGATCCCCGTATCCGCCGTACGTACTGACGGGGAGATCAATCGCGTTTTCCTTGTCAAAGACGGTGCCGCACGAGAACAGCTGGTGCAGCTCGGGCTTCTGGAAAACGACATGATCCAGGTAAAGAGCGGTGTAGTGGAAGGAGATGTCGTCGCGACGAGCAATTTGAATCTGTTGCGAGACGGTATCCTTGTTAGACGGTAAGCGGGCGGAAATGAGGGCGATCGAGACGGAGATAATCATCAATTCAACACCGGAAAAGGTCTGGAAAGTATTGATGGATCTTGAACGATACCCGGAATGGAACCCGTTCATCACCGAGATCTCCGGTGTGCCGAGAAAGGGTGAAATTTTAAGCGTGGTGATCAAGACCGGCAAGGACTCGCAGATGAGGTTCACGCCGACAGTGGTCGAGGTCGAAGATCACTGCAAGTTTGCTTGGCTTGGCAGCTTTATCTTTAGGGGGCTGTTTGATGGCAGACATGAGTTTCGCATTAAAAAGATCGGAGAAAAACTGACGAGATTGATCCACAGAGAGTCATTTCGGGGGGTACTCACACCGGTCTTTATGTGGGCTATCGAAGTGAACACGCGAAGGGGTTTTCAGCAAATGAACGAAGCCCTGAAGCGCCGGGTTGAACAGGGTTAGGGGACCAGATCTATATGCAATGGTTGGCGGAAATATGTGTTAAGCGGCCTGTATTCGCGACAATGCTGATACTTTCGCTTGTGGTGGTCGGAGCTTTTTCTTTTATGAGTTTAGGGGTCGATCTGTTTCCAAAGATCGATTTTCCGACGATCACCGTTACCGTGGTCAATCCCGGAGCCTCGCCGGAGGAGATCGAGACCGAGATCACAGAAAAGATCGAAGAGGCCGTGAATACGATCAGCGGGATCGACGAGCTCCGGTCTTCGTCTATCGAAGGTGTTTCGCGAGTATTTGTCCAGTTCCTGCTTGAAAAGGACGTCGAGGTCGCCTTTAACGAGGTACAGCAGAAGGTGCAAGCCGTGATTCCGCGCCTTCCTGCGACCGCGGAACAGCCAAACGTTATCAAGCTAGATACCGACGCTGCTCCTGTGCTTCGCATTACGGTTTCTGCGCCGAGGTCGCTGCGCGACGTCACGCAAGTTGCAAAGACACAGATAAAGGAACGCATTGAGTCTGTCAGCGGTGTCGGCCAGATCACTATTGTCGGCGGCCAGGAAAGACAGGTCAACGTCTGGGTCGATCCGGACAGGATGAGGTCGTTCAACATTTCCTCCGCTGAGGTCGCAGGTGCACTAAGGATCCAGAATGTGGAATTTCCAAGCGGGCGACTCGACAAGGGGCAACAGGAAACATCCGTCAGAACGTTAGGCAAGGTCCAGCGTCCGGAACAGTTTGCGGATGTTGTCGTCGCCACACGGGGCAACTATCAGGTAAAGGTCCGTGATATCGGGCACGTCGAGGACGGGGCTGAGGAGATACGCTCTGAGGCTCGTTTGAACGGACAGCCGGCAGTTACGCTTATCGTCGCAAAGCAGTCCGGGCAGAACACCGTAGCTGTAGCACGTGAAATAAAGGAACGTCTTGCGGAGATTGAGCCTACCCTCCCGGAGGGTTTTGAGATGCGGATAATCGGCGACAACTCGATCTTTATCGAAAATTCGGTCGCCGCACTTGAAGAGCACCTTATCCTTGGTTCGATCTTCGCGTCCATCGTAGTTTTCTTCTTCCTTTGGAGTTTCCGATCTACCTTCATCGCGGCTCTTGCAATTCCGACGTCGATAATTTCGACGTTTGCCTTGATGTACGCAATGGGCTACACGTTGAACTCGATCACAATGCTCGCCCTGACCCTTATGGTCGGCATTGTTATCGACGACGCGATCATTGTTCTCGAAAACATCTTCCGGTTTGTAGAAGAGAAAGGGATGCCGCCGTTCCAGGCAGCGATCGAAGGAACCCGCGATATCGGCCTGGCGGTCCTTGCGACCACGCTTTCTCTGATGGCGGTGTTTGTTCCGATCGGCTTTATGCAGGGAATAGTCGGCCGCTTTATGTCTAGTTTCGGACTGACCGCATCGTTCGCGGTGGGTGTTTCGCTGATCGTTTCGTTTACGCTGACGCCGATGCTTGCGGCAAGGATGATAAAACACAAGCGGAAAACCGCCAGGTCTGACGATGCTTTCATGGCTGATGTCGATGGTGGGGGCAAACTTGAAAATAATCTGAACGGCACGAACGGCGAACAGCCTCTATCAAAGGAGTCGCGTTGGTTTAGCTTTATTCTCAACAACTACACGGCGGCTCTGCGGTTTGCGATGGCCTATCGCTGGGTGATCGTGACACTTTGTCTCGTTGTATTCCTTTCGACGATTCCCCTCTTCATTTTTGTGGGCAAGAATTTCCTGCCCGTTGACGATCAATCGCAGTTCGAGGTTTCAGTACGTGCTCCGGAGGGCCTCAGCCTTGGCGCGACGTCGCTGGCGATGGAACGGATCGCGACCGAGATACGCCGGCTGCCGGGCGTTACCGACACGTTGGTGACCGCGGGCGGTGGGCAGGACCTGGTAGTAAACAGCGGCACGATCTACGTAAAACTTACAGACATTAAGGAACGCAGCAAATCGCAAGAACAGATAATGTCCGAAACGCGCGAGCTGCTGGCCGGCTATGACGACCTGCGAACTGCGGTCCAGCAGGTAGCGGCGTTTTCGGGCGGCGGTTTTCGAAATGCAAATGTGCAGTTTCTGATAGCGGGACCTGATCTCGGGCAGCTCGAACAGTATTCGGAAAAGATACTTGAGAGAATGCGTGCAATTCCCGATGCGGTCGACGTAGACTCGACGCTCATCAGCGGCAAGCCGGAGCTTCAGCTCGAGATTAACCGCGAGTTAGCGGCCGACCTGGGTGTTAGGGTTGGCGATATTTCTCAGGCGTTGAATACACTTGTCGCCGGACAGGACGCAACGACATTTAATGAGGGGACCGAACAGTTTGACGTTGTCGTTAGGGCAATTAACCCGTTTCGCACAAGCGAGGAAGGGCTTAAACGGATGGTCGTGCCTTCATCAAAATTAGGCCTGGTGACCCTGGACCGGCTTGTAACAGCGAAACCCGGCACGGGGCCAAGTTCTATCGAACGAACGAACCGACAGCGGCAGGTAACGCTTCTCGCAAATACAAGACCGGGTGGGTCGGCCGCAAGCATAACGTCTGCGATCGACAGTTATGTAAGAGAACTGAGCCTGCCGAGCGAGTACAGGACGGGCTATGTTGGCCAGTCAAAAGAAATGGGCCGGGCCGGTTTCTATTTCCTGCTGGCATTTGTTCTTTCTTTCGTATTTATGTATATCGTGCTGGCTGCACAGTTCGAATCGTTCATCCATCCGGTAACGATACTGTTGACCCTTCCGCTGGCCATACCATTCGGCATTCTTGCCCTTCTGATAACCGGACAATCGGTGAACATTTTTTCCGGGCTTGGTCTGCTGCTTCTGTTCGGTATCGTCAAAAAGAACGCCATCCTGCAGATCGACCATACGAACAATCTGCGGGCGACCGGAATGAGCCGCTACGACGCGATAATTCAGGCAAACCGCGACCGCTTGCGTCCGATCCTGATGACGACACTGGCGCTGGTGGCTGGCATGATGCCGCTGACGCTTTCGACCGGTGCCGGATCAGGTACCAACCGATCGATCGGTGTTTTGGTGGTCGGCGGTCAAACGCTCTGTTTGCTGCTTACGCTGCTGGCCGTGCCTGTCTTTTATTCGATATTTGACGACCTCGCGGAGATGCGTCTTTTCCAGTACGTCGGCCGATTTTCCGAGTGGCTCTTCGGCGGTGTCCGCAGAAGATTTGCCGCGGCCACCGGATCTATCTTTGGAAAGAACTGAAAGATCGCCCGATAGGGTAACGTGCATATGTATTTGCGATCATATTTTTTACTCTTACTCACATTATTGCTATCGGCATGGGCTGCGGCCGCGCAGGATCCAGTGCCGTCAGCCACTCCATACGTTACAGACCGCCAGGGAAAGCCGCCGGAGAAAGTGGAGGGTGTCCCTAACATTGCGCCCGACTTTGCCGCGGACCTTGCCACCTTGCCTGATCTGGGAAGGGTTGGCGTCGAAGCAACGAAGCAGCGTCCGATGTCGGTGCGTGAGGCTGTGGTGCTTGCGCTGGAGAACAACAAGGACATTGAGGTGACCCGAAAAAATGTTCGGATCGCCGAATTTGACCTCCTTGCTGCAAGGGGTGTCTTTCAACCGAGGCTGATCGGACAGACATTCTATCAGCGGGCTACGACCCCCAACATAAGCATTTTCAGCACGAATCGCGACACAACGGAAGGTGCATTCGTAGGGAACGGGACGATCCAGGGTTTTATTCCGAGCCTTGGCACCGTGATAGCGGCGAACGTCACGAATCAGAGACTCACGACCGATAATCCTATATCGATCCTGAGCCCGCAATTTAACGCGACGGTGGGCCTGAACATAACCCAGCCGCTTTTTAAAGGACGAAGTTCCGATACGGGACGTCGGGCGATCGAGATCGCAAAGCGGAACCTTTCGCTTACGGATTCTGAGTTTAGGCAGCGTTCGATAGAGATCATTACGAATGTCCAGCGGGCTTACTGGGACCTGACTTTTGCTCTTCGTAACCTACAGGTTCAGCGGGACGGCGTCCGAGACGCAAAGGAACAGCTTGAGCATAATCGGCGGCTTGTGGAAGAGGGACAGCTTGCTCCGATCGATATTGTCGCAGCGGAGACCCAGGTCGCAAATTTTGAACAGGCGGTCTATGACGCGTTAAACACCGTGTCGCTGGCCGATAATTTTCTCAAGAACCTGATCTCCGAAAACCGGCACGATATTCTCTGGTCGGAATCGATAGTTCCGGTCGACCCGGTCGATCTTCGGGCCCCGCCGACATCGCTCGATGACGCGATAAATGCGGCTATGGCAAATCGGCCGGAGCTGGACCTGATCGATGCCCGCAAAAGCATGAACGAAGTTGACAGGAAGTATCTCCGCGATCAGAGCCGTCCGCAGATCGATCTGGTTGCAGGCTATACATCGGCAGGGATCGGAGGGTCGCGCAATCCGAATTTCAGCAGCCCCTTCGATATCCCATGCGATCCGAATGACCCCGGCTATGAAGCATGTCTGGCAAGACAGGCGCAGCAGCGAGCCCAACTACAGGCACTGCTGCAGTCCATAGGCGGTAGTGGCTCAACTTACACCGACATCTTTGCAAACAGGTATCCGACGTTCCGGGTCGGCGTGCAGATAAATTTACCGCTTTTTGGTGACAGAACGGCTCGTGCGCAGTACGGCAGAGCACTGGTCGAAGGCGAGAAACTGGAAACGCAGAGGGAACAGCTGGAACAGGCCATACAGGTTGAAGTAAGAAACGCATTGCAGGCGGTGCGGACGGCCGAGGCAAGGCTGAGGGCCGCTCTGGTGGCTCGAGAGAATAGCGCCCGGCAGTATGAATCGGAACAGCGAAAGCTGGATAACGGACAATCGGATGTTTATCGCGTGCTGGAGCGGCAGACAGCTCTCACATCTGCAAGAAGCAGCGAACTAAGGGCTCAAACCGAGCTGAATAAGGCGATCGCCGACCTGCAGCGGGCTACCGGAAACGCGCTGAGGGACAACGACGTTTTAACGATGCTGCGTCGTTAGAGCCGGGACGCGACTCTTTCGTTTCAAATAGATGCGGGCGGTTTACATCAAGGAATTTGGCGGCACGGAGAATCTTGAGGTTCGGGAAGTGCCCGATCCGCGGCCGCCGGGCCCGGGCGAGGTTCTGGTCCGTGTTCTGAATGCCGGGCTTAATCGGGCCGACCTGCTCCAGCTTCGCGGGCTATATCCGCCGCCGGAAGGATATGATCCGCGGATCCCCGGTTTGGAGTTCGCGGGGAGGGTGATTCAGACCGGCGAAGGAGTAGCCGAACTGAAGGCCAATGATCGGGTATTCGGAATTACGGCCGGAGGCGGACAGGCTGAATACCTGGTGGTTGATCAACGCCTGTTGGCACTTGTGCCGGACCATCTTGACACCTGGGACGCGGCTGCGGTTCCCGAGGCCTACGTGACCGCACAAGATGCACTCGTAACGCAAGCGGGCCTCAAAGCAGGTGAAACCGTGCTGATACACGCTATTGCATCGGGCGTCGGAATTGCGAGCGCACAGATAGCAAAACACGCCGGAGCGTTTGTTATCGGTACGTCCCGAAGCCCTGAAAAGTTAGCTCGATTTGCGGGTCAGGCATCGATGTCGAGAATGAGTGTGGATGAAACGATAGCGACGACGAATGGCCCGTCATTTTCAGGCCGTGTAAATGAGCTCACCGAAGGGAAAGGGGCTGATGTGATAATTGACCTTGTAGGCGGCCCTTATTTTGAGGAAAATATCCGCTGCGCGGCCCCGAAAGCGAGGATAATGCTGGTCGGGCTGACAGCGGGCCGAAAGTCGCAGATCGATATGGGGGTTGTGCTTGCGAAGAGGCTTACGATCAAGGGGACGGTGCTCAGGTCCCGATCTGTCGAAGAGAAGGGCGAGACGATGGATTCATTTCGCAGGTCGATTGTGCCCGGGCTCTCGCTAAATGGCCCATTCTGGCCGGAGGTCGATCGCTATTTTGAGTTCGATGACGTAGCTCGGGCCTATGAACATCTTGCGTCGAATCGGAGTTTCGGCAAAGTTGTGTTAAATCTGGCGTCGTAAACGAAGTCGGCCGGCGGCCCGGTCGGTTACGATGCAGAGCCCGGTAATGTGTTGTATAGCGAGTTTGTCTCGAAGTTCGATCGCCTGAGAATAGGTCAGCTTGGAGTTTTCGACGCCGGAAAAAGAAATGACGGACCACAAAGGGATATTAAGTTCGGAGATGACGGCCGAGTCTCCTTCATTTTCCATTTGTTCTCTTTTTGTCGTCATCATCGATCGGTGCACCAAAGTGAAAACCGAATAAAAGTTCGGATTTCCACATGTGGAAAGATCTCTTCGCGCCAATAATTATCTGTCTATGTCGCGAATTGAATCAAGTTTTGTTACGGGATTTCCCGGATTTATCGCGGGGCAGCTAGTAGAGCGGCTGGCGGCGGAACATAGACGATTTTCACTTCTGGTCCAGCAAAATTTCATCGAGTTTGCGAAAGCCCGGATCGCAGCGATAGCAGAAAAGACCGGATCCTCGGAAAAGAACTTCACTCTGGTAGTCGGAGACATTTCGGTATCGGGCCTCGGCATCCCGGATGAGATCCGTGAGGCGATCGCTGAGGAAACGACCGATGTCTTCCACCTGGCCGCTATATACGATCTTGGAGTAGATAAGCAGCTAGCCTACGAAGTAAATGTCGACGGCACACGGAACATCAATCAATTCTGCAAGGTTCTCCCGCGACTAAGGCGTTACAATTACGTATCAACCTGTTACGTAGCCGGGAAACGAACCGGACGGATACTCGAGACGGAACTGGTCCACCAAGAGGGCTTTAGAAACCACTACGAGGAGACGAAATACCTCGCTGAGTTGGAGGTCGAGGCACTGAAAACTGAAGTTCCGGTGACGATAGTCCGGCCCTCGGTTGTTATAGGCGATTCGAAAACGGGCGAAACAGCCAAATATGACGGCATATATTCACTGATCCTCTACCTAAGAAAAGCACCGAGGCTCTTGAGACTGCTCAATGTCGGGAATTACAAGGTCAGGCTAAATCTGGTTCCGGTCGATTTCGTCGTTGATGGACTGATAGCACTTGCCGAAGATGATCGAGCAATAGGAAAGACGGTGGCCCTTGCCGACCCCGAACCGTTATTTACGGCTGAGCTCTTTGATGTGCTGGCCCGCGAAATGACGGGTAAGACATCTGTGGCCAGGCCGCCGGCATGGCTCGTCGAACGTTCGCTGATGCTCCCTTTTTCTCCGAGGCTGACCGGCCTCCCGCACTCGGGAGTCCCCTATTTCTTTATCTCCCAACACTACGATACCGCCGTGGCTGATTCGATTCTGAGCGGGGCGGGATTGGCATGTCCGCGGTTTTCTGATTATGCTGGGAACATAATCGATTTTGTTGAAAAGCATCCGGTTCTGTAGTGTCCGGCATCAAATGGTTTGAATGCTGCAACCTTGGTCCACGAAAGTTCCTTATTTTGCCCTAACCTGCCTAACAGCGTTTTGGCTATCGGCGCTTGTGGTCGGCGTCAGCGCACAAAGCGGAAGAGTGAAACCGGAACCCACGCCGCCGACCGACCCCGATGAAACGCCGGTGGTGATCGTTACCGAAGAGGTCAAGGTGAACATACTTGCCTTTGACGCGGCTGGCAGATTCGTTGCGGATGTTAAGGAGGATGACCTCGTGATCACGGATAACGACATTCTCCACCAACCGGCCAGCCTTAGACGTCTCTCTGCTAATGTTTTGATCGTAATGGACACAGGCGGTGAACTGCGATCGATGAAAACTCTCGACCAAACGCGAAAGACTGTCCGTGCGCTGGTTGATGCCTTGCCAGCCGATACATCGATAGCTCTTTTGCAGTATGCGGACACGCCAGAGTTAGTACTTGATTGGACGACCGATCGAGACAAGGTGCATGCGGCAATATCGAGGACAAAATTTGGCCGAAGGTCTGCTTTTGTCAAAGCTGTTGAAATGGCCACCGCGCTGCTATCAGCCAATTCAGCGGACAATCGTCATTTGGTCCTGATAACTGATGGTACCGACAGTTTTACCGACGGGTATTCGCGACAGGCGGTCTTTCGGGAGATCCTTACTACTGACATCAACGTCCACGTGATCACTTACACGAGGATGGAGGCCGTGGATATTGAACCGCGCACACGAGCCGTGACAAATGCTCCGCCGCCAAAGGCCATGCCGGATGAGGTTGCGGCAACTCTTCCACCGGGCGCTCGCGAACGTGCCCAGGCCCCCAAGATCGGGCCGACTGTTATTGTTGACCGAAAACATCTGGAGACCATGAGACGCCGGAAGGCAGAACTCGAGACTAGCGAAGCAGCACTCTTCGTATTGTCGGAAAACACGAACGGCACGTTTGTCGTGCCCGGGACTTACGACGAAATGATCTCGAGAACGGCGTCTGTTGCCCGCAATATCGACGCTACATATGTCTTAACCTATGTTCCCAAGTTTCCAATAAGTGAAACGGGCGGTGAACGCACTATTACGGTCACCTCTCGACGTCCGGGGCTGATCGTCCAAGCCACCAGAAAGCTGGTAGTCCCACACCGCAACTGACCCATCGCATTCTGTGTTGGGCTTAATTGCCCTATCGCGCCGATTCGGATAAAATCGCTCTGTTACATCTAATTGCAGATTTGTAAACTGTTTAACAATATAACTATGTCTAATGTACCCATTACGGTCGCACATGGTGACGGCATCGGGCCGGAGATCATGGACGCGACTCTGCACATCATAAAGGAAGCCGGCGCCCGGATCGATATCGAAACCATTGAAATTGGTGAAAAAGTTTATCTTTCCGGAAACTCGGCAGGTATCGCTCCCGAATCGTGGGAGTCGCTAAGGCGAACAAAAGTGTTCTTGAAAGCACCGATCACCACACCTCAGGGCGGCGGCTTCAAGTCGCTGAACGTAACTGTCCGCAAGACCCTCGGGCTTTACGCGAATATCCGTCCCTGCGTTTCCTACCATCCATTCATTCGTACTAAACACCCGGTGATGGATGTTGTCATCGTCCGCGAGAATGAAGAAGACACGTACGCCGGCATCGAATATCGTCAAACCGATCAGGTCGAGCTTTGCTTAAAGCTCATTTCTCGGCCCGGCTGCGAAAAGATAGTCAGATACGCATTCGAATACGCGACAGTTAATAATCGAAAGAAGGTAACGGCTTTCGTAAAGGACAATATAATGAAACAGACAGACGGGCTGTTTCATAAGGTGTTTGACGAGATCTCTGCTGAATACCCCTCGATCGAGGCCGATCACTGGATCGTCGATATCGGGGCCGCAAAGATGGCCGACACGCCCGAGAACTTTGACGTGATCGTTATGCCGAATCTCTATGGTGACATATTGTCTGACGTAGCGGCACAGATCGCAGGTTCGGTGGGACTGGCCGGTTCGGCAAATATTGGAGAGAACATCTCGATGTTTGAGGCGATTCACGGTTCGGCCCCGCGACGAGCAGGGCAAAATCTTGCAAATCCCTCCGGTCTCTTTCTCGGCTCGATTATGATGCTTGTTCATATCGGCCAGCCGGATGTTGCCGAGGCGGCACACAATGCTTGGCTGAAAACCATCGAAGATGGTGTCCATACCTACGACATTTTCAAGGAAGGTGTCTCAAAAGAAAAGGTCGGTACGAAAGAGTTTGCCGAGGCTGTTGTGGCTCGGCTGGGACAGAAACCCGATACGCTTAAGCCGGTAGAATACAGGAAAGACGAGAATGCAGATGCAGGCGGCCGCAAACCGATCTACACGATCCGTGAACCGCAGCAGAAGGATCTGGTCGGCGTGGATGTATTCCTGAATTGGTGGAATGGAGATCATCATGGCGGTGCCGACGAGTTAGGGCCCGAAGTGGAGAAGCTGAACGGTAACGGCCTAAAGCTCGTAATGATCTCAAACAGAGGTACAAAGGTATATCCGGGAGGACAGCCGGATACTTTCTGTGTTGACCACTGGAGGTGCCGTTTCATGTCCGAGAACCCGGGGAATCCGATCACGCATCAACATGTGATCGATCTTCTTGGCCGCGTGGCCGGTGCAGGGCTTGATTTCATCAAGACGGAGCACCTATATAATTTCGACGGCGAACCTGGGTATAGTCTCGGCCAGGGTCAGTAAGCTAGTGGCTTTATAGCGAATGGGGGCGGAAGTAGGCCCCCATTTCTATTCGAGTCGGAAGCGAGATCCGCGATTTTCAGGCGTCAGCGTCATCTTTGACGCCCGTTCATATGACACTACTCTTCGTTTATCTATTTACGGCTCTAATAACCTCCTTTATCTGTTCTATACTGGAATCGGTTCTTCTTTCGCTTCCCAGATCGTATCTCAAAGCACAGTCCGAACTTGGCAAACGCTCTGCCGAGACATTTCTGAAACTAAAGGACGATATTGACAAGCCTCTGTCAGCGATACTTTCGCTGAACACTGTAGCCCATACCGTCGGCGCCGCGGGTGTCGGGGCACAGGCAACTGTTGTTTTCGGCGAAGCCTATTTTGGGGTCGTTTCGGCGATCCTCACGTTATTGATCCTTGTACTTACCGAGATCGTGCCAAAAACGCTCGGAGCAAATTACAGCCGTGAACTAATGGGGATCGCGGGACGGGCCATTACCGTGACAATTTTTATAACCTACCCGCTGGTACTCGTTTCGGCTTTTCTTACCCGTTTGCTCTCGCGAAAGGACGTTGAGCTTACCACAAGCCGAGAAGAGATCTCCGCACTTGCGAACATCGGAACAGAAGAGGGCATCTTCCTCGACAAGGAGAATAAGATCATACAAAACCTGATCCGGCTGAAGAGCATCAGGGTGGTCGAGGTGATGACACCTCGGGTGGTGGTAGTGGTCGCCAGCGAAGACATGACCCTCGAAGAATTTTTGAAGGTCAAAGATTTCCTTCATTTCTCCAGGATACCTATCTTTAAGGACCATCACGACAACATTACCGGATATGTCTTTCGGGAGCAGGTCTTTGAAAATCTCGCGGAAGATAAGTTCAAACTCGCGCTCAAGGATATAAAGCGAGAGATACTGACCATTTCAGAGTTTACAACGTTATTCGATGCGTGGGAGAACCTGATACACGGCAAGGAGCACATCGCCCTGGTCGCAGACGAATACGGCGGTATGGACGGAATCATCACATTAGAAGATATCATCGAAACTCTGCTCGGATTTGAGATCCTCGACGAGAAGGACAAGATCGAAGATATGCAAAAATTCGCTCGTGAGCGGTGGGAGGCCAAAAGGAAGAAATATCGTCTTCTGACGTCAGAACCGGATGGATCGCCGACCATCGAGCAGGTAAAAAGCGAGTAGCATTTCGGCGGTCAAACAAATGAAACCACCCCTTTTATCAATAATTAATTACGACTCATGTAGGACTGGCCAAAGGTGAGCCGGGCAGCCTCGATACCGGCGTAGGTTGCGGCATCGGATGAGACGAGTGCAGTTTCAGCTCGTCGGCCCACGGAATCTTTGTTTGTGTTTGCGCGATGTGCGCCAGCGGCTATATACTTAGCACCACACCCGATCAATACTTAGTTGCGGTACAGGGAGGCGTCTCAGATGCTCGGAAAGACCATTTCGCACTATAACATCACTTCGCAGCTTGGCGAGGGTGGCATGGGCGTAGTTTATCAGGCCGAAGACACAAATCTGGGCCGTCATGTTGCCCTAAAATTCCTTTCGCCGGCGATGGCAACCGACGAAAGTCTGCTTCAGAGGTTTCAGAGGGAAGCCCGCGCCGCCTCCGCTCTTAATCATCCGAACATTTGTACGATCCATGGGATCGAGCATGATAACGACCTGCACTTCATCGTAATGGAGCTCCTCGAAGGCGAAGCCCTCGGAGATCGTATTCGTCGCGGCCCGCTGGACATCGATGAGGTATTGACACTCGGGGTGCAGATCGCTGACGCTCTCGAATCGGCCCACTCGAAGGGCATCGTCCACCGCGACCTGAAACCGGCGAATATATTTATCACGTCACGCGGACAGGCAAAGATACTTGATTTTGGGCTTGCAAAGATCGACCAGCAGAAACCCGATACCGGATCTAACGTGCCGACGGCGATCGCGGACGGCCTGACCTCAGCCGGAGCCACGATGGGTACAATTGCCTATATGTCGCCCGAGCAGGCTCGCGGTGAAGTAACAGATGCCCGGACCGACCTTTTCTCATTCGGGACAGTGCTTTACCAGATGGCTTCGGGAACGGTGCCTTTTCAGGGCGATACGTCGGCGGTAGTATTCGACTCCATTCTTAATCGCGAGCCGATGGCGTTGAGCGAGCTCAAGCCGATGCTTCCGCAGGAACTTGGTCGGATAATCGGGCAGGCACTTGAAAAGGACCGCGATCTTCGGTTTCAAAGCGCAACGGAAATGAAAACCGCTCTGAAACGTCTGAAGCGCGATCTTGATTCCGGCCGCCATTCAGGCGAAACGACAAGCGCGATACACAGCACGCGGGCTCCGCAGGCCGTTCACGAACACTCCATCGCAGTCCTTTATTTTGAGAATCTTAGCGGGATGAAGGAGGACGAATACCTTCGAGACGGCATCACCGAAGACATCACGACCGAACTTTCTAAGATCAAGAGGCTAAAGACGTTTTCCCGTGCAATGGTCCTGAGCTATCGGGATAAGCCCGTGACCGCCGGAGAGGTAGGGCAGCAGATGGGAGCGTCCTATGTCTTGACGGGTAGCCTTCGGCGAGCCGGAAACCGCCTCAGGATCAATGCTCAGCTCATTGACGCGGCTACGGATTTTCCATTGTGGTCTGAACGTTACGATCGCGAGATGGAAGACGTATTTGCCGTGCAGGATGAGATCGCTTCGAAGATCGCCGCCGCCCTGCGCATAACGCTTTCGCCTCAGGAACAGCAGGCATTGGCCGCGAAACCGACCGAAAACCTGCAGGCGTACGACCTTTACCTCCGCGGGCGTAACTATGCTCGTCGCGTAGGTCGGCAGGACATGATGTTCGCGCTTCAGATGTACGAAAATGCGGTTGCCCTTGACCCGAATTTCGCGCTCGCGCACGCGGGTTTGGCGACGGTTTGCGCGGAGTATTACTGGCATTTCGAGCGCAATCAAGCATGGCTTGACCGCGCGATCGCCTCTACGAGGATCGCAAGTGCCAAAGGTACGGAAGCACCTGAAGTAAAACTTGCCGAGGCTTGGGTGGACTATGCAGAGGGACGCTACGAGATGGCCGTTGATACAATGCGGAAGGCTCTTGAAACACATCCTGACCTTGAGGGCGGGTACTATTTATTGGGACGAGCTCTCTTTGAATCGGGACGATACCAGGAGATCGTTGACATCATGGAGGAAGCGCTTGCGCACGCCGGCGAGAATTACAACACAGTAATGCCGATCCACAATGCTCTCGGCGCCTTGGGCAAAAAGGACGCCTTGATGAACTTTATCCATCGAGAAATGGCTGTGTATGAAGAAGCTCTCAAGAAGACACCGGAAGATGCTCGGGTTCGGGTGCTTCTGGCGGGCAATTACGCGATGCTCGGAAGATTTGAAGAGGCAAAACGCGAGGCCGACATGGCAATGGCATTGCGGCCGGATGATGCGATGATCCTTTACAATACGGCGTGTGCCTATTGCGCGATGAATAACACAAAAGATGCCATGATCGCGATCAAAAAGGCATGGGAATCCGGATATCGAAACGCAACATGGACGCGTCAGGATCCCGACCTTGCAATACTTCACGGTGATCCCGAATTTGAACGGCTATACCCCGCCGCGCATGCTTAACGCCGCACCGGCCATCGTGGATTGAACAAAGTTCAATGACGTCTGAGCAATTCTGCCCACTATGTAATGCTCCTGTTCACGTTTTGCTTCCGGATCCTAAGCGGGTGTGGGTCGAATGTTTCAACAACGGCGGCGGATGAGAATGGTCGTCCCTAGCCTTCGCAAACGAGGCTTTGTCGGGCGGCTTTGTTGCGTTTTATGCGGATACAGAGGAGAAACGCGACTCTCATATCTGCTATATTGACGGTGTACAATGCCGGGCCGATGAGTCACAAATCGGCGGAATCGTGATACAAACCTATGGCGAAGAGGGCTGACAAGAGTGCGAACCCGCTCGTCTCCATCATCATGGGCAGCAAGAGCGACTGGCCGACGATGGAACAGGCGGCGCTGACGCTGGATGAATTTGGAGTGGCGCATGAGACAAGGGTGGTATCGGCGCATCGGACGCCGGACCTATTGTTCGAGTTTGCCAAGTCTGCAGAGGAGCGAGGCATAGAAGTGATCATAGCCGGGGCAGGCGGTGCGGCCCATCTGCCGGGAATGTGTGCTTCGCAGACGGTGCTGCCGGTGCTAGGCGTGCCGGTCGAAAGCAAGGCGCTGAAGGGACTGGATTCTCTGCTCTCTATTGCGCAGATGCCTGCCGGTGTTCCGGTAGGCACTCTCGCCATTGGCCAGGCCGGTGCGAAAAACGCAGGGCTGCTGGCGGTGTCAATTCTTGCCAACTCTAGGCCGGAGCTTCGTAAACGGCTGCGATCTTTCAGAACACAGCAGACAAAAAATGTACTGAGGGCGAAATTGAAATGAGTACGTAGTATTATTTTCCATGTTTGAACTGTGCTAATCTGTGCCTTCGTTTGTGGCTGAAACAATCCTTCCAAATTCAACGATAGGGGTATTCGGCAGCGGCCAACTCGGGCGGATGTTTGCCATCGAAGCTCGCAAGATGGGCTATCGTGTGCACACGTTTTCGCCGGACAGCCGCGGAACTCCGACGGGTCAGGTTGCGGACATCGAGACGACAGCCGATTACGATGACATCGCCGCAGTTACGAAATTCGCGAAGAGCGTTGACGTAGTAACGTTCGAGTTTGAGAATGTTCCATCGGCGGCCGTCGCCGCCTCGGCTAAATTTGTTTCGGTCCATCCAAAAGGCGAAATACTCCATACAACACAGAATCGGCTCCGTGAAAAGACGTTTCTCTCGGACAATCGGTTTCCTGTCGCCGAGTTCAGACATATCGAGACGCTCGATGACCTGTATCGTGGATTACAGGAACTCGGCACTCCGGCCGTGCTTAAGACGGCGGGGTTTGGCTACGACGGAAAGGGCCAAACGAAGATAAAGGCCAAGGGCGAGGCCGATGCCGCATTCGAGGCTTTGAATGGCGACGATGCCATCCTTGAGGCATATGTAGATTTTGTAAAAGAGGTTTCGGTCGTATGCGCGAGAGGTCAGGACGGAAGCTTCGCACATTTCGGGGTCATCGAGAACGAGCACGTAGATCACATTTTGGATGTTTCCTTTGCCCCGGCTCATTTGCCGGAAAAGGCGTGCGTTGAGGCTGTCGGGATCGCACAAAGTATTGCCGAAACTCTCGGTTATGTCGGCACGATGTGCGTCGAATTTTTCGTGAAAAGCAATGATCGTTTGCTCGTTAATGAGATAGCTCCGCGGCCGCACAACTCAGGGCATCTGACGTTCGGGCCGTGTGAGACATCCCAGTTCGAGCAGCAGGTGCGAGCGGTTTGTGGGCTTCGGCTGGGTTCGACGGATTTCTACCGCCCGGCGGCGATGGCAAATCTTCTAGGAGATATCTGGCAGAATGGCGATCCGAACTGGGCCGCCGCCCTTTTCGACCCTAATGTTAAGCTGCATCTATACGGAAAAACCGAACCCCGCCGGGGTCGAAAAATGGGGCACATCACAGCGACAGCCGACACCACAGAGGCGGCATTGCAGCTGGTCAAGTCCGCCAGGTTCGCACTTTCCTCGGCGACGGCAGATTCCTGACGATAGCTGCTTCGGGCCAACAGTTCAGAAGAAACGACGTGCAAGCCAGATTCCGGAAAGCAGCCCTACAAATCCAATGAAGATCGACAAAAATAGATAGATAGCCATAGGCAGAAATTGTCTTTCGCGCAATAGGCCGTAAAGCTCCATTTCGAATGTCGAGTATGTAGTAAAGGCTCCCAGGAACCCTACGATCACGGCAAGGCGCACGTGCTCGTTAACCTCGATCTTGTCCGCGAACATAATGAGAAAAAATCCGAGCAGGAACGAGCCGGATATATTTATCAGAAAAGTGGGGAGTGGGAATTTTTCGAAAACCCCTGCAACCGGGGAGATATTGACAAGATGCCGGGCAACGGCCCCTAATGCCCCGCCCAAGGCTATTGAGAAAAGTTTTACGGCTGCATCCATCGCCCGGCTTCCCTTCGGTTGCGGCATCTTGTCGAGCCACCTAAAAT
This sequence comes from uncultured Acidobacteriota bacterium, assembly GCA_937859595.1. Taxonomy (GTDB): domain Bacteria; phylum Acidobacteriota; class Blastocatellia; order Pyrinomonadales; family Pyrinomonadaceae; genus OLB17. The sequence goes on along the minus strand of CALMAH010000012.1, from coordinate 34,769 downwards.
CCTAGATTATGGCGGAAAGCGTTTCTTTTACAAAGGGAGCTCCGAGAAAGCTGATTTATGCGGAGATCCTGCCGCAGATACGGTCACTAATTGATGAAGAACCTGATATGATCGCCAATCTCGCTAATGTTGCCGCGGTGCTGAAGGAGGCGTTCGGGTTCTTCTGGGTAGGCTTTTACATCGCGAAAGAGGGTGAGCTTGTACTTGGGCCATTCCAGGGCCCTATTGCCTGTACACGGATCCGCTTTGACAAAGGAGTCTGCGGGCATGCCTATTCGAGCAGGGAGACAACCATCGTCCCGGACGTAAATGAGTTTCCGGGCCACATCGCCTGCAGCACGGCCGCTCGGTCGGAGATCGTGGTGCCGATATTTACAGGTGATGGCGAGGTTTTCGGGGTGCTTGATGTTGACAGTGATCTCGAGGATGATTTTTCCGGATCGGATAGGGACGGCCTCGAAGCGATCTGCCGGATCCTATCAGCAAGAATTGACGGGGGCCGATGACCCGCCGTCTCGCGTTTCTTGCGAATGTGGTTTACTTTCAGATAATCAGCTAGAATCTTATTAGCTGCGGATCGTGTTTAACAGGTCAAAAAGTGCGGTCCGCGGCCATCAACTATGACACCAGTCGATGTCCCCTATTGGGTTTGGACCCTTTTCTTTGTTGTCGTCCTTACGGCGCTTTTTGTCGATATAGGTATTGTCAATCGCAAGGCTCATGTGCCAACGCGAAAGGAGACCATCTCGTGGGCAACTGTTTGGGTGTCATTGGCTCTCGGCTTCGGTGTCTTTATCTGGTATCTGTTCGGGCTCCAATATGCCAAGCTCTACCTGACCGGTTACTTGATCGAGCTCTCGCTGTCGGTCGATAATCTTTTCGTTTTCCTTCTCATATTCAGCTATTTCAAGGTACCAAAAGAATACCAGCATCGCGTCCTGTTCTGGGGGATAATGGGTGCGCTCGTGATGCGGCTTGTTATGATCTTTGCCGGCGCGGAACTGGTCGACCGGTTTCATTGGGTGATCTATATCTTCGGCTTTTTTCTCATCTACACGGGGCTGAAGATGTTCAAGGACACAGACGAGAATTTTGACCCGACCGACAGCGGGGTTGTTCGACTGGCTACCCGATATATCCGTATTACGAAGACGTACGAAGGCGACAAATTCTTTGTTAAAAAAGACGGCGTCAGAACGGGAACCATGCTGCTCCTGGTGTTGATCGTTGTCGAGTTCACGGATCTTATATTCGCTGTCGATTCGATTCCGGCTATCTTCGGCATTACCACAGACCGGTTTATCATATATACTTCTAATGTATTCGCGATTCTGGGGCTACGAACGTTTTTCTTCCTGCTTGCGGATATCGCCGACCGGTTTCATTACCTGAAAACGGGTCTCGCATTCATTTTGACCTTTATCGGTATAAAGATGCTGCTTCCGATGACAGCGGAGTTATACCTGATGGCGGTCGGCGAGGAGAGTTCGCGACAGTTGGCCCAGTATGCTAGAGATCTCTTAGCTCATGAGTATAAGGACGAATTGACAACGATCTCGCTGAGCGTGGTTGTCTCGGCCATTACACTTTCAATAGTTGCTTCCCTGATGTTTCCCACGAAGCGTTCAACGGCCGCGTCGGTCGATACAGACGAATAGACAACTGCGACTGGATGGAACAAAAGTACAAGAAATTCTACGTTGAGTGGTGGCGGATACGGCGAAGCACCCTCTACGGACTGATCGCTCTTGTTGTTATTTCGGCCGGACTTTTTTTTGGTATCCGCTGGGTGATCGATAATGAGATGTTCGCGAACCCGGAATTAGGCGACATACCAAAAGACGCAGCACGAATAATATCGTTTGAAGGAGACGTCCGCATTACGCGCGCCGCCACACGCGAGACGGTTGTGGTGACGAAACAGATGTATGCGGCTGCGGGGGACACGCTGCAGACGCAAGCAGACGGTCGGGCCACGATCCAAATGATCGACGGCTCGGTTTACACTATCCGGCCGAACAGCACCGTGATTATCAGGGACAATTCATCGCTGTTCGGCGGTAGAAATGTAAGGGTTGCACTTGACGACGGACAGTTGAATGTTCGAACCGAGGAACAGCCTGAAAATACCCGGAATGTGGTCGAAATGCTGGACTCAGAAACGCGTCTGAGGGGACAGACTGACGCAAGTTTCAATGCTGATCCGCGTTCGCAGGGAAGCGAGATCAGGATAAGCCGGGGAAGCGTGGAAACTACGGTAGGTGGACGCAGCACAACGATAAACGAAAACGAATTTGCTGCGCTGGAAAAAGGAAAGATCTCCTCGCGGGAAAACCTCTTGCGGCCGCCAAGGACGGTAGGCCCGGCGAACGCGTCACAGGTCGTCGATGCCTCCGGCCGAGGCGCATCTGTGACCTTCATTTGGCAACCGGAAGCTCCCGGCGTTGTCTCTTATCACCTGCAGGTTGCCAGAACGCCTTATTTTTCATCTGATTCTATGTTGGTGGATCGCGGATCCATCAGTAATAGGGAATACCGACTAGCTGGTCTGACACCGGGTACTTATCATTGGCGGCTCAAGGCGGTGGCTCGATCGGGACAGGCATCTGAATGGAGCGAACCTGCAAGGCTGAATGTGGTTCGGGCTACGGCAAGTCCGAACATTACCGTTTCTGATTGGTCGGTTGAACGGCTCGGTGGTGATGTATATCTCGTCTCCGGCAAAACACTCCCGGGACTTGTGATCAGATATCAGGGCCGTGAAGTATTCTCCGGAAGTGACGGTACGTTTCGCTTCCAGACTCGCTCCACCAATAACGAACTGTCCATCGAGGCCGCCGATGACCGAGGTAACCGGGCAGGTTTTGTCATCTCTCTCAGTACCGCACGTGTTGTCCGCCGGTTCTAACAATATCGAATGAAGTGAGTTCTGGACATACACACAGACATGACCCGAGGACGGCAAAAGGCGTCTTTCGGCTGAAGATCGCATTGGCGATCACGTTCATCTATATGATCGCCGAAGCGATCGGCGGCTGGTTGACGAATTCGCTCGCCCTGATCGCCGATGCGGGCCATATGCTGACGGATGTCGGGGCCATGTCGCTGACACTGTTCGCTTTCTGGTTCGCGGGCCGGCCGGCCACGTCAACCAAGACGTACGGATATTACCGGATCGAGATCCTGGCGGCGTTTGTGAATGGGATCGCGCTTGTCCTCTTGGCGTTGTGGATCATCTATGAGGCGATCGGGCGCTTTCGTGACCCTATAGACGTGCTTGGCGGGCCGATGACGATCATCGCGTTCGGCGGCTTGGCCGTAAATCTTGTGGTGGCCTACCTGCTCCATTCGGAACAAAAGAATAATTTGAACCTGCGTGGCGCCTGGATGCACGTTATGGGAGACCTATTGGGCTCTGTTGCGGCAATAGTCTCAGGCCTGCTGATCATCCTTCTTGGGTTTATGTGGGCTGACCCGTTGTGTAGTATTTTGATCAGCAGTGTCATCATTATTGCGGCGTGGCGTCTGATCAACGAATCGGTTAACGTTCTTCTTGAAGGAACTCCAAGGCACATTGACCTTGCGCGTGTCGAAGAGGCGATCGTCCGTACTGAGGGAGTCGATGGCGTTCATGACTTGCATGTTTGGACCATATCGTCCGGTATCGAGGCACTTTCGGCCCACATAACACATGACAACTCTAAACCGCATTCAGAACTGCTTGTCCGGGTAAGATCCGTCCTTTCGGACCGTTTCGGGATAGAGCATCTGACAATTCAAATGGAATCGATGGACGGCGAGGCAGAAGCGGTTTACATTTGCGAAAAGGGCACTCGCTGTTTCGAGCCGACGAGTTCTGTCCAGCCTTCCAACACTGTCGGAAGGACCGGTTGAGTCGTTTCGGCACCACCTGCGGTTTGTCATATCGATGCGGAAGTAATCAAAAATGGCGAAGATCGATCTGAGATACGGCTCAACCTCGTTCGGGCTCGAATACGACAGCAACCGATTTGAGATCCTTGCTCCCGCTGATGAGCCAAACGGACTGAACGACAGGGAGATCGGCGAACTGCTCGATAACCCCATCGGTGTCTCGTCTCTTGAGGAGAGCGTCCCGCCGAGGGGGAGCGTTCTGATCGTTGTGCCCGACGCGACACGAAAGAGCGCGGCCGGACAGATAGTAAATTTGCTCGTTCGCAGGCTTATCGCGAACGGTACAATGCCCTTTGACATCGGGATAATCTTTGCGACCGGTATCCATCGCTCTGTCACTGAAGACGAAAAACAGGAGATCCTGACGCCGTTCATTGCACAGCGTGTAAAAACGATCGAACATAAAGCCCGCGACATTGCGGCTTTCCTTAACTTAGGAGAGACGTCCGGAGGCGTTCCGATAGAACTTAATCGGGTGCTGGTCGAGGCCGACCATGTGATCACCGTCGGCAGCGTAAATTTTCATTATTTTGCCGGCTTTACCGGAGGCCGGAAGCTGATATGCCCCGGTCTTGCATCACAGAGGACCATCGCGGGAACCCATCGTCTTGCGTTCGATCAGGAGCGCTTGGCACGAACTGAGGGAGTAGGTCCCGGTCGGCTCGACGGAAATCCGGTCCACGAGGCCTTTATCGAAGCGGCTTCGATGGTCAAAGTATCATATGCGGTCAACACGATCGTTAACGATGCCGGTGAGGCCACCGACGTTGTCTGTGGCGACCTGTATGAATCTCACCGCGAAGCTTGCCGCCGATTTGCGGAGCGGAATCTGATCAGTATCAACGAAAAACGGGCGGTTGTTGTAGCAAGTTGTGGGGGCTATCCTCACGACATAAACATGATCCAGGCACATAAGACGCTTGAAGCGGCGACAGGTGCCTGCGAACCCGGCGGTACGATAATTTTGCTGGCGGAGTGCCGGGACGGTATGGGACGGACGGATTTTCTCGATTGGTTCGGATCTGAGGATTCGAACCGGCTTGCGCAAAGGCTTGCGGAGCGTTATCAAGTGAATGGACAGACAGCCTGGAGCCTTCTGCGAAAAGCGGAGGAGTTTGATATTCGTATCGTTTCCCGAATCGCCGGCAGCGATGCGGCAAAGCTTCGGATGTCGAAATGGAATTCTCTCGCGGAGGCACTTGGCGGACTTCCGGAGCGAAAAGGTTATCTGATACCGAATGGATCAGGCATCGCGATCCTGTCTCGGTAAAGTAAAAGCCGACGGTGCGTTTCTCGGCCCACCTCATTTAGCCGGCGTTTCTTCGTCTAGTAAGTTTCGAACCTTGGTCGCAAGGTCGGCAAAAGTGAACGGTTTGGCGATAAAATTCGTTCCTCCTTCCACGATATCGTGACGGATCGCAGCGCTGTCGGTATATCCTGATGTGTACAAGATCTTCATTTCGGGATAGCGCGGAGCCAGTTCCTTGGCGAGTTCACGGCCGCCCATTTGGGGCATTACAATATCGGTCATCAGCAGGTCGATGCTGGGCTCGGTCAAATTACATATCTCAATCGCCTGAACCCCGTTACGCGCCTCGATCACTGAATATCCGCAGGCTTCCAGCACCTCACGGGCCAGTCCTCGGACGACGTCTTCATCTTCGACCAGCAGAATGGTCTCCGATCCAAAACTGAAATTACTGTTCGAACGTGGTGTCTGATGTATCTCCCGATCCTCTTCGATACGAGGAAGATATATCTTCATGGTCGTTCCCTTGCCCGGTTCTGAATAGGTCCATATCGCACCGCCTGATTGTTTTATGATCCCATAAACGGTCGAGAGGCCAAGGCCAGTACCTTTTCCTGGTTCTTTCGTTGTGAAAAACGGTTCGAAAATGTGCTTGGCCGTCTCTCTATCCATTCCTATCCCATTGTCTGCAACTGTCAGTAGAACATATGACCCGGGAACAACTCCGACGTGGTTCTTAATATACTGTTCGTCGAGTAGGACGTTGCTTGTCTCAATAACGATAGATCCTCCTTCAGGCAGCGCATCCCGCGAATTCACCACAAGATTTACCAGGACCTGAACCAATTGACCGGCATCAGCGTTCACTTTCCACAGGTCGGGACTGAGCGATTCGGTAAGCTCGATGTTTTCACCTATGAGACGCTTGAGCAATTCAAGTGTTTCCGATACGACCTGATTCAGATCCAGCACTGCCGGCTGGAGCATTTGCCGACGGCTGAACGCGAGAAGTTGGCCGGTCAATTCGGCTGATCGTTTGCCTGCCTTTTTTATCTCCTCAATGTTTGTTCGCAGGGGATCGTCTGCTGCCATTCGTCTTAGCGTCAGATCGCTATAACCGTTTATCGCCGTAAGCATATTGTTGAAATCGTGAGCGATGCCGCCCGCAAGACGGCCGATCGACTCGAGTTTCTGAGCCTGTATGAGCTGTTCCTCACTCTTCCGCAGCGCCTCCTGTGCTTTTCTCGCTTCGGTAAGGTCTAGTCCGAAGGCATAATATCCGGCTACGGCCCCATCGGCGTCAAATTCGGGCACATAGCTGACTCGGATATATCGAGGTTCTTCGGATTCCGATCCGGCTCGCTGCATCGACATCGACCGTTCTACAGAAAACTGCCTTCCGCTCAATGCGGCCTTTATTTCATCTTCGATCTTGCGGTAGGATTCCTCACCCTGAATTTCGCGGAGCGTAAGCCCAAGAATTTCCTGCTCAGACATGTTCATCCACTCCAGATATAGCTTGTTAGCGAACCGAAGCCTCTCATCCGAGTCGAAGAATGTGATGAACGCCGGCATCGAGTCAGTGACCAGCCGCAAGCGTTTCTCACTTTCTCGAAGAGACGATTCGACTCGTTTAGAATCAGTAAGATCAATAAGGAACACAAAACAACCTAAGCTGCGACCGCTTGGGTCTAGGTCGGGAATGTAACTTACCCGGAGAAATCGAAAGTCTTTCTTGTCGGGGTCTTTACCGGAGAAGTACGCATATCGGTCCGTGGTAAATCCCTCACCCGAAAGTGCCTTTTCAAACTCTGGCTGCAGGTTCTTGCTCGCTTCGAGCCCTATTACATCGTCCAGGTTTTTGCCGATAACATCCTCGGGCCGTTTGCCCAACCAGTCGAGATATTGACGATTTGCAAAACGGCAAACCCGATCGGTGTCGATATATGAGATCATCGCCGGGACCGTATCGGTCACCAGGCGGAGTTGCGCCTCGCTTTTTCGAACGGCTTCTTCAGCGAGTTTTCGCTCGGTGACGTCGCGTGCTATCCCTTGTATGCCTATTGGAGTGCTCCCGGAGTAGATTAGACGGCTGCTCATGTCAAGTAACACTCGGCGGCCGTCCTTGCACACCATTACAGTTTCATAGCTGGTTGCCTTCTCACCATCGAGCTTTCGTTTTGTCATTTCACGAGCGCTCTCGTAATACTCGGGAGCTATGAGATCCGAAAGCCGCATTGCCAGAAGTTCATCGCGTGAATAGCCGGAAACGATCTCTGATGCTCGATTCACCGATGTGAAACGTTCTTCAAGATCAAGCGTGAAGATAAGATCGTTCGCATTTTCAAACAACTCGCGATATCTGTACTCGCTTTCCTCGAGCCGTTTTACAGCAATGATCTTCTCGGTTACGTTGTTTAGGGTTCCGACCCACTCTTTGAATTTTCCACTGCTATCGAAAAGGGGGCATGCCCGGACCTCAAAATGCTCATAGTTGCCTTCAGGCGTTCTAAAGCGCATCACAAATTCAAAGAATCCGCCCTCGTGCATGGATTCTCCCCAGGCACGCATTGACGGTTCCACATCATCGGGGTGAATGACTTTCTCAACAATGTCGGCGACCGAACTGACAGAGCTGCCCGAAAAACTTGAAAACCAGTCGAAGAGCTCATGGCTTGTACCGTCTTCCGCAGCTGTGAACACGACTTGGGCAGTGGCAAGAGCGAGGGCCCGAAATCGCTTCTCCGATTCTCTAAGGTCCTGCTCAGTTTGCATTCGATCATTTATGTCCGCCAGGGAACAGATCCATTTTCGAAAGCTGCCGTCGTCACGGAAAAGGGGAACACCCCGGGCCGCGTACCATCGGTATTCACCTGTTTTCAGCCGGAGCCGGAGGCGAAGCGATGCCTGAGTGCGTGTGGCAAGTGCCTGTTGGTAGCTTGAAGTGATCAGATCTCGATCTTCCGGGTGAACGAACTGTGTCCAGCCATAATTCAGGCTGTCCTCGTAGCTCTGACCGGTAAGCCCTACCCACCATTCCGGGAATTCGTATAGATTGCCGCGCTCATCCAGCTCCCAAACGTATTGGGTGGTTGCCGCAACAAGCCCGCGATAGTCTTCTTCGGATTCGCGCAGAAGACGCTCGGCCTTTTTACTTTCGGTAATGTCTCGAATGATCGCGGTAAAAAGATGGGAACTTCCGTCCTTGTACTCGCCAAAGGAAATGTGGATCAAAAACTCCGTGCCATCCTTTCGAAGAGCGATCGTTTCCATTCCGCTCCACTGCAGGTTCCTTTTACCAGTTTTTAGGTATTTCCTGATGCCGGAAAGGTGGTCCCGTCTCAGGTATTCCGGCATCAACATCGTTATCGGCTCGCCGATAAGTTCGTCTGACGAGTACCCGAAGATTCGTTCTGTCGCCGGATTCACGTACTGGATCACACTGTCCGGCCCGATGCTTACGATCGCGTCCGAGGCTGTTTGTGCGACGATACGATAGCGCTCTTCTGAATCCAAAAGGGCCTTCTCAGCCTTACGTTTCGCCCGGCGGTGGCCTGCATCAGCAAGCTCGCGCTCGAGCGCCGGTGCTAAGCGCGCTAGATTATCTTTCATCAGATAATCGCTTACGCCGGTCTTCATCGCTGATACGGCAGTTTCTTCGCCGATGGTTCCTGAGATAATAATGAAGGGAATATCAATATCCGTTTCTCTAAGAACGTGGTACGCCTCGATCCCGGTGAACGACGGCATACTGTAGTCTGAGATGATCGCATCCCAAGGCTCGTCGGACAGAAGACGGCGCATTTCGGCGGCGCTGTCCACACGTTTCCATGAAACGTTGTAGCCCGCACGCTTGAGGTATTGCAGCAGCAGGGCAGCATCGTCTTCGAGATCTTCGACTATGAGTAACTTCAGGTCCTTCATCATCGATCAACCGGAGGTGTCCGGTTCAATACGAGCCAGAAAAGTCCAAGCTGCCTGGTGGCCTCAATGAACTCATTGAAATCTACCGGTTTTTGCACATAACTATTTGCTCCCAGATCGTAGCTCCGCACCAGATCTTCTTCTTCGGATGACGAGGTTAGAACCACGACCGGAATATATCGCGTTCGTTTATTTGACCGGATCTCTCTAAGCACCTCGAGTCCGTTGACACGAGGCAGCTTTAGATCAAGAAGGATCAGATGCGGAAGCGGATTTTCCGCGCCCTCAAAACTCCCCCTGGAGAACAGAAAGTCAAGAGCCTCAACACCGTCTCGGGCCACTTGAACCTCATTCGCGACGTTATTTTTCTCAAATGCCCTGATCGTAAGAGTTACATCATCAGGATTGTCTTCAACCAAGAGGATCGTTTTGTCTGCCATTTATACCTATCCCTTAAGAAAGTGAAAAATAGAAGGTCGTTCCCACATCCGGTTCGCTTTCCGCACGTATCTGTCCGCCATGAAGTCGCACTATGCGTTGAACCGTAGCCAGTCCAATTCCGGTCCCTTCAAATTCGTCCGCACGATGCAATCGTTGAAAGGCACCAAACAACTTATCGGCATATGCCATGTCAAAACCTGCTCCATTATCGCCGACGAAATACTCTTTTTTATGGCCATTCTGGACGACGCCGAAACGGATCGCAGCTTCCGGGCGTTTCGACGTGAACTTCCAGGCGTTGCCGATCAGATTCTCCAGTGCGATCTGCACCAATCGCTCGTCGCATTTCTCGTTGAGATCAGTGTCTATAGCCACTGTGACCTCGCGGTCGGGTTCCTGCTCACGAAACGCGCGGACAATGTCCTCAGCCAGCTTCGAGAGGTCGACGAGTTCTCTTCGAACCTCCGAACGGGTTACCCGGGCAAGCTTGAGAAGGTCGTCGATCAAGCGGCCCATTCGCCGACTCGCTGTCCTGATCCTTTCAAGATGATCTCTGCCGGTTTCGTCAAGATCGCCATAGCAGTCTTCGAGGATCGCCTGGCTGAAACCGTCGATCGACCTAAGCGGGGCACGCAAGTCGTGAGAGACCGAATAGGAGAATGCCTCAAGTTCGCGATTTACCGCCTCCAGCTCGATCGTCCGTTCGCGAATCCGCTGTTCGAGGGTCTCGTTCAGTTCCTTAATGGCTTTTTCGGCGAGCTTTCGCTCGGTGACGTCCTCGACCACCGCCATCGTTCTCAAAGCGTTTCCGGCCCCGTCGCGAATGAAACTTGCGTTCACCCTTACCCATCTGATCTCGCCGTCTTTACGGACATATCTTTTCTCATTTATATATAATGGCGTATCACCACGTTCCGCCCGGCGAAACATCTCCCTGTCATTCTCACGGTCGTCTCCATGTGTGATGTCGAAGACGTCAACGCCCTTCAATTCCTCGGACGAATATCCTGTGATCTCACAGTATTTTTGGTTGAACAGGATCAATCGGCCGTCTCTTGCATCGATTTGGACAATGCCGACCGATGCGATGTCGAACATCGTCCTTAATCGATCCTCGCTTTCTCTGACCATTTCGGCGGCTTTCTCCCTTTCGGTCACGTCGTGCGCAAGCACGAGGCGGGCATCTCGGCCATCGAACGTGAGTTCGTGGGAACTTATTTCGGCGAGGATTATCGATTCATTCTTGAGCCTATGTTGCCATATTCCGGCGTGCGAAAGCGCGGATGTAGTATTCTTGACGTTTCTCGTCAATATTTCGATATCCTCGGCCGGTCGAATATCGGTGATCTTCATCGAGAGAAACTCGTCTTCTCTGTACCCGTACTTTCTGATCGCCGCGGAGTTAACATCCAAAAATTCAAGTGTTTGAGTGTCATAGACCCACATCGGATACGGGTTGTTCTCAAACAGCATCCGGTATCGCTCTTCCGAATCTTTTAGTGCGTCCACGGCCGCTTTCCTCTGCGTAACATCGATCCCCATGCCCGTGACGCATATCTCTCCGTCCAATTCGACTCGCTTGCCGGTAAAATAATAAGGAATACCGTTCCCATCCTTGGTCAGGAAGTCGGCCTCGGCATCAGATTCGCCGTCGTCGAGTACGCGCTGGATACGTGAACGGATGTAATCCCTCTCGCTGCTCCTGAAAAAATCCGTTGGCGACATTTTGGATATTTCCAGAGCACTATATCCGGAAACGTTCTCAAAGTTCTCATTCCAGCGAAGGAACCGGCCGTGTTCGTTAAACAAATAGAAGATACCGGGAAGTGCGCTCAATATATCGGCGTTGAACTTCTTTTCGCGAATTATGCTCTCTTCATATTTCTTTCGCGAAGTAATGTCGTTTCTGATCGCGACGTATTGGTAAGGCTTCCCGTTTCTGTTGATAAAGGGAACTATTGTTGTGTCCACCCAGTAGTAAGTTCCGTTCTTCGCACGATTCTTGATCTCCCCGTGCCACACCTCTCCGCGGCCGATCGTCCTCCACAGATCCTTGATGAAATCCTTCGGGTGGTGACCGCTGTTTATGAGACGATGGTCCCGGCCGATGAGTTCTTCTCGGCTGTAGCCCGAGATTTGACAGAATTTATCGTTAGCAAGAATTATCGAGCCGGTCTGGTCTGTAACCGCGACAATTGACGAAGCGTCGAGGGCATGTTTGATGTTCTTTAATTCCTGTGAAGATTCTGCCAGTTCAGACTATGCCTGGCGGCGTTCGAGGTCCGATCTATCTAGCGATCGGGCAGTAAGCCAGACTGTGAACGAAAATCCGAATATCGTTGCCGCAGTAAATATCACGACACCGAATTCCGAAGAATAGAATCCACGCCACTCGCCGACGAGACGCAGCCAGCCCACCAAGATCGGAAAAAGTACGACAAACGGCAATATCCTTCTCGTGAGTTCACCGCCGGCCGATTCACTCCAGAAGATGCTCAGCATCCCATTTTCCCGATGTGCCAACAACGCGCCGAAGGACAAGATCGCGAACAAGGCAGCACTGGCAAAAGGGGTCCGAGTGTTATTTTGTCCGAGGTCTGTGATCGTTAATTTGAAAAGGTCGCTTATCGCCAAAGCAAGCGACACTATTAAAGCGGCCGATCCCAAAAGCTGACTCGTCCAGGCGATCGGCTTGATCCGAAAACGGAGAAGAAGAAGAGAGGCGCCGACAAGAAAAAAGAGTAGGGCGGTCTGCGGCGAAGTATATACATCGGCGGGACCAAACTCCCGGATAACCTTCTCTGGAAAAAGCGCAGCGTTCAGCTCGATCCCAAAACCGGTTGTGTAACGAAGCAGAATAGCCAGAGCGACGGCAACGTTCACGCAGGAGACCACAACGAATGCGGTTCTGCCCCAAGCCGAGCGCTCGCCCCGGACAAGAACAAAATTCACCCCCAGCAAAACAAAGGCGACGGCCGCCGACGGCTCCATCGCACGAGATCCCACCACCGGCACCATAAGCAGCCATTGATCGTAGATCCAAACCAATAGCACTGCGATACCCGCCGCGATCGCAATGGCCCCGAACAGTTCGGGCAGTCTATCGAGATAATTCGTCGGCCTGTACAAAAACGGTGTCTTCATGTCGGAACACCTCCGATACCGAACAAGCAGGGAACAAAGACAGGCTCAGATCCAACGATTTCGGCTCTTCGCGTAGTGACACAAATAACCCGCACTGCTAGGGCAGGGCCTTGTGGTCGCCCTCGATTCTGAATCGCTCTGGTGTGGGAAAACCTCATACCAGATCAGGAACAGGAAATGAAGTGGCGATCAGTGATCCACCACATCAAATGATCAAAAGGAAATAAGGCGGGACAGTGCGGTCGTCCCGTAGATCGGTTATCGTGGAAGCATTTTTGGAAGGCAACGAAGCTTGCAAGTCACTTAGGACCAAGCAATGACCCTTGATTCGCAGGAAACCAAGGAAAGCGATCAGACAGGATCCAAATTTCCGTATACGATGAGCAACTGAGTTGCGGGAAACACATCACTCCACGAATAACCCTATTTACTATAGTCTGGCCGCAAAAAAATGCTACGTGTATTCTAAACTTAAATTTGGATTAGTCAATACCTTTTTCGCAGTGTTTCTATCTCGGAAGTAAGTTGCCTCCGTCGGCAAAGTTCGTGTATTATTCGCAAATGGCTGATCCCACTCTCGCATTAGTCGTCGATGATGAACCTCAGGTACGGGAACTCGTAGCAAGCATTCTCATGAATGAGGGTTGGATGGTGATCCGGTCCACATCCGCTGAAGAGGCGATCTCGCAAATGGCCCAATATCAGTTCTCAATGGTGTTCTGTGACGTTGTCATGGGCGACACAGATGGCTATGAAGTACTGAAACGGTTTGCCGAAGTTCAACCCAACGCGAGATTTGTTCTTATGACCGGCCAGGGGTCTGCTGCCGGTGCCCTTGATGCAACGGCGATCGGCGCATTTGACTACCTTGTAAAGCCGTTCACCGTTGATGACATCGTTAACATCTCGAATGTTGTCAAAGATCAACTGGCGCTGCGTACCCATCGCTCAGGTAGCTCGGCACAAGATCCAAAACCCGGATATGTGTCTGACATACCGCTGATAGGACGAAGTCCAAGATTTGTCGAGTGTTTGAAAATGGTAGGCCGTGTGGCGGGGACCGATCTCCCTGTTTTGATCACCGGAGAGTCCGGCACGGGGAAAGAGATCGTCGCCTCCGCCATACACAGCCGGAGCCCGCGAGCAGATAAGGCGTTCGTCGCGGTAAATTGCGGTGCGATACCCTTGGATCTGATCGAATCTGAACTTTTCGGACATCTGAAAGGATCGTTTACCGGAGCGAATACTGACCGCGTAGGCCTTTGGGAACAGGCCGACGGGGGCACAATTTTCCTCGATGAGATTACAGAAACAGATCCGCTCTTCCAGGTAAAACTCCTTCGTACGCTTCAGCAGGGCGAAATTAGGCGTGTGGGCTCGAACAAGACCCAAAGGGTGAATGCACGTGTGATCGCCGCAACCAATCGCGACATTGAAGCGGAGGTCGCTGAAGGACGTTTCCGAAAAGACCTGATGTACCGTTTGAACGCCGTGACCATTCATCTTCCGCCTCTACGAGAGCGGCTTGAGGACATTCCTTTACTTGCCGATCACTTTGCCCGGCAGGTAGATAGAGGCGGTGCACCTCCGGTTCGGTTTTCGAATTCCGCAATGCGTGCATTGCAATCATATTCATGGCCCGGAAATGTCCGCGAGTTGGAAAATGCAGTTCTGCATGCGATCTCGTTCGCCGACGACATAATCTATATGGACCATCTTCCCATCCGGGTGCTAAACAAAAGCGAAGAGACCGGACGGGCCGAGGCGGCTGTTCCCGGACAGCAGTCCGGTGAGGAGACGTTTGTGACCATGAGTGAAATGCAAAGTGCGTACGCCCGCAAGGTATTGGAGAGTACGGGCGGAAATAAGCAGGCCGCCGCCAGAATATTGCAGATAGACCGAAAAACACTTGCCAGGCTCGTTGGTCGGCCCACCGACTCCTAGTTGACTCATCGTCAAAGGTAGGAAAAACTCCCATTCTGCCGCAAAGCTCCCGGCAAGATCCACCCTCCGCTCGGCATTTTATGAAACTTTACAGGCCAAATCAATGGACAAACCCTGTGTACAGGGGGTTGGCACCTTCGGCACATCATTTGCTGTGGAGAAAGTTAGCACCGGACCAATTCTTCTTCCACTGGGGAGCAGATCAAAACCCTAGTTCCGGTTGCGAACAAATGATGTACAACAAACAAAGATCCAAAATACTATTTATCGGGGATAATTTTGAAAAGGTTGGCGATATCGCAAAAAGATTGGACGAGCATGGATATGAGGTGATGTTTGCACTTGGCGGCGCTGCCGGCATAAGGGCCGCAAAGATAGAGCGCCCGGACGCGATACTTTGTGATCTGGGGTTATACGACCTGAAGGGGTTGAACGTCTGCAGAGAATTGAAGGCAGACCTTAAGACTTCTGACGCCGGTTTCATATTCTTCACGAAGTCGTTCCACAACAGAGAATCAATTGCAGCTGCATTGAGCTGTGGTGCTGACGATTGTCTGCCGGAGACCAGCAGCGTGGAGATAATTGCCGCAAAGATCGATTGGTTGGTTGCCCGAAAGAAGCAGGAACTTGAGCAGCATATCAAGTTTCAGATACTAAGGTCCCGCCAAACGCAGATAGCTGAGATATTTCGCAGCGTAATGCGCCAGGAACGTTTCGACGGTACTTCCCATGGATTCTCGCTCGACACAACGGTTGCGATCCCGAGCCTTTCGGGATCGACCGAGGCCAGCGTCATTGCCTCGCTCGCAGATCTCCTCGACGAGCAGACCAAGGCTCTCGACAGCATCGAGACGGAAAAAGGCCTTGAAAATACCCTTAGCCCGGTCAGAATGAGTGCGAATGTACCCATAACACCTGATCAGAGGACGAAGAACTTTGAGTTTGTGATGTAATAAAGGACGATTCCGCTTTCATCTTGCCTTCCCGGACTTCGAAGTTCGGGAAGGCTTTTGATTTGAAGAAAAAAAGAATGCTGTGGGAGCAGCATTCTTAAGTAGAGGAGGAGTATCGATGTAGATGGATGTAATCGTCTCGGCACCTTACATCCTGATCACTAAAGAAGTTCACTTCGCAGCATGGGAGGGAGAGCATCTGTCTGATCCCAACGGTTCGAAATGAGTCGGTAGGAAGAGTCGTGGGAGATCAGCCAACATGTGAGAGGAAAAAAAGGCTGAGTTTATGTAACCGCTTCCACCTGGCCGGCATTAACCGTGGGAGAGGTAAATGCCTTTGCCGGTCGCAAAACTGCGATGTCTCGCGGGTTTCGCTCTGGATACGTGGGAGGCTGTATCCGCCGTATATTAGTGCAATGCCTGTGCCAAACTCAGGCAACTCGAGAATGTTTAGCTATGCCATTGAATAAATAGGACTTACAGTTGCAAGCTGCAACCTGACCTGCCGAGATCTACATTCAACCTTTCAAAAGCGGAAAAGGGGAGGAAAATCCGACCGGAAACATGGACATCTGGGGATTATTTACCCAACGATGTGCCATTTTTCGAGTTTAGTGCGATCAGGTTCTTCAGACTATCTACATCTACGGGTTGGCTAAAAAAGTATCCTTGGTACTCGTCACACCTTAAGAGGTTCAGGAAGCTAAGCTGCTCCTTTGTTTCGACGCCTTCAGCGACCACCTTCAATCGAAGATTTTGGGCTAAGGAGATCATTGCCATTACAAGCGCCGCCCCGTCGGCGTCAGAGGTAACGTCTTGAACGAACGACTTATCGATCTTCAAAACGTCGATCGGAAGACGTTTCAAATGGCCGAATGATGAGTATCCGGTTCCAAAGTCATCAAGCGAGATCGATACGCCCAGCGCTTTCAATGCCCCAAGGGTCTCGATCGCTGATTCAAGGTCATTCATTATCGAACTTTCCGTTATCTCTAGATTGAGGAGCGTTGCGTCAAGGCCGGTGTCGGACAATATTTCCATGATCTCGTCCACGACTCCGGCAGATTGGAGCTGCTTAAGTGAAAAATTCACCGCAACACCGATCGGAATTCCGAGATCATTGAGGTCTCTTACATCCGAACATGCCTTCCTAAGGACCCACGCGCCCAATGGAACCACACTTCCGGAATCCTCCGCTGCTGGTATGAACTCGTCAGGCTGGAGAAAACCAAGTTCAGGGTGCTCCCATCGAACAAGTGCTTCGACTCCCGTTATTTTTCCATTAGCAGCATTGACCTTTGGTTGGTAAAGAACGGTGAACTCATCCCGTTCGAGGGCTCTGCGAATTCCGCCTTCTATCGCAAATCGCTTCATGGCCGAGCTGTTCATGCCCGGAGTGTAATACTGCCAGTTATCACCGCCGTTTTCCCGCGCTCTAAGGAGTGCGGCACCCGATTTCTTCGACAGGGTCTCCGGGTCTCGTCCGTCCGAAGGAAACATGCTAACTCCAATGCTAGCCGTGAGATACAGTTCGTGTTCGCCAATGATGAACGGATCTCTGATGTTCTCGCTGATCGAACTCACAGCCTTGATAACGTCCTGCTCCGATCGCAACTTCGGCAATAGCAGCGCAAATTCGTCACTGTCGATCCTAGAGATAGTTGCGTGGTCGCCGAACACCGTCTCCAGGCGTTCGGCGGTGGTCTTCAATATCGTGTTCGTAACGGTATGTCCAAGTGTGTCCTGCACTTTCTTCAGCTTGTCGAGGGCAACATAGATCAGGCCAACTCCACCGCCGCGTCTTTCAGAGATCAGAGCCTGGGCAAGACGGTCGTTTAGGAGCATGCGATTTGGGAGGCCGGTTACCGCATCATGATATGAGAGAAACTGGAGCTGGTCGGTCCTCTCCTGGACAAGCCTTTCCAACTCTGTTTCGTGCCTGCGCTTGGCGATCCGGAGCTGATGGTGATCGTGGGCTTTCTGGACCGCGATCTCGACCATATCGATATCGAACGGTTTTTTGATATAGTCGAAGGCTCCTGACCTCATCGCCTCGATCGCATGGTCTATGGTCTGGTTCCCCGAGATCATAAGAACCGATGCATCAGGAGACGTGTCGAGGATCAGCGGCACGAGGTCGATACCATTCATATCGCCCAGATCGATATCGCTCAGCACAATATCGAAAGACATCTGACCTAGCTTCTCCATTGCCTCCGTGCCTGATCGCGCAACGATACAATCGTACCGGTCGCAAAATACTTCAAAGAGAATGTTTCCGACCGATGGCTCGTCGTCAATGATCAGAAGTCGCACTCTGTTGTTCTTTTCGTCCCACATCTCCACAGGTGTTCAACAATTCCGCAGGAGGCTTCAGAATGACAGTGTCCCGGGGGAAAAATTACCCAAACAAACAATGCCAGATCCCAGGTTGCCTGTTCGCCATCCATGGCAAGCCACATGAAACAGCAACTCTTATGCCATCCTTTTGGGAAGAAGGGCGACTTTGAGGCACTACAAAAGTAACCAAATCAGGCAACTTGCGTCAACACCCTGATGGAAAATTGGTTTGAGATGCGGAAGTTGAAGGTTGAGGGGGGCCGGGGAAGCGAGTAACTGCGATAGACCGGGATAATGCCGAGTTTAACCCGCCTGCCGGACTCTAAAAGTGCGAGCGATGGTGTCCGTTTGGTTACGGACCGAGCGGAGCCTGTCGCGCATACCCGAAAAGCGCAGAACGTAAACCGAGTCACCTGACCTTAGGTAATAGTATCTTCCAGCCATCGGACGTCCCGCCCTGATAAATTCAAAGTTCAGGATCGCCCCGTTCAGGTGGCCCCCGAAATTTTCTTCACGTCCGGCAACGAATCCGGGCATGAACTGCAGTTTCTGTTCCTCTTCCTTGAGGATATCCGCCATAGAAACTGTTCGGGCAAAGGTCATCTTCCGAACTTCCAGATGTCCGTCAAGCCTGTCATTAAAGACAAATTCGACGTTCGGGTTAGTCACAGAGGGTTTGGCCGTCATTTTCCAACGGTCGTCCGGGACATCAAACGAATAGTCGACGTTAGGATCTGAGAAAACCTCGTTGCCCTGGGCATTCACAGAGATCAGAAAGGCTGGGATAAGCAGCAAAGCAAAAAAGGACCGACGGGATATTATTGTGGCGATCGAGATATTCATAACAAATAGATATTATCCGAAATTTGCTCAAGAATCGACCTTTTGATGACGTTGCCGCCATTGGTGTTGTCCGGCCCGTTATTCCCCAAGTACGCAGGAAATTGTGCCCCATCGGCGACCAAAAAGGCATCTGGGGAGTCTAAATGGCGAGGCCATTCAAACGTCGCAACCGGTAAAAGGGGGGCGAACCGGGGAGGGATTATTGTGAGAAAAGCTATTTTTGCAGGGGCGGTCATTCTCATTTCTGTTTTTGCCGCTGCCCGTATTGCCCATCAAGGGTCGTCAGCACAAATCCAAACCCAATCCCAGACCTTACTATTTGACGACCCGCCATTTAGAAAGGCGGCGAATTATTCGAGGGAGCATCGCGGACTCTCGATCCTGGTGATTAAGGACGGGAAGACTGTTTTCGAGGAATATCACAACGGCCACACGGCGACTACGGCCTGGACGCTTGCGAGCGGGACGAAGTCGTTTTCGGGTGTAATATTGGCCGCCGCGATAGAGGACAAACTCTTCGCCGGATTTGACGAAAAAGTATCGGAAACAATAACGGAATGGAAAAATGACCCTCGAAGATCACAAATAACGCTTCGACAGCTTCTCCAGCTTACCAGTGGAGTCACGACCGGTCTGACCGCCGTACCGCCTACTTACTCGGCGGCGATCAAAGGTGAGATCGTCGCCGATGCTGGCAAAGAATTTCGATACGGTGCGACAGCCTTTCAGATCTTTGGAGAGGTCATG
Organism: uncultured Acidobacteriota bacterium; assembly: GCA_937859595.1. Lineage (GTDB taxonomy): Bacteria > Acidobacteriota > Blastocatellia > Pyrinomonadales > Pyrinomonadaceae > OLB17. The sequence continues at coordinate 15,251 of CALMAH010000012.1, read as the reverse complement.
CGGCGAAAGCTGGCTCCACGTCGCGAATCGGTCCGGCAATATCTCGAGCGCAGGATACTCGATCCGATCGGAGCCAGTGTCGCCCGCTGGAACGAGCAGGAAGGCCAGCCTAACCTTCCCTCCGGCGCATACATGACGACGCGAGAATGGGCTAAATTCGGTCTGCTGCTGCTGAACGAGGGTCAGTGGGAAGGGAAGCGAGTTATCCGGAAAGATCTACTCGCGGAGTTATACAAGGGTAGCGAGGCAAATCCGAACTATGGCATTACTTTCTGGCTCAATCGCTATCATGGAGGCGAAACGACCGCAAGGGTGGAAGGGGCGGGACGGCGCGGCATTCTACGTCGCCTTGGCATGCGCGGGGAACCAGCATTCGAGAGGGTCTCGGGCTACGGATTCGGGCGTGACCTACCACACGATGTTTTTGCCGCCGCGGGTGGCGGGAACCAACGGCTTTACGTCATACGATCACGAGGGTTGTTGGTAGTCAGGCAAGGGCGATTGGCAAAGTTTGACGATGAGCACTTCCTGGGGCTATTGCTTTCCGAAAAATCGGTGTTACCTTAACAGCACTATCGTATTTTTATACCTCGCGGCCCCAAGCAAACACCTTGATCAACGCCAACCCCGCGAAAAATCCGCCGATGTGTGCCGCATATGCTACACCACCCGTACCTGCCGGCGTCATAATCCCGAGAATAAGCTGGTAGGCGATCCATATCCCAACCGCAACTATCGCAGGAACCGTGGTAAGAAAATTAAAGATTATTGCACGTACTTTTCGTTGTGGGAACAAGAGCACATAGCCGCCAAGAACCCCGGAGATCGCACCGGAAGCACCCAACATCGGTATGACCGAAGTGGGGTCTGTCGCGATCTGAGCAACAGCGGCAAGAAATCCGCACGCGACATAAAAAAGGGCAAAGCGGACGTGGCCCAAAAGATTTTCCAGATTGTCGCCGAATATCCAGAGAAAGAGCATGTTGCCGGCGATGTGGGCAATGCTTCCGTGCATGAACATCGAACTGAGGAAGTTAAAATAAACCGGAAGCGGCGTGGAATAATGCTGTATCTGGGCCGTGTTCCCAAACGAGTCTCGGACGATCTGTGCCCCGGCGAGGTCAACTCCCGTCGTGATCTCCTTCGGTACTAGCGAATAGGCGTAGGTGAAACCATCTCCGGTCCCCATTTGCTGCAGAAGCACGAACACGAGAATGTTCAACCCAAGAAAAATGTAATTGACGAACGGGGTGATCGTGATATCGGAATTGTCGTCGCCTATCGGAAACATACTAAACCTCTTCTTCTTCGATCAAGACATGAATAGTGCGATTACCGCAAAAAGCCGGTCATAAGCCAGGGCCCCCGTCTTCACGTACTTTCAGGAGTTCATACCCCTCGCTTCGAGCAACGAAGGTGGCGGCCGTGATATCGCCGACCACATTCAGCGTGGTTCGGCACATATCCAGGAGACGATCGACACCAATGATAATGGCTATAAGGGCCGGATCAATGCCGATCATTACCAGAATACCAATTATAAACGGAATCGAACCGGAGGGAACACCCGCTGTCCCGATACCGCCGAGGATCGCGAGATATACAACCGAAAGCTGCAGGCTGAACGTCAGGTCGGCTCCGGCAAGCTGTGCTAGAAACAAGACTGTGACACCTTCATAGAGTGCCGTGCCGTTTTGGTTAGCAGTCGCGCCGACCGTCAAAACAAAGCTGTTTATTTCCCGCGGCACGCCAAGATTCTCGTGCGAAACGCGAAGGGCCGTTGGGAGCGTCGCGTTTGACGACGATGTGGAAAATGCCGTGAGGATCACCGTTCTGATCCGCTTGAAAAACTCGATCGGATTGATCCGCGACAGGAACCAGACCGAAAGCGAATAGACGCCGAAGAAGTGCAGCGACAACCCGATCAGCACCGTGGCCACAAACCAGCCCAGCGACTGGAGTAATTCCAGGCCAAATTGCGCAATGTTGTTGAAGAGCAGGCACGCCACCGCGTACGGTGCGAATTTCATCACAATGTCGATCACCTTTGCGCTGATCGCAAAGAGGGCTTCGTTAAACCCAACGAATGGTGCAGAAACCGTGGCAGGCAAAAGCGTGATCGCGATACCGAGGATGAGCGCAAAGAACATCACGTGTATCATGTTCGAGCTCGGGCTCGCGACCGAGTTGAGTATATTACTCGGAACTATTGTCTTAACCGCTTGCATCAGCGGTGAATCTGCTTTTGCCGCTTCGGCCGCCTTGCGTTGAGCCTCTGCCGCCTCGGTGCCCTTACTCGAAAATTCGGACTTCAGCGCGGAGGCCGTTTCCTGACTGATGCGCTCACCGGGCCGAATAGTATTAGCAAGCCCGAGACCAATAAATACCGATATTGCTGAGATGATCAGCGTGTAGGCAAACGATTTCAATCCGATCCGGCCCAGCCTTCTGATGTCGCCGATTCCGGCCACGCCGACCACCAGCGATGAGAAGACCAGCGGGACCACGATCATCAAAAGCATGTTCAGAAATAGCTGGCCGAGCGGCCGGGTGAAATTCTCTACTGTCCATATAACCCATTCATTATCGCCACCCCAGACCCGATTTGCGGTAAGCCCGCCAAAAACGCCGATCGCAAGGCCGAGGAATATCCTGTTATGCAGCGGCATGCCTTTCGGCTTGTCCGGCGTGTCATCGTCAAGATCGGTTGTGAGTTCCTGCTCGTATTCGTCTGGTGGAATTTTTTTGTCTTCGTTGCCGCTCATGATCTTATTTCGACCATTTAAATTGATGTACAAAACTAACGGATTATCGGGCAAAACTCGCACATTAACAAGCTACCCTGAGCCTCATTGAGTATTATTTCGAACCGGGCGCGGCAACCTTCGCCGAGATAAGCAAAAATAAGGGTTTCAGATCACTTAAAACAGCCAAGGCAAACCCGAAAAGGGCTGTTTGTTTGATTTGTCGGGCAAAAAAGTGGAAACTTCCTTGCATGACAAAATTGGCACTTCACTGGCGGATCTTGATCGGAATGGCCGCGGGTGTGGCGTTTGCTGCCGCGCTGATCCAAGTCGAATGGGGAAAGGATTTTATCGTCGATTGGATCAAACCATTTGGTACGATCTTTATCAATGCGTTGAAGCTGATCGCGATACCTCTGATCCTCGGCTCGTTGATAAAGGGAATTGCCGACCTCAACAATATTACCCAGCTTTCCAAGATGGGGCTCCGGACCATCGCGATATATCTAGGGACCACGATAGTCGCAGTTAGCCTTGGGCTTGCGATCGTTAATATCGTAAAGCCGGGCTCTGCCGTAACGGAAGAGACGCGAACCCAGCTTATATCCAGTTACGAAAAGGATGCCGGAGCGCGGATCACGGCCGCCGAACAGCAAAAAGCGTCGGGCCCGCTCAAAGCTCTCGAGGATCTTGTGCCTGAGAACATCGTGGCTGCGGCGAGTTCAAATGGCAACATGCTTCAGGTCATCGTGTTCGCCATATTCTTCGGCATTGGCCTGATACTGATCCCACCAGAAAAGGCAGGGCCTGTAAAGAGCTTTTTCACCGGGTTTAATGAGGTGATCCTCAAAATGATCGACCTCATAATGCTTGCAGCTCCGTTCGGGGTCTTTGCACTGCTCGCCGCTATCGTCGCCGAAGCTCCCGGGACCGATCTGTTCATTGCCCTTTTATGGTATTCATTCTCGGTCCTGCTGGGGCTTGCAACGCTCTATTTCTTCTACGTTTTTCTTGTTTGGACCTTTACAAAAAAATCCCCGCGTTTCTTTTTAGGCGGGATCGCACCCGCTCAACTGCTGGCATTCTCTACTAGCTCAAGTGCGGCCACGCTGCCGGTTACAATGGAGCGGGTCACCGAGCATCTCGGCGTTGATGATGAGGTCGCCAGCTTCGTGCTGCCGATCGGTGCGACGGTCAATATGGACGGTACAAGTCTTTATCAGGCCGTAGCGGCTGTCTTTATCGCTCAGACATTCGGAATGGATCTCAGCCTCGGCGCTCAACTCGGTATTATCCTTACGGCGACCCTTGCATCGATCGGTTCGGCCGCAGTTCCCGGCGCAGGTATGGTCATGCTCGTTATCGTGTTGGCCCAGGCCGGTATTCCCGAGGTCGGGCTGGCGTTGATATTTGCTATCGACCGGCCGCTGGATATGTGCCGCACGACCATAAACGTAACTGGCGATGCCACCGTCTCTATGATAGTTGCCAAGTCGCTCGGCAAACTGGGCGAGCCGCAGGAACGGACCTGGGATGAAAGGATCGACGAAGTGATATGACAGAGTTTGAGTCGATACACTTCAACTCTTCTGGACGGAAAACGACGAACGCATCTAAGCCTGAGGTTTTGGAACGCCTGCGTGCCATCGTGGGTGACGAAAATCTAGTTGTCGATCCAACGCGGGTTGAGCCATACGGGGCCGATGCCGTAAAGGAAAAGTTCCCGCCCGAGGCCGTCGTGTTTCCCGAATCGACCGCGGAGATGGTCGAGATCCTCAAACTCGCGAATGAGGTCGTCTTTCCGGTAACGGCACGCGGCGGCGGTGTCGGTTACACGGGCGGTGCGGTCCCTGTCGATGGCGGCATCGTGATCGGCACCGACCGAATGAAGCAGATCATCGAAATAAACGTCGATGATCTCTACATAACCTGCCAGCCCGGACTCACCACATTCGATGTGCAGCAGGCCGTAGCAGAACGCGGCCTGATGTTCGCTCCCGACCCCGCATCGTACAAAGATTCCTTCATAGGCGGCAACATCGCCGAGAATGCAGGCGGGATGAGAACGCCGAAGTACGGCGTTACCAAACATCATGTACTCGGTCTTGAGGTCGTCACCGCTACAGGCGAGGTGATCCGCACGGGAGGCAAGACGGTGAAGAACGTTGTCGGTTTTGACCTTACGGGCCTGATGTGCGGCTCTGAGGGAATGCTGGGCATCATCACCGAGGCCACTCTCAAACTGCTCCCTATGCCCGAAGCGACATCCACCGTCCGTGCAAATTTCCACTCGATGAAAGCCGCCTGCCAGGTGCTGACCAAATTCACGCCGCACGGACTGCTGCCGATGGCGATGGAGGTCATCGACAAGTTTTGTGTTGCAGCGGTCGAAGAAAATTTCGCTTTTGGGCTCTCGCGCGAGGCGGAAGCGATATTGCTTGTCGCGGTTGACGGCTCGCGGGAAGAGGTCGAGCGACAGGCCGTTATGATCGAAAAGATCATTGCCGAGAACGACGGCTTTGGCATTCTTCGTTCGAGATCGAAAGAGGAAGAGGACAAGCTCTGGGATGTCCGCCGCGCCATCTCGCCTTCTCTGATGAAATACGGCACGCTGAAGATCAACGAGGACGTCGTTGTGCCCCGCTCCAAGGTGCCGGAACTCGTAGCGAGGATCGAGGAGATCGGCAAAAAGCACGATACTTTTGTAGCCAACTTCGGCCACGCAGGTGACGGAAATATACACGTCAATTTTGTCGTTGACCGCGAGGACCCCGAGGCAATTTCCCGCGCCCGTCTGTGCGTTGCCGAGACATTCCAACTCTCTGTCGAACTCGGCGGCACCATCTCCGGTGAACACGGCATCGGCTACGTAAAGGCCCAATATATGGACTACGCCGTTGATCGCCCCACCCTGGAAATAATGAAAGCCATTAAAAAGGCCTTTGACCCGAAAGGGATCCTTAACCCGGGGAAGATGTTTGTTTGAACTTTAGGCTCGCGTGAAAATTGATTTGAACAATGGCCCGTGTGCGGGCTTTATAGTGATTACCTTAAAATGATAGATCAAGAATATCCGGGCTCGGCAGCCGATCAAACCTCTATAAATAGGAATATTTCCCATTAGCTTGATGCAAATCTCGAGCTTCTATTGCTCGATCTGCAGCGAATAGTCGTTTCTAAACCTCTTCAGGCCTAATTCTCGGGTGAGATCTCGATTCGGACTTCAAAGGCCCCTGTGTTGTCGCTGAGATCACCTTCGTTCAGCCCGAGGAAAAGGGCGCCGTCTCGCTGCGCAACGAACTCACGTTCACGGCCGATGTAAATAAAGTCGTTGTTGTCGTCGCCGATCACCGCGATCAGAGCCCCGGTAGGAACTGCCGGCATCAATTTTTCACTGTCTTCGGCTTCGTAGAGGCCCGACGGCCCGGTCATCACGCCTCCGCCAAGCGAAACCTCGCCGCTAGCGAGAATTCGTATCCGCTGACCTTTTCTTACGACCCAGCCGGAGTTTGTCCAGCCATTATTGGTGTCGTCCGCCAGAACCCTGACATTTATCTCGATCGGTTGAGCTGTTGACGCCCGAGTTGTTGGGACGGGAGTTGCGACGGGCCGAGGTGTAGGCTGCGGAGTGGGACGCGGTACGGGCGGAGTGGACGTCGCCGTGCTGTCGGACGTAACAACCCTTGGCTGGGCTGTTTCGGGAGTCGTTCGGGACGAACCGGAAATGGTCTGGTCTGTCGTTACGACACGGATAGGAGATGTTCGAGCAGAGGTTACGGCCGCTCCATCGAATTCGATCGATTCGACTTCAGCCGCGTCAAAGTTCAACACTCGCTGGCGCTCCCCCTCACCGACCGTCACTGTGAACTTGCCGCCCGAAAATCCGGTTATCCGTCCTTTGATGATGCTGCCATCCTTAAGCCTGATCGTGTCGGCAACAACGGAAATGGAGAACGAAAAGATAAGGGTAGCGACAAGCAACAGACTTTTCATCAGATTCCTCGGTTTGGGCTGCATAAACGGTGTGCCGATCAGCCGCGTTTTTGCTGATCCGCGAAAGAAGATGCATTTCGGGAGAGAACAGTTGTAAAATTTACAAAGAAAACGACCAATGACCTGACACCATTATACACTGACCGGCAATAGGTTTGTGAATCGCTTTAACACCCGATCTGTCTCAAAGGTGCAAGAACGTTAGGTTGTGAACGTTCATAACGTGGACGGGTTTGCGCGGGGCTCGCGGCCAAACCTCTACAAAAGCTAATACGAGCGAAGGGAGCAAATACAGATGACAAAGACAATGACGAGATTTTTGGTAGCGTTTACTTTTGCGAGTCTGGTAGCGGTAACTGCCACGGCCCAGACAAGTGGAGTAGCCGGGTATAAATGGGCCCTGGTAGAGATGAACGGCGAGGCGGCCGGCCCGACCCGAGCCTATGTGGAATTTACTGAGGACAGACGGAACGTAAGTGGAAATGCCGGATGTAATCGAATGTTCGGAGGGGTACGTATCGCTCGCAGTACGATGCGGTTCTCGGGCATCGGCACAACGCGGATGTTCTGCGACGGGCTGATGGAGGCCGAGTCGGAGTTTCTTGACACTTTGAAAAGCGTATCGCGGTTTCGTCAACGGGGCGACAACCTTACGCTTTTGGCAGGAAATCGGGCAGTCCTCAAGTTTGCAGGTACGTCGATTGAAACGGATGACACGTCGGTCGTAGGCATAACGCTTGAAAGCAGGAAATGGCTTTTGGAATCGATAAAGGGACAGCCGATCGGGTCTGCCCAGTATCAGGCCTTTATAGTGTTTCGCGGTCCCGACGAAGGGGCTGGCGGCAATACTAGCTGCAATGTCTTCGGCGGAAACTATTCGGCGAGCAAGGGAGTGTTCAAGCTTTCAATGCCTATTCAAACGCTCCGAGCTTGCATCGAGGACGAAAGTATGTCGATCGAGAGGGGCATGCTTGATGGATTGCAACAAGCGAACCGATTCGAGATCTTCGAAGATAAGCTAACGCTTTATGAGGACAACGTCGCCGTGTTGGTGTTCAGGGGATCTGACCTCGACTGATCGAAAATGATCGCAATGATGTTAAGGCGGCCGAAGCGGCCGTCTTTCGCTTTTTGAAAACGAACCGAACGTCAAGAACGGCAGGAAAAGGAGAATAAGTCCGGGGGCTGATGCTTGACTTGGCCACAGATTGCGGGTAAAACTTACGTGTTTCTTCATATCCAGGCCCGGGGCCAACATCGGCCGATCGGGCATCGAGCCTTCAGCACTGGGGCACAAGGACGACAAATTAGCATTGAATCGACAGGAGGGGATTGAACCGGATGGCAACAAACCTGGTCACGATCACACGCCGAGGATTCGGCGAGACCGCCCGAACCGATCTTTGGTGGGTTACGCCTCTGCTGACCTTTCTCGGTTTTGGCGCATTCATCGTTTATTCAACCTGGGCCGCACTTCAAGGCGTCCATTACACTTACGGCCCCTACCTTTCGCCATTTTATTCACCGCTGATATTCGAGGCGCAGGGTCAAGCGCTTTCGGGGCATTCCTGGTTCGGCCTGTGGCCAGCGTGGATGCCCAACTGGCTGCCGCTGACGCCAGCGTTGCTTATCTTATGGGCACCCGGAGGATTTCGTTTTACCTGTTATTACTATCGCGGAGCGTATTACAAGGCATTTTGGGCCGATCCGCCCGCGTGTGCCGTCGGCGAACCGAGACACAATTACCGCGGCGAGCGAAGATTTCCGCTTATTCTGCAAAACGTTCATCGCTATTTTCTCTACGTGGCACTGATCTTTATCGTTATCCTTTCTTACGACGCGATACTTGCCACCCAGTTTTCTGACGGTTTCGGCATAGGCGTCGGGACGATCGTTCTGACCGTAAACGTTATTCTGCTCGCCGGCTACACATTCGGTTGCCATAGCTTGCGACACCTGGTCGGCGGCGGCTGTGATGTGATGTCCGACAAGCCTGTGCGACAAGGACTTTGGAACTGGGTTAGCAAATTGAATCGGCGACATATGTTGTTCGCGTGGATGTCGCTGTTTTGGGTAGGGTTCTCGGATTTCTACGTGCGGATGTGTTCGATGGGTGTGATAACGGACTATAGGATTTTTTAACAGCACAGCCGCCTGGGCCCCCGCTTAAGGGGTACTCTTCTCTACTTTGTATCGAATTGCGAAGGAGATCGGACATGGTCAAAAAGGTAGGGCCGATGATTCACGTGCCTGACGTTCAGAAGACTGTTGATTGGTACAAGGATATAGGATTCACGGTTACCGATTCGTTTGATGACGAAGGCGAGTTGAATTGGGCGATGTTGTCGCTCGGCACTAGTGAACTAATGTTCAACGCCGGCGGACGATCAAGCTCAAGTGATCGTCGAGAAGTCGATCTCTACGTTTACGTTGAGAACATTGATGACTTATACATTCAGCTTAAGGAGCGTGCTGAGGTTGTCGGAGAAATTGACAACACATTCTATGGAATGCGGGAATTTATAATCCGCGACCCCAATCGCTTCTGGGTAACGTTTGGTCAGGAGGCACCGTCTCGTCAGACCAACCAGCCCGCTGGATAGTTTCTGGTTTCGCACAAAGGCAAGGCTTTGGCCGTTTTGAGTTCTCGGCGTCTCCGCGTCTCTGCGGTGAAATTTTCTGATGGTTGAATACACAACATTTGAACACGACGTTCTCGTCATTGGTGCCGGTGGGGCGGGGTTGCGTGCGGCGATCGAGGCCAGCGCGGCGGGCGTTAGCGTTGGACTGATCTGCAAATCGCTGCTGGGCAAAGCCCATACGGTAATGGCCGAGGGCGGGATGGCAGCGGCGATGGGCAACGTCGACGATCGCGACAATTGGAAGGTCCATTTCTCTGACACGATGCGCGGCGGCCAATACGTCAACAACTGGCGTATGGCCGAGCTGCACGCAAAAGAGGCCCCCGACCGCGTCCGCGAACTCGAGGCATGGGGAGCCGTTTTCGACCGCACAAAAGACGGCAAGATACTGCAGCGAAATTTCGGCGGGCACCGTTACCCGCGTCTCGCCCACGTAGGCGACCGCACCGGTCTTGAGCTCATCCGAACTCTGCAAGATCACGGCGTTCATCAGGGCATCGATGTCCATATGGAGGTAACCGTTATCTCGCTTCTAAAGGACGGTGGCCGAGTTGTCGGCTGTTTCGCTTATGAGCGTGAACACGGCCGCTTTCGTGTCTTTAAGTCGAAAGCCTTGATCCTGGCAACTGGCGGCGTCGGCCGCGCATACAAGATCACATCCAATAGCTGGGAGGGAACCGGCGACGGCCACGCGCTCGCCTATGACGCCGGTGCCGAACTCATTGACATGGAGTTCATCCAGTTTCACCCGACGGGTATGGTATGGCCTCCCAGTGTCCGCGGCATCCTCGTTACCGAAGGCGTGCGAGGAGAAGGCGGCATTTTGAAAAACAACAAGGGCGAGCGGTTCATGTTTGGCGATATCCCGGACAATTACAAAGATCAGACCGCCAAAGACCCTGAAGAAGGCTGGCGTTATACGCAGGGTGATAAGAATGCCAATCGCCCGCCCGAGCTACTTACACGCGATCACGTCGCACGTTGCATTGTCCGTGAGGTGCGCGAGGGCAGAGGGTCGCCGCATGGTGGCGTTTTTCTTGATATTGCCTGGATAAAAGAAAAGCTGCCGAACGCCGCCGAACACATAAAGCGCAAGCTGCCCTCTATGTATCACCAGTTTATGCAGCTTGCCAATCTCGACATCACGACCACGCCGATGGAGGTCGGGCCAACAACGCACTATATAATGGGCGGCATTCGCGTCGATGCTGATACTCAGGCCGCGACCCTGCCGGGGCTTTACGCTGCGGGTGAATGTGCCTCCGGCATCAACGGCGCGAACCGTCTCGGAGGCAACTCGTTGTCAGACCTGATCGTCTTTGGCAAACGTGCAGGCGAGTATGCCGCGCAGTTTGCGAAGGAGAACGGCCACGGCACCATCGACCCGGCTCAGATCGAGGCCGAGGCCAAACGTGCTCTCGAGCCGTTTGAACGCGAAGGCGGCGAGAACCCCTTCGCCGTCCAACACGACCTGCAGGGAATGATGCAGGATCTCGTCGGCATCGTTCGCACCGAAAGCGAGATGCAAGAGGCCCTCGCCCGGCTTGAAGAACTGAAACAGCGTGCTGAAAATGCATTCGTTCCCGGCAACATCGATTTCAACCCCGGCTGGCATACGGCTCTCGACCTGAAGAACCTGCTGATCGTGAGCGAAGCGATAACCCGCTCCGCCATCGAACGCAAAGAAAGCCGCGGCGGACAGTTCCGCGATGATTTCCCCGAGAAAGACCCCGAATGGGGCAAAAAGAACGTAGCGGTCAAACAGGACGCGGACGGGCAAATGCAGATCACCCAAACCCCGATCCCCGAAATGCCCGATGAGTTGAAACAAGTGATCGAAGAGATGGGATAGGAGTTTTTGCCACTAATCACACGAATTACACAAATGATCTTTTTTGATGCCAAGATTTCTCGGATCAACGAGGGTGTTTAACAGAAGACGATCCCTGATTCGTGACATTCGTGTAATTCGTGGCTAATATTTCGTAAAGAAAATGACTCAAGCAACTTTTAGTATTAGACGCGGCGGTCGCGAGGGCGGAGAACTGGTCGATTACGAGACCGAGGTGTCCGAGGGCATGGTCGTGCTTGATGCCGTCCATCAGATACAGGCCGAATCCGCCCCCGATCTCGCCTGTCGCTGGAACTGCAAGGCTGGCAAATGCGGTTCGTGCTCGGCGGAGATCAACGGAAAGCCGCAGCTGATGTGCATGACGCGGCTAGACACCATCGACACCACAAAGCCCGTTACCATCGAGCCGATGCGTGCTTTCCCGCCGATCAAAGATCTCATCAGCGACGTTAGTTGGAACTACGAGGTCAAGAAACGCATCAAGAAATTCAAGCCGCGCCCGCCCGACGCCGAGGACGGCACCTGGCGAATGCAGCAGTCAGACATTGACCGCGTTCAGGAATTTCGCAAATGCATCGAATGCTATCTCTGCCAGGATGTCTGCCACGTCCTCCGCGACCACACCAAACACGATGAGTTCATGGGGCCGCGCTTTCTCGTTTACACCGCCGCGCTCGAAATGCATCCCCTCGACACAGAGAACCGCATCGATGAACTAAAGGACGAATTCGGCATCGGCTACTGCAACATCACAAAATGCTGCACAAAGGTCTGCCCCGAACACATCACCATCACTGATAATGCTATTATTCCGTTGAAAGAACGCGTGGTCGATGAACACTACGATCCATTACGGAAATTGGTGAAGATATTTAGGAAAAAATGACGTTCGAACTAAAACCACTATCGCCCGAAGCGATCCCCGCCGCCCTCGAAAAGGCAAACCGCTACCGCCTGCTCAACGAACCCGGCGCGGCTGAGAGCATTTGTCTTGATATTCTGGCGGTCGAACCCGACAACCAGGAAGCTCTTAAGATGATCGTTTTGGCGATGAGCGACCGGTTTGGCAAGGATTACGCGGTAGGCGATACCCACTACACGGAGTATCTGTCGAAGTTAACAAATGAGTATCAGCGGGCATATTACACAGGCATCGTTTACGAACGCCGAGCAAAGGCGACGCTCGCTAAAGGTGGGCTTCAGGCATATGAACTTTTCGCCACTGCCATGGATTGGTTCGAAAAGGCTGAGGCCATCCGCCCCGCCGGTAATGATGAATCTATCCTCCGTTGGAACGGCTGTGCCCGCGTGATCACCCGAAATAACCTAAAACCGCATGTCTCATCCGCGACCGACACTCTTGAATAGCTTTGCGGTCTGATAGTCTCAAGAGATCTCCTACTTCGAGTCTCAGGTTTAGCCGATCGTCAGAACAGCCTCCCTTGATCTACTTAACACAGCCTGTAGCCGTGGGTTGCCGGGGCAGTATGTCCCACCGATGCGGGACTACATATTGATCTTGCCTATACCTTCAATTCCCTGGCCAATTCAGCCAACTCTAAATGATCGGAGTAACAAGCGAAGCCCGAAGGCCGACAAGGTGATAAATTCGGCGAGATCGAAAAAATGGAGCCGGTGAAGGGACTTGAACCCCCGACCTGATGATTACAAATGTTCCACTGGGATTTGGATGGGTAGCCGGGACTAGTGTTTTGTTAGGTTTGCCTTTCTTGCCGTTTGTCTAAGTTTGAATAGTTTTTGCCCATTTGTTGCACCAAAGTTGCACCAAGTGCGGTGTGGGGATGGCACAATATCGTGCGAGACGATCCATGATGTGGCAACCGCGTGAAGATGATCGTCGAACCCTCGTCTCCAACGTGATCCTGAACTTCGATCAGCAAAGTGCTCACGATCAATCCCCTCCTCGCCCCGCGTCCTGTTCGAGTGAAAAATTAAGTACGTTGCGCCCCGTCCCGCTCTTGTCCGCCACATCCCATGATGGTAGAGCCCGACTGAATGCGCGGGCGAAGGGGGTCGAGAGCTTCTTCAAGCAAGGCGGCCATAAAACGGGGGTAGATCGTGGGCTCAGGCATTCGGCTGATTGTAAATACTTGGTTCGGCCAATCGCAAGTTAACGGTTCGGTAGATCGCAAAATTGTGGCAAGGCGGATCGAAAGCCAATGCTTACTGATGGCGACCCACAAACTCGTTTTGGAATCACCTGGTGGAGAAAGATCCAAATCAGTCAGTCTTCCAACAGATCGTGAAGAGTGTTTCCGTTTCTGCTTGCTGAGCTAGCTGCTTTTCAAGCTTGTCGATCAGGATGTCACGCTTTTCGATGATCTCGACTTCGACATCAAAGACCGCCTGACACTGTTTGCGTTGACGAGCTTCGAGGGAATGGAATTTCTCCTGGATTTGATGCTGTTCTTCGAGCGTGACCGCCTGACGTGCAAGACGCCTCTGTGCCTTTAGCTGTTCTTTTGTATCACGAAGCTGCTTTTTGGCGGAAACACCATATCGTCTGCCTATTTTCCAAGCCGTTCACGAGCCTCGTTGAAGTGCTTGCTGTTTTCCCCTAGGAATCGAAGCAATAGGCGGTGATCGTTGTGCTGAAACTGCTCCGATTTATTTTAGTTTTTTCCAGGCGGCTTGCCCTCATGTGCAGGGTATGCCCGATCAAATGAATATTTCACAGAACGGGAGTACGGATCTCAGTTCCTCCACGCCATCCGATGTTATACGCGTCTCATTCACGAACAACTCTTTCAAGGAAGTGAGTTCCGAAAGTACCGGCAAACTGCGATCGGAAATCGCACAATCAGCAAGGTCGAGGTATTTAAGCGAGCGAAGTGTTGAGAGATGAGCGATCCCCTTATCTGTGATGTCAGTACCACTGATACAAAGACATTGGAGCCGGGTCAAAGGCGAGAGGAACGATAGCGTATCATCGGTAACGTTCTTTGGGCCAAGCGTCACATGCGTAAGGGACGTAAGCGATGCAAGACCGGACAACCCATCGACGGTCACGGCATCAGAGCGGTACAGATCCAACCACTGAAGAGTCGATCGTTCAGCAAACCTGGCCAGGCACCTGCCCGTAACGGAAGTGCCTAAAAGTGCGAGATGTGAGATAGGGGCTTCGTCGGACAGGTATTCCAAACCGCGATCTGTGACGTTGATAGAGTAGTTCAAAAACAGATGCGTAAGGCGGTATAAATTTGAAGCGTATGAAAGCGTTTCATCTGTTCCGCAGTGTTTTGAGAGGCCCAGATGCCGTAATCGCACAAGATGACTGAAATATGGAATGACCGGTACTTCTACAGAATTTGCGATATACAATCCGTCAAGACTTGCGGCGTCCAAAGCGGAAAGCAAAGACAACCGTTTCTTATCGCTTATGGTAAGAACAACTGAGTCGTCGGCCCGAACGAGAATTTCACCCTTAACGTCCTTGATCTCCTCAATTTCCCAGAAATCCTCAAGTGAATAGGTTCGCAGTTTGTCTGAAAACGACGCGAACACCGGATAGTACGTTTCCGAAGGAAATACGAATACTGTGCCGATCGATTCATTATGAGGGAAAATGATAGAACACTTTCGGGCCTGCATAGAGCTCGGATTATACTTGAAAGTAGATAAAGCGGTGAAATCCATCCGTACACAAGAGTCGCGACATATTGAGGGAATTAGGAGATATGAAAAAGAGTTGAAGCGAGAGCCGGTGGACAAGGGGGTCGTTGAGTAAACGCTTTTGATCACCCGAATTTGGCGGTCGTAAAGGCTCAGAATTAACGGATCGAAGGCCCCCAACACTTACAGTTTCAAAATGCTACCATTTGTAAATCGCTTTTTTCAAAGGACTTATCCCATGTTGTAACGTTTCCAGGCCGTGATCGTGAGTGCGAAATCTCCTATTCGAGCGAATAAGTCAAATTGACGTCCTCCCGAAAAAAGATACTGAATTAAAATAGAGGAAGCCGGGTAATTATGACAATATGAGGAGACATAATTACCATG
>CALMAH010000011.1 GCA_937859595.1 uncultured Acidobacteriota bacterium | reverse complement strand
TTTTCCCCGGAGCCCGGGCTTTCCCCGAGGAAAGAGAAGGGGCGTTTTCAAGACTTTCCTGGGGGGGGGAGCGCCGGGGGCGGGCCTGGCAGGTTTATCACTTTCCGGTTGAACTCGAACCGCCGTTTCGTCCATTCTTTTATTTCGAGCCGGATGACAGTCAGATAATTGATGATGGTCGCATTCCAAGTTTTTTTAGCCGGTTGATCGAAGGCAACCCGGCAAACACTGAGAATGCCGTTGCCCGAAGGGACGGTCAACTCGAAGAATACGCGCAATATATTGCCGAAGCCGACGAACCGGAGTTCTGTAGGTATTACCAGGACGAATTTATCGAAATGGGTCTTGTCCTGCCCGTCGACTTCAAGACATCAAAACCCGTATCCGAACAGCTGCTCCTGAGTCTCACTTACGCAGCACACCCGATCAGCTTCGAGATAATCGGTAATTCCGAGCAAATAGTCGTTCAGTTTGCCGCAACGAAATGCGACATCGCACAGCTAAAGCAACAGCTTGAATCCCATCTTCCGAGTTGTCATCTGTTGGAAAGCGAGCATTTCGGATTCGGTGATCGTTTATCCGCAACCTGGTTAAATGCCGGGGATTTGGCGATAATCGTAGATTTCGGTTTATCTGAAGAGTTCATTCTACCGCTTGACACCGTCACAGGTTTTGATGTTGACCCGCTCTCGGTGGTCATCGGAGCGATGTCGGATCTGGCTGACGACGAAACCGCCGTAATTCAGGTCCTTTTTCAAAAATGCCGGAACGACTGGCGGCGGGAGATCATCGATACGATTCATTGTTTTGACCAAACCGGGCTTTTCGAACACATACCGGATATCAAATATCTGGTAAAAAAGAAGCTTTCGTCGCCCCTCTTTTCGGCGGTTGTCAGGGTAGCAGGAAAGAGCTCACATAACGGGAGGTCGATGGAGATCGTCAGAAATTTAGGCGGAGCGCTGGCACGGTTTGGCACCCCGCCTGGCAATGAGTTTATCCCGTTGTCCAATGAAGGCTACGAAGCTGAACATCATGAGCAGGCACTTTTGAATCGCCAGTCATTCCGTTGCGGCATGCTCCTAAATACCGAAGA
The DNA here is from genome assembly GCA_937859595.1 of uncultured Acidobacteriota bacterium. Taxonomy (GTDB): domain Bacteria; phylum Acidobacteriota; class Blastocatellia; order Pyrinomonadales; family Pyrinomonadaceae; genus OLB17. The sequence goes on along the minus strand of CALMAH010000011.1, from coordinate 225,856 downwards.
ACTCGTCTCATTGGTCCATCCGCCTTCGCTTTCGGTCCAGTCGAGAAAGATGTTCAGAGACACCGTGCGGACAAAATCGCTGCCGGAGATCGCAAAAGAACATTCGCTGGTGCTCGGGGAGAACTCTCATCGCGGACAGACCGAAAAAGTTACACTTTCAAATGATCAGCGAACGAGACATCTGCATCTGATCGGAAGCTCGGGCTCCGGGAAATCCACTCTTTTACTTGGTCTTATCAAGCAGGACCTGGAAAACGGCCACGGTCTCTGCGTGATCGATCCCCATGGTGATCTTATAGATTCCGTTATCGGGAAGGTGCCGGAAGACCGGAGAGGGGATGTGATCTTGTTTGATCCGTCCGATGCCGAATACCCTATCGGTTTCAATATCCTTCAGGCCAAAACCGAACTGGAAAAGACAATTCTTTCGTCTGATCTGGTTGGAACGTTTAGAAGGATGTCCACAAGCTGGGGCGATGTCATGGACTCGGTTCTGGCAAATGCGATTCTTGCGTTTGTCGAAAGCGACAGAGGGGGTACCCTGCTCGATCTCAAGCGGTTTTTGGTAGAGAGGAATTTTAGGGATGAATTCTTAGAAACGGTTGCTGATGACTCGGTTCGCTATTTCTGGTCACACGAGTTCCCTCTGATCACAAATAAACCGCAGGCATCGATTCTCATCCGTCTTGACACCTTCCTGAGGCAAAGACTGATCCGAAATATTGTCTGCCAAAGGGAAAACAAGCTGGACTTGCGGACGATAATGGATGACCGGAAAGTTCTGCTCGTCAAGCTTTCACAGGGTCTGATTGGCGAGGAGAACGCTTACCTTCTCGGCACGTTGTTCGTTTCAAAGCTCTATCAGGCTGCTCTTGGCAGACAGGAAACCCCCGACCGTCCCTATTTCTGGCTCTACATGGATGAATTCCAGCATTTCATCACTCCCTCAATGGAAAATATCCTGAGCGGATCCCGAAAGTACAATCTAGGCCTCATACTCGCTCATCAGGAATTCCGGCAACTGCAAAGCCGGAATCAGGAGGTGGCATCAAGTGTAGTTTCAAACTGTTACACAAGGATCTGTTTTCGACTTGGGGATCGGGATGCAGAGAACTTTGCCAGCGGTTTCTCGTACTTTGATTCAAGGGATCTCCAAAACTTAGGCGTCGGTGAGGCAATCGCACGTATCGAAAGGGCCGAATTCGACTTCAATCTGAGCGTCACCCCGGTTCCCAAGATTGATGCTGCTGTTGCGAACAGGAGGAGATCGGAGATCGTCGGATCGACGCGTGAGAAGTATGCCGAGCCAAGACAGGATATCGAATCGGCACTATTTGCAGAAAGAAACGTCGAGTCATCTGATAACGCAAAAGAGAAGCCTGCTGCTAAAGCTCCGACACTCACAAAGCAAAAGCCGGCAGATACAGCCGACGGCCAGCACCGCTACCTGCAATCGATCATAAAGCGGATAGGCGAAGGCAAGGGGTTTGTAGCGACTGTCGAAAAGGAAGTCTTCGGCGGCGTCGGCAAGGTCGATGTCGTTCTGGAAAACGAGCATCACAAAATTGCCTGTGAGATTGCCGTTACCAACACCGTAGAGTACGAATTGCAAAACATTCAGAAATGCCTCAACTCCGGCTTTGACAGGGTTGCGGTCATTTCCCCCGATGCGAAGCACCTGCTGAAAATTAGGAGAAGTGCGGAGAATAGACTAACTCAGGAGCAATTGTCGCAGATTCACTTTCTGGAACCGGAAAGCTTTCATTTGTTTCTGGAGTCCCTAGCTTCATCTGAGAGCAATGACATCGGGCAACAAAAGGTGAAGGGCTATCGGGTCATAACCAGTTTCAAGCAATCATCAGAGTTGGATACAAGAGCAACGAAACAAACGATCCTCGACGTAATCGAGAACTCGGCCAGACGTAAGGGGAAGTCGAAGCATGACTGAATCGAATGAGGCCAAGAGTACAGGCGGGATTGCCCCCTTCGGCTACCGGTGGCAGAATGGTGCGCTCGTGATCGACGCAACGGAAGCGCCGATCCGAAAACTCATCTACGAGCTATTCCTGAAACACTGCAGAAAAAAGACCGTTGCAAAACTATTGAACGATCTGGGCTACAGAACGAGAAACGATGCCCTGTTCTCCGACACGACAATCGACAGGCTTTTGAGAGATACGACAGCCAAAGGGATTCGTGTTGTAAAAGGAAAAGAGATCGTGGTTGACGCAATAGTCGATGCGGGAATGTGGGAACGGGCCAACAACATGCTCGGAAGCTCCAAGCCAGCCAAACAAGCCGCACAGATGCTTGCCGGAATTGTATTCTGCGAGTGTGGCGGAAAGATGAGCGTCCCGAGCAATCTGGCAAAATACGTCTGCATAGACTGCCGCCGTAAAATCGGGTCGGACGATCTCGAAGAGATCTTTGCTTCCCAGCTTGGTAAGGTTGAAACCGGAGCGGACGAAACAGATCAGGCGAGACTTTCGGATTCCTGGCAATTCCTTACGCCCAAAGAGAAGCGAATCATCGTCGAGCACATCTGCGAGAGAATCACCATCGGCGAGCGCGAGATCAAGATAGAATTCGGCTATTTGCCTCATTCTTTTAAAATGGCGGTATTTGAGCAACAAAACGAAACGGGCAACAGAACTCCGAATATGCAACTACCAGCCGTACCCGAAGAGCCGTCGCTAAACGAACCTCTGCTGAGCGAAGCCGAAGCCGCAAAGTTCCTCGGCATCTCAAAGATGACCCTGCTGAGAAAGCGGAACGCAGGAAACATCGGCTTCTTCCGTGTCGGAATCAGGGTTCTCTACTCCAAAGAAAAACATTTAATACCGTTTCTTCAAAGTTGTGAGAAGTAGTTTCACCCATTCAAAAACGCTAATTCGCTCGAATCTAAAAGGGAGATTACTCATCGGGTAATAGGAAACTTTCTAGGAAAAACATGAAACCCGTCATCTGTGGGGAAGGTTAAATTCTTGATTTTATTGGAGCCGCCCATCGGAGTCGAACCGACGACCTTTCGATTACGAATCGAATGCTCTACCAACTGAGCTAGGGCGGCTTTCGAAGTGCGGATGCCTCAAAAAGGCCGAATCACGAAATATACTTTTCCGCGAGCGCCAATGTCAAGTATGCCGCAGCTGTGGGCACAAGTTTTCTCCCTCTAGGATGAGCAACAAACTTGACACCGAAAAAAACGAGTGTATCATTGCATTACCACCGCGAAACAAACGTTTCGGCCGCGAGATGAAGGAAGAGTTCACAGACAGGCTAAAGCAGGCGTTCGGCTACGCTACGATGGCGGAGATCGCCCGACGCCTCGATGTCCCTCACGCGACTATCCGCAACTACTTCCAGGGACGGATGCCGGCCCCTGAGGTTCTCATAAAGATCGCTAATGAAACGAATGTGTCCCTGAATTGGCTGTTAACCGGGGCAGGGGAAATGTATGTTCCCGGTGGACGGCCGCTTGACCTTGGCTGGGTCCTCGAAGAAAGGATCGGGGAGATCATTGACAAAAAGCTGAACGAGCGTCTGAACGGCGATGTTCAGGAACTCGGCCGCATAGATGCCGCGCCGAAATTTGATGTGGAAGCGGCAGTGATACGGCTTGGCGACCCGCATCTTGTAATGGGCGAATGGTTTCGCCACGAGAACCGCGAATATCCGAAGGATTTCGGCGTCGTATTCTTTCAGGGCTGGGAATCGTACACCGCCGAAGAAAGGGTAGAGGCCGTGAAGGACGCCAAGAAAGTGCTCGATCGGACGCTACGCAACCGGCCCTGATTTCCACCCGACCCTAAAATTTGCGATATGTCATATCTATGATATGCTGTCTCACACGCGGCATGTGCCGCCGCGATGCGGAAGCTCTCACAATGATATTCGTACTCGAAAAGATCAAAGAACTGAATATTGGCTGGAACGAGCGGCCGCTTGATGAGGCAGACCTATACAGGCTTTGCAAGCGGTACAAGGTGACCGTCGAGGAACTGCCGCTTCAGGTCAGCGGGTTCTATTACTCCGTGATGGGCCGGCATTTTATCGCTGTTGACAGCAAGCTGCCGCCCCGACGACGCCTGTTCGTCCTGTTCCACGAATTTGCTCATTTTCTGCTGCACGCCCCTGAACGCGGGGCAACCGCCAATTTCCATGGCGTCGGGAAACGGAACCGAAAAGAAATAGAGGCAGACATATTTGCCCTCGTCGCACTCATCCCGAAAGTCGATCTATTGAACCGCACCGCTTCAGAGCTTATCGACGATGGCTTTGATCCAGAACTGATCCGCGTGCGGTTTGAAATATTTCAACAACACGGCCTTTGAACCGTCGGGTCATGCCTTTGGATGGGCCCGGTCGTAAACGGCGATCATTTTCTCTATTGAAACCTGTGTGTAGATCTGTGTTGTCGAAAGGCGGGCATGCCCCAAGAGCTCCTGAATGTCGCGCAGATCGGCACCCTGGTCCAGCATGTGCGTCGCAAAAGAGTGCCGGAGGCTGTGCGGCGAGATATTGTGTATATCAGCACACTGGGCAATATATTTGTCGATCATCCGTCCAACGCTGCGGGTCGTGATCCGGCCGCCGCGTCGATGCAGGAAGACGGCCTTTTCATCACGTTGGGCGGCCGGACATTCGTTCAGGAAGGCCGGACGGGTCAACGTCAGGTAGTGCATCAGCGTCTGGAGAGCATGTTCGTGAAAGGGAACGATGCGCTGCTTTTTTCGCTTTCCCATAACGCGGACCATCCGTTCGCGAAAATCGATGTCCGTCAGGTCTATCCCGACGAGTTCTCCGACACGGATGCCGGTCGCATAGAGAAATTCCATTATGGCGCGGTCGCGTCTGCCAAGATCCGTATTAATGTCAGGTGTTTCGATCAGCCGGACTGCATCTTCGATGGAAAGGTGCGACGGCAGTTTCTTATCGATGCGCGGCGTCGCGACGAGCTTCGCCGGATTGGACTCCAGCCGGCCTTCGCGGATCAGGAATTGGAAGAACGTGCGGAGGCTTGCCAGTTTGCGGGCTCTGGTCGTCTTTTTCGCTCCGCCGGCGTCCAGTGACGCCATCCATTCGCGTATCGTCAGCCGATCGATATCGTCGACCGGAAGGTCCTCGCGTTTTTCTATCCGGAGCAGGAAGTCGCGGAACTGATCCAGGTCAGAAGCATAGTTTCGCAGCGTGTGCGAGCTCATGCTCCGCTCAAACTTCAGGTGACGGAAAAATTGGTCGAGCGATTCGGCCAGCATCAGGGGGCTAGTCACGGCGGACATAATAACCTTTTCTTGCACGAACTGTCATACCTTCACCGCCGGCGACCGCGACCTCTATCCGGCGAAATTGTCCATTGTGGCCGGTCTCCGATTCGGGATAATAGCCAAGTATGTATTGCTCGGAAAGGTCAGCCGAAATGCGTTGGAAGGCATCTTCCAGCTCGCGCCGGTCGATCGGCATATAGACGGCTCCGCCGGTTTGTTCGGCAAACATCTTCATTCGGCGTTCGGCTGTCAGGGCACGGACATTTGCATTTCCGATGCGGGAACCCGTTCGCACAAAGTTCTCAAAATCGGTGGTCTGCACGACAAAGATCTGGCAGTTGTTTCGTTGGGCCATGCGAAGAGCCCTTTCTACCGTGGTGTCCGTGATCGTATCGTCGCCATCGGAGACGATCACGATAACCCGGCGGCCGACACCTTCGGTTTCAGCCAGATATCGTGCGGCCAATTCGATGCCGTCCAAAAGCGAGGTCGCTCCCGAGGGCGGCGGCAACGCCTGGATCGCGCGTACAAGTTCGCGTGGATCGGCCGTCAAAGGCTGTTCAAGCCAGACCGAGGTCGCGACACGAAAGAGAGACCCTTGATCGCGGCCCGGTCGCAGAACCCGCTCGAAAAACCTGACGGCAGCCTCTATCTGAAAGTTCCTGGCAGTGAGGATGCTGCCTGAGTTATCGAATAGCATCGCCATGCGGATGGGCACTTCCGCTCTGGTAACTTCGCGAATCTCGGCTTCGACTCCGTCGATCTGAAGCCGGAAATCATCGCGATCCAGGTTTCTGACAGCCCGTCCGTCCTTTGCCAGTACGGTGACCGGGATCGGAACGTAAGACGAATCTACGCGGATAACGTCCTCTTCATCTACCGTCAAGATGACAGGAGAAGGCGAGGGCCGGGGTTCCGCGATCCTGGGCCGCTCCGTGACGGGCGCCGAGACCGTTCGCCGCGGTGAGGGGCTAGGCGCGGGGGTCTCCGCGGTCTTGATACGCCCCGATTGGGCCGACGCCGCAAATGCGGTAAGTAAGACGATGATGGGGGCCAGTTTCATCGGTTGTCGCTGTACGCTAAAGATATGATTACGCAAAGGCCCGGCGGTTTGCCCGAATGTTAAACGAAAAGGAGTTTTGCCCCGGCAACCACAAGCACAACGGCCAGTGCACGTCTGAGCAACAGCGAATCCAGCCGACGAGCCCCCATATAAGATCCAACAAAGCCGCCGGCGACCGCCGCCCCCACCCAATACCAAACATTGCCGGGCAGGGACAGGGCGTTCGGATAATTTCCGAACAGGCCCGCCGCGGAATTGACCAAAATGAACATCGCGGACACGGCGGCCGCGGTTTTCGCCCTCGCCCAATGCAGCAAAAGCAGCAGCGGTGTGAGAAATATACCGCCGCCCACGCCTACTAACCCCGAAACGAGCCCAAGCACCGCGCCTATCATCAGCGCAAGCCAAACGGGAGGTTCCTTTGCGTCCTCGGCGCCCTCAAAATGCCACGCCAGCCTTGCCGCCGCCAGCAAAAGCACAATGCCGAGAACAACCTTATATACGTCTGTGGGCAGATGAATTGTTCCGCCGATATAAGCCATCGGAACGGAGGCCGCAGCGAAAGGAACAAAAAGTCGCCACGAGAAATGGCCCGCACGATAATAGTGGATAGTGGCGATGGATGCAACAAAAAGATTTAGCGTTAGTGCGGTCGGCCGCGTAACCTCAGGAGCCACCGCGAAAACCGCCATCACCGCCAAATAACCCGAAGCCCCGCCGTGGCCGACCGAAGAATAAAGGACGGCGACGAGGAAGATGGCGAAAATGATAAGGAGTGTGGTTGGTTCCATTGAATATGTTCAAGATCTCCTTTGCATCGAGATCTTTAGGATTGCCGTTGGCTTTAGCCAACGGTCGGGCGGCCCCAACAAAATTCCTTGGGCTTTAGCCCAATTTCTCTGTGATCTTCCGCAGTGTTTCTAGCTCCTTATCAAATGGCACGGACTTGTGATGCTCTTCCTGCCTGTCAATATATCCGCAAACCCTCGCAACTTGGGATTCGGATACCGAAATAGCAAAATAATCGTCCTGCCAAAAGAACTTGCCTTTGAAAAATGATTGCTTGTTTAACCAATGAGCGGATTCACCCTTTATCAGCATCATTACCTTAGCAATATTTTGTTCGCGCCCGAGTGAGATCAAAAGGTGCAGATGCTCAGACCAACCACCGATCGAATCCAGATAAATACCTTTTTTTCTCGACAATTTTCTCGAATATGTTCGATCAATTTCTATCTAATATTTCGAGTGAAATATTGTTCATGATTTCGCGTGCTGAAGACCGCATGCACCCAAATGCGGACATATGACATGTGTATTCTCCGAATTGTAACCGTTGCCTAAAGGCAACGGCAATGAAAGACCTCTTTCTGACCCACCCAATTTCCAAAATGACTGTTAGCTTTAACGGTTGCCGTTGATCTGAGTGATTCCCGTTGTCTTTAGGCAACGGTTAGCTTGGCCCAAATAAGAGCCGGGCTTAAGCCCAACTCAGTCGCAAGGCTCCAGACATACCTCATGCCAGATACCCGGGACTCCGGCAAGTTCGTACAGCACATCTCCACCGTGATAAAATCCCACCCAGACAATTTCGGCCCGATTATCAGCAAAACTCATTTGCTCATCTTGAAGAGGATGATGGTATCGCCATGATGTCTTGAAGTCCTCAAGTTTTGCTCGCCCAACAATTCGAGCGCAGGACCCTTTCTGAAAGTTTTCTTTATAGGCTGCCTTTTTCATTCGTGATGCGGAATGCCTATCGCTCTACCCTCAATTCTATCGATCCACGCGTTCCAATCCTCGAGCGCCCTTTCCACCTGGATCATATGCCGTTCGCGTTTCTTTCGGTATTTTTTTCGAAGCTCGGGCGGCAGCGGCTCCAGCAATCCAAAGGTAATGTTCACAGGCTGAAAGTTCTTTGTCTCGACATTTGAGACATAACGGCATAGCGCTCCGATCGCGGAGGTCTGCGGCGCGGTTATCATCGGCTGACCGCGGAGGACATTTACGGCGTTTATCCCCGCAAGCCAGCCGGTCGCGACCGATTCGACATAGCCCTCGACGCCGGTTATCTGGCCGGCGAAGAAAAGGTGCGGGTCTTTCTTGGTCGCGAGTGTCTCATTCAATATCTTCGGCGAATTGATGAACGTATTTCGGTGGATCTGGCCGTATTGCAGGAACTCGGCGTTCTCCAAACCGGGAATCAGCCGAAGCACGCGGGCCTGTTCGCCGTATCGAAGATGATTTTGAAAACCGACCATCCCATAGGCGTCCGCCATCAGGTTTTCCTGCCGGAGCTGGACGCAGGCATATGGCTCCTCGCCGGTCTTCGGATGCCGCAAACCCTTCGGCTTCATCGGCCCGAACCGGAGCGTTTCGGGGCCCCGGCGGGCGATCTCCTCTATCGGCAGACAGCTTTCGAACCAGTGCGTCTCTTCAAAGCGTTTCAGCGGGACGGATTTCGCGGCGAGCAGTTCGGAAACGAAAAGCTCATAACGCTCGCGGTCCATCGGGCAATTGATATAGTCGTCCCCGCCTTTGTCGTAACGTGCCGCCTTGAACGCGATCGACATATCTATCGAATCCGCCGCGATGATCGGCGCTATCGCATCGTAAAAATATAGCTGGTCGTCCCCCGTGAACCGCATTATGTCGGCGGTCAATGCATCCGACGTCAGCGGCCCGGTAGCGATGATCGTTGGGGCTCGAACTGGAGCGCGGACACTCTTGTCCGCATCGCCGGTTCCTCCGGCGAGATCGCCCTCATCTACTGGCGACTCGTCGCTTTCCGCACCGGTTCGCGTCGAAGCGACGCTCATGCGGACAGGAGTGTCCGCGCTCCCGCCGATCGACTTCACTTCTTCGCGGATGACGTCGATGTTCGGATGGGCTTCGATGCGTTCAGTAATGTACTCGGCGAACTTGATGCGATCTACCGACAGGGCCGCACCAGCCGGGACGCGCGTCGCCGCTGCTGCATCCATCACAAGCGAACCGCCGCGGCGAAGCTCTTCTTTCAGGAGGTAGGGAGCCGAACCGGGCTCGTCCGTCTTAAGTGAATTCGAGCAGACGATCTCCGCCAGTTTGTCCGTCCGGTGTGCAGGCGTCTGCCGCACAGGCCGCATCTCGTAAAGCCGCACTTTTACCCCACGCTCCGCCGCCTGCCAAGCCGCCTCAACACCCGCAAGCCCACCGCCGATAACTGTGATACACTTCATAGGTCCAGATCTGAAATTAATTATCTCACTAGCACAATGCAGAATCGAATCAAACGACCTATCTCCGTTTGGATCGCTCAGATCTTGATGATCTTGTTCACAATTTTGTTTTTGATCGCCTTTCTACTTTTAGCTTCGCTGATCGTTCAAAATCCTAGCGCCGTTTCCTTAATTGGGATCATATTTGCTCTTGTGCTTTATTTGGGCATTGTTGTCATTTTCCAGATTGCGTTTTGGGGAATGGCAAGACGGAAATCGTATGGCCGATGGATGTGTATAGGAGTCCTTTCTCTGGTGTTGTTTTTCAGCGTGATGGGAACTATCAACCGCCCAAAAGGCCCTTTTGAATATTACGAATACGAGAATTCGACCCAAGCAGCCGCAGGCCTCCAGGCTCAGATAGCTTTGACAGGATCACTTTTGGCATTGATCTTGGTATTAGCTTTCAGCAATCGCGTCAAGGACTTTTTCGATCCCAACGCGATGGTTGATGCTCAACTGTTTCCGGCGAACGAGAAGTCGATGGATAGTGACCCTAAGTCAACCCCTATCAATACGTCGGAATGACATTTGTTTCATCCGACAGCAGCTTCATCAGCCGCGGATTGATGAACAGTTTTTCTCTTAATCGAGCATTTTCAACCAGTACGCCTATTTCAACGAGCTGCTTCAGATAGTTTGACGCAGTTTGTCGTTTCGCGATCCCCTTGTCCACCACATTTCCGATGCGGCAATACGGCAGTTCGAAGATCAGGCTTACAAATTCGTGACTATATATCCGAGGTAATTTTGTCTTCACATACTCGGCAGTGGCTTCGGCAAGCTCACGTATGGCTGCGATCTTATTTGTCGTCCACCGCGATGTATCTTCGACCGCATCGAGCATAAATTCGATCCATGCTTCCCACGCCTCTTCGCGGGTCACGGTTAATAAAAGCCGATTGTAATCTGCCCTTCGTTCCAGGATGTACCTGCTCAAATATAAAACGGGTAAGCCTAATAGCTGTTGTTCGATCAGAAAAAGGCTGTTGATGATTCGGCCAGTCCGTCCGTTTCCGTCGGTAAATGGGTGAATTGCTTCGAACTGATAATGGGCGACCGCAAGCCGTATCAGCGGGTCGATCTCGGTCTCGTTGTGGAGAAATCGCTCCCAGTTTGCGAGCAATTCACGCAAGACATCCTCACCGACCGGCGGTGTGTAAACGATCTCACCCGTTGCTTGATTTCCTAATGCAGTGCCCGGAACTTTACGGATGCGCATTTCGACGCCTTTGATCTTCGAGCATATCTCTTCGGCGGTTCGCGTGCTCAGGGGATATTTCGAGAGCGCCCGAAATCCTTGAAACAGTGCGGTGCTGTATCGCAGAGCCTCCTTCGTTGCGGGATCGGCATTTGCTTCGCTATTCAAGTGCTCAAAGAGTTTGTCGGTAGTGGTAACGATGTTCTCTATCTCGGAACTGGCTTTTGCCTCAAGAAGCGGCAATGTATTGATCAGAATTGACGGATTTGGGATCAATTCGGCTGCTTGTTTAAGTTCGGCAAGCGCGGCACGTGCCTCAATGCACTTCCGAAGGACCGTTTTTGTCTCAATATCTGCTTTCGGCGGGAGTTTTGGCAGGTCTTGATACGGCTTTTTCGGGTCCCAGTTCGTCATATGTTTACGTTTTGCGATTTTATCGACACATTATGAGGATATGTTTACGGCGTCGACATATTGTAATTATATGTCGATGTTTTTCGATTTTATCGACACATCAAGAGGATATGTCGATGGCATCGACATGTCAAGAAAATATGTCGATGTTTTTCGATTTCATCGACATATCGTTCAAGATACGAGCAAATATCAGTGTTCTGACGGTGGACGGAAGGTGAAAATGAAACAAACGCGGCTTGCCTGCGTAATGGCTTGCGGTCATAATTCATTGATCCGTACTTAAAATTTACATTTTGCGAGGAATTCAGATGCTCTCTGCCGAAGCTCTTAGAAAGCTGTTCGCGTTGTTTGTGGTCGTGCTTCTTTCGATACCGCTGCCGGTCTTTGCCCAGGATGAAAAGAAGGACGAGGCGGCACAGGAAGAAAAGAAAGACGAGAAAAAGCCCGATCCGCTGCCGCTCAAACCTGCCCGGACGATAAAATTCACGACCAACGAGGGCACATGGATGTCGCTGGACGTCTCTCCTGATGGCCGGACCCTAGTCTTTGACCTGCTCGGCGATATCTATACGATGCCGGTCGAAGGCGGCACAGCGACCAAGATCCACGGCGGGATGTCGTTCGAAAGCCAGCCCAGGTTCTCGCCCGACGGCCAAATGATAGTTTTCCTCAGCGACCGAAGCGGTTCCGAGAATGTCTGGGTGATGAAGGCCGACGGCGGCGACCCGAAGGCCGTAACCACCGGCCAGCGCGCGATGTATGTATCGCCTTCGTGGAGCGAGGACGGAAACTACATCGTTGTTTCAAAATCGGACCAGTCCATCGGCACGTTTCATCCATTTATGTATCACAAAGATGGCGGCACGGGCGTCAGCGTAGGCCCGGCTCCGCCGCCGATGCCCGCACCCGGGCAACAAGGGCCACCGCCTGCTCCGCGGCCTAACCGCATGGGTGCCATTTTCTCTCCCGATGGGAAATATATCTACTACGCACAGCGGACCGGCCCTTTCAATTACAACGCAAGCTTCCCGCTCTGGCAGATCTTCCGCTTTGACCGCGATACCGGCGAGACCACAAGGATAACCAATGCTCAGGGTTCGGCGATGCGGCCCGTTCTATCGCCTGACGGCAAACATCTCGTTTACGCAACCCGGTTTGAGACGCGTACCGCGCTCCGCGTCCGCGATCTCGAGACAAATCAGGAACGCTGGCTGATAGACAATGTCACCCGCGACGACCAGGAATCCCGGGCCACTCGCGACACCTATCCGGGCTATACCTTTATGCCCGACGGCCGCTCGCTGATAGTACCCATAAATGGGAAGGTCGCCCGAGTCGATCTTGCGACCGGTCAGGCAACCGACATCCCGTTCACGGTGGACGTCGATGTCGAGGTCGGCCCGCGTGTCCATTTTCAGTATCGTGTTGATGACGGCCCTACGGTCGATGCACGGCTGATCCGCTATCCCGCGGTCTCGCCTAACGGAAAAAGGGTCGCCTTCACCGCATTCAGCAAGCTATATGTTATGGACCTGCCTTCCGGCACTCCGCGTCGCGTTACGACCGGGTCCGAAGGTGAGTTCATGCCCGCGTGGTCTCCGGACGGCAAATCGATCGCCTATGTGACATGGTCGAGGCAGGGCGGACAGATAATGTCCGTCTCGCCCGAGGGCGGCAGCCCGCGCCAGCTTACCCGCCGGGCGGCCTTCTATTCGTATCCGGCCTATTCGCCCGATGGCAGCAAGATCGCCTTTCTTACCGGTGCGATAGATGACCATCTTTTTGCGGACATCCGCGACGGGCACGAATTCATGTCGCCTGAGGAAGAGGCGCTCCACGGCCACCACGGCGAGCGCGAGATCACCGGTATCAGCGGTTCTCCCGGCACAGACCTCAAATATATCCCAGCTAACGGAGGCGACCCCGTACATATTTCGGCGTCACAGGGCGGCCGTTTCCCGCATTTTTCCGATGACCCCGACCGGGTGTATATGACCACGAACATGGGGCTGGCATCGATCCGTTTGGATGGCCAGGACCGCCGCATTCATATGCGCGTTACCGGACGGGGTACGCCACCACAGCAGCCGCCGGCATCGGCAATGAAGATCTCGCCCGACCGCAGCCGCGTTTTTGTCGAGCTTCAGGGGCGTCACTATATCGTCACGGTCCCGCGCTCCGGCCGCGACACCATAAACGTAAATCTCTCCGGGCCAAATGCAAATGTCCCATTCAAGCGGATGTCCACGCTCGGCGGCGACTATATCGCCTGGGCGCCGGACGGCAAATCGGTCAGCTGGTCGTGGGGAACAAATCTTTACCGCCAGGGCATCGATGCTGACAAGCCCGAGACAACCAACATAAAGGTGTCGGCCGCGAGGCCAAAGCCATCCGGAACGGTCGTGCTCTCCGGTGCCCGCATCATCACGATGAAGGGCAGCGAGATCATAGAACGGGGCGACATCGCTATCACCGATAACCGCATCGTGGCGGTCGGCCCGCGCGGCCGTGTGCAGATACCGGCCGGGGCCCGCACGATCGACGTGAGTGGAAAGACCATTATTCCGGGCTTTGTCGATGTCCATGCACATATGTGGCCGCCGCGCGACATCCATCAGGACCAGGTTTGGCAGTATCTCGCGAACCTGGCCTATGGCGTAACGACGACCCGCGATCCGCAAAGCTCGACAACCGACGTCTATGCCTATGCCGATCTGGTCGAAACAGGCGAGATACTCGGACCCCGCGTTTATACGACCGGGCCGGGCGTCTTTTCTGCAATAGGCCTGACGGATAAAGAGTCCGTCGATAACTACATCAAGCGATACCGCGAGGCATATCAGACCGATACGCTAAAGCAATATGTGGTCGGCGACCGCAATGTGCGGCAGTGGGTTGCGATGGCCTGTTATGACAACAAGATCTCGCCGACCACCGAGGGTGCGCTCGATATGAAGCTCAATCTCTCGCAGATGATCGACGGCTACTCGGGCCACGAACATTCGCTACCGCTCCAGCCTGTGTATAAGGATGTGGTCGAGTTTGTCGCCCGAACTCAGACCTTCTACACTCCGACGATCCTTGTGGCATACGGCGGGCCGTGGGCCGAGAACTATTACTTCCAGAACACAGACGTGCTGAACAACAAGCGGCTGGCACGCTACATCCCCGGCGAATTGCTCGGACGGATGCTGCGTCGGCGGTCGCAGTGGTTCCGCCCTGAGGAATACAGTTTTCGGCAGATCGCTGCGGACACGGCCTCCATTATCAAAGCCGGCGGGCTTGCGGGCATCGGCGGCCATGGCCAGCTTCAGGGGCTGGGCGTTCACTGGGAGATCTGGGCGATGCAGTCCGGCGGGATGTCCACCCACGACACGCTCCGCGTTGCGACCATCATGGGCGCCGAGGCGATCGGGCTCGAGCAGGACCTCGGTTCGCTCGAACCCGGCAAGCTGGCAGATCTGATCGTGATGGATAAAAATCCGCTTCTTGATATACAAAACACCGATTCGATAAGTCTCGTGATAAAGAACGGCGAACTCTTTGAGGCCGAAACGCTCAACCAGATATGGCCCGTGCAAAAACCGCTGCCGACCCAATATTGGTGGGACACAGGGCCGAAGTAAGGAATATCGGCCCGGTTCCTTTCAGCGAACCCGAAGCGGTTCGGCCATGCCTTCCCAGCCGGGAGCGAGCGCCGGCCGCTTCGGTCCTTTCTACTCGACGATCGCGAGTTTGACCCGCTAGTGTCGCATCTTCGACGGGCGAAACCGCAGGAATATCTGCCATCCGGCGTGCCGAGTGCCGCCGTAATAGGGCGTCAGGGCAGGCGGGTTCGTACCGAACGTGGCCATTCCGCCTAGCCCTACGTCAAGACCTTTTCCTTTTACAAGATCGCGAACGTACCCGACCGAGTATGCCCCGACCCAGAAGACATCGTCGTGGATCGGGTCGTCGTGCGGGATGACAAGCTCGTGGCCGTCCTTCTGTACACGTTCGATGCGGCCGAAAACGGCATTTTTGCCAAAGCTGTAATCGGTTTCAAACAGGAACGAGTTTGTCGCGCGGCCTTCTTTATAGTTTTGGCCCCAGACGAACGTGCTCGCCCAATTGCGGTCTTCGCCAAGCGGTTTGTTGTAAATGGCTGAGGCGGTCGTTCGGTGAAGATGTTCCAGATCTGGTTCGGCTCGTTCGGGACGTTTCAGATAACCGTGCGAGATCTGGAACGCCAGGTCCTTTGTAGGGTTAAAAGAAAAACGTCCGCTGAAGGAATTGAGCCGCAGCGTATCAAACGCCCATCGATTCTCGTCCGGTTCTGTGCCGTTATGGACACTGCCCTCGACCTTGAACTTGCCGAAATTATACCCCGCCGTTATGACGCCCCAGGTGATATGCGAGGCGTCCTGCCAGTGGTGGCCGATCGGCGAATCGGGGATGTTCTGGCCCGAAGGACGATGCAGGAACATCGGCGGGCCAAGTGCAGGTTCACCGACGATACCGCCATATACAAAGAATGACTGGTCCTTAAAAGTCCGATGTGAGAACGACGCCGCAAGCTCCGAAATAAAGTCGTGCGGGTGCTGGCGGTCATGCATCGGCAACCCGCCGTAGGTCTCGCCCGATTGGTATAGAAGCGGATAGCCCCAGCCGCGTTCGATTATCGGGTCAAGGCTCGCCATTAACCGCAGCCCAAGCTGCGAGCGTTCGCCCACGGGCCGCGAGTACATCGCATGGAACATCGTCGGGGCACTCACACGGCTGCGGCTTCCCTTTCCGGCTATCGAAACGTCTCGAGTAGAGCCGATCTGCGTGTAGCGAAGAAACCCCGTCCCCATCAGCATAAACATCCCGCCGTCGCTGTACATCTTTGAATAGGCATGCATCGGCGACGAATCCGGCAGCCAAGAAGTACCCGAACCCTCACGGTTCATCGGGTCGTTTATATCAACTGTCGAGCTCATGTGCCCGTGGTACTCCGGTGGATGAGGATGCGGCTCAGGGAGCGGAAATCCCGGTTCGTGCTTCTCTTCTTCGGCTTCCGGTGTCTTTCCGTGTTGATGCCTGGGCGTTGGCGACGCGGCAGGCCGCGGTGTGTCGTGCTGATGTGCCGGTGTAGGTGTGGGCGTTGGCCGCCCGTGGTCGTGCTGCCCGAACACGGCAATCGAAAAGAACGCAATAGATAGTAAAGATAAAACTGCCTTCACAAAGTTTCTCCTGTGTAAAACGAGGGTCCCGGCCATTGCCGATCGAGACAGTAGCCGAGAAACCGCAATAAATTGCAGTGGTTAATTATTGTTGGACTGTCGTTTTACAAACGCGGAGGCGCGCGGGAAGGCCCGGACGCAAGATGCAGCGACCGGAAAGAATTGAGAACGTCGTCGATCTCCGGCGGGACCGACAATAATGGGATAAAGTGCTGCCGGAAAAAAAGGGACGGAACTTCGGCATTTTGGCCGGCCGAGGTATGGCCAAGCTTTATGCCATCTGACTTGGCCGGGATCGCCGGCACCGGGAGCCGTACAAGGCAATCACACTCGCCGCCCAGCTGCGGTGCAGAGTGGTCCGACTGCGCGGCGATCTCGATCACACCCGGATCGTGAGCCGTACTGTGACACGACGAGGCCTCGGCCGTTTCCTGCGTCGGTTCGTGGTGAGCACAGGCGCAGGCAGATATCGCCGAAACGAACATCGCCAGCGTAACCAGTAAAGAGGTCGAATAGAAATGAAGCTTTTTCAGCGTCACTTTGATTACTATACAAGCCGGCCGAGCCGCTGTAAATCCGTAAACCGGACCTGATTGCGGGCTCAGCAGTCAAACGCCGCACTCGACCCAGGTTTTTCGACTCTCGGCATGGCGTGTTATAAATGAAACACAGATGGCAAGGTACGTCATAAAACGAGACAGATCGTCGGTACCCGAACGGCTGACGCGCTACAAAAGCGAATTGAATGAAGAACAGTTCGCGGTCGTTACCGCTCAGCCAAAGGCCACGCTGGTCGTTGCAGGCGCGGGTACGGGAAAG
Source organism: uncultured Acidobacteriota bacterium (assembly GCA_937859595.1). Classification (GTDB taxonomy): domain Bacteria; phylum Acidobacteriota; class Blastocatellia; order Pyrinomonadales; family Pyrinomonadaceae; genus OLB17. The sequence goes on along the minus strand of CALMAH010000011.1, from coordinate 208,628 downwards.
ACGCGTGCCATAACATACCGCGTTGCTTATCTGATAGAACAGGGAGTCTCGCCGCAGAGAATTTTACTTGCTACATTTACCAACCGTGCAGCCCGCGAGATGCTCCGCCGGGTCGAATCGCTTACCGGCTCGCAAAACGTCCATCGCGTATGGGGCGGAACGTTTCACCGCATTGCCAATCTGATACTTCGCCGTCATGCCGTGTCACTCGGTTTTGATTCGAACTATTCCATTCTGGACAGCGAAGACGCCCGCGACTTTATCAACGTCTGCATCGAAGATGCTGCGATAGACACAAAAGCAAAACGCTTTCCAAAGGCCGAGGTCGTGCAGGACATCATCAGCTATGCGACCAATACCGACCTGCCGCTCGAAAATGTGATAGCCGGGAAATATCCGTATTTCGAGATGCTCACCGCCCAGATAAAGCGCGTCGATGGGATCTACCAGTCGCGAAAGATCGAGCGGAACGTGATGGACTACGACGATCTGCTGCTCAAGCTAAAACAGATTCTCGTCGAGAAAAAGGAGATCGCCGAGCTCTACACCGAGCAGTTTCAGCACATTCTGGTCGATGAATATCAGGACACGAACCGGCTGCAGGCCGAGATCATCGACCTGCTTGCCGTAAAGCACCGAAACGTGATGGTCGTCGGCGACGACGCTCAGTCGATCTTTGCCTGGCGCGGGGCCGAATTTACAAACCTCTACGAATTTCCAAAGCGATACCCCGAGGCCCAGCTTTTTAAGTTGGAGACGAACTATCGCTCAACGCCGGAGATCCTCGCCCTTGCGAATACATCTATAGCCTCGAACCGCCGCCAGTTTCCGAAGATCCTAAAGGCGGTAAAGCGTTCGCGCGACATGAAACCGGCGCTTGTCCCTTGCTCCGATGTCGAGCAGCAATCGGCTTTTGTCGCCTCGCGGATACTCGAACTCCGCGACGAAGGCACGAGCCTCGAGGACATCGCCGTGATGTATCGCTCGCATTATCATTCGATCGAACTTCAGCTTGAGCTGTCCCGCCGTAACATCCCGTATCGGGTGCAGTCGGGCGTCCGTTTTTTCGAGCAGGCGCATATCAAGGACGTGATCTCATATCTTCGCGTGCTTGTAAATCCGCGTGACGAACTTGCGTGGAAGCGGATCCTGAAGCTGATCCCCGGCGTCGGTAATGTGACCGCGAACCGGGTATTCGAGGCTCTTGCGACTGGAACGCAGGCGTCCCCGCCCGCATTGAGGACGGAGTCCGAAAGATCCGAGACGGCGGCTGCTTTTAGCGTTATCAGGCACGCGGGGACGCGTGCGGTCCAGTCAGTGCCGCGGCTCGGTTCAAACCGTCCATTTCGGGATTTCATCACACTTCTCGAAACGCTGGTCTCCGACGACTTTCGCGACCGTCCGGGAGCGCAGATAACCTATATTTTCGAGAACGGTTACGAACAATACCTGCTTGAGAATTTTGAGAACGCCGAATCCCGCAGCGAGGATATCCGCGGGCTTGCCCAGTTTGCCCAGCGTTATGAGACGACCGAGGCATTATTATCAGAACTCGCCTTACTAGCGACAGAACGGTTCAAGGAACCTCAGCCGCTTGTCGGCGAAGAGGTGGTCGAAGGCGGCGAGGACGATGAACTGCTGACCCTCACTTCGGTCCATCAGGCGAAGGGCCTCGAGTGGAAGGCGGTCTTCATCATCTGGGCCGCCGAGGGCAAATTCCCGTCGCCAAAGTCGCTCCGCGAGATCGACGCCGAGGAAGAAGAACGACGGCTGTGGTATGTCGCCCTGACGCGTGCCAAGGATGAGCTTTACGTCACCTATCCGCTCCTGTTGACCGACTACAACCGACAGACCGTCCTGCAAAAGCCTTCACGCTTCGTCACCGAATGCCCGCCCGCGCTATTCGAGATATGGGATCTTGAAGAGGACCATACCTTCAACACTCTGCCTTCGTCCTTGCACGATTCTCCGACCGAATATTTGAATTAGCCCATTTGCCGATACAAGATCTCCGAACTTTTCGCGTAATGAGTCGGAGGGGTTTGGTATGGCAGCGAATGTTTCAGTATTGGCTCCGCGTTTGGCGGAGAAAAAGCTTTTTCTGGCGGCGGCGATCGCGTTTCCGTTGATCGTGTTGATCGGTTATTTCCGGTCTTATTATTTCAGCTTTTTGTTTGATGTACCGTCGGTTGCGAACCGTCTGGTGCACATCCACGCGGTGGTGATGTCGGGATGGGTGCTCTACTTCGTGATGCAGACCTTCCTTATTCGCACAAAAAATATAAAGCTGCACATGACGATGGGGCTCGGCGGTGTAGTGCTTGAGTTCATCGTGGTGGTGACCGGACTGGCGACGGCCTATGATGCACAGCTTGTACGCGGTGCGGCACCTCCGGGAGCCAACCCACACGCATTCTTCCTGCTTCCGGTCTCTGACATGCTGCTGTTTGTCATATTCTTTGCCGGGGCCATCTATTACCGCAAAAAGCCTACGGAACACAAAAGCCTGATGCTTCTGACCGCTATCGCATTTTTGCCGGCTGCGTTGTTTCGCATCCCTGCGGTGCCGCCTGAATATGCAATGCTCTGGGCCTTCGGCACACCCGCCGCGCTCGCTGCCGGGATACTCGCATGGCATACCAAAAAGCACGGTAGGCTCAACCGGGTCTTTGCTCTCGGCGTTGCGCTGGTTATCGCGGCCGTGCCGCTGCGGCCGTTTCTTATGGAGACCGAGATGTGGCTCTCGTTTGTAGGATCGCTCGCCGGCCGTGGGTAAATGTCTTTCTGGCCAGATATTGGAGGAACCCCATGCCCATACCGGGTGACCCGCTGAGCCGTACCGGGCAAACGCTCGGGTGAACCGGCGTAACTTATCACGAAGCGAGTATTGAACCCGGATCGAAACAGCCCTCGGCCAAACCATCGAACGTCAGCGCCTCTGAATCTGGAATAATAATTTGCGCACGGTGCAACCATCCTTCGGGGTCGGTGCATCTTTTAGCGCAGGACGATCGCCTGCTCGAAATTTCGGGGAACAAATCTCATAGCAATTTGTCTAACTAGAAGGCAAACGCTTGTCAGCAGTATGTTTAGCGTTTTGTGAGGATACCCGTATGCCCAAATATCGGCCAAATATAAGTGTCGCCAGCCCGTGCGATGAGGCGTGGGAAGAAATGATAGGAAACGACCAGGTCAGATTCTGCAGCCACTGCGAAAAGAATGTGAACAACCTTTCCCGTATGTCGCGGCAGGAAGCCGTCCGGCTGGTAAAACGTTCCGGCGGCGATCTCTGTATCCGCTACTACGAACATCCGCAAAGCCGGGCGCCGCTTTTCGCGGAAGAGCTTTACCAGATCACACGGCGGGCACCGAGGCTTGCGGCCGGCGTTCTCGGAACAACTCTAAGTTTGGCTTCACTTGGCTACTCCCAGGGCAGTCCCATCCCGATGCGCACTTCGGTCGAACGGTCGGCCGAGAGTGCAGAGGATAAGCTCGATCTGGCAACATCAAAGGGCGCCGCAAAGATCTTCGGCACTATATTCGATCCGAACGGTGCCCCCGTCGCGGGCGTTTCGATCACAGCAAAGCAGGCGGGCTCAAGGGCGGAGGCCGTTGTTATCTCCGGCGAGGACGGCGGATTTGAGATCGGTGGGCTCGCAGCCGGAACTTACGTTCTCGAGATCGAAGGCCCAGCGGGATTTGATGCCCGGACACTCGGCAACATCGCTCTGGCGGATGGCGACAAGCGCTTTCTGCCGATCACACTCGAACCCGTTGAGATAGTCGCCGTTTCCGGCGTCGTTACCTTCTCGCGGGTGGCGGACTTCAGGACCGAACTGGCATCGGCGGTTTACGCCGAGGACCTGGAGTCCGTCCTTGAACTGCTGGCGGCGGGCGCCGACCCCAACGGGGAGGAAGAAGACGGCGACACACCGATCTTTATTTCTGCGGAGGACGATACGGTTGACATTGCCCGGGCCCTGCTTTCGTACGGAGCTCGGGCCAACCATGTTAACGAAAAGGGCCAGAACGCCCTGTTCCGCGTGGCCGAGGAAGGTTCGCTTGATATGGCCAAGCTTCTAATAGCTCACGGTGCAGATGTCAACCAGGCAGACCAGCGAGGCAAGACGCCGCTGATCCTGGCAGCCGAATGGTCGGGCCCCGATGTGGTAAAGGCGTTGCTCGACGCGGGGGCTAAGATCGAGGTTGCAGACAACAGAGGCTGGACGGCTCTGATGCAGGCGGCATGGGAGGAAAGCGTCGAAAAGGTACGTCTACTCCTGATCGCCGGTGCCAAAGTAAATGCGAAGAATAAAAAGGGCGAAACGGCTTGGAACCTCGCTCACCAAGAGGATGTCCAGGATCTTTTGGTCAGCTACGGAGCGACGGTCGACCACGAGGTTCACGGATCAGACGAGGATGATGATAGCGAAGACCCCTGACGTTATTGTATATGCTTGATCGGGATCCATCAGCGCCCGGCAATGCGGCGATCCGCTGCGAGATCCCCCAGGCAAAAAGACAGAGGCTGCTCGGAACGTTTGCCCCGAACAGCCTCTTTCTTTCACCATGCGATCCGTGATCAGAGCCTCGAATCGCTAAATCGGATCGAATTCATTATTGTTCGAAACGCATTGTTGTAGCGTGCGCCTTCATCTTGAGGCGCCACCGCCGCGAAATAGAAGACCTCTCCGTTCTGAAGCTGTGCCGTGTAAAGATTGACGACCTCTGTCCTTCCGTTCACCGGCGAACGGCCGCTTAGGGTGGTCGCCAGGGCCTGACGCCCGCCGAGCCGCGTATTCTGGTAGCCGCCCTGCTGCCTTAGATAATTGTTGGCCTGCAATAGCCCTTGCACCAATGCCTGCGTGTCTCGCGAAAGGTTATTGGTCGCCCCGCGATAAATGCCGATCATCGCCCCGTGGGTTATGCCGGTGTTTCCATAGGCCCCGTCCGGGGCGAACGTGACGCTAGTCTGCTCGGCAAACTCACGCCAATTGCCGGGGACATTCATTCTCAGCCAATTGCCGCTGGAATACGCACGATATCGAGTCGAAGGAACCGGGACATTGTTCGAGTAGCGGCCTCCGCCCATTGGATTCGTTGTCCCGCTGCCCTGTCCGCGCTGTGCGGCCTGCTGAAGCTGGGCCATCGTCTGTGCCGGCGGCATCGAACGCAGCCGGGCCTGTGCCCGCTCAAACTCGCGGGTCTGCTTTATCGGCGTTGGTGAAACGTTCAACCGCTGGGCCTCTGCGTTTATCTTCTGAAATCGATTGCCCGGGTCCGGGTGGCTGCTCAGCCATTCGGGGCCGCGGCCTCCGCCCTGTTGGGCTATCGTCTGGAACATATTGGCAAGGTCGCGAGGATCGTAGCCTGCATTTGCCATTATCCGGGCACCGAGAATATCGGCATCTGTCTCATACGCTCGGCTGTAGCGCGTCTGCCAAACCTGAGCGCCGAGCATTCCGAGCTGGGCACCGGTCTGGCCGCCAAGGATGGCCCCGCCGATGACAGCACCGAGAATGCCAAGCTGTGTGCCTATCCGGCTCTGCCTGGTGGCTTGCGCGGTCGCGTGGCGAAGAGCGACGTGGCTTATCTCATGGGCCATTACGCCTGCCATCTCGCCCTCGTTTCGCGCGGCTTCTATCATCCCGCGGTTCACATACATCGGCCCCCCGGGCAATGCAAATGCGTTGATGTCGCTTGCATTTACCACCTGAAAATTGTAATTGAATGCCGGCTGTCGAAACTCCGCCGGAATTGCGGCGACCAGCCGCCCGCCGACCCGCTGTACGTAAGACGTCACTTCGCGGTCGTTGAGGACCGGAAAGACCTGTTCGATCTCTGCGGCCGCCTTTTGACCGAGTTCTACGTCCTGTTGGACGTTATATCTGTTGTTCGGCAGGCTGACCCTGGTCTGGGCAGTAGCCGCAATGGGCAAAAGTGCCAGCACAGACGCCATCACGGCGGCCGTATAACGTTGTTTAATATTGGCTAATGTCATGATCCCTCCTGTTCGATAGGTTAAAGTGTAGGTCGCGGAAATGCACGAATGCAACCTACGCGGGGGGCGTTCTTTGGGATGAAGTATGTCGATCGAGGGTTCGCCGCTTAATCCTGCGGGCGCAGGACGGGAGAAGAGCGGGACAGCCGGATTGCCCTTTGCCGCTGTGCCGGATCAGTGCTCAGATGTAGCCGATCTGGTGCTCTCGGTCATGGTGCCGGCCGGTGCGGAAACATCCACCGAAACCGGCTCAAGCGCCGATTTCACCTTGCCTATCAGGTCAAGAGCTTCTCGGGAGTTCAGTTTGTTCGAGTGCCGTCGTTCGATCAAAAAGGCGACGGCAAGGTCGTTGCTCAGGTCGTCTATGAGGTCCATATGTTCGGCGTGAATATCGAGCATTATGAAAAACGCGGGAGTCCACGGCCCGGCGGGCCATAATGATCATGTCACTTTCAGGAACAAAACAGCATATGAAACCGATGTTAAATGGGTGTTAACGAAGTGTTAATTTATCACACGCCCCGCTTAAACAACGATTGAATTTAAGTATAATTTAACCATCTGACACGCTAGTTTCAAATATACTTAGATGTTTTGTTTTGCCGCTATCGCAAATGCCGGGAAAACGGTATTTTTGACGTTTCCCGCATAGGCTGCGGCAGTAGGAGAATTTAATGCACTCTAGAAAACCGTATTCAGCAATATTTTTCAGTTTCGTGGCTTTGGCGGCAATGATCGTCGGAGCCTGCAGCGGGCAGAGGATGGGGCCGTCCGATCCGACGGCCGAGCCGGGGGGAATGGTTCAACTGGCCGGTACCGGCTCTACATTCGTAAAGCCAATTATGGACAAATGGAGCAGTGAGTTCGGAAAGCTGAACCCTAACGTCCGTATCGACTACAGCGGCACCGGGTCGGGGGCCGGCATAAAAGGGATCCAGAACAGGACAGTTGATTTTGGCGGATCTGATGCGGCCATGACAGACAACGAGATGGGGCAGACCGCGGGCGGCGAGATAGTCCACATTCCCGTGGTGCTCGGCGCCGTGGTCATAACCTACAACCTTGCTGAGGTCAAGGAACCGCTAAAGCTGACCCCGGAGCTTATCTCCGACATCTTTCTTGGAAAGATCCGCAAGTGGAATGACGAAAAGATACAGAAGGAAAACCCCGGAGCGGCCTTGCCGAACGCCGATATAACCCCGGTTTTCCGTGCAGACGGCAGCGGCACTTCAGACATATTTACCGATTTCCTCTCCAAAACGGTGCCCGAATGGAAGGAAAAGATCGGCCGGACAAAGAATCCCCAACTCCCGCCGGGACTCGGGATCGGTGGAAAGGGCAACGAGGGTGTTATGGGCCAAGTGAGAAACACACCGAACACCATCGGCTATGTCGAGCTTACTTTCGCCAAGGCAAACGATCTGCCCTCCGCTCTGATCAGGAACCGCAGCGGAAATTTCGTCACACCCGACAGCGATTCGGTTTCAAAAGCGGCGGAAGGCATGGCAGACCGAATGCCGGAAGATCTCCGGTTTGAGATAACCGACGCAGAGGGGGCCGAAGCCTATCCGATATCGGGGATCGTCTATATGCTGGTTTACAGGGACCAGCCTAATGCGCAGAAAGGAAAGGCACTAGCCGACTTTCTCCTTTGGACACTTCGCGACGGCGAACAATATGTGCGCGACCTGCACTACGCACCGGTTCCGCCAAAGCTCGTGGAAAAAACCGAGGCTATTATTAGATCGCTTACGTCCGGCGGGCAGCCGCTTTTCCAGTGATCTAAGTTCCGTACGAAGAACCAAAAGTGGCACAAATCGGCGCCCTGGGCGATAAAATCTACCGTTCTGTTCTGTTGATCGCGGCTTCCAGCATTTTGCTGATCGTGTTCGCGATCTTCTATATGATGATCCAGAACTCGATGCCGACCATCCAGCGTTTCGGCATCGGGTTTTTGTTCGCTTCAGAATGGAATCCTTCTCAGCAAATGTACGGCGCGCTGCCCTTTATCTACGGCACGGTCGTTTCTTCGCTGATCGCCATACTGATCGCGGTCCCGGTCTCGCTCGGAATTGCGATTTTTCTTGTTGAACAGGCACCGGCAAAGGTGGCCCGGCCGATAGCCTTTATGGTCGAGCTGCTCGCGGCTATCCCTTCGGTGGTGTATGGGTTGTGGGGCATTTTCGTGCTTGCTCCATTTATCCGAAATCATTTGGGACCGGTGCTGCAGGACTATCTCGGATTTCTGCCGCTGTTCCAGGGACGGCTGACGGGTATTGGGATGCTGACGGGCGGCATTATTCTGGCCATTATGATAACGCCGATAATCACGGCGGTCGTAAGGGATGTGCTGGACGCGGTTCCGACGACACAGCGCGAAGCGGCGCTTGCGTTAGGGGCAACAAAATGGGAAACCACCATGGTCGTACTGGGCAATGCAGCCTCGGGAATTGCGGGTGCGGTGGTGTTGGGGCTTGGCCGCGCTGTCGGCGAGACCATGGCGGTAACAATGGTGATAGGCAATTCGCCGCAGATCTCGGCGTCGCTTTTCGAACCGGCATATACTATCGCATCGGTACTGGCGGCTAACTTTGCCGATGCGACCGAGGAGCTTTACCTTAGCGCACTTATCGAAATGGGCCTTGTACTTTTTCTGGTGACGCTGGTGATAAATGCATTAGCAAAGCTGCTGATCATGAGCGTTGCCAACAAGACCAACGCCGCGAAGCACGTGTAAGAAAATGGAACGAACAATGTCAACGCACAACACGAGACGGCGGGTGGTGAACGCATTCATGACCGCGTTGACGGCGGCCTGCGCCATCTCCGTAACGTTGATATTGCTGATCATACTCGCATATATCGCATATCAGGGCGTTACCTCTATCAGCATTGAGTTCCTTATCGACACGCCAAAGCCGGTCGGCGAGGGCGGCGGTATCGGCAATGCCATTGTCGGCTCGGCGATGATGACACTGCTGGCGGCATTGATCGGCCTGCCTATCGGGATCGCAGCGGGAGTCTATCTCGCGGAGTTCGGCAAGAATTGGTATGGGAACATCGTACGGTTCGTTGCAGACACGCTGATCGGTGTGCCCTCGATCATTATCGGCATTTTCATATATACGCTGATCGTCATACCTATGGGCCGCCAGTCGGGACTGGCAGGCGGCATCGCACTTGCAATTATCATGATCCCGATCGTCGCACGGACTACCGAAGAAATGATCCTTCTGGTGCCCAATTCGATGCGCGAGGGAGCACTTGCGCTCGGGGCTCCTCAGTGGCGAGTGTCATGGAACATCGTGCTTCCGGCCGCAGCGTCGGGAATTGCCACGGGAGCGATGCTCGCTATTGCGCGAATTACCGGTGAGACGGCGCCTCTGTTGTTCACCGCGTTGAACAGCCGCTTTTACAATTTCTTTTACGACCAGCCGATGTCGTCGCTGACGGTGCAGATCTACAATTACGCGACGGGGCCATTTGCGGTGGAACACGCCATGGCCTGGGCAGCGACGCTCTTGTTGGTCGGGTTGATACTCGTTATCAATATTATTGTGAGGTTTTTGACTCGTAAGAAACATTGACCCGCCGGAGACCCGCACTTGAGGTTCCGAGGGCAAGCCAAACGATGGAAAGCAAGATCAGTATCACAAATCTCGACTTTTACTACGGGAAGGAGCAGGCACTGTTCGATATCACGCTTGAGATCCCGCCGCGCGAAGTGGTTGCGTTCATCGGCCCGTCCGGCTGCGGAAAATCGACGTTCCTACGGACGCTCAACCGTATGAACGACACGATCCCAATAGCCCGCGTGACCGGCACTGTCCTGATCGACGGCGAGAACATCTATCGTCCGGGAATGGACGTCGTCGCACTCAGGCGCAAAGTGGGTATGGTCTTTCAGAAATCCAACCCGTTCCCCAAGTCGATCTTCGAGAACGTAGCCTATGGCATCAGGATAAACGGCCTCCACAGTGGCAAAAGCGACCTTGACGCAAGGGTCGAAAAGGCTCTCCGAGACGCTGCTCTTTGGGACGAAGTGAAAGACCGCCTGAGCACATCGGCGTTCGGGCTCTCCGGCGGCCAACAACAGCGTCTCTGCATCGCAAGAGCACTAGCCGTACAGCCCGACGTGATCCTGATGGACGAACCCGCCTCGGCTCTTGACCCTATAGCGACGCAGAAGATCGAGGAGTTGGTGGTGGGCCTGAAACAGGACTATACCATCGTGATAGTAACCCACAATATGCAGCAGGCGGCACGCGTTTCGGACCGCACCGCTTTTTTCATGCTCGGAAAGCTGGTCGAATATAACCCGACACAGAAGATGTTCACCAACCCGGACGAGAAACTAACCGAGGATTATATAACCGGAAGATTTGGATAGAAGTGCTTAACTGCCTTATACTTAAGGATTACCTACTGTAGGCAATGGAAAACAGAATCATAGATCAACAGCTTGATCTTTTGCGAGACAAGATACTACTTCTTGGCGGAGCGACCGAGGCCGCGGTGCATCGCGCAATGCAGTCGCTGGTGGAGCGCGACAGCGATCTTGCGCAGAAAGTTCTTGATGACGACAAGGTCATCGACCAGATGGAGCTTGAGATTGATCAGCTCAGCATCGAGATACTCGCCCTTCAGCAGCCGGCGGCGCACGACCTTAGATTTGTGATCTCGGTCGCCAAGATCACGCCCATTCTGGAACGCATCGCGGACCACTCAAGTAGTATCGCGGCCGCGGCTCTTGTGCTAAACACCGAACCGCCTATAAAGAACTATGTAGACTTTCCGATAATGGCCCAGACCGCCGCAGAAATGCTGAGGGCCGCCCTTGATGCCTTCACATCAGAGGATGCACAGGCCTCGCGGGAGATAATCAAGCGTGACAAGGAGATAGACGCCAGCTACAAGCGCGTTTTTAACGAGCTGCTCGAGATGATGATCGAAAACCCCTCCGCAACGACGAGTGCCGCACATCTGCTGTTCGTCGCAAAGCATCTCGAACGCATAGGTGACTACGTAAAGGACATCTGCGAATTGAACGTCTATCTGATCGAAGCCGCCTTTATCAAGCACAGCAAACAGGCCTGATCAGCAGAACTTTACGCACGATGATCCGACGGATCTGGACGACGGGCGCCCGACCGGGCCTGGGCAGAATTGCTTGCGCAATGCCACCCGAAGTGACATCATTTTGCTAAGGGCAGAGATACTCAAGATAGTAACGGAGCAAAAGATGTTGGCGGTAGCGGAACAGGTCAGAAAGCTCGAAGATCTTCTCGTTCTTTCCGAGGCAGAATTGGCAGAAGAGATAGAAGCCGCGAAAGAGGCGCTGGGCAGCAGTGTCGTAATTCTCGGCCATCATTACCAGCGCGACGACGTGGTGCGCCACGCCGACCTTACGGGTGATTCCTACCAACTTTCGGTAATGGCCTCGCAGACGGATGCGGACTATATCGTTTTCTGTGGTGTCCATTTCATGGCCGAATCGGCCGACATCCTGGGTAAACCGACACAGCGCGTGATATTGCCCGATATGGGCGCAGGATGCTCGATGGCCGATATGGCGACCATCGACCAGGTCGAAGACGCGTGGGAACAGCTTGGTGAGATCGGTGTGCTCGATTCGAGGGTCGCTCCGATAACCTATATGAACTCATCCGCCGCGATCAAGGCGTTCTGCGGCCGTAACGAAGGCGTGGTGTGCACTTCCTCAAACGCCATCCCGCTTTTTGACATCTACCTGAAGCAATACGACAAGATGTTCTTTTTCCCGGACCAGCACCTTGGCCGCAACACCGGTGCTAAATTCGGCATCCCGCTCGAGAAAATGGTCGTCTGGGACCCGCACAAAGAACTTGGCGGGAACACGGCAGATGAGCTTCGCGACGCCAAGCTGATACTTTGGAGGGGCCATTGCTCGGTCCATGGCCGGTTCAAGGATTGGCATGTGGACAAGATCCGTTACGAAGTGCCAGGTGTTCAGGTGCTTGTCCATCCGGAATGCACTTATGAAGTGGTGCAGAAAAGCGACCTCAACGGTTCTACATCGTTCATCATAAAGACGGTAGAAAATGCCCCCCCGGGTTCGAAATGGGCGATCGGCACCGAGGTAAATCTTGTTAACAGGCTCGCGGACCGCTTTCCGGACAAGGAGATACATCTCCTCGCTCCCGACCTGTGCATGTGTGCCACAATGTACCGGATCGCTCCGCAGAATCTGGCTTGGGCGATGGCGAACCTGGCGGAAGGCGTTGTCGTCAATGAGATCACGGTGGATGACGATACGAAGTCTTATGCGAACGCCGCTCTGGAACGGATGATCTCGCTGACGGAGAAGAGGCCCGGCCCATGATGCCCGCGGGCATTTTTCCAGCCCCGCTCGCAGCTTGATATGGCAGAACTCGAGGACAGATTGCCCGACAATGTGCCGGGCAAGTTTTTTGTGGACAAGATGTGCATCGACTGCGACGTCTGCCGCGACACCGCCCCTGCCAATTTCACCCGCAACGACGAGAATGGCTATTCCTACGTCTTCAAACAACCTGAAACCCCCGATGAGCTTGAACTCTGTAACGAGGCTATGACGGCTTGCCCGGTAGAGGCTATCGGAGAGGACGGCCGGCCGGGCTGAATCCAAACTTGCGATTCACCTGAAGTCGCCCGAAAGTGTATCATAATTAAAACTCATTTTTTCGGCTCCAGAATTCTCGATCATTTCAACGGGGGTAGGATATGAAGAATTTATTTGCATTAATTTTTTTAAGTGTTTTCGTACTTGTTTCGGCTGCCGCCGGGCAGAGCTCGTGGCTCGACCGGCCGATGGACAGGAACTGGAACACGGGTAACGGGGTCGTCCCGACCGCACCTCGAGCTGAGGGGTCGTCGCCTAATTCGCAGATGTGCCGCTCAACGATACGGGCGGCCGAAAGTCTGAACGACCGTGCTTTGACCCGTGCGGGCTGGTTCCTTTACGGTCCCGTATATTCTTACGGGACGATCTCCATAATGACCGCGATGGCAAGCGTGGACGGAATGTGCCGGCCAAATCAATATAACGGGTTTGTTTTTGTCGGCAACCGCTTTGCGGGCACTCTCGCACCGGTCGTATCCGGAGCGCGGGCGGACGGGTCTTTGAGCCGGATCAGCATGTACACGCCCGAAGACCTGATGGTGGAGTTTTCGCGATATTCGGATGACGACGCACTTTGCTGTCCTTCAAGAACGAGCACGGTGACATACGAGATCACCCTTGGGACGCGTCCTTTGGTCAGGGCTGAGGATGTCGACACAAGGGCGGTATGCGACCAGCTGGGTACCATCGTGACCCAGGACAATGTGGTCGCCGGAACGGTGACCTATCGACAGCGGATGGCCCTCCCGCCGACAGCGGTCCTTGCCGTAAGGCTGCTCGACGTTTCTCGGGCAGATGCTCCGGCGGTGACCATCGCAGAGGAGCGGATTGAGACCGCAGGACAACAAGTACCTTTCAACTTCGGTTTCGCCTATGACCGCAACAGGATACAGGAACGGAATACCTACGTAATACGGGCTGAGATAACCGACGGACAACGCCTCTTGTTTACTACAGATACCAGCCACCCGGTGATCACCCAAGGTAACCCGCGGAACGTTGACATCGTATTGGTGCAGGTTGGCGGCGGCCGCGGGCCGAACATGGGTTCGGCGGTCATTCGCGGTACGGTCAGCTACCTCCAGCGGATCGCCCTGCCTGCGAATTCTGAAGTGACCGTCCGCCTGATAGAATCCGGCGGTTCCGGTATCGCGTTGGCAGAGAACACATTTTCCACCGGAAACCGTCAGGTGCCGATCCCGTTCGAACTCCGCTACGAAACGAGGGACATCAACCGGCAGCGCAGTTACGAGGTGCAGGCCGAGATCCGCAGCGAAGGAACACTTCGGTTCCGCACCGAAACGGGACGTGCTGTCGATCTTAGGACCGGGCAGCAGGGAAATATCGAACTCGTTCTTGTTGCGGCTCGCGACGAGCCCGCCGTGATAACGGGACAGGAACTGAATCTCTCAAAATTCGGCACCGGTTCGCTTCAGATCGGCACGCGAAGCAGCGAGCTGATACTTCGGGGAAACGTGGTCGTAAGGACAGACGGTACAGCCGATGTAACGGTAAACCGCATTCTCGGCGGGATCACCTTTAGCGGCAAGCTGGTTTATTTTGACCAGAACATCCTGAGGATCCGGGTGGAAAGCTCAGGAAACGCCGATGCGTCAGGCGAGATCGAGGTCCGCTACAGCGGGCGGAATCTGAATTCGGTCACCGGCAACAACCTGGTTCTCGACAACCAGGAAGTCAATCTGAGGCTCTAGCCAGCAGGACTAGCGACACAAATTGCAGATGGGAGGTCTGAACCGACCTCCCATCGCCTTTTTGTTAGCGGTCTTGAAAAGCGAGGTGAGCTTTGTGTAAGTCTTTGTTGCCTCTGTGTTTAAGACACTCTATCTAACACAATGGACACCAAGATATTCACGGAGATCACGAAGCGATCCCAAAATAAGTTTATCATTCAGACATCCTCCCCTTTTTCGTTTCGCCGGATAATGCTTTGTATGTTCGAGGTTTGTTAGCCAGGGAACCGGAGGATGCCGCCCGGCGGTTCGTTAAACGGTCAGCTTGATCCAGCCATCCTCGATACGTACCTCATAATGCTCGAGCGAGCAGCTGGACTTTGTAAAGCACTCGCCCGTGCGAACGTCGAATCGCCAGCCGTGCAGGTCGCATTCAACCACCGGTCCGTAAAGTCGCGAATCGGCGAGCGGATAGCCCTTGTGCGGACAGAAATTCTCGATTGCGTAAAACTTGCCGCCGACATTGTAAAGAGCCACCTCGCTCCCATCCTTTAATTTTACCGTCGCCCCGCGTCCCGGCGGCACCGCCTCCGCACGGCCGACGGTAACGGTCTTTCCTTCGCTTTTCGGCTTTCGTTTGTTGATGCGTTCTTTTCCCATCGAGCGTTATCTGCAATTGGCCACAGGCCGCAAACCCCTATTTTAACCCAGCGGGAAAAGAGATTCACGCTGGGGGCGGAAAAAAGCTTTTCCTTGCTTTATCGCCGCATCTGCAACAAAATAAGGGAAAGGAGCGAGAAAATGACAGAGGCCACAAAAGAAGCTCGGAGGAGCTGCCGCGAGATAATGACCGCTTCGGTCAAGACCGCGACACCAAACACAACGCTCCGCGAGGTGGCCGCAATGATGCGCGAAGGCGACATGGGCTCGGTCCCGGTGGTAAATGGCGAGAAGCTGGTCGGCATCGTAACGGACCGCGATATCGTTATTCGTGCTGTTGCCGAAGGCAAAGGGCCGGAAACTCCCGTCTCCGAGGCAATGACAACAGAGATATTTTCTGTCGGGCCCGACGATTTTGCGTTTGAGGCGATCCGCCTGATGGGCGAAAAACAGGTCCGCCGCATACCGGTAGTAAACCCGGACGGCTCGCTCGCGGGAATCATCGCCATGGCAGATATCGCCCTCGAAATGGAAGACGAACGCGAGATCGCCGAAACACTGGAAGAAATTTCAAGCGGCTCGGCTTTTTGGAGCAAGAAATAACAACAATTTCAGATGGCAAAGGCTTTTAACCGTCATTTTCAGTTTCTTGGCTCCTCAAAGGGTGCCAAGCCCTCGGGTCGTTTGCGATTCTCGAATGAAACGGCAAGAACCGCACCATGGCTTCTGCTGATCGTATTTGTGTTTGCGGCCGTGACGACAAGATCTCAGACAATTGCCTACGTCGATGTTGCCGTGCGGAACAGCCAAGGGAAATTTCTGGATGAACTTTCCGGTTCTGAATTTCGGCTTTTTGTAAATGGAAAGCAGCGAGAGATCAAGCAGATTTCAATGACTGCTGAACCGGTTAGTTTCGCCGTCTTGATCGACGTCTCCAGTTCATCGTTTTCTACCCCGTTCGATTCTCAGTTGGTTCCGGTCAATTTGTATCGGCACGCTGTGATCGAGTTTCTTCGGCATCGTCAGGATGAAGACGAGTACATGTTATTGTCGTTCAGCGAGAATCCTGAACTGATAATGGAGTTCGACAGTTCTGCGGCCCTCGTCTCGGCACTGTCTGAGGATGGCCCCTTCGCGAAGCCCTCGGGAGTGCGTGGAACACGGCTTTATGATGCGATAAATACCGCTGTGGAACATTTAGCCAGGTCTCAATATCGAAAGAAGGTGATCATCCTTATGAGTGACACGAGGGATCACCTATCCTCGGGCCGCTCAAAAGCCAGAGCCGATGAACTGCTCGAGCAGTACCAGGTGGGTGTGTTTTCGGTATCTATCGAAGTGGCAGAAAGCAGGCTCGGTGGCCGTGTTTACCTTCCCAGTAGAATGGACGATGTGACCGATCGTGCCGGTGGGCGGCGGTTCTGGCCGAATAGCCGAGCAGAATTGGCTGAAGTGATGGCACGCATATCCAAATGGATAGATTCACAATATCGTATATCTTTTGAATTAGAGCCGGCCGACCACAACAGAAAGCGTAGCCGGATCGAGGTAAGGCTTGAGCTCACGAGCGAACAGCGAAAAGAGCTGGGCAGACCTTTATTAGACTACAGAAAACATTTTTCGCTCCTAACTGATCAGAAATAGCTGGCTGGCATTTATGGCAAAGGCATTTAACCGTCATTTTCAGTTTCTTGGTTCCTCAAAGGGTGCCAAGCCCTCTGGCCGATTGTTGGTCGCCACGAGGCCAGCAACGTTACCGATTCTCGCTTTTCTTTTCATTCTTGCCTCTGCTGGGGAGTTATCGACCCGAGCCCAGGAGTCTGGCTCGGAAAGTGTAGAAATCGCAATCCCGTTTTCTGTTCTTTCCTCACAACGGAAACCGATTTCGGGTCTAGGAGTGGACAATTTTCAGGTTTTGGTCGGTAAGGCACCCTGGGAAATACTGTCTTTCACCGATGGGTTTGAGCCTTTGAGTCTTGGTATCTTGGTCGAACGTTCACAATGGTCGTACAAATGGGCGGGAGGAGGAATTTTCTCCACGATCGATGGGTTTCTGAACGCAGTTGGTTCGGAGAAAGACTACTTTGTGAAATCGTATTTTGATTCTTCGGATCTTTTAATTGACTGGACGACCGACGTTAAAAGGTATGACGAGGTAGTAATGTCAATGGAGTCGGTTCCTACGAAGGGAAGAAGGCGAGTCTATGATTCTATAAATGCGTCGATTGAAAAACTCGCCGAATCCAATCGCAGAAGGAAAGTACTTGTTTATGTTGGAAGGCCGATCGATTCTTCGTCGAAGATGAGTTTTCGGCAGCTCATTGAGGCAGCAAGGAGGTCAGACGTTACCGTCTTCTCGATCTCACTTTTCGACCGGCAGGACGTAGACGCTAAACAAGGTCTCGACGGTCAGCAGAAGCTCGAGGCTCTGACCTCTATCACAGGCGGGCGTTCCCATTTCCCAAGGTCATTGTCCGAGGTAATCCTCGGACTTCGGTCCTTTGCAGAGGAATTGGATAATCAGTACCTAATAACGATCAATCAGCCAGAGGCCGGTGGTCGATGGTTGGACCTTAGCGTGAGAACCCTTGGTGCAGAACGGGAAAGCACATTGAGGGGTGCGCAGATCAGGTCACGTAAGGGGTTTTATTCTGCGGGTACTCGAAAATGATTTCAATTTGACATAATCATGGCAAAGGCTTTTAACCGTCATTTTCAGTTTCTGGGTTCCTCAAAGGGTGCCAAGCCCTCGGGGCGTTTGTGGTTTCCGGCGGCGGATGTTTATCAGACGGCTGAGGGCTGGGTGGTAAAGGTCGAGTTGGCGGGGGTCGCTGCGGAGGACGTGGAAATAGAGGTGCAGGGGAATGTGCTCTACATCGCGGGCTGTCGCAAGGACCGGTCATGTGCGGCCGGAGCGTCGTATCATCAGATGGAGATCACCTACAGCCGATTTGAGAAAACGCTCAAGTTCCCGGCGTCCATCGAAGGTGTCCAGCTCGATCATATGTTCGAGAACGGACTCCTGATAATCCGGCTAAGGAAAGGCGACGCGAAAGAAACCGCATCCTGACCGGAGCCGAACAACATCAAAGATCTTGGGAAATGCCCTATGGCAGATGAAACACTGGAAACACCAACGATGATCACAGAGGTCAGCATTCCGCAGAGCCTCGAGATCGCCATACTTCCGCTGCAGAACACGACCCTTTTCCCGGATACGGTCGTGCCGTTGGCGGTCGGGCGAGAGCGCTCGATGCGCGCCGTCGAATCTGCACTGACGACGGAAGAAAAACTGCTCGGCTGCATTACGACAAAGACCGAAGGCGTCACCGGCGACGAAGCGAAGTTTGACGACCTTTACCAGGTAGGCACCATCGTCAGCATCAAGAGGATGATGCGGAACGAAGGGGTGATGCAGCTTATCGTTCAGGGCCTGGAGCGTTTTCGGATAACCGAATGGCTCGATGAAGAGCCGTACCTCAAGGCCAGCATCGAAAAGCTTCCCGAACTGACCCGAATCGACGAAGAAGAGATCGAGGCCCTCAAGCGAAACATTCACGGGATGATCCAGCAGGCCCTGGCCCTTTTGCCGCAGGTGCCGCCGGAGATCCGCATGGCCGTGATGACACAGCAGGACCCGGTGCAGCTCTCCTATTTCATGGCGTCGGTCCTTGATCTTGGCTCAGAGACCGAGCAGAAGATGCTCGAATCAGAAACGGTCGATGGCCTCCTGACGCTCACACACGCCGCTCTTGCACGCGAGCTTGAGATAATGCAGATCCGCACCAAGATCGCCAGCGAGGCACAGGGCGAGATGGACAAGGCCCAGCGGGACTACGTTCTCCGCCAGCAGCTGAAGGCGATAAGAAAGGAGCTGGGCGAGGATGAGGACAGCGGCGAAAAAGCCGAGGCTGAACAGCTTCGCGAAAGGCTCGAGACGGCCGACATACCAGACGACGTTCGCAAAGAGGCCGAACGCGAGCTGAAGCGGATGGAGGCGCTGCCCCAGTCGGCGCCTGATTATCACGTTATTCGGACCTATCTTGAATACGTCCTCGAGCTTCCGTGGCGAAAGTCGAGCGAGGAAAAGCTCGATCTCAACGAAGCACGCAAGATACTCGACGAAGACCACTATGGCCTCGAAGACGTAAAGGAACGCATTCTCGAATCGTTGGCGGTCGTCAAATTGAGGCCCGATTCAAAAAGCCCGATCCTGCTGTTTGTCGGACCACCCGGAGTCGGTAAGACCTCGCTTGGGCGTTCGATAGCTCGTGCTCTTGGACGAGAATTTGAACGAATGTCGCTCGGCGGCATGCGCGACGAGGCAGAGCTGCGCGGCCATCGCCGAACCTATATCGGCGCGATGCCGGGCCGGATAATCCAGGCGCTTCGCCGCGTCGGGGTAAACAATCCCCTGATGATGCTCGACGAGATCGACAAGCTTGGGAACGACTATCGCGGCGACCCGGCAGCGGCCCTGCTTGAGATACTCGACCCGGCCCAGAACAATACGTTTCGCGACAATTATCTGGATCTGCCGTTCGACCTGTCTAAGGTTTTCTTTATCGCCACTGCAAATTCGCTTGGACCGATACCGATGCCGCTCCGCGACCGTATGGAGATCATCCACATTGCAGGTTACAGCGATATGGAAAAGCTGAATATCGCAAAACAATATCTGGTGCCGCGGCAGATCAGAGAGAACGGCCTGACCCCTGAACAATTTGAGGTAACGGACGAGGCGATCAATCTGCTCTCGTCGCGTTACACCCGCGAGGCAGGCGTCCGCCAGCTTGAACGCGCGATCGGCAATCTCGCACGAAAGGTCGCCCTCAAGGTTGCTCAGGGCTCGACCGACAAGGTAGCGATAGATGCAGGGGATATCCGTGAGTATCTTGGAGCACCGCGGTTTCACCCGGAATCGGCGCGGACCGAGATGCCGGCCGGTGTCGCGACCGGAATGGCGTGGACAGAGATGGGCGGCGAGGTGCTGTTTATCGAAGCTACGGCGCTGCCCGGTGGAAGCGGCCTGACGCTCACGGGCCAGCTTGGCGACGTGATGAAGGAATCGGCGCAGGCGGCACGCAGCTACCTGTGGTCGCACGCATCGGAATTCCACATAGACCCGGCCGCGATAAAAGAAAATGGGGTCCATCTCCACGTCCCGGCGGGCGCGATCCCAAAAGACGGCCCCAGCGCCGGCGTCACAATGGCTTCGGCTCTTGCCTCGCTCTACAGTGGGCGAAAGGTCCGGTCTGACACGGCAATGACCGGCGAGATAACGCTTTCGGGGCTGGTATTCCCGGTCGGCGGCATTAAGGAAAAGATACTTGCCGCGCACCGAGCGGGGATCAGCCGGATCATACTGCCGTTCCAAAACGAGGCGGATCTCGACGACATACCCGAAGACGTTCGCAAGGAACTGGAGATAATTCCGGCAAAACACGTCAGCGACGTCCTGAACGCCGCCCTCGAACCGGAAAGCGAGAGGCCCTCCGGTGATGGCGAATACCCGCTGCACACGGTCGACGGCCAACACGGCGATAAACCCACCGAGAGGCTCATCGCAAAGAACGACTAGGACAGCTGTTCCGGTGGGCATTGCCGCTGCTAGTTTCGCTGATCCCAAGCTTGATTTATGAAGATCGCAACCTGGAACGTCAATTCAATTAATGTGCGCATGCCCCAGCTTCTCGATTGGATCGAGCGTACCTCTCCAGACGTCATCTGCCTGCAGGAGACGAAATGTGTTGACGAAAATTTCCCTTTTCAGACATTGAATGATGCTGGATATCAGACAGCTTTTTTTGGACAAAAGTCGTATAACGGAGTGGCGATATTGTCTAAACACACGATCAATGACGTCCAGAAGGGCTTTGACGATGACGACGACGAAGCACCAAAACGGCTGATTGCGGCAACGATCAATGGCATCCGGATTGTGAACACATATATTCCGAACGGTACCGAGCTTTGGACCGATAAATTTACCTTTAAGCTCGACTGGCTTCAGCGGCTGCGGCGCTATTTTGACGAGAGCTGTCGCGCGAACGACGCCGTGCTTCTCTGCGGCGATTTCAATGTAGCGATGGAGGATCTCGATGTCTGGAGCGTGCCGCACTGGGAAGGAAAGCTGCATTTTTCTAAGCCGGAGCGGGCCGCGATGTATTACGTAAAGCAATGGGGGTTCGTCGATAACTATCGAAAGATGAACGGCGACAAGCAGGAATTTTCCTGGTGGAACTACCGCGAGGGGGCCTGGCAGCGAAATCGCGGACTCCGCATCGATCATATCTGGACCTCACCGCCCCTAGCTGAAAAATGCACCGATTGCATCATCGATAGGTCCACCCGAGGACTTGAACGACCAAGTGACCACGCACCCGTTGTTGCGGAATTCAAATTGTGACCATGGCAGACCGACGAAGCGAGATGATCTGGAGCCAATTCGGGGCAAGCATCGATATGCTTGAGAATGCGATAGAGGCGTGTCCGGATGAGGTTTGGGGTTCAGCGGCGGGGTTTCAGGAGTTTTGGTATCTCTCGTTTCACACGCTTTTCTGGCTGGATCTTTATCTCCACGGGCCGATCGAGGGGTTTCGGCCGCCCGAACCCTTCGGATCGGAGGAATTGGATCCCGCGGGTGTTTTCCCGGACCGCGTTTATCGAAAGGATGAATTACTCGACTATTTACGACATTGCCGCAAAAGGCTCCGAAATACGTTAAACAGTATGGATAATGCAGCGGCCGCGAGAACGATCACGCACGGAACCCGGAAGATGAGCTTTGAAGAGCTGCTCTGGTACAACATGCGGCACGTTCAGCACCACACGGCGCAGTTAAATCTGATACTTCGTCAGAGGACGGATGCGGCCCCGAGCTGGGTCTCGAAAACGAAGGAGAGTTTATAGATGATGGACGGTACTTTGTTCGCAAAACACCTCACTCTGGCTGAGATCGAGGCCGGGATAGACGATGTATTGGACTCGCCTAAAGATGTCGGGGTATTGGAGATGATCGTCCGGCGGCCGGCGGTGAACGAGCGTGAGGTGCTGGAAAGCGGCTATTTGGACGTCGAAACCGGATTAGTCGGCGACAATTGGCTGACGCGCGGGAGTTCGAGGACGGACAATGGGCTCGGGCATCCGGAGATGCAGCTCAACGTGATGAACTATCGGTATGCACTGCTCATCGCGGGCAGTCGCGAACGCGTACAGCTCGCCGGTGACCAACTCTTTGTAGATCTAGACCTGAGCGAGGCGAATGTTCCACCGGGGACAAGGCTAAAGATCGGAAATACCGTGATCGAGGTGACATCGATCCCGCATTTGGGCTGCAAAAAATTCGTTGAACGCTTTGGGCTCGAAGCGATGAAGTTCGCCAATTCAGAGTTCGGCCGTGAACACCATCTCCGCGGGATCAATGCAAAGGTCGTTGCAGGTGGGCACATCGCGGTCGGTTCCAGTCTCATCGTCAGCCGCCCCTAGGCTGTTTTGAGCGCATTCAGCTTAGAACGCTATTTCCCTTTCCGGTCGGAATAGCTACACAGACGAAGATCTCAAAATAATCCAAATCCAAGGATTGCAATTTTCGAACAAGCCGCCTTGTGAGGTCTAAGAAAGATTAAGTACAAAAATGTACGACCTAGTTTGAAATAAAACTTTTTGCGTCGCTATCCCAATACTTCTCTGCCCCTTCAAATGTCGGAGCAAATGAATCTGCTATGCTGGCCTCGTTGACCCGAAGATTGCTTAGTTGATAGGTTGCGGTTAAAGCGATGCTCCCATCGGGCTTGCGTGCGGCCACCACGATTTCGTGAGGAATAACCCGCGTGAAGTTCTGAACAGGTCGAAAATCATTGAATACGACCTCGGCAAGTATCGTTCCATCGCTCCTTAATCTCGCAACATTGGTTATTCGCAGGTCGCTTTCTGTCCCCGTCAGCCTTACGCGAAACTTGTATTCTATGTCGTCAACCTTGCCACCATCCATCTCAAGAACTACGTCTCTGACCCCGTCATCGATCAAAGAACTTACAATACTCAGGGATGAGGCTCTATTTGGCCAGCGGAGCGGTTGCTTTACGTCATGCAGCCGCATCTTGCAGTTAATACATTGATCGTCATCGTTACTGAGAAAATCCAGCTGCAAAAAGAAGGGATTAGGCAAAGCGTTTGGCAGCCTAACCTCCTCACTCGCTTGAAAAGAAACGATGCGGGATTCCTTGTCGAAGAAGTAATACTTCGTCCCGTCGAATAGGGTCTCCACATCTCTCATCAGGCCCACTTGTTGTAGTACCTCTGCAACTGTCGTCTCGTAACGATAACGATTGCTTTGTGCTGCATATACTAAGCTCGCGTTGCCGTTGATCTGGGAGGTCCCGCTAAATACGCGGATGTCCGCATGGCCTTCAAAACTTAGCGAGTCAATGCTTGCGTAAACATCACGTATCGATTCAAGGATCGGCAGAAAGTCTTCTGCCGGCCTTTCATTTTCCCGTTCGGCACTCTCCACGACGGAAGGATCTGTATTTGCACCTTTTCCTGACCCGGCGACAATGAGTAGAAGAATTACACATCCAGCGACCAACGCTACGCCTACGATCGCACCGATTTGAAACTGATCAAATAAACGTCTCATCATAAACTCTCCCCTTAATTCACAAGCTCAAATCCTTATTCATCGAGCTTCGCAATATCTTTAGCATCAGTTGGGCAACTCATGTCGCTAGCGCTGGCTACGCCAGGGCTACCTGGAAAACAAACGCCCTCTCCTCCCAACGACGGTCCGCACCGGCAGGCAAAGAACAAGTAGCACCTTGCGGCACCACAATATTGACTTGCAACCCGAAATCCCAATCCTCCACTCCAGCTTGATGATATCACCGGTAAGCTTGTGGGCACCGGAATGCATCGGGGTTCAAACAAATCAACACAAACGGTTTGATCACCGCACCGACCGCGTTGTGCATATTGGTCTTGTGGAGTTAGATAGCCAAAAATCACGACAGTCAATAACACTGCTAGGGCAAATCTGACAATGATCATTATATCACCTCACTTTTTGATGTCTGTTGATCTTATCTTCAAAATAGTGAAACAGAATGCGAAAACTTCATAAATCTCGACCAAGAAATTTAATAAGACTCGGCTTCGAGCTCTGACTTCTGGTGATTGTACCCCCCCCCATCTCGCAAAAGTCAACTATTTTATTCGGAAGTATTCATTATTTTCGTGGATCGATCTTGATCAAAGACGATATCTAAGTGAAGCCCTTGCAGGAGAGCAACGAAAAGAAAATCCAGACCTTTGTGGGTCTAGCATTTCGCCGCGATCAGGCTAAACCGCGCACTAACCCGCTGCATTCCGCTTTACAATTCTTGACAATTCTTTCGTTGAACAGGCATAGCAACGGTGCTATAAATAGCCATCTACCGGATATTCATATATTTGGTTGCCGTTGACGGGCCGGGTTGGCACATCCTCTCGACGCTTCCCCGCCCGCTCACCATTAATTTCACAAACAGGAGTTTTCGAATGAGAAAGGCCACGTTAGGTTTTCTGTTGCTCGCGATCATTTTCTCCGGAAATGTTCATACCGTATTTTCTCAGGATCCCACACCTGAACCGTCGCCGACGGGGCCGCAGCGTCCCGGTATGCCGACAGCCGGCTCGCAGGACCCGCAGCCCTATGACCGGGTGATAACCAAAGAGGCAACGACAAAAGAAGGTGTCTTCAAGGTCCATCAGGTAAAGGACAAATATTATTACGAGATACCGAGACCAGAATTCGGTAAGGAATTTCTTTGGGTCTCTCAGATCGCCCGCACCACGCTTGGCGTCGGGTTCGGCGGACAGGCCCTCGGGCGTCGTGTGGTCCGCTGGGAGCTGAACGGGAATCGGGTGTTTCTCCGAAACATCAACTACAATATAGTTGCCGATCCGAGCCACCCGATCGCAGAAGCGGTGAGCAATGCGAACAACGACACCATCCTGATGGCCTTTCCGGTCGCGGCTTGGGGCCCGGACAACGGATCTGCGGTTATCGATGTTGGACGACTGTTTACGACCGACCTTCACGAGCTAAGCGCCCGTCAGCGGCTGAACGCTAACACAATGGACGCCTCGCGGTCATTCATCGAGCGAATCTCGCCCTATCCGACCAACATAGAAGCACAAGCCTCGCACACTTACGTTCGCAATCCGACCCCTGCCGGAGCAGGCGGAGGCCAGGGCCCGGGCGGAGGCGGACAGCAACAGGGAATGCCTCCAGGCAGCGCTACGGTGGTGATCCACCACAGTATGGTAAAGCTTCCGGAAAACCCGATGATGCCGCGTCTGTTCGATGACCGTGTAGGGTATTTTTCGGTTACTCAGATGGACTACAGCCGGCCGGAACACCGCGCCCAGCAGCGAAGGTTCATCACCCGCTGGCGGCTCGAAAAGAAAGACCCGAACGCGGCCATCTCAGAACCCGTGAAGCCGATCGTTTACTATATCGACCGTGCGACCCCGCCGTGGCTCGTGCCGTTCACAAAGAACGGAGTGGAAAAGTGGCAGAAAGCATTTGAAGCTGCCGGATTTAAGAACGCGATCATAGCAAAGATGGCACCATCGAAAGAGGAGGACCCGGATTTTCATCCTGAGGACGCACGCTATTCGGTTATCCGATGGCTTCCCTCAACCGTTGAGAATGCGATGGGCCCGCACGTCAATGATCCGCGAACCGGCGAGATACTCGATTCGGATATCCAGATGCACCACAACATCATGAACCTACAGCGTTCATGGTATTTCCTGCAGGCAGGTGCCGTGGACCCGCGTGTTCATAAGCTGCCGATGCCCAACGACCTGATGGGAACGCTTGTGGAATATGTCGTTGCACACGAGGTCGGACACACGCTCGGATTTCAGCACAATATGAAGGCCAGCTCGATGTACCCGGCGGAAAAGGTCCGCGACCGCGAATGGGTGCGAAAGATGGGACACGTGCCGACGCTGATGGACTATTCTCGTTTCAACTACGTCGCCCAACCTGAAGACAAGATCGATCCGGCTGACCTTGTACCCGGCATAGGCCCCTATGATGTTTGGGCTACAATGTGGGGCTACAAGCCGATCCCGGGAGCAAAGACCCCTGACGAAGAAAGGCCGACACTCGACACCTGGGCAAGGCAGCAGGACGAGACCCCATGGTTCCGGTTCTCAACCCAGGGATCGGCCGGCAGCGACCCCGGCGAACTGACCGAAGCGGTCGGAGACGCCGATGCGATGTACTCATCTGAACTTGGCGTTCGCAACCTACGGCGGATAGCCAAGCTCCTGATCCCCGCCACGACCACACAGCGAGGCGACCCATTCAGCGACCTCAACGAACTCTATGGCCGTATGATGGGCCAGTGGACGCTGGAGATGAATCACGTTGCGGCAATTGTCGGCGGCTACAATTCGCAGCAGAAGCACGTCGGCCAGGAAGGGGTCCGGTTCAATCTGATCCCGAACACCCGGCAGTCATCTGCGGTCCGGTTCCTTAATGAGAACGCGTTTGTCACACCCGAATGGGCGATAGACAAGGAAATACTCCGCCGGATCGAGCCCATCGGTGCTCTGAACCGAGTTCGCAACGCACAGAATGCCGTGCTAAACAATCTGTTATCGAGCGCCCGCTTTGCCCGGCTGGTAGAGCAGAACACTCTGGATGGCAGCGCGGCATATCACCCTGCGGATTTCCTTGCAGAAGTAAGAAGAGGCGTCTTCAGCGAACTCTATTCGGAAACGCCAGTGGTCGATGCATATCGGCGAAATCTGCACCGTTCCTTCCTGGACATCGCCAACACCAAGCTAAACGCACCCGCGCCGACCGTGCCACAGGGTGTGCCGCAGGCCCTGGCCGCGATGTTCACGGCAAGCGGCGACGAGCGTGCATTCTACCGTTCTGAGTTGAGGGCGATCGATACTGCGGCTGCGGCTGCTTTGGAGAAAACATCCGACCGTTCGACTCGGATACATCTCGAAGCCGTGCGCGACCAGATAGCCAAGATACTCAATCCGACCTATTCCGGTGCAAATGCTCCCTCGCCTAACATGAACCGGGAAGCGATCGAATTCCTCTACCTCTATCTAAACCCGACCTCCTGCTGGCCGGATTACAAGATAGATCCGTAAATAGCCAAAACGGTCACTTAAATGTAAGCGTGCAGGTCCGATCAATGGCCTGCACGTTTTTCTTTTGAGCGAAAAAATATATCACCATTCGAAATTGTAATGCGCTTGAGTAGGCGCTATGCTTCATTGCCCGGTAGATCAATTAGGAGAAATAATATGGAATCCGCGACAGCCCAGACCAAGGACAGAGAAGCCATTTCACGCACTATCCTGACATACGTCAATGGCGGCATATCAGGCAAGAGCGACGATATGCGGCCCGCATTTCACGAAGGTGCGACCATCTACGGCTACATCGGCCCGGACCTGTTCGGGGGCCCGATCCAGGGGTTATTCGATTGGAATGACGGCAACGGCCCCGCCGCCGATCTGAAAAGCGAGATCGCCTCGATAGATATCGAGGGCACGATCGCGACCGTTCGTCTCGAACTCGACAACTGGACCGGCCACCGGTTCACAGATATGTTCACCCTGCTAAAGACCGACGGCGAGTGGAAGATCATCAGCAAGGTCTTTTACCTTCATCCTGAAGATTAAAGGAGCCGCTTCGTCGGTTCGCCGTCCAAGATCTCGTCGGGGCTGCCGCTTGCGGTCGGGTATTAGGAAACTCAAGTGTCAATTAATGAAAAAGTCGCCCTGATCACAGGGGCCAGCAGCGGGATCGGGAGGGCGACGGCGATGGCTTTCGCTGCTAAAGGTACGAGCGTTGTGCTTGCGGCAAGAAGGCAGGAGGAGCTCGATTCGTTGGTTGCGGAGATCGAAGCCGGCGGCGGAAAGGCGACCGCTATTCAGACGGATGTTTCGAAGGCGGCGGACACCGAGCAGATGGTGGCGCACGCGATCGCGACGTTCGGGCGGCTCGACTATGCGGTGAATAATGCCGGTATCGAAGGCCAGATCGCGAACATTGTCGATCTCGAGGAAGATGAATGGGACAAGGTCCTCGACATCAACCTTAAAGGCAATTATCTTTGTCTGAAGTACGAGGCACGGGCGATGCTCGCGGGCGGACACGGAGGGGCGATAGTCAATGTCGGGTCCGTTAATTCGTTCCTGGGCTTCCCGTCGGGAGCCGCATATGTCACTTCAAAACACGGACAGGTCGGCTTGACGACGAGTGCGTCCGCCGAGCTCGCTCCGCACGGTATCAGGGTCAACATCGTGTGCCCTGGGTTTGTCGATACGCCGATGCATCACAGGATCCGCGGCATCATCGGCGACGAGATATTTGACAATGCAATGGTGCCGCAGGTGCACGTCCGTCGCGTTAGCAAGCCGGAAGAAATAGCTTCCGCGATCCTGTTCCTTTGTTCGGACGAAGCAAGTTACATAACCGGAACGACCCTGACACCCGACGGCGGATTCGCTATGACGGTCTGAGGCCGCACCAGAAAGCCAAACGGAGGGAATATGAAAATTGCTCGACCAACAAAGTTTGCTCATGTGGTTTATCGTACCCGTCGGCTCAAGGAGATGCTCGCGTGGTATGCCGCCGTATTTGACGCCCATGTGCAATATCAAAACCCGGCACTTGCCTTTCTGACCTACGACGACGAACATCACCGTCTGGCGTTCGCAGATATGTCGGTGATCGCCCCAAATAGCACAGGAACTGACAAGAGCGACGCGATCGGCATCGATCATGTGGCTTACACCTACGCTTCCTTGGGAGATCTGCTCGAAAATTATTCGGCGCTAAAGGAAAAAGGCATCACGCCCTATTGGTGCGTTCATCACGGCATCACGGTCTCGATGTATTACGCCGACCCTGACGGCAACCAGATCGAGTTTCAGGTCGATCGATGCGGTTCCGGCGACGAGGCCACGGACTTTATGAACACCAATTGGGGCGACAACCCGGTAGGTGTAGAGTATGACCCGGACGAACTGCTCTCCGGATATCGGGCCGGGACACCAGAGACGGATCTCCTGTCGTTCTATAACGGCGGGCCGGTGTCGCCCTTACGCGGCACAATAGAGAATCTCATCGCGATATGATCGTCGGAACATGCTTGCCGTTTCTGACTTTCAGGATGAAGGATGTTTCCCAATTGTCCTCATTTTGTCGGTTTTTTCGTCTATGACAATCGAGCAAGATGAGTTTTCGAAGGCAATTACTGAATTAAGGAGCAAAGGAAATGAATCCAGATAAGGCAGTGAACCCAAATAAGGCGTTGTGGGAAAAGGGCGATTTTACCCGGATCGCGGATACGATGAGGCAAAGCGCGGAGGAATTGATCGAAAGGGTCGGCGTTACCGAAGGTATGAAGGTGCTTGACCTCGGCTGTGGCGACGGAAATACGGCGATACCGTCGGCAAAACGCGGGGCCGATGTGCTCGGCGTCGATATCGCGAGCAATCTGGTCGAAGCGGCAAAGAAGCGGGCTGAGGAACTTGGCCTTTCGAACATACGCTTTCAGGAAGGCGATGCGACAGACCTTAACGGGCTCGAAGACGACACATTCGATCTCGCGATCAGCATCTTCGGGGCGATGTTCGCACCGAAGCCGTTAGATGTGGCAAAGGAAATGGTCCGCGTCACAAAACCCGGCGGGCGCGTCGTGATGGGAAACTGGATACCCGGCGACCCGACGCTCGTCGCGCAGATATTGAGGATAAGCTCGGCCTATTCGCCACCGCCGCCCGAAGGATTTGTCAGCCCGATGACGTGGGGCGTCGAAGACAATGTTATCGAGCGTTTTGGCCAGGCAGGGATAGCGAAAGAGAATATCTCGTTCGATCGTGATACATATCGTTTCGAGTTTCGGGGCAGCCCGGCAGAATTTGTCGATGTGTTCCGCACGTATTACGGCCCGACAATGAATGCGTTTGACGCCGCGACGGCAAATGGACGTGCCGACGATCTGAGAAATGAGCTCGTCGAGCTGTTCGAGAGCCAGAACGCATCGGGGTCGCCGGATTCGACCTCGATCGGGGCAACATTCCTGCGAGTAACGGTCAACGTTTGAGGATTTAGACGGTCTGCATGATCTCGTCGAGCGGTTTGCGTTTGATGTCGGGCACCTTGGCGTCGTCGGCCGGATAGCCGACGGGAATAAGTACGAAGGGAACTTCGTTTCGCGGCCTTCCGAGTATTTCCTGTAGGAATTTCATCGGGCTTGGTGTATGCGTTAGCGTCGCCAGGCCCATGTTGTGCAGAGCGGCGAGCAGCATACCCGTAGCGATGCCAACCGATTCCTGGGAGTAATAGGTCGGCTCGGTCTCGCCATTTTCCTCGACCGACGTGATGCGGAAAACGACTATCAGATAAGGGGCGATCTCCAGGAACGGCTTGTTTTCATCGGTCCCGAGCGGGGCGAGACGCCGTAGCCATTTCTCGCTCATTCTGCCGTGATAGCTTTCGTATTCTTCTTTTTCGGCGGCCTCGCGTATCTTTCGCTTCACTTCTGGATCGCGAATGACAACGAACCGCCACGGCTGCAAATTCGCACCCGAAGGAGCCGTCCCGGCTGTCGCGATCGCCCGCTCGATCAATTCAATGGGAACATCGCGGCTCGAGTATTCCCGCACCGTCCGCCTCCGGTTGAGCATCTCAAAAAACTCCTCCGCCCGGCGCATCTGTTCGTCAGGCGCGAGTTCCGTAAAATCGAGAGAAACAAACTTCGGCAGCGTTTCGTTCATTGGTTCGGCAGGCTTTTGACACAAGCTCTGTAGTCCAAGAATAGACCTGCGTCGTACGCATAGCAACGTTAAATGCAACTAGCTACGGCTTATCCTTCACAACTCTTCCGGTTAAAGAAACGTTTGACAACCAATCGGAACACGCATATCATCACGGAGCAAAACGTACAATCAATAGTTAGACCGACCCATCGCCAGGGTAGGTCGTCCTCAAGGAGACCAGATGAATTCCGATCAAGAAGACAACATTCGACGAGCCATCGACATACCCGACAGTGCGTGGCTCTCCCGACGGGATTTGCTGGCCCTGTTCGGTTATGGTATGGCGGCGTCGCTTCTACCCGCCTGCTCACCGACATCTGCGCCACCTGTTGAGGACCACCAGACTCTCGGACCACTGCACTACCTGAGTCTGTCGGAGGTCGCCCGGCGTATTGAAGCGAGGGAAGTCTTGCCGCTCGAGCTCACAGAGTTGATTCTGGCCCGAATCAGCGCTCTGGATGGCCGGCTGCACAGCTATGCCACCGTCATGGCGGATGAGGCCCTGGCGGCTGCCCGTGTCGCGGAGCGCGAGATCCAGTCCGGCAACTATCGCGGGCCACTGCACGGCATCCCGGTTGCGGTCAAGGACCTCTGCTACACGAAGGGGGTGCGGACCATGGGCGGATCGAGGGTACTTCGTGACTTTGTCCCCGATTACGACGCCACCGTGGTGGCGAAGCTGCAAGCAGCCGGGGCTGTGCTGATCGGGAAGTTGAGCGTCACCGAGGGCGCGATGGTGGGTTACCACCGCGACTTCGAGATTCCGGTCAACCCCTGGGGTGAAGAGTACTGGGCCGGCGTCTCCTCCAGCGGCTCAGGCGTCGCCACGGCGGCCGGTCTTTGCTTTGCTTCTCTCGGAACTGATACAGGAGGGTCGATACGCTTCCCGTCAACGGCTAACGGCATCGTTGGGCTGAAGCCCACGTACGGCCGGGTGAGCCGTTATGGCGTCCTGCCGCTGGCAGAGTCGCTCGATCACGTGGGCCCGATGACGCGTAGCGTGAGGGACGCGGCGATCGTCTTCGAGGCGATCGCGGGACACGATCCCAATGACAGCACGTCGCTGCAAGCGCCGGTGCCGAACATGCTCGCCGAACTCGATCGGGGCGTGGACGGAATGCGGATCGGCTTCGACCGCGCCTACGCGCTGGACGGCGTGGACCTTGGCCTGGCCGCGGCAATCGAGCTTGCCGTGGCAGAACTGCAGCGGCTCGGGGCCCGGATCGTCGATGTGCAGCTCCCCGATGTGTCCGAGGTGCATGCAGCCTGGTTCACGGTCTGCGCCGCGGAGGCAGCCGAGGCTCATCGTGAAAGCTTTCCGTCGCGGGCAGACGAGTACGGAGCCTATTTCCGGGATTTCCTCGAGTTTGGTTCGAGCGTCAGTGAGGCCGACCTCGCCAAAGCTCGCCAGGTCGGAAAGTCAATCGGCGAGGGATTCCTGGCTGTCTTGGCCACGGCCGACGCGGTCCTAAGCCCATCAGGCGGTATGCCCTTCAAAATTCCCGCAGGCTTGCAGTACGGGTCCATGACGGAATGGGATCAGGTTTTTACGCAAATATTGAAGACACTGGGTATCGAAAAGCCCCTGACGTCGTTCACCTTTCCACACAGCTTTG
The DNA here is from genome assembly GCA_937859595.1 of uncultured Acidobacteriota bacterium. Lineage (GTDB taxonomy): Bacteria > Acidobacteriota > Blastocatellia > Pyrinomonadales > Pyrinomonadaceae > OLB17. The sequence goes on along the minus strand of CALMAH010000011.1, from coordinate 176,171 downwards.
CCGGCGCGCCGACTCTGACGCTACCGTGCGGCGTCACCAGCGATGGCTTGCCCTACTCCATGCAGCTCGCCGGCAGTCCGTTGAGCGAAGCGATGTTGTGCCGGATAGGTCAGGCATACGAAGAGGCAACAGAATGGCACCAGAGACACCCCATGGTTTAACACCCTGAGGTCATCGCGGTCAGAGTATGACCCACCTCCAAAGAAGGGCTCCGGCTAGCGCGAGAACGATAGGAGACGGGCTCTTTGCCCGAGGAGCCGGTCTAACAGTCGATTGGAGCTGACGGCTGCTGCGCCGCCGCGGCTCATTCCAGGTCGTCGTTCGCGTCATTTAGTTATGAAAAGCTAGTCTGCCTGCTCGACCGCGTTGGCGCAATCAAAACAAAAGATCGCATCGGGCATAGCCTCAAGGCGTTTTGGGGCGATATCATCCTCGCATCTTGGACAGGTTCCGTACTCGCCATCGTTAATAAGATTTAATGCTCGCTCAAGGCGCGTCAGGTTCGCCTGCCGCTGCCGTCGTAACTCAAGCGACATCTGCTGCTGCTGCATTGCGTCAACCCGCGAGAGCCGGCCGATAGCATTATCGGGCTTTACCGGCTCGCCGGTCGGATCTTCTATACTGAGCTGCTCCTTCAGCTCTGTGATCGCGCCCTCGACCATCGGCCTGAATCTCTCTTGTTCGCTTAGCTTCATTTCTTTCCAGACCGTATTCTAGCCCAAGCTGCCCTGTGGCCACGAGTGGGCGGACCTCGGAGGCGTGAGATCGCGGTACTCCGCCGGTCATTCGGACGATGAAAGCCGGCGCGTCCACTCGACGAGGGCCTTTAGTTGTTTAGCGATGAACTCTTTAGTCTTTTCGTCGGTGAGGTCGCCGTCGGAATTAAACTTTTCGCCGCTGTTCCCGATCATGACTTCCGGCCGGTTGAGCGGGTGCATGTTCAGAAAGACCATCGATTTGCGCAGGTCATATTGAGCACGCGCCGTCGCGATCGCCCCGCCAGATACGCCCATTATCGCCGCAGGCTTCCCCTCCCACGCACTGTCGCCATAGGGTCGAGAGGCCCAGTCGATGGCGTTTTTCAACACGCCGGAGATCGAGTAGTTGTACTCAGGCGTGACGAAAACGATGGCGTCTGACGCTCGTATCTTTTTCTTGAATTCCGTGACTATCGCCGGCGGATCTTTTTCGAGATCTTCGTTATACGGCGGGATCTCATTCAGTTCAAAGATCTCCATTTCGGCGCCGTCGGGCACCAACTCGGCGGCAGCCCTTAACACACCACGGTTTGTCGATGCCTTTCGCAGGCTGCCTGCGATACCTAATATCTTGATCGTATTGCTCATATTTTTTCTCCCTTGTTCGCCATACCGCCTCTTGCCTTTTCCAAGAGCTTGATTAGCGTTCGTAACTCTTTTTCTGATAGATCGGCCATTTGATCTTGATTGAAAGTGCCGACGGGGCCATCGAGTTCGCTCAGCACTCCCAACCCGGCTTCCGTTATAAAAGCCTTTACCACCCTTCGATCGTCTGCCTGACGCCGCCGCGAGATAAGCCCTCTTGCCTCGAGCCGATCCAGCATTCTTGTTATGTCTGAATCGCGCGTGATCATGCGGCCACTGATCGCGGTGCAGGAAATTCCATCCTCACCCGCACCTCTTAGGATCCGAAGTACGTTATATTGCGCCGCTGTAAGGTCTTTTTGCTTAAATATGTGAGAGGCGTTTGTCTTGAACCGCTCAGCCGTTACAAGCACAGAAAGATACGCCGCCTCTTCTAAGCTGGCAAAAGGCTTAGTCTGTTGCAGTTCTTTTTGCAGTGCAACGCTCATACTTCTAAGGATAGTCGTTATAACAATGGCTGTCAAGAGGAAAGCATGATCGACTCAGGTTCATCGAAGGACAACCGAGTGTTTTGACGCAGGATTGTTTGTGCTGTACTATCGCTGGCGCATTAGTGCCGGAGGTGATGATATGAGTTGGCGAAAGATCCCTTTTCTGCGTTGGTCGTTTTGGCGGATGATGCTTGGAATGAAACACCTGACGACCGAGTGGCAGGTAGGCGACGGACGCGAGGCGAGACTGGCTGATCACGTCGTTAAAAATGCCCGCGAGGGCGACGCGGCGGATGCCATTCGCGTGATCGACGAATTTGCTTATAGCGAGAGTTTTTTGATAAATGTCGGCGACGAAAAAGGCGCGATACTGGATGAAGCGGTGAAGCGTGCAAACCCGTTGCAGGTGCTGGAACTCGGCACCTACTGCGGCTACAGCTCAATTCGAATGGCCGTGGCCGCCCCGCATGCTAAGATCTACTCCATCGAATTCAACGCCGACAATGCCGACATTGCCCGCCGCATCCATAAACACGCGGGCGTTTCGGACCGCGTTACAGTGATCGTTGGCACGCTCGGTGATGGAGGCGTGACAGCCGACGCGCTCGAGAGCGAATACGGGTTTGGCCCGGGAACGCTCGACCTGGTCTTTCTGGACCACGCCAAGGAAGCCTATCTTCCCGACATTCAGATGATCGTAGAACGCGGCTGGCTGCGGCGCGGCGCTCTTGCCGTGGCCGACAACGTCAAGTTTCCCGGCGCTCCCGAATACCACGCCTATATGAAGGAAAATGAAGGCAAACTTTGGAAGACCGAGGAGCACGAGACCCACGTCGAGTATCAGTCAGTGATCAAGGACCTTGTTCTAGTCTCGGAGTACCTTCATCCGGCCATGGAACCGTCACGCGTGGAAGCGCAAGTCCCGTTTCCCTTGAAACTGCAGCCGCGTCTTACTTACTGTGAGGTTGATCTGCCAGATTCAGATAATGATCGGCGCAAACAGACCTGCAAGCCGATAGATCAGGGACTTAGCCGATCTCCACCGCGGTCATCGAGATCGAGCCGCCGTCAAAACCCTCAACAGGAAAGTTCACCCCATCACCGGGAAGCTGCAGTCCCAACACATAAAGTAACGGAAGATAGTGGTCGGGGGTCGGGGCTGCGAGAAGTGCATCGCGGCCAAGCGATTCATAATTTATCAACGGTTCGTGATTGCCGGCGAGCATAAGCCGGCGGGCAAGCTGGTCGAACCTCAGTGCCCAGTCGAGCGGTTCGCGGGTCTGGCGGCCCCACGCATAGGCGTGCAGATTGTGTACAAGATTGCCGCTGCCGACGATCAGCACGCCTTCGTCGCGAAGGGGAGCGAGCTTTTGCGCAAGTGTGTAATGGAAGGCGGCGGGCTCGGCCTCATTTATCGAAAGCTGAACGACCGGGACATCAGCGTCCGGAAAAACATGACAAAGGACCGACCAGGTCCCGTGATCGAGCCCCCACTGGCTGGAGTCCATTAAACATTCACCGCCGAGCAGAACGTTGACCTTCTTGGCCAATTCGGGCGAACCCGGGGCCGGATATTGGACCGCGAAAAGCTCCGGCGGGAAGCCGCCGAAGTCATGGATCGTTCGGGGCCGCTCCATTGCGGTGACTGCAACGGCAGGAATATACCAATGGGCCGAAACGCACAATACCGCTTTGGGCGGCGGTACCGTTTCTCCTATTTTCCGCCAGCCCTGCGTCCACTCGTTATCGGCGAGGGCGTTCATCGGATTGCCATGGCCGAAGAAGATCGCCGGCATTCGGTTCGTCATTTTTTTAATAATTCCCTCGTCCGCTTTACCAACATTGGCAGAAGGGCAACAGTTTTGAGAAGCGAACCGGATGCGAAAGTCCGCGACATCTTGCGAAATAGATCGACCGCAGTCGGCGAATAGGGCATCCACCACGCATCGGGCAGGATCGCGAACCGGTTTGTGTGAATGTGCTGCGGTTTTACGAGTTCCATGAGCCCTTCGTAGCCGTGGGTCCTGCCCAGCCCGCTGTTCTTGAAACCGCCCCAGGGCGTTTGGCCGATCCCGTGAGTATAAAGCACCTCGTTAATGCAGACGGTGCCGGCCTCGATCTGTCGAGCGACGCGGCGGGCTTTTGCGTAGTCGCTTGTCCACACGCTCGCCGTCAGCCCATATTCGCTGTCATTTGCCAGAGCGACCGCCTCTTCCTCGGTCTGGAAAGTGCAGATCGGCAGTAGCGGGCCAAACGTCTCTTCCCTCATCGGCCGCATATCGTTGGTCGCGCCCGTTATGACAGTGGGTTCAAAGTAAAGATCGGACAGACCGACCCCGCGGGGAACACGCCGTCCGCCGGTCTCGATGGTCGCTCCGGCTTCTCGGAAATCGTCAACGTGCCGCTCAACGATACGGATCTGCCGTTCTGAGGACATCGCGGCTATTGAAACCTCCTCATGGGTTCCGGGGCCTTGCTTTAATTCAAGTGTTTTCTCAATGATCCGTTTCGTCAGATTGTCCGCGATTCCTTCCTGTACATAAAGCCGCTCAACTGCCGCGCAGTTCTGCCCGGAGTTGCAAAATGCACCCCAGACTGCCGCGGATGCCGCTAATTCGACATTGGCGTCGTCAAAAACGATCATCGGGTCTTTTCCGCCGAGTTCGAGCACAACAGGCGTTAGGCTTTCTGCCGCAGCGGCCATTATCTTCTTGCCTGTGGCAGTCGAACCCGTGAAGATCATTTTGTCCGGGGCGGCCCTGACCAAAGCGGCACCGGTCTCCCCGGCTCCCGACACGACCTGCACAACATCCTGCGGAAAACCTGCTTTCTCAAATACTTCACCGATCTTTAGCCCGACCAGCGGCGTCATTTCCGAGGGTTTCAACACCACCGTATTCCCGGCCATAATGGCCATTACGGCCTCGCCGAGGGGGATAGAGAAAGGATAGTTCCATGCCGGAATGATGCCGATGACCCCGAGCGGATGATAAATGACCTTTGACGATCTCCCCATTAGGGAGAAAAGGCCGATGCCGATCCGACGCGGTTTGAGCATCCTTTCCGCGTTTCGACCGATCCACTGCATCAGATCGAGAACCGGGGCGATCTCCATCGCGATGGCCTCCGCAACCGGCTTGCCTGATTCCGCGGAGATGAGCCCGGCGATCTCGTCAATTTCCGCCAATATCACCTCGCGCGCACTCATTACCGCTCGCTGCCTCTCAGAAAAGCCCGTTTTCCGCCATCCGATAAATGCCGCACGTCCCCTTTCGACCGCAGCCGCCACCGCCTCCGGCGGCGTTTCGGCAACCCGCCCGAGCTCGGCACCGGTAGCCGGATCAACAGAAACCAGTTCGCCAATTTCTGGACCGAAAACAGTAGTCATATAGCCGGCCACAAGCATAGCATACGAGGCGAGAACTGACTCGCGGCCGGGCATTGATCCGCGACGAAATTCACTAAAAGCCGGTCCCTCAATGCTGTGCTGGATATCGCACGATCTCGTTAACAAATATTTAATCGAATCATGCCCGAAATAGGTTGACTTATGCACATAAAAGGACATAATTAAGGTACCTAAAATTCTCAAGGGCATTTTCAGTGTTTAATACCTCTGAAATGCGTTGCCGACAGGCCGATTCGAGCGCGGGCATCGGGTAATTGCCACAAGCGTCTGCTTGTGGATCTTGGCTAAGATGTTTGCCGGATTGATCAGGGATCTAACACCAAAAAATTAAGCTGGAGTAGGTCGACTTCGAAACTAAGGCCTGAAGTTCGGACTAAAAAGAAAAATAGAAACCAAAGGAAAAATTATGGATTCAAAAGTTAACGCGAGACCGTTTTCGACTCGGTATTTGCGCATTCTGGCTATCTTTACCGTGATCGCCGCTTTTGCCGTTACTGGGTTTACACAGGTTACTACGTCCGAACTGATCGGGCGGGTAGTAGATGCGCAAGGGCAGCCGGTGGGCGGCGTAACCATCGAGGCCGTTCACGAGCCTACCGGAACACGATATACGGCTGTTTCGAATGACACAGGTCGATTTACGATCCCTCTTATGCGCGTCGGCGGCCCATATACCGTCACTGCAAGTTCGACTGGATTTTTAGATCAGTCGCGTCAGAATATTCAGCTTAGCCTTGGAACGGCCACAACTGTCAACTTCGAATTGAGCACGGCAATTACCGAAGAAGTAACGGTGCAGATAGACGACATTTTTAGTGACGTTCGAACCGGGGCCTCGACCAATGTCGCGAGCGAAGTTATTGCTCAATTGCCTAGCATAGGCCGCCAACTCACCGACTTTTCGAGACTTACACCGCAATACGGCGGAGGCGGATCCTTCGCAGGACAGGATAATCGCTTGAACAATGTCACGGTTGACGGGTCATACTTCAATAACTCATTCGGCCTTGCCGGAGAGCCAGGACAGCGTACCGGCGTTTCGCCGATATCGATCGCAGCCATTGAGGAGCTGCAGGTAAACGTTGCTCCATTTGACGTGCGTCACGGCAACTTCGTCGGTGCGGACGTTAACGTTATTACCAAGAGCGGGGCGAACAGGTATGCGGGATCGGCGTACTACATTTGGAGGAACCCGAGCCTTGTCGGTAAAGAGGCGGGCACCAACTCATTCGATCCGGGAGATTTCAAGTTTCGAACATGGGGTTTTACGGCAAGCGGCCCGCTTCCGTTCATCAATATGAGCCCGCGGGCAACCTCGCCGTTCATTTCGGGAAGGGACAAGGTCTTCTTCTTCGTAAACTATGAGGACGAGCTCTTGACGCAGCCCGGAACAACCTGGCAAGCCTGTCCGGGAACCGGATGCAGGACAGGGAACGTCACCCGTGTGCTGGCCTCTGATCTCGACCAGCTCAGCAACTATCTTAGGTCGAATTTCGGTTACGAAACCGGAGGATATCAGGGTTATGATCACAATACCCCCGCAAAGAAGTTCCTTATCAGGACGGATTACAACGCAAACCTTAGGAACAAGCTTACCTTCCGTTACATGCACCTTGATTCCGAGACCGACGTATTGATGTCGGATTCCTCCTCCCTGGGATTTGGTAATCGGCGGACCAGGCTGGATGCATTGAACTTCCAGAATTCTAACTACACCATCCTCGAGAATATTCGCTCTTTCGTTGGTGAGTGGACATCGATGTGGGGCAGCGGCGTCTCCAACAGTCTCCTCATCGGCTACACGAAGCAGGATGAAAGCCGCGGAGCGATCACCAATCTCTTCCCGATGGTGGACATCTTGCAGGATGGGGTTACATACACCTCGTTTGGATCGGAGCCGTTCACACCAAATAACGAACTTCGCTATAAGTCGTTCCAGATCCAGGACAATATGTCCTTCTATCGGGGAGCACATACGATCACTGCCGGCGTGAGTTTTGAGCGCTACGAATCGGAGAACGTTTTCTTCCCGGGTTCTCAGAGCGTGTATGTTTATAACTCGCTCCAGGATTTCTATACTGATGCGAACGACTATCTCCTGAATCCGAACCGGACCACGTCACCCGTAAATCTGCGACGATTCCAGGTTCGTTGGTCCAACGTACCCGGACTTGAAAAGCCGGTACAGCCACTCAAAGTGATCTACACCGGGTTTTATGGCCAGGATGTTTGGAGGGTTCGGGACAACTTCTCATTAACATACGGACTGAGAATTGACGTTCCGTTCTTCGGCGATACAGGGTTTACTAATCCGCAAGCCAATGCACTTACCTTCAGAGACGAGACCGGTACTAATGTCCAGTATTCCACTGAGAAACTTCCGGATCCTAATATTTTGTGGTCTCCGAGGCTCGGATTTAATTGGAGCCCGTATAGCAAACTCCAGATCCGCGGCGGCTCCGGGCTTTTCTCGGGACGTCCGGCGTATGTCTGGATCTCTAATCAAATAGGCGAGAACGGCATATTGACCGGCTTTGAGCAAATTGATAATACGACTGCAAGGCCGTGGAATCCGAACCCGGATCACTACAAGCCGGCAACCGTAACCGGAGCCCCTGCTGCGTCCTATGGACTAGCCATTACCGACCCCTCATTCAAGTTCCCGCAGCTCTGGCGTTCGACGATCGCCGCTGACTACAGGCTCCCGCTTGGCCTGATCGCCGGCACCGAGTATCTCTATTCCAGAGACGTGAACGGTATCTACTACATAAACGCGAACCTGGCTAACCCGAGCACGAACTTTACGGGTGCTGACAACAGGCCTCGTTGGACGGCTGGCAACAGGATCAACAGCAATATAACCAGCGCCATAGTCTTGAAGAACCAAAATGTTGGCAGGGCCTGGAACCTGGCCTTTACACTCGAAAGGCCTTTTGCGAATGGTTTCTATGCAAAGGGCGCCTACAGCTACGGCGTCGGTCGAAATACTGTCGACCCGGGATCGATCGCCTTTGGATCGTGGAACAACAACCAGCATGCCGGTAATCCTAACGATCCGGGTGTGGCGTTCAGCGGCAACACCCCCAAGCACCGGGTGTTTGTCGCAGCAACTTACAGGAAGGAATACTTCAAGTTCGGTGCAACTGCTATCTCCGCATTCTGGGAATCGAGGCCACAGTTCAATACGAGCTATGTTTTCGGCGGTGACCTGAATGGCGACGGCGGTACGAGTAACGACCTGATCTACATCCACCGCGATATCTCGGAGATGAATTTCGGCAACATAACGAACGCCTCAGGTACCGTTCTCTTTACCCCGGCCCAACAGGCAGCGGCGTGGAACGCCTTCATTGAACAGGATAGGTACCTGTCGAAGAACAGGGGCCGATACGTTGAACGCGGGGCGGTTTTTGCACCTTTCGTTCATAGAATGGACCTTAGCGTCGCACAGGACGTTTTCGTAAGACTCGGCGGACAGCGACATAAGTTCCAGTTCAGAGCGGATGTTCTGAACTTCGGAAATCTGCTCAACAAGAATTGGGGCGGCGGCAACAGCTTTGTCACCACTCAACCGCTCGTAACTGTCAGTACCGCAGGAAATGCCACATGTCGGCCGGGAACTTCTGATCCGAATGCGGCAAGGTATTGTTTGCGTACCATCAGCGGGCAGCTGCTTTCCAACACTTTCCAGCGTTCTTCTGGTATCAATGACGTTTACCGGATCCAGTTCGGTGTGCGTTATTTCTTTAACTAATGGCTTGCCTCGCTGAGGTATGGCTGTGAAAATGAATGGGCCCCTTTTGAGTTCAAAGGGGCCTTTTTTTTAGATCGCTGCCCGTTTGCGGAACGTGGTGTTCCGTCTTGATACATCATTCCGCTCGCCGCCGGAGGTGTCGCGGATAAGAATAAGGTCGTTGTTCGTGCTGCCGCGGGCGATCAGGATCGACCGGCCGTCGCGGGCCCATGAAAAGCTAAATATGCGGCCCGATTTGAAATTGGTGATCGGTTCGGGCTCGCCACCCTCGACCGGCTGCCTCCAAAGGTTTTGGATCCCACCTCGGTTGGTCAGGATCGTAAGGTTGCGGCTGTCCGGAGACCATGTAAATCGCGACATTAGCTCGACCGAATGTTCATGTTCGATCCTGCCTAACTTGCCATTTTCCAGGGTAGCGATAACAAGCTTTCTCTCAAAGGTTGACATTTGATAGGCTCCGAACGCGATACGCCGCCCGTCCGCCGAGACGCGCGGCAAAAACACTGCCCTGTCCTCATCTTCATAGAGAACTTCCGCATCGCCGCCCTCTATCGACACATGCATTATGCGAAAGCGGTCGTCATTTCCATATTTGCGCTGAAACACGACATGTTTCCCATCCGGGGTCACCTGCGGATTTACATCGATCACATCATCATTGCCTCCGGTCAGCATGATAGGCCCGGTGCCGTCGGCGTTCATTCGCCAGATCCGGGAGGAGCGGTCTTTTTGCAGGTTAAATACTATGTAACGCCCGTCCGCGGTCTGGTCGGGACCGATCGAATACCCGTCTTCCGTGTGAAAGGCTTTTGGTTCACGCGCGTCCCCGTCCGAGATCCAAAGATCAGATTCCTTTGCCTCGGTTCGTGTAAATAGAAGGTTTCCGTCGGCGGTCTCCATTATGCCGTACATGCCGAAAACGTTCCTGTTGTCCGCCGTCAACTGCTGAGCGGTGCGGCCAGAGACCGAATAACGCCAAAGGGCTCCGGTCGTCTCGCCTTTTATCGTCAAAATGCTGCGGCCGTCGTCTGAAATGCCTAGGTCGGCGTAGTCATTAAAATCGTTGGTGATCTGAAATACCAACCCCGACGGCATATCCGCTCGCCAGATCTGCGACGGGTCGTTTTGCGTCTCGCGGGCCGTGAACACAAAGCCCGAACCATCCGCAAACCATGCAAAATTGTGGGCCGTGAAGTATTCGCGATCCGTAAGCCGCTTGAACGTCCTGTTCTCAACCGAGATCCCCAAAACATCCGTCGCGGTCACAAATCCGCTCTGTCTGTGGCCCGCACCGGCAAGTATGGTTTCTCCATCGGGCGACCACGCTATCTTGTTCACAAAAAAGCTATAGCCTGCATCCTTGCTAGAGATCAGCGGCTCTGTCGCCATTGTGCCCATATCGGCCATAATGATCACATCCTCGCTCGTCTTCGGGATATGGCGTACAAAGGCAAAGCGCTTGCCGTCCGGTGAAAATGTTATGACACTGTCCACATCCGTCAGTAGCTTTTTGGACGGGCCGCCGAGCGTCGGCACCTCATAGAGCGTGTTTACGGCCATATCGCCGTTCGTCTGGGTATAATAAATGTGGTCGCCGCTCGGCGAGAATCTTATCGCCTGTATGTTGAGGTTCGAGGGCGGTACAACCGTTATCGAACTCTCTGCCGCGATCTGACGTACAACGAGGCTCCGGCTGCCGACCTCGCCGCTGGCATAGGCGATATATTTGCCGTCCGGCGAAATGGCAGGAAAGACCACCGTTCCGTCGGTGTTTATTCTCGTGCTCTGCGAGCGTTCAAACGCCCTCACGGACATACTGGGCTCCGAAGCAAAAAATGTCTTGAAGCCGAGGACCGCGACGACCCCGATGGCCATAAGGATCACTGCCGCACCAATGAGTTTCAGTACGTCGCCCACCCGGCCGGAGGCAAGCGGCCCATTGCGGAACGAGATCACGGTCTTCGCCCCCTCCAGCAGATGCTCCGAGCTCGCTGACCCGTGGATCATCGTCGGATTTTCGCTAAAGCCGGGCGACGATGTGTCTTGGCCAGAGCGCTCTCCGCTGTTCACGTTATCGAGCTCGCGGATCAGACCCCGCAGGTCCAACGCAAGATCTTTTACGTTCTGATAGCGTTCGTCGCGGTCTTTCTGAAGTGCCTTTCTCGCTATACGGTTCAACTCCGCCGGAACGCTCGGCAGCAGATCTGAAAGGGGAGCCGGCTCTTTGTAAACCACTGAAGCTATTGTGTCTGCCGTGGTCTCTCCGTCAAACGGAGCAGACCCGATGAGCATTTCATAAAGCACCACTCCGAGGCTCCAAATATCTGTTCGCTCATCTATTTCCAGGCCCCGGGCCTGTTCCGGCGACATATACCGGGCACTGCCCATCACGGTTCCCGGAACCGTCTTGTTGGTTTCCTCGCCTTCAAGGTCGCCTAGCGGCGCTTTCGTCTTTGCTAGCCCAAAATCGAGCACCTTAACTATCGAGTCCTGCCGGACCATTATGTTCTCGGGCTTTACGTCTCGGTGGACAATGCCCGCCTCGTGGGCAGCAGCAAGCGCATTCGCGGCCTGTTCTACTATTCTCAGAGTTTTTGTCAGCGAGGGCCTTTCCTGTTTTAGCAGTTCGCGAAGCGTGACCCCCTCGACAAACTCGGTTGCAAGAAAACTCCCCTCCTCGTTCTCGCCTACTTCGTAGATCGTGATGATGTTCGGATGGTTTAGGGCCGAAACGACCCGCGCTTCCTGTCGAAAACGGCTCCTGCGGTCAGCGTCGTTCGTAAATTCTCGCGGTAACAGCTTTATTGCAACTGGGCGGTCAAGCTCCGGGTCGCGTGCCGCGTACACCTCTCCCATTCCGCCCTCGCCTAGCTTTGAGCTGATCTCGTACCTGCCGAAATGGGTCCCCGCGCTTATCATCCAAGATCAAGAAGTCTCCCTAGATGTAAGACACCGCCCGGGGGAGGATCATGACAACAGTAGTCCCCGAGCGGTGTTCAAATAACGACTTCCTCATTCTTTAACGCTTACCACGGGTCAAAAGTTTGAAAACATTTACCTGGGCAGCCGAAGATCGTGATCAGCCGTTACCAATTGCTGTGATGCTATCCGCGGCGAATTCGTTCGTAGACACTTCCCGTTTTTGCAAAATCAGATGGGGTCACCGAAGAGAGCTTCAGATCGCTTCCCGACGTAAAAAAGAGAAATCCTCCGGTCCGCTGAAATTCCATTACAGTCGCCTTGCCTCCTTCATCTACCGGCGGGAACGAGACGATCACCCGTCCGCGGGCTCGCGTCCAACTGCCCACGAGCGATATGCTGCCCCGATTTTGATAGGTCCCGGTGAAGGTCGCCGAAAGGTCTTCCCTTAGATCAAGCATCTCTGTCGAGAGCCCGCTAGGGCCCGTAAACTCGCGTCGGTATGTCCCGACAAATCGATCCGTGGCCGTCGTATAATATGCTGCGTCGGTTGGAGAACCGGCATTCAATGACGACGCACCGAACATAGCTGCTGAGAATAAAAATAGGCTTGCAATAAAATATCTAGCTTTAAAGGTCACAAAAAATTCCTCCCTTGTAGGCAAAAAACAAAAAAGACGCATATAAATATGACGCCTTTTGTCCTGCAAACGTTGTAATAAAAAGAATTAGCTGAGCATTTCGCCTATCGCAACATATCCCGCCTCGATAGCTTCAGCCAATTTTTCGATCTCCGGACCGCCGCCCTCCGCCATATCGGGACGACCGCCGCCGCGTCCTCCTACGATAGGCACGATCTCTTTTATCACGTTGCCCGCCTTGACCTTATCCTTAAGATCGTCCGAGACGCGAACAATTATGCTCGCTTTGCCATTTTCTGTCCTGCCGAGGACAACTACGCCCGATCTCAGACGTGCCAGCAGCGTATCGGAAAGCTGGCGCTGGCCGTTGGCATCCAGCCCGTCAACTATCTTTCCGAGAACCTTTACGCCTTTCACATCGCGGGTTTCATCGCCATTGCCCATTGCCGCAGCTCCGCCGGTTGCTACTTTCAGCTTTAGGTCTTCCATCTCGCGGCGGGTTCGTTTTAATTCCTCCTGGAGTTTTCTTATAGCGTCCGGCAGATTGTCCCGTTGGGTCTTGAGGGCCTCAAGCGACCGATCGATCAGAATTTCGTCCTCACGAAAACGATTGATCGAATCATAGCCCGTGATCGCTCTGATCCTGCGGACACCGGACGCGATCGCCTCGTCCGAAGTGATCTTAAATGTGCCGATGTCACCTGTGGCCCGGACGTGTGTGCCACCGCAAAGCTCCATCGAGAATCTTCCGTCGCCTACGCTCAAGACCCGCACCTCGGCACCGTATTTTTCGCCGAACATCGCCACGGCCCCTGAACGCATCGCCTCCTCAAGAGCCATCATGTTCGTATTTACCGGCTCGTTCTCGAGAATGTGGCGGTTAACCAGGTCTTCGATCTCCTGTATTTCCGAGTCGGTCAACGGCTGATAATGCGTAAAATCGAACCGCAGATAGCTGGGGGCCACCACCGAGCCGGCCTGTTTCACATGCGTGCCCAAAACCTCTTTCAAAGCCGCGTGGACCAGATGGGTCGCCGTATGGTTTCGCCGCGTAGCATCGCGTTTGAACTCGTCAACAATTGCCGTAACCCTGTCTCCGACCTTGATCGAACCGCTTTCGACCTTTGATTTATGCAGGATCAATCCTGAAAGCGGAGCAAACGTGTCAACAACTTTCACCCGAAGTTCAGAGTCACCGACGAACATCCCCGTATCGCCAACCTGTCCACCGGACTCCGCATAAAACGGCGAATCGCGAAGCACGATCAGCCCTTCATCGTCTTCATCGAGGACTTCAACTCGCTCATCGCCTTTGACTATCGCAAGTACCTCTGTGTTATCTACTCGCGTGGTCTCGTAACCAAGAAACCGAGCCGCCCCGATGGTTCCGGCTAATTCTGAATATATTGGGTTGATCTCCGACTTCCGCTGGGTTTGTCCGATACCGGACTGTTTTTGAAGCTCATTCAACGCCGCATCAAATCGGCCAAGGAATTCCTCTTCTTCGAGAACGACCCCTCTCTCTTCCAGAAAGACCCGCTGCAGATCGCGTGGTGTTCCATAGGTATCGTAGAGCTTTGCAAGTTCGAGAAAGAACTTGTCGTTTATTGCCGTTTCGGGGCCGATCTCAAGTTCGGCAAGTTTGCCCAGCCCGACGGTCATCGTGTTAGCGAACCGTTCTTCCTCCATCCGCACCATCTTCCCGATAAATTCCCGCTGTACCGCAAGTTCGGGAAAGGCCTCGTGCATCTGATCGACCACTAGATCGCACACCTTATAAAAGAAAGGCTCCTTAAAGCCGAGGTGTTCGCGGCCATGATAGATCGCGCGACGCATTATCTTGCGGAGCACATAATTGCGGCTCTCGTTGCCGGGCAGAATGCCGTCGGCGATGGAAAAAGCTGTCGCCCGTGCATGATCGGCGATCACACGGGCAGCGAATTGCTGAATTTCTGAAAGATTCTCGTAACTGCTCATTACACCCGTATTATAACAGGCACACATCCCATAGCCACGCCTTCAGGGGTAACGCCGAAGATCTTGCGAACCTATGGCTCACGTTCCCTTCCGATACCGCCGATAACATGAAGAGCCGTGCCTAAAAGAGATGAATAGATGCCGAACCGGCTGAGGTCGGAATAGCCAAGATGCCAATAGGTTTCAGCCACGAACGCCCAAACCAGCAATACACTTGCCCCGAAAAGAACTAACGATCCGCCATACCTCGCCAATAGGCGCCATCCTCCGCTCGTGTTCCGCAAGTAAATACCAAGGACCACGTGCAAAAGTGCCGAGAACAGGATGTAGATATGCCGCGAACGCATCAGAAGCCGAAGCTCTTGCGAGATCGCCTCTTTGTCCGGGAAATCAGCTCGCATGAACTGTCCCGTGATCAGAAAGACCACGAACAGCATCAGCCCGAAAATCAGATGTGCCCTCCTCATTTGCCCTCCGCCTTTGTCGCTGAAAACAACCGGCATAATAGTGTAAGATCAGTCAAATGAGAAACCTGGTGATTGCTTTTCTTCTTTTCGTTTCCGCACTTCTGCCGGCATGTTCGGAGGCCGAACCGGCGAATACCACAGCGAATCGCCCGGACGTCGCTTCTCACACAGCGGGAGGTGAACAGCCGGCCACGTCCAAGCCTGCAGCTCGCTCCGCCCCCGCGGATGAGCGTACGGTCGAGTTCGGCGATTTCGAGGGCACTGTTGAGCGAACGGAAAAGAAGAACTCTCCCGCCGAGGCCGCCATTCTCAGCGATGTCCGAACGGGTCGCCATGACCGCTTTGACCGCGTGGTATTCGAATTTTCGGGCAATGAACTCCCGTCCTATCTGATCGAGTATATAGACAAGCCGGTTCGGGCCTGCGGTTCCGGCGATGTTGTGCCCTTGAAAGGCGACGGATGGTTGCAGATCCGCTTCGAGCCGGCGCGGGCACATACTGAAGAGGGCAAGCCAACCGTCGCTTTTCGTGAGCTTCAACCGATGCTGCCCAATCTTCTTGAGATCAGATCGACCTGCGATTTCGAGGCACAGGTCGAGTGGGTGGCGGGCGTGGGCTCGCCCAATGCTTACCGCGTGATCGAACTTAAAGATCCTACCCGCCTCGCGGTCGATATCCGTCACAAATAGCTCCCCCGCGGCCCGTTGGCAGATGTTGTCTCATCGCGCGTCGGCAATTTCGGTCTATAATGTAGTGTGCACAGATTTGTTCGCGGGCTGATCACTGAATGGCGGCGGCTTGAGTTGCCTTTCTCGGACAAGACCATCATAGCGGCGGTCTCCGGCGGCGCCGATTCGGTCGCGATGTTTCTGGCACTAGCAGACCTCCGGCGACGAGAAAAGCTCACTAATCACCTGATAGTCGCCCATTTTGACCACGGGCTCCGAGGTAAAGAAAGTAGCTCGGATGTCCGTTTTGTGGGCCGCCTCGCAGAGGATCTCGGCTTTGCTTTCGTAACCGCAAAAGGCTCCATCAAAAAAAGGGGAAACCTCGAGCAGAACGCACGTCGCGCACGATACGATTTTCTGCTAAATATGGCCAGATCGGCCAATGCCTTTGCCATTCTCACCGCCCATACTATAAATGACCAGGCGGAAACCTTCCTGCTAAATCTTATTCGCGGCAGCGGGCCTTCCGGACTGTCCGCTATGCCGCCGGTCAGGACCTTCGAAAATGAGAGCATTCTGCTAGTCCGCCCCTTGCTTCGATGGGCACTCCGCGAAGACACGGAGAGTTTTTGCCGCGACGCCGGATGCGATTTTCGCACCGATGCAATGAATACGGACCCGGCGTTCTCGCGCGTTCGCATCCGTCGCGAACTGATCCCGGCGTTGAAGAAATACAATCCAAGGATCGTTGAGACACTTGCAAAAACTGCCGGGTTGATCGCTCCAAGCGTTAACCCGCCTATTGTTGGCCTGCCGGACGGAATTGATGTTTCAAGGCCCGCATTGGCATTGAGCACCTTGCGGCAACTGTCGAAACACGAACTGAAAGCTACGCTTCGCCTCTGGCTTAAGGCCAATCGCGGCGACCTGCGCGGCGTTTCTCTCCGGCATATTGAGGCCATAGAACAACTCATTCTCAGCACGAAAAGCGGCCGTATTGCAGAGCTCCCCGGAAATGTCGCCGTCAGGCGGAGTTCCGGCAGTCTGATTTACGTTCCCAAATAGGTTGAAAAAAGGGCCCTCGGCATCTACAATTTAAGATTGGCTCTTGAAACAGAGCCGGTGGTTCGGTTACAACGATACACCGCTCAGTTTCATCCAAGCCGAGTTGGATTTGACGTGCGGCTGCGGCTGTCCGTCGGGAGGCTTTTAAGTTGAATTCTAAAGCAAGACAAGTTCTATTGTGGTTAATGATCATCTCCAGCGCTCTGCTGTTCGTCTGGTATCTGAATGGCAGCCAGAAAAAGCCGGCGCAGGAACTTTCTTTTGACGCAGCGATAACGCAGATAAAGAACAAGGACATAAAAGAGGTGACGATAAGATCGGACAGCCTCGAAATGACGAATCAGGCCGATGAAAAGCTGACTGCCAAACTGGACGCCAGCGATTCGGCTCGCGACCAGATCCATGCCGCAGTTGCAGGTACGGACACGAAGATAAACCTCGAACCGGCATCCAGCGGTTTTGGTTGGTTGATCTTGATCAATGCACTTCCCTTCCTGCTCCTAATCGGCTTCCTTGCCTTTACGCTGAGACAGATGCAGGCCGGCGGCAACAAAGCGCTCAGCTTTGGCAAGTCGAAGGCAAAGCTTCTGAATAACCAGCAAAAGCGGGTCACTTTTAAGGACGTCGCGGGTGTAGAGGAAGCAAAGGAAGAACTGCAGGAGATAATCGAATTTCTCAAAGATCCTCAAAAGTTTCAAAAACTCGGCGGAAAGATCCCCAAGGGCGTTCTGATGGTGGGCCCGCCGGGAACCGGCAAGACCCTGCTTGCAAAAGCGGTCGCGGGCGAGGCAAATGTGCCTTTCTTTTCTATCTCGGGCTCGGATTTCGTTGAAATGTTCGTCGGCGTTGGTGCCAGCCGCGTCCGCGATCTTTTCGAACAGGGAAAGAAAAATGCCCCGTGCATAATCTTCATCGATGAGATCGACGCCGTAGGGCGCCATCGCGGTGCGGGCCTCGGCGGCGGCCATGATGAGCGTGAACAGACGCTAAACCAGCTTCTCGTCGAGATGGACGGGTTTGAGTCGAATGACGGTGTGATCCTTATGGCCTCGACGAACAGGCCGGACGTATTGGATCCTGCATTGCTGAGGCCGGGACGTTTTGACCGCCGTGTTGTGGTCGGAAGGCCCGATGTTCGCGGCCGTGAAGGAATTCTCAAGGTTCATACACGAAAGATACCGCTCGATGAGGCTGTAGATATCAGCGTGATCGCCCGAGGAACTCCCGGGTTTACCGGTGCAGACCTGGCGAACATCGTTAACGAAGCAGCCCTTAACGCTGCCCGCTATAACAAAAAGGTCGTGATGATGTCCGACTTTGAGATCGCCAAGGATAAGGTCATCATGGGCGCGGAACGCCGCAGCATGGTGCTTTCCGACGCGGAAAAGAAGTTGACCGCATATCACGAGGCCGGACATACACTGGTCGGGCTAAAGGTGCCTTCGGCAGACCCTGTGCACAAGGTCACCATAATACCGCGCGGAATGGCCCTCGGCGTTACACAACAGCTTCCCGAAGCAGACCGGCACAGCTACACCCGCGAATATCTTCTCGGGCAGATCGCCATCCTCATGGGAGGCCGCATCGCCGAGGAGATATATTTCGGTGACGAAAAGGTGACCACCGGCGCCTCGAACGACATCGAACGAGCGACCGAACTCGCACGTGCGATGGTCTGCGAGTACGGCATGTCCGATCTTGGCCCGCTCACCTTTGGTAAAAAGGAAGAGCAGATATTCCTGGGACGCGAGATCAACCAGCACCGCGACTATTCCGAGGATACGGCGATCAGGATCGATCAAGAGGTAAAGAAGATCATCTCGAAACAGTATGAACTTGCGAAAAAGATCATTACTGACAATTCCGAGGCGATGGTCCGGCTCTCCGAGTCTCTTCTTGAACTCGAGACGCTCGACAGCGTTCAGATCAGACGCGTGGTTGCGGGACTTCCCTTGGAAGGGACCGAGCCTGTCGATAGTACCCCTGACGACGACGGAACTCCTTCAGTCGAGGAATCCGGCGAAGAACGGTTCAAGAAACCGCTGATCCCGCCGATCACACCGAACAATCCGGCAACGGCGTGAATAAGTGGAAAACGAACAAGTTGAATGGGATGAAGGCGATGGCGTTCATCCCTTTTTCGTTTTGATCTTGCAAAGATTGACACCCTTAGTTATCTAAGCAATACTTTCGTTCAAAATCCTGCCTACAAAGAGAACCGACTATGAATAAACGTTTGTTGACCGTTATGGTCGTGACCGCGATCTTTTGCAGCACAGTCCCCGGCCAAGCTGCAACGGCGGGAGTGACGATGTTGAATCTGTACGACGCCTTTGGAAAAGAACGCGATGGCCTGACGTATGACTTTGGCTTTTCAACGATCGTGGAATATAAGGGCAAGACCATCTTGTTTGACACGGGAACCAACGCGAACATATTCGAAGGTAATTCGCGTTCACTCAAGGTTGATCTTCGAAAGGTGGACATTGTGATCATATCTCACGGCCACTATGACCATATGGGTGGAATGGAGTACCTCTTGCGGGTCAATCCCGAAGTAAAGATCTATCTACCGAATGATTTTTTCTCGATCGGAGCTCCGGCCAAATTTCCATTTCGCGAGCCGGTTCCGGAAGTAGCGAAAACACTGCCAAAGGACGAACAGTATTTTCGCGGGTCTGCAGGGGTCGAGGGAATGATGTCTGACCCAACTGGCACTTTCTCTAAATGGAATATCGAATACATCACGGAGCCAAAGGAAGTATTTCCCGGCGTTACGATAGTTCCCACAACCTCGTCTCTAATGGGGACGTTCGTCAAATACCCGCCATTTGAGGAGAATCCGCAGCTTATAGGCATGCCCGAATTGTCTGTTTCATTCGCCACCGATAATGGACAGATCATTATTTCGGGATGTTCGCATACGTCGATAGAGTCAATAATACAGGAAGTAAAAAAGGTCCGAAAAGAAAAGATCTTGCTCGTTTCCGGCGGGTTTCATTTGATCCCGTACGGCCGAGACTATATCGAGCCGCTGGCCAAGCGTATGCGTGATGAGTACGGTGTCGAGTTCGTAGCTCCGGCGCACTGTTCGGGGCATCTTGCCTTCAGTACCTTCCGCGCTGTCTTTGGCGACAAGTATAAATTCTTTGGGCTCGGCGAAACGATCAAATTATGAATGTACTGGAAAACCTCAAAAAGAACCTTCAGTTGTGAGAACGCCCTAGTGATGGGCATTCTTAATGTTACGCCCGACAGTTTCTCTGATGGTGGAAGTCTTGCTTCTGTTGAAGCGGCAGTGAAGCGAGCCGGGGAAATGTCCCGCGAGGGGGCGGACATCATCGATGTTGGCGGCGAATCGACGCGGCCCGGAAGCGTTCGCGTTAGCGAGGCGGAAGAGATCGCCCGTGTGGTTCCCGTGATCGAGGCCATCGTGAAAGTGGTGGGTCTGCCGGTCTCTATAGACACCAGCAAGGCTACTGTCGCAAAAGAAGCGATAGCGGCAGGCGCCGAGATTATAAACGATATATCCGGTTTGCGATGGGAGCCTGAGATCGGGAATGTGGCGGCCGAGACAGGTGCGGGTTTGGTACTGATGCATTCGCGGGGAGAGTTCGAGTCGATGCATTCCCAAGAGCCGGTTGAAGACATTTTCAGCGATGTTGAGCAAGATCTGCATCGGGCGATCAAGTCGGCTATAGGCCTCGGCATCCGGCCGGAGCAGATAGCCTTGGATATTGGTATCGGCTTCGGAAAAACACCGGTTCAAAATTTAGAATTGATCGCGAATCTTGATAGACTTGTAGGTGAATTCGCTGCTTTCCCAATTCTTATAGGAGCTTCCCGAAAGTCTTTCATCGGCAAGACCTTTGGCGATGTTCCGGCAAATGAACGGCTTGGCGGTAGCCTTGCCTGTGCTGTGCTTGCTGTTTGGAATGGGGCGCAGATCGTCAGAGTTCATGACGTTCGGGAAACGATTCAGGCGATTCGAGTGGTTGAAGCGGTAAAGGAAGAGCAATGAGTCTTGTTCGTATATTGACGGTTGTGGTCCTCGGCTTCGCGGCTGTCGGCTTTACGGAGTGTTACCGGCCGGTAACGGATACCGGCCTGCCTAAACACATAAAGACCGTCGCCGTGCCGGCGTTCCAGGCCGAAGCAAATGGGCTGCGGTACCGGGTCGAGACGCGGTTTACAGAGGCCGTCTCCCGCGAAGTGATTCGACGCGGCCGTGGTCTAAAGGTGCAGGGCAGCACACAAGGCGCTGACGCCGTGATCGAAGGCACTATCCGCGATTTCAATTTTAGCGGGGTCCTGCTCGACCGGTTCGGACGAGCCCGTGTTTATGAGGTGACCATCATCGCTGCCGTAACCATTCGCGACCTTCGCGAGGACAAGATACTCTTTGATAACCAGAATTTCATTTTCCGCGACTCATTCGAGTTTTCCGAGGACCCACGGTCATTTTTCAACGAAGAGGACCCGGCGGTCGAACGCATTGCCCGCGCTTTTGCGGAATCCGCGGTCTCCGCTTTCGTCAACGGCATCGGCGTCCGGAACGAAAGAAAATGATTCGGTCCGATCAATCGGACAATTATGCCCAGACTAACGATCGACCAGCTTAGAGAGCATACTCGCAAGGGTGAGCTATTCCCTGTATATGTCCTTCACGGAAAAGAGACCTTCCGACGCAATATTGCTGCACGATTCATCGCTGACCGGGCTTTTTCCGAGGGCGAACTGCGCGAATTCAACGAGGACGCTATCAGTCTTAGTGAGCCCGAACGCTTCCGCGATGTCCTTACTGCCGCTGAACAGCTTCCGATGTTGGCCTCGCGTCGCGTGATTCGGGCGACGGACGTCGCCGTTAGCTCTACACCGGCCAAGGACACACTAAAGGAAGAATATGAGGAGCCTCTATCCGAATATCTCCGATCTCCTTCCCCGCAGACCGTTCTGCTGCTGATCGCCGACGAATTGAATGGCAACCGCAAGATCACGAAATTGCTTGTAAAGCACGCGGCCGTGGTCGAATTCGCCGCCCCGGAAGGACGTGAGCTGCGGGAATGGGCTGTTAAGGAATTCCGGAGTCAGGACGCCGAGATCGACAGCTCCGCCCTGACCCATCTGCTGAACCTCGTTGGAACAGACCTCTGGCGGCTCTCGAATCAGATATCCAAACTTGTAACCGCTGCAAAACCGAACCGGACGGTGACGAAAGACCTGGTAGACCTCCACGTCGAGCGAAGCGACGAAGCGGATCATTTCGGGCTTGCGGAACCTCTCGTTGCAAACCGTCGCAGAGAATCGCTTACGATGCTGAAGAAACTGCACGACGACGGAGCGGAACCGCTCGGCCAGATCGGGATACTCGGCTACAATCTCCGCAAACTGGCGATGTCGGGGCGCGGAACTGGCCCTCAGAGCGACCGCATCCGACAGTCAATTCTCCGCAATGCCGAGACCGATATTGCGATCAAGACCTCTGTCGGCGGCCCCGGGCCCGCGGGTGCTCGTCTTCAGTTCGAAAAACTTGTCCTCGAAATGCTGATGTCCGGCAAAGACTAGCTCGTGCCGGACACCTCTTCGATAATTAATTGTAGGGGCAGCAGTTGTGGCTGCCCGGATCAGTTCGTCACCTGGGAAAGGAAGACGGGACGGGACTCGCCCTGCCCCTACAATTCTTCCGGAAACAAAGGGATCTCCGTTCTCCGGAATTCTCAAAACTTGTATCAGATCGGCTGTTGCCCCAATCCTTGATTCAGGTAATGATAGAGCCCGTTGAAATCGTGGATCGCACGGTTCAGTATCAACGGAAGCTGCTTCATGTCTTCGGTGTTAACGATAAGATTCAAATTCCTTAGAAAGGCCTCGTGGGCGTTCATCGTGGTCCCTGTGTCCTCCAGCGAAACAAGGAAGAGACGCCTTCGCTCCTGAGAATACATTGCATTGGCACGCTGCTGAAGAACGGCAGCTCCGCCATACTCCGCTGCGAAGTCCGGAGAAAATATGACGATCTCGGTTTTGCCCTCCCGCAGCCTTTCGTTTGCCTGGGCGGGCGTCTCTGCAATATAGACGCGGTAGCCGGCCTCTGCCATCATTGATGCTACCTGGTCCCGTTTTTCCCCAAGACAAAGCAGTACGCGTCGCGGCCGCTTGCCATCGTCATCGTCGATATCAAGCGTTGAATTGCCCGTCTGCAATGCAGAGAGCAGAGAGCGAAGTGCACTGTTTATCTCAAATTCAGAGGCCTTTTCCGCAAATTCCTTGGAACCCGCAGATGCCGCCGGCGCGGGCTTATTGGCCGCCAACTGCTGGACCGTCGGCGAACCGCTTGCCTTGCTGTCGCGGCTTGCCCTAAGCATGTTCTGGCATCGCGGGCACCGGACGGTAAACTGGCCGTTCGGCACCTTCGACTCGTCCAACTGTAAAGAAACTGAGCAATTGTCGCAGCGAATGATCATATGTCGTTTTAACTTCTCTGCAGGATTTCGGGGGATCTTGACCGTACTATTCGATCATGTCGAGTACCGATGCGCCGGTCTCAACCGGAGGCGGGGGAGGGGCGATCGGCTCGACCACCGGCCTTGTTTTTCCGTTGTTAACGTAGTCTTCTGTAGATGACAGCCCCTTAAGATGGAGCAGCAGGTTGTTCTGGTTCGTGGCGTAAGAAAGACCGTCCTCAAGTGTTACCTCGCCAGCCTCGATCATTTGTCGGATCACGGTGTCGAAATCTTGCATGCCGTCGATCTCGCCGTCGCGTATCGCATCGAGCAGCGTCTTGCCCTCGCTCTCGCCCTTCTCGATATACTCACGGGTCCTGGGATTCGATTTCAGTATCTCAACGGCAGCGATTCGCCCCTTGCCGTCCGCTCTCGGTATCAGCCGCTGTGAGACGATATACCGGAACGTCTGTGCCAGCCGCGTCCTTATGATACGCTCTTCATTCTTCGGGTAGAGTCCGATGATGCGGTCGATGGTCTTCGATGCGTCGATCGTGTGCAGAGTGGAAAGAACGAGGTGGCCCGTTTCAGCTGCCTCAAGAGCGATCTCCGCCGTCTCTAGGTCGCGCATCTCACCGACAAGGATCACCTTTGGTGCCTGACGGAGCGCGGCCCTCAGCGCCGATGCAAAATCTTTGGTGTCTGCCCCCACCTCACGCTGGTTTATCGTGCTTTTCTTGTGGTTATGAAGAAATTCTATGGGGTCTTCGATCGTTACTATGTGATAGCTCTTCGTTTCGTTGATCCGGTCTATGATCGCCGCCAGCGTCGAGCTCTTTCCTGAACCGGTGGGGCCTGTTAGAAGCACGACGCCGTTTCGCATCTCGCATATCTGTGCCAGTTGCGGAGGAAGCCGCAGATCCCCAAAACTCGGAATGTCGTGGGGAATGACACGCATCACGATGGAATACGAGTTCCTCTGCTGAAAAATGTTCACACGAAAACGGCACTTGCCCGGCAGCGCATAGCTAAGATCGGCGGTGCGTTGATTTGCAAGCTGTACTGCGGCCTCGGCATTGTCCCGCAATATGGCCATGGCGATCATTTCCGTCTGATAGGCCGAGAGCCGGCCGAGACCCAGAGGGGTCGCCGAATATAATGTCCCGTTGATCTCGACCTGTGGTTTCTGGCCGCAGGAAAAGTTCAGGTCGCTGACATTATCGGAGATGCCAAGCATCTGCTCAATAATGGGTGCTACGTCAAGCAAGCTCATGTTTCGGAAGGCTCCTGGAAATCTATTGGAGGGCTAGATCGAGCGGGGAGTATGGCGGCCCGGGCGGGCGGCCATGTATCTACCTCAAGCATTATCGCTCAGTTCATAGCGTTAATGCAAGTAGTTTTTGTTTATTGTTGTCATTTGTTCAACGCTTTTCCGGCCGGCGGACTGTGGAAACGATCGATAGATGGGCCGAAAGCGTCCGATCATTGATAGAGAACTCCCTCTGCGTTTACTAAAAGCCTCTCGATATTTGCAGTGATCTCCTCGGCCGGAAGAAGCACTTCGCTTATCATTGCGGCTGAATCCGCTCCACATCCCAGGACGGAACCCAGATTTCCGACATTGATCCCCCCAATGGCGATCAGCGGAACCCCTGAAATTAGCCTTCGAGCCTCACGCAGCGTCTCCAGGCCCGTAACGGGTTCGGTGTCCTTCTTGGTGGCGGTTGAAAAAACAGGGCCAAACGCAATATAGTCGATCGGCTCGTTAAGAGCGCGTTCAACCTGCTCAAGGTTATGGGTGGACAAGCCGATGATCGCCGAAGTGCCCAAGATCTTTCGTGCGGCTGCCGGCGGCAGGTCATCCTGGCCCAAATGCACCCCGTCCGCCCCCGCCATCAGGGCAATATCCGCCCTGTCGTTTATCAGGACGATAACGTCGCCCGCGTGGGCCGATCTTACCGCTCGGACCGCATCCTCAAGAAAAGGGCCGGAGGCGAGTTCCTTTTCGCGTAATTGTAAGAATCGTGATCCGCCCTTGACGAGAGCTTCGAGCTGCTCCGTATGGGACAGCCCTGTTAGCGAGCGGTCGGTCAGCGGATATATCTTCTGAAGTTTGCTTAAAGCGGCTGATAACATTGGAGCACGCGGCCGATGCGACATCGGTCTAGACCAATGACCTCGTCATCATGAACCCGTCCTCCCCGTTGCTGTAATATCTCGCGAGGCGCTGCACGCAAGTGTAGCCAGCTTTCCTGTAAAGGCTCTGAGCGGCAAGGTTGCTTACCCGCACCTCCAGAACCACGGTCGAATATCCCTTGTCTCTGAGTCTATTCTCAAGGTGGCCGAGCAGCATCGCGGCCAGGCCGCGCCTTCGATGTTCCGGTGCCACACCGAAGGTGGTTATATGTGCTACACCTTCCGCATTGCCGATAGCGAAGATGTATCCGGACATTTTTCCCGAGTCCGTAACTATTTTGTAAGAAATGGTTTGGGGGTCGTTTAAAAGGTAATTGAAGGTGTGCTTGGTATAATTTTCGCCGTTTGTAAAGCAACGTAGATTTAGCCGTAGAAGTTCGCGAAGCGAGTCTGATGTCAATGGACGGACGGAATACGTGGTCGGAGGCGCCGGGACAACTTTCGTCGCCGGGCGGGTTCCGGTCGGGGCGAACAACTCCATTATCGATTGGAAAACGGCCATCTCGACAAACCTTTAGGTGATGAACATGCAGTCCCCGTAACTGTAGAAACGGTACTCGCTCTCAACCGCATGCCGATAAGCCCTCATTATAAGTTCGTGGCCCGCAAAAGTGGAAACCAGGATCAGCAAAGAACTCCGGGGCAGATGGAAATTGGTCAAAAGAGCATCGACCGCGCGCAACTCGTATCCGGGCAATATGGTCAGGTCCGCAAGGCCTGTCTCGGCCGTGAAAACACCGTGTTTCTGCATCTGATATTCGAGTGTTCGGGTCGTCGTAGTTCCAACCGCAACTATCCGCCCGCCCCCTTCCCGTGCCGAATTCAACATCCGGGCTGCTTGCTCGTCGATAGAGTAACGCTCGGGCAGTACCCTGTGTTGGCTAAGGTTTTCCGACCTCACCGGTTCGAAGGTGCCATAACCCACGTGAAGTGTTATTTCCGCTATCCCGACCCCTCTGCCTTTTATCTCATCAAAGATCTCGGGCGTAAAATGCAGCCCGGCCGTCGGTGCGGCGATCGCCCCGCGAGTTTTGGCGAATACCGTCTGGTAGCGCTCTCGGTCAGTGTCCGGCGAGTCTTTAGGCCGCTTTATGTAGGGGGGCAGCGGTGTCTTACCGATCCGGTCAAGCTGATCATCGAGTTCGTGTGTGGTAAGGAACCTGATCGAGACGGATCCGTTTTCTAACCTCTCCAAAACCTCAGCCTCAAGGTCTTCGTCAAGCACGATCCTGACTCCGGGCTTCAGGCGTTTCGCGGGCCGGGCGAGGGCCTCCCAGACAAAGGGCTTTATTTCCCTGACCAACAGCAGCTCCACCGAGGCGCCGGTCCGCGTCTTTCCAAAGAGGCGTGCCGGGAAAACTCGCGTGTTGTTCAACACGAGCAGGTCACCTTCCCGGAGAAGGTCAGGAAACTGCAAGAACCGGGAATCGCTAAAGGCCGAGGCCTCCCTATCGACCACCAGCATACGCGACGCGGACCGCTCGGCAAGCGGAACGTCAGCTATCAGATCTTCTGGTAGGTCAAAGCGATATTCGCTGAGGTACTGCATCGAGTGTTTCGGAGTTTTCTACCGTTTAGATCAAAACAGGCAGCTACCCGAGCCCGGGCGGCTGCCTGTCTTGGTTAGACGATAGGCCACGATCAGATCGAGGCCACCATTGTAAAGTAATTTTTCATATTATTATCACCCCCAGTATCGACCATCATATCTGGCGATACAGGAGCGAGTCAACTTCGCCCTTGACGGACATCTACGCGCCATCGAATATATTGGTGCCGGAGGTCGGACTCGAACCGACATGGGCGTAAAGCCCGCCAGATTTTGAGTCTGGTGCGTATACCAATTTCGCCACTCCGGCGTGGAATAGTGATATTAAGTCCCGAGCCCCGACCGGGTCAAGGCCGGATCTCGGGTCTAATGCCAGCGAACTAGCTGCCGATACCGTAAATATAAGGCGCGATAACAAGGGCGACGATGGACATCAGTTTGATAAGGATGTTCATTGACGGGCCGGACGTGTCCTTGAAAGGATCGCCGACCGTATCGCCGGTCACGGATGCCTTGTGCGGCTCAGATCCCTTGTAGTACATCTCGCCGTTTATCTCAACGCCCTTTTCGAATGATTTCTTGGCGTTGTCCCAGGCACCGCCGGCGTTGTTCTGGAAGATCCCCATCAGAACACCGCAGACCGTGACGCCCGCAAGCAGCCCGCCGAGCACCTCGGGGCCGTAGGTAAACCCAACGACGACCGGAGTTATCAGGGCGATGGCGCCGGGTGCGATCATTTCGCGAAGCGAAGCCTTGGTCGATATCTCGACGCATTTCTCATATTCCGGCTTGGCTTCGTAGGTCATGATGCCCGGGATCTCGCGGAATTGCCGACGAACCTCCTGGACCATGTCCATCGCCGCCCTTCCCACCGCTTGAATGCACAATGCAGAGAAAATGAACGGGATCATACCGCCGATAAAGAGGCCAGCAAGAACGGGAGCTTTATAGATATCGATGCGGTCGATACCGGCTATCCCGACAAATGCCGCAAAGAGCGCCAGTGCTGTTAGTGCGGCTGAGGCGATAGCAAAACCCTTTCCGGTCGCCGCCGTCGTATTGCCGACCGCGTCCAGATTGTCCGTCCGCTCGCGAACTTCCGGCGGAAGCTGGCTCATCTCCGCGATGCCGCCGGCGTTATCGGCGATCGGGCCAAAGGCGTCGATGGCGAGCTGCATTGCCGTGGTTGCCATCAGGCCGGTGGCGGCGATGGCGACGCCGTAAAGGCCGGCGAAATAATAGGATGCGACGATTCCGACCGCCAAAGTAATGATCGGGATGACGGTCGATTTCATACCGACGGCGAGGCCGGCGATGATGTTTGTTGCGTGGCCGGTCGAAGACTGCCTGACAATGGAATTGACGGGCTTTTTGCCCATCGCGGTGTAATATTCGGTGGAGTAGCTCATGATCGCACCGACGATGGTTCCGATGACCATTGCCATAAAGACACCATTCTTATCGAAGGTGGCCGCACGGAGCACGAGATCGCCGTCGGGCAATATCCACATAATAGCGAAGTAGGAGGCGACGACTGTAAGGAGCATCGCAGTCCAGTTGCCGATGTTGAGCGCCGTCTGGACGCTTGAATCCTCATCCTTGATCCTTATGAACAGCATACCGACGATCGAGAAGATGAGGCCGAGACCGCTGATGACCATCGGAAGCAGAATGGGCGACATGCCGTTGAGGTTGTCGCTGACGATGATCTCCTGGCCAAGGACCATTGAGGCGAGTATCGTGGCCACATAGGAACCGAAAAGGTCGGCACCCATACCCGCTACGTCGCCGACGTTATCGCCAACGTTATCGGCGATGGTGGCGGGATTGCGGACGTCGTCCTCGGGAATGCCTGCCTCGACCTTGCCGACCAGATCGGCACCTACGTCGGCTGCCTTTGTGTAAATACCGCCGCCGACACGTGCAAAGAGGGCAATCGATTCTGCGCCGAGCGAGAAGCCTGTAAGAACCTCGATCGAGGTCCTGATCTGGTTGGCTCCAAGGTGGTCGAACATTGCCAGAAAGACGATGAACAGGCCGCCGAGGCCAAGGACCGCGAGGCCGGCGACGCCGATACCCATTACGGAACCGCCGGTGAACGAGACTTTGAGAGCTTGTTTCAGCGAGGTACGCGCGGCATGGGTCGTTCTCACGTTAGCTTTTGTCGCTACTTTCATGCCGATGTAGCCGGCGGTCGCGGAAAAGACGGCACCAACGATGAAAGCGATGCTGATGATCCAATGGGAATGGATCTCGCGGCCTTTCACTTCGTGGACGGTTCCGGAATATGCCAGAAGCGCGGCGGTGATCAGAACGAAGATGCTGAGGATCTTCCACTCGGCTTTCAGGAATGCCATCGCACCGGCGGCGATATGGCTGGCGAGTTCGCGCATATTCTCATCACCGGCATCCTGCTTTGTGACCCAGGCGGCCTTGACCGCCATTATGAGCAATCCGATGATGCCGAGAGCAGGCACAAGATAAATAACGTAGCTGTTCATATTGTTCTATCCAGAGTTTCTGTGATCGCCCAGAAACAGACTGACCAAATAGTTTTCTATATTCCTTAAATTGGGATGTGACCTTGTGATAAAGTCAATTGAGTATCAAAACTAACAATTATCGAATAGTTGGCATTAATAGACAAATAGTGCCGAGCGGATTTTCGGGGTAATACTGAGGGGGCGAAGCTCCGACGATCAAGCTGACCTTTACCGCTAAGAAGCGGAGACGCGAAGGAGAAGATGATAAATGAGAAGTTATAGATGTTAGATCCACAGAAGGTTCCTGCCGCAGAGACGCAGGGTTTTAGTTGGGAAACGGGGTACGTGAATAGGCGGAAAGTGCGGTTTTTCTACCCTGAATGTGGGGAAATGTATGAAGCGGCTTAGTTTTCGGTCGAAGGAACGGGAGGAGATGATCGAGATAACGGCGGAGGCGTCGGGGCACTTGCCGGAAGGAGCCGGGGTTTGCGTACTTTTTACCCAGCATACGACGTGCGGCCTTACGATAAACGAGAATGCAGATCCGGATGTAAAGAGCGACATGCTAGGGTTTTTGCAGCGGCTGATCCCTCAGTACGACCCGAATTTCAAGCATTTCGAGCACAACTCCGACGCCCATATCAAGGCCTCGTTGGTGGGTTCGAGCGTAACCGTCCCATTCGAGAACGGAAAGCTTCTTCTCGGCCGCTGGCAGGGCATATTTCTCTGCGAATTTGATGGCCCACGCGAACGACAAGTGCTTATGAAGACGATATGACCACAGGATATTCGGGAACGCCGCTCGCCAGGAAGCTGGGGATAAAGGAGGGGATGACGGTGGTTGCGGCGGATGCGCCGGAGCATTATGCCGAGCTACTCTCGCCGGTGCCGGAAGGCGTGGCGATCACAGAGGAAAAGCGTGCAGAAGCGGATATTATTCATATATTTACCAACTCTCGAGACGATCTGTTTCGCGGATTGGCAGAGGCTCGCGGACTGATAAAACAAAACGGTACGATATGGGTCTCGTGGCATAAAAAGGCCGCGAAGCTCCCGACGGAGCTTACCGAGGACACGATCCGCGAGGCGGCGTTCCCGCTTGGACTGGTCGATGTGAAGGTGTGTGCGGTGGACGAAAGCTGGTCGGGGTTGAAATTGGTCATCCGAAAAGAGAATCGGGTATAATCGCAAGACCCGAAGAAAGCCTGGAGGTTTTAGACTGGAATGCCGACCACCGATCCCAGAATAGACGCGTATATCGAAAAGTCTGCTGAGTTTGCCCAGCCGATTCTCAAGCATCTGCGAAAGTTGGTACATAAGGCGTGTCCTGACGTTGAGGAAACGATGAAGTGGAGTATGCCGCACTTTGACTTCAAAGGGCCGCTCTGCAATATGGCTGCGTTCAAGAAGCATTGCGCGTTCGGTTTTTGGAAACAGACATTGCTCGAACACGATGCGATGCCGAAAGACCGGAACACACTAAGCGCATTCGGCAAGATAACTTCGCTGAAGGATCTGCCCTCGGATAAGGAACTCGTCAGCCTGATCCACAAGGCGATGGAGCTAAACGAACAGGGCATAAAAGCACCGAAAAAGCCCGCGACGGCGAAGAAAGAACTTGTTGTGCCCGAGGCCCTGGAAAAGGCGCTCGCGAAAAACAAAAAGGCTCGGGAACATTTTGCGAACTTTAGTTACAGCAAGAAGAAAGAATATGCCGAATGGATAGCGGACGCGAAGACAGATGCGACGCGCGAAAAGAGACTGGCAACGGCGGTAGAGTGGATAAGCGACGGAAAGGGCAGAAACTGGAAATACGAATCTAAATGAAGGATGAGAAGTGAAAAGTGAGAGAGGGCGGCGTCGGCCGCCTTTGAATGTAGGACGATTTATGCCGGGCGGCAAAGATCGATCGGGGGAGATCAAATAATAATATGGCGGAACCAATTTTAGTCGCAAAGCGAGAGGACAAGGAATTTCATCTGTTACCGCACATGGCGAACCGGCATGGTGTTATCACCGGAGCCACGGGAACCGGGAAAACCGTAACGCTGCAAAAGATCGCAGAAGATTTTAGCCGTATCGGCGTGCCTGTTTTTGTTGCCGACATCAAGGGCGACCTGACGGGGATAAGCAAAGCGGGAGAACTTTCGGGCAAGATCGGCGAAAGGCTGACAATGCTGGGCCTGGCAGAGGCCGCAAGATTTGAGGACAACCCCGTAACGCTGTGGGACGTTTTCGGCGAAATGGGACACCCGCTAAGGGCGACGATCTCGGAAATGGGCCCGCTGCTGCTCTCGCGGATATTGCAGCTGAATGACACGCAGGAAGGCGTTTTGAACCTAACGTTCAAGATAGCCGACGACAACGGCCTATTGTTGTTGGACCTAAAGGATCTGCAATCGATGCTGAAGTACGTTGCGGAAAACGCTCGCGAGATCACACGGGAATATGGGACGGTTACAGCGGCCTCAGTGGGTGCGATACAGCGTGGTTTGCTCCAGTTGGAGCAGCAGGGCGCCGACCAGTTCATGGGCGAACCGGCGGTGCGGCTGGAGGATTTTATGCAGACCCTGGGCGGGAAGGGCGTGATCAATATCCTTGCGGCCGACAAGTTGATACATTCGCCAAAGCTTTACTCAACCTTTTTACTATGGCTGCTTTCGGAGTTGTTTGAGATCTTGCCTGAAGCGGGCGATCTTGATAAGCCAAAGCTTGTTTTCTTTTTTGATGAAGCTCATCTTTTGTTTACGGACGCACCGCGGGCGCTGGTGGACAAGATCGAACAGGTTGTAAGGCTTATACGTTCGAAGGGAGTAGGGGTCTATTTTGTTACGCAGAGCCCGGCAGATATTCCGGACAAGGTGTTAGCACAGCTCGGTAATCGTGTTCAGCACGCGCTCCGGGCCTATACGCCGAAGGAGCAGGCAGCGGTTCGGGTGGCGGCGACGAGCTTTCGCGAGAATCCGGAACTTGACACGGTAAAGACGATCTCAGAGTTGGGCGTTGGCGAGGTACTTATATCCTGTCTTGATCCGAAAGGTGTACCGGGCGTTGTAGACCGTGCCTACGTCGTTCCGCCGGGCAGCCGCATTGGGCCGATAACGTTCGAAGAACGAAAGCAGTTGATCGATACTTCTTTAGTGGCTGGCCAGTATGACGAGATGATAGACAGAGAATCTGCATTTGAGATGCTCGAACAGCGGGCCATAGAGAAAATGGAGGAAGAGGCGGCGGCCAAGGAAGAAGCGGCGGCAGCGAAAGAAGCCGCCAAGGCAGAGAGGGCCGCTCGGACAACCGCGAGGAGAGGGGACTCACCGGTCGATGCGTTCATAAAGAGCGCTTCTCGTTCGGCAGGGACAGCCATAGGAGGACGAATAATACGCGGCGTCCTGGGCGGGATCTTCGGAGGCTCGACATCGAAGAAAAAGAGCAGTTGGTTTTAGTTCCACATCGCCCGGGAATCATAAGCTGCATTATTACCCGGATTTATTGAACATCGGCGAAACGGAAATGTGACCAGAGGAGTCATAAATGTCTGATCTGCTTTTACTTGTAGGAACAGCGAAGGGGTTGTTCATCCTTCGCGGGGGGAAGGGAAAATGGTCGATCGAGGGTCCGCATTTTGCGGGGCTGGCGGTCTATTCGGCATTCCTTGATCAGCGAAAGGGCCGCAATGAAATGTGGGCCGCGCCGGCAAGCTGGCATTTTGGCGCCGAGCTTTGCAAAAGCACGGACTTGGGGCACACCTGGGACCAGCCGGAGAACCGACGGATAAAGATGCCCGCGAATACAAAGAAGGCGCTTGAGAACATTTGGCAGATAACGGCCGGCGGGGATAATGACAGCTTGTATGTCGGCGTGGCCCCGGCGGCTTTGTTCGAGTCGCACGACCGGGGAGAGACGTGGTCGCTGAACAAGGGGCTCTGGAAACATCCTCACCGGAAGAAATGGACGCCCGGGTTTGGCGGGCTGTGTTTACACACTATCGTTACCGATCCGAAAAACCCGAAAGACATTAAGATAGCCATCTCGACCGGCGGGGTCTATCAATCTGCCGATGGAGGCGAAACGTGGCAGGTGACGAACACGGGTGTTTCTGCATATTTTATGCCGAACAAGTATCCCGAGTTTGGCCAATGCGTTCACAAAATCGCACGGCACCCGAGGAAGAAGAAACTCTTTTTTCTGCAGAATCATCACGGCGTTTATCGGAGCCGAGATGGTGCCGTTACCTGGGAAGAGATCGAACGCGGCCTGCCGTCAAATTTTGGCTTCGGCCTGACGGTGAGCGAAGCGGGCTCCGCATTTATCGTCCCGCTGCAAAAAGACGCAGAGCGGTTTACATGCGACGGAAAGCTCCGGGTTTATCGGACTCGCAACGAAGGCAAAAGCTGGGAGCCTCTGACAAAGGGCCTGCCGCAGAAGAATGCGTATGAGGTGATATTACGTGATGCGGTGGATTCGACCGGGAACAACATCTTTTTCGGCACAAAGAACGGCAAACTCTTCGCCTCTCACGACGACGGCGATTCGTGGAAGATGATCGAGGGGTCGCTGCCGGAGATTTGCTGCGTAAAGGCATATTCGCTGTAGTTGGTCATTAAGTTTTTCGGATGGGGATCACGGTTTATTTGAGCGGCCATTTGAAGGGATTTGCGGACGGCAAGACCGAGATCGTCCTGTCCGGCCGATTCTCTTCCGTCGATGAGGTTTTGGCGGAACTTTGGCGGGAGCATCCGGCGTTGCGCGACCGAGTGCTTGATGAACAGGGGGAGATTCGCCAGCACGTTAATATCTTCGAAGGCGATCGCGACGTAAAACGGCTTGGCGGGCTTGGGACGCGTCTCAGTGCGGGTGATGTGCATATCTTTAACGCCGTCAGCGGGGGCTGAGATCGGAGAGCGGACACTCTTGTCCGCATGAGCGTCGCTTCGACGCGAAGAGCCGCGGATGGTACCCAGACTTTGACCGCTCATGAGTGGTTCACCGGAGGAACCTGCGATGCGGACAAGAGTGTCCGCGCTCCACAAAATGCTGATCAAGAATAAGATATTGGACGAGATCAAGGCGGGAAATATTACGATCATTTTCCGTCGGTGGAAGAAATGCGGTGTGAAGGCGGGCGGGACGCAGATGACGCAGCGGGGGGTGTTGGCGATCGAGTCGGTTGATATTGTTTCGGAGCGGAAGATAACGGCGGCGGATGCGCGGGCGGCGGGGTTTGATTCAAAAGCGAAACTGCTTGCTTCGATGCCGCCTGCAAGCGACGACACCGAAATTTATCGCATCGGCGTGCGTTGGATAGGCGAGGATCCGCGAAAGGCACTGCGGTCCGAAGCCGATCTTTCCAAGGCCGAACTCGATGACATCCTCGCCAAACTCAAAAAGCTCGACGCCGGCAGCAAACGCGGCCCGTGGACGCAGACGTATTTGCAGATGATTCATGACCAGCCGAACACCCACGCCGCCATCCTAGCCGAACAGATAGGGCTGGATATCCCACGCTTCAAACCCTGGGTCCGAAAACTCAAAGCCCTCGGCCTGACGGAATCCCTGCGGCCGGGGTATCGGCTGTCGCCGCGGGGTGAAAAGGTCCTTGAAGCACTAAGGCGGAAGAACGAACGATAGTAAGTGTGTAAAGCGAGATGAAAGTCGTTGAGATAGAAAAAAATATCTGTCTAACAACAACGTTCTATGATCCACATCCCTCACGCTTTTTTCCCGATGACTCTCCGCTTTCAGAAAGGAAACTCCCGTTAGTGTACGAGTGTGATCGGTGCCAAACGGAAATCTCATTTAAAACGCGTGATCTGGAGAAACATTGCTATTCGCAATTCACAAATTTGGACGACGATACGTATAGTCAGTTTGCGAAATTCATCATCGACAACGGACTCGCAGAACTTTCGTTTCTCGATTTCAAATGCCCGAAATGTGGTCAGGCGGTGAAGATTCTGTTTAGGTGCGGGCCGTCTGGCTACTGGGGTGAATTCTTTTTCGAAATCGAAAAAGTGCTTGTCCTAAGACAATAGAGGGGGCGATCTCGATGCGCAATATTGAATTGCTCCTCAATTCGCCGTCCGGGCCGACAGAGGTCGAGATCGTGGACTATCATTAATGGAGAGTGTTATGCGCAAGGTTCCTTATCCGCACCCTGGCGAGATCCTACTTGAAGAATTTCTGAAACCGATGGGCATCACTCAGTATCGGCTCGCGAAGGAGATCGGCGTTGCTCAGCGGCGGATCGGCGAGATCGTAGCCGGGAAGCGATCCGTTACACCCGATACCGGCCTACGGCTTTCGAAGTTTTTCGGAATGTCAGAAAATTTTTGGACGGGCCTTCAATTGGATTACGATGCCGCGAAAGCCAAAGATTCCCTGACGAAAACGCTTGCCGGCATTAAAACTTGGCAACCGATGGAAACAAAGTTGGCCTGACCGAGAGTCTGAGGCCGGGGTATCGGCTGTCGCCGCGAGGTGGAAAAGTGTTGTTGGAGATTGCAAAAGCTGCGAACTGAAGACGGGCCGCATTCGTAGGAGATAAGATGGCAGAACGGAAAATCGGAAGGTACTTTGGCGCCGGCTTCCTTGGGGCGGTCTTGCTCCTTGCTGCCTATCTTTTTTTTCCGAACCCGTTCGTGTCATCGGTAATTTTGGAGGATTCTCCACGGGAAGCACCGATCGTTGTTGACTCGGCGAACCAATGTAAGTCGGAGACTGTTTACGTTACAGCAATGCAAGTCGGCTATTCGGACTTCGAGATCGTGGACGAACGGTGTTCTGCCCTACAAAGAGAACTCGTTGATGCTGCCGGCGAGGGTAATGTTGAAAGGGTCCGACAGTTGTTACGAGATGGTGCCAATGTGAACTCGCCGGGATGGCCAACGATCGGTGGAAACGGATTAGTCCCGGCATGGTCGCGCGCCATTTGGAGTAAGCAAACTGATGTCGTTAAATTGCTGCTAGACAACGGGGTTGACGTAAACTCCTCGTTCTCGTGCTGTATAGACCACAGTTCGATGCTAATGGTGGCGATTGCAGCTCGGGATATTGATACCGCGAAACTGTTGATTGCGCGCGGAGCGGATTTAAGTTTCGTTGGAGATTTCGGGTGGGGCGTGATGGACCTTGCTGAAAATTCCGAGAATCGGGAGATTCAAGCCTTTGCCCTTGCAGCTTGCAACTCGGACCCCGGTTGTCGAGTTCGAACGCGAGCGAGAAGAATTGGGTATTCTATTGGATTTCTGGAGAAATTTTGAACGGCGTCACGGTGCGATCAATTCGACACTCGGGAAATACCGTCTAAACCGGCGAGGGTCGCGGGTAAGAACGTGAAAACCGGCAACAGCGGCGTGTGCGCCGAAGTAGAAGTCAGGCATTGGCGAGGTTCGCGAGCCACCCTTTCTGCAGTACTCTAAGATCGTCCGAGCCGCAAGGTAATAGCACTAGTACAACAGAAAAGGTCGGCGCTCTTCGGCGAAGTCGTTTAGGCTGGCGGCCCAAGAGGCTTCGATGTCTTTGAGCGGCATGGCGGATTCGATGGCTTGGCGGATCTTGTCGGTGCCGCAGACGACGTCGAAGGGGTTTTGGTCGAAGACGTATTCGTAGGGGTCGCGTTTCCAATCGAAATGGTCGGTGTAGAGGTCGTAGGCGGTTTTGATCATCGCGATGCCGACGATGACGGGGGTGAATGACTCGCGGTCGGTGACGTGGATCTGGACGCCGCCGCAGAGTTGGCCGGCCCACTTCTGGAAGGTCGGGATGAAGTTGGTTTGGCGAAAAACGACGCCGGGAAAGTCATAGGCTTCGAGAGCGGCGGCCCAATCGTAGGCGTCAATGAACGGAGCTCCGTTTATTTCAAAGGGTTTGGTCGTCCCGCGGCCTTCGCTGAGTTCGGTGCCTTCGATGTGGACCGTTGCGGGAAAGACGACGGCCGTATCGACCGTCGGCATATTGGGGGAGGGCAGCACCCACGGAAGGCCCGTCTCCTCAAACCACATTTCACGCCGCCAGCCGTCCATCTTTACCACTTCAAGCTCACAGCCGATTTCGAAATGTTCGTTGAACATCCGGGCGAGCTCGCCGGTCGTCATTCCGTGGCGTGTCGGGATCTCAAACTGGCCGACGAACGACTTGAACTCGTGCTCGGTAACGTTTCCTTCAACTGCAACGCCGCCGATCGGGTTCGGGCGGTCGCAGACGATGACGCGCTTGCTAAGCCGCTTCGCCGCTCGCATGCAGTTCGCCATCGTGTAAACAAAGGTATAGATGCGGCAGCCGACGTCCTGGAGATCGAAGACGATGGTGTCCACGTTCTCGAGCATCGTGTCCGTCGGTTCGCGGGTTTCGCTATAAAGCGAATAGATCGGCAGGCCGGTACGTTTATCAACCGTGTGGTCGGTCTCGATCATGTTGTCCTGCACATCGCCGCGGATGCCGTGCTGCGGGCCGAAGAGCGTGGTCAGTTCGATCTCCGGATGCTCGAAAAATACGTCGGCCGCGTGGCGAAGATCGGGCAGGACCGTCGCCTGATTGCAAACAAGTCCGATGCGTTGACCGGCGAGCATGGTCGCCTTGTCTTTGATCAAAACCTCAATACCGGGTCGAATGCGTTTGGTGTTCATTACTGTTTCTTAACTTAAGGGTCTGCTTAAGAACAAACGAAATTATCCCGCAAAGTCGCGAAGTCGCAAAGAGGAGACGAGAAGAAGATCGTAACGGAACTGGCGGAAAAAGAAAGCCCCGAGTTGGTCGGCCCGGGGCACACTCCTCTACGGTCGTGTTTCTGCGATTATTTTGCGTCAACGACTGCCGCATCCGGTGCATTCTTTTTCACCGAAGCAATGCCGTTTTCCATCGAACGCTTGGTCCTATACATCTCGCTTTTGCCGATGATCTCGCCGTTCGCGGCCTTGAGCACAAAATACGGCGAGCCGTCCTTTGCGGTCTTGCGGTCAAATCTGGCGTCGACTTGCGAGTTCTTACGGACGGAGGCGATACCGTTCTCACAGGCTCTTCGCGTTTCGTATTTTTCACTCGTCAGTATCACCTTGCTGTTAGCAGCCTTTAGGTTAAAGTGCGTTTTTCCGTTCTTTCCCGTTTTTATTTCAAACTTACCCGGCATGTTCGTATCTCCTTATTTTGTATTGGGTTAGCACACGTCAAAAGATCGTTCCCTCAAAGAATAACACATCAAAAACGATGGCAACAAAGCTTGTCGTCCCCCCGTTTAGCCGCACCACGCCGGCATCTAAAACTCGATCCAGGGCGTCGGGGTTTTCGGTTCCGAGATCGATACCCGCGTTTCCGCTCGAAACAGCGGCGAACGCATCGTCAGTGCCGTCTCGGCAGTGATCTTTGCTAAGTTCGGCTCGTTTGCCCGCTGCGAAAGATGTGAGAGCACGATCTCTCTCGCCGAGCCGTCATAGTCCTCCGTAAGCCAATCTGCCAGGTCCTCGTTAGAAAGATGTCCGGTATCCGAGGCTATCCGCTGCTTCAACTCCCACGAATAAACCGGACACGCTCGGAGCATATCCCGACTGTGGTTCGACTCAACGACTATGACATCACAGCCCCGAAGTTTTTCCTTTATCAGCGAAGTGAAATGGCCGAAATCCATCAGGGTCGCGATACGAACGCCCTCGCGCCTCGCAACAAACCCGAAATTATCCGCCGCGTCGTGGGGCACGGCAAAGGGCTCGAAATCGATATCTCCGATGGTGAATTCGGCGTTCGATCGTATCTCAACAGTTCTGTCCGCCAGCGCCTCTTTGCGTTTCAGCCCCTCGTTGCTTCCGTTGTTGGCGGCCCTTCGTGATGAATAATAGGCGGCCTCAGTCGGTTCTGAGATAAACACCGGGCAATTTACATGTCGCATCAGCACCCGCAGCCCGCCCGCATGATCCGTATGTTCGTGCGTCAGCAGGACTCCATCTAGAGAATCGGGCTCCACGCCGACCTCTACCAGCCGCCGCACGATCTCACGGGCGCTTAGCCCGGCATCCACCAGGACACGGGTCTTTTCACTGGCTATCAATACCGCGTTACCGGTGGAGCCGCTGCCTAGGACGGTTACCCTCATAGTTCCTTCTGGTATCGTGAGCGCAGCCCGCGGCCGACGACACGTGTTATGAATGAATTCGGGATAAGGTTTGTTGCCGAGGCTACAAGATAATTTGTCCAGCCCGAGACTACCTTGACCCGCCGTCCGTTCAACGCCGCGAGTGCTGTATCTACCACTTGATCGGCCGTTTGCTGGCCTTTGATCTTCAGAGCTCGGTCTATATTTGAGGCCTCAAAGAAATTCGTGCTGGTCGAACCCGGGCAAAGTGCCAGCACCTGGATGCCGAAAGGACGGTTCTCTTCGGCGATAGCCTCCGAAAATGAGGTTACAAATGCTTTTGTCGCCGCATACGTCGCCATAAACGGCACCGGCTGAAAGCCCGCGGCCGAGGAAACATTGATGACCGCACCCGAGCGACGCATTCGCATCCCCGCAAGGTAACGGTGCGACAGAGCGACCAGCGCGGTTATGTTCAGTCGGATCATCTCCAATTCACGGGCCAGATCCAGTTCTGCAAAGTCTCCCATTGAGCCGAAACCGGCATTGTTTATCAGCAGATCGACCTCAAGGCCCCGACTCTCCGTAGTCTCAAAAAGCTTCTGGTCCGAGCCTTCGCTCGAAAGGTCGATCGCGGCGTGGTCTGCACGTATCCCGTGCTCTTCCGCAAGTTCCTTGCATAGCGAGCGAAGTTTGTCCTCCGAACGGGCAACAAGAAATAGGTCCCGGCCCGCACCGGCAAGCCTCCGCGCGAACGCCTCGCCGATCCCGCTCGAAGCTCCTGTGATCAGAGAAGTGGTCATAACTCCTGTGTCGTTTCTTCTTCGGACGGGAAGAATGAATAGTAAACCGCCAGCACCGTCGCGGCGATTATGACCAGCGTGCCGGCGGCGCGGATCAGCCCAGCAACAGTCTTTGTTGAATCAATAAGGCCGGTCTCCGTAAGAAGATAATTCCAGTCGTGAAAGCTGCCTTCCGTACCGGTAAATCCGCTGGTCAACACAAGCTGCATCACCACGGCATCCGACGCATAGACCCAGACATTAATGATGCTCTGACCGACCCAAAAGAGAACGATCGCCGCGGAATACGGCTTTCCCTGCCAAACGAAATATCCAACAAAGACCGCGGGAAAAAGCACCTGAAACATCGAGCCCCCCGCCACCATCATGAACTCGCCAAATGGCATAAAGATCAGATGGCCCGTCTCGTGAATTGGCAGATCGACCAGATCGAGAAAACTTCCCTGCATCGGGTCAAAGGCGATCCAGAGAAAATAGAGGGCCGCGAGCAGCGCAAAAACTAGTTTTGGATAGCTTGGTCTCATCCGTGTCAGTCAATGTGAGGATACGGCGATGCGCCTGCGCTTCTAGAGCAGCTTGTATTTTGAAATGAAAGCAGAGAGCTCTGAGTTGAACTCCGCGGGCCTTTCCATCATCAGAAAGTGGCTGGCGTCGTCCCACATCTTAAATTCCAGCGTCGGAGCGATCGATCGAAAAAACTCCTCTTCGTCGTCTTTCCACGCCTCGGACCGGGCCATCAACGCAAGCACCGGAACGTTGATCGAGTCGTTGTTCCAGATCGTGGGGTCGCCCATGCCATCCATTGCGCTCAGGGCGACCGGTGCCCGTGTCGCCAACATCTGTTCACGTATCCACGCCCGCAATTCCGCGTCCTTCACCGAACTGAGCATGCCGTCCAAAAATCTCGGTGCGTTCCGCACGTAATTCTCCCTTACCGGTGCAAACATCTTTTCGAACACCTCACTATCCAGGTAGGGCCGAAGTGCTCCGTCAACGATGACGATACCGGCAACCTTGTTCGGAATGCGGCGATAGAATTGGCGAGCCACCGGCGTCCCCATGCTGTG
Organism: uncultured Acidobacteriota bacterium; assembly: GCA_937859595.1. Lineage (GTDB taxonomy): Bacteria > Acidobacteriota > Blastocatellia > Pyrinomonadales > Pyrinomonadaceae > OLB17. The sequence continues at coordinate 134,839 of CALMAH010000011.1, read as the reverse complement.
CCCTACCAGTACGGCTCGGTCAACCTTCGCCTTGTTCAGCACTGCCTCAACCGACCTCGCGAAAAAGTCCATGCTGTAGATAGCGTTGGGCTTGTCGCTGTTGCCGTGGCCGATCAGGTCGATGGTTATAACGCGCTGCTGCGGAAACGCATTGTAGCTTGCTTTCCAGAAGTCAGCATTACACGTCCAGCCGTGGATAAACACGATCGCCGAACGGCTGCGTTGGTTGCCGGTGTCGTAATAGTGGACCTTGCTCTTTTCCAGATTGGCCCAGTTGCTCTTCGGCGACTGGGCGGCCGCAAATGTAGAAAGGGAGATAAGGATCAGCACCCCGAGGATCAATTTGCTCATCTCTTTTTTATTTCCCGGCGAGATATTCGTCCGCTGATATAGCATAGAAAACGCACATCTCACCATAATGCTCCTGTGTTTTTTCGTAGCGAAGACCTAACTTTTCCATTATACGCCTCGAAGCAATATTGTCAGGGTGCGCAACCGCCACGATGCGGTCCAGGCCTAGATCGCGAAAGCCGTGATCCAGCCAAGCTCGTGCCGCCTCGGTGCCTATTCCGCGCCCCCAATATTCCTTTATCAGGTTATAACCGACCTCGACCTCGCCGCTTTCCTCGAGCGGCTGCAGTCCGGCACCTCCAATGATCTCGCCGGTCTCTTTCAATATCATCGGACACATTGCAAAGCCGTGTGTTTCAAAGCAGGAGATATAGAACTGGATCCTCTTGGCGAGTTCCTCGGGATTTTGCCGGCGCGTTCCGCCGAGATATCGGTACATATCCGGGTCGGAACGCTGCTCTATCAAGAGCGGCAGGTCCTCAAGTGCAAACGGCCTGAATCGCAGTCTATCTGTTTCGATCATTGTCACGCATCCCGAGACGATATTCTTGCCTTATGCCATCGACAAAGTTTACCACAGCCGGTGTCTTGTGATCAGAGCGGTCTCGTGGGACATCCGTCACAAAAGTTGGACGGCCGGTGTCTTCTACTTGAGGAAAGGCCGCAAGGCGGTCTTCGGTACTTCGTGAACGATATCGCTGCATTCGGCAATTTGCCGGATCGTAAATGAGGAAAAGAACTATGCTATTTGGTCAGCTCGCTTTCGTGATGTCATCTTGTCTGTTTATGTTTGCAAATTGTGTTGCCGGTCTTTCTGATAATGGTGAACACAAGTCCTTGCATGAGGCCATAAGCAAAGGAGATCGAGGCCAGATGACCATCAGCCGCGCCGTCCACAGCTCGGTCCTCCTTCCAGACGGCAGAGTGTTCATTACTGGAGGATTCTCGGACGGCCAGCGCGGCCTGTCCGAGTCTGAGGTATTTGACCCAAGAACGAACAGCTTCTCATCTGTCGGTAAGATGAACGCCCGACGGGCAAGCCATACCGCGACCCTTCTCCGGGACGGACGGGTCTTAATAGCGGGCGGATATGACGGTGACTATCTTGATTCTGCGGAGATCTTCGACCCTAAAACAGGGAAATTTACCGCTGCCGGCAGGATGACGATGCCAAGGAGCGGGCATACCGCCGTGCTTCTCGAGAACGGCAAGGTCCTGCTTGCGGGTGGTGTGGGAAGAGGCTGGACATTTCTGCCCGATGCCGAACTATATGACCCGCAGAAAAATGTTTTCGAAAGCACAGGCAGCATGGCATTTGCCCGCGAGTCGCACACAGCTTCCTTAATGAGCGATGGGAAAGTTCTTATCACAGGCGGGCACCGTGGAAGACGCTCGGCCATAACCATCTATTCCAGCACCGAGGTCTATGACCCGTCAACAGGTTCATTTAGCCAGACAGGTGAAATGACGATCCGCCGACACAAACACGATGCAGTGCCATTGCAAGACGGAAAGGTTCTGATCATAGGCGGTTCGGATGAGCGCGACAGTGAAGGGACCTACACTTCGGTTGAGGCGTACGACCCCAAAAGCGGCAGCTTTCGTAAGGTCGGAGATATGAAACTGAGTAGGTACAAGTTGCAGGGTGCAAGTGTACTGCTCAGTAATGGAAAGGTGTTGATAGCCGGTGGGGCAGCTCGTGCAGAGATATTCGACCCGGCGAGCGGCGAGGCAGAGCTATTTGGTGACCCGTTCGCGAGTGCCGCATTCTTCGCGACGGCCACGCTTCTCCGCGACGGACGGGTGTTGTTGCTCGGTGGTTATGATGAGAGGATCCGCGCTAGCTCCGCCGCCCACATTCTTGAACCGTGAGAAGATCGCTGTCCGCCCAACACTTGGATAGACTACTCAGGTCAGATCAAATGCACAAAGAGCCCGTCCTTAAGTTTAGGCTCGAACCAGGTAGATTTTGGAGGCATTATCTCACCGGCATCCGATACCGCCATCAGATCGTCGATGGTCGTAGGAAACAGCGAGAATGCCGCCCGTGCCTCGCCCTCGTCAACCATTCTTTTCAGCTCGTCGTTTCCACGGATGCCGCCGACGAACCCTATCCTCTTGTCTGTTCTCACATCAGAGATGCCGAAAACCGGCTCAAGAAGATAATGCTGGAGTATGCTTACGTCAAGCCGGTCTATCGGGTCAGGTTCGCGAAAAAAATTGACATTGAACCTGAGGTCATACCACCTTCCGGTGATATACATACATATTTCGCCATGCGTGGCCGGTTTACAGTTCTCGGCCTCCGTAACTATAAAATTCTCAGCAACGCGAGAAAGTATCTCGGAGTCGGCGACATCTTCAAATCCGCGAACGACGCGATTATAGGCAAGTATCTCAAGTTCGCGGGCCGGAAACATCCCTGCCATCACATACTCGTGGTTGTCGCCGTCGGTCTTTCCGCTGAGCAGGTCACGGGCACGTAGCGAGCTTTCTATACGGTGGTGGCCGTCGGCTATGTAAAGCGATCCGACCTCGCCAAACGCCTCTGTAACCCGTTCAGTGTCTGTGATCTTCCAAACGGTCTGCCGGATGTCATTGTCGCAGGTAAAATCGTAAAGCGGCTGTCGGTTGACCGCCTCGGTTATGATCGCGTCTATCGTGTCGGTCGATCGAAACGCGAGAAAGATCAATCCGGTCTGGGCCTTCAGAGCTACCATGTGGTCCGTTCTATCGGCTACCTTGTCCGGGCGTGTCTTTTCGTGACGTTTGATCCGCCCATTCTCGTATTCGCTCAAAAGACAGCAGCCGACGATCCCGGTTTGGGAACGCGACCCCGTCGTAAGGCGATAGACGTAGTATGCGCTCTCGGGGTCTTCGATAAGCACCCCTTCTCGGATAAAGTTCCGCAGGTTTTCCTTGGCACGGTCCAGAAAGTTGGCGGCCCCGTCCTCGCATTCGCCTTCCGCTCGCGTGATCCGCAGAAAACTCAGCGGATTTTGCCTGACGTAGGAGCGGACCTCGTTCTCAAAGATCACATCGTAAGGAACGCTCGAAACCTGTTTTGCATTTTCCGGGGCCGGCCGCAGTGCCCGAAAAGGTCTGATTATTGACACAAATTCTCCTAAGAACGTTCTAGTAAGGCTGATCCGGTGTAGGGAGCCCGGCTGGCTGCTGCAAGGGGTCCATCGGATCCGGGCGGCCTTGGTTTATGGCGTCTTCTATCTGCTTACGGTTCTGCTCTTCGATCTCGCGGATCAGTCGTTCGGAGTGCCCTTTCATATCGATCTTCCACTCGCCGCCCTCGAAAACGAACGGTATCGTGTCCCACTGGCCGAACGTGTTCTTTACCTCGATCGTGGCTCGTTCCCCGTCGATGGCCTCGTTGCGAAATTCTACAGTGGTCTGGCCCTGGCTGATGAGCGAATCGCGGCTCACGACATCGTCCACGGTAACGCCCTGAGCACGGGCTTCCTGTTCGTACATCTTGATCGATTCCTCAGTAAGCAGCCGCTTCACCACCGTCAGGTCTTTCTGCTTCAATGCCTTTGTATAGGTCTTAAAGGTTTCCAGCGGCGAGGCCGGTTCCCGCGTCCCGCCACATGCCGCCGCAAATACCAGCAAAGCAAAGCAAACCGACATCAGGCTAATTCGGTAGGTCATTAAGTTCATTCTAAAAGTGTGTTCTAATATTCCGAAGACCAGATTATATCGCAAAATTTCGGAGCAAAAAACGAATGGAACGTAAAAAACTTAGCGGTGAAGAGATAGCAAAGGGACTTGGGCTTTTGGACGGATGGGACGCAAAGAACGACAACATCGTCCGGCGATTCGAGTTTTCCAATTTTGCCGAAAGCCTTGATTTCGTCAACCGGGTCGGTAAACTGGCGGAAGCCGCCGACCATCATCCGGACATAACGTTCGGCTGGGGCTATGCGGAGATCTGCCTGACCACCCACGACCGCGGCGGCGTCACAGATGTTGACATGGCTCTCGCGGCACAGATCGATAAGTTGTTATAGATCAAGGGCCTATTCAAGTTCCGTACACGGGGTCGTCATATCCCGTTCTATCTCAATGGCTTCCGGCACATACTTTTTGCTCAAAAGATCGAACACCTCTCTTACCTCAGCGAGCCCATACAGGCATTGTTCCTCGTTCCGATATGTGAAAACCGCAAAAACCGACCGTACCTGCCTGGCACTGCTCGCGGAAACACCGGCCTCTACCCAATCTTCCGACGCGAAATAGAACCGCGAGGGGCGAATGCCGTATTTGTTCAGCTCTGCCTGGACCCTGTTCTTTATAGGCAGATTATAAAACGCAGCAGGTATTGGCAATTGCTTCACGTCGGCGGTGCCTCGTATTGACATCGACGTGTACTCCCGCTTCATTCGCCTATATTCGCTCGCGCTTGTTGTAAGGTCTATCGAGATCGGTATCTTTGCCAGATTATCGGTCGGTGGGCGGGGTACGAGTGTCGAATTCGTCAACCGCACCTCGTTGTTCCAGATCCCGGGGTCCCGATTGCCCGCAGCGTCCAGGAAAACTGCCGACGAGGCGTTCCGGCCCGGCATACCGGGGGCCAATCGTAACTTGATCTCCGTCCGTTCGAGCTCGGCCTTTGAGAACCTGAATACGTACTTGCTCAACGTAGTCGCGTCGCCCTGTGGGCCTACTTCGATAAACAACAGATGCTCGATGCGGCCCAGTTCGTTAGGGTCACGCCGGGAAAACACAAAGTCGCCCAGTTTCCCCTTGAAGCTCACATAAAGCCAAAGCGGTTCACCATCGGTGACACGGGATACAGGCGCCCGTTTTGCCTCGGCAAACGATCTATGATCGTCACGCGACAGCAGGAGCTGAACATCGACGTTCATCACGGCCGGTTTCGGCCTCGGCACCCCGCCGGGCGCATTGCGTTCTGCTTCAAGCCGTTTCTGTTCTTCCTGTGCCTGCCTGGCAGCCTCCTGTCTGCGCTCCTGCAGCCGGCGAGACCGAATGTTCTGAGAAAATATCTCCGTAGGAAGGGCAAAAAATGCGAGAAACGAGAATGAAACACCAAGAAGAAGCATTCTCCCGCTTCGGCCCTTAGGCGGCAGGATCATCGAAGGCAAAACTAGCAGCCATTTGTAAAGCATTCGTTGATTATAACCGCTCGCGGGCCGCTTTCAAAGAAAATGCGTTGCGGGCGCAAGTCGCGATTGCCTTCCTGCCGTACCAACACAACAAAGGAGCGAAAACTCTTGCCTTTCTTTATCAAGAAAAAGTAATCTTTATAGAATCGAATCCATTCCGGTATCGAACACTAATACAATTTGAACAGGGGATATTTATCATGAAAAGGATACTCTTTTTGCTTACCGTGATATCGGTCGGGGCTTTTTCCTTGCACTGGCATTTTGAGAATGCAAGCGCTCAGACGGCCCGCGGCCAACGCAATGACCAGACTGCGTCGAAAGACCCGGTCCGGGACAACAGCTTTGACCGATTGATCAGCGAGGCCCGAACGAGCGGCCAGGTCCGCGTCATAGTCGGGCTTCGGATGGATCACAAACCACTCGGCGAACTCGACGCTCCTGACCGCGAGCAGCAGTCCCGCGACATAAAGGCCGCTCAACAGGGACTCAGGTCCAAATATTCGTCACTCATCGGCGAAGAAGGCATGGTCCTTTTCGATCATATCCCTTTTATGGCTTTCGCGGTTGACGCCGTTGGACTTGAGGCACTGCGTAATGACCCCCAGGTCGCAAGTATTGAGGAAGATGTCCCCGAACCGCCTGCACTTCTGGAAAGCACAGGGGTCGTCAGCGCTCCTCCGATATGGACCGCCGGGGGAACCGGATCCGGATGGGCCGTCGCGGTCCTGGACACCGGCGTTGACAAAAATCACAATTTCCTCGCCGGCAAGGTTGTGTCCGAAGCTTGTTACTCACAGACCGTAGGCGACACGTCGGTAAGTGTATGTCCGGGAGGTGTTTCTCAAACAACCGCCTCCGATTCGGGTCTGCATTGTTCGCTGGCTGTAAACGGATGCAACCACGGCACCCATGTGGCCGGTATTGCCGCCGGTACTGGCCCTGCGTTTCATGGCGTTGCCCGTGGAGCGGATATTATTGCGATTCAGGTCTTTTCCCGATTTAATCTGGCTTCGAACTGCGGCTCGACCCCCACTCCCTGTGTCTTGTCTTATGTTTCGGATCAGATCAGGGGCCTTGAGCGCGTTTTGGCTCTTAGCGATTCAATAGATATCGCGTCAGTGAATATGAGCCTTGGCGGCGGAAACAACCCCGAAGTTTGCGATGCTACCCAGGCCGCCAGAAAAGCTGCGGTGGACAATCTTCGTTCGGTTGGCATCGCAACTGTTGCGTCGTCCGGCAACAACGGTTTCACTAACGCAATGGGGGCACCGGCATGTATCTCCAGCGTTATCAGCGTTGGTTCGACCGGCGACGGCAGCCTCGGCGCCACCCTTGACGTCGTGGTCAGCAGCTCTAACAGTGCATCGTTCCTCGACCTCCTCGCACCCGGTCGCTGGATAAATTCTGCGGTCCCGTCTGATAGTTCCACCAATACGTTCGCGAACTTCTCGGGTACCTCGATGGCGGCACCGCATGTCGCGGGTGCAATGGCGATTATGAAACAGCGTTCGCCGGAAGCGAGCGTTGACCGGATGTTGAATGCTCTTTCAAGCACGGGCCTGCCGATAACGGACGCCCGTAATTCGATAATCAAGCCTCGGATCAACGTAAATGCCGCGGTCCAGGCACTTCTTTCCCCCGCAGCATACGATTTTGACGGTGACCGACGGGCTGACATCTCCATCTTTCGCCCGACGGGCGGCAGCGGAACGTCGGAGTGGTGGTATCTGAGGAGTTCTGATGGGGACAACCGAGCGTTTGGATTCGGTGCGTCGACGGATGTGATGGTGCCCGGTGATTACACGGGCGACGGAAAGGCCGATATTGCCTTTTGGCGGCCATCGACGGGCGAATGGTTCGTACTTCGCAGCGAGGATGGTTCGTTCTTTGCGTTCCCGTTCGGCGGTGCGGGCGACATCCCGGCCCCTGCCGACTACGATGGCGACGGCATCACAGACGCTGCGGTGTTCCGGCCTTCTACGGGAACTTGGTTCATTCTCCGCTCTTCGGATCAGGGCGTTTCGATTGTCTCGTTCGGTTCTGCGACCGACCGGCCGGTTCCGGCCGACTTTGACGGCGACGGCAAGGCTGACATCGCCATTTACCGGCCGCTTGGAGAGACCGGTGGCGGCGAATGGTGGTATATCAGAAGCTCTGACGGCACCGCTCGTGCATTCGCTTTTGGCCAGCCGACCGATAAGGCACTGCCGGCCGACTACACTGGCGATGGCGTCGCCGACGTGGCTTTCTTCCGCCCCTCGACCGGCGAATGGTACGTGCTCCGCAGCGAGGACAATTCCTACTTTGCCTTCCCGTTCGGCAACGCGGCGGATTCACCCGTCCCCGGCGACTACGACGGCGACGGGCAGACAGACCCGGCCGTCTTCCGTCCCTCGACAGGCATCTGGTTCATTCTCCGCTCCACCGAAGGCCTCCAGATAGTCAACTTCGGCTCCCCGGGCGACATGGCCGTGCCGAATGCCTTCGTAAGATAGAAGCCAGCGGATACGTGAAAATGCCGGCCGCTGTGTAAAGCGGCCGGCATTTTGTTTTCTGCGTTCTCAGCAGCCTCGGCAGATCAGCCTTACCCTTCGTTCACCTTCAGCACCGCCAAAAATGCTTCCTGTGGTATCTCTACCCGGCCGACCTTTTTCATCCGCTTCTTGCCTTCCTTTTGCTTCTCCAGCAGCTTGCGTTTGCGCGTTATGTCGCCGCCGTAACATTTAGCGATCACATTCTTGCCTATGGCTTTCACCGTCTCGCGGGCGATCACTTTGTTGCCGATTGCTGCTTGTATCGGCACTTCGAACATCTGACGAGGGATCAGCTCCTTCATCTTTGCGGTCAGCAAACGCCCCTTAGCCTGCGCGGTGTCCGAATGCAGAATAAGCGAGAGAGCATCTACCGGTTCGCCCGATACAAGAATGTCCAGCTTCACCAGCTTGCTCTCCTTATATCCGCTCAGGTGATAATCCAGCGAGGCATAGCCCCGTGATACTGATTTAAGCCGATCGTAAAAATCAAGCACGATCTCATTAAGCGGAAGCTCATAGACCAGCATTACGCGGTCTTTTGTTACATATTCAAACCGCTTTTGCACGCCGCGTTTCTCGTCTAGCAGAGGCAGGATACCGCCAAGATATGCATCATTTGTAAGCACCGTGGCTTCGATATAAGGTTCCTCGATCTTTGCTATCCTTCCCGTTTCCGGCATCTGCGAGGGGCTGTCGATCTCGTGGACTTCGCCGTCGGTCGTCGTGACCCGATACCGAACGCCCGGCGCGGTCGTAATAAGGTCGAGGTCAAACTCCCGCTCCAACCGCTCCTGGATTATCTCCATGTGAAGAAGCCCGAGAAACCCGCACCTGAAACCAAACCCGAGCGCGGTGGACGATTCCGGCTCGTAAAAGAACGAGGCATCGTTCAACCGCAGCTTGTCCATCGCGTCCCGAAGGTCTTCGTACTGGGCACTGTCCGTCGGATAAAGCCCGGCAAACACCATCGGCTTTACTTCCTGAAAACCAGGAAACGGCGTATCCACCGGCCGTGCTGTCTCCGTTATGGTATCCCCGATCTGGACGTCCGCTACCGTCTTTATCGAAGCGGTCAAAAATCCTACTTCGCCAGGCCCGAGTTCGCCTATCGGCGTTGCTTTCGGCCTGTTAACCCCTATCGTTTCTATCAGATATTCGCGGCCCGTGTTGAAGAATTTTATCTTCGTGCCTTTTCTGATCGAGCCGTCAATGATCCGGAACAGCACGATCACACCTCGGTAGCTGTCATACCAACTGTCAAAGATCAGGGCCTTGAGCGGAGCATTGCGGTCGCCCTTGGGCGGCGGTATCTTTGCGATGATCGCCTCGAGTACCTCGTCAACGCCTTCGCCGGTCTTTGCGGAGGTCAGAACCGCCTGGCTCGCGTCCAGTCCGACTATGTTCTCTATTTGTTCTTTTATCCGGTCCGGTTCGGCCGAGGGCAGATCGATCTTGTTCAGCACCGGGACCAATTCGAGGTCATTCTCGATTGCCAGATAAGTGTTCGCCAGCGTCTGTGCCTCGACGCCCTGCGAGGCATCCACCACAAGAAGCGCCCCCTCACATGCCGAGAGCGAACGCGAGACCTCATATGAAAAATCCACGTGGCCGGGTGTATCGATCAGATTCAGTACATATTGCCTTCCATCTCTTGCCTTGTAGTCCAACCGCACCGCATGAGCCTTTATCGTAATGCCGCGTTCGCGCTCGAGGTCCATATCGTCCAGCAATTGGTCCTCCATTTCACGTTCAGCTACCGCACCCGTGAGCTGCAGTATCCTGTCTGCCAATGTAGACTTCCCGTGGTCGATATGAGCAATGATCGAAAAATTTCTGATCAGATTCGAATCCATAAAAGTTAGCGATAAAGCAATCTTTAACAATACCAAACCGGTAAAAGTTTCGCACCAGCGGGCTGTCCGATATCCCGACAAATGTCCACGGGCCGGTAATATTGCGATCGATCGCAAGGAACACAGCCCTGACGGCCGAATATTACCTGGCTGAGGTATTGAAACAGCATCAAATTTACGACTTTTAGAGGCGCAAAACGGAAAACATATTGCCCTAAACCAAACATTCTGGTATAGTTATTGCATCGGCATAACTATGTTAGATAATATGTACTAATAGGGTACGGGAGGATTATTATGAACGATAGACATGAAAGAGAAGATGCCCACGTATCGACGAAATTGACCTATTTGCTTATAGGCGGCGGGATCGGAGCGATCCTGGCGTTGCTCTTTGCCCCTAAATCGGGTGAGGAGCTCCGTCACGACATTGCTGATGCGACCCGTAAGGGTCTGGAAAAAGGGAAGGAAACGGCAGCTCATTTGCAGGAAGTCGCAGGAGAATACTATGAGGTCTCCCGCGAACGTGCGAGTGAGATGATCCACACCGCTCAGGAAAAGGCAGAAGAACTTGGCGAAAAAGCAAAGGCCGCTGCCGTCCGTTCGGCAAACCCCTTTACCGCCGCGGTCGAAGCCGGCAAGGAAGCCTACGTGGCGGAAAAACGTCGCAACGAGGCAAAATCGATCTCCGAAGGAAGGCCGACTTATCCCGTAAAGGAAGAAGGTAAATAGGACCGGACTATGAACGTTAACGAGCCGCAATTCTGGATGATGATCGCCTCGATCATCATCGCGGTTTGCTTTGTGGTAATGGCGGCCGCTTTGATCGCCATTGCCCTTATCGTCAGAAAGGTCATCGGTACGGTGACCCGTCTTGAGCAGCAGGTTGAACCGCTGATCGTAAAGGTCAATGCGATCAGCCTGCAGAGCAAAGAGATCTCAGTACATCTGACCGAGGTTTCCGCTAATCTGTCTTCGGCGTCTAAATACCTTGCCGAATCCACCGAACTCGTCAAGGACGAGGTCGTCGAATTGCGTCAACTCGTCAGCTCGACCGCACTCGTCGCTCGCGACAAGGTTGAATTGGTTAGCCAGACCATCGACCGGACCCATGATCAGGTAACGGACACTACCGAGTTTGTACAGCGAAAGATCGTGGAACCGGCCCGCGAGATCGCGGCGATCATGGCCGGCGTGAAAAAAGGGCTCGAAGTGCTTTTCGCCCCGGCCCCGAAGCGTATCGACCGCGTTTATACCGAAGACGAGATGTTCATCGGCTGACACGGCCCAGATTTTCTACCGCAAGAAACGAAGGACGCCCTCCTTCGTTTCTTTTTTTGTCTGCTTGAAATGTCCCGGCCTCTCACCCGGTCGCACAAAACATCCGCCAGCAAAATTTCGTAATAGGGCTCTAACGCGTAAAAAGGCGTAACCGGCAATAGAGCGGCGGCGTCCTAACAACCAGCAGTCGCACTTCGGGTCAGGATCGAAAATGAACGGTTTTCCGAATATCTTGCACAACGAGCCGCTGATCTCAAGATCCGGTGAGCACCGGATCTTAGGTGGGCCGATTTGCGCGGAGATGACCGATGCCCAGTTGGTCGAAGCCGTCCTCGCAGGCGATAACGGGGCGTTTGAAAAGATATTTGACCGCTACAAGCGACAAGTGGCGACCGTAGCCGGGCGTTTTTTCAAGCAGCCTGAACAGATCGAAGAGATCGTCCAGGTCTCATTTACAAAGGCCTATGCCGAATTGCCCGGATTTCGCGGCCGCTACGAACTTTCGCTTGCAAGTTGGCTGGTACGTATCGCTGCTAACACTTCCATCGACCAGCTTCGTGCCCGTAGCCGAAAACCCGAACAGCTAAGCTGCGAGCTATCTCAGGATGACGCCGAAGCGCTCCACAGTTTTGCCGATGCCCGTGTGAAATGCAATGAAGAAGCGGCTGCCGACCGCGACCTCGCAAGAAAACTGCTCGCCCGGCTCAATGCCGATGACCGTGCACTGCTTGAGATGCTATATGTCGACGAGCTTTCCGTGGCCGAGATCGGCGATATTTTCGGTTGGTCGCCTTCAAAAGTAAAGGTCCGGGCCTGGCGGGCGCGTAGGTCACTTAGAAAGCTGGTCAAGAGATTTGTGTAACCGAGCCTTCGGTTCCTCCGTCTATAAGGATTGAAAGATGCTGAATAGGAAACCTGACAACGAAACCCTGGACAAACTCGGCAGATCGCTGGTCGCTGCGGCTAGATTGTCCGATGAGGAAATAGATTCTGCCGTCTCCTCACCCCAGCTTTTTCTTAAGGTGCAGGCAAGAACAAGGGCACTTTCCGCCCCCTCGGTTCCCTATCGCCCAATGCTTTTCTGGATGAAACGGTCGATCGCCTTCGCGGCGGTAATATTAACGACATTCGCGGCAGTCATATATTCTTACTTATCTGATGTAGGCCACGTATCGTCTGGAGAAGTTGCAGTAAAACAGATTCCGGTCACGATGCCGGAAGCTGCACGGCCCAAAGTTCCTCCTGAGCCAGTCGTTAATGACGGATCAGTGAGCCGTGCAGCAGATTTTGAGCCACGCCCGGTCCATTCGACCGTCCGCCGAACCCGGACGGCACGGGCGGCGAACCCGCAGACAATAGCTTACCGCGAACCGGAAGCCGAGTTTTACTCCCTGACATTTGCCGGCGACCCTTACGAAACCGCCCGCGGAGGCCGCGTTATCAGGATGGATGTTTCGCGGTCGGCACTTTTTGCAATGGGTGTGGACATTCCGCTTGAAAACGGGCCGGAATCAGTAAGAGCCGATGTACTTGTTGGTCCCGACGGCATCGCCCGTGCCATCAGGATCATTGAATAATACAGCGAAACAGGAGAGATCATGAGAACACTTTTAGTCATAACGTTAACCGCACTGATCGGGGCAGTCGCAAACGGCCAGAGAGCCACCGTAGTCGCCGGCATAGCTTCAGGGGACGGTGTTGTGAAGAACTCGCCCTTTTCTGCCGATGCCGTAAGCGAAAGCGTACAGGTCCTGGCCGATGGCAACCGGATAGTCAGAAGCACGACCACGAAGATCTACCGCAATAGCGAAGGGCGTATCCGACGCGAACTGCAGGGTGGAAATGGCAGCGTGCTTGGCAGCGTCTATACGACCTCGCCCGGCATAGTCATCTCGGACCCGGCGGCCGGCCAGCGCTATATGCTTGATATGGAATTGAAGATAGCCAGGTCGGCAGAAATTCGCGCCGCGCCGGGCATCAGGGTGATCTCCCCGCGGCCCGTCGATCCGAAAATATCCGGTGAAGCTCAAGAAAGGCTCGAAGATGAGCTAAGAGCCAGCCGAGAAGTTGAAATACGAGCTCAAATGAACAGCAAGCTCGCCGAAGAAGCTGCAATAGCCGCAGGCAGTCTGCCGCGGGCCGGCGTCGCAGCGATTTATGCTGGAAGAGCGACCGAATACGAGACGCGGACGGAGCAATTGGGATCCCGGACAGTTGAAGGTGTGGCGGCTGAGGGTACCCGCACCTATACGACCATACCCGAAGGTGCCATCGGCAACGAACGGCCTATCGAGATAGTTTACGAGCGGTGGTATTCCAAAGAACTGCAAATGACCGTTTATTCGCGGCACACCGATCCGCGTTTCGGAGAACAGACCTATCGCCTGACGAATATCATCAGAAGCGAGCCGGACCCGTCATTATTTACGATCCCGCAGGGCTATAAGATCGAGATCGATCCCGGGTCTGCCTATCGTATCCGCTCCGTCCAGGACGCGCAGCGAAGAGCTGTCGAAGCAAAAGCGGCCGGCAATACCTCCAGACCGCGGCCATAGAGTTTTGTGATCGGGATAGTCATTTCGAATGCGGGAGCCCTCCCGCATTTTTTCTTTCAACCGTCTTGTTTGGGACGTTCGAGTTGCTGCGGCTATTTGGTCTGACGATACGACCGGCCTCATATGAACGGATGTCGGGGTCCGCTCTAAGTACCGGTTGTCAGGAGACGAAGATCGCCATACGCCCGTGCTCCACCGACCAAGCCGGCCTTCCTACCCGAGTTCGGGCCGGTTATTGATTCAAATATTCCCGGTAAATATCTCCCAAAATATCGAGCCGATGATGTAGAGGCTGACGAAGATGGAGCCGAGGAGGAGGAGGACGAGTAGGCCGATGATGGCAAAGACGAAAAGATAATCGGTCTTGGTCCCTTTGTCAGTGCCGGTGGCCCTTTCTCGAATGAGGGCCATATTCTTTTTGTTCGATTTCCAGATGAAATCGAAGGCATCGCCGAGGAACGGAATCGCCCCGACCACATAATCAATGCCGATGTTGAACGCCATCCGCAGTAGCGTTATCTTCGGTACCCCATACCGCACGCCGGCCAGCAATATGTAAAACGAAGCGAACGAAGTTATCGTGTCGCCCACGTTGGGCACCAACCCGATCAGCCCGTCCAGCCCAAAACGCCAAGTAGTCCCGGGTACACGAAACAACCCATCCAGGTAATGCGCCAGATTATCAAGCCCCTGCTCGATCTCGATCTCGCGGCGGCGTTCGACCGGGAGATCTTGGCGTGTGCGTGGGTTTGAAACGTCCATTTATTAATATCCCGCTGTGAACTGCTCAAGCCGCCATTCACCATTCGTTCGGGTAAAAAAGAATCCGACCGATTCTTCCATATCATAGTAATTCGCTCGTCGGACCCAATAGTGTATTGAGAGCTTGTCTGATGTTTGCGTCCGATCTCCGATTCTCCAGCTGACCACTCGAAACTCGCTTTCCCTTTCAAAAAAATGTTCCTCGGCCTCTACGCCTCCACGAACAAGCGGCCGGATCGAATCAGCGTTACCTGCCTTTAGCTCGCCTAATACCGTCTCCGCCGCCACCTCGGGCCTTCGGTCCCGGAGTGGATTCATGATGCAGTAGTTCCGCGGCCTAATTGAATAATCGAGTGAAGTGCAAATAAGCGCTGCGCGAGTCTCCCGAGTCACGTAAAGAGTGCCAAGGATTATCGCGGGTAAAAGGGTTACAATTATCAGTACTGAACTGAATATTCTGTATTTCATATCCCGCCACCTCAATCTAGTAGCGCACATGCCGCATGCCCCATAATTTCATCACCCTTCTTCAATGAGGATGGCGTCGGTTTCCATCCGGTACTTATTCGGTATTCCAATAGCTCATCCGCCGTCGGATGCTTGTCCCAGACGGCGACCGCCGTCACTGCTCCTAGTCAGGTGGTGTCGTAAACCAGGAACACGTCCTTATATGGAACGATAACGTCGTGTGTGAACTCGTCCTGAGTAATTACCTCCGCGACGATCTGCGGTAAAAAGCTGCCCGGGGCATGCCTTCCGGCCCACGCCAGTACCTGGTTCAAACCCTCGTGCTGATCAACCTCTCTTGCCAGGCCAGCAAACTCATTCGGTTGCAACGATGATAAATTTTCCGCCATCTTCAACTAGCGTGCACGTGCTTCTGTTATCTTCACCGTCAGGATCTTATCTCCCCGGACGATACTATCTACGACTTTCATGTCGGTTTCGTTCACGCGGCCGAAGACGGTGTAGCCGCCGTCGAGGTGTGGTTGGGGCGAGTGGGTGACGAACCATTGCGAGCCGCCGGTGTCCTTGCCGGCGAGCGCCATGCCGACAACGCCGCGCTCATAAGGCAGCATATTTATCTCGCAGCGGATCGACCATCCGGGGCCGCCTGTGCCATCGCCGCGAGGGTCGCCGTCCTGCATAACGAAATTGGGCACGACGCGGTGGACCTCAAGCCCATCGAAATATTTCGCGTTTGCCAGCTTGATAAAATTATCTACCGTCAGCGGAGCATCTTCCGGCAGCAGGTCGATGGTGAAGGTGCCTTTTTGCGTGGTAAGCACGGCCCTGACGCTGCCATTTCGGCGGCTGGCAGCACGGCGGTAATCCGCTTCGGTGTTAAGGACCTGGCCCAAACGGCCGCCTTTTCCAGAATGAGGCCTAACCTGCAGAAAATGATCGCGGCTGAGGGGTTTTAGTATCGGAGAGGAATGAAATTCCTTTATCTCTGGGTCCCGGAGCATCTCATAAACCCGACGCCGGACGACGAGATCCGTGGAACCCGCTGCAAGTTCTATCACCGGCAGCGAGGCCTTCTTATCGAGTTTGAAAATGGCATTGATAGCCGCAAGAACGGCATCGTTCTTATCAAGATCGTTGAAAATGGCATATTCAGCGGCGGCCTTTAGGCTTTCAATATTCTCCTTCGTGGCCGAGCGGTCGCCGAGCAGGCTCGCAGCCGCCGTTCGCATTTGGACATCCTTGTTTTTCAAAGCAGTCCGCAGCAGATCATCAAGGTCGTCGGTCTTGAACCGGGCATATGCACGGAGCGTATCCGGCCCGGCCAGAATAGTCGCGGCCTCGTCCTTTGGGTCGGCCTCGGCAAACGCCAACGCCAGCGGGCGAAGCACGCCGGGGGCCTCTACCTTCATCTCTTTCCCTTTTTCGTCTGTCGGTTCGAGAACGGCAAATTCACCGACGATCTGTGCCAGTGTGCGGTATTGCTTCCAATGGTTGAGTTCGGGCTCCTCACCCTCTCCGGGGGCCGGTGCTATCCGAACTCTTGCAATATAAACTTCAGGAGTGTGGCCGCGATCGAGTTTCCCAAACGCTCGAAACAGCTTGACCGCATCATCGTTGAACGAATTAGGTATGATCTGCCCGAGCGCCACTGCGACCTCGATAAATTCACTGTGCTCGACGGGAATGAAGTCAGGTTTCTTTGCCTTTTCATAAACTTGGAGAAGCTCGCTTCCGTGTTTTATCAGCCTATCCGCCGCCCGCGGGTCCTTTAGCTGTGCGAGCGACCTGATCGCCGAAACACGGACCCGGCTGTCCCGGTCCCGCGTAGCTGCCTCTATAAGCAAAGGCAGGGCTTCCGCGTCCTCGGCAGCCCCCAAAACGCGGGCGGCATTAGCACGAACAATTGGGTCTTTGTGCTCGGCCAGGAGCTTACGCGCTTCATCGTTCGCATTTTTTGCCCTAAGCCGGGCAAGCGTATTGAGCGCGTCAGCTGCGATTTCCGCATCTGAATAACCGAGGAATGGCTTCACCGCGTCAGCGCCGCCCTCCGGCCTTGCCCGGAGAGCCGCCGTTATCCCCTGCCGTACCAATTCCGGATACGGCCCCGAACGTTTGGCATGTTCATGAATAAGTATCTCTACTATCGCAGCCCCTAGCTTTTTAGAACGGTCATCCGTGGCGTTGGCCGCGGCGATCTTTCCCGCCGCCTCTACGGCCCGTGCACGGATCTCCGGCCGTGCTTTCATATCTGAAGCCGCCGATATTATTGCCTCTGCCGCCTCGATCGATTCGATCTCGCCGAGGGCAAAAGCGGCCATCGTCCGCACATCAAACGAACTGTCCTTTTCAAGCAATTCGATCAGTGCAGCGACCGCTCGCTCATCGCCGATCCGCCCCGCCGCCAATGCGGCCCTGATACGTATCTGCTCATTTGGGCTTTTTAGGAGGCTTTCGAGGGTCTTGTCGAACCTGAGTTCGTCTTCGGCCTTCAGGATGTCTATCTGGGTCGCAAGCGGTACCTGAGCATTCACCGGGGGTGCGATCAGAACAAAGCCCAGAACCATTAAGATCGTTAAATTCTTCATCGTAAATTTATTCACCGGCAAGCTAATCTTGTAGTTGATTCTAACACTAACCCCAGCATCTGCACGATAATTTCCCGGACGAACATCGCCTCGAAAATTGTCAATTGGCCCATTGTACACTGGTAACGTAGATCTCTTCGCGGTCCCCCCGTAATGACGACCCCGAATCAGAGAGTAAACGCTCGTTAGGAGCTTAAAGGGATCACGCGATTCTTTACTAGAATCATTACACATCTCGGGTTTCCGCTACACTGGCAGGCTTTTCCCAATAGTAACATTGACTTTTGTCGTTTGTGTGTGTATCATTATGATACAAACTTCGCATTTACACGTCCCTGGCACAAGCCAAGACGCTCCTACGCTTACAATCAAGGAAGGCAAAAAATGAATCTTGTTTCGACGCTGCGCCGCCGATATATCTCCGTATCTTTTTTTACTGCAACTCTTATTCTATTTTCTGCAATAACCGCCATTGCCCAGTTGAGCGGCGAAACTACATCCTCGCCGATCTCATCCGTTTTGAATTCGGACGGCACTCTCCGCGACGGCATCGTCGGCAGCTTTGATCCGAAAGGATTTCAGATGACTTACGGCCCGAACGGCGAACCGCGGTTTGTCTCAGAAGCCGCATCCGATAACCTCGCCCCGCAAGCAACCTGCGGCGATGGCTGGGATGATCGATTCCCATATGCCGGGGCCAATGAGACGGTTTGGGCCGTTGCGGGAGATGGGAACGGGGGTTGGTTTATCGGCGGTGATTTTCAAGTCATCGGAAGTACGCTCAACTATATCTCCAAATGGGACGGAACAAATTGGTCGTCACTCGGGACGGGGTTGGACGGCCCCGTCCGGTCGATCGCCGTCTCAGGGACCGACGTCTATGTTGGCGGGGGCTTTACCACAGCAGGCGGCTCCCCGGCCAACAACATAGCGAAATGGGACGGAACTAGCTGGTTGCCACTCGGGTCGGGGACGGACGACGCAGTCTGGACGGTCACCGTTTCGGGAAGCGATGTCTATGCTGGCGGCCAGTTCACGACGGCAGGCGGCTCCCCGGCCAGCCGGATCGCCAAATGGGACGGGACAATCTGGTCCGCACTCGGTACAGGGACGGACAACTTAGTCGTCTCGATCGCAGTATCAGGAACCGAGGTATATGCCGGAGGGGTCTTCACCACTGCGGGCGGCTCCCCGGCTAACTACATCGCCAAATGGGACGGAACTAGCTGGTCATCACTCGGCACCGGAATGAACAACGCTGTCATTGATATCAAAGTATCTGGGAGCGAGGTCTATGCGGGAGGCTTCTTCACCACAGCTGGGGACGCCGCGGCCAACTACATTGCCAAATGGAACGGGACAAGCTGGTCGCCACTCGGGGCGGGAATGAACGACTTCGTCTGGTCGATCGCTGTTTCGGGGAACGACATCTATGTCGGAGGCGACTTCACGACAGCAGGCGGCGACCCGGCCAACTACATCGCCAAATGGGACGGGACAAGCTGGTCGGCACTCGGGACGGGAGTAAACAACGGCGTCATCGTTGTCACAGTATCGGGAAGCGATGTCTATGCAGGAGGCAACTTCACCACCCCGGCCAACCGCATCGCCAAATGGAACGGAACAAGCTGGTCGGCACTCGGCTCGGGTATGAACGGCCAAGTCTGGGCCGTCGCAGTATCGGGAAGCGATGTCTATGCAGGAGGCCAATTCACCATAGCGGGCGGCTCGCCGGCAAACCGCATCGCCAAATGGGATGGCAATAGCTGGTCGTCACTTGGAACAGGATTGAATGGCCCCGTATGGTCGATCGCGGTATCGGGGAGCGAC
This sequence comes from uncultured Acidobacteriota bacterium, assembly GCA_937859595.1. GTDB lineage: Bacteria > Acidobacteriota > Blastocatellia > Pyrinomonadales > Pyrinomonadaceae > OLB17. The sequence continues at coordinate 115,479 of CALMAH010000011.1, read as the reverse complement.
GTCTATGCCGGAGGCAACTTCACCACAGCAGGCGGCACAACGGCCAACGGCATCGCTAAATGGAACGGAACCAGCTGGTCGGCACTCGGCACTGTTACGGTCAACCAAGTCTTTGCCATCGCCGTATCGGGGAGCAACGTCTATGTCGGAGGAAGCTTCACCATAAACGGAGGCGGCCCGGCCAACTACTTTGCCAGATGGAACGGGACAACCTGGTCGGGACTCGGGGCGGGGATGAACGACTCCGTATGGTCGATCGCTGTGTCAGGAAGCGATGTCTATGTCGGAGGATTCTTTACCACTCCGGGCAGCCGCATCGCCAAATGGAACGGAGCAAGCTGGTCGTCCCTTGGGACGGGGACGAACGCCGCAGTCCTCGCGATCGGTGTAACAGGGAGCGATGTCTATGCCGGAGGCAGTTTCACCACCCCGGCCAACCGCATCGCCAAATGGAACGGAACAAGCTGGTCTTCACTCGGGACGGGGATGGACAGCACTGTCGAAGGTATCGCAATATCGGGGAGCGATGTGTATGCCGGAGGCAACTTTACCACAGCAGGCGGTACCTTGGCCAACCGCATCGCCAAATGGGACGGAACAGGCTGGTCGGCCCTCGGGACGGGGATGGACGGCGTCGTCCGATCAGTAGCAGCATCAGGGAGCGATGTCTATGCCGGCGGCTTTTTCGTATCGGGGGGGTGCCGCCTTTCAGCCTTTTTCGGGCGATATGTTTCACAGCAATGGGAGGGGGGGGCGACCGCCGACTGGCATGATCCGGCGAATTGGGATACGAATGCAGTGCCGGCGGTTGGCACGAGCGTGACGATCTCGGCGAACGACGCGAATATTACATTGGCTGATGTCGTTCTGCAGAACCTGCGGATCGAGAACGGCCGGACGCTAAATGTCGCGTTGGGTAGGACCCTTACGGTCAATGGAAACCTGAACCTCAGCGAAGGCAAGATCACGGGGCCGGGTTCGGTTGTCGTTACAAGCTGCGACGCAAACGCGATCATCGGCGGCTCGGCCACGGCGTACATCGAAGCTCCGCTGACGCGTTGCGTGAACAACACGGGCGCGTTCAATTTCCCGGTCGGCAGCAACTCCATTTCCTCGGCTGTGCGGCTTTCTAACATTGAAGGCACCGGGAACTTTACCGTCGAGCCTAAAACAGGAGCCTATTCTGATCCCGCAAGCGGACTTCCGGCCAATCGTTTGCAGCGTTGGTGGGATCTGACGAATGACAGCATAATCTCAGCGGATATGACATTTCACTACGACGAAAGCGAGGTACCCGCTCACGAAGAGTCGTATCGTGTTTACCGCATCACGCACGGATCAGCGACGATGTTGAAAACCGAGCTGGACACAACGGCAAAGACTGCGACGACAGCCGGAGTTACCGAATTTTCGCCGTGGACGTTGGCTCAGATCGCACCTACCTCCGCACTGGTTTCGGTTTCGGGCCGTGCGATCACAAACGAGGGATATGCCGTTCGCAATGTTGAGCTGACGCTGACGTCAGTGTACGGCGAGATTCGACGGGCACGATCAAATGCCTTTGGCTATTTCTTGTTCACGAACGTCACGGCAGGCGAGTCATACTTGCTTCGTGCGTCGGCGCGTAAGAGTGGCCTCGAACCGATTGAGCAAGTGATAACCGTAACCGAGGACATCGCGGACCTGGTTTTAACACTAGGCCCGCCCGGAAAGCAGGATCGAAGATGATCTAAGCTATCACAGCCGATCAACCAAAATCGTCAATTGGCCCATTGTGAATTGTAAGTTGTAGACTGGTAGCGGATATCTCTTGACGGTCATACGCGTATGTCCGGCTGCGGGTTTGGCGATCTTGCTTTCTTTTGCACTATAGTTGCTGTTCGGAGGTCTAGGATTAGGATACCGTCTTTGTCCAGCGTAATGTCGCGGAATCTTATGGTCTGAGGGAGTGCGATGCCGAATTCCTGCATCAATCTATAGGCACGGATAAGGCGGCCACCGTGGCGTCCCTGAGTTGCTACGGGAAAAGCGTCGCGTGCCGCAGCCGCCGTTCCCTTTACACCGATCCGGCTGGTTATCGGGTCGAACAGAAGGTGGACGGCTTCCGGGCTGCCCATTAGTTCAAAGGTCCTTTTTGTCATCACGATAAACCCACGCTTGTTCATCGTTACATACAGCGACGCCCATTGGCCCTGAACGTCGCCCCGCGGGCACCTTTTCCATTCGGTTCTCATAAAACGGCCGTTCTCCATCGGGATACAAACGTAGCATGTTTGAATCGGTGTTGCAAGGGTGAAATACAATGGAGCCGCTAACAATGTTCTGGAGATATTCTGGCCCTTTTCCAACGATCTTTGCGGGCTTTGCGACTTTGCGTTGAAATGGGTGCTTATCACGCAGGGCCGCAAAGAACGCAAAGGAGTTTACCTGGCATCATAAGATCGTGAAACTACCAAACCGCCGGCCTTTATCGCACAAATTACCTGTACGCTTATCGGCATCCGAATGGGGGGCTTGATGGGGGCTTTTGAATTATTTGATAGGCACTGTCGCGATATGGGAAAAACGGTCATAAACAGCGCTCTCCCGGTCATACAAAAGGCGCTTTGGTCATACCGGGGGAACGATTTTGCATTAAAGATGATCCCCAGGGGAACCCTGTCGTTTCGGGTTGGGAGAACAAATGGATTCACTCCGTCTCAACGATCTCGTAGCTTGTCGTGATCGTCGCCGTCGGGCGGACGGTGGCGGCGACCGAGCAGTATTTTTCGTCTGAGAGCTTTAAGGCGTCTGCGAGGGCTTTTTCCGAAACGCCGCGTCCGCGCACGATATGGTGGACGTGGAAGCTGAGGAACTTTCTCGGATGGTTCTCGGCACGTTCACCGGTCACCTCAACCGAGTATTCTTCGACGTCCTGCCGCTTCTTTTGCAGGATAGAGATCACGTCCGCAGCCGTACACGCGGCCACGGACATCAGCAGCATCTCTACCGGCGTCGGTGCGGCCCGCCTATCTCCTTTTGTGTCAATAGCTACGGCATGCCCGCTGGGGCTGGTGCCGATAAAGAATTCGTCGCCTGCGTGTTTTATCGTCGCTTTGTATACGGCTCCCGGCATAATTAACTACCCTTATCTGCTCCCGAACTTTTAGCGAGATTCTAACACAGCGGCATACACATTTCGCCCTTCGAACTAGGTGAACAACGTTTGGTATGAAATATGCTTCTTAAGCTATGGCATAACCTGCCCACGCATTATTATCATTGAAAGAGGTCCCTATGAGACATTTTTATCAACGCATTTTTACCTTTGCACTTGCGATCGCGGTCGTGGCCGGGCTGGCCTCTTCCGTCGATGCACAGCGGCGAAACGAACGCGAGATCCGCGACCATCTGCGCAGTCTTAATTCTAAGATCGACGATTTCGAAACAACGCTCCGCTTCCAGCTTGGAAGCGCTTCGGCACGGCCGCAGATCCGCAATGAGGCCGCGGCGGGCATAAGGGAACTTAAGGCCGCCGTCTCGGTCTATTCGGAGAACCTCGACCTTCGTCGCGAGAACCGCACTGACATCGACGCAATGGTCGCTGCGGCTCAGGACATAAACGGTTTTATGCGTGCCAACCCGCAAAACCGTCGGATCGAGTCCACATGGTCTGACGTGCTAGCGCTGATAGATAGGCTGGCGGCTAATTACGGGGTCACCCCCGATTGGAGCGGTCGTATTTCGAACGCCGCCGTCGTTGACAATGATGATACTTACACCGGCCGTGTCACAACGGGCCGTGGAGGCCTGACGGGCACCTACCGCCTCGACCTGAACCGCAGCGAAAGCGTATCTGATATCGTTGCCGGCACGAGGATCACGGCCTCGCAGCGGCAAGACCTCGAATCAAAACTCGATGCCCCGGAGCAGATCGCTCTCGATATCAGCGGCAACCGCGTAACGCTTGCCTCGTCTATTGCGGACCCGGTCACGTTCGTTGCTGACGGCCGCGAGATCTCTGAATCCGCAAATGGCCGCAGCGTTCGTATGCGTGCAACGCTCCGCGGTGATACTCTGACGGTCTCCAGCCTTGGCGGTGAATCAGATTACACCATCACTTTCGAGCTGGTTGACGGCGGCAGGACAATGAAAGTGACCCGGCGCGTTACCACCGAATATCTGCCCGAAACCGTGTTTGCCGACAGTTTTTACAACAAGACCGATGCCGTCGCCCGGCTTGGCATCGGCGACACCGATATCGGGCCGGTGTTTGACGACGATGGTGGCTATTCGAGCAGCGACCCGGACGACCGCGTCGGCGGGAGAAGCCCGAATCCGACTCTAAGCAAACCCCGCATCGGAGAATTTATCGTTCCGAATGGCACATTGGTCACCGGGCTGCTCGAAAATGAGATAAACACCCGGGCGTCGCAAAACTATGACCGATTCCGGATGACTGTACAGAGTCCGTTCGAATATCGCGGGGCCGTGATCGAAGGCTATATCTCGGGCGTCGGCCGCTCCGGACAGGTCTCGGGCCGCTCGAACGTGACCTTTAATTTCGAGCGGATCACGCTCCGAGACGGCAGGGAATACGATTTCGCCGGCTCCGTCACCACTGTACGCGACCACACCGGGAAAGAGGTCCGCGTCGATACCGAAGGAACCGCAACGGGAGATAGCCAAACGACCGAGACCGCAAAACGCGGAGGCATAGGTGCCGGGCTCGGGGCCGTGATCGGTGCGATCGCGGGCGGAGCTAAAGGCGCCGCCATCGGGGCTGTGATCGGCGGCGGCGCGGGCGTAGGTTCCGTCATCGTCGGCGGCCGCGACGACGTCAGACTGCTGCCGGGTTCAACCGTAACGGTCGAATCTTCTTCGCCCATCCGAAACCAGAGAGACGACTATTAGTCCCAAACTGACGCGGTAAACGCAGTCGCACAATATAATGCGAATAAACCAGGCCGGGTGAAAAATTTCCCGGCCGTTTTTATTTTAAATGGCCGCCATTTCAAATATGCTCAGATCTGAGTTAATCTGCGGCTTTAATGCATGAAGCACATTCCCGAAGAGATCGAACAATATCGCGACCATAAATGGCGACGGGAAGAGTCACTGAGGGTCGAGACCGTCGAGCAGGTTGAGGCAATGGTCGAGGAGCTCGGCTTTTGTCTCGCCTTGACGGACGAGCGAAAACGAATGCCCTCGGTATATATAGCCGTCTGCGGCCGCCGCGATGCTCATATGCCCCGAAACGTTCAAAAAGACCCTGAGGCAAGCGCGGCCTGGGTGCTCAAGGACGAAGTTATCGCCCGGGGAAAGGTCTATTATGCAAAACTTGTAAAGGGCCATGCGATGTTCCTCGCGCCTCGCATGATCCCCGTATTTAACTCCATCTGGGGATGTTCAAAGACCGGCGAAAGCGGCATTCTTTCAAAAAATGCCCTTGTGGTCCTGAAAGTTCTGAGAAACGAATGGGAAATGGCGACCGCTGACCTTCGCGATGCCTGCGGTTTCAGCGATAAAGGCCAACTGACCAAGGCCATAGACGAACTCCAAAGAAGAATGAAGGTCATACCGCAGGAGGTCGTCTATGTCCCGAAATTCACATATATATGGACCGTCGCAGAAGCCAGATTTCCCAACGAGTTATCAACTAGGATCCCCCGGGACGAGGCCGTTTATCTGCTCGCCCGAACTTATCTCGAGGCGTTCGGAATGACCCTGCGGGCCGAACTGGCCGGCAAATTTGGTCTGACCCGCGCCGAAGCGGGAAAGGCGAATCATCGGCTGGTTGATGAGGGGGTGGCGGAAAGGATAGACACGGGCATATATCGGCTGGCGGGCGATCTGCACGGAGCGCAAACAAAAGGGTTGGAGCGTGTGTAACGCAAGCCGTTTTATCCGAGATACAGTCGGGAAATTTTATTGGAGGTTGTATAGGAAGGTTCAGCGGCCGTTCATCGGCTTAATTCACCTGTTTATTGAAAATCAGGAGTGTACTAAGATCCTTGGAGCATAATCTAGCGGGTGGGGCCAAAAGCCCCGTCCATTCCTTTGAGCTACAAAGGGAGGGGGATCGCCGAAACGTGGTCCCCCTTTTAAACAAAAAAATCTCCAGGCGAGGTTTCGCTCCGGAGATCTTATTGAGAAGTCCCTCTGATGTAAACTAGTTTGGGACCAAATGGATCATTTGAAGAATCCTCTAATGTACTCTTCGATCTCATGAAAGAAACAACCGCAGCTGTTCGGGTCACAATCTTTCGATTCGATGAACTTGCCGTTTCTATCGAGGCACCTGGCTTCATTTTTCGGGTTATGAACTGCTGCCATAGCAACTCCAACAGTGGTTGCGGTCATTACAGCGAGAAGCATCCAAGATGCAATTCTTTTCTTCATCTAATTTCCTCCTAACAGTTTAGGTGCTGGATAATGGAACTCAGCGCCGTCGGCACCTATTCGGCGGCAACACCAAGTCGCATCCGTAATGATACATACATTCGCGAAAAACATCAATACTTTATCAGCTTCTGTTCGGGCCGGGTGAATATCAGGCAAGACAGGCCAGCCCACGGCCACAGCGAACAAAAACCAATAACATCGGATGCACAAGATATAAAGATCAGAATTTGACCTTTGCTTATTTGTGTCCATTTGTGGTTGAAATTTCTTACTCAGGCATTGTGCCGGATCAAAATTTCATCGTCATCAACGATGCGAAGGTCTCGATGCCATCCCACAAATTTTGAATACGGATATTCTCATTTTCGCCGTGCTGGTTATTGTCGTGATTGGCGATCGGCACGGTGATGGTCGGAACGCCGAGCGTTTCGCTGATTATCGAGAGCGGGAGGCTGCCGCCGAGGCTTGGCATTCGGATGACCGGATCGGAGATCGTCGCCTGCACAGCATTGACCACCGCGATCGAGACCGGAAGATCCATAGGCGTCCGCTGGGCATTGTAGCTGCCGGGGACATGGATGAACTTGGCGATAAGCGGATGTTTTTGCCTCTCTTCATCGGTCGGGTCGCGGTCGATCACGTAAAAGCCCTGCGATTCGATGTGCCTTCGAAGCTTGGCGACCTGGCGGACATGGTCGTTGCCCTTAACTAGGCGGAGATCGAGGACGGTAGTTGCGGTGGCTGGAATTACATTGCGTGCCTGCTCGCCGACATCGCCGCTCCTGAAGCCATTGATATTCAGCGAAGGCTGATTGATGCGTTCCAGAAGGCTCTTGCCGCCGCCTTCGGTAAAGGCGATGCCGAGCTCGCGCTTTAGCTGCTCGTCGTATTGCGGTGCGTCGGCTATCGCCTTAAGCTCGGCCTCGCCGAGCGGATCTACGTCGTCTGCCCAGCCTCTTATCGTAATGTTCCCTTCGGCATCTTTCATCGATGCCAGAAGCCGTGCAAGCGTCATTGCCGGATTCGGCGACCAGTTGCCGTAATGCCCGCTGTGCAGCGGCCGTTTGGCGCCAAAGACGGTGAGATCGACATTAACGTCGCCGCGAACTCCGAAGACGACCTGCTTGCGACCGGATTGATGCACCGGCCCGTCGCAGACGATAAACGCGTCTGCTTTCAGAAGTCCTTTGTGCTTTTCGAGGATCTCTTTCAGGTTTGGCGAGCCGGCCTCTTCCTCGCCTTCGAAAAAGAATTTAATGTTGACCGTTGGTTTGATGCCCTTTGCGATAAGAGCATCAAACGCCGTCAAGATCGCGAAAACACCGGCCTTGTCGTCCGCGGCCGAGCGAGCGTAAATGCGCCACTCCGGATCGATCTTCTCGCCAGCCTTCGGAAACGGAATTATTATGCCGCCTTTTTCGAGAGCATCGGTTCTCAGCACCGGTTCCCAAGGCTTGCTGCCGGTCCAGTCCGCCGGATCGGTCGGCTGCCCGTCGTAATGCGCGTAAAAGATGACGGTCTTCGTCGCACCCGGCGTCATCCATTCGCCGTAAACCACAGGCGGCACTTTTTTATCAGCAGCCTCAAGCAGCCGCGGCTTCAACCCGCGCTTCTGCATCTCGGCGACAAGATAGTCGGCGTTCTTGCGAATATTCGGCGTGTCGGACGCGACGTTTGGAATTGAGAGTAATTGGAAGTATTCCGTGAGGAGGCGATGTTCGTTTGCCCGACGGTAATCGCGAATGGGCTCGATTACAAGTCCTTGTGCGAATGTCGCGGGGCCGACACATGCCAACTGAATTGCAAAGATAAAGAATATGCATTTTATCATACTAACGAGATGGATAAGCTGCCGGGGCCGCCTGTAATAGCTTCATGCCGCGCAAAACCGGGATCGCGGCCCCTGTCAGCTTCATCCGTTGGTTCTGTAGCGGTCGCTATTTTGGAACACCTTGGACCCCAGAATCTTTGTACTGGAGCAGATGCACTCGCAATCCCTCGACCTCGGAGTGGTACAAGTACCAGTGTTTCCATCCGCGGACTTTGCCGCCGACTGGGCGTGCCCAATCGGAAGTGAATGATTCGAAGAAGACGACTCCGCCGCTCAACTGGGAAGGACCTTCATACCTGCGACGCTTAATAAACTGCCGAAATTGCCACTCGGCTTGGCAGGCTTTCAGCCAGTTCATTCTAAGCTTGACCTCAACGACCATTCGACGGTGGTCGGCCAAAACAATCTCCCCATCAAGCAAGAGATTCTTGAATCTGGATACGCTCTCAATGCCCAGGGAACTTCTGTTTTCCACCAAGTAGTTGAATACTTCGTCCTCGTAGGTCGTGGGTCTTTCCGCAGAATTCGAATGCACGGCCTCTAAGAGAAGTTGCACCTCCGGGTCGCGCGATCCGACCAGCGGGAAATCGAAGTCATTGTCGATCAGACCGGCAATCGTTTTCATCGAACCGCCACGCGCCGAGAATCTAGCCGCAGAACTAATGATTGACACCAACGCAATTGATAATATCGCCCTATTCGAGCATTATCAGCAAGGCTCGCCTTCTTCGTAAAGTGTTTCAGGCGCGATGTCGGCGCCGTTGGGCCAAGAGATCGTCCAACCATCGACGAAGAACTTCTTGAAATAACTCTTGTCTTTGAGTGGCTTATAGACGCCGCGACCCACGCCCCACTTAGAAAAATCGGCAACGCGCTCCTCCCCGTTGTCGAATACGACGTGTATCTTGTAATCGGAAAGATATTCCGCGTCGATGACGACAGGCAGGTAGTTCTTGTTGCGCGCAACTAATCGAGCGGGTCGATCTTGCGAATCTCGTCTAGCTTCTGCGCTCGCTCCCAATTTTCCTATAGCTCGTCCTTGTGTAATCTGGCCCATTTCTTGATAAGCGATTTCGCGGTCCGCGATCTCATTCTCCCTTCTACTAGATTACCATCAAGGTCAAATTTCGCCTTTTGACCTTGATACTCTGCGTGAAAATGCGGCGGATTATGGTCATTGTGAAACATTCGAATGATGATTCCAAAGAAAAAGGACACATACGGCATATCAATATTTCATCAGTTCCTGCACGGCATTTTCGACATCTTCGGACTGCGGCAGGATGAAGTCTTCGACCTGCGGGGCGTAGGCGACGAAGGTGTCGGTGGCTCCGACGCGGCGGACAGGGGCGTCAAGGTATTCGAAGAGTTCGTTCGAGATGCGGGCGGCGATCTCTGCCCCGTAGCCGTAAGAAATGGGATCTTCGTGAGCAACGATGACGCGCGAGGTCTTCTTGACCGACTCGGCGACGGCTTCCCAGTCGTATGGCACCAGCGTTCTGAGATCGATGATCTCGACCGAGATGCCCTGCTGTTCGAGCCGTTTCGCGGCCTGGTTCGATCTTTCAACCAAGGCGCCGAAGGTGATGATGGAAATGTCCTTTCCTTCGCGGACGGTCTTCGCTTTGCCGAAGGGGATAAGGAAATCTTTCGACGGATATTCTGATTTGTTGTAGATCTGGCGATAAAGGTGCTTATGCTCGAGGAACAGCACGGGGTCGTCACAGCGGATCGATGTCCGCAGCAGTCCGTTCGCGTCCAATGCCGTTGCCGGATAAACGATCCTCAATCCGGGCGTGTGTGCAAAGATCGTAGTACCTGACTGCGAGTGGTAAACGGCACCACCCTTGAGATAACCCCCGACCGGGACACGCATGACCATCGGGCATTTGGTGTCGCCGTCCGATCGCCAGCGGGTAACGGCAACCTCATTGCGGATCTGCATCATCGCCGGGAAGATATAGTCGAAAAACTGTATCTCGACCACAGGTTTCAGCCCGCGGATGGCCATGCCGACCGCACGCCCGACAATATTTGCCTCGGCAAGCGGTGAATTGAAAACGCGTACACCGCCAAATTTACGCTGGAGATTGGCAGTTACCTTAAAAACGCCCCCTTTGCCCTTTACGATGTCGAGATATTCTTCGCGCGAACAATCTGCCACGTCCTCACCGAAAATGACGATCCGCGGGTCGCGCTCCATCTCTTCATGCAAGCATCGATTTATAAGATCGACCATCGTGCCCGGATTTCCTGAAAGCTCCGCGCCTTCCTCAGTGTCGAATAACGAACGATCCGTCGGATCGACATCCGGCGAATAGACGTTCCTCAATGCAGATTCGGGCGCCGGCTGCGGTGTTTCGATGGCGATATCGGCAGCCTTGTTTATTTCTTCATCTACTTCTTTTCTGAGGGCTTCCAATTTCTCTGAAGTGATGATGCCCTCGGTCATCAGAAATTCGGCAAAGGTCCTGATCGGGTCTATCTCCGCGTCAGCCTGGCGTTCTTCCTCCGGGCGGTAAAGCTTTTCGTCGTCGGAAAGCGAGTGGGAATAGGGCCGAATGACCTTTCCATGGACAAAAGCCGGCCCCTTTCGTTCGCGGCAATACTCTACTGCCTTTTTGAATGCCGCATAGCTGGCTAGCGGGTCGGTGCCGTCCACCTTTTGCATGAAAAGATCGGGAAAACCGCTGACAAGCTTGGATATGTCGCCGCCTGCCGTGTTGACCTCGACCGGGACGGAGATGGCATACCCATTGTCCTCGACCACAAAAATGACCGGGAGTTTAAGGTTTGAGGCGGTGTTCAGGGCTTCCCACCATTCGCCCTCGCTGGTGGTGCCGTCGCCGACCGACATATAAACGACCTCGTCGCCCTTGAAGCCTGTGATCTTGTCCTGCAGCTCCTCGACCATCGAGGCACGAAAGCCGGCCTCGGCGGCACCGACCGCGTGGAGTGCCTGTGTGCCGGTACAGGAAGATTGCGAAGGGACATTCAGGTCTTTGTGGCCCCAGTGTGAAGGCATCTGCCGTCCGTGAGAATTTGGGTCTTTTTCTGCACCGACAGCAGACCAGAGCATCTCCTGTGCGGTCATACCAAGCCCGAGCATCAGGGCACGATCGCGATAATAGGGGAAGAACCAGTCGTACGCAGGCTTCATGGCGAGAGCGGCGCCGGCAAGAAGCGCTTCGTGGCCCGCGCCGGAGATCTGGAAAAATATCTTGTTCTGGCCCTTTAGCTGGATCTCCTTGTCATCGATCCGGCGGGACATATACATCGTCCGATAGATACCGATCAGGGCCTTTTCGTCCAGGCCGTGATACTTTTCGGAGCCCGCACCATTCTCTTTTACTTCCTTTTTATCAGCTTTTGAATTGGTCTTTTTTGCAGAAGTTGACATCAATAGACAGTCCTTTTAATAAATATTTCTAATAAACGGGTAACTCAAAAGAATACCAAATAGCACAAGTAGGGGCAATTTTGGCAGTTGTGCTGAAAAAGGAGGCGGGTGGGGCCGCCTCCGGTGTGGTTGGTAAGCCCTTCCTTACGGTCGGGCCTGAAATGAAGGCTACTTTTTACAGAAGCCTTCGCTGCCTTTTGTTACGACGACACAATTCGCTTCCTTTTCAAAGCCTTTCATGCCAGTCTCTTCGCCTGAGGCGGCCTTGATGGTCTCGGTCTTGCCGTCGCGGGTAAATTCGATCACGTCGCCTTTGGCAGTGCCCTCAAATGTCCTTGGGCCGTCAAGGTTTGCGATCTCGACCGAGTATTTGTCGTCCTTTTTGGAGACGTTCAGGTAAGTGCCCTCCGGTCCCTGCCATTTACCGACAAGCTGATCGGCCTTTCCGGCCTCTGCTTTCTTCTCGCCGTCCTTCTTTTCGTCTTCTTTTTTGTCATCAGCCGGCGAAACTGCAGGACTGGGCGATGCCACCGGCTTGATCTCCGGTTCGGGCGTTCCCGAACATGCACCAAGAAAAAGGCTGAAAACCGCTAAAAGCGCTGCTAACATCAATTGTCTTCTCATTGTTTTTTACCTCAAATTTACTCTTCCGCCGATCTTATCCCCGGCGGGTCTTGCACCGGCCGTTCGGGCCGGCTGGTTCGCGGGCACGGCAGCCCGCGGCGCCGTTCGGGAAATGAGGGTCACGTCTTTCACGGACGCCGGAAACTGAATAGACAAAAGCGGTTAGGGCAAAAATGTCCTCTCCGCTTTTTCCAAAACCCATTTTCCGGGCCCCGTGATCCATATTCCGTTTGGTCGCGATGCAAAGAACGGGGGACCAAAGAAAACTTGCAGGAAATCGTTTGAAGTATATTCAGGGGCGGTCGGAAGGTATCGCAGTGGCCTGCCAGGCGACGGCCTGCCAGACACCCTTTCGTTTTACAAAAGTTCCTGTATTGTAAAACTTCTGGACCGTTTTTGTTCCATCGGCCCCGGTGGTCGTTCCGACCAGCCGAAACGCCACAACCGCTGTATTACCGTATTGCCTGATCTGCACTTCCTCGGCCGAATAAACAGTTTTCGGGTCTTCGGGTTTTGGCTCGGGAGCCGAGCGGACGCTTTTCATTATCTCCGATTTGGTGGTCCGCTGTCCGGAAGCGCGGGTATAGATCACGTCTTCCGCCCAAAACTTTTGGTGAATTTCGGCATCGTTTCGGCCTGCTCCGTCGAGGAACTCCGTAAGCAGGTTCGAAAGTGCCCGCTCTGTGGACTTGTTCTGTGCGAACGCTGTTCCGGAAGAAAGAAGAATAAGCAAGGCAAGTAATGAAAGCTTTGGCATATGGGGCCTCCGTATTTATGAAGTTGGATGTTTTTTTCTAGCGATAATATTAGCAGTCCGCAGGCATTGCAATATGTAGGCCCTGTGCCGGGTCGTTTTTCGATTCTCCCGGGATGATGGTTTAATAATCATATGGCCAGCGATGTTCCGTCAGCACCGGGCCCCGAGGGCCTTAACCATATGCTTCCGTATCTCGCCTTTGGAATTGCCCTGGCGGGAACGGTCGGCAGCCTGTTCTTCAGTGAAATAATGGAATTTGCGCCGTGCGTGCTCTGCTGGTACCAGCGAATCGCTCTTTACCCTCTCGTGGTAATTATCGCCGTCGGTATCGCAACTCAAGATGCCGGCTGGAAAAAATACGCCCTTCCGCTGGCTGTAGCCGGGTTGGCGATAGCCGGATATCACAATCTGCTTTATTATGGCGTAATACCGGAGGCAATAACTCCATGCACAGAAGGGGTTCCCTGCAATGCCCGTCAGCTTGAGCTGTTTGGATTTATAACCATACCCCTAATGGCCTTTGTTTCATTCGCGGCCATCGCGGTAATTACCGTACTATATCGTTCTGAAAAACAAGTATGACAAAAGAAGTGAGAAATCTTGCAGCCATTGCTGTTATCGTCGTTTTGATCGGGATACTCGGATATTTTCTTTATAACCAGTCTAGCCAGAAACCGGTACCCGCCGATAATGATCTTACCGAGGCTCTGGTACGTGAAGACAGCCCCGTCCTTGGCCCGCAGAATGCAAAAGTTACCATCGTCGAGTTTCTCGACCCCGAATGTGAATCCTGTGCCGAGTTTGCTCCGGCAATAAAACGCGTTATGAAGGAATTTGAGGGTAATACGCGGCTTGTCGTCCGTTATATGCCGTTCCATAGAAATTCACGTGTGGCCGCGTCCTACCTTGAGGCCGCCGGAGAACAGGGCAAATATTGGGAAATGATGGACAAGATGTTCGAAAATCAAGACCAATGGGGCGAAATTCACGGTCCGGGTCCGCATCCCGTCCGCCCGGAGCCCGTCTCGCTCTTTGAGAAGTGGGCCGCTGAATTAGGGCTGGACATTGAGCAGCTCACGGCCTCTTCCAAGGAAAAAAAGCATATGGAAAAGGTGGACCGGGATTTTGCAGACGGACGCAAGCTTGGGGTGCGCGGCACTCCGACCCTCTATGTTAACGGCCGAAAACTACTTCGGCTGGATGAGGATTCGCTCCGCTCGTTGGTGGCAGCCGAAATGAAAAAGTAGCGCTCCCCAAACCACCCATGCTATGAAAAAATGCCCGCAATGCGGAACTACCTATACGGATGCGACCCTCAAGTTCTGCCTTGCCGATGGCGGTTTGCTTGAGGAGATCATCCCAGGATCCGTACCGCCAACACGAAGGGAAGGGCTCCAGATCGACATTCCTGAGCCGGCGACTGTTGCAAGCGTGCGAAAGGAAGAATCAAAACGCGGGCTTTCGACAATGGCCAAAGTTCTGATCGCTCTTGGCGTCTTTGCAGTCCTCGGGGTCTTATTGGTGGTCGCCGCGGCGATAGTCCTGTTTGTTGCGAGCGACATTTTCTCGGCTCGGCAACCCGTCCCGGCATCGACACCGCAGCCCACGACGCCGACACCGGCCTCTACACCTTCGCCAAAGGACGAGACCGAGGAACTGGCCAAGCGTCTGGAGGAGTTGGCAAAGCAGATCGAGGAAGAGGTCGGTTCGGGCAACACGCCAAAGGCCCCGGCACTAAAGGACGTTCTTGGTGACGACAGCGTCGCCACCGTCAACTCTCCAAACGATGGCTTCCTCGCGCTTCGAAGCCTTCCGAGTACAGACATTGGTGATCGGATCGACCGTATACCACATGGCTCAGAGGTCTATGTCGTCAGTTGTAATGACCAACGCGAGACGCTTTCCGGCAGACGGGGTCGCTGGTGTCTGGTGGAATGGAACTCGAAGGTGGGCTGGGTCTTCGATGCGTGGCTGAACTATCGATAGGGTGATTGGAACGATGTCCCGGGGGATGAAGGCCGCCGGCCGAAAACTATGTTCAAGGGGTTCAACGGAACACGGCGGGTTGCGGTCACAGGATTCGGCTGCGTTACGCCTATCGGGATAGGGCGCGAGGCCTTTTGGGAGTCCCTTGCTAACGGCCGTAGCGGTACCCGGCGGATCGAGAGCTTCGATCCCTCAAATTTCAAGGTCCAGATCGCCGGGGAAGCCGTCGGGTTCGACTGGGAAACCCAACTTGAACAGCAGGACAGAAAACACGTCCCCAGGACCGTTCCTCTCGCACTTGCCGCGGCCAGAGAAGCCATAGCCGACGCGGGTGTCGACCCGTTGTCACTCACCGATGATGAGGCTCGGCACTTCGGTGTTGTGCTGGGAACGGGCGGCGGCGGCCTGGCATTTACGGAAAAGCAGTTCGGCCATTGGTATTCCGGCAACGAACGCAAAGGCAGCATCTACACAATACCCTCATCCACACACGGTGGGCTTTCGTCAGAACTTTCAATGGTCTTTGGGCTTCACGGCCTTTCGCACGTCATTTCGACCGGCTGCACCTCATCGACCGACGCTTTCTTTTACGCGGCCCAGCATATAGCACTGGGTAGACAAGACATTATGTTCACCGGCGGTGTGGATTCGCCCATCGCTCCGGGCATCCTTCGCGGATTTGAGGTGATGAGGGTCGTTACCGACAAGTGGAACCATGATCCGGGCCGGGCGTGCAGGCCTTTTTCCAAAGACCGGTCCGGGATAGTTATCGGCGAAGGATCGTGGATATTCGTCCTGGAAGAATTTGAAAAGGCACGTGCCCGCGGAGCGAAGATCTATGCCGAGGTGGCGGGCTACGGTGCCACATGCGACGCATATCACCGGGTCCGGCTGGAAGAGAACGGCGTAGAGCCTGCGCGTGCGATGACCCTGGCGATGGACGACGCCGGCATAGCAACTAAGAAGATCGACTACATCAATCTTCACGGCACTTCGACTGAACTCAACGACCGGATCGAAACTAAAGCCCTCAAACTCGCATTCGGTGAACAGGCGTACAATATCCCGATGTCGGCCACAAAATCACAGATCGGCCACCCGCAGGGCGCTGCCGGAGCCGCGGGCATCGGAGCCGCTCTGCTGGCGATCGACAAAGGCATCATCGCACCCACGATAAACCTGGAAGAACCGGATCCGGATTGCGACCTTGACTACGTCCCGAATGTGTCGCGGGAGAAAAAGGTCGATTTTGCTCTATGTAACTGCATCGGTTTCGGTTCGAAAAACTCTGCGCTCGTTCTGATAAGGCCTGCCTAGAACATCAACGGCATTTGCTTTTCTCGTTCAAAACGTATATCTTTATGTGCAACCGTTGGGTTGCACTATATGGTACATCTCTTGGTACCTTAGGGAATACCCCTCGGACATCGACGGAGGAATGATCAGGAAAATGGCAGAAAGCACAGCACCCGAACAAGAAACCATAAGCATATCCCGTAGCATTTGGATCGATACGCCGGTAGAACGAGCCTGGCAGGCTGTCACAAGTGACGAGATGCTAACCAAGTGGTACTCGCCCGGCTCCATCTGGAAAATACCCAGCCTTAACATCGGTGAAACAGCCGAGTTTTATTTGCTGACCAACTACGAAGACCCCGAAGCGGACAAGACCCTTCTTACAGCCGCGATCGAGGCGGCAGAACCGAACAAAAAGCTCACGCTCCGCTGGAACGCCAATCCGAACTTTCCCGGAATGCTTCTCGTGACCAGCTTTATCCTTGAGGAGGAAAATGGCGGGACAAAGGTGACCATTTATGAGACCGGTTACGAGACGGTCAAGGAAGAAGAGCGCCAGATGTGGCTCGACGGTGTAGGCGAAGGGTACACGGCCGCTCTTGAAAACCTGAAGTCGCTTATCGAGAAAGGCGAGTTGCTGCATCAATGAGCACAGCTATTTTTGAGGCATTGGCAGACCCTGTCCGTCGCGATCTGATCCTCGACCTCGCGGAGCACGGGCCGCGAACGGCAACGGAGATCTCTAAAGGCTACCCTATTTCTCGGCAGGGTCTTTTGAAGCATCTGGGCAAACTCGAGCGGGCGCGACTTGTTTCCGTCAGAAAAAAAGGGCGCGGTAAATTCTACTTTCTTACCCCTGAGCCGCTGAGCGAGATAGATATCTGGATCAAAAAGATCGAGGCCGTCTGGGACAAGCGGCTGAACAGGCTAAAGGATCTGCTCGAAAACGACGCCTGGAAATAAATAAGAGTGCGGCCTTATTGGTCGGCCGCACTCGGTAGGTACTTCTTTGGTAGGTATTATGACAGGATATCAGGCAGATCCGCGTGCATTGTCGGGTCTTGCCATCGGGGGATAATAGAAGGGCCCCGAAGTCGTAAAACTTTCGGTATTGAACCTTCTGCGTGCGCCGCATTCGAGGCAGGCACGATACGAAACTTCCCTTTTGTAGGTAAACGGCCGGCTCAAACGTTTGTGCCAGCAGCCAAAAAGCTTGCCGACCAGCCCGATCTTTCTTCCGAAAGAGGCCTCCGGCCTTTCCGCCGAAGCCGCTGTCTGTAAATTCAGGCCTAGAATGTTCTGCATAACCGTAAAACCTCCTCACATTCTATTGAACGTGAAACGCACTATCTATTGAACGTTTCGCGGGGAAAGTTTTGCACTTTCTATGATGAAATTTCCCTTCAATTGGTTTCCCGTCCGCTATAGATGATTTGCACGGGCTAACTTTTTCTTATTCTTTTATTTCGATAGAATCATCGGAAAAGATTCGCGGAGATTAACATGAGAAAAACCATTGGCAGTTTTGTGTCTTTATTTCTGATCCTGGGGGCTTTTTCGGTCACGGCATCGGGCTGGGACGATGTCGGCCACAAGATCACGGGCTACATTGCGTGGCAGCGGATGTCAGCGACGGCTCGGGAAAATGTTATCAAGATCTTGCGCTCGGCCCCGGAGGACTCGCATCTTGCGGTCTATTATCAACTTTACGGGTCCCGGTCGGATGCTGATAAACAGCTTGATTATTTCATGCTCGTACCGACCTGGGCCGATATTGTCCGCGACCGGTCTTTCCCAAACAGGTTCGAAAAATATCACCGGGGTGATTGGCACTATACTTCGGTTTTCTGGCGGCAGGTAAATGGTAAGGCAGAGTTGATCGCCGACCGGAAACCTGACGGCCAGGCCATCGAGAAATTGGCCGAGTTCGAAAAACTGCTCCGCGACCCATCTGCCGCCGACCGGGAAAAAGCTATCGCCCTCGCATGGTTCCTCCACATCGGCGGGGACATCCATCAGCCGCTGCACACATCGAGCAGGACAACCGACGTTGAACCGAACGGGGATCTCGGCGGGAACACCTTCCTGATCTCGCCCCAAGGGACTCCGCGTGCGGACCAGCAAAATCTTCACTGGTTCTGGGACTCGATCGTTCCGCGCAACTTCCCTTTCGATTTTGGACTCTGCGAGGGTGATTACGTCCGGCACGTCGCAAATATGATGATCTCGCGTTATCCGTTCGAGTCAGTGAGCTCGGGGCTGGCGCTATCTGACTATGCGGCGTGGAAAGACGAAAGCCTCCGGCTGGCGCAAACCGAAGTTTTCCGCTCCGACCTGGTGCGGTTCGAGGCCCCGACCGACAACTATCGCCGAAATGCTTTTGCAATAGCCGAACGGCGGCTGACGCTTGCGGGCTACCGAATGGGCGAGACGCTCAACGAGATCTTTGGAAAATAAATGACGCCGACCGAAACGCTAGATTACTTTGAGGGCCGCCGCGATGCGATCATCGAGCAGATCACCGAGATCGTCGAGATCGAATCGCCCTCGCACGATGAAGAGAGCAGCCGAGCGGTCGTTGACTGGATCGAGTCTGCGGCAAGTTCTCTCGGTCTCGAGCTTTTTATCGAGCGCCACCCGACCCCCGGCGACGGCGACCATCTGATCATTCGTTCGTTTTACAGCGAGGCGAAACCGGTGCTACTGCTCGGCCACACCGACACCGTTCACCCCGTCGGCTGTAAGGAGAAGAATCCGACGCGGATCGAAGGCGACAAGTTTTTCGGGTGCGGCATATTTGATATGAAGGCGAATATCGTATTGATGCTTGAGGCATTGCGGTATTTTGCAGAGACGGGCACACAGCCGGCTCGCCCTATAAACATCCTGCTTTCTTGCGACGAAGAGGTCGGCAGCAAGACCGGGCGCGAATATGTCGAACGCGAGGCCAAACGCGCGGCACACTGCCTTGTCTTCGAACCGTCCGCAGCCGGACGAGTAAAGACAGGCCGCAAAGGAACGGGAATGTACACCGTCCGGGCGCGCGGCGTTCCGGCACACGCGGGGCTCGATCCAGAAAAGGGTGCAAGCGCGATACTTGAGCTCTCTCGGCAGATCGAAGGGCTCCACGCGATGAACTCACCCGAGACCGGCACGACCGTCAACGTCTGCACCGCGAGCGGCGGAACAACCACGAACGTCATTCCCGAGCACGCCGAGTGCACGGTCGACGTTCGCTTTACTTCAATGGCCGAGGCCGAGCGGATCGACGCGGCGATCAGATCACTGACGCCTCATGATGAACGTGTTTCGCTAGAGATAACCGGCGGCATCAATCGACCGCCAATGGAACGCACCGATGCGGTCGTCGCTCTTTTTGAAAAAGCCCGCGACACCGCCGCATCGTTCGGATATGAACTCGGCGAAACCCAGGTCGGCGGCGCGTCCGACGGAAACTTCGTCGCCGCACTCGGCGTCCCGGTTCTCGACGGCCTTGGGATCACCGGCGACGGCGCCCACACGCTGCAAGAGCATATTTTGGTTAGCGACATCGCAAAGCGTGCGACGATCGTAACTCTTTTGTTGGGGTCTTGAAGTCGGTTATGGCACTAGAAAAGCGAGGCCGATATTTTTGTGGCGACACATCAGAAGACCTCCAGCAGGAAATGACCCGTTTCAGTCGGTTGAACGAATACGTTTGCGATCATTTTGTTAACGTAGTTTGTACCTGTGGCAGCAGCCTCTTCAGATTGTATATTGATGAGGACGAAGGGGCCGCGGTTAGGGTTTGTTCAAACTGTAAACTTGAACACCCGATCGGTGACAGCGACGACTATCTCGACGAAGCAGAGTTAAAAAAATGCATATGCGTTTGCGACCATGAGTATTTCGAAATCTCTGTAGGAGTTTCGTTATATTCAGGCAGCGACGACGTAAAGTGGATCTACATCGGCTGCAGATGTCCCAAATGCAGAGTTCTCGGTGTATATGGCAACTGGAAATGTGAGTACATCGGTTATCGTGAACTCCTGTCCAGAGTGTGAGCGTTGATTAAGTTTTCGGAGGCGCATCCTGTCCGGTGATGGGCGCGGGTATACAGCAAAAACTAGACATCTGTAGAACTAAGTACTATACTAATAAACGCGAAACACAATGAAGCTTTTCAAGAATAAGTGGTTCGCTAAATTTGCCCGAAAAGCAGGGATCACGGACAAAAAACTGCTTCAGGCAATTCGAGAGGTCAAAGCAGGCAACGTAGATGCCGATTATGGCGGAGGAGTCATCAAGCAGCGGATCGCGAGACAGAAGGAAGGCAAATCTGGCGGCTATCGCACAATAATTCTGATCACGAAGGGTGAAAAGGCTTTTTTTGTATTTGGATTTGCCAAGAGCGAACTCGACAACATCGACAGATCAGATGTTCGCGGATTTAAGAAGTTGGCGAAGATAATGGGAGCCCTAACGGACGATCAAATTGAGAGTCTAAAGGAGAAGGGCGAGATAGAGGAGATTCGGCCATGACGAAAGATAAAGCATATAGGAGCGAAGCCGCGGCGGCGATCCATGAGACCGCGTCCGGGCTATTTGAGGCCGGCGTGATCGACAAACGGACAATGCGCGATTTCGACGAGACATGTCTAACGCCGATCCAAGAATTCACACCAAAGCAGATCAAGGCACTACGTGAACGTGAACAGGTTAGTCAGACCGTTTTCGCTTTTCATCTGAATGTTTCAAAGGACTCGGTCAGTCAATGGGAACGGGGCGAAAAACGCCCGGCCGGTCCGTCGCTGAAGTTGCTTTCGTTAATTAAACGTAAGGGTCTCGCAGCGATCGCATAAAAGTATTGGTGCCAGTGAAATCGCTTCCGTTGAAAGTGATGCGACGTTTCTTTCGTCCCTCTGGAACTTGAGTCCTCAACTGTATCCGTTTTATAAGCGTACCACTCCTACGTAGATACAATTCGCGGAGGCGCATCCTGTCCGGTGATGGGCGCGGTCTTCAAAACCGTTTGCGGGGCAGCGAGAGTTGTCCTGGGTGGGTTCGACTCCCACACGCCTCCGCCAGTTCGATTTCGGATTTGGGATTTGGGATTGCGGATTTTCAAAATTCGATAGCTTATGACTCAGACAGAAATGAAAAACCGTACGAAGCAGCTCGCATTAAGAATAATTCGCTTAGTCGAGAGTTTGCCTGAGACAAGAACGTCGAAGGTCTTAGGCGGACAACTACTAAGGAGCGGAACCTCAGTCGGAGCGAATTATAGGGCAGCGTGTCGTGCAAAATCCACGGCCGACTTTATCGCAAAACTTGCAATAGTTGAAGAAGAAGGTGATGAGTCAATTTATTGGATCGAGCTGCTGGTCGAATCGAAACAAGTTAAATCCGAACTCGTGAAAGGTTTGCTCGATGAATGTAATCAGGTACTATCGATCGTCGTGGCGGCAATCAAGACATCTAAAATAAAGCGCAATCCCAAATCCGCGATCCCAAATCCCAAATCGATATGAAGAGTTGGATCGCACTCAACATGACGCCGGGGGTTGGGCCGCGGGCGGCAACGAGGTTGCTCGAGCGGTTCGGGTCAGCAGATGCTGTCTTTCAGGCGCGGCGGCCCGAGCTCGAACAGCTCCGGATGAAGCCCGAGACCATCGAGAGC
Organism: uncultured Acidobacteriota bacterium; assembly: GCA_937859595.1. Lineage (GTDB taxonomy): Bacteria > Acidobacteriota > Blastocatellia > Pyrinomonadales > Pyrinomonadaceae > OLB17. Next base: position 93,542 of record CALMAH010000011.1, on the reverse strand, counting down.
ATAATGAAGCGCGAGTTTGAATCCAGGGCGGATGAAGAACTCGAACGCGTAAAGGCCCTCGGCGGCGACATCCTCGTTCTTGACGATGGCAGCTACCCGGCCCTTCTTCGCGAGATCGCGGACCCGCCGATAACTCTTTACGTCCGCGGCGACTGGCAGGCGTGTTTCGACCAGCCTTGCGTCGCCGTTATCGGTTCGCGAATGTGCTCGACCTACGGGACAAACGCCGCCGAGATGCTTGCCCGCGATCTCGCCTCGCGGGGTATTTGCGTAGTATCGGGATTTGCACGCGGCATCGACACGGCCGCCCACCGGGGAGCTCTCCGTGCCGGTGGGAGAACGGTCGCCGTGCTCGGCATTGGGCTGGACTCGTATTATCCGAAAGAGAACGCTAAGCTCGCTCTTGAGATCCTGGAGTCGGGCGGTGCGCTCGTTACCCAGTTCCCGCTGGGCACGCCCCCGATACCGGAAAATTTCCCTTACCGCAACCGGATCATCAGCGGGTTGAGCCTCGGCGTGCTGATCGTGGAGGCTTCTGAACGAAGCGGATCTTTGATAACGGCACGGCTCGCAGCCGAACAGGGCCGCGAGGTGATGGCCGTGCCGGGGAACATAACGTCCGGCAAGTCTTTCGGCACAAATTATCTGATAAAGGCCGGAGCAAAATTGGTGCAGCAGTGGCAGGATGTGGTTGCTGAACTGCCGTCAGACATCGCCGCTTCGATCCTTCCGCCCCGTACGGAAGAGAAAGCGGAGAACGACCGCCAGCCGGAACTCGAACCCGCCGGCCTTTCTGCCGACGAGAAAAAGGTGTGGGCGATGCTGCCGGCGGACGAACCTGTCCATATCGACCTGCTGCTCGAAGCAACCGGGCTTTCGTTTGGCGAACTCAATACGGCACTTGTTAATCTCGACATTAGGGAATTGATAAGGGTCCTGCCGGGAAAACATTATGCCCGCCGGACCTAACTAACTAAATGGACAGATCCAAACTCGTACAAATAACTCGGCGGCACCGGCTAACGGAAGAGGAATTTTATCCTCTGATCGAATCGATGTACGAAGAGATATGGGGAAAGCTGTTCCCGCCGCAGATCTTGACCGATGGGCTTTCGAATACGGTTCGAAACAATTTGATCACCCCGGCCGACACACCGATACCCGACTGTGTTTCCTGTGGTGCCTGCTGTGCTTCGCTGCTTTGTGTCGGAATTCGGCCAAGCGAGGAGATCAATGAGGCAGACCACTGGGAGCTCGCCGCCGAGAACGATCCTTCCGTCGTCGTTGACCGCTACATGAAACGAAACCCGGACACGCTTGCCTGCATTGCGCTCGAAGGCACCGTCGGCGAACAGGTTGGCTGCCGGATCTATGAGTCGCGCCCGTCAATGTGCCATCATTTTGAAGCGGGCAGCGACCGGTGCCATGCCATCAGACGCGCATACGGGATTGACCCATTCCTGACGCTGGAGGAAATGACGAATGCGCTCAACAGCCGACAAGGCAGCTCGGCAGACGGACGGGTTGCCCGGACCATTCGAAGCTCGAAGATCGAACGCGACGATGAAGAGGGGCAGCTAAAGATCTCTGCGCAGCTGGTAAATGGCGAGTTCATTCGGATACATTCGTATCGCCCCGAGGACGAAACGTGGCATCAATTCGAGTTTGACGGGCTCAGTTTAGAAGAAGCAGATCGACTGATCAGATCGCGGAAAAATACCCCGAAAGATGTCTGATCGCTGGAACTGTGATCGGGGGCATTGGTCATTGAGGGATTGACATTGGCTGGTTACAGGTGCTAGAAGTCAGTATGTCAGAGCGTGTTTAGCGCATCTGGCTATTTTTTTCAGATGGGAAAGAGTCTAGTAATCGTAGAATCGCCGGCAAAGGCGAAAACTATCAACAAATATCTTGGGCAGGACTATACGGTCCTTGCCTCTATCGGCCACATTAAAGACCTGCCTGCCAAAGACCTCGGCGTTGACGTGGATAACAATTTCGAACCCCACTATGAGGTCATACCGGACACAAAGAAGCGAAACAATAAGAAGATCGTCTCCGAACTAAAAAGAGCGGCAAAGGAAAGCGAAGCCATCTATTTGGCCGCCGACCCCGACCGTGAAGGCGAGGCCATCTGTCAGCATCTTGCAGAGGAGCTTACCCCAAAGCGAAACCCGAAGCCGGTCTTCAGGGTGATGTTCAATGAGATCACACGCGATGCGATAAAAGATGCCTTTAAGGAGCCCAAGGAGATAAACCAGCACCTTGTCAATGCTCAGCAGGCACGCCGTGTCCTCGACCGCCTGGTCGGCTACAAAATATCGCCGATCTTGTGGAAAACGGTCGGCGGAAAGCTTTCGGCCGGTCGTGTTCAGACCGTGGCGGTCAGGCTTGTCGTCGAGCGGGAACGCGAGATCGAGGCGTTCATTAAGACCGAATACTGGTCGATAGTTGCCGGTCTCTCCGCCGCTTTGCCGCCAAATTTTGACGCAAAACTGCATAGGATCGACGACAAGTCGGTAAAGTTGGGCAAGTTTGACGAAGAGGTCAAACCCGGTGAGATCCATATCCGCAATGCAGACGAGGCCGGTAAGATCGTCCACGAGGCCGAAGAGGGGCCGTTCATTGTCGAGTCGGTCACCAAAAAAGAGCGCAAACGAAATCCGGTGCCGCCTTTCATCACCTCTAAACTCCAACAGGATGCGGCAAGAAAACTGGGCTTCTCTGTAAAACGCACGATGACGACCGCTCAGCGGCTCTACGAGGGCATCGATCTCGGGACCGAGGGACTGGTCGGGCTCATCACCTATATGCGTACCGATTCGATCCGTGTTTCGGACGCGGCGATCGAAAATGCCCGTGAGCACATCGGAAAAGAATACGGCGACGCTTACCTGCCGGGAAAACCCAATATCTACCGCTCGAAAAAGGACGCTCAGGACGCCCACGAGGCGATTCGGCCGACCGACGTGGCTCGCACACCGGACAGTTTGAGCTCATTGCTAGGAGCAGATGAACTCAAACTTTATCGATTGATCTGGCAGCGTTTCGTCGCCTCGCAAATGACGCCTGCGATCTTTGACCAGACGACCATTGATATACGCTCCGGGCGATTTACGTTTCGGGCAACTGGTTCAGTACAGAGATTTGACGGTTTCTTAAAGGTCTATCAGGAAGCCCGGGAACAGCGGCGAAAAGACGAGGAGGACGAAGATGCCGAGATAACCCTGCCGCAGGTCTCCGAAGGCGAGGAACTCAAGCTGAACGCGATAACTCCGAATCAGCACTTTACCGAACCGCCTCCAAGATATTCTGAAGCTACGCTGGTAAAGGCATTGGAAGAGAAGGGTATCGGACGGCCTTCGACCTACGCCTCCATTATGACCACGATCCAGGACCGCGAGTACGTTGAAAAGATCGAGGGACGCTTTCACCCGACACCGCTCGGAACAACCGTGAACGACCTGTTGATCGCCAGTTTTGACGATATCTTCAACACGGCATATACGGCCCGTATGGAATTGGCCCTTGACGAGATCGAAGAAGGCAAGCTCGATTGGCGAAATGCTCTGCGTGGTTTCTATGAGAAATTCGCTAAAGACCTGGAGACCGCAGCCGAGACCATCAAGAACAAGAAACAAACCTCGATCCCGACCGACGAGATCTGCGAGAAATGCGGGTCCGGGATGGTGATCAAGTTTGGCCGGTTCGGCCAGTTCCTCGCCTGTTCCACCTATCCGGAATGCAAGAACACCCGTGAGGTGGCCAAGCGTAAGAGCAATGGCGAAACTTCCGGCGAGGGCGACGTAGAAGTGGCCGAGGAGATACCGGCATGTGAACTTTGCGGCAAGGACATGGCCCTGAAAAAAGGGCGTTTCGGGCCTTTTTACGGCTGCACGGGATATCCCGAGTGCCGGAATATCCGAAAGATCGCAAAGGGGGATCAAAAGCCCGCACCGCCGCCCGTCCAACTGGACGAGACCTGTCCAAAGGATGGGGCGAACCTCGTGCTCAGGCACGGACGGTTCGGCGAATTCGTATCTTGTTCGAACTATCCTAAGTGCGATTACGTAAAACGAGAAACGCTGGACATGAAGTGTCCGAAAGATGGCGGCGACATCGTCGTCAAAAAGTCACGGAAGGGGAAAGTATTTTACGGATGTGCAAACTACCCGAAATGTGATGAGGTGTATTGGGACAGACCAACTGCTCAACCTTGCCCGCAGTGCAGCGCACCCTTTCTTTTACAGAAGACCACAAAAAAGGAAGGTGCTTTCCTCTATTGCAAAAACGAGGAGTGTGGTTATAAAATCTCTGCCGGCACCGAAACATCTGAAAATGACGCCGCCGAGGACAAAGTTCCGGCTGCGTGACCATTGATGAACGAGAATATCCAATTTCTACAGGCATTTCTGAAGAACCCGGCCAAGGTTGGTTCGATCGCCCCAAGCTCGCCCGAGCTGGCTCAGAAAATGCTCGCGGGGCTCAAACCTGCACCGGACAATATAATTGTTGAGCTGGGTGTCGGTACCGGTGCTATCACCCGCCATCTTCAACGGATAGTTCCCGACGATCGTTCTTATCTCGGCATCGAACTCGACCCCGACCTTGTGCGTTCACTCCGCATGAATTTTCCGGATATGATGATAAAACGGGGAAACGCACTTGACCTGGAAAGTATTCACGCCAGTTCCGGGCTCGGAAAGATCGGCTACATCATCTGCTGCCTGCCCTTTGTATCGCTCCCGAACGAGACGGGTGAAAAGATACTTCGCGAGGTCGATAAATTTATGCAGCGGGGATGTACCTTCAGGACGTTTCAATACGCCCACGGATACTATTTCCCATCGGCTATAAAGCTCCGCGAGTTTATGAGAGATCGCTACGGCAGGTCAAAGCGCAGCCCGCTGATCGTGAAGAACGTCCCGCCGGCATATACCCTTACCTGGTCTACCAGCTGAACTCGTTTGCGAGCCCTTCGTCTCGGTACCAATTCAACGGCCGAAAAACAATGATCTTGATCAAAAGGCGGGATAGATCGAGCGGGCCTATTTTACACCTAGGCGGAGCAGAGCTTCTTCAAACCTCGGGTCGTCCCGGATCGGATCGAACAGAGAATCGATCTTTAGGAATGGGAGATTCTGGTCGCGGTCTCGAATGGCTTGTTGAAGATATTCGAATGCCCGATCTCTTTCACCCAATGCTCCGTAGGACATAGCGAACATTGATGCCGGAATGTGCTGATCTGCTGCGGAGCGCTTATGCAGGTCATCAACGATCGTTCGGGCACCCTCCTTATCGCCGCTAAGGGCCTTTGCAACCGCCAAGGAGGCAGGTTCGTCAGGGCTCGCTCCTGAGAATTTTATTGATGACTCAAGCGCGGCGATAGCCTCTTCATACATTCCAAGCCCAATAAACGCATTTCCTAGCGACCAAAGTGCAAGTCCGGAGTTCGAATCCATTTCCAGAGCCCTGCGGTAATGTTCGATAGCCCCCGGAAAGTCTCTATCGAAGTAGAACATGTTGCCAAGATTCACTCTTTTTAGCACCGATAGTGGGTCCAATTCAATGGCCCTCGTGGCAGACGCCCTGGCTTCCGCGAACGAATCACGCAATGCAAGTACGTATGAGTACATCTGATGGGCATCGGAAAGGTTAGGGTTCAGTTCTATAGCCCGCCCGAACTCGATCTCTGCGCCCGAGATGTCCAGATCATAAAAGAGTTTAACGATGGCAAGCTGATTGTGTCCCTCGGCGAGCGTGTCATCTAATTCGATCGCTCGTATGGCCGATGCTTTTGCCAGCGGGAAACCGTCATTCGGCGCGATCGCTCCCCAGCCGCTCAAATGGTTGTAGGCCTCGGCCAGGCCGGCATGGGCAAGTGCGTATCCGCCGTCTTTATCTATCGCGGCCTTGAAACTATCCCGGGCCTTAAAAAAACCGTCGTCCGTAAGTCGGTTCATATGATGGCGGCCTGCCAGGTATAGCTGGTAGGCCTCTGGATCGTCGGTGATCTCTTTGTTCAAATGATCGGTCTGTTCCGTACGCAAAGAAATAGCCAGACGGCGGCCGATAGACCGAGCTATGTCAATCTGCAGTTTTTCGATATCGTCCCGGTCTCGGATAAAGACCTCTCCCCAGATAACGCTGTTATCGCGTGCAGAGATCATCTCGGTGCGGACGACTACCTTTTCATCATTTCGGGTAAGCCGGCCTGTAAGTACGGCATCGACGCCAAGATCCTTACCTATACGTATGGCATCGGACTGGTTGTCACGATAACGGAACGAGGAGGCGCTCGACATCACTTTTATATTCGGCAGCCGCGAAACTGTAAAAATTACGCTCTCCGCCAAACCCTCGCTAATCAGATCGGATCCTGCCGCTCCGGTCTGGTTTGCGAACGGCAGAACGGCCAGGACGCTTACTCCGTCTGCTGCGTGATCACCGCTCCAAAAATATGCACCCGTCAAAACGGCCACGAGTACGACCGCCGACGCAAGCCCTCCAATAATCCATTTTCCGATCGGGGGATCAGGGCTTTTCGCTGCCGGGATTTCATCCTTCGAATGTTCCGGAACCGTCAAGGGCTCGGATATCGTTGCGGGCACTTCCGGTCTGGGGTCCGGCGGGGTCGAGGCCTTTACAACTGCGATGAACTGATATCCACGTCCGGGTATCGTTGCGAGAAAACGCGGGTCCGAGGCCTGATCCCCGAGGGCCTTCCGTATCGTCGATATCTGGACCGTCAAATTAGATTCCTCAACGAACTGGTCCTTCCACACCGAGTCAAGTATCTCGTCTTTCCCAACTACGCGGCCGGCATTCTCTACAAAGTAGAGCAAAAGATCAAATGCCTTCGCATTGAGCGTTATCGGCTCCTTCCCTCGAAAAACCCCTCGTTTCCGGACATCGAGTACCAGATCCTCAAACACATAGATTTGTTTTTGCTCAGCCTGCATCGGTGATTCGGAACAATTTGTAACGATTAATCCTAATTAAAGACCCAATCTACCCAAAACTGCAACACTCGCTGTGTTGGTTGGAGCGTCGAACGCGAAACCGGGCTTTTTCGCTGTTATCTATCGGCAACCGTGTAACAGCGTCCCCATAACCTGAGACGAACTCGCGAGATGCGGCTGACCGGCAGAAATATACCAAGATCAGGAGAACAACTATGAAAAACCGACGAACATTTGTCTTTGCCTTTGCATTTCTCTTCGCCCTTTGCTTTCCACTTAACGCCGCGGCACAAACAGCCGACGACACCGGCGGCAAAAAGTCCGAAAAATACGAAGAGAGAACATCGGAATTCAACTTTCGCAATAGCCTTGCCGGTACCTGGGATATCGCTGTTACGTCGAGCGGAGCTCCGCCGTTCCGTGCGATGATCACGTTCATGGAAAGCGGCGGCTTGATCGCCTCTTCTCAAGGTGACATCCTGCTGAACATCAACAGTGTCGCTACTCCGGGACACGGCGCATGGGTCAGAACGGGTAACCGAGCATTTCTTTTCACTTTTCGTCAGATCTTCTATGGAGCCGACGGAAGTTACGAGGGCGGTATTCTCGTTCGCCACACCGCCAACATGACGGCTAATGGCCAAAACTGGACGGGAGATATGACGTTCGAGATCTATAACGAGAACGACGTCGTGGTATTCGCGGGAACAGGGAGCGGAACCGCGACGCGGCTCAACCCGCTTCCGCTCTCGCAATAACCTCGTGACTTAAAGCTCCTTCTCAAGGAAGAGCGTTTCCGGATTCGGGTTAAAGTAATACGGCTCGATCCGCTGAAAGCCGTGAGACCGGTATAGGCTCACGGCCTTTTTCATTAACGGCGGGAACGTGTCTAGCCGCATCTTTTTGTACCCTTCATTTCTTGCCTCGTCGATCAAGGTCTGGATAAGCCTAAGGCCGGCTCCGTGTCCTAGGGCCGATTCCCGGAGGTAGAGCCGCTTCATTTCCACGACTCCGTCCTCAAGTTTTCGCATCGCGATACACCCCGCGGGCTCCTCATTAATATATGCGATCAACAGCCGGCCGTCAGGAGGGGAATACTTTCCGGGCAGCCCGCTAAGCTCGTCTGCAAAGCCCTGAAAACAAAGGTCCAGGCCCAGCCAGGCCTCGTATTCACGGAACAGCGTTCGTGCCGATTCGATCTCTTCGACGCTCTCAGCTTGTCTTATCTCGATCATTACTTCCAACGTTACAACGAGCTTAAATCGTAAGCAAAATATTGATGAGGAACAAAATCGAGGCTATCCTATAGGAAATCAACCCTGCAAACCGTACAGACACTATAGGAACAACTATGGATAGACGCGCATTTTTGACCAATATATCACTGTTTTCCGGCGGACTCGCTCTGGCGTGCACATCGCTTGGTCGAAGAGCTGATGTATTCGCACAGACAGGCGATCTTTCAGCGTTCAAGGCAGGAGGTTTCGGCGAGCTATTCCCGACAAAGGCGAAAAACACCGGAGAGACGCTTCTCTCATTGCCACGAGGCTTCGAATACAACGTGCTCGGCCGCGTGAAAGAAGAAATGTCCGACGGACGCCCAACTCCGGCGGCCCATGACGGAATGTGGACCTTTCAAGTAAAGAATGAACTGCGGCTGGTTCGAAACCACGAGGTCGCCGGGCGTAGTTTGCCGCAGGAAAATGCAGGTATCGGTAGAAAGAACCATTACGACGAAATGGCCGGTGGGGGAACCACCACCCTGGTCATCGATCCAAAGACGAACACCCTTATGCGAGATTTCGTAAGTCTGTCAGGCACTTTGATCAACTGCGCGGGCGGCCCGACGCCCTGGGGAAGCTGGATAACGTGTGAGGAAACAACGCTTGGCCGAACCGTAAGAACACGCGCCTCTGACGGCCGAAAAACGGGCGGTTTCCCGAAGTCTCATGGCTATTGCTTCGATGTGCCTGCCTCGGCAAACAGCGAGGTCAACCCCGTGCCGCTCAAGGCGATGGGAAGGTTCGTTCACGAAGCTGTTGCGGTGGACAAGAAGACCGGTATCGTTTACGAGACCGAGGATTACTCGACCGCAGGTTTTTACCGCTTTATTCCCAAACGCAACGGCCGGCTCGCCGAGGGCGGGGTGCTTCAGATGCTCGCTGTCAAGGACAAGCCTGAGTACGATACGAGAACCGGACAAAAGGCCGGTACATCGCTGCCGGCGACTTGGGTTACGATCAAAGACCCCGATCCGGAATCGGCGGATGTTGATCCGATCGCGGTTTATAAGCAAGGGTTGGCTCTCGGCGGTGCAACGTTCAGCCGGCTTGAGGGTTGCGACATCGATGAGCGGGGGCGGGTGTATTTTACTGCTACCAGCGGCGGCGACAAGAAAGGCGGCCAGATCTGGATGTTCGAACCGACGGGCCGCGACGCGGGCTTCTTGAGGCTGCTGTTCGAATCGCCCGATAAACAGATACTCCATATGCCGGACAATGTATGCCTTATGCCCGCGAGCGAGCTTCTTTTCATCTGCGAGGACAGCGACTATGCAGGTCAGGAGTCGGTAAACCACATACGGATCCTTACCCCCGAAGGTAAAATGGCCGACTTTGCCCGAAATAGCAGCGAGCAATTTTCGCGAAGCGAATTTGCAGGCTCAACCTTCTCACCCGATGGAAAAACGCTCTTTGTTAATCTTCAGCTTGCCGGCGTGACACTGGCTATCTGGGGTGACTGGTCCCGGTTCAAAACCTAGAGATCGACCCTTGATCGATTCCGATGCACACGGATCTTTGCCATATCCGTGTGCATTTGTTGTAATTCACCTATAATTTGGCTATGGAGCTTGCGGTCGAGAAATATAGGGTCAAGGATGAGCCGTTCTATTTGCCGATCGGCAATGAAGTCGAACTCTTCGAAGCGGCATATTCGGCAAAGCTGCCGGCGATGTTAAAGGGGCCGACCGGATGCGGCAAAACACGCTTTGTCGAATACATGGCCCACCGGCTTGGCCGGCCGCTTATCACTGTCGCCTGCCACGAGGACCTCTCCGCAACGGACCTGGTCGGCCGCTTTTTGCTCGAAGGCGAGGAAACGGTCTGGCACGATGGCCCGCTGACCTCTGCAGTGCGCGCCGGTGCAATATGCTATCTCGACGAGGTGGTCGAGGCACGCAAGGACACCGTCGTCATAATACATCCGCTTACGGACGACCGCCGCCGGCTTCCGATCGAAAAACGCGGCACTGTGATCGAGGCACCGCCCGAGTTCATGCTCGTGGTCTCATACAATCCGGGTTACCAATCAATATTAAAAGACCTAAAGCAATCAACTCGCCAGCGTTTTATCTCGCTCGAATTTGATTATCCCGACGCCGACGCCGAGACCCAGATCGTGGCCAAAGAGGGCGGTATCGACGAGGCGATGGCCGCCGACTTGGTAAAGATCGGGCAAAAGGTGCGTAACCTTCGCGGCCACGGCCTTGAAGAAGGCGTCTCAACGCGGCTCCTGATCTACGCCGCTCAAATGATCGCCAAGGGCATCTCGCCCGTCAACGCTGCCGAGGTCGCGATCTGCTCGCCCATCACCGATGACCGGGAGCTACAGCGTAGTATCCGCGAGATCGTGACGACGATAATCTGACTATGCATGGCATTTGCGACTTTTGGTAAAATGTAGGGCTGTATTCCTAGTGGAGGTAAAACGGTTGCCAAGCTGTGGATTAGAAATAAAAGCAAATTATTTTATTGTTATTGCCCTCATCTTAGCGGCCGTCTCGACCATATCAGCACAGAAGTGTTTGGAGTATGGGCAGACAGTCTCGCTTACAGGAACAATACACTACCGCGTGTTTGCAGGACCGCCTAATTGGAAGTCGATCCGCCAAGGCGATCGCAGAGAAACGGCGATAATCCTGAAGCTCGCAAGTCCGATGTGTACCGTAGGCGACGATCCTTATGGATATGACATTTCGCACACCAAGATCACCGAAGTTCAACTCGTCATTCGCAATGATGCGGATTTGAGATCACTTAGACGACTTATGCGAAAGCTCGTTGTCGTGAACGGCAACCTGTTTGGCAGCCATACTGGATATCATCGAACCGCTGTGCTTTTAGATGTATCGAGACTATCAACGACACGCCTTGGTCGTAGTACTGCCGCCAATGTGAAACGCCCAACGACAACCGCGAACTCCAGCGCTCGATCCGCGAGATCGTTACGACGATAATCTAACGCAAAAGCGTGCTAGAATATTCCCGTGCAGAAAAAGGAAACTCGATCACGTTTTAAAGACGGCCGTACGATCGTTACGAGGCTAACGACCGTTGAAGAACAAGGGACACGCGATTTCGACATTAGATTTTGGCAGGGACTCAGTTCCGAAGAGCGCGCCGCGGCGGTATGGGATCTGGTTGTTTGGGATTGGCAACGTTTAGGCAGGGACCTTAGTGAACTCCGACTTCAAAGATCTGTTGAGAGCATTCGGAGAAACGGGAGTTAGATACTTGATCATCGGTGGATACGCATTTGCCGAGCATGTAGAACCTCGATATACGAAAGACCTCGACATTTGGATCGACAATCAAGACAAAAACGCAGGCCTTGTGATCAAAGCTCTGCGGAAGTTTGGAGCGCCCCTTCTAGATGTATCCGAGTCTGATCTCATGGTCCCGACAACTGTTTATCAAATTGGCATACCACCAACCCGTATCGATATTCTTGCCGGTTTGGAAAGAATGAGTTTTTCCGATTGCTGGGAACGGAGAAAACTTGTACAAATAGACGATCTTTCTGTAAGTTATATTTCCGCTGAGGACCTGCTTATTACCAAACAACTCGCCGGGCGTCCGCAGGATATGATCGACGCCGAACAACTTCGAAGAAAACTAAATATCTCGTGAATGTCATGTTAAGAGTAGTCGCACATTTGATATCGAAAGAGGACAGGACCGAGGAAACCCGTGAGATATTGCTCGGGCTGATCGAACCGACACGGGCTGAGGCGGGCTGCATTATGTATGAACTGCATCAGAACGCTGCTGATCCAACGGACCTCACATTCATCGAAGAGTGGACGGACGACGCGGCTCTCGATGCACATCTTCAGACCACGCATATTGCCGGCGCTATCGATAAACTCCGGGAACTTCTCGCTGCGCCGCCGGATATCCGACGCTATCGGCTTGTTCAATAGCAGCGGCGGTTTTATTGAGCCTTTCATATCGCGCAGATCGCGCAAATCTCACAAATCGCCCCATATCGCGCAACTTGCCATTGAAGCCGATTCAGAGGTATGGGAAAATTGCCCGGTGCGGGAAAACGCCCGCTCCTCGAAATGGCGATGATGTCCCCAAAATTCTCCTTTTCTTCAGCGGCCACATCGCCCTCCGCGTTAAGGTACCCCTTGACCGACGAGACCGCCGTGCAGAAAAGGGCTGAGAGGTGTTTCAAGCGTTTCAGGTGTTTCAAGCGTTTCAGGTGTTTCAAGTGTTTCAGGTGTTTCAGGTGTTTCATTGCAGCACCCCCCTTAGAGAAACGAAACACGCTGCAAAGCACGGAAAGTGATCTTGTGAATTGGGACAAGCCCGGCCCTTTTCGCGCGCCTATTCTGGTGAACCCTCGAACCGGGTTCCCCCGGTGAACCCACCGGTGAACCATTTGGGGAACCACCGAAGGGCAGGCTATTATAAGTAGATTCTTCGATCAAGAACAGCCCGTGCTTCACCGGTTTTGAGGGTTGTGGAAGAACGCTCGTCCGCAGTTAGGAATAAAAAGCATAGACGATCAGACCCAGGAGGACCGAATGGCATCGAGATTTCAGGACAGGCGCGAATTTATCAAGATCTTCGGGGCCGCAGCTGCTGGCTTGGCCATCGGAGCACACGGCATAACGGGTCAGACGCGCCGTCGCCGAACATGCGTCATAATTGGCTCGGGGCTTGCCGGGCTATCTGCGGCATTCCGGCTGAAAAATGGTGGCTGGGACGTGACCGTCCTTGAAGCACGCAGCCGAATCGGCGGCCGCGTTTTTTCACATTCGATGCCCGAGAATCGAGAACTCATCTGCGAACTCGGTGCCGAATGGGTCGGCGAAAGCCATGAGCGAATTCAAGCCCTTTGCAAAGAATTTGAGATACCGCTTCAGAAACATCAGTTCGAAGACTACCTGATGCGAAATGGGCAGGTCTCGCGGCCCGGCGGGTGGGATTTTTCCACCCAGGCCCAGGCAGCCTGGGACAAGATGATCGCCGGCTACGAAAAGTTGACCGCCGCGCAGAAAACAAGACTAGACCGCCTCGATTGGTGGACCCATCTTTCCGACATTGGCTTTACACGCGACGATCTGCTGCTGCGCGACCTCGCCGACAGCACCGATTTTGGGGAATCCATTCGCCACGTTTCCGCCTACTCCGCTCTGGCCGAATATGCCGAATCGAGCGAAAAGAATGAAATGGACTATAAAATGACGGGTGGTAATTCGCGCCTCGTCAATGAATTCATCAAACGCATCGGCGCGGAAAACATTCGCACGGGGATGAAGGTGTCCGAGGTGAACCAGCGGGCCGGCACAGTTACCGTAAGGGCCGGCGATGAGTCGTTTCGTGCCGATGCCTGTATCTGCACGGCTCCGGTCGCCAGTCTGAGGAAGATAAGGTTCAACCCGCCGCTCCCGGCCGCCCAGCGCGAGGCTGCGCAAAAGCTGGGATATTCGCGGATCATCAAAAATTCCGTTCTTTACGAGAACCGTTTTTGGAAAGACGATAATTTTTCGATGATCACCGACACTACCTCACACTACTATTTCCACTCAACGCAGAACCAACCCGGCACCGAGGGCATTCTCACCGCATATGCTATCGGCGAAAAGGCAGACGTGCTCGCATCTCAGAACGACCGCCGCCGAATGAATGTGATCGCGCGAGACCTGGTCGACTTCAACGCAGACGCTCCAAGGCTTGCAAAGGGGATCGCATCCTACGCCTGGCAGCGCGATGAATACACAGAGGGCGCCTACGCGCTCTATCGCCCGGGGCAGTGGTTTGGCATCCGGCCCGTTCTTCAGCGGCCGCATCTGAAAGTACTGTTTGCCGGCGAGCATCTCGCCGATTGGCAAGGATTTATGGAAGGCGCCATCGAGACCGGCGAAGCCGCTGCCGACAGCCTTCTTAGGTAATGTAAACTGGCCTTTTACAACAACTTACACGCATCCGCACTTGACCTATTGTCACCGTTGTCCGCACCTTCTGAAGGCTCCTCAGTCCGCCCCGAGAACTTAACTAGCTATTAACCCCCGGTTCACACGCAGTTAACCGGACTGGCATATTCTCGCCTTTGCTAACCATCAGGGAAGTTCTTTAAGACCGTGGCCGAAAGACCTAGTTTCTATCGAGCTCACAGGACTAATATTTTCAGATTCCAGATAACCAGGAGAGATTATGAGAACGAAGATCATTGTGCTGCCTCTTTCCCTTTTCTTTGCTTTTGCCCTCGTGCCGGTGGCATATGGCCAGGCGACTGGGGGGCTTACAGGTACGGTAAGAGACCAGAACGGAGCGGTCATACAAGGTGCGACCGTAACCGTAACCAATACCGCAACAAACCTGAACCGAACCGCGATCACAAACTCAGAGGGCCGATGGACCATAACGCTTCTGCCTGTCGGCGATTACAGCGTTGCCTTTGAAAAAGAGGGGTTTCAAAAAGCTATTGGCCAAAGCAATGGAGTTGAGGCCTCGATAGTCAGGACCATTGACGTCACTCTTGAGGTCGGCTCGGCTGATGTCTTTGTCGATGTCACCACCGATCAGCCGCTTGTTCAAACCGAATCAGCGGCTATCTCAAGACAGATATCCGGGGAGCAATTGATCCGCACTCCGACGTCGGTTCGTTCGTTTACCGGCCTGCTCTCTTCCGAAGCAGGGGTCTCGTCCGAGCTTTCTCCGGTTGGCGTGGCCAGCAACGGCAACATATCGCCATCGGTGAACGGCACGAGAACTACGTCAACGAGCCTCTTCTTCAACGGCATCGACGCGACCAACATCACCAGCAATGAAGGCTCGCTTACCGACAACATATCCCCCGCCCCGGAAACTCTTCAGGAGGTCAAGCTTCAAACTTCACTTTACGACGCCTCTACCGGACGAAGTGGAGGTGGCAACTTTCAACTTGTTACCAAGTCCGGCGGTAATCAGTTTTCCGGATCCGTATATTATTACCAGCAGCATAAAGCACTGAACGCAAATGAGTTCTTTCTCGAGGAAAGCGGAAGCGAGAAACCACGGGCCGATCGGCTAGAAACGGGTTTCACAATTGGCGGGCCGATCATCAAGAACAGGTTCTTTGTCTTCGGCGGATATCAGTTTACCGACGCCAAGACCGGATTGGTACCGACGTCACGTACCCGGACGGTACTGCCTCTCGCCCTAAGTGTTCTCGGTACAGACCGTTCGAGGTCCGCCATCGCAGCTGCATTCAACCAGTTCAATGGTTGTGCAGGATCAAATTGCTTGACCGCCGGGGATATTAGCGATGTCGCATTTAATATCTTCAACCTCCGAAATCCGGTCACGGGCAATTTCATTCTACCGTCGATCACAAACTTCCGACAGTTAGGGATAGTGGACCAGACCGGTACCGGAAATTACCAATTCGGCAGCTTCCCCAACGTTTCCACACGTACGATCCAACGAAACAACCCGCTTGTTGAGGTTCTCGATGTAATACCCGCCGAGTTCAGACAGAACCAGTTTACAAGCCGCCTGGACGGACAGTTGAGCAGTAGCAACACCCTCAGCGGAACCTTGTTCTGGGCAAACTTTCCGGGCCTGGATCCTTTTCCGGATCCGAGCAGCCTTGCTTCGCCGTTCTCGTTGCGTCGAGCAGATCGAAATAGGACACTCTCGATAGGCGACACACATATTTTTACACCGAACTGGATAAACGAAGTTCGTTTCGGATATTTCTACCTGAACAATACAAGGCGACTGGATGACCCTTTTCTGACGCCTGAACTGAGCAATGCGGCTGTTGGGATCCAGAACCCTGCCTCAACCTTCGACAATAGCCCGGCCACTACCCGCCTTGGTCATTTCATCGGACGAAACAACATCGCAAACTTCTCTTTCGGGGGGCCCAACGATTCATTCAATCGCCGAAAACAGGTCACGTTCAGCATTGGCAACAATGTCAACTGGCTTTTCAAGAGCCATAACATTAAATTTGGCGGCGAATTCAAGAGCCATCAATATGACAGTGATCTGCCTGAGGAACAGGCGACCGAATTTGAGAAGTTCGATTCATTCACACAGCTTCTGACAGGCAATGCAACAGAAGCTGATACGCAATATGGAATAACCTTTAAGGAATTTCGTTTCAAAGATCTTGGTTTCTATATTGCGGATGACTGGAAGATCAACCGGAAGCTCTCGGTGAATCTCGGCCTGAGGTATGAGCTGTTCATGTGGCCCACCGAAAAGAACGGATTTATGGGCAATTTTGATCTTGAGC
This sequence comes from uncultured Acidobacteriota bacterium, assembly GCA_937859595.1. GTDB lineage: Bacteria > Acidobacteriota > Blastocatellia > Pyrinomonadales > Pyrinomonadaceae > OLB17. Next base: position 77,064 of record CALMAH010000011.1, on the reverse strand, counting down.
CCTGGCTGCCGTGCTTTACGCGGACCGGAGGCACTAACGCTCTGTGCGACAATCCTGCTCCCGGGTTCTTGGTGCCAAGTAACGCACAGCTGACCGGGCTACAGGTGGTTGATGGAGCCATTCAGGCCACGCAAAGGGCGGACACGAAACACACGCTGAAGGGGCAGGACCTGAACAACTTTGCCCCGAGGATAGGGATAGCTTACGCTCCGACCAATAAGTTGGTATTCAGGGGAGGCTACGGTGTGTTTTATGACCGGCCGTCTGCGGCATTTATAAACACGATCTTCTCGAATTATCCGCATCTTCGTGAGGTCGAAATAACCGTTCCGAGTGGAAACGTGCCGATCGCGACCGCTTTTTCAGGAGTGCCAACAAACATTCCCCTAAGTCAATGGCTGCCATTTCGAATAGTTCGTTCTGCAGGAGCCAACGGCACTTACCAGATCCGCGATAACACTCCGGTATTTGTTGATTCGCGAGGTGTTCCGCAAGGTGGAGGGTGCAACCCCGCGACGGGCGAGAATTGTATCCGCGGCAACATTGCCGAGACCTTTGAGTTTCGAGCTATCGACAGAAATCTCCGCACGCCTTACGTTCACCAGTGGAACGCGGGACTTCAGTATGAGCTGACGAAGGGTCTTCTCTTCGAAGCGCGGTATGTCGGTACGAAGGGCAAGAACCTTCTGATAGCCAGGGCATTGAACCAAGGCTTTGATATGAACGACCCGAACAACCCAGATCACGTTTACGAGCGATTTAACCTGGCATATCTAGCCGCCGGTGCGCCGAACGGCCCGCTAAATCCCGGATCAACTGCGAGGGAACGAGGGCTAGGCAGGGCGTTCGGATTCCTAAACACTGTAACCGGGCAAATAGACCTTAACCTGGCGAATGCGAATGGTGCGGTCATTGGTTTTGAGGCACGCGTTCCGATCTTGGGTTTCAATGTGCCCGAAGCTCTGCTCCTCGAATCGAAGGGATACTCAGACTACCATGGCGGCCAGTTTTCCTTGACCAAGCGGTTCTCACGTGGGCTCCAGTTCAACGTTGCTTATACGTTCTCAAAGTCGATCGACATTATGTCGAGCGACCCGGGAAGTACGGCTGGTGGCGGGAAACCCGATGTCCCCAATACTGGCTTCATCGCACAAGGAAGCTCGTATGACCTTGACGCAAATAAGGGCCTATCCGACTTTGACCGCACCCATCGATTCAGTACGGCATTCGTTTGGGATATTCCGGCAGGAGGTTCCAACAATGTCTTTGTTAAAGGGTGGTCTATTTCGGGCTTTTTTCAGGCACAGTCGGGAACTCCATTCACGGTGTTCGCTTCGGAACCGGAGATTGGCAATGTGTCCCAGTACACAAGTGTCACCCGGGGGGCTGGCGGGCTGCTTAGACTTGGATTTGGAAGACCCAATACTACGTGCTCCCGTTCGGAGGCGGTAAGAAGCTACAGCATAAGCGATCTCAATGTGATAAACAGTTCCTGTTTTGCATCAGCCCTTGGGCTTTTTGGGAACTTGGGACGCAACACATTCCGTGGCCCTTCACAGAACCGCTTTGACATTAGCTTCGCAAAGAACACGAAGCTTAATGAGCAAATGAGTTTTGAACTCGGCTTCGACCTTTTTAATGTTTTCAACAGGGTCAATCTGGCAAATCCGAACAGCGACCTGCAAGACTCTACCGATTTTGGTTCTATCACGGAATCGATCGGGGGGCCACGGGTCGGCCAGTTTAGGGCTAAGTTCCGATTTTGAACCTATAGTACGAACAAGAGAAGGAAAAGGCGGGGCCGCAGAGCCCCGCCTTTTCGATGTGACCGACTAGCCTAGCGGATTATCGCCTGGGCCTCGCGCGGATCGTAGGGTTCAGCCTGATACTTGCGCACCGACTCCTGAGCGTTGTCATAGTTATCCCCGGTTTCTTCGGCTCGCTTATACCGGGCTACCGCCCTGGTCCGGTCACCTTGTGCATCATAGGCATTTCCAAGCCGTATCTCAGACCAAACCTCAAGCCAGGGTGGACTAAGATCACCGGCCAAAGCGGCGAGAAAGTTGTCCTTTGCAAGATCATAGTTTCGCTGTTCAAGGAAAAGCAGGCCGAGGTGATAATAGATCCACGAATTAGACCGGTCCAGCTTCAATGCGGCTTCGAGCTGAGATTGAGCCTCGGCATAGTTCCCCTCACGGAGCTGTTCAATGCCGCGGCGGGCGATTGACGATACCCGGAGCTCCGGAGAAATTCTGAGCAAGCGAAAGCTCGGGTCGACTATTACATCGAGCGGCTTGCCGTCGGCCTCAATATTAAAGTCTGCACTCGCCTCATTCATCTGAAGCTGAACGGTCTTGTAGCCGTCTTCGCCCTCATACCTCAATTGAACCTCTACCGGCAACCGAAGATTGTCGTAGTTTTGCTTAACGGTGCCGCGAGCAACGAATCGCCCTTCTCGTGTCCGGATGATAAGGTAATCTGCCGTAAACTCAGGCACCCCGGTGCTTTCTACCCAACGGGCAAAAAAGTAGCGCATGTTTTCTCCGGCAACACGAGATGTGAGTTTTTCGAAATCGTCGATCGACGCGTTCTTTCCGCGGAACTCGGTCAAATATGTACGGAGCAACTGGTCAAACCTGTTCGCACCCAATGATTCTCTCAGCAGCTTGAAAACGAACGCCCCCTTTCCAAACATGATGTACTGATAGGCTACAGACTGGTCGTCAAGGTTGGCCGGGGTCCTTAGAAGTGACGCGGTCTGCTCAAAGGCGAGAGATCTTTCGAGGAGTTCGCGGCGGATGGCTTCGAGCTGCGGGCCGGACAATGAGTCCTCCCTAAAAGTAAACGCACTATACTCCGCCAAGCCCTGTGAGAGCCAGGCATCGTCGAACGATCTTAGTCCGACCGAGAGGCCCCACCACTGGTAGGCTGCCTCACGCTGAAGCCGCTCTTCGGTAACACCGCGAGGCTGAAGGAATTGGCGGTCAGCAATGAATACCATCCCGGGAGCAGAGTAAAAGTCCAGGCTTTCGTCATCGATCTGAACGACGGTGAACGTCCGGCCCATTTCGGGCTCTCCGAATCGCTTGGTATAGAACTCAAGTGCTCGGCCGATAGTTTCGGCATACGTCTCGACCGTGTCAGAACCACCCGGGCGGGTATGAAACTGGAGGTCGTAGCCGCCGAATTTCAGGTTCACGTTCGAATAGCGCCCGTATGCGAGATTTCCGATCAAACTCGGCCTGTTTCTGACGAACCTGTAAACGTTATCCTGACGCGTTACCGGGAGATCGCTGTGGCCGACCACGTCGAGACCATCGGGAATGGAAACCCTTATCTCCGCTGTGGCAAGATCCGCAGCATAATCATGAAACGGGAACCAGCGTGCAGCATACATCAGGTAACCATGGTTCGCGCCGACATAGGCAAGTCTTCTGGTGAGCAAGGGTCCGCCCGCAGGAGTGTTAAGGACTCCACTGTACTTGAAACGGAGTGTAACCTGTGCTCCGCTTTCAATATTCTCTCCGAGGTCTATTCGGACGCTTGGCCCGAGATCCGAGACGCCGACCTGATCTTGTACAAATGTTACTTGAGGCCCTTGCGGAATAGGGGTGGCCCTTGGCGTTGGACGCCGGCCCACCGTTGAAGGCTGTTCGGCCGCGGAATCGGGCGCCGTCATCACCCGAGTTATCGATTCGACCCGAAGTGAACCGTTGAGTTCAAAGGTGACGGACCTCAGCTCTTCAAGAGGCAAAAATGTGACATCGACTGAGGCATCGAGCCTATTCGCCACCGGCGCCAGCTGTACATCCATCGAATAGTGCTGTACGTCAAACGCCGGTCTTCGGACCTGCTGGCCAAACGTTACAATAGTTGAGATCCCGATGATCCCCGTTAGGAACAAGAAGTATTTCAAGTGCGTACTCATCTTCGTGCAAATCGCTGCCGTAAAAACTGTCTTGCTAGGATGTTTCGGCCCGCCAATTCGTTTGCCGAACACAAGTGGATATTAATCCACTCCCGATATGGAGACTTTCGACAACATGGATGCTCTCGACGCCACATCAAACCATTCGAGGTAGTTCATTCGCCAACCTCCTCTCCAAACAGAGCAGGCTTGACGTTAAGAGCGGATCAATACCTATCAATTGTCTCACACCATTCCCTTGTGACCTTATGTCTATAGTCAAACATTCTCTCAATTCTCGGAAGAATGAACAATGGGGCCGCCAGTTCGCCGATCAGTGACATGGGAGGCTCGAAATCTATATCATCCCTTAGCAATGAGCCTTCCTCGCTGGGCTCGATCACATGCCGGTGACGCCACGCAGCGAAGGGGCCTTCGATCTGAACATCTTCGAACATCCGGGGAGGATCATAGGCGATGTGCTCAGCCACCCAGCGCGAAGGAAAGGCACCAAAAAGTCTCTGCTCTATGATCGCTCGAGATCCGATCTTTGATATATCGGCCCTTTGAACGATCTTGGCGTTCTCCCACGGCGGGACGAGCCGCTCAAATGCATCGGGCAGTTCGTGGAAGGCCCAAACCCTCTCGGGGGAAGCGTTGATAAATGATTCCTTTAAGTATCGCATCAAATATTGATTCGACCCGTTTCTCTTTAAAGATTCCTCACACGGGACTCCAGTATTTCCCAGATCTTTAGAATATGCCTTTCTTCAACGCGGATGCTGCCAACCGAGAGCCGGAGGGTGAACTCTCCGTTCAGTTTCGTATGTGAGATATATGCCTCGCCTGAGGCGTTCACCTCGTTCATCAGGTGTTCATTGAATGCGTCGAGATCGATCACCCCTTGGGGGCATGCACGGAAACAAACGAGCGCGAAGGGAACGGGCGCCATGAGTTCAAATTCAGGCGACTCCTCGACCCAGGAAGCGAAAAGACGAGCCAGCCGGCAGTGTTCGCGAATTCGGTCCTCAATGCCCCGTCTGCCGAAGTAGCGGACGATAAACCAAAGCTTTAGGGAGCGAAACCGCCGGCCGAGCTGGACGCCATAGTCCATTCCGTTCTTTACATCAGGTTCGTCATCGGTCTTTAGGTACTCCGGCACCAGTGAAAATGCCTTTTTTAGCTCACCCAGGTCGCGACAATAAAGTACTGAGAGGTCAAAGGGCGTGAACATCCACTTATGCGGGTTAACTACTATTGAATCGGCCCTTTCCCATCCTGTGAAGAGATCACGCAGTTCCGGTAGAATAGCCGCCGGCCCTGCATATGCTGCATCCACGTGAAGCCAGATGCTATGCTTCTCACTTATGTCTGCAATGGCATCGACCGGGTCAACGCTGGAGGTCGAGGTCGTTCCGATGGTCGGAATTACACATAGTGGTATATACCCCGCCTCAATGTCCTCTTCTATTGCCTCGGCAAGATGCTCAGGAATCATCTCGAATCTCTCATTACACTCGATCTTGTGTAACGAGCGCGTACCGAGACCGAGCGTGATGCACGATTTATCGATCGACGAATGAACGTGTTCCGAACAATAGACCCGCAGAAGCGGAAGGTCGTGGCGGCCGCTCATGCCCAGTTCGCGAATGTCCAATCCGATACGTTCGCGGGCGGCGGCGATCGCGTGCATCGTAGAGACGGAGGCCGTATCGTAAATGATCCCTTCGAATCCGGCGGGCAAGCCCATCATTTGTCTCACCCAATCGAGGGTCACATCTTCGAGCTCTGCAGATGCCGGCGACGTTCTCCAGAGCATAGCCTTCATATCGAAAGCAGATGCCAGCATTTCACCGAAGATCCCTACTGTCGAGCCCGAAGTTGCGAAGAGCCCGTGAAAACTCGGGTGGTTCCAATGGGTCACGGCCGGCAGGATGAACCGGTCAAGATCGTCAAGGACCTCGCTAAAATTCTCGCCCGCCACTGGAGGCGTCGAGGGAAGGGAGTCCCTTAGCCATCCGGGCTCGATCTGCGAAAGGACCGGGAACCGCTCGATCGAATCGAAATAGTCGGCTATCTTGTCAACGATCTCATGTCCAAACCGGCGAAATTCGTCGCTCGGCATGTCGCCCAGCGAACTTGTCGTTCCAGATCTGATGTCACTCATATACGTTTTCTCGCGATATCCAGCGTAGTCGGGTCAGAAAAATTAAACCGTGACACCGCGGACTTAGGCTTGTAAATCCGAAAAGCCGATTATACAATGCAACGAATTAAACCTGTCCCCGAAAATGCGGCGATTCGTGCCGCCAAGAAAAGAAAAGATCTAAAACCTGTTAGTCTTTTGAGGTGAAAATGAACCACAAAGTCCGGAAAATTGCGGCCGCATCGTTTGCCGCGTTCGTTCTTCCCTTTCTTACTTTTGCACAAGAGGCCGGAGAAAAAGGCCTTGACCAGAGGATAGATGAGGCGTTCAAGCCTTACGCGGATGGATGGGAAGCATTGGTTTTCTATCCGGCTCCGTTACCGGAACCGTTCAATCTGCCGATAGTACTATATTTACTGATCGTAGGCGCGGTCTTCTTCACAGTCGTCTTCGGATTTGTGAATATTCGCAAGTTTCCCTTAGCGCTCAGCGTCGTACGCGGAAAGTATGACGACATAGAGATGGCCGAGGCGGATCCGCATGCGGAGGTCCATATCACGGACAGCGGAGATATCCCTCGGACGATAAGGGACGAAGGTAAGCATGGCGAGGTAAGCCATTTTCAGGCACTCGCTACCGCCGTTTCGGGTACGGTCGGGTTGGGAAATATCGCCGGCGTGGCAGTCGCGGTCGGAATCGGCGGCCCGGGTGCGACGTTATGGATGATCATTGCCGGCTTACTTGGTATGTCGTCGAAGTTCGTCGAATGTACGCTCGGCGTAAAATATCGCGATGTAGATTCGGACGGTACGGTGCACGGCGGACCCATGTACTATCTTTCTCGCGGGCTGGGTGAGATGAACCTGGCCTGGCTTGGCAAGATACTGGCCGTGGTCTTTGCTGTTTTCTGCGTTGGCGGTTCTCTCGGCGGCGGCAACGCATTTCAGGCAAATCAGGCAACAAGCCAGATCACGACGATGTTCGATCTGCAGCAAAGCGGAGCCGCAAGAACGCTGATCGGTATTGTGATGGCGATCTTGGTTGCGATAGTGATCATCGGCGGTATCAAGCGTATAGCCAACGTAACCGCTAAGCTGGTCCCGTTGATGGCGGTCATTTACATCATCGCTTCGATCATAATCATTCTCGCTCACCTTACGGAAGTGCCTGCTGCAATAGGCATGATCATCTCGGGTGCTTTTACTCCTGAAGCGGGTGTTGGCGGTGTTGCGGGAGTGATCATTCAGGGCTTTAGGCGTGCGGCCTTTTCAAACGAAGCGGGCGCAGGTTCAGCCGCTATAGCCCACTCTGCCGTTAGGACAAAATATCCGGCTAGCGAGGGCCTCGTGGCATTGCTTGAGCCCTTTATTGACACAGTCGTGATCTGTACAATGACGGCGATAGTAATTGTCTTGTTCAACATGCAGGGTGATTTCTTCCAGTATGGCGGAGTCGGCGGAAATGTCATGATCGATGGCCAAGCAGTGAACGGCGTGGACCTTACTGCAAGGGCATATAACGATGTGCTGCCCGGCTTCAATATTGTGCTGACTGTGGCGATCGTGTTGTTTGCCTTTTCCACGATGATCTCGTGGTCTTACTACGGCCTGCAGTCGTGGAAATATCTGTTTGGCAGATCCAACTTGGCCGATCTGACGTTCAAGCTGCTTTTCTGCCTGTTCGTCGTTATCGGAGCGGCCGCTTCGCTCGGTTCAGTTCTTGCGTTCTCAGACGCGATGATCCTGGCGATGGTGTTCCCGAATATGATCGGGCTGTTCTTCCTTTTCCCAAGAGTTCGCGAGGAACTGGCCCGTTATTTGAAGGCGATCGGAAAAGCATAGTCGATCTTGTGACCTTTTTTGAAAAGGCCATCTCTTTGCGGGGTGGCCTTTTTCTCAATAGAGTATGGCCGATGACCCTGTAGGGCCGAGAAGAAAAGTTCTGTGGCGATGGCTGCTTACGCTGATGATAGGCTTCGGGATCGCACTCATCCCTCCGCCTGAAGCCATCTCCCGCGAGGCATGGACGCTCTTTGCCATTTTTATCGCCACCATAGTCGGTTCGATAGTCCAACCGCTTACCGGGGCGGCCATGGTGCTGCTTGGTGTCATCGCAACAGCCGTGTTCGGAGCACTGACCCCTACCGAGGCTCTAAAGGGCTATTCTGAACCGGTCGTATGGCTGGTGTTGGCGGCCTTTTTTCTCTCTGTTGGAATGATAAAGACCGGCCTCGGCCGTCGAACAGCCCTGCACTTTGTTCGGCTTCTTGGAGGTCGGACAGTGGGTCTCGGCTACGCACTTATCGCGACCGATTTCGTTCTGGCCTCTGTTATCCCATCGAATTCGGCCAGAAACGGTGGCGTCATCCTGCCGATCGCCAGAAGTATCTGCGAAACATATGATTCCCGGCCTTATGACGGTACTGCCAGACGGCTGGGAACATATCTGATGACTCTGCTGTATCAGGCCGACGTTATCATCTGTGCGACTTTCATAACAGGACAGGCCTCAAATATCATCATTGCCGATCTTGTGCAGAAAAACACGGATATTCAGATCGGCTACCTTACATGGTTTGCCGCGGCGATCGTGCCGGCATTGGTTTCGCTGGTCGCGGTTCCATATCTGATATTTCGACTTTCACCACCGGAAGTTAAAGAGACGCCCGCTGCCGCTCAATTCGCCACGGGTGAGTTGGAGAAACTTGGGCCGATGAAGCGGCAGGAATGGCTGATGTTCTGCGTTCTCGTTTCTGTAGTGGTCTTTTGGACGACCAAAGACCATCTCCATTCCGTGGATACGGCGATAGTCGCAATGTCAGGTATCTGTGCACTACTGGTCACAAGGGTCATAGATTGGCGCGACCTGATGGGCGAACAGGCGGCCTGGTCCGTCTTCGTGTGGTACGGAGGCCTTGTGAATATGGCCGCCGCATTAAGCAATACCGGCCTGACCCAACTGTTTGCCGGCTTTGTCGGTGGTCAGACGTCCGGGTTTGGATGGGTGGCGGCCTTGGCACTGATCGCCCTTGTCTATTTCTATACGCACTATCTGTTCGCTTCGATAACGGCCCATGTGCTGGCTATGTTCGTGCCGTTTCTTGCAGTAACTCTTGTCGCAGGTGCTCCGGCCGGCCTGGCTGTCTTGCTTCTCGCCCATTTTTCGAACCTGAATGCAGGTCTTACTCACTACGGGACGACACCGGCTCCGATCTACTTTGGAACCGGATACGTCACTCTCCGTCAATGGTGGATAGTGGGATTTGCCGCGTCGGTTGTTAATATTCTCATTTGGGCCGTGATAGGTGCGGCCTGGTGGAAACTGCTCGGATGGTGGTAAGGCCGACCGAAAAGATCGACCCCCGCAACTCACGTAATGGACTACATATTGGGCAGGCTAAAAGGCACGCCGTTGTCAGCGGTATCGATTCGGGCCAGGGCATCTTCGAAGATCCGCACCTGCCCGGCGGATTCCATTCGTCGGCGAGTTGCGTTCAGATAATCGAAAAATACGTCGCTCCGCTTTCGATTGAGCATTTGTTCCGTCAGCGAATCGCGTTGCCGGACAAAGTCCTCCATGTTAGCTTCCTCACGGCTGCTGACTCCGACTATATAATAGTTCTCACCGATCTTGATCGGTTCCTTGGTGACCTCGCCGGGACGAAGGGCGTAGATCGCGTCCTCTAGTTGCCCACTCGTGGTCGCAGACGGGCCCTCGCCCAGCGGTGAGCCGAGAATAAAGCTCTTCGACTCCTCTGCCTTCTGGCCTCGTGCCTGCGCCGCAGCGGCAAGCGCGGTTGGCGAACCGGCTCCGGAGGCGATCTGCCGGGCGATGTTTTCTATCTCCGCCCTGGCTTTCTCGAGTTTGACCACCTCGACAAGCTGATCGCGCACTTCAGCAAACTCCCTATCGCGCGGCTCCTTGCGATCGACAAGCAAGGGCACCGCAAACCCCTCCGGGACCGGCACCTCGTCTCCGACATCATTTGGTTTTTCGAGCGACGCTATGCCTTCTTCGAACTGAGGCGAAACGCCAATGAACTCGACGTTGTCACCCGGTTTGATGAACTCGGTTTCGCGGACCATCTCAGAGGCGGTCATATTGGCCTCCGATGCGAATGCCTTTGCGGTGGCCTCAACGTCACGGTTTTCCTTCAATGCTGCCGCGACCCTTTTCGCAAGCTCTGCGTTCTCAGCATAGGCTCGGCGGTTTCTGAGGCTGACCTCCAGTTCTCGGCGAGCTTCCTCAAATGGCTTTGGAACAGCATCGCCTCGCCAAAGAATGAAATACCTCCCCTGGTAACTGATAGGTTCAGAGACCTGTCCCGGCTGCATTGCCAAAAGGCGTTGGTAGGGGTCCTCCGGGTTATTCGGGTTCTCCCGAACCGGGCCGGGCAAACTGCCGCCGCGAGATGCACTTCCGGTTTCCGACTGACCGCGGGCAAGCTCAGCAAACGCGTCCTCGGAGACGTTTTCACCGTCCTTACGAAGCCGTTGAATGATGGACGTAGCTTTTTCGAATACCTGCCCGTCAAATTCAGGTTTCGCAACTCGCAGAACTATCTCGCGTCCCAACACCCCTGCGATCTTCTTATCTTCCGGCAGTCGGTCGTACTCTGCACGCAGGTCTTCGTCGGCGATAGGCAAACGCTCGCCAACTTTCGATGTTCTTAGGAAAACATAGCGGATCTTCTTCTGGGGGACGCTGATGTAGTACGCCTGCTTATTCCGTTCAAAATAGTCACGCAACTCCTCTTCCGTAGGTGTAATGCTCTTTGCAAGTTCGGCAGGAGACAAAAGCACATATGATATGTCGAACTTGGTGTTTCGACGCTGAAAATCTCTCAGGACCTCTTCTTCAGTAACGGTAACGCCCGACGTAACATAGGCCCGCAGCCGATTTCCGCTGAGGTCATCGCGCACACCCTCTTCAAATGCGGCTATGCTGCCGAACTGCTCTACGATGTTCTGTTCATAACGCTGCTGATCGAATGGCTTACCGTCCTCCGGCTTGAACTGACGACGCAGCTCGGCCGCAACTTCAGCATCCGAAGCACGAAGACCCAGCCGAGCAGCCTCGACACGAATGATCCTGCTGCCGATAAGACTATCAAGTATCATCCGTGCTGGAACGGGCCGTCCCTGCATTCTTCTTGAGGCAGATTCCTTTTCCCGCGCGACCTCGCCCACAGTGATCGTTTCGCCAGAAACCCTGGCGGCCGATTCCGTGCTCCGCTGCAGATCGCCCGCAATGTCACCGCGAGTTGGGGCGTAGAAGAAAACAAGACTCGCCACCATAACGACAGCAAAAGCGAGAAGAATGAAACTGCGCGTCTTCTCAAGACGAGAAATGAACTTTAACATTTGATATCACCTACAGATAATGATCCTGTGTTTACGGGCAAACCATTATTTTAACAAAAAGCCGGCTTCCAGTTCAATTTTCAGATGCTCTTCGCAAGAGAATTTCTGCCTCTTATTGGGTAACGGCATCACTGCACTCGGCCTACCGGATCGGCCGGGTTTGAACGAAGCCGACAATTGAAATTTCGCGGCTTTTCGTAAATACTGAGCAGCAAGGACCTTTTCGAACATCGAAGAACGCGAGGAGATTATGGCAAAAGAACCTCCCAGGACGGTCGGCATTATTGTGAAACCGAATAATGCGGATGCCTGGAAAACAGCTTGCGAACTGGCTGATTGGCTTCGGGGAAAGTCGGTCGAGGTGGCCGGCGAGCCTTTTTGCCCGGCAGGATCAACCGATGGGTCTGTACCGTCTGGCCAGCGTTTAGTACAAATGGCCGATCTGACCGTGGTTCTTGGCGGTGACGGTACTATGATATCGACAGCGCGGCTTTCGGGCGTCGGTGAGCCACTGGTACTGGGGATCAACTACGGAAGCCTGGGATATTTGACCGATTTCCGGATAGAGGAGATGTACTCCGCTCTGGAGGCTATCTTTGAGGGTAATTACGAGGTTGACCGGCGCGTCTTGCTCGACGCTGAGCACTGGCGGGGTAAGGAAAAGCTAGCCGAGGGCCGCGTTTTAAACGATGTGGTCATTAACAAAGCAGCTATTGCCCGCATTATAGAAATAGAGGTCCGTCTGAATGGCCTGTTTGTTAACTCATTCCGCTCTGACGGCCTGATAGTTGCAACTCCGACGGGCTCGACAGCATACAATCTGTCGGCCGGCGGGCCGATAATTTACCCTTCAATGAACGCGGTCGTCCTTACCCCGATCTGTCCGTTTACTCTTACCAATCGGCCGATAGTCGTTCCGGACGATGCCGAGATAGAGCTGGTCTTGAAGAACGAAAATGAGGGAGTGGTACTGACCCTTGACGGGCAGACCGGATACGCAATGCACTCCAATGACCGGGTAATTATTCGCAAAAGCTCTACGACGTTTAACCTAGTGCAACCGCCGAACCGAAATTATTTCGATGTATTGAGGAACAAGCTGAAATGGGGAAGATGAAGGCCGAGACGGCGGCATAGATAATCAGGAAGTGAACCTAGCTGCCTGTAAATAGCCCGAACTGGACATCGTCTATCTCCCCGACGCCTTCGGGATGCCACAAGTATTTACCAAGATCGCACCTGCCTTTGGCGTCGAAAATCACACCTTCCTGTTCAAGCATTGATTGCTGAAGGTTTACAGGGATGGTCATTTTGCCGGTCGAGCATTTCCCTTGTGAATTTATCACCCGCTGCCACGGAACATTTTCAGTATCGGCGCCGTGCATTACAAAACCAACGGTTCGCGCGGTATAGCCCTCGCCAAGTATATTCGCGATCTGGCCATAGGTCATCACACGGCCCGAAGGTATCTGCTTTACAAGCTCGTAAACGCGCTCTCTGTAGCCTTTGTCATTAACGTTCATTTTTTTAATAAGACCGTTCGGGCGGGTGCACCATCACCCTTTCCGCCAAAGTATTTCAGGGGCAGACAAACAAGCTCGTAGTCGCCGGCTGGGACATTGCGAAGGTCAAGCCCTTCGAGAATGACGATCTCTTTCTCAAGAAGAGCGATATGGGTCGGGAAAGCATCAGAGCCAAACTTTTCTACCGATAGATAATCGATACCGACCAGTTTCAACCGGCGTTCGGCAAGCAAACGTGCCGCATCAGGGGAAATGTAAGTGAAATCCGTGCGAAAGCCATCTTCAGGCGTGTTCCAGAATGCGGAGTTGCGCGTTTTGAACAAGATGCGTTCCGCCGCGCCGATCCCTGCGAGATGTTCGGGTTCGATCGCGAGAACATCCCCAGGGATCTCGACCACGGTGCATGCGCCGATCATCTTATCGAGTTCCAGATCCTCCACCCGCCGCGTTCCTTCGATGAAATGATTTGGTGCATCGACGTGGGTTCCGGTGTGTGCTCCAAAGCAAAGCTTTGAAACATTCGCAGGCCCGCCATCGGCCATTGCAAGAAATGTTTCGATGACGGCCTTTGGGTCTCCCTCATAGATGGGCACCGATTCACTTATGGGGACAGTAATATCGTAGATGGTCACCCAATTAGAATAGTTGACCCCGCGAAGCTGAGCAATGCTGCGAACGCTCGATATCTGGCGTCAAACCTCGAAATACCGTTTTGTGTCTATGGATCTTTGCGGGAAAATCAATTTATGGATATCAAGCACATTGAAGCAGGGGGCCGCGGGGCTTTCATCATCAAAGGCGAGGGCAAGCGGCTTGCGGAAATGACCTATTCAAAGGCGGGCGAGACCGGATTTATAATCGACCATACCCAGGTTGATGAAAGCCTTCGCGGGCAAGGTGTCGGGGAAAAACTGCTGGACGCCGCGGCTGAGCATGCAAGGGCGAATGGACTGAAGATATTTGCAACATGCCCATTTGCGCTGAGAAAGTTGACGGGAAACGATGATTACGCGGACGTTTACGGCGGCTGACATTATCAATATTTACTGATGAGTATTTTACGGATATCGGCTTCGAGCTACTCGAACACGGCACCGCTCGTATGGTCGTTCCTTTATGGGCAAAACCACGGCAAGGTCGAACTGATACTTGATAATGCGCCTGCGCGCTCGGCTGAGTTGCTCTCGCAAGATCGAGTAGAGGCGGCACTTGTTCCGGTGATCGCCTCGCAGTTCATTGACGGGGTGAAACTGATCCCTGATGTCTGTGTTGGCGCGAAAACCAGGGTTCAGAGTGTTTGTCTCGTAACAGATGGCCGGGATCTGGAAGGTGTAAAGACAGTCTCTCTGGATGTTTCGTCAAAAACATCGGTCGTGCTGACCAAGATCATATTTCGTGAATTTCTAGGGTTCGAGCCCGAGTGGCGAGATGCCGAGCCCGATCTTGATTCGATGCTCGCCTCTTCGGACGCGGCTCTTCTAATTGGCGACCCGGCGCTGGCAATTGCGGAACACGCCACACGGAACGTGGATTCAAATCCAAGATCTAAGATCCACAATCTAAGATCGTTTGATCTTGCTGAACTTTGGCATCAGTATACCGGTTTGGGGTTTGTATTTGCGATGTGGATGACAAAGCGAGATGAGATCGGAATTGATTTTGCAGCTGCTCGCGATGAGGGGCTCGCGCATATCGATCAGATCGCAGCAAACTACGAAGAGGAGTTGTATATGAGCGGCGAGGAGCTAGTAGAGTACCTGACGGACAGCATCGCTTACTCGATAGACGATACTATGCGCCGTGGAATTGACCTCTATTTCGAACTCGCCGAAAAGAATGGCTTGATCCCGAGGTTTAGACCCCTGAGGTTTTTATAAGTATCTCCGACACGGTCTCTGGCCAACCTGCGGCCGTAGGTCACCAAACGAAGCAGGCTCTCAAGGGGACCGCGTGTCGAGATACCATAGATCGCAGCAGCTACAACAATAGTGAGCAAGGAGATGGTTAGTGAGACCAAGAGGAGCCTCGCATGACCCACCAGACCAAACCATCCCAGGCCGTACCCACCGAAAACAAAGCCAGTCAGAACGCCCTGCAGATGCCTACGATCGCCGCGGTGCGTACGGCATCGACCTCGATATTTCGATGTGTTAGGTCAAGGCTTGGCATGATCCATTTGTGCGAAACAGTTTATCATTTAACACCTAGTGTGCAGGCAGCATTTTTCGTGAGACAAGCGAATGAACCTGACGGCCAACCTCGAAAACCAAGAGCGTTGGTATCCAGGCAAACCAGATGATGACTGCAGAGCGTTCGTGGGGCGGGAAGTCGGCGAGGAACGGTGTCTCAAAGAGGAATCGGAAGCCAACGAACGCGAAAGTGACGATATAGCTGCGGGTCATCCACAGGCGATGCTCGGCGATGCGGTATTGCAGGATGCAGGCAAGAGCAACAAGAGTGGTGGCCAGCCACGCCGTTGAAAGCACTACGAGCGAATACCCCAGCAGCGGCCCGACCACCGAATTGAAAGCGAGATAATATCCGCTCAATGAGCCGATCATCACCGAACCGACATACATTGCGCCAATGGCCCGATGAACTCTGAGGTAGCGGTTTCGAATTAACGCAATGAACTGTACCGGACCTGCGAAAAGCGCGATCGAACCGCATATGACGTGAACCAGCAGCGGCCAGCGATTGACCCACCAGATCGTATAAGAACTTTCGGTGAAGATGAGATATTTGACCGCAGCAAGCAGAAAGAATGCGACGGCTCCCGCGGCGACCAGCGCAAGTAAAACACCTTTCAAATAAACATCAAACGGATATATCTGCCTTATACCTCGACCCAGCTCGTTCGCATCTATCATCTGCAAACTCCTCCTCAGTGATTTGAGACTGAGGGGAATCTTATTCAGAACTCGCGGCGAGGTCTTTAATTAATTTTGAGTTTTACCTGAGATTTTTGTGAAAAGGGAGAAAAGGTCGCTCAACGACGGCGTTTGCTTAAAAAAGTCCTGAATGAAAGATCAGCAGCCAGCCGGCGACAACAATAAACAGCACAAGGCCAAGATCGTTAGTTCCAATTTGTTCTCTGTCTTCCATTTACTAAACTTCTCCCCTTTAATATCTATACACCTGAAACGCGGAAATGTTCCGAAAAATGTATCATCGCGTTTTGATGAACTGAATTTTGATTCGACCGCACATGGGGATCAGTTTTAAAGACGTAAAGCGGGCGGAAAATTTGCCAACCTCTCAAAAGACGGGACGTTTTAGCTCCTGGGAAAGCTCTTCGGAGATGATCTTACCGTTGTTCTTTTTGAGGTGTTCGACGAGGCTAAGGGCAGTATGGATTCGGCGGTCGATGTCTTTGAACTTGCCGATGAAGTACAACATGGAGCGTTGTTTGCCGGGCGTAAGCGCATGAAAAAGCCGGTCGCCTTCAGGATCTTGGTTCAGCACCTCTTGAAGCTCCTCGGGCATGGGCATGCCATATTTGCTGTCGTCTCTTTGAAGCCTGACCTCGACGAAGTCCCCGACGTTGAGGCCAAGGTCCGCTCGGCGTTTCTTATTGACAATGATGTAGAAGATCTCACCCCAGGGCATAAGGGCGCAGGGAAAGCGTTCGGTACCATTGATCGAGCAAAGGACCCGCTTTGACCCGCCTTTGAATCCGAGGCGTTCAACTACTTCGGGTTCTATGACCAGGAAATGCCAACCCCCGCCCTGTTCCGCGGCATTTGTGAACTTTGCCTTAAATGTAACTGTCTTTCTAGAACGTGCCATATGCGGAATTCATTAAATTTATTGCGACCGTTTTGCTAGAATTATAGCAGGAAGCGAAATGGGAACATCTATTCAGCCAATCTTGGATAAAGCACTTGATGGTGACCGATTGACGGCCGAAGACGCGACGATCTTACTCAACTCAAATGATCTCGCCCGGATCGGTTTAGCTGCGCACGAGATCAGGACGCGGAAGAACCCGACCGATGTTGTAACCTATATCATCGACCGCAACATAAACTACACGAACGTTTGCAATGTCGTCTGCACATTTTGTGCGTTTTATCGTAGGCCCGGCATGCCGGATACGTATGTACATTCGATCGACGAGATCTGCAAGAGGATCGATGAAACGATCGCTCTTGGCGGTACTGGCGTGTTGATGCAGGGCGGGCTGCACCCGGACTTCAATATCGAATGGTACGAAGATCTTTTGCGGACGCTCCACGCAAAGTATCCTGATTTTCAGCTGCACTGCTTTTCTCCGTCGGAGATACACAACATCTCGCTTATATCAAAGCTTGACTACGTGACGATAATGCAGCGGCTAAAGGCGGCGGGGCTAAATTCAATGCCGGGCGGCGGCGGTGAGATATTGGACGACGAGGTGCGAAAGCGCGTCTCGACCAAATGCACTTCGCAGGAATGGCTCGACGTGATGCGAGCCGTCCACAAGGTCGGGCTTATTTCAACGGCGACGATGATGTTCGGCATCGGCGATAAGGTCGAACACCGCGTGCGGCATCTGGAACGTATCCGGCAGGTGCAGGACGAAGCTCTGGCGAACAAGGCATCGGATCCAAACTACGGCGAATTTACGGCCTTTATTCCGTGGACATTCCAACGAGAGAACACTGCCTTGGGGCGCAAGATCACTGAAGAACCAACGGGGGTTGATTATCTAAAAATGCTCTCGGTCTCGCGGCTCTTTTTGGACAACATTCAGCACATTCAATCGTCGTGGCTGACCCAGGGCATTCGTCTTGGGCAGGCCGCTCTGCACTTTGGCGCCGACGATATGGGCTCGATAATGATAGAGGAAAACGTTGTCTCCGCCGCCGGTGCTAACAACGAAGCTAACGAACGCGACCTCCGCTACCAGATCCGCGAAGCCGGCTACACGCCCCAACAACGCGATATCCTATACAACTATATCGATCGAGTTGACACCGACTCGCTCGACCGATCAGATTCTCTTAAACTCAAGCAGCTGAGCGTCGCGTTTGCTGATTAGTGATTTTGCCATAATTGCAGGCCCGAGTTGGTGGGTATTCCGAGAACGCCGAGCCAGTAAAACTGAGTAATCTCGTCTTGATCGAATTGTCACAAGATCACTTTCTCGTGAACGGCCGTCATTCGAAGCGAGCAGAGTCATCAGTAGGTAACTTCGTCCGTTTCGAATTGAACCTCCGTTTTAGGCAAAGAGAGTTTCGAGCCAAAGTTCTTCGCTCATATTCGGCAGCGTCAAAATCGCGCATTCCGTAAACAGATCGTCCCAAGAAGGCTAATTCCTTATTAAGTTTATGATTCAAAAGCTCATCTCGGCCGTGGCAACGCTCGTGATCAACGTATCTGCGGGCGTTCTCGCTTTCTTGATGCTCTTGGTAGCGCTGAATGGTTTTCACGGTTCGGATGCGAATTACGGGATTGCAGGGTATTTGATCTTGGCATTATTGACCACGGGCACTATGAGCGTGGCGGCTTTTGTTACGACGGGGGTCTTGATCAAGCGCAAGTTTTCCTCTCTTTTCTCGACGCTCATTACAATTCTCTTATTTTCTCTTGTCGGGATCGTATTGAAGGTGCTTTACATCGGGGTGGGAGCCGTTCTCGCAGAACTTGCCCGTCAGTATCTTTAGAAAAAACTTCGATCTGCCTTGTCAGCAGCAGCAAAAATTGGCGCGGACGTAATGCTTGCGACCAAACTGGGCCGAGGACGTTTATTTTGAGTAACTCCTGAAGATCGTCTCGATCCAGGCGTTTGTGTTGATAAATCCGGACCCCGCCTCCTTGTATCTCTCCGGCAGTCCCGCCGACTTCAGTTCGTCCAACGTTTTGCCCTCGGACATTCCCCGCCGGACGATCAGCGTAGTATCGATCAGCATTTGGTGATAGTCGCGGAGGTCGTCGATCTTGGCCATAGGGCCATGGCCCGGAATGATGTGGGCATCGGCGGGTATCATCTGCATCATATCGCCGATGTTTCTTATCAGGCCCTCGACGGTCCCTCCGCTCTCCAAGTCAACAAAGGGAAATCTGCCGACAAAAAAATCATCACCAAGATGGAAGACGTTTGACGAGGTGAAGTGCAGGACCGTATCGCCGTCAGTATGTCCTTTAGGAAAGTGGATCGCGTTTATACGTTCGCCGTTGAAGTAGATGGACAAACCGGCACCATATGTGATCATCGGAAGTGCGACCGCGGGCGAAGGCTTTCTCGGCTGGCCGCGAAACATTGTGGTCTCCTCCATACGCCTTCGCACATTTTCGTGGGCCAGGATCATCGAGGTGGCCCCAAATATCTCGTTGCCTCCCGTGTGGTCGCCGTGCCAGTGAGTATTAAAGATGAATTTAGGCGTTTCCGAGCCGAGCTTCTTCAACTCTTCCTTGATCCGATCCGCTACGTTCGCAAACTGGGTGTCGACCATTAATATGCCGTCAGGCCCTACGGAAAGCCCGATATTTCCGCCTTGTCCAAAGAGAACATATACGTTTCCGGCGACCCTCTCGGTGCGAAACGTTACTTGAGGCGGCATTGAACCGATCCTGGTATGTGCCGCGCTCAGATGTGCGAAGGCGGCCGATGAGCCTAAGGCAATGATCAAAGAAAGCACAAAAATCTGTCTCATCTGTCTTACTCCTTGAGCTAATTTGGACAATTGTAACATTAGTCGCCGGGAGCCACATTCCCAAACGATTGCCATGGCGGGTGAATCAAGTTAAACATAGCGTCCCCGAGCGGCTTCAAATGCACCATTGAGAAATGGATTTGAGAGTCTTTCCTCGCCGGTGGTAGTCTCTGGTCCGTGGCCTGAGTAAACAACAAAGTCGTCCCCGAGACTGAGTATCTGTTCTCGGATCGAGGTGATCAACTGCTGATGATCACCACCCGGAAGATCAGAACGCCCTACTGACCCTAAGAATAGGCAGTCTCCAACAAACACCGACTTTTGTTCGATCTCCGCCAAGATCACATGGCCGCGAGTATGTCCCGGACAGTGGCGAACGCTGAAGGAAAGGCTGCCGACATTGAGGATCTCGCCATGCTGCCAGTTTCGCGTCAGCTTAGGCGGAGGTTGAAAATCCAGTCCCAGCGGGGCAAATTGGTGCGGCGAAATTCCCATGAACAGTGGTTGTTGGGGCAATCCGTAGTAAAGATCCTCGTCGTCCTTATGCAAAATGATTTCGGCCTCGGGAAATTCGCGATGGAGCGCCAGTGTTCCTCCAACGTGGTCCAGATGGCCATGTGTCAAGGCTATTGCCTTTAGGGTCATTCCTTCGGCCCTTATGAATTCGACCAGTTCGGACGACGCATCACCCGGATCGATACACATTGCCTGTCCAGTATCTTCGCACGCAACTATTCGTGTGTTTTGCTGAAATGCGCTTAATACAAACTTAGTAACGATCATTTGGAATTAAATAGTTGAAAATATCTCGAAAAATTGAAATCCGGTTCCATTCGACGTCTTAATATATTAGAGATGGCTTCTCTGTAAGTGTTTGCATCGGGAATACCTTTGAAACAAGGAGTCTCCATCTCGCTCAGGCTGAGGTAGCTCACTAGGCAGCCAAGCAACATCCAAAGCAGAGTTTCTTCTTCCGACCCCATCGGATTGTGCTTACAAATGCTCGCTCGATCACTAATGATCGCTTCGCATATCACGCTAAACTCGGCTTCGGTGATTTTGCCCATCAATAAGATTACAGCATATTGCGTTGTTGCCAGACAATGAATGAAAATAGGACATTTTCAAGTTGCATTTTTCTTTATTGTATGAAATAAAGACATACACCCAAAAGTCTTTATTTAGCGCCCGAAACACAACGCTATAATTTATCGGACTTTTAGCCAAACATAATGTTTGGCACGCTCTTTGCAATTAGACGAGTGTATCGGAAGGTACATTTATTGAAAATAAGATCAGGTCAACTGAAGGCTGCGGGCCAGGCGAGTTATTACAGCTTGGCGTTTGCTGATGTGACCGGAAAAGGTTTGGGAAAGGGCTCAGATTGCTTGGGGGAAATCTTCGAGTGTGGGCACGAAGACTAGATCGGGCTCTTTCCCAAATACAACCTTCAAGCTTTTAGGGTCTTTGGAAGCAAATGGCCGAAAGCCTCTTGTCTAATCGTTATAGGGTGAACAATAAACTACGATGAACTTCCACACCTTCAAATAGGGCTTCGTACTTTTGCTTTCATAGAAATGCCGGGACAGTCAATCTGATCGTCCCGGCCTCTTTATTTCCTCATACATTTCGTAATCGGTACGGCTCATCCCCAGTTTCTCGTAGACCCGCATCGCCCGTTCGTTCTCCCTTTCGACGTACAGCCGGAATCCACAAACGCCGCCTTGCTCATCGGCAAGGCGTTTGACATGCTCGTACAAGCGACGGTAAACCCCCCGGCCTCTGAAGTCTTGACGCACGTAAACGCTTTGGATCCACCAGAACCAACCGTTACGCCAATCGCTCCATTCTAACGTGACCATAAGTCCGCCGGCGATCATCTTCTCAACCTCGGCCACCAGATAAAATCCCTTTGTGACATCGCCAAATACTGCTCTCACACCGGGACCGATGACGGAGGGATCGAGTCGTTTTCCCTCTGTTTCAAACGCCATTGCCTGGTTGAACTCGATCAGCAAAGGAGCGTCTTTTTCAGTCGCTTTCCTTATTTCCATGGGTCTCCCTTGACGAACTCTGAACGGCAAACTAACCTAGAATGTTTTGCCTGCGGGCCTGTTGCTTTTTATGGATCTCAGGATACTTTATCACGGAAATTGCTTTGACGGGGTCTCATCGGCTGCGATCTTTACCAAGTTTTACCGAGCGACAGTTAGATCGGATGCGGTCATTGGCTATACGCCGACGATGCACCGGGCGGGGAACGCCTTTGACCGCGAACAACTGGACGGAAAGGAGAATGCGATACTTGATTTCAAGTACTGCGCCGACGACCGCCTTACCTGGTGGTTCGATCATCACCAATCAGCCTTTCTTTCGAAGGAGGATGAGGCACATTTCCTGGCGGATACGTCGGGAAAGAAATTTTTGGACACCACAAGCGCTTCAAACGCTAAATTTCTTGCTCGGATCGCCAAGGAAAAATTCGGTTTTGAAGACCGGTCCCTCGAGGAGCTGATCGAATGGGCCCATATCATTGACGGTGCGTTCTATGAGTCGGCTGCACAGTGTGTGGAGCTGCGAGCACCGGCATTAAGGCTGATGCAACTTATTGAAGGTGAAAAAGATGTGGCCTTCATTGAAAAGATCATCCACATGATGACTGACCGAAGCTTGGACGAGATCGTCAATGAACTTGAAGTAAAGAACAAACTAGACCATATCATCGAGGACCATTGGACGACCGTCGAGATCATTCGCGAGCGGGCGTCTTACGACCGGGGTGTCGTGATGTTCGACCTCGTCGGTACGGGGGTCGAGGGCTACAATAAGTTCATTCCCTATTATTTCTTTCCCGAGACCACATACAACGTTTCATTGAGTCAGTGCTCATTCAGGACGAAGATCTCTGTAGGATCGAACCCATGGGCTCCTCGTCCCCGGATGCATAACATCGCCGAGATCTGCGAACGTTACGGCGGAGGGGGCCATGCTGTTGTGGGTGCCGTGTCACTTGGCCGCGACGAAGTAGAACTTGGAAGGAAATACGTTCGCGAGATAGTTGACGAACTGAAATTTGCCGAATGATCGAAGCGGAGTTTGATCTCGGAAACGGAAACAACAGGCCCCGGCGCCTCAATACCTACCGGGGCATCACTCGTCGTTTCAATATTCTTGATCTGATCTTGTAAACACCAAGGTCATTGTATTCGTTCCGCGGGGAGTCTCCGTAACACGCTTGACCGTTAACCTCTGACCGTCTTGCGACAAGACCCATTCTTCTCTTGTGGTCACCGACACATCCCCCATTGGTGCCGAAAGTGTCCGTACCGATGAAAGTGTAAGCTTGTCCTTTTCGAATGCTGCCTTTAACCGGACTGGCACTGGTCCGAACTGGGTGGCCTGTTCCGTTTTGGTTTCCGAACCGTTGAGATCGTAGGTGAATTTTCCGTCGCCGGCCGGCCCTGCGCCGATCCCTCCTCTGCCCATTCCGCCGCCCCTTCCGGGCGCCCCTGCTCTCCCAGCCGACCGCTTGGTCTCGGTCGAAACCGAGAGAGTCCCGGCATCATGCACGACCGTCATCGTCATCGATTCAATGCCCGGGCTCTGAGCCACATCCGATCGATCTACATCGAGTTTCCACACGCCCGAATAATCTGCTGTTGAACTTTGACCAGCAACGGCAAATGCAGCAAGCGATACAATTAGCGCAGCAAGAATAGGCTTCTTCATCTTAGCTCCTTCGGATCTTTCAATTTTTGCGTTCTGAACCGAGCATTAGACGAAAGCGCGCGGGAAATAGTTCTAGGTCAAGTGTAAAGAAACGTGAAGAAACCATCTTCGGAAAGTACGGTTTAGCTATTCATGACCAACCTCAATAAAAGAAAAAACTTACTGGAAGCCGAGCCGGATTCGCCATATATGCACGCAAGCCCATATTCGGAGATTTCCCTCTTTAGCCCGAGAGCAAAGACCGGAGATCAGTCTCTGCAAAGAATGAAGATGAACGCGATCCACGAAAACCTCAATACATCCTTCGTCGATCTAGACGCACTTGTCAGATATCTGCGGTCAATGCAGTTCATCGGCCGTGTACATGTTGAACTCTGTGCCTATGAGGCAGAGATCATCTTTACTCCCCAGAACACCCTGCAGGCGTTGGAACATGACCTCGAAACCGGGGTTGTTTCGAAAGGCCGGAAGGCGTTTGAACGCATAATACTCCGTTCGCGTACGTCAAATGGACGGATCGGCGTTTACAGATCTCCCGAAATGTCGAATAGCCGAAACGGTAACGACACCTATGTGGAGGACAAGATCCTGGCCGACGCCGTTAGAATGGCCCGTTTGACCGCCGGCCGGCCTGCATTTCATCTGCTTGACCCTAAAGACGCGGACCGGCAAGAGATCGAGGATCTTCTGAGTGAGATACTGACGACTATCGATAACTCCCTTTCGAGGGCCAACCTTAACTTCAAAGCGGCATTTCATAAGGCATGTGCGCAGCTTTCTGTTGAATATCCGTCACTTTCCGCGAGGAATGGCGCTGTCCGGTTCCTTAACGGAACGATCGAAGTCAAGGCTATCGGAGACTCCGGCGAATTTGCTGAAGGCGTCTGCCTCGCGATCCAGAAGGTGATGGAGCGGTTAGCGGAGCGGCCAAGCTTTAGAAAGGTGTTCTCCTACACAAAACATCGGATACTTTATCTCCTTAACACCCGCAAGGTACCTTATGAGCGGCACGGACTGCTCGAACACCTGAAGAGATCGATCAGGATAGCTTTCTAGTGATTTGTCATCCTTTGTGCAGCCGATAGAATAGGCGGTATGGAATGGAAGATATTCGGTACCGCCTTTCTTACATTGTTTCTCGCAGAACTCGGAGATAAGACACAGCTTGCCGTGATAGTGCTGACGGCAAGAACTGACGCCAAACTGGCGGTCTTCCTAGGTGCGAGCCTCGCGTTAGTACTTGTTTCCCTTCTCGGTGTTTTGCTCGGAGGAGCACTTAGCCAATATGTCCCGACCGAATGGCTGCAACGGATCGCTGCGTTGGCTTTTATCGCGATCGGCGTATTGATGCTCTTTGGTAAGGTTTAGTGTTGGGTTTTGGCGCCACGCAGTTAGACCGCCCGTTTCCTTCCGCCCTTTAACCTTGCCGAGAATCTCTGCCGGAATTTCGCCACCTTGGGCGCAACGACGGCCGCACAATATGGCTGGTTCGGATTGTTCGCAAAATACTCCTGGTGATAGTCCTCGGCGGGCCAGAACTTTTCGAATACGGTTATCTCCGTTACTATCGGATCGTCATAGACGGCCTCTTTTGTGACCTCGTCGATGATCTCGTGTGCGATCCGCCGTTGTTCATCTGAATGGAAGAAAATAGCTGAACGATATGAGGTCCCGATGTCGTTACCCTGGCGGTTCAGGGTTGTGGGGTCATGAACGGAAAAGAAGACGCGGAGCAGATCTGCGTACGAGAGCTCGGCGGGGTCAAACCTGACCTGAACAACCTCGGCATGGCCGGTGGTTTCGGAGCAGACCTCCTGATAGGTCGGGTTTTCCTTATGCCCGCCCGAATATCCGGAGACGACGTCGTGAACTCCAACGAGATCGTCAAAGATCGCCTCAACACACCAAAAACATCCTGCCGCGAGTGTTGCCGTTTCGAGTCCGTTTTCTTCCATAAATGATCCGCCCCTTTCTGATCGTGATCCATTTCATACTATCTTAACTAAGGGAGGAGACGAAAGCTCTGCGGCTCGTACACGGAAATGAGGTATTTGGCGTCGGGGTTGATGCCGAAACGCGTTGCGGACACTGGCACTGTCCGGTGGATATAATCGCAATAAGATTCAAGTGTTGCGGCCGATGGTATTCCTGCTTTGACTGCCACGAGGCTGTGGCGGAACACAAGCCGGCAATTTGGCCGCGGGCGGAACGCTCAGAAAAGGCGATACTCTGCGGCGGTTGCGGTGCTGTGCTCTCGATCGAAGACTATCTTGCCTGTGAGAACCTCTGCCCTGCCTGTGAACGCGAATTCAACCCCGGCTGTGCAAGGCACTACCACCTTTATTTTGAATGACGCTCAAATGTCGATCTCATCAAACGACGTGATCGTCGTTAGTCTGTCTTTCTGGGCGACCGGAGCGTTTCCGGGCCGAACAGAGAGAAGAACACGCATCCCGACCTCAGCCGCTGCATATAGTTCCTCCGGGATATCGGAAACGAAAAGTATTGTGTCTGGCTGCAGTTCTAACTGCTCGGCGATCTTGCAATAACTCTCAGCCTCACGCTTATGGCCGACATTGGTGTCAAAATAGCGGTCGATGTAATGCGTTAGGTCACCCTGGTCGGAGTATTTGAAAATAAGCTGCTGGGCGAGGACGCTGCCGGACGAATAAATGGCGACCGTTTTGCCCTCGTCTTTCCAGCGTTTGAATGCCGCCGGGACATCCGCGTAAACAGTCGAAACGAGGTCACCGGACTCATAACCGGTTTGCCAGATCATTCCCTGTATCGACTTAAGCGGCGTGGATTTTCGGTCGTTGTCGATGAGAAAATTGAGATATTCAGAGACCGAATTTGCCGAATCCGGCCTGAATTCTACATTATTGTCGCCTTCGGCTGCGTGTTCTTCCGCAAGCTGGGCGACCTCTATTTTCAGGTCATTGAAATTATCGGAAACAAAACCCGCCATGCGCGCCCGGGCATATGGAAAAAGCGTCTTGTGAACAAAATCTATCGGTGTTGTAGTGCCTTCGATGTCGAGAAGAATTGCCTTTTCCATATTCAGACACAGAGCACACAGAGAAGACAAAGAGATCGCATGCACTCTGTGATCTTTGTGGCAATAGTTCTACGCCACCGGTATATATGAGACGCCGAAGCACATCGGCTCGAAACCGGCATCGACGCCGGAGTTGGTGTAATGCGGTGTCCAGCCTGAAGGATCCTGGAACAAACGGATGGCCCGGACGGTGCGGTCGCCGCATAGGTTGAACCAGTGCCTCGTTCCGCGCGGCACGCGGATCAGGTCGCCGGCCTCCATTTCGATCGAGACAACATCTCCGCCTTCGGGAGCGATGTGAAAAAGCCCGTGGCCCTTGACGATAAAGCGGACCTCGTCCTCATCGTGCCAGTGCTCTTTGTTGAACTTGTCGAGCATCGCATCGAGTCCCGGCGTTTCGGGCGTAACGTTTATCACGTCTGCCGTCACATATCCGCCTTTTCTCTTTAATTCCTCGATCTCCTTCGAGTAGAAAGAAAGTATTTCCTCGTCGCTCGCATCCGGGCCAAGTTCTACGATGTTGTCCCAGCGTTCGTAGTCGATGCCGATGCCGAGTAGGTAGGTAGATATCTTTTCCGGCTCGGTAAGTCGAAGATTCCTACTTGGTACATCCACAATCGCCATATCGAAAAAAAAATATTACTACGGCCTGTTCCGATATATACCGTAGTTGGGGTAGTATGAGTAACAACGGTTTTGATTCACCGCGCTGATGGCAAACGAGGATCTGTTCCGTTTCCACCAGGCAAGCCAGCACTCCTTTGGGTTGTCCCGACAACGCTCGACCACTATTCCGCCTCCATGATGCCAAATCACATCCGCTGCCGTAATGTTCGTGAGTGCAAGATTCGCCGCTCTATTTATTTGCCTGCCCTTGTAATGATGCTTCAGGTCGCGTCTGCTGATCATCGCGTTTATGATCGGCTCGATCACCTTTTCGTCGCCGACACCGCCTAAAAGGAAGATCACCTGATCTGTCACCTCATGTTGGCCAATTCGCGCGAGAAGTGGGTTTTTGGCCAAACTTCCGATCTCCAAGATCTTACGCATTGGTTCGGTCAATTGGAAATCCCACATTGTTGGGCTCTCGCCAATCAATTCAGCGCCGCTCCAAGGAGCCTTATAGAGTTGAGAAACGAGATCTTCAATATCCGTATTCCTATGACCCTGGCCGCTTGCATAATTGCCCAATGCCAAACTTACAGCAAGAAGGCTGATTAATTTGATCCAGTGTTTCATGGGTTTTGCTTCATGGTCACCATTCGTCCAAGCACCTCAAACAAAAACTCAAATATCTCTACGTGCCGACGGGCATCGGAGACCGTCTCGCCCCAGGTATATAGTCCATGTCGGCGAAGATAGATGCCGTGTATGTCTTTGCTTTCGCGAAGCACGTTTTCTATCACATGCGAGAGGGCAATGTAGTCCTGCGAATTATCGACTATCGGTACAAGCTCCTTATGCTCGTGTGTAGTAACGCCCGAAAGCCCTTTGAGCATCTCATAGCCCTCCATCACAATGAATCCGCCTTCGTAAAAATGATCTGAAAGTATGGTTCCCCAAACCGAATGAGTATGCAATATCGACCGGGCCTTTGGCACGTGCCGGTAAATGCAGAGATGCAGCAAGGTCTCGGCCGAAGGCTTGCCAAACCCCTGTAAGATCTCGGCATCATCGTCGAGTTCCAGGAAGTTCGTTTCGTCCAGATCCCCTTTTTCTATACCGCTTGCCGTCACACAGATCCTGAGCGGTCTTCGAGCGAGCAGCATGCTGAAATTGCCGCTAGTCCCCAGCACCCAGCCGCGACGGTAAAACTCGCGACCTGCGAGCGCCAACTCTTCGGCAGGTTGTGGCACTGATGCTTTTTCGGACATACCCTTTTTTTATTTTAGCAGTTCAATGTGTAGCAGGTTCCATCAAAGTTCGATGGCGGGACCACATTTATTACTACTCCTCATCCTCGCGCAGTTTTTCAAGCACTGAGAAATCCTCGAGGGTCGTAACGTCACCTGCCACTTGCCCTCCGGTAGCTATTTCGCGGAGCAGGCGGCGCATTATC
Organism: uncultured Acidobacteriota bacterium; assembly: GCA_937859595.1. Taxonomy (GTDB): domain Bacteria; phylum Acidobacteriota; class Blastocatellia; order Pyrinomonadales; family Pyrinomonadaceae; genus OLB17. The sequence continues at coordinate 48,641 of CALMAH010000011.1, read as the reverse complement.
TTGCCCGAACGCGTCTTGGGCAGAGCGTCGGTAAAGCGGATATCGTCCGGCTTTGCCAGCGAGCCGATCTCCTTAGCGACGTGTGCTCGGAGCGTTTCCTTCAGTTCATCGCTGCCTGTCCGGCCTCCTTCAAGCGTTACAAACGCGGAGATGGCCTGGCCTTTAAGATCGTCTGGGCGACCGACCACGGCCGCCTCAGCGACGGTCTCGTGCGAGACGAGCGCAGATTCGATCTCTGCGGTCCCGAGCCGATGACCGCTGACGTTTATCACATCATCGACCCGGCCCATTATCCAGTAATATCCGTGCTCATCGCGGCGAGCGCCGTCGCCTGCGAAATAAACATTCGGTATCTCCGACCAATAGGTTTTTTTGTAGCGTTCGTCGTCTCCCCAGAGTGTCCTGAGCATTGACGGCCATGGGTGTTTGACCACGAGATACCCGCCTTCGCCGGGGTTGACCGGCACTCCGGCCTTTGTAACCACATCTACGATTATGCCGGGCAGCGGCCTGGTCGCGGTACCGGGGACGGTAGGGGTCGCACCCGGAAGAGGCGAGATCATTATCGATCCGGTCTCGGTCTGCCACCATGTATCGACGATCGGGCAGCGGCCCTTTCCGATCACCTCGTGATACCACATCCATGCTTCGGGATTGATCGGCTCGCCGACCGTGCCAAGCAGGCGAAGCGACGAGAGGTCGTGTTTTAGCGGATATTGCTCACCCCATTTGATGAACGCCCGTATGGCCGTAGGGGCGGTGTAAAGGATGTTTACCTTATGGCGTGCGACTATGTCCCAAAATCTGTCGAAATCCGGATAGTTCGGAGCACCTTCATACATCAAAACCGTTGCGCCGTTGGCCATAGGCCCGTAAACAACATAGCTGTGGCCGGTGACCCAGCCTATGTCCGCTGTGCACCAATAAACATCTTCGTCCTTTAGGTCAAAGACCATTTTCGCCGTGTAAGCAGCCTGGGTCAGGTAGCCTCCGGTGGTATGGAGTATGCCCTTTGGCTTGCCGGTCGTGCCGGATGTGTAAAGGATATAGAGCGGATGTTCGGAATCGAGCTCCTCGGCCGGACACTCGGCATTTACGGTCTGCATAAGCTCATGCCACCAGTGGTCGCGGCCCGGCCGCATATCGACCTTTGAACCCGTCCGTTTGAAGACAACTATCTTTTCGACCGATGGTGTTTGTGCGGCGGCTTCATCTACCGTGGCCTTTAGTTTTATCTCCGATCCGCGGCGGTAGCCGCCATCGGCTGTAATTATCAGCTTGCACTGGCCGTCATTCACGCGGTCGCGAATCGCATCCGCCGAAAATCCCCCAAATATAACGGTGTGTGTCGCTCCTATTCGGGCACAGGCGAGCATTGCTATCGCAAGTTCCGGGACCAGCGGCATATAAAGAGCAACGCGGTCACCGGTCGAGACCCCGAGTTTTTTCATCACATTGGCGAACCGGCAGACCTCGCCGTGAAGCTGGAGATAGGTCAGCGTCCGCTGTTCGCCGGGTTCGCCTTCCCAGATAATGGCGGCCTTGTTTTTACGCCATGAAGACAGATGCCGATCGAGGCAATTGTAGGAAATATTCAGCTTGCCGCCGACAAACCATTTGGCAAAGGGTTCGTTCCATTCGAGCACCGTGTCCCATTTTTTGAACCAGTGAAGAGCTTCGGCCTGTTTTTCCCAAAATGCCGGCGGGTCCGCGGCGGCCTCGGCGTAAAGCCGTTCGTATTCCTCAAAGCCTTTGATATGAGCATTTGCAGAAAATGCCCGAGGCGGCTCGAAAATACGCGATTCGTTAAGGACGGATTCGATGGCTATCTGCTCTGACATGCAGATAGTATAGGAGCAGCGGTGCAACTTGAAAAGCCGAGGATGCAGCAGTCGGCGTTCGCTTTGATCTCTGGAATCCGGAGGGCAATCTGTGTAAAATCTCCCAAGCCCCGCAACGAATATGACCGAACCACTTTTGGAAATGCGAAACATCGTGAAGGAATTTCCGGGTGTCAGGGCGCTCGACGGGGTCGGCATTACGCTAAACGCCCGTGAGTTCCACGCACTTGTTGGCGAGAACGGTGCGGGAAAGTCAACGCTGATGAAGGTGCTGTCCGGCGTTTACCCGGCGGGCACATTCGATGGCGATATCTGGATAGATGGCACGAAACGGCACTTTCGCGGCATAAGGGATTCGGAAGAGGCCGGAGTTGCGATAATCTTCCAGGAACTCTCGCTGGTAAAAGAGCTGACGGTTGCCGAGAACATTTTTCTGGGGCGCGAGCCTTCGCAGTTTGGCATTATCAATTGGGCGGAGCTTTACCACAATGCCGCTGCCCTGCTTCACGAACTCGGGCTTGACATAGACCCGAGGGTAAAAGCAGGTAGCCTGGGCATCGGGCGACAGCAGCTTGTAGAAATTGCAAAGGCTCTGTCACAGAACGCTAGGATACTTGTCCTCGATGAGCCGACAGCGGCTCTGACCGAATCCGAAGTTGAAACGCTTTTCTCGATACTTCGCGGGCTTCAGGAACGCGGAGTGGGAATGATCTATATCTCTCACAAACTTGACGAGGTTCTAAGAATGAGCGAACGAATAACCGTGCTCAGAGACGGCAAAACGGTCGGAACATTTGACCGCGAGGGCCTGACCCGGGAGCGGGTGATCGCGGAGATGGTCGGCCGCAATGTCGGCGAGATATTCCCGACAGCGGAACACGAATTTGGGCCGGTGGCGCTTGAGGTAGTGGGCGTATCGGCATACTCGGCCTCGCCGCCTTTCAGAAAAATTGTTGACGACGTCTCATTCAGGGTGAGGAAAGGCGAGGTGCTCGGCGTCGCAGGATTGATGGGGGCGGGACGTACAGAGCTGCTGACCACGATCTTCGGTGCCTGGGACGGAAAACACTCAGGCAGCATCCACGTCGAAGGGCAGCCGGTAAAGATAAAAACCCCCGCTGACGCAATAAGGAACGGGATCAGCTTTGTTACGGAAGACAGAAAGCGCTTTGGGCTTATACTCGACCAGACGATCCTGAACAATATGACGCTTGCGGCGCTGGACAGCATTTCCGGACGGTTCCTGACCCACCCCTATAAGGAGCTGAGTGCTGTTGGCGAACCAATGAGAGGCCTTCAGATCAAGGCGGCATCGCCGATGACGATTACCGGAAATCTTTCCGGCGGCAATCAGCAAAAGGTGGTGCTCGGAAAATGGCTTCTGACCAAACCAAGGATATTGTTTCTGGACGAGCCAACGCGAGGTGTGGACGTGGGGGCAAAACAGGAGATATATGCCGAGATCAATAAGCTTGCAAAGCAGGGACTCGCGATCGTACTTGTCTCGTCAGAGCTGCCAGAGGTCCTGGGACTTTCTGACCGCGTAATTGTTCTGCACGAAGGAAGATTGACCGGAGAATTTGTACGCGAGGAAGCGACGCCCGAAAAGGTGATGGCCGCCGCAACAGGCCAGGGAGTTTGATCGGTCATATAGATCCAACGTTGAAAATCGGTTGAGATCAGAACAACAATGACGTAACGCATAGAACTCAGATTTGTTGTTTGCAGAAGAAGGTCGAGAAATCAACCAGAGCGGATACGACTTGGATGAATGGCGAAATTCTGAAAACTCTCTGCGAAGATCTCTTGCGTTCTCGGCGTGGAATGATGCCTGATCATAGTTTCACGCAGAGGGACGCAGAGACTTCGCAGAGATCGCAGAATTTCCATATACCCGACCCGTAACCGCTATAGGGGAATTAGGATAGGGAAAGAAGGAAAGCGTAATAATATTCCTTTATGACAAATGCGGACGCTTACAATCGAATTACCGAGAGCGTGATCGGGGCTGCAATAGAAGTACATAAAAAACTGGGTCCGGGTTTGCTGGAATCAGCCTACAGAGAATGTCTTGCCAGAGAATTTTTATTGAGAAATATCCCTTTTGAACGGGAAGTACCAGTGCCGATCGTTTACAAGGATGTAAAACTAGAATGTGGGTATCGTTTGGATTTTTTGGTTTCAGGTCGTGTTGTTATAGAAACAAAATCTGTCGAAGCTCTTGCACCTATTCATGAAGCGCAATTGCTTACTTACATGAGCCTTGGCGGTTGGGAAGTGGGTTTATTAATGAACTTCAATGTTCTTATGTTGAAGGAAGGTATCAGAAGACGAGTTATGAATTTTCGAGAATGATCGTTTCTGCGTTAAAAATCAACTATAGCGGTTATGATTTGGTTATATGGAAATTCGGTACTCTCTGCGATTTCTGCGAAGTCTCTGCGTTACTCTGCGTGGAACTGTAGTTAAGCATCATTCCACGCCGAGAACGCAAGAGTTTCTCCTGAGGGAGCCGCAGAGAGTTTTAAGAATTACGCCATCCATTCAAGTCATCTGCTATAAGCTCAGAACAACAATGACTTAACGCTGAGTGCACAGAGTGTTTCGCGGAGATATGACTACACCGGCAGCGACACTTATCCAATAAACGAAATGTCCGAAAACAAACCAACCAGAATAAATACCGCAACATTGCGGGCCTACATAATGATCGCTGTACTCGGGCTGATCTGGGCTTTTTTCCATTGGTCAACGGATTCGATATTTCTCACCTCGCGAAATCTTTCAAACCTGATGACCCAAATGTCCGTGACCGGGATACTCGCCGTTGGGATGCTGATGGTGATCGTTTCGGCGAATATCGATCTCTCGGTCGGCTCGGTTCTTGGGTTTGCGGGCGGGATAGCCGCATTTGCTCTGACGACGATGGAATCCAGCCTGCCGGTCGCGATAGGTCTCGCACTTGGAATAAGCGTATTGATCGGGATGCTCCAGGGGTCTCTCACGGCCTATCTTAACATCCCGGCCTTCATTGTTACGCTCGGCGGGCTGCTCGCCTGGCGCGGGGCCGTGAAATGGCTGCTCGGAGGGAACACCGTGCCGGTGGCCGACGATACCTTTAAGGTAATAGGGCAGGGGAACGTCCCGGCTAACTATGGGTGGATACTGGCAGTGATAGCGGTTGCGGCCGTGCTTGCCGGTGCCGTTCGCTCGGCAAAAGCAGTAAAGAAATATGGGCTTGGCGAAGTGAACTACGCGGCAGCATTCTCGCGTGCTGTCATCCCGATCGTCGCCATCGTCGGATTCATCTGGGTGATGAACTCATACCAGGGAGTGCCAGTTCCTGTATTGATATTTGTTGCGGTCGCTCTTTTGGGTGCATTTGTGACGACCTCAACCACATTCGGGCGTTACCTTTATGCGATCGGCGGCAATGCGGAGGCGGCCAGGCTTTCGGGAATAAATGATCGGCGAAATATCGTGTTCGTTTACGCTCTGCTCGGCGGGCTGACGGGCATTGCTGCGCTGATCTTTACTGCTCGTGTCGGCAGCGCGACCCCGGACGCAGGCGTGCTCAAAGAGCTCGACGCAATTGCCGCATGCGTGATCGGCGGGGCCTCGCTGATGGGCGGAAGAGGAACGATCTTTGGCGCCTGTTTGGGCGCATTGATTATGGCAAGCCTGGACAACGGCATGTCGCTGATGAACGTCCGGGATTTTATGCAGGACATAATCAAAGGGTCGATCCTAGTGGCTGCGGTCGGACTGGATATGATGGGCCGGCGGGGAAGCTAGAAGGAGATGGTTCAAGAGCTACCCGAACGGATCGAATGGGCCGTGCGCCTGCTGGACGTAAAGCCGGACGACAGGATAATGGAGATCGGCTGCGGACGTGGTCATGCGATCGGTCCGATCTGCGAGAGACTTACTACCGGACACCTGACAGCCATCGACCGATCGCCGAAAATGGCGGAGGCCGCGAGGCTGGCACATCCGGATCACATCAGCGGCGGAAAGGTACGGGTCGTGAACGCGGCGATACCCGGCCTCGGTTTGTACGGGGGTAAGTACGACAAGATATTTTTGTTCAATATCAATGCTTTCTGGATGGATCCTGTGGAGGAGCTGCGCGAGGTGCGCGGGCTCCTTAAGCGGGACGGCCGATTCTACATTTTCCATCAGCCGCCGCCCGGCCTTGAAGCTTCGGAATACGCCGAGGCCTTTGCGAGAAACCTAGAAATCAACTCTCTAGAAGTAGTGAAGACGATCTATGCAGGAACTGAGGCGCCGAATTCGGTCTGCGTAGTTTCACGGAAGATCAACCGCCGATAAAGCTCATCGTTCGATCGGGTTGAATAAAGCCGGGGTCGTTGATGTAATGCCGTTCTTCTTTTTTCAAAACGGCAGCTTCGATAAATTCAATGATCTCTGTATCTGTGGCCCCGGCTCGCAGGCGGCCCGCGAGGTCATATTCGACCTGAGAAAAGAGACATGTCCGGATCTGGCCGTCAGCGGTCAGCCTGATGCGGGAGCATTGTCCGCAGAACATTTCCGTGACCGGAGCGATGATGCCGATCTCGCCCGGTGCCCCGTCCGCAAACTCATATTTCCAGGCGGTCTCGGTGCCTCTTGTTTTGCTTTTAAGCCTCAAGGGAAACGCCGCCTCGACCGCATCTCGTATCTCGCGGGCCGGGACCACCATTTCGCGGCTCCAGTTATGCCCCGAATCGAGCGGCATATACTCGATAAACCTCATTGAGATATCCTGTTCGCGCGCGAAACGGGCAAATTCGGCCAGTTCATCCTCGTTCCTCCCACGAACTATCACCGCATTGACCTTGATCGGCTTAAATCCGAGCGACTTTGCAGCATCGAGCGACGCAAGCACACGGCCAAGAGCATCGACCGCAGTTATCTCCGCGAACCGCTCGGGACGAAGACTGTCCAGGCTGAAAGTAACGCGGTCAAGACCGGCTCCTCGAAGAGCTTCAGCGTGTCTCACAAAATCGAAACCGTTTGTGGTAAGGGCAATGTCCCTGAGGTCCGGCTTCAGCCGAGACAGCATTTCAACAAGGACCGGGATATCGCGGCGGATGAGCGGCTCGCCGCCCGTAAGCCTGATCTTTTGTATCCCAAGCGAGACAAAAATAGCAACGAGCTTTTCGATCTCCTCAAACGTGAGCAGCGTTTCTTTTTTGGCCCATGCGGGCTCGCCATGTGGAAGGCAATAGAAGCATCGAAAGTTGCACCGGTCGGTCAGGGATATCCGCAGATCCTTTATTGTTCGGTTGTATGCGTCTTTCAACAACTTAATATGGGCCCCAAATCATTTGACCGAGCCGCGTAGTTTCTCAATATCCGCCAACACGGCCTCTTTCTGCGGACTATCTGTTCCTGACATTATTTTAACCAGCACATCAAGGGTTGCGCGAAATTCTGCGAGTTCTTCCTCTTCAGTCGGCCACATGTCGGGGGACTTATCCTTATCTCGATTTAGATCCGAGACCAGATCCCCAATCTCCTTTAGTGCGTCTTCACGGTACTTGCCCTCCGGAAAGGCCTCAAGATATCTTCCGTGGGTTATCCGCATCCAATGCAGATAGCAATTTACGAAACCCTCACATTCGCCGGGAAGCGGATTATTTGCGGCCACCCAGGCGATGTCGTCAGCAATGGGCAGATCTTTATATTTTTCTGCCAGAACCCAGAACCTGTCTGAGCGCACGATCCATTGCCCTGCCGGCTCATTGTAAACGATCTCCTCCTCGTGCTCTTTTATCAGCGAGGCATAAGGTTCTCTTTGTTCGGCATTGAAGGGTATCTCGTTCAATGAATCACGCAGATCTGTTAACCGCTTTAGCTCTGCCTCAGCTTGCCGGTGCCGCTCTTGAACCGCCGTATATTTTGAGTTGGCCGTCTTATCCTGAGCGGAGATGCAACCTGCAGATGCAAAAACGATCCAGAAAGCTAAGCATATCGCCCCAGAGACCGCACTGATCCTGCTCATTTTCTTCCCTCCATAAGATACCTTGCGTTTCGCTTCAGCCCGGTGAGCTTCGCTCTCTTTACTGCCGATCCCCTAAAACGCTCGACATATTCCGCGTGCGTCATTGACAGTATCTCATCTTCGGATAAGGTTGTCTCACCACGGCGCGGTTCAAACCGGGGATCATCGGCCGGCTGCTGAAACCGGTTCCATGGGCAGACATCCTGGCAGATGTCGCAGCCATAGAGCCAGCCGTTGAGGTTGTCGGCTATTTCATCGGGCAATCTGTCGTCACGCAGCTCGATCGTGGCATAAGAGATACACTTTCGGGAATCGACCACATAGGGTTCAACTATCGCATCCGTCGGACAGGCATCGATACAGGCTGTGCAGCTTCCGCAATGATCGGGAACGGGCACATTGTCGTATTCGAGCTCTATATTCAGGATTATCTCGCCGAGGAATATCCATGAGCCTAAATCTTTCGATATAACGTTCGTATGTTTGCCGAGCCAGCCGATACCAGCGCGAACTGCCCATGCCTTGTCCATTACCGCCGATGTATCAACACAGACCATGCCCTGTGCCCCCGGCGAAAGGGCCTGTATCCCGGCAAGAAGCATCCGCAGCTTTTCTTTAACCACATCGTGATAATCGTCGCCCCAGGCGTATCTCGATATCTTGCCCTCTGCAGGATCGTCAATGTGTTGTGAAGGAGTGTAATAATTGAGAGCCACGGCAACCACCGACCGTGCATCGGGAAAAAGGCGGCGGGGGTCGGAACGGCGTTCGGGTTCGCGTTCGAGCCATTTCATCTCACCGTGAAATCCGCGAGCGAGCCACTCCCGCAGACGACCGCCTTCAGGCGATATCTCCTCGGCCCGAGCAAAACCGACGGCATCGAAACCGGCCGCAAGTGCGGCTTCGCGTATCTTTTCTGTTATTCCCGTTGCGGACATCTTCCAGAGCCTTTCTCAATTATCGCAAAAAAAGAGCCGGACAGTATAAACTGCCCGGCCAAACACAGAGGAGAAAGATCGCTCCGGTTAGAAATTGAACCTGAAACCGAACTGGAACTGACGCGGGTCAAATGCCGACGTGGACTGGCTCAGGAACTTGCGGCCCCGCTTCTGGTTGGTGGCATTAACAACCTGATAGAAGGGGTTGGCAGCCGCCTCGTTGAAACGGTTGAACATGTTGAAGACCTCACCGATCAGATCAAGACTGATCCGCTCGTTTAACCGGATCTTCCGCGTTACACGCATATCAACCGAAAAGTAGTTGCGGGTGATGCCCATGTTTCGGCCGAGATTTCCGTTGGCTGGGAAGACACCTTGTAGACAGTCGGGGTCAACGCCGGTCTGACAGAGCGTTCCATCACCACGCTGGGTCGGTCGTTCGTTCGTACTCTGAAAATCGCCATTTGCATCCCCGACGGCGAGTATGTTGAACGGCCTGCCGGAACCGAACTCGACGATCGGAGCCACCTGGAATCCGCTCAGGAAGCGCTCAAAGCCGTTCCCGCCCTGCCATCTCGTTGGAGCCGCAAAAACACCGCTGAAGACAAAGCGATGTCGTTGGTCAAACAGCGAATCGGCTTTCTCAGCCCTGAAGTTCGTATTGTCCTGCGGTTTGAGCAACGTCTGAAGGTCAGACGAATAGTCGATGGCCTTTGACCAGGTGTATGTCGCAAAAAACTGCATCCCGTTTGAAAATCGCTTCTTCCATTCCAGATTCATGGCGTTGTAGGAAGAATTCGCGTCCGAGAGCTGGGCGTTCACGTCCGCGTAGGGATTGATCGGCCCCGGTGTGCGAACGGTGCCCTGCAGCATAGCGTCAAAGCTCGGCTTATTGATCGCGCCGCCGGTAACCGAAGATACGAAAAAGTAGTTTGGGCCGAGACGGCGGAAATAGTTCGCGGCGATCGGGCTCACGATACGCTCACCCGTTGTGTTGTTGATGGCGATGAGGCCCGGCAAGACCACTGTAAAGAGCGGATTGCTCACCGTCGGCATCGGGAAAAACGCCGCTGTGGAAAGATTCGGCGGAAAACAACCGGGTGCAGTCGGGGTTGCGGATGTGCAGGTAGGGAAGGCCGGGTTATTTACCGCAAAACGTCGGAAATTCTCGCGCATTGCGTCAGTATCAACGTTGTTCACATCTTGCGGGTGAGCAAGATGCCTTGCATTGACAGTGATGTAGCTGGCGGAAATGGACATGTTACGCCCGATCATCTGTTCAATGCCCAGATTGCCCTGTATCGCATAGGGGAACTGGAAATCCTTGCTTACGTGGAGCGTGAACGGCAGGATGGGTCCAAACCCCGTAAACGAACCGGGGTCGAACCGTTGACGTCCGAACTGGTATCTTGCAGATGACGCAACACCCGGCGTTACCGCAGCGCCACAGATCGCGGGGACCGAGCCCTGAACACCGCAGACCGTGCCGTGAAACACCTGAAATGCATTGAAGAGGCCGGTAGGCGACGGCCCGCCGATGGGGAGCAAGGTTGCCTGCTGCTGCTGGGAACCGTCGGCGATGTCCGAGTTGAACGCCACGGCGAGAAGCGGGTGGTCATAGAACATACCGCCTGCCCCCCGCAGCACGGTCTTCCCATTGCCGAAGAGGTCCCAGGCCGCCCCCAGCCGCGGAGCCCAATTGTTGGTATCTCTCGGAAAGCCCTGCGTGACGTTGAGCGCGTCCTGAGCGACCCTGACGTCCTGGGCCGTCAACGTAATGCCAGTGAGCGGATCGGTGAACGGGACCGGGTCAAATTCATCGGTCAATTCTACGTCATAACGGATACCGTAGTTGAGCGTGAAATTACGGAATATCCTCCACGTGTCCTGAGCGAAAAAGGCGATCGGCTTGTTCTTTAGGGCACTGTTCGGGTTTCCGAAGCCCTGGATGAACACAGCGGGGAAACCCAGGCCGTATGCTTGGATCGGAGTAAATGCCGGCCCGGTGCAACCAGAGATCAGGCTGCCGCAAGCCTGCTGACTAAAGTTATACAGGCCGGGAAAATTGAGCTCAAAACTGGCGTTTACGTCGATCCAGTTGAAGTCGGCACCGAACTTGAAGATATGGGTTCCGGTTGCCCAGGTCGTATTATTTCTCAGCTGGAATCGCTCTTCCGTACGGTTTACCGGTGAGAAAGGATTGGATCCGATAAATCCCGTTCCTGCGATCTGGTGAGCAACGCTCGGCACCTGAGAATCGAACGTGGCTTTACGTAGGCCGAAGTTAAAATAGGCATCATTGACTATGTTGCCCGGCAAAACGCTGGAAAGGCTTGCAGCAAATGATGTGTCCTTGATCCCCTGTATCCCGGTACGCGAAAAGTCATTCTGCCCAAGCGTCTGGTTCTGCGATTCATCCTGAATACCTGTCAGGTCCCCGGGATTGTAGCCGAGCCGCAATGTCAGTCTGTGGGCAGTGGTTATCATGTGGTCGAGCCGAACCGACGAAAAGGTTGTTGCCTCAGATAAAGGATAAACGCGCCGGAGCAGGTTCAGGGGACGGTACGCGATGAACTCGCCCTGAGAATTGACCGTAAGCGGCACGGGCGTTCCCGAAAGCAGGAACCTTTGCCCGACGACCTGTCCTTGAGGTACGCCGATGCCCGGAAGGAAATTGACCAACGTGCTGGAACCGTTGAGCGCCGTCTGGCCGCCGATCGATGCGAAGTGTGCGTATGCAAGAGCAACGGACGGATTTACCGGAAGCGTGTTCTGGATATAAGTGACCTGCGCCGGGGTCAGGTTCGTGAAAGTTTGCGAAGCGGGTAGAAAAGGGGGCCCGATGGTAATGCTGGAGGTCGCTCCGCCGATTATATCGCCGGTAAAGAACCCCGACTCCTGGCGCCGCCTCTGCTCGAACGACCCAAAGAAAAACGTTCGGTCGCGGACCATCGGCCCGCCGAAGGTAAATCCGTATTGAGTTCGGGTATAGGGCGGTTTTTTGTTCGGGTCATTGTCAATGACAGGTGCAAACGCATTTCTCGCCTGGATCGATTTATGGCGAATGAAACCAAAAACATTACCGCTGAAGGCATTGCCGCCGCCCTTGGTTACTATGTTGACGATACCGCCGGTTGCCCGGCCGAACTCAGGCATATACGAATTGGTCGTCACCTGATATTCCTGGACCGCCTCTTGCGAAACGGTCGATCGGGCAGCGTTTATCGAATTGTCCGTAAAGTCGGCTCCATCTACCTGAACAAGGGTCGAGCGGCCACGCTGTCCGCCGATGTTGAGCCCGGACGTAGGGGCTGGACCGATAGGGCGTCCGTTGTCTCGCCCGACGGTCGAGATAGTAAGGGCAAATCCCGTTGCGCTTCGTTCGTTGATCGGAAGATTGTCGATCCGGGTCTGATCGATGGTGGTGGCAACGGTAGTTCGGGTGGTTTCCACCAATTCGACTTCGTCACCAGTGATGGTAACGGTGATGTCCTGTTCCCCGATCTCCATATTTATCCGAAGTTCGGCGCTCTGTCCTACGGTCAGCCTCACCGGGGAGATCGCTACCCTCTTAAAGGTGTCCGCCTCGGCCGAGACCTCATACTCTCCGGGAGGGAGAGCGATCAGGCGATAGGTCCCGTCCGAGCCGGTCGTCGTTGTACGGCTGACGCCGGTGCTGAGATTTCTTGCGGTAACGGTGGCTCCAGGTATGACGGCTCCATTCGGGTCGAGGACCGTGCCGGTGAGGTCAGCCGCAGTCGCCTGGGCCTGAGCCATCGCATTGAATGTCGCCAAAAGCACAAACAACGCCAACATTGCGAACTTCTCGATCCATCTCGGAAATCGGAAAAAAGCTGCTTTCATTTGTAATGATCTCCCTTTTCTAAACTTGCGTGAACACCTTCTGCGACCATTCGACCGGGGCCCTGGGCCCGAAGAGTATGAGAGTTCCGAACGTTGCCTGCCAATAAAGGAACCCGTTTCGATCAATGAGACAGGTTGCAGAAAAGTTAAGAAATGCTTTGATGTTTGTATCGCAAAAACGAATTTAAGGCAAGTAAAATCGTCTGAATATACCCCTTCGAGAGATACTGCAGGCCAATATCAAGCTCGCGTTGACCGGGCGAGGGCCCGGTTTATGCCCGGTGCAAAGCTCAGAGCAGCGATAAGTGCCGAGGCAGCCGCAGAGCGGTCCGCCGCATAGCGCAGAAGCGACGCGGCACGCAATCGCCGTGAAAATGCCCTGCGGTGCTCCTGCCGATACTGTGGTCTGAGTGTCTCCGGATCGTATCGGTTCCCGGAAATGCACCTCGCAAGCAGAGCCGAACTCTCGATCGCCATAAGCATCCCACTCCCGGTAAACGGATCGATGAAGGCGGCCGAATCCCCAACGGCTATCAGGTTCTCTAGGTCGTCAAGCGGCCGACACCCGAAACCTTGAATAGAAACGGCAAGCCGATCGCCCACGAGCTCTGCACCGTCAAGAGCTTCTTTTGCCCGCGGGTTCTGACGAATAATGGTAGTCGCCATTTCCTCGGCGCCGGTTCCCTGTCTCCGAGCCTTGTTCGACCTGACGATGCAGCAAAAATTCGCGAGGCCATCTTCGACGGTGTTTATGCCGCCGTAACCGTTTGAAAATGCATACATTTCACAATCCGAAGGGTTGATGTTGGCGTTGGCGAAATGAGCCTTTAAGGCGAAATATGGAGGGGTGCGTGAGACACCCGTTTTTTTGCCTGCCCGACGCGTATACAGCTTCGAAAGAGCGGCCGCCCGCCCGGTGGCATCCACAAAGAGGTCGCCCGAAATTTTCTGTTCAACCTGATCGCCACTCCGGACCGTAAGCGAACGGCATCGGCCGCCCTCGGCCTCGAGGCCCGTTACCATAGCCGCGGTCATTACCTTGACACCCAGGGAACGAGCTTTTTCCAAAAGAATGTGGTCCATTCTCGCGCGGCTCAACCCAAGTGCAGGGCCGCCGAATATGCTGCTTTTGATCGAAACACTCCGGCCGGAGCGCGAGTAGAATCTTGTCTCGCGGACCTGATTCGCCCCGGCCAGCAGCATCTCGGACTCGACTTCCAGATCGGCAAAATGCGAACGACACTCGGGCGAGATGAACTCGCCGCAGAGTTTGTGACGTGGAAAGCTCTCTCGTTCGACCAGCATGACCTCAAACCCGGAACGAGCGAGCCTGATGGCCAGCGTGCCGCCCGCCGGCCCCGCACCCGCGATCACGACCCTCTCGATGCTTCCACTTCCCATTTTTCAGTTGCCCGCCCTGTATTCACTTTACACATTCACTTAGTTCTTTGACAAAGTCCGCAAAAAGACCGGAAAATCGCACTGATGAATATCATCCCTCTCGCCATTCCTACGCCCTTTTATGTTGGCGACGTAAATGTCTATCTGATCCGCGAAGATCCGGTGACGCTGATCGACGTCGGTCCCAAGACAAAGGAGGCTGCTGAGGCTCTTCGATATCAGCTCGCCCAGCACGGAGTGTCCTTTGCTGATGTGCGTAGGATAGTGCTCACCCATGCTCATGAGGACCATTGCGGGCTGGCGAAGAGCGTAAGGGATGAGGCAAAAGATGCCTTGGTTCTGATCCACGCTTGGGAAACCGGACATCTTTTCGGCAGGCTCGCCCAGGAACATCAGCAAAACTTGCTGGTCCGTGCCGGTGTGCCCCATGACGTTATTTCGGAGATGCGGTCGCTTTACGAGAGTATCAGCCTCTTAACGGACTCGTTGGAAGACGGCGGATTCGAAGATCTCAAAGACGAGATGGAGCTGGACTTCGAATCGGGCAGCCTCCGCGTTCTGCACACGCCCGGACACACCCCCGGCTCGTGTTCGTTCGTTCGAGAAGCAAACCGCACACTTTATTGCGGCGATTGTGTACTCAAAAGGATCACGCCGAACCCGATATTGTCGCCGGATCCGATCGACCGTGACCGGCGTTTTCCTTCGCTGGCAGAGTATCTGGTCAGTCTGGCAAAACTGAGAAGCTATAAACCGACAATGACATACGGCGGCCACGGGGAGCCGATAACGGATTTTGAAGAGATATTCTTTCGCTACATAAGGGCGATCGACGAGCGACAAAAACGTGTGATATCGCTCGTCGAGAGCGGCGGGTCGACCGCCTTCGATGTCGCAAGAAGGCTTTTCCCAAACTCGTTCAACCACGACGTTCATCGCTTCCTCGCTATCTCAGAAGCGGCCGCTCATCTGGATCTGGCAGGATCGGAAGGAAAACTGAACGTTAAATTGACGCAAGGGGTAGAAAATTACCTGCCGATCTGAAGGTCTCGGCCTAAATTATCGCAGGGTCAAGCGGCGGAAAGGCACGCGCCTGATCGTCCCGGCTTATCTCGCCAATGGTCTCGGTCACCTTCGTCAAGCCTTCAAAGCCGGGCAATTGCTGGACGCGGCGAGTAACATTAGTCTCTATCATCCTGTCCACCGCAGGCGGGTCAAAGAGGGTGGCGACGGCGAACCGGGTTCGGGACCTCTTGAGCGAACCCTGGCCCACCGGATAATAAAAGTTCTCGACAACAAACCGCGCCAATCGCTGCGCCAGAGGATCCTTGCGAAGTTCGAGCCGGGCGATGCTCCAATAGAAGTGTGTATGGGCAGATTCTTCGCGGATGATGCCCTTAAGTATACTTGTCAGCACCGGATGATCAGCGATCTCGATCATTCGCCGATATGCCTGGGCCGTGGTCATCTCATGTACGGCCCCAAAGGTCATATGTGTACCGGTAAAGCGTGACCCGATCAAATTTGTAAGTGATGTCAGCAGGTAAGTGTTTATGTGATAGAGCATTGACACATTGCTTCTGACCTGGGTTTTCCAGTTGTCATCCGTCTTGTAGCCGAGTTCGTTTACAAACCGGTTCAGCACTTCGCCGTGGGTCACCTCCTCTACGCCCCAGCGTTCCATAAATTTGCTGATCACGGGATCTCGGCCCGTCGGTGTCCGGCGAAGCTCCTTCCAATACATATCCGTAAGGGTTTCGACGTCGCGCATATACCGCAAGACCGGGACAAAGCGCTCATCGAACGGGTGCTCGCGTACTTCGTTCCACGGGATCGCCTCAATGAAATCATCTGAGAGCGCACGCGGCTGGCTCTCATACCAACTCAAGACCTCTTCTTTTGAATCAAACATTACCTTTCTGAGCAGGGTACTGGGCCGTAGGCGACCTACTCACCTCAAAAGTTTAACTTACCCTCTGCATTCGATATACTGATATTTTGCAATTGGAAAACTCGCATTATCTGATGTTAGATTGGAAAAGCATGCACAAATTATACCCTACTTTTTTGCTTTTGTTAGTTCTGGCTGTATCTGCCGCAGCACAGCAACCTTCGCTTACCTTTGAAGGCGAGCGGCGTATCACAAATATCCGCCAATTGACCTTTGGCGGTGAAAACGCCGAAGCCTATTTCTCGTACGACGGAAAGAAGCTTATTTTTCAGTCAAAACGCGACGGACGCAAGTGTGACCAGATTTATACCATGGACCTGGACGGCAGCAACCTGCGGATGGTCTCAACGGGTAAAGGCCGCACGACATGTGCATTTTTTCACAAGAACGGGCGGCGGATTATCTATTCGTCAACCCACGCGGCCAGCGACGAGTGTCCGCCGACGCCGGACTTTTCTAAGGGTTATGTTTGGCCGATCTATCCGACATATGACATTTACACGGCCAATGCCGACGGCAGCCGCGTTCGAAGGTTGACGAACAGCCCGAGTTATGACGCCGAGGCCACGATCTCACCAGACGGCAAAACGATCGTCTTTACGTCAACTCGCGACGGCGATCTGAATATCTATACGATGGATATTAACGGCCGGAACGTAAAGCAGCTTACGGACGGGCTCGGTTACGAGGGCGGTGCGTTCTTTTCACCTGACGGAAAGCAGATCGTCTATCGTGCATATCATCCGAAGACCGAGGAAGAGATAGCTCGTTATAAGGACCGGCTGGCGAACGATCTGATCGAACCGGCAAATTTTGAGATATGGGTGATGAACGCCGACGGCAGCAACAAACGGCAGGTAACGAAACTTGGTGTGGCGAGCTTTGCTCCCTTCTTTACCCCGGACGGCAAAGGGATAATCTTTTCAACTAACTACTTTGCGACCGACGCGCGAAAGCGGATCTTTGACCTCGCGTTGATAAACGTGGACGGTACCGGTCTGGAACAAGTAACTTTTAACCCCAGTTTTGATGGGTTTCCGATGTTCTCACCCGACGGCAAAAAGCTTGTCTTTGCCTCGAACAGGAACAACGCGAAAGAAGGCGACACCAACGTCTTTATAGCCGATTGGGTAGATCGGCCATAGGCGTTTCACAACGAAGCCCAGTCAGGCCTCAAGAGCGTCTGACGCCAAAAAACCAGGCCCACCAGATGAAAAAGAATTGGAGCGGTATCCGAAATATCAGATAGAGGGGACCGTATTCCATTCCTCCCATCTCGATCTCCTTCAAGCTGCCGGCGATATTGGCGGGCAGCACCGCCAAGAAGAACACGATCAGGAGCAGAGAGACAATGGCTGCCGCTCTCTGCCAGAGAAGTCCACCGGCGGCCAGCAGTTCCAGCACACCTGTCAGATAAACAAGTTCGCGCTTTGCAGGCAAAATATCGGGCATCATCTGGACCATCGTGTCCGTTGATGTGAAATGGGCGATGCCGGTCAGTACGAGCATTGCCGACATCGCGATACGGCCGGCGAACCCGAGACCGATCCGTCCGGTGAGGATAAAACGATCGGCAAGGTAAACGACCGCGAATACGGAAAGCAGAACTAAAAGCGGGGCCATAACGTATCCTACAAACTTAGAGTCCCAACCTCGCGGTGCTTTGTCAATCTTTCGTCATTGTGCAAACTGAGGCCGAGGGAGCGTCTTATTTCTTGTCCATTATGTCTGCGATCGCGTTTTGTAAATTTCACGGCTTTGGCAATGACTATATCGTCATCGAATCGACTGACATCCCTGACGATACGGATCGTGCCGACCTGTCGCGTGCGATCTGCGACCGGCATAAAGGAGCGGGTGCGGACGGTATCGCGGTGCTTACCCGTCTGGAGGACGGCGAGGCAGATTTCCACTGTGAGATAATCAACCCGGACGGAAGCTATGCCGGATTTTCGGGGAATGGCACTCGCTGTGCGGTCGCCTATCTTTATTTCAAAGAGCTATGGCAGTCTCCCGAGCTTAGGCTTCTGATGCGGACGGGTGTAAAGAAGTTCAGTATGATCGGATCCGGACCGAGAGGGCATTACCAGTTTGAGGCCGAGATCGGCAAGCCTGCGTTTCACAGCGATCTTGTCCCCGTAGCGACCCGCGAACCGGCCGAGTCGGTCGTGGACCATCCGGTCACGGTCCTAAAACGCACGTTTTTGGTCTCTGGCGTCAACGTTGGCAACCCGGTGGCCTGCATCTTTGTCAACGAGTTCGACCCGGAGTGGCGGATCTACGGCCGCGAGCTTGAGACACATCCTGCGTTTCCCGAAAAGGCGAACATCGTCTTTGTAAAGGTGCTCGACCGGGAGAACATCGAGATCAGGATCTGGGAACGAGCGGCGGGTGAAACGGCAGCCTCGGGAACCTGTGCGAGCGGAGCCGCTGTGCTTAGCTCTTTCACAGACAGGACGGAGCGTAATGTCTCCGTAAGATCGGCTGGCGGCACGACGAAGGTCCAGTGGCAGAACGACAACGAGATCCTGATAACCGGAAGCGCGGACCTAGCCTACTGCGGCGAGTGGCCTATCTGACGCGGTTTCCCCAAGTATCTTTTTGACAGCCTTTTGCCTGAAATCGAAAATATAGGTCAACTCCCTTTTCACAATGAAATGAGCGAGATCGCCTAGCGGTTCAAAAGGAAGCCGGTAGCGAACCTGGTCCTCTATTAGTGTTCGTCGAGGCCCGAGTTCCGTAAAGGTGTGTCGATGTATCCACTGTTTATAGGGCCCACGCAGCTGTCTATCTACAAATTCATTCGGCGGGTCCCAAACGGATATCTCGGTGCGCCAGCTGATCGGGAGCCCCCGAAGCCGAAGCCTGTAATCGATGAGCGTCCCTCGGGCTATCCCGATGGGCTGTGGGGTAAGGATGTGGAAATTTAGCTCAGGCGGCGTTATCCGTTCGAGATTTCCGGCGTCGGCAAAAAATGCGAATACCTCATCGCGCGGGAGTTCTATTTCGAGTTTTCGATAAAGGACGTGTTCTGCCATCATAAGCCTCCGGCAAAGGTGCCGTAAGCTTGGTCTTCGTCAGATGAACCCCTATGGATTTGAAGGTTTTGGGAACAGGTAGTCCTTTGGTATCGGATTCTCGGGGGTCTCAGCCTGCCAGTAGATGGTCAAAACCCACCAGCGTTTGCCGTCGTAGAGAAGCTGAAAGCTGTTTATACCCCGAAGAAATGGCTCCTTGTCACTCTTGCTTCTAAATGCCTCATAGGCGGAAAAGACCTGTGCGATATCGCCATAGCGGTCAGTTCGGCGGCCGATCTCGCGCTCGTGAAAGCCCTGTTTTGCAAAGACCGGGCCAGTGCGTTCGATGTAATCAGCCGGAGTAAAGACACTTGCGGCGGTGACACCCGTCTGAGGGTTCTTCCCGACGGGAATAAGCCGGGCGTCCTTATGAAAGAGAGATAAAAAACGGTCCCAGTCGCGCTCTTCGCCGGCATCGCCTGAGATCACGTCATAGACAGCTTTCAAGATCGAGTCAATTGAAGCAACGTCTTCTGTCTTTGCGGGTTTTGCCTCTTTTGCTTGTGCCATCGCCGCCGAGATATACAACAAAAAGATGATAACGGAAAGAACTGTACGTTTCATGGAAGGTGTTTACGGCACAAACGGTTGAAAGTTTCATTGGATCACCGGTTCTCCATCTCAAATCTCCTTTTGAGCCTGTCGCTGAGCGAGGACGGGAGATGGTTGAAAAAGTCAAGCCCCGTGCGCTGCTCGATCTCATGAATGGTTACACTGTACCTTTTCCAATCGTCGTTCTCGATGCCGGTGATGTTCGGCATATCTACCGCAATGATCCGCATCCGCGGGTCCATGTCCTCGATACGGCGGCCCCGTGGTACAACCGCGATGATCTTCCAGCAGTTTGTCGGAGCGACCAGTTTCTCTCTGATAATACGCTGCCTGCCGTAAACACCTGAGATCTGATGTAAGTCCATTCCACGGCGGGCCTGTGTCCGGACATAAGACTCAAGTCTCTCCCATGGGTAACGGTTCAGTGCAGGTGTCTGAGGAACGATGTTCGTCAGATAGAATGTCCTCTCGTTAAGCTTCGCGTCTGCGAACCGGTCTGCGCTTGGCAGCAGATGACCGCGGTCATAACCGCTGCCGGAATAATCGAATGTCGTGATGGCTCTAAAGGTTCTCGGAAGACGCGGGTCGGGCTGAAAATCCGGTCGCGGGATCGCGGGGCCTAGATCATCTCGGGTCGTTTTCCACGCAACCCAGTTCGGAGTGCCGCGGCTGTTGTTGTACGAGATGACAGAGCTCTCGTCGACAATGAGATAATTGTCGGGGTCGTTGATGTTCGCGCCGGATGGATTGCCAAAGGCGAGAGGTCCGCTCGCCGATAGATCAGGTTCCGTTCGTGCCTGTGGAGCCGGATGCTGGGCCGCTTCGTTTGCGGCATCGCCCTGAAGCCGTTCACACGCGCAAAATATCAAAACCGAACAAATGAGGAACAGGATCGACGATCTGGGCCTTTTCGGGAAGTCCGGCATTTCAATAAAGTCTATCAGACAAAGGCAACGGCTGCCGCACGACACCGCAGACAATATGGCAGTCCTGCCTTGATGCGATAGAATAAATTCTTATGTCGGAGCGGCTGCATTTGACCGGAGCATCGCGCGCAGAACTTGTCGAGCTTTTTGAGCGTCTCGGCGAGCCGCTCTATCGTGCCGATCAGGTATTTCGAGGGCTGCACGGACGCAGGCGGCGTTCTTTTGACGAGATGACCGATCTGCCGCAAGATCTTCGGGCAAAGCTCGCCGATTTAGCCACTGCATCGACGCTTTCCATCGAGTCGAGCTATATCTCGGAAGACGGTACGCGCAGATACCTGATGCGGACGCGCGACGGATATCCTGTCGAGACCGTTTTCATACCAACTGACAACCGCGATACGATCTGCTTTTCGTCTCAATCGGGGTGCCCGCTGAAATGCGATTTCTGCCTGACGGCGAAGCTGGGCTTGCTGCGCGATCTGACAACCGGCGAGATCATCGAACAGATCATCGTTGTCCTGAACGAAGTTTACGGCACCGGTATGGATACGCCGCATGGGACCAACCTGGTCGCAATGGGTGCGGGCGAGCCTTTTTTGAACTTCGAGAACCTGATCAAGGCGCTCGAGATATTGTCAGACCCGAACGGGCTCCACATCGTACCGGGTCGGGTCACGGTTTCAACGGCGGGGATAGTGCCAAAGATCTATGAATTTGCAGGCCTCGAAAGGCGCCCCAATCTGGCGATCTCGCTGACGGCCGCAAATGACGAGCTTCGCAACAAGCTTATGCCGATAAACAGGAAATGGCCGATAGAGCAGCTGTTGGCGGCGGCAAAGGTCTTCGAAAGAACGTTGAAACGCGGAGAGCGATTTACGTTTGAATACGTTCTGCTCAGCGGGGTAAACGATTCGGAGAATGACGCGGGGGAGCTGGCCCGGCTACTGAAAGAACACGGCCTTCGCAAGGTGAAGATCAATCTGATACCGCATAATCCGGCAGACCAGCTGGACTATCATCCGTCGTCGCCGGAACAGGTCAAAAGGTTCAAGCAGGTTCTTGAAGAAAAAGGTGTTTCCGCGTATGTTAGGACACCGCGAGGCCGCGATATCTTTGCCGCTTGCGGACAACTCGCGGCAAAGGCAGAGCCGAATACGGTGGAGATACAGACCGCGTAGAGCGAAGGTCTCGCCAGTAGAAAGGATATGGAAATACTGATCCCCGGCTTGATACTCGTCGCGTTGATGGTCTATGCCTCGACCAAGATAAAGCGAAATGCCGCCAAGGCATACGAGGAAGAAACGATCGAACGCGAGCAATTCTCACTGGTTAAGCCGGAGGGCTTTATCGAACCGGTCCGTGAAGAAAACGAACCGGCCTTTCTGGCATACACAAAAGATTTCGGTGAAGACGACGCGGCCGATCTGCGTATCGCGACGATCGAAGTTAGCGTTCTTCCTCTTTCGAGCATCGCCCGCAGACGGGAGGCGATCGCATCTTCAGGGATAGAGATACTAGGCGACAGATCGTTTCAGATCGGCCCGGTTCCCGCCCTGCAGATCGAAGCTGAAAGAAACCTCGGCGGGGTCGATGTTCAGGTGAAATATCTTTTGGCCGTTAAGAATTCGGTGCTTTTGGAATTGAGAACTGAACTGCTCCGGCACCGTGAGGATGAATATAAAGAAAGGATAGAAAGGATTTTGGACAGCTTTCAGGTAACATAACTGCATCATACCCAACTAAGGGTTCACCCCAATAAACTAAAAATTATGAAGAATGCCATTTATTGCGTTGCGATCTTTCTTGGTATTTCCTTGTTTGCTGGTGCCGAAACCTCGCATGGGCAGACCGCTTCCGGCTCTATCGGAAATGGTACGGTGGCCCGAGGCGGTTCGGCACGAGGCACGGTAGTCCTCAGCATCCCAGCCGGGCTTCACGTAAATTCAAACCGGCCAAACAGCGAATATGCGATCCCAACTACGGTAAGATTGACGGCCACTGGAGTAAGGGTAACAGGCGTAACCTACCCTCGCGGCAGAAACAAGCGGTTTCAGTTTTCGCCGGACACGATCAACGTTTACGAAGGCCGCGTAACTTTCCCTTTTACAGTTAGGGTGCCTGCAAATTTTCGCGGCAATACGATAACCGTCAGGGCGGCCGTCAGGTATCAGGCCTGTACCGACGAGGTCTGCTACCCGCCGCGAACGCAGAACGTTACGATGACGGCGCGTGTCCGATGACGGACAACAACCGACCCGTTCGCCCATATTTCTTTTTCTCGATTCGATAGGAAAAAAAGAGGTCTGTACGTTCGATCGTGCAGTAGGGGGCGGTGAATATCCGGTCAGAGGCTGATCCTTCGAAAAGCAACTGGTCCCGGTTTGCCAGATGAAGGTCGATCAGGGCGTGGCCTTCGCTGGTGGGACTGAAATAATTTCCACGTGTGGAAAACGCCGCCTCAAAGGCTTCCACGACCTCTGGCCCTATCTCATAGTTCCTGCCGCAAGCCGCCGGCCCGATAGCGGCAATGATATCCTTTGGGTCTGAGCCGAATTCACTCGACATCATTCTTACAGCTTTTGCCGCGATAGACCTTACGGTACCCCGCCAACCGGCGTGGATCGCCGCATACGCACGGGTCTTTACATCACCAAGGAGAATCGGCACACAATCAGCCGTCTTGACGCCTACCAGTAGCCCCGTCATATTCGAAGCAAGGGCGTCAAATTTTTCATCCGTTCGGGAGGCATCCTCCTCTGTTCGAACTACCTTTATCCCATCGCCGTGCTCCTGCCATACCGTAGAGAGCCGATAGCCGCCAGCGAATGCGGCGAGAAAACGCCGCCTGTTCTCCCCGATGTTTTCCGCTGAGTCGTTATCGTATCCGGCGAGATTGAGATCATTTTCGGGAAAGGGCGAGACTCCGCCGAGACGTGTTGAGAAACCATTTGCAAAACCGGCGTCCTCTAGCGGGCGGCAAACGAGCATCTTGATACCGCCGTGTTCTCGCCAATAGAATGAAGAATCGGATACAATCTCGGGTTGTCTCTCGTGTTTATCAATGATCGTCTCAACAGGCATCGACATAATAGAAGTCTATCGCATACGCGAATCGCTCGCCAGAACCGAGCGTTTTGGCGAACGTGTCTTTACCGAGGCAGAGCGTGAATATTGTGACGCAAAAGGTAAGGCGGCGGCCGCCTCATATGCAGCCCGCTTTGCTGCCAAAGAAGCGATGCTGAAAGCGCTGAAAACCGGATGGAGCGGGAATCTTGCCTGGCACGATATAGAGATAATGAATGACGAGCGAGGTGCCCCGCACATCGAGCTTACGGGCGAGGCGGCACGTCTGCACAAAGATCTCGGTTCGCCGAAGATTCACCTCACGCTTTCGCACACTTCGGAACATGCCGTCGCACAGGTGATATTGGAAATGAGTGGCCGATAGACAGGCCGGGCAGGGCGATGCCCAGCTACGGCCCGGTGGACTAATCAACAAACTCGATATCCACTTTGTGGGGAATGATGCCCGCATCGAATCCCTCGTCGAGCAGCCGCCGGACTCCCTCTCTTCCGCGTTCGCCATAGTCGAGAGTAAGGTCGTTCACCCACATCGCGACAAAGCGATCGGCAAGCTCCTGCGGCATGTCGCGGGCAAACTGCATTGCATAGCTAAGCGCGTCTTCGCGGTTTTCCATCGAGTAAAGGATGCTGCGGTGCAGATGTTTCGACACCTGCTTCATCATCTCTTGCCCTAGGTCGCGGCGTATCGCGTTGCCGCCCATAGGGAGCGGCAGGCCGGTTCGCTCGTGCCACCATTCGCCGAGGTCCAACACCTTGTCGAGCCCCATCTGCTTGTAGAACAATTGCCCCTCGTGTATGAGCAGGCCGGCATCGGCCTCTCCCTTTTGAACTGCATCGATTATCTGGTCGAAGGGCACCACCACATGCTCGAACTCGCGGTCAAAAATTCTGAGTGCCAGATAGGCGCTGGTAAGTTCTCCCGGGACGGCGATCTTCATCGAGGAAATATCGGAAGCTTCGCGAGGCTCTCTGGCAACTACTATCGGGCCGTATTTGTCGCCGATACTTGCGCCATGTGGCAACAAAGCGTATTTGTCCGCCACATAGGCATAAGCGTGGAAGGAAACCGCGGTCACGTCGTAAACGCCGTTCTTCGCGTCCTCGTTGAGCGACTGGATGTCCTTTAGGGTGTGTTCGAACTTTAGGCCTTCCGTTTCGAGCTTGTTGGTCGCAAGCCCGTAAAACATAAAAGCATCGTCGGAATCCGGAGAATGGGCGACCGTAACGGTCCTGATCTCAGGAGATGTCTCTGGTGTAAAACTCATAGATCAAAGCGCACAGACAAAAATATTCGTGTCGTATAAAACCTCGATTCTACCGTTTTCGGCGTGTATCGCAAAAAGCGTTTCGAGTTCTTTTATCATAGGCCCATACGCGGCGTCGGCCTCATCCGGCATATACGAAGAAGAAAGCAATCTTCCCCGCAATCCTTCAAGGTCGAATACCTGTGAATTGGAAAAGCTTGTTCCTTCGAACTCCCTTTCGAAAAATCTCGAAAGAACTACTTCATCGATCTGTTCGTGCCTGACCTGTTCATAGTCTCTGCCATACTTGAGCAGAAGCTGTTCGTATTCACGAAGGAATTTCGTAGAATCGAGCTGCCGCTCGTTCCAGATCAGCGCAACGTGCCCGCCCTGTTTGAGTATCCGCTTGAATTCGCTTCGGGTCGCTTCGGGTTCAAACCAATGAAACGCCTGTGCGGCGACGATCAGGTCGCACGAATGGTCAGCAAGTGTCGTCGCCGTCGAACTGCCCTCGATGCTGATGAAGTTTGGAAATGCAGAGAGGAGACGCTCCGCAGCGGCACGCATCGCAGCGTTTGGCTCAACGCCGAAGACCCTGCATCCCATTTCCAGAAATGGCCTCGCCGAAAGACCTGTGCCGGAACCGATATCTGCAATTACCGAACCCGCTCTGAGACCGAGACGCTCACGAAAGAACACCATCATCTCCGGAGGATAACCGGGCCGATACTTTACGTAGTTTGCAACACGGTTCGAGAATCTTTCGGACGTTTCCATCTTTAATCGCCTGCGACGAAATAGACCATTTTCCACACTCCCCGCTTTTTCTCGAATCCTGCGCGGTAATCGATCGGGCTCCTCACAAATTCAGCCTTGACCCACCCCTTTACACCACCGAGCGATTCTATCTTGTACCAATCGGCCTTTATATCCCATTCGCCCGGACCGGTCTTCCGATGAATAGTAGCTTCCCTGTCGGTCTTTACTATGTTGTAGGAAAGCCGCGTCAGAACCTTTGCGTTCATATTTGCCTGTTCCCTAACATTTACATTGTTTCCGAAGATCGCGTGGTATTCGAACATATCCAGATCGTCCGGCATATCATTGAATAGATAGGGTGCCGCAAAAAAGCTCATGCGGTTTCGCCCTTCGCCGATGAACCTTCCGCCATTCTTCATTACGATCAGAAACTCTTCCCAGAACTCGCTGTTCTTTTGATCCAGTTTCCAATATTCCCTAAACAGCTTGACGCCTTCATGACCGCCATAGCTGGACAGGATCTTCGGATCAAGCACGTTGATAATATACTTTATGTCCTTCCTTTCCGCGGCAGCGATCAGCCTTGAGCGAAAGGCTGAAAACGATGCATCTTTTGGCCCTTCATCAAAAGGTTTGACGTATCTTTCCTGTGCCGGAGCGGTCGTTCCGAAAAAGAACAGGAACGCAAAGCTTATAAATAGCAGGTTTTTCTTCATAGGCCGTCTTCGTCGGCGATCTCGTCGCCCGTCCATTGGGTCTTCTTCGAATGAGGAATATCGAACTGGTCCAAGATGCGGAAGCATAAATGTTCAACGAGTTCCTCAATACTCTTAGGACGGTGGTAGAAGCCGGGACTTGCGGGAAGTATTCTGGCCCCGGCACGCGAAAGTTTGAGCATATTTTCCAGATGTATGGAGCTATACGGAGTTTCGCGCGGAACCAGGACAAGTTTTCTCCCCTCTTTGAGGCAAACGTCGGCCGCACGATGGATCAGATTGGTCCCTGCTCCTGAGGCGATCGCCCCGAGCGTGCCCATCGAACATGGAACGATGATCATTCCGTCCTGTTTGTTGGATCCGGACGAGGGCTTTGCGGCCAGATTGTCCAACCGCCAGAGCCTGATGAGCCGAGATTCTTCCGGGAGCCCGAGCCAATCGTTTATTTCATAGACGGCCGGGTCTTTGAGGCCAATGCCCATTTCGACCTGGGCGACCGTAGCCGCCGTGCCGGAGAAGATAAGGTTGATGGACTCGACCACACCGCTCGCGGCCAAAAGCTGAAGCGTGCGGTAGGCATAGATGGTGCCCGAGGCACCTGTTATCGCAACCGTTAGTTCCATGGCTATGATTAAGAGTGTAGCCTTAGAAGTAGAATTCGCAAAGGAAACGTCGGACGACCAAAAAAGGCCAGATCTGCATAAACACGTGCAGGGCAACCGCCGTAGATTCGGCGAAACTGCAGAAAGATGAAACGGGAAGAATTCATTCGTGCAATAGAAGCAAATGGTCACCATTTCGGCCTTGAGCTTTCGACGGAAACGGTCGAAAAGATTGCGTCATATTATGAACTCGTTATGGCCCACAATCCGCTGCTTCATCTGGCGGCGCCGTGTTCGGCCGAGGAATTTGCTGTGCGGCACGTGCTCGAATCGCTTATGCTGGCCGAAAATCTGCCGCAGAATGCCCGTTTTGCGGACGTCGGGCCGGGTGCGGGGCTGCCCTCCGTCCCTTGCCTGATCGCCCGGCCGGATCTGACGGGTTATCTGATCGAATCGAAACCCAAAAAAGCGGGCTTTTTGCAGACGGTCTCGGCAGAATGCGGGATCGCGGGACGGACAACCATAATTAACAGCCAGTTTTCCGAAACCCCACGGCCCGATGTTTCCTATGTTACAAGCCGTGCGCTTGACCGCTTCCAGAAGAACCTGCCCCGGCTCGTCAAGTGGTCCGCCGGTTGCACTCTTCTTCTGTTCGGCGGCAAGGAACTGGGTGACGCAATGCGGAAATGCGGGCTTCGGATAACGCCGATACACCTCCCGCTTTCGGAAAGGCGATACCTTTTTATTTCCGCTCCGTACAAGTAGGAGAAAAAAATAGCAAATTATCCCGAATGGTAACCATTCCTTACGGCGGCAGCGGTTCCGTTAAACGTACTTGACCTCGCACCTTTTCCCGGGGTCGCCTCATATACAGTCGATCTGGCCGCCTGCGGCCGAATTTTCTTGCCATAAAGCCCGCCCCGAGGCTATCCTAGGGCAACAAAACCGCATCGAACGATCCAAACGGGTCGGCGGGCTTGAAACTATGCGAAGCGTCGGCCGCGGCCCGGCTAAAATAAATGCAAAAATATCGCACAATCGAAGGCCTGGCACCAGTTTTTTCCAGGAACTAAGCAGGCGGCATACGGATTTAGTCGAAAGCCATTGCAAGGAGCAACTTGACGCTCTGGAAAGATCTAATACGTCAGATTAATAGAGGTATAACTTATGGAATGCTCAGAATTTCCGACAAACGTGGGCACAAGAATTATTGGTTTTCTCTTTTTTCTGACCTTGACTTCTCTTCTATTAAGCGTTGTCGCTTCCGCAAAGGTTTCTGAAGAATCCAGAACCAACGTGCTTGGGTATCACTATTGGAACTTTACGGCTACAAATGAGGACAAAGTCGATTTCTGTAACTTGTTTGAGTCAAGGAAGTACGATTCTAAACAGATTTTAACGACCGCGATCTTGTATATCCCTCCCGCTGGAGAACCGCGTGTAGACGGAGGGGACGACAGATTTTTCTATGCAATCGAATGCAATAATATGGACTATTTTGCTATTGCCGACTTTTCGAGAACTAAGAATCTTGATCCGATAAGAAACAGTTTCGACCGTGAATCCATCTCGTCTCGTTTGTTTCAGGTCAAGTTCACTGGCAGATTTCAAGTTTCACTATTCCCTTGGGCTGGCCACCTGGGATGGCTTCGGGCCGATTTCAAAGTAACTGAAATACTCTCGGCAGTAGTATTGGGAAATGAAGCTAACTTACCAGATCTTAGTTCTGAACCGCCGATAATGAACAAGGGGAGTCATTTGCGGGACTTAAACAATCATTTGTTATTTTCCTACTTTTCCAAAGATCGGAGAAATGCAGAGATTGACAGACTGCTTGCCAAGACTAGCGAAATTATTATAGACGGCAAAAGAGTTGAACCTGCAGAGTTTGCGTTTCGGGATCAAGTTGGAAAAATTGGTATTCGAACGAAGGACATTAGTGAAGATGAAGAAATATGGCGATTACAAGGAACTATAACTAACGAAGTCGAGGATAGGGGCTTGATCCAACTTGAATTCGAAGGTGAATATGTCTGGCAAAGCCCGGATAAGCTAGAACTTCGATCCCTGCTTATTCGGACTATCGGGCGTGGGGCTGGCTGTGGACATTCCAAAAATATGACTGGATGGGCCGGGTGATCCACAAGATCGCGACGGACGGCGACCCACAGCAGAGTGCGAACGATTCGGATGTGTTTATCTCTTACGAAGGCTGCGATCAGGTCCTGTCAAATAAGAATCTCGCCCGGCGGGTCAAGATCTGAGCCGCTCGGCCGAAAAGGAGCGACGCAAATGTCAAAACGGGCACCTGCGAGATGCCCGTCTTACCTCTGAAATTTGGCTCCGCAGGTAGGACTCGAACCTACAACCCTTCGGTTAACAGCCGAATGCTCTGCCATTGAGCTACTGCGGAAAAAGCCCTCACGGGGCGAACTTAGAGCATAGGAATTTCGGTAATTGTTGTCAAGTTTATTGCCGTCCGGTGCTTGTTACCGGGCCATGCGGAGCTTTCAACCCCGGCAAGTTTCGCATATACTTACCGACGCTATGGCAAAAGTTGAGCTCAAGACAAAAAAGACAGATGCAAGTGTTGATGGATTCATAAATTCGGTAGCGAACCAGGAACGGCGTGCCGATGCGTTTCGCCTGCTCGAGATGTTTACCCGGATCACAGGCGAAGAGCCGAAGATGTGGGGGCCCTCGATCATCGGTTTCGGCCATCGGGTGCTGAAATACGATTCGGGACGCGAGCTTGACTGGATGGTCACAGGTTTTAGCCCGCGTAAGGCAAATCTTTCGCTCTACGTTCTTTGCGGTGCACCAAATGAAGCAGAATATCTGGCAAAGCTCGGCAAATACAAGAACGGCGTCTCGTGTCTTTATATCAAGCGGCTTTCCGACATAGACGAACACATTCTCGAACAGCTCATCAAGGCATCGGTCGCAAAGTCGAAGAAAAGCAGCAAACCCGGCTAATGGAAGTTCACAGTCTTATATCGCGGCCGGACCCTGTCGTGCATGGCCCGGATCATCAGAACGAGAAGCCACGTTCGACATTCCGCCCCGGAGTTATTGCAGGTGTCCTGTTCACGCTTGTTGTGGTCGCTGCGGGGGGCATGGCAACGTGGCTCGGGGGATTTTTCGCCTTGGCGGTGGCATTGAACAGCTTTGTCGGCCAGACGCGTGCGGTCAATGCGTCAATGTACACGTATATGATCTCGGCAGCCGTGTCCGGCGCGTTTGCGGCCCTGTTAGGTGCTCTGACGATCATTTTTCTGGCGGGCAGACGAAAATGGAATGCGGCCGGCGTCACGACCGTTTCCTCTATATTTTTCATGATCGGTGCCGGTATCAGCCACGGAATCTGCCTTGTCGCCGCGATCGTCGTTGCAAACAGCATGCGAACAACTCCATGAAACGATCGAGGTAAAGCGATGTCAGGACGAATAAACAACTACAGCGAGTTTTGGGACTTTTACGTGAGGGAACACAGCAAGCCGCTTACGCGTCTGCTACATTTCATCGGCACGACGCTCGGCCTGGCGCTTCTCGTGTGGTTTGTCGCCACGGGCCGCTGGTACTTCTTTCCGCTGTTTCTTGTTGTCGGCTACGCGTTCGCCTGGTTCGCACATTTCGTCGTTGAGAAAAACAGGCCGGCGACATTTCAGTACCCTTTTTGGTCATTTATCAGCGACTTCAGAATGATCTGGTTTATGCTTACCGGACGAATGGGCCGCGAGGTCGATAGGGTCATCCGCGGCATGTAAGCCGGCGAATGTGCCTGCATACGGCGAGCAGACATTCTACACGCCAACAAACTTTGCAGATATCAGTTCAAGAGCACGGTCGTATCGATACGAGATATTGAAATGCCCGTCGTCAAATTCTTCGCGCATATGCTCTACTGCATGTTCATCTAGCTTTTTCGAGAGAATGCGTGCACCAATATCTAGGTAAAATTCGTCGCGTTTGCCTGCGTCAATATATAGAAGATCAAGCCCTTGCAGATTTTCCACATATTTTTCCACAAGCCGAACCGGGTCATGTTCCAGCCATCTCCGCCAGACATCTTGCCGAAGTTCCCCGCTGATAAGATCAAAGGGCAGGTCAAAATTCGTCCCGATCGGTGAATAACACGCCGACATACCGATGACGTTCAGGGCAGAGTGGAAACCTTTCGGTTTCTTTTCGTTCGACCAGAGCCGGTCAATGTAGCCGAGCGGGTCACCGTTGATCTCGCGAAAAGCGGCGGGAAAGTCATTCGGGTAGCAGTATTCAAAGTAGGCGTCTCCGCTAGTCGAACAGACCAAACCAAAGACATCCGCATGGCGCATTCCCATGATCAAAGCGCCGTATCCACCCGAAGATTTCCCCATCACGGCACGCGAACCGCTCGACGCAAGCGTCCGAAAGCTGTTATCGACGTAGGGAACGATCTCCTCTATAAGATGATCCTCATAACGGCCCGTTGCTGTTGAATTGATGTATTGCGAGCCGCCGTAGCGGGTAAAACAATCAGGCATTACAACTATCATCGGCCTTATTGTGCCTGCTCCGATGAGGCTGTCCATTCGCTCGGCAAGGTTAGGTGAGAACGCATTGTCATTGAGCAGCATCTTGCCGCGGCCGGTAAAACCCGTCAAGCAGTAAACGGAGGGATAGTGGGCCTCATCTTCGTCATATCCGGGAGGAAGATAGACATACAGATCTCGCTCGTGCGGGTCATCCAAAGGATTTTCCCTCAACACTTCGCTTTCTATTCTTAGATGCACGACATTTCCTTGCTTTTGGCTTGTTCGGGACATACTATTCACTTTGTTGATCAACCGATCGGGAAGGTAGATCTCTTCAAAATAGGATAGACGAAATGTTTGCATCAGGCGACCTAGTAGATGTGGATCCACGTGCGTTGAGCTCGACGATCGAGTTCTTGACGGCGATGATCACACCGGCGCTGCTCATCTCCGCAACCGGTTCACTCGTCCTCTCGACCTCTACACGACTCGGACGAGTCGTTGATCGTGTCCGCGACCTTGAGCAAAGGCTGAGCGAGCTGATAACAACCGAGGATAAATCGGCCATACCGCTTTATGAAAAGCGAGTGGATACGGTCGTGGCCTTGTTAGATAAGGTGACCAGCCGGGCAAGGATCTTACAGCGCGCTATGGGCACGCTTTATTTCGGCCTTGGTTTCTTTATCCTGACGAGTATCTCGATCGCAATGGTCGGTATCTTTCCGGCCGTTTACAGATGGCTGCCGATACCGATCGGAATAGTCGGCATATTCTATCTGGCATGGGGCAGCATTTTAATGCTGCGAGAAACGCGGATGGCGACGGCGACGGTGAACGCAGAAATGGATTTTACCTGGGCGCTCGCGCAGGAAGTCGCACCGAAGGAAGTAATTGGAAAATATACCTACAATGTTCATGGCAGACGGCGGTTTCGTTCCCGGGCATCAGGTGCTCCTGCGGGAGAAGAAGCTGACGGAAAGGGTTGAGGCCCTGGAAGAGCTTTTGCGTTCGTGCAGCGTTTGCCCAAAGCTCTGCGGCAATAACCGGCTGGAGGACGAGATCGCCGCGTGCTATTCGGGCCGACTTCCGATCGTCTCGAGTTATACAGCACATTTTGGAGAGGAACCCTGTCTTACCGGAACGCGCGGTGCCGGGAATATCTTTTTCGGTAACTGCAATCTGCGCTGCGTTTATTGCCAAAACTATCAGATCTCGCAAACCTGGGGAACGCGGACGCCCTCGTCCGCAAAAGGCATTTATGACAACGAGGTCACGCATGAACGCCTCGCCGAGATGATGCTCGAACTGCAGGATCGCGGCTGCCACAATATCGGTTTTGTCTCACCGACGCATTTCTCACCCCAGATGGCGAGAGCGATAATGATCGCCGCCGAACGCGGGCTTAAGCTACCGATCGTTTACAACACAAATGCGTATGATTCGGTTGAGGTGCTTCGCTTGCTCGAGGGCATCGTGGACGTTTATTTGCCAGACCTGAAATACTCGGATGCAGCAGCCGGGTTTCAGTACTCAAAGATCCGAGATTACCCGACACACGCTCGGGCGGCGATAAAAGAAATGCACCGGCAGATGGACAGCGAGCTGGTCTTTGACCAAAACGGGTTGCTGAAACGCGGCCTGCTCATCCGCCTTCTCGTGCTGCCGAACGATATCGCAGGGCTCAAAGAAAACCTCCGTTGGATCCGCGACGAACTCGGCTCACAAACGGCCATCTCGCTAATGGCCCAATACTACGCAACCAACAAGGCCGCGACTGAACAGCGTTACATCCTTCTCTCTCGCGGCATCTCAGAAGGCGAATGGTATGAGGCTCTCTCGATGCTAGAAGAACTGGGCCTCGAGGAAGGATTTATTCAAGAATTCGGGTCTTCTGCATATTACTACCGGCCGGATTTCATGGATAAAGATGAGCCTTTTAGGGATGTAAGAGACTTTCAATAACAAAGATTGTTATTATTAACAAATATTGCTATCTTCGTTATATGAACGTATCGCTAACTCCAGAACTCGAACAAATTGTTGCTCAGAGAGTGAAAAGCGGCCTTTATAACTCAGCGAGCGAGGTCGTGCGGGAAGGCTTGCGGCTCCTGCAACAGCGCGATGAAATGCGCGAGGCAAAGTTGAGTGCCCTCCGCGCCGAGATACAGAAAGGCATTGACGACCTAGAGGCGGGGCGCGTGTATGATGGCCCGACTGTTATGGCCGAGTTTCGAGAAAAGCTTCTGGCGATGAAACGAGAGAATGGCTAATTATTCACTCTCAAGAGAAGCTAAGAATGACATCAACGAGATACTGATCTTCATAGCGGAGGACAATATCGACGCAGCGGTACTCTTCAATGACCGCCTTGAAAAGACCTTGAACCTGTTGGGACAGAACCCAATGGCCGGTCGC
Organism: uncultured Acidobacteriota bacterium; assembly: GCA_937859595.1. GTDB lineage: Bacteria > Acidobacteriota > Blastocatellia > Pyrinomonadales > Pyrinomonadaceae > OLB17. Next base: position 14,747 of record CALMAH010000011.1, on the reverse strand, counting down.
GAGCGAAACGATCTGCGGGAGGGATTGCGGTGTTTTCCCCACGGAAACTATCTTATCTTTTATCAGCTTTGGGCCGGTAAGGTCGCGATCACCCGTGTTCTTCACTCCGCTAGGGATTTGGATGAGATCTTCAATTGATGCCGGCCAAGCGAGATCGCGTTAGTTTATGGTGGGATTCAGAGGGCAGCTTCTGGAACGAGTTTCACACCTTTTTTCGGTTGACTTTGTTCGGATGACTGTTGGATTTCTCGATCCAATTCAATCTTGACTCGATGCGGCTAATTGATGTCGCCTGGACTGAACAAACACTGCGATTGACTTAGTCCATCCCGTCACCAAAGACCGAGCCGTTCAAGGTATTAGGGATTTTCAACAATGAGTGCAGGAGTACTTATTCTATTGACCATCGTTGTTCTTGGAATACTTGTGGCAATCGCTTTGATTGCCTTCAATCGCTGGATCGACATGCAAGAAGATCCTGGGGAGAAGGACAACCTTCATGGAATGATCGACTCTTACGGCGAAATTCGTCGGAAACTGGCATCCGGAACCCCACGAGGACTACGGCGAATCGAACTGGCGATGGCTCCTATTGACATTGTGATGCTTGTCGAGTGCCTCGAAGGCGAAGTCAACAATGGAGGCTTCGACCAGTTCTTTTTCAACTCAAGTGGTGATTATGCCAAGGAGACGATCGATGCGTTGAAACAGATAGGTGCTCATCAAACGGCAGAGATCGTTCAACTTGCCTGCGATCGTTTTCCACATGGTTCACCTCCGATCGACATAAGTTTGCGGCGAACTCTAATGCTCGAAACAGTTTCTCCCGATGCCGACGCCTTCATTGATCTCGAAGAACGGTTCTATAGCTACGAAGAGCCGATTAGCGATTTGCTCGAAATGTTCAAAGAGAAGCATTCGATTTGAAAACTAACGAAGAGGCTATTGCCTTCAACTGATGTGTTGGGCAGTTTTGAGGTATTCGGGAAATTCGGTAGAAGGTGTGAAAGTGAAAAGAACTGATGCTTGGGCACCGATTCTACGAATATCGACAGGCTCCATCTAGGACATGAGGGAATTTCAGTGATCTCTAGCTGGCGTCTTCGAGAAATGGGCCGATCTGAACGTCGGGTTGTGCAGAACCAAGAGGATCGCGATGTAAGCGGCATTCTCTAAGATCATTGCAAGATATTTGAATTCGCCGGCCAAAAACCATACGGTCTCGACAAAACAAACCATGGCCATCGCGGCATAGCCAAATACCATCGCACGCGGTGTGCCATTCCATTGTCGCAAATATCCGAGAAGAATGATGGAAGATGCGGTGATCACCGACATCCAATGAAAAAACAACAGCCACCGAGGAAAGAGTGGATTACTGTACGAGGGCCACGGCACCGATGGCAGCAGCCACTCGGTCATCCCGCCGACAGACCACCCCAAAAGAAATAAATGCAACAGGAATAAGAAACCGCCAATTACCTTCAACATCATCTCGGCTATTATAGTGGCATATGGAAATCGGGCAAGAGGCACCTGAATTTACGCTTTTGGACGGCGACGGCAATGATTGGTCATTGAGCGAGCATCGCGGTAGGACGGTCGTGTTACTTTTTTATCCGGGTGATAACACGCCGGTGTGTACGGCGCAGCTTTGTTCGGTTCGGGATCATTGGTCGGAGTATCAGGCGACGGGGGCCGATGTGGTGGGTATCTCGACCGATTCGGTGGAATCGCACAAGGGGTTTGCGGAGAAAAGTGAACTTCCGCTGCGGCTTCTTTCTGATCCCGACCGTAAGGTCTCGGAAATGTATGGAATGAAAAGCTGGCTGCCGGGCCGATCGGCACGCGGCGTTGTCGTGATCGACAAAGACGGCAAGATCGCATATCGCAAAGTGCAGGCCCTAAGCCTCTTTCGTCCTGCCGATGAGGACGTCCTGGAAGCTATAAGAATGGCTGGTTAGAGGTTTCGCTGTTTATACAACATTAACTCCTCCTGGCTTCTTATAGCTTTTTGGGTCAAGAGATTTTTCTATGCTAGACTCCAATCGATCACAGATCATGCCTAATATCATGCCGATGTCTGTGAAAATACTTTTTTGACGGAAATCTACCACTTTCCTCACAGTCTGCATCTCAATGACGGACCTTTTGGAACATCCCGTTGCCTTCGGCGATTTCTCGCTTGACCCTGTCCGCCGTGTGTTGTATCGATTCAAGGAGCCAGTCGATCTGAGTCCACGAGCCTTTGATCTCCTTCTTGCATTAGTCACAAATGCCGGCCGGACAATGACAAAAGACGAATTGTTAGAGTTGGTTTGGGAGGGACAATTCGTAGAGGAAAACAACCTTACTGTCCAGATATCGGCTCTCCGAAAGGTCTTTGGTGAGACCCGTTCCGAAAACCGATATATTGCAACGGTCCCAGGCCGTGGCTACAAGTTTGTTGCCGACATACTGGCCGAACACGTTGAACTGACTGATCTCAGGACAAGCTTTGGGCTCGATAAATTAAGCATTGAAGACACGATCATCGGAAGAAGATCAGAGATCGAACGCCTTGCGGCTCTGCTTCTATCCGGCGGGCATAAGTTAGTTACTCTTACGGGGGCCGGGGGCAGTGGCAAGACTCGACTTGCCACTGCCACCGCCGAGGCTATCGGCAAAAATTTCAAGGACGGCTGGAGTTTTGTTGACTTGAGTTCGCTTGCCGAACCGGATCATGTTCCTTCGGCGATAGCTGCCAAGATCGGCATAACTGCGGCAAAAGATAAGGAAAGGACCGAGAAATTAGCGACATATTTTACCGACAGGCAGTTTCTTCTGGTACTGGACAATTTCGAACAGTTGCTTCCCGCCAAAGAGCTGGTGCGCAAATTGGGGGAAAGTTCGTCATCTCTCATGATATTGGTAACAAGTCGAGTAAGGCTTGGGTTACCGGGCGAAATAGAATTTCGGGTTTCACCTTTGGCAGTTCCCTCGGCTGGCCTGACACCGACTCTTGAGAACCTTGAACATTTCCCCGCTGCCGTGCTCTTTAACCAGCGAGCCAGATCGGCTAATCCTGGTTTTGCCGTAACAGAAGAGAATGCTTGTGCGATAGCCGAAATATGCAGAAAACTTGACGGCATACCGCTGGCTATCGAGCTTGCCGCCGCACGCATCAGGCTGCTTTCGCCACAAGCGATAAACGACCGTCTCGCGATTAAGCTGAAACTCCTAACGGGCGGCTCGGGTGAAAGGCCTGATCGACATCAGACTATGCGGGCTGCGATCGAGTGGGGATACGAATTACTTGATGAGACCGAACAGGAGGTCTTCAGGTGTCTTTCGGTCTTTGCAGGTGGTTTTACCATTGAGGACGCCGAGGCCGTGATCGGTGAAGAACGCGAATCCAAATATAACTCCAGCGTTCTCGATGTGATCCAATCTCTTCTTGATAAGAATCTGCTGGTTCATGTCGAACAAAAAGATGGAAATGCTCGCATAAAATATCTTGAGGTCGTTCGTGAGTTCTGCATTGCGGAACTGAAACGAATAGAGGTTTTAGATGAATTTCGCCGATCGCATGCAGTTCATTTTCTTGCACTTGCACAAGTCAATGAACCGCATCTGCGCGGCCCCGAGTCTGCCTCCTGGTACGATCGACTATATGCTGAAATAGACAATTTTCGTGCAGCTCTCAGATGGTCGCTCGAAAACGACATCGAAACTGCCGCCCAAATAGTCTCCCACATCAGAGATGTTTATTCGATAAAAAATCTGCCCGGTGAAGCAAAGAAGCTTTTTGAAGAAGTGCTTGCACGAGGCGATTCGTTGTCCTCAGAGCTGCGTGCAAGAGTGGCATATGGGCTTGCCCGAAATGCTCTCATTCTGGGTGACCTTGACATGGCAGAGGATATCTATATCGATGGACTTGATAGTGCTCGGGCAGCAAATAACAAAAGAAATGAATTTGTCGCACTTCACGGGCTGGCGGCGGTGGCCAAACGCAGAGGCGATCTCGAAAAGGCAGAGCCGTTCCAGCAAGATGAACTGCGAGTAGCAAGAGAACTAGGCGACGATTTTTCCATTGCTATCGCGTTTGTTGCGTACAGCGATCTCGAGATAGCAAAAGGCCAAATGAGGACTGGGTACGAATTGGCCGAAGAAGCTCTGGGGTTTTCCCGCAAAAGCGGTGACTACTTACTTGAATGTACTAATCTGGTAAATCTTGGTATTACTGCATTCCAGCTTGGCAGGAACGATGAAGCCCTGGGCCATTTTAGAAACAGCCTGAGTATCGCACACGGATATGACAACAGTGCGCTGATCGCCTGCTCGATAGACGGCATTGCGGCCGTTTCATCGGCAAATGGCGACCACAAAATCGGGGCACGGCTTGCCGGTGCGGCTGATAGGATACGTGAAAATATCGGCTATGTGCTTGAAATGACCGAAAGAGATTTTCGCGATGGTTATATAGCAGAGATCAGAAAAATGGTCGGGGATGGCGTATTTGAACTGGAATTTGCTAATGGAGCCGCGACTATGGTCAAGGGCAGACCGGGCGAACTAATGTCGCAAAAGAAAGGCAAACAGCTCGAAATGCTTGAGATCTATGAAGAGATCATCATAGAAGAGACCTCGGTTACGCAAATATTGGTCGAGGAATGATCCTGGCATTCGATTCGGCAAAAATCTTAGCGACTGCATTCTCATCCTCGAATTGTTATAGTAAAGAAAAAAAAGGATGTTCTTATGGCTTTGTTCGGTGAAAAATTCAAATGTGCCCGTTGCGGGCAGAAGGGCGAACCGATCGGTTATGCTCCGGTGCCTACGGAGTTAGGGGCAAAGATCGGCGAAGAGATGTGCAAAGATTGTTGGGCGGAATGGCAGAAAAAGCAGATGCAGCTTATCAATCATTTTGGCCTCGACGTGTCGAACCCCGAATCACACGAATTCCTCTTCGATAATATGAAGATCTTCTTTTATGACGAAGGAGGCGATATGGCACAAATAGACACCGCAAAAGAAGGTTCGGTGTCCTGGTAGTCCATGTCTGAAGTGCTTTGCCGCAGGATATTGATCAGAGACGATCGAATGCGCGGCAATCGGCTTCACTTCCGGGCCCGTACTCTCGCCCGAATGTACAATGCTCGATGCCCGCTTCAGTTACATCACGGAGGAGTTCTTCGCTAACCATGTGACACCGGACGGCTTGGATAAACTCTTGGCCGACGGCTGGCGTCATTTCGGCAGTTATTTTTTTCGCTACAATCTCGCAATGCACCGTGACGAGATCCGTCTCGTGACACCCCTCCGTATCCGACTTTCTGATCTGGTCCTTTCAAAAAGCCAGCGGCGTAATCTTCGGCGAAATGCGGACCTGAGGATCGAGGTAGGGCCATTGCGGATCACTTCCGCCGCAGAGGATCTATTCCAAAAACATAAGGAACGATTTGTCGAGTCGACGCCTGGCTCGATCCTGAACTTTGTCCCGGCATCGTTTCGTCTGGCCCCCTGTGATACGCGGCAAATTAGTGTTTTTGATGCTGACCGTCTCGTGGCTGAAAGCTATTTCGATGTTGGGACTTCTTCCGCTTCCGGGATCTATGGAATGTTCGATCCTGAGGTTGCCGCCCGCGGGTTGGGGATCTTCACGTTGCTCAAAGAGATGGAATTTGGTAGCGCGTTAGGGCTGCAGCATTATTATCTCGGGTATTCATACTCGGGCCGATCGTTCTACGACTACAAGAAGCGGTTCGCCGCTACTGAGTATTACAATTGGAGGGGCGAGTGGCTTCCGTTTAGTTTTGTGACGGACGAACGATCTGCCCAGGAGCCTTTTCCCGGCGCTTCCTGACGAGACGCCACCGGCGAAAATCTCCGCCTGCCAAGGCAGATCCTGCAAAAAAACTCGCAAGACCCCTTGTTTCCATTGGAAATAGGACACCGAAAGGGTGTATGCTAACGGGTTAGGCGTTTGGGGGCTTAGTCACTTCTGAAATCTTACCTTTTTTCGGTGTTTTGGGGCGGCGCCGGTACTTTCAAACAATCAGATCTAATTTGAAAAAGGGCTTTGGCCCAAAGATGTAACTTAAAATGGCATTAAAATCACTTTTCAGTCTATTTTCGAGCGACCTGGCCATTGATCTTGGCACGGCTAACACCCTTGTTTATGCAAAGGGACGCGGCATTGTGGTCTCAGAGCCTTCCATTGTTGCAATAAACAAGGTGACGAACCAGGTAGAGGCAGTAGGCCGCGATGCAAAGGAGATGCTAGGACGCACTCCGGGTAACATTGTTGCGATCCGCCCTATGAAAGACGGCGTCATCGCCAATTTCGAGGTAACGGAAAAGATGCTTCAGCATTTTATCCGTAAGGCTCACAACGGAAAGTCGTGGGTCCGTCCGAGGGTGGTTATCGGCATTCCTTCGGAAATAACCCAGGTCGAGCGCCGGGCAGTTGAGGACTCAGCATACCGGGCCAAGGCCTCGGAGGTCTATCTCGTCGAAGAAGCAATGGCGGCGGCTATCGGTGCAGGCCTGCCGATAACCGAACCGCACGGCAACATGGTGGTCGATATCGGCGGCGGAACCACGGACATCGCCGTGATATCGCTTTCGGGCATCGTATATTCGCGTGCCGTTCGTGTTGCGGGCAACGAGATGGACGATTCGATCACGCAGTATATCAAAAGGAAATACAATCTCCTCATCGGTGAACGAACGGCCGAAGCCATCAAGATCGCGCTTGGAAGTGCGTTTCCGCTTGATGAGCCGCTCTCGATGGACGTCCGCGGCCGCAACCTGATCGAAGGTATTCCGAAAACGATCACGATGACGGACGAGGAAGTCCGCGAGGCCCTCTCAGACGCAGTGTCGACTATAATCAATGCGGTTCGCGTAGCTCTGGAGCGAACTCCGCCTGAGCTTTCGGCAGACATTGTCGAACGCGGCATTGTGCTCACTGGCGGCGGTGCTCTGCTAAAGAACCTTGACAAGCGGCTTACCATCGAGACGGGACTGCCGGTGGTCATTGCCGACGATCCGCTCTCATCCGTCGTGCTCGGGACCGGCAAAATGCTCTCGGATTTCGAACTCCTCAAGCGGGTTAAGTGGGACAATTCACTGATAACCGGAAGCTAGACAAGGTCAAGTGATGAAAACAAAGGAACGAATGAGCACACCACCCCAGCAGTTTCATCCTTGATCCCTCATTGAAATGGTTGAACGAAGTCAACAGGAAGTATGGAGATTGACGCCGTGGCTGGTTATTGCCCTGCTGCTGCTCAATTTCGTTCTGATGGCTTTTGACGCAAGAGTGGACGGCGGCCAACGCGTTATTCGTGTATGGACACAGACGGTCGCCGACTTTGTTCAGTCGCCGGTTACCACCGTCACCTCTTCGGTCATGAACTATTTTTCTTCTATTGCCACTCTCCGAACTGCACAGACCGAGAACGAAGAATTAAGGCAGCGGATACAGGAGCTTGAAGTGGAACTGGAGGGCACCCGCGACCTCGCAACCGAGAACGAACGGCTGAGAAAGCTTCTTGGCCTACGGGAAGAGAGCAAATACAGGATATTGCCGACACGGATCATTGGGCGTGATCCCTCGATCTGGTTTGATTCTGCAATTGTCGATCGCGGCAGCCTGGACGGCGTGAACCTGAATATGCCCGTGGTCTCAAGCGGCGGGATCGTTGGCAGGGTAACGGCAGTCGGGCCGCTTACGTCACAGGTAGATCTGATCACTCGCGACAAATCGGGCGTCGGTGCGATAGTGGGAGAGGTCGGTGAGTCAAATGCCCTCGGCGTTGTGACAGGCACAAGTAAAAGCGACCTTCTTGAGATGCGATACGTTTCCGGAAGCGTTGAGGTCCAACCCGGGCAGATCGTATATACCACGGGTCAGGACGGCATTTATCCGGCCGGCCTTAGGGTCGGGGAGGTGGTTGAGGTGAGGTCCGGTTCGGCTACTACGCCGCACGTGATACTTGTACGGCCGGGATCTAAGCTCGAATCGATGCAGGAACTCGCTATCCTTCTCTATGAGCCTCCCAAGAAACCGGAGTTTGAACGAGCGCTTCCAAATGTAGAAAAGGGCAGGCGGTAACAATACGTCGCCGGCAGTTTAAGACCAGTACATGGAACAGGTTAAGATCACGGTCGCACTGATCATCGCGGTCCTCCTTCAGTGGACGATGCGAAACGTTGCCGAACCTATGGCATACGTTGATTTCACGCTGATCGTGATCGTTTATGCCGCTCTCCAACGAAATGCCATCCGGGCCATCATTTACGGCACTCTTGCGGGCCTGGCGGTGGATGCTCTTAGCGGCGGACTTCTTGGGGCAAGCGCCTTCTCAAAAACGTTGGTTGCCTATCTCGTTTCCGAGATAGCCAGAAGGGTCTATCTGGACAACCTTTTATTGCGTATTCCCGTCATAGCGGCAGCGTGTATCGTCGATGATCTGGTCTATTTTGGGGTCCACAGCCTCCTTGGCCAGCAGCCCAATGTCCCGGTAGGCACGACAATCGCCTACTCGCTAATCGGAACGACCGTAGCGGGAACGCTTATCTACATTATGTTGGAATTTTCTTTCTCGGAACGGACCCGGGGCCGACGCCGGGAATCATTGTCTGCTCGACGCTCCTCGCGTCGGCGAAACCCGATAAAACTCAGTAAATAGACAAGATGAAGCTTAGAGACCAGGCACAGAATACGGGGGCACGGATCGCAACGATACACATTGTCGCGTTCATCCTTCTGACCTTGCTTGGCGTCCGGCTATACGATCTTCAGATCGTTAAGGGCGACTATTACGAACAGCGGGCGGAGAACCAGCGTATTCGGCTGATATCCATTCCTGCTCCGCGGGGAGCGATCTTTGACCGCAACGGAACCATCCTCGTCGATTCACGTCCAACCTTTAATGTCGTCATCTCAAATGAGCCGATGAGAAAGATGGACCCGGAAGACGATCGCATATTCGAATACGCCGCCGGCTTGAATCTTGAACCGCAGGTCATATCAGATCGGCTTAAGCAGCTAAAGGGCCAGAACGATTTCGAGACACTGGTCCTCAAAGACAACGCCTCTATGCAGGACATCGCCTGGGTAGAGGGCCATTCGCTTGAGTATCCTGAGCTTCGGATCGAGTTGCAGCCGCAGAGGTTTTATCCTCACGGCACGGCCATGGCCCATTTTCTGGGCTATGTAGGGGAAGTCAGCCCGAAACAGTTGGAGACGGAGCGTTGGTCTTCGATGCGGCCTGGCGACATTGTCGGTAAAGGTGGGCTGGAGGAGTATTACGACGAATTCCTTCGTGGAAGACCCGGATATCGAAAGGTCATTGTTGACAGCCGCGGCCGAATTCAAAGCGAGATAGAGGTTGTCCCGCCGCAAGCCGGCCAGGACCTGATCTCCACCATCGATCTCGAAGTACAGATGGCCGCCGAAGCGCAGCTTGCCGCCTCCGTTACGAAGCGCGGTACTATCATCGCAATGGATCCAAACAACGGCGAAATGCTGGCGCTTGCATCGTTGCCGTCGTTCGATCCGAACGTTTTCGTGCAGGGCAGCAAGACGCGCGAAGGCCGCAAGCAGATCTCGGAATACTGGCAGGATCCCGAACGTCCGCTCTATAACCGAGCGACACAGGGTCGATACCCACCGGGTTCGACCTGGAAGATACCGATGTCTGTCGGCGGCCTCCAAACGGGAGCGATCTCGGTACAAAATTCATCGCTTGCCTGTGGCGGCGGCATCATGCTCGGCAATAAGTTCACCCGCTGTATGGGGAGCCACGGCTCACCGACGCTTGGCCCCGCGATCTCGCGTTCCTGCAACGGATATTACTATCGGCTTGCTCTTAAAATGAAGATCGAGGGGCTGATCGAAATGATAGAGACCCTGGAGTTCGACCGCCAGACCGGCATCGACATACCTAACGAACGCGTCAGCCAGACCCCGAAAAGCTGGAAGCCGATAGTTGAAAAACGCGAGGGCCGATGGAGCGACATCCGCACGATCTATGCCGGAATAGGACAGGACACGGTTGTTGTGACGCCGATCTCGTTGCTCCGGTCGTTTGCGGCGGTTGCGGCTCATGGAAACATGTACGTTCCCCATTTTCTTAAGGAATTCAGGCCGATTAGCGCAACGCCGCATTTCGGGGCAAGGCCCGGTTTTGGATTCCAGCGACCCGAACCAAAGGTGATCAAGCTGTCGCCGGACGAAGAGGAACTGATAGTCGGAGGACTATGGGCGGCGGTAAATGGCGGAGGGACCGCACGCGGAAGCCAGATCCCCGGCTTCGACGTCGGCGGGAAGACGGGTACGGCACAGGTGTCGCCGACTGGTTCACCGATCAAGGATCATGCTTGGTTCGTCAGCTTTGCTCCGGCATATAAGCCCGAGATCGCCGTTCTGGCCCTAATTGAGAACGTTGGCTTTGGCGGCAGCCACGCGGCTCCGGCGGCAAAGGGTGTTTACGAGGCGTATATCGCCGCACGCCGGCCGAATACCCCTCAGCCGGACGAGATGGCGAGGAGATAGGACAGCCCGGATCGGGCCGATTCGATGGTAGCGATAATCGAGAAACGTGACCTTCGGGATTTTGATTGGCTGACGTCTTTGTTGGCGGTCGCTATAGCTGTCTTCGGTATCTGGCAAATTTACAATGCCTTGCCGCATGCCAACTTCTGGTCAAAACAGATCATTGGGTTGGCAATTGCCCTTGTCGCATTCTTTGTCGTGGCGTTTTCCGATTATCGCAGGATCATCGACGCGGCTCCTTTCTTTTATGTCGTCGGGCTTTCACTTCTTCTGCTCGTCCTGACCCCGCTCGGGGTAGAGGTAAATGGGCAAAAGGCTTGGCTTTGGCTCCCAGTGATCGGCCAGTTCCAGCCGTCCGAATTTGCAAAGATCCCCACGGTTTTGATGCTTGCCAAATATTTCGGGGCAAGAAAGGGCACAGCTCTTACCGTTCGCGAATTGATCATCGGAACAGCGATCCTGATGGGGCCCGTTATTCTTATACTCATCGAGGATATGGGCCAGGCGATAACCTATCTCCCGATCCTCGCAGCCGTTCTGTTTTTGTCGGCAGTGAAGATCCGTTATGTGGTGACTGCGGTACTGGCCGCCGTTATTCTTATCCCTTCTGCCTACTATATCGGCGTAGAGACAGGGTTCATCAAGCTTTACCAGCAGCAGCGCATAATGGCCATTCTCGACCCGGAAAGCGTTGACCCACGCGGATTCGGATATCACACCGTGCAGTCGATGATCACGGTCGGAAAGGGAGGCCTGGCCGGAATCCGCGGTGATAGCGATACATCCCAGAGCGTGCTCCGATTTTTGCCCGAGCCCCATACGGACTTCATTTTTGCCGTAACTGCAGAAAATACAGGTTTTATCGGCTGCATATCGCTGCTTCTTGCCTATGCGCTCTTGCTGTCGCGGTTGATCTCCGGGGCAAGAGAGGCTAACGAACGGTCTGGAATGCTTGTTATAATGGCTATAGCTACGGCCCTGGCGTTTCAGATATTTATGAATATCGGGATGACGCTGGGCATTCTTCCGGTCATCGGTGTGCCGCTGCCGTTGATGAGTTCCGGACTCTCGGCGATATTGGCCACGTTTATCGCTATCGGTTTTGTAGTTAGCATAAGGATGCGCCGGTTTGTGAATTAGTTTTCGATCTGGAGAAGTATTATGGCTAGAGAAAGAAGGATCGTAGAGAAAGAGGTCGGTTCTATTGGCAGAGGCAAACGCCTGCTTGCCAAAACGGCTTGGTTCATATCTTCGTTGGTCCTGGCGTTGTCTGCGGGTGCCCTGACCGGGCTTCTTCTTTCCTATTACCTTAATAATTCTCGTTACTCAGTCGAGGTCTCAGCCCTCGCAACCTATCGTCCGCCGCAGGTGACCACCATTTATGCGGACGACGGCGAAACTGTTCTCGCGGAGTTCGCGATCGAAAAGCGAATCCCAATAAAAGAGAAAGACATACCGCAAAAGGTCGAGGATGCGTTGATCGCGATAGAAGATTTCCGCTATTACGACCACATAGGTATAGACCCCTATCGTATTGTCGGAGCTGTTTATAAGAATTTCACGACAGGCCGAGTCGAGGGTGCATCTACCATCACTCAGCAGCTTGCCAAGAACTTGTTTCTTTACAAGGACCAGACCTATACCCGAAAAGTGAACGAATGGATGGTCGCCCTCCAGATAGAACGCTTCTACACAAAGCGTCAGATTCTGGAGATGTATATGAACTATGTTTTCCTCGGCGCCGGTGCCTACGGATTTGAGGCCGGGGCGAGGACATATTTCGGCAAATCGCTCAGCGAGTTGAATCTCGAAGAGTCAGCTCTGCTCGCCGCTATTCCAAAGTCGCCCGAATATTCGCCGACACGCAATATGCAGCGGGCGCTGATGCGGCGAAATATTGTGCTCGATCAGATGGGCAAGTATTTCCCTGAAAAATATCCTGCCGCTGAGATCGAGTCTGCGAAATCGCGCCCGATCAAGTTGGCTGATACCGCCTACTATCAGGCGTTGCCGAAATCGACTGCTTGGGACTACCCGGTCGAAGAGGTTCGCCGTTATCTCGAAAACAAATATACGACTCGCGTCGCTCAGGGTGGCCTAAAGGTCTATACCACTATCAACGTCGAAGCCCAGGAGATCGCAACAAAGGTGATCCGTGAAAGGCTCCGTGCCTTTGATCGAAACCGAAAATGGCGGTCAGATTATCAGAACATCCTAGTTGATCATGACGGCGAGCCGCTAACAGATGAAACGGACATAAGACGTGCACTGAGTACTTACAAACACGCCGATTGGCACGGCGATGTTTACGAAGAAGGCGATTACATAAAGGGGCTCGTCGTTGAGTCAAACAGGAATGCGGATGAGGTAGGTGTCCGGTTTGGCCGTTACCGGGCGGTTGTCGGGCCAAAGAATATGGGACGCAGCGGAAAGCGTCCGAAAGACGAGCTAAAACCCGGATACCTGGCGGAATTCCATATAAAAAAGGTCGATAACCAGAATCACGTACTTGAGGTCGAACTGTCTCAGGTGCCGGAGATCCAGGCAGCTATCGTCTGCATCAATTCCAAGAACGGTGAGATCGTCGCAATGGTCGGTGGCTATGATTTTCACACCAATAGATTCAATAACGCCACCCAGGGACTTCGTCAGACAGGTTCGGCCTATAAGCCGTTTATCTACACCGCGGCCGTCGAAGACGGAATGACGCCGGACATGATCGTAAGTGGGGCCCCGATCAAGCGGGGTGGCTGGCAGCCTTCAAACTATGACGGCTCACCTAGCCATCCTAATGTTCCGATGCGTGTCGCCTTGGCTAAATCGTACAACCTGGCAGCGGTTCATCTCCTCGATCAGGTGGGGATCCAGTCCGGCGGCCAGATGGTTCGTCGTTTCGGAATTACCAATCCGATGGCGCCGAGCTTGCCGTCCGCCCTTGGTGCGAGCGAGGTGTCACTTCTGGAGATGGTTGCGGCATATGGAGCCTTTCCTAACAGAGGTGTTAGGGCCAATCCGCACCTTATCCGAAAGGTTTACAGCCGCGATGGCACTCTCCTTGAAGAATCTGAAGGTGCAAGTTCACGTGTAACAAGCGAATATGTTGCACTTACTATGGTTGACATGATGCGCGGCGTCACGTCCGGCGGTGGGACCGCACCAGGAGCCAGCGCGGCCGGACATCCCCTGGCCGGAAAGACCGGAACGGTTAACAAGCACACCGACGTTTGGTTCGTTGGGTTTACACCAACCTTTGTCACCGGGGTATGGATGGGAAATCCGCTCAGAAAAGAATCGCTCGGGCGTGGGATGACCGGCGGCGGCACCGCACTGCCGATCTTCAACGCTTTTATGAATCCGTTCATGAAAGACAAACCGCGAGAGACCTTCCCTTCGGCGCCTCCAATGCCGCCTGAGATACGTGCGCTGATGGAACGGAATAAACGCGAAGAGCTTGAGAAGCTTGCTCGTGCCGACCTGCTTGCGGCTCGTTCCGGAGCGACAACCTCAGCGACCGAGGAGGGTACAGGTTCAGGAACTGACACGCCACAGGGAACCGGCACCGAACCGGGCCGTACTGGAGGCGGCGACGAGCAAAAGCCGAGGCCATCCGAGCCTCCGCCTCCTGTTCAGCGGCCGCTGCCTCAGGCGACACCTCGCATAACGCCTACTCCCCAGCCCACACCACAAGAGGGCACTCGCAGAAAAGGCAAGAAAGGGGACGGCTGAATGTTGGCCGGGCAGCATTTCGCACCTGAAGAGTGACTTTGGCAAAGTTTCTGACAGGCGATCGGTGGGGATACCAATTACGTGTATCGGGGGTTCATATTCCGTTCAAGGCCCGTCGATCTTTCTTCGGCGGGCCTTCCCGTTTGTATCGCATCGATGGGAACCGATTCTGTTATTTTGAACAAACCGCCCGGAAGTATCGTATTATTAGGCTGACGATGCCGAAAAGATTTGACACAAATCCGCTTGATCCGGAATTTCCGAAAAAAGCAAAGGCCCGAACGGCACCTGTCGGCGAGTACACCGCTCCCCAGAGTCCCTACTCGACCGCGGAGTTCCCAAAAGCGCCGTCAAGCGTCACCGAAGATGAGACGCGGCGTTTTGACGAGGCGCAATTTCATCACCAGGGGTTCTATGGCGGGGCCGGATCCCGCCCCGGGGCGCCAACGCCCGCTCGCACACGACCCAGCCCCCC
>CALMAH010000010.1 GCA_937859595.1 uncultured Acidobacteriota bacterium | reverse complement strand
CATCTAACCCTCAATTCCGCATTCGGCATTCCGCATTCCGCACTCTGCTTTCTCACTTCTCACTTCTCATTTCTCACTTATCATTTCATGCATTTCGTGCAAATCGTGCAAATCGTGCATATCGCGCAAATTGCCCTTGGCCAGTCTTCCCGGATATTGGAAAATAGCCCGCGTGAGGCTCAGTTCGATATTTGATGTTTGAAAACCGAAGAGTGTGTCACAATGAAACACATCATCGTCCCACTTAACAGACACCCATTTTGCAAAATGGGACAATTTTTCGCCGCAAGCCGAATGGGATCAACACTTAACCCGTCCCAGTTTGAGCATAAATGGGACGAAAATGGGACGATCTTGAGGATCAAAGGCAAAAATGATGGCCGTTCCACTTAAAGTGTTCTTTGAAAAACTTGGTCGTTTAAGTGTGCGTAGCACACGCCATAACTTTAGCTACACATGAAGCGAAGCGGAATGTGTAGGCAAGTGCCCCCTCCCAAATCCCAAGCGTGTGAAACACGCGAAATGTAACGCGGTGTCGCCTGTTTCACAGGCTTTTTCCGGTGACTGCCTGATGACTACAGGTTCCGCTCCGCTCCACCTGTAGCTAACGATATTTCGTCTGCTCCGCAGACTGAAAAACGACTCACCGTACATTTGTGTTTTTCAAAGCCCCCTTAAAGTGTTCCTTATTTTGTTAAATGGAACGATTTTTCGCCGCAAGTCGAATCAGGTCACCATTTAACCCGTTCCACTTTGTACATTTTTCTGCAAAAAGTGGAACGATCTTGCCAAAAACCACGCCGCTTGCCCCTTTGTCTCAGTTAAGAGACAGTCGTTTTTCTTTAGTGAGACAGTTTTCCGCCGTAAACTTAAGCAGCATAGGCACTTAACCTGTCTCACTTTGGACATTTTAATGCATAAACTGAGACAAATATCGGTAAAGGGATACAAAAAGTTGGGGAAATTTGGTACATCCGTCCCAACCCGACGTCTCACGACGTCTCAATTTCTGAGACGCGGGACAAAATATCGCGGATAGCCGAGACCGTGATGATCAGGTTAACGAAATACGGCTTCACCGAGAAAATTCTCGCGTAGATAGTTGATGGTGTCGTTTAGCGTTTCTTGTGGGTCGCGTGGCGAAAAACCCAGTTCTTCTGTTGCTTTTGATGAGTTCAGATACCAGAAATGCTCGGCTTGTTCGACCTCTCCGGTTTCGACCGGAGACGCCCTGTTCCAATTGCGAAAGACCGAATCGATGATACCCGCACCCGCGATAGCAATTTTCTTCGGCACCTGCATCCTCGGAGCAGAAACACCCGTCAGACGCTCCAGTCTCCCGAAAAGATCTTTGAAAGACAGGTTCAGCGAACCCATCAGATATTTTTCACGATGCCGGCCTTTTTCCGGTGCATTCATGAAAGCCGCAGCAACATCCCGCGTGTCAACGATGCTGAGCCCGCCCGATGGGCAATATGGTATCTTGCGGCCAAGGAAATCGAGCACGATCTTTGTCGAGCTCAGTCGCTCGTCACCCGGGCCGAGCAGTAGCGTCGGATTCATTATCACGAGCTTTTGGCCTTTGCCGTCAAAATTTTCCAGGGCCGTACGCTCCTGATAATATTTCGACGCATAATACGCCCATCGCGAAATGATATCGACCGGCGGCGGGAACGATTCGTCGATCATTTGCTCATCCTCGCTTACAGCGATCGTACCGCTCGACGAAGCCAGGATCATCGTTTGAACGCCAGCCTCATTCGCCGCTTCGCACAGGATCCGAGTTCCCTCAACGTGAACGCGGTTCATTGCGGCAGCGTCGTCGTTGTCCCGCGAAACTTTGCCAGCAAGATGAAAGACAACAGACACATTCCGGACGGCATCGGCCACCACCTCTCGATCCGTGATAGAGCCTGTCAGCGGTTCAACGCCGTCATCCGTCATCCACGCCGGAACGCTCGAAGCCATCACCCGCAGGTTCTTTTGCCCGGCGCCCAGCATCTGCCTGACGATCTCTGCACCAAGAAAACCCGTCCCGCCGGTGATAAGGATCTTTTTTTCTGCCTTTGCCAGCGCTTTCTTTCTTCCCATTCGCTATTTGCTCCAGCCCGTTGGGCGCAGCGGCCCCAAGTTCATCTGCCGCTGGTAGGTCAATTAACCTTTATCGGTTCGCCAAAGCCGAGATCCTTCATTCTGGGCATCTGCGTTTTGGCGTCGCCAACGACGACCCAATACATACGATTAGCGTTGAGATACTTGCCCGCAAGCTCCCTTATCCTCGCTACGGTCATCGCTCGGACTATGTCTTCGCGCTGCTTTACATAGTCATGCGGCAATCCATATTTGCTTATGTTCTCGAGCATATTCAGCTTTGCCTGCGAGGTCTCGAACGCCCGTGCGTTACTCTTGATCAGAAAGCTCTTTGTCGTTGCGAGGTTTTCTTCCGTGTAGTTCTTGCCAAAGTTCTCCACTATCTCCTTCACAAGCTGCGCCGACTCGAGAGTGACGTTTGCCCGGACACCGCTTTGAATAGTGAAAGGCCCTGGGGTTTTCGTGCCGGAGAAGTTTGAGTTTATTCCGTACGTATATCCCTTTCCTTCCCTCAATTCCTGTGTCAAGATCGAAGCAAAGCCGCCTCCGCCGAGGATGTAGTTCATAACAACAGCCGGGTAATAGTCCTTGTCTGTTTGTGCCAGCGCCGGATAGCCGAACCTTATGACCGACTGTACCGCGCCCGGAAGATCGTAGAAATAGACCTTGGATTCAGCAGGGGCCGCCGGGGTCTTGTATTCGGGTATCACGACCCGCTTCGCCTTCCATTTGCCATTCAGGCTGTTCAGCGGACGGGTCGCGTTTGCGCGATCGATGTCCCCGACGATATGCATTCGGGCGACCGAAGGCGAAATGCTTTTTGCGTAGAACGCACGAAGATCGTCAAGCGTTATCGAATTAACCGCCTCGATCGATCCAAGGATATTCCTCGACCTGATGTTGTCCTTTCCAAATATCAGTTCGTTGAATCTATTTTGGGCGATCGCGTTCGGGTTCGCGTCAAGCTGGCGTATCTGGGCGATAGTGCTTTGCTTTACCAGGTCGAACTCTTTCGCATCCCAACGCGGCTCCAGCAATATCTCCTCAACCAAAGCGAGGGTCGCGTTATAGTTGCGCGCAAGCGTATTTACACGGACCCGGATATCCTCGGTGTCTGCATTAACATTTATGGTCGCACCGAGTTGTTGTATGGCGTCCTCAAGTTCCTCTGGGGTCTTGTTCTTCGTCCCCTGCGTCATCATCCGCGCCATCAGGTTCGCAACACCAACTTTGTTAATGTCTTCGAGAAGCTGGCCGCCATCAATGACAATTTCGAACTGAACCAAAGGAACCTCAGAGTTCTGGATCCCCCAGACCTTCATTCCGTTCGAAAGCCTATGCTCCCAAATTGAGGGGATCTTCACCTGCGGTTCAGGGCCGTAGGGCGGCTCGACCGATCTGTCAAATGATGAAGGCGTGCGTTCATATTCGGCCTCAACGTTCGGATCGACCGCATCTTCCGCGCCTTGTACGATCGGCTCTTCGACGACCTCCGCACGTTTTGAACCGGTCAATGCAAGCTCCGCCTTTCCACGAGGTACGAACGACGTCGCTACATAGTTCTTGCCCTTGATGTAGCGCTCGTAAACGCGCATCACATCGGCCGGGGTTACGGCGAGTATGTTCTGAATGTCCTTCGCCAGATAACCCGGGTCGTTGGCGAAGATGTTTCCCTGGGCCAGAACCACTCCCTTGCCAAGGACGCTCGAAAGCGCGTTGTAAAATTGCGTTTCCTGTCCGGCCTTTATGCGGTTAAGATCGCGTTCGGGGATCCCCTCTTTTTCAAACTTTGCAAAGGCCTCGTTCACGGCCTTTGCTACATCATCAAGCTTTGCGTCGGCAAACGCCCGAATGACGAGATGAGCCTGCCCGGCAAGCTCGGATTCACGATTGAACATTCTTACATTGGGCGCGAGCTTTTTATCCTCGACGATCACCTGATAGAAGGGAGCTCTTTTACCCTGCGTCAGATATTGTGCAAGAACATTCAACGCATATGAATCAGGATGATACTGTTCGACGGTCGGCCAGGCCATGGTCAGCTCAGGCAAGCGGGCAAAATTGTCTTCGTGAAAAAGCTTTACTGTTTCCTTTACGACGCCGGCCCGCTTTTCCAGCGGTTCTATATCCTCGCCCCGCTTGATCTCGCCAAAATATTTCTCGACCCACTTCTTCGCCTGGACTGGATCAAAGTCTCCGGCGACGACCAGCGTTACGTTATTGGGCACATACCAGCGTCTAAAGAACTCCTTCACGTCGTCCAGGGTCGCGGCCTGAAGATCTTCCAGAGATCCGATCACCTGCCAATTGTACGGATGATCCTCGGGATAGAGCGCCTTATCTATAACGTATGAAGTATGCCCATAGGGAACGTTGTCTACGCCTTGGCGCTTTTCGTTCTTAACGACCTGCTTCTCTTTCTCAAGCACCGGCTCTGTAACGGTATTTATGAACCAGCCCAGCTTGTCGGCCTCGGCCCAAAGCATTTTTTCGAGAGCGTCGTTCGGAACCGTCTGGAGATAATTTGTCCGGTCGCGGCTGGTCGAACCATTCGCACCGGATCCGCCGATCCGGGCGCTAAGCCTATCGAGCCCGCCCTTGCCGAGATTTTCGGATTCAAGGAAGAGCAAATGCTCAAACATATGTGCAAACCCAGTTCGCCCCGGCTTTTCCCTCGCGGAGCCAACGTGGGCCGTCAGCGATACCGCAACCACCGGATCAGACCTATCGATGTGAAAGACCACATCAAGTCCGTTGTCCAATGTGAATTTCTCGTATTGAATTGAAAATGTCGGTGTACGCTGTCCGAAGTTCAGCGAAAACAAGAGCATTGTGGCTAGCGCAGCGGTTATTATCCTTTTTGTCATGGTTTTCTCATTCTCTGCTTTGTAGGTCCCTATAGACCATTTTCGAATCCTGCGGGAAGAAAAGTTTTGTTCAGATGATAGTTTTTCCCGTTCCTGTTCGCATTCTTTTTCGGTGGCGCAAAAAGTTGGCACCAAATATTTATCATAGGAGGAAATTATTATGAAGAATATCAACACTCGCTTGGGTCAGATCGGCTTCACGCTGATCGAGTTGCTAGTTGTGACCGCAAGTGTACCCGTACTTATTGGACTTCTTCTTCCGGCAATCCAAAAATAGCGGCCGGCATTATCTAAGGGCTCCCCTGGGGGCCCTTAGTTGTCGATCACAGGCTCCTGTTTTCGCGTCCTGCGTCGCTCGGCCTTCCAGGCCTTTCGGACGGCCGCGACGTCAAACTTATCACGCTTTCCATCGCGCATATTCTCTACCTCGTGCTGCACACGCGCCGCGACAAGACGGTAGGCCTCGGTGTTGGGAACCCCCTCTGTCATGTCTCTCAATTCCTCGTATGAGAGAAACCTTCCGATCTTTGCACCGACCTCTGCACCAATGCTCTCACGTTTCGGAATGGTCATTCCCTTCGGATACGCCTCGTAGGTACCCCAGAGATAAATGGGCAAAATGCCGATCTTCTGGTTCAGAGCAAGGTATCCAATCACTGGTTTGAACTCCGCGATCTCGCCGGTCAGCGAGCGCGTACCTTCTGGAAATATAAGGGCATTGTACCCTTCATTTAAGATGCGCGTAACGTGACGAAGCGATTGCCGTAAACTACCGGTCCGCTCTATCGGAACGAGCGTGGTGAAGTTATTCATATACGCCCGCTTGTATTTTGTATCAAACCAATAATCGGCGGCCGCAACAGCCACGGTCTGCTCGGCAACATCCTTTCCGAGTGCACGTTTCACCAAACCCGTATCTATGTGGGATGCGTGATTCGGTGCAACGATGAAATTCACATGCATCGGGACGTTCGCCTGGCCCTTGATCGTCGTCTTTAGCACATTCGAATAGAGAGCTTCCTGAGCCAGTTCGACCGCAGCGTTCCCTACCCTCCGCACCAACGACGGTATATGTATCTCCTCTTCGTCTCTTTTTTCCTCGATCTTTGGCTCGTCCGCCAGCCGCTTCGTCTTATCCACCCGCTGAACCGCGGTCATTAGCTCGCGTACCGTTTGCACCTCGTTCAAGGTATCGGGCGAGAGCACCCGTCCGCCGGCATCCTCAACCGCCGCCTGAAGTTCAACGAACATCAGCGAATCGAATCCAAGATCGGTCAGTTTGTCTTCGATCGCGATATCAGAAAGCGGGCGGCTGGAAACCGTAGCAACGATCTTTCGCATCCAGAGCATATTGTCATCGCCCCTTGATTCTGCAACCGCCTTGGTCTTCTTTCGGTCACGTTCCTCTAGGGCAAGCAGCATTTCAACCACTTCCGGGCGTTTTACCTTTCGTGTCGCCGTCCGCGGTAATTCGAACGGTGTGATGTGCATGACCTTTACGCGTTTGAAGAAAGGCAGCCCCGCTGAAACCTCACGGAAATGTTCCTCGATCTTTTTGTTCACCTCCGCACGCGTTAGCACAATATCCTGTTCATAATCGGGAACAACAAGAGAGGAGATCTTCTCGCCGCCGTCCTCATCCGGCAGGCCCACCACGCTTAGTTCCTTGATAAAACCAGATTTTGAATAAATTTCTTCGATCTCATCCGGGTAAATATTCTTCCCGTTCGAATCGATAATTACATCCTTTGAGCGTCCGACGATATATAGGTTTCCGTCGTCGTCGATCCGGCCCAAGTCACCGGTCCGCAGCCAGCGATCCTGCAAAACTGCCTCGGTCGCTTCCTCGTTGTTGAAATAGCCGAGCATCACATTCTGCCCGCGTGCCAACACCTCTCCGACACCATTGTCGTCAGGGTCATCGATCTTGACCTCAACTCCGGGAAGCGGCTTGCCGACACTGCCCCTTAGGAGTTTGTTGCCTGGCCGAGCGACCGTAAGCACCGGCGAGCTTTCGGTCAACCCATACCCTTCGAGGATCGTAAATCCAAGTCCATGCAGATCTTTTTGCACCTTTTCGCTCAGGGCAGACCCACCCGAAATCAGATACCGCATATTGCCGCCCATTCCTTGATGGATCGGGAAAAAGACGATCGGGCCAAGATTGAACGGAGTGTTGTCGCGGAGCCACGCGTTGAAGTCGATCATGCTGTCAGCCGCATCGGCGATCCAGTCACCGCGTTCGCGTAACCTCGTTTTGATTCGTCGGTGCAGCATCTCCCAGAGCGCGGGCACACCGACCATCCCGGTTACATGTCCTTTTTCTATCGCCCTAGAAAGTTCTTCTGCTGTCAGCTCATCCAGATAGGTTATCTGCGTTCCGTTACAGAAAGGTGTCAGAAATCCTGCGGAAAACTCGAACGTGTGGTGCATCGGGAGTACGGATAATACCCCATCGGTGATGTCCATATCCAACACGGATGAGAGCATCGAGATCATGCTCGTAAAGTTCTTGTGCGAGAGCATTACAGCCTTTGGCTTGCCCGTTGTGCCGGAGGTAAATATCAGCGATGCTATAGCGTTCGACAAAACCTTTGGCGGCAGTAACGCAAGACGCTTTGACTCCTCGACCTCATCCGGCATCTCGAACACCTCGTCAAACGTCCAGACGGACGGAGCGCGGACACTCTTGTCCGCGTCGCCGTTTTCGATCGTGTCACCATCGCTTGAAAATGCAGCGTTAAGCTTCTCCCTCAATTCAGGATTCTCCGCCGCCAGTTTTGGACTCAGGACAACAGCGGATGCTTCGCTCGCACCTGCAAAATTTGCTATCTCATCCACCGTGCTTGCCGGATCGATCGGTACGGCTGTTGCTCCGGCCTTTAAGATACCGAAATAGGCCATCCCCCACTCCGGCATATTGTTTGAGAATAGGATCACTCTGTCGCCCGGCTGGATCCCCTTGTGAGCCAAAAATCCCGCCGCCCGGAGTGTAAGTTCTCGGACGTCCTCGAACGTATATTGCTCCTTTCGGCCATTACGCTCGATACGCATCGCGACCCGGGTCGGGAAACGCTTCGTCGCCGTATCAAAAAGGTCGAGCAGATCTTTGTAGGTATGAGACCTGCGCTCTTGCAGCTTCAGCTCCTCTTCGAGCGTCGGGAGCACCCACTTTTTCATTCCGGGAAAATGTACGTTGAGCCAATAGTCATACCAATCCAGTTTTTCCGGATACCACGGCAGCAGTTGTTTCTCCTTCTCCTTTACGACCGACATCAACGCACGTACATTGTCCGACCGGTACAGATATTCGTTATCGATCATGAACGGCTTGAACATTGCAAACGCGTCCATCGTCTCTTTGGTCGTCCGTTTGAACTCTTCGGTCGATTTCTTAAGGTCGGAGATGATGTTGCCGATGCGCCCGCCGCCCCATCTTGGCGTCGCACGGTCCATCAGATTGTCGGCCTGCCTGGCGAGCTTGTTGAGCATCGGCGCAGAAGTCAGTTCGTACGCCCTCTGCGTTACCGGTGTCGCTTCGATCATTCCGGCCAGCTTATTGGCGATCTTGTTTCCCGATTCCTTCCCTTCGAAATGCTGCCGCTTGTAAAGCGCGACAAGCCCGACGATGCGCTTCATATCATTTGGATTCGAATCGCCCGACGACGCCTGAAAAACAAGAGGCGGATCGTCATCGACCAGGGTGTTCATCGCCGCGGCAAGGATAACGCCCGCGACCATATCGACGGGTATCACATCAAGTATGAGTTTTTCGTTTACGGGAATGATCGGCTGGCCCTTTAACGCAATAAGGATCAGCGGAGCGGTCGTTGTAAAGCCCTCGTTCCATCCCGGGAACGGATAAGACTGCGACGATTCGACGATCGACGGCCGGACTAGTGTTTTTACGATATCGTCCTGCGAGGCGATGATCTGCTCGGCGAGCGATTTCGAGTACGTGTATATATTCGTCCAGCCCCAGTATTCGGCGCGCTCGGCACCGAGTTCTGTCGTCCGCTCGCGGATCCACATCTTTCGTTCGCGGAAGATGGCGGACTTGAGTTCGGCCTCGTCGTCGGGGTCGCGGCCCTCTTCGATAAATCGCTTGCGGGCCTGCTCGCGAAACTTCGCCGCCTGCACAGCGTCGTCGGCTTCCTGACGCGCCTGCTCGCTAAGCCGAGCACAGTCGGCGACCTCCTGATTTACATCGAATGTCGTGCCGACAAGCTCATTTTTTCGCGGAAAATATCCGACGACCGGCTCGTTTTCCCAGATAGCACCCGAACGCTTTCCGGCAACGAAACAGGTCGAAACATGCACCAGCCGAGGCTTTTTCATCATCCGGGCCAGCTTGATGATGTTGTTTGACCCGACAACATTTGTCCTCAGCGCAGATTCAAGGGGCGGGTTGAATGTCACGTTCCCGGCCCCGTTGATAATGATGTCCGTGTCTTTCATTATCTTCTTCGCCTCTTTTTCATCGAGGCCAAGATTTTCATTACCAACATCGCCGTTCACCGGAACAACTTTAGATTTAATAAAATCTTCAAACCCGTCGGCATATTTCTCGCGCAGCGGATCGAACGTGTGGCTTGTAACAATGGTCGTCCAAAATCTTGTGCGCGATTCGTTCTCATCCCGCGCCCTTACGGTTGCATAAACCTTCCCGATATCTGGGAAATTATGCAGCAGCATCGACAACGTGACCTTGCCCACAAAACCGGTCCCGCCGATAAAAAAGATCGTCTTGCCCTTAAATATTTCTGTTGGTGATAGTTTCATTAAAAATCTAGTCCACAAATGGTAACCACCCAAACATTAGGCTCATAAAGTTCGGGAAAAATACAAACACGAAGTATCCAATAACTGAAGCGATTCCTGTACCTGGGAGGGCTTGATACTGAACACCCTTTCTAGCAATCTCTGCAATCTCGCCACCCAACCTTTGTTCTTGGATTGATTGACGGTTCGCCCCAGCCGCTACCGAAATTGCTGTAAAAAAGCCGACTATCCAGACCGGCCAGGCCCATACGTCCGGAACATTAACAAAAGATCTAATTGCGCTGACAACTAGTGCGACCCAAGCCAACGCTACATATGACTGACCAACCATTGTGAAAATGAAACCAATAATCCACCTTGCGGCTTGCCAACGGCTCTCCCAATTTGCCTTAAGGGCGATTAGCGCCCCGGGTAGGCCACCTAAATTAGTAATGATAGTTCCCATAAAACTACCAAAGATCATTGCCGCAATCAGCACTGCAATTTGAAGCAACGTCGATATCATTTCCTATTCCTTCACTCGGTTCCTTCTCACTAGACTCGTTAACGAGGCTTCTCGCGTTTCGCGGCATTGGCCACGTTGTTTACGGCGTGGTCGGCGTCGGTCAGCAGATCGAGCGAGCGATTTAACGTCCTTTTCGTTCCCGGCCTAAGCCACCATTCTGCAAGCCCGATGAAACGGGTAAGCGACCAAATCTCGATCTCAAATCCCGTCGTAAACGGACGGGGCTTTCTGCCTTTCGCGGAAGTCTCGTGAGCGAGTCTAATTCTGCGTATTACCAAACCGGGGGCCTTGCTCAATAAGACCTAACTTTGCCAATCTAGCTTCGATTGAACCTCTAGTTCGACCATAACGTTTTGCCAGTTCGCCTATTGAGGCTCCTTTCTTAAACTCGTCATGCAGATTCGTATCCTCGTTAGATGTCCATGGCTTACCCGCATTAGGCGGTAGGCTCCTAGTTCGTTTCTTTCGTTCCTCGACCTGCTCCATGGCCGTAATAGCTGAAAACAATGCTCTTATCACTTGCGGATGCTGATACGGACTGTCTATTTCGAAGACCTCTCCGGTCGTCGGATCAATGCCATCCACTAAAATCTTAATGATTTTTAATGCGTCTGAGTTTTCCATTCTACGTTCACTGAAGTCATAATCTGTGACTTCATATTTCTCTATGGCGTCAAGTTGGGACCTTAGAACTTCAGTCCTAACTTTTTCAGTTTTCCAGCATTCCCCTTTTCCACTTTTTCACGTTAATCACTCACATTACACAACCCGATTATCGGCTGGTGGAGCATCGTGATCTCGGCATTCCTGCCCATATACGAGCGTGCCATCGCGATCGCTTCCGTCAGATTATCCGCCCGTTCCCAGCCGAGCATTTCCGGGACGTGGGCGTTCTCGGCCCCGGCTACTATCACCTTGCCGACGTGCTGACGGCCGTTCTCGCCCCAGTACCACATAAAGAACGGGTGTGCGCCGTGATATGCGTTGCCGCGGCGATACATCTCGACATAAGCCGGATTGGTCGCGAATTCGCGTTCGTACTTCTCTCTCAGATAGAACGCATCCCGCGACTCGGGCAGCAGCCGGTGGAAAAATTCGATGTACGATGGGTGAAAATTATGGTCAAATTCGTCAAAGCACGGATGCGTTATCACCATTACGCCGCCTTTTCTCAGCAGCGGCTTGTTCCGGTACATATTGAAGTGATACCCGAGGGCCATCACCTGCACCAGCAGAGGGTTCAGCGCCGAATAGACGTTATAGGGCGAGATGTCCGGTATACCGGTGATCATTATGTCGCACTGGCCTTTTACGGGTATCTCATACTGCCTGTAGTTCAGCTCAAGTATCTTGTCGTGCACCGGCTCGGTCTGCCCCGCATAGCATCCGATCAGCTCGTACGCCGCCGGGATCGCGTGCAGCATCTTCCGCCGTGCTCCCCGCGGGAGCGGCGAGAATGTGCGGGCCATCGCCTCCCATTTCATCCTGTCCATGAACGAAAACTCGTCTTCGTTCCTCGTCAGGATGTCATAGCCGTCGGGAAACATCCGGTTGTTAAGAGCCGTCTCGATGTGAAACACCTTGCACTGTTCATCCACCAACTTCCCAAGACGGATGACCTTATGGTTTAGCTCCGAAGCCGGCGGGTCCATATAAGAATGCGAATCGCGGATGGTCTGCGGCTCGTGGTGCGCCCGCAGGCTTTCGTAGTCGCACAGCCCGACCGCAACTGACTTGTGCCCGCCGTCCATCGGCACCAGGTTGATGTTCAGATAGACGAGCAGATCGCTTTCTGCGCACCGGCGGTTTATCCGCAGCGGTTCGTTATGCCGTGTATGGCCGAGAGTTACAAGCTCTGCGTCGTCCTCGGCGTCATGGTTGTAATAGCGGTCGGGGTAATATTCGTCGAAGATCGCCGAACCGACCATTCGTTTCATTTCCCACGCCGTCATCTTGCGATGCAGACTGTTTGCGATGATCAGGTGAATATCGTCGACGCCATTCGCCGAGCACATATCCAGCACAACCTCGAGCATCGTCTGCCGCAGGTCCGGCAATGCCATCGGCGGCAGCGGCAGCGAAATGTCGTCCATCGCGATAGTAACCCGCATTCCCGGCTCAAGCAGAGCATAGAGCGGCTCCATCTCCAGCGGGTGGTTTACCGCATAGCGGATCGCAGCCTCGCGATTCGGCAGCCCCTTTATCGGCGGATTCGGATATATCACCCGCGTCCCGATCGGGATGTCCTCAAGGATAAAATCCTCGCCAAACGGCATGATCCGCGGAGCCGAATCCTTATCAATGTACACGATCGATTCGTGCGTTTTTCTGCGTAGTTGCAATGCCATAATTAACTGTCGACGGAAGCCGGTAGACGGTAGACGGTAGACGCGACAACCGACGGACTCGAATCTCACTAGCGTCGATTCCTTATTACCCTCATGTAGCCATCGAGCAATCTGCCAACTCTATCCAAATCCTCTTTTAATTCCGTTGTATCCCCGTAACCGAGGTCGGCAGCGAGTATCAGGTAGTATCGACACTCTTCTAATGATCCTTGAGCGATATTGTAAAACCTAAGCTTGTCATTCAATCCGAGCTTCTTGAAGCCTTCGGCGAAATTCGCGGGGACTGAAACGGCCGCTCTTCGAAGCTGTGAAGCCAAACCATAGAGCTCGTGTTTCGGAAACCTCTCCGAATATTCATATACCTTGAGCACCCACCGATGAGCGTTCTGCCAGACTTCAACATCCTGAAACGTTTGTGATGCCACGTTGATCGACCACCTCCCGTCTACTGCCTACCGCCTACCGTCTACTTCTTTCACCGCCTCGATGATCGTCTCCACCGCCTTCACATAAAACTCCGGCTGAATGTTTTCAAAGGTATCGGTCGGGCGATGGTAATCCTTGTGGTCCTCGACGCCGAAATAGATAAACGGTATGCCGGCGCGGTGAAATGCGGCATGGTCAGACTGGTTTGTCCAATCGTCGCGCCCCGTACCCGGAATGTCGTGGCCGAGCAGCAGCTTGACCGGTGCCGTTTTCCGGACCTTCTCGAGAGCCGGCTTGAACTGCGGATAGTGAAACGTTCCCGCCGCATAAAGCTCACCCTTGTCGTTCCGCGAGATCATATCCATATTTATGTTCAGCAAAATGGATTCCTTGGCCACCGGTAGATTTGCGACAAAATGCCGCGCGCCCTGCAGCCCGCGTTCTTCCGCATCAAATGCAACAAAGATCAGCGAGTGATCCGGCTTATTGCCGCTGAAATATTTGGCTATAGCGAACAGGGCCGCTGTGCCCGATGCGTTATCGTCCGCCCCGTTGTAGATATCACCGTTCCTGATACCGACGTGGTCGTAATGCGCGGTTATGACAATATACTTGTCCGCCTTGCCACCACCTTTTATCACCCCGATAAAGTTAACTCCCAAGAGCGTTTCTTCCGTCAGGGGCTGCGTTATCCTGAATTCCTGCTTGAAAGATCTGCCCATCGGCTCAAGCCCCGATTCGCGAAATCTCTGTTCGACAAAATCCCTGGCCTTGAATATCGACGGCCTCTCCGCCGACCTCCCTTCCATTTCGTCTGACGAAAGATGCCTGATGTCGCAGATCAACCGGCATGCGTCGATGACATCCGATTTCGGAGCCTCTACGGTTGCCGAAACCTGGCCAAGCGCGAACGATGCCGCAGACAAGACGCCCGCTAGCAATAACAACAACCTATAAGTTGAAACCTTCACAAAACCTCTCTATCGAAACAACTCTTCGCCGCGATCATCACCTAAGATCCAGCACAGCCCAATCGTGCTGCCGTGCCGTCTGTCTTAGCCTAAAATCAGGATTGACCGCTACCGGATGCCCAACTATCGAAAGCATCGGCAAATCTGAAATGCTGTCAGAATAAGCAAACGATTCGGAAAGATTGATGTTTTCCCTCTCAGCATATTCCCGTATCCACTTCGCCTTGGTCGCCGAGGCCATAACCGGCGGCAGCACACGTCCCGTCGCATAGCCGTTAACGAATTCGAGACGGTTGGCTACATAATCGTCTATTCCCAGATGGTCCATCAGCCGGTCGATCGTAAAATCCAGAGCTCCAGTCAAAACCACCTGCCGCTGCCCGATCTTCTTGCCCTGTTCTATCAGCTCCGGCGTTCCTGCATAAATTGCGGGTTTCAGCACATCCTCGAAAAGCTCTTCCGAAAAATAACGCAATCGATCCTGAGACCAACCCGCATAACTGCGAAAAAATACCTCGTTAAAAACATTTCGCGAATAGAGGTCAGTTACTCCAAAAAAAGGCAGTTTCGCAAGCGTGCTTACGCTTGCCTTGGCTGTTCGCCACAACCCTTGCTGCCGGGTTGAATAAAACCCTAGCGTGTGAACAAGGTTCGTGCTTACCAATGTTCCCTCCAGGTCGTAAAAAGCTGCCGCCTTTTCCTTACCGTTCATATCCAAATTGTGTTATTGTTCCTTTACCCGATATTCTTACTTTGCGCAATGAGGAATATTAGCATGATTAGGTCGAATTTCTACTCCGCGCGAATGAAACTTTACGTTTTAATTACAATTGTAATTACTTCGTATCTACTGGCCGGCTGTTCCCCGTCCCAGGGAAGCCCTGCCGAGACATCGCGGGTCTCGCCGGAAGCGATTTCTGCGGCCGTCACCAAGGCAGATGAATTATTTGCCGGAAATAAGGAGATCGAGGCGTTGCGATCGGCGGTAAACCTGCTTGCGGCGGTTAGAGATCCGGAAAAACGGAGCTACGACGTCGAATGGCGATTTGCAAAAATGAGCTTTTTTCTAGGCCAGCGACTTGAGACCGGATCTGAGAAAACCCCTGTTTATGAAAAGGGGCGCGATGCCGGCTTGATCGCATCGAGGGTAGAGCCTGATCGGCCTGAAGGGCATTTTTGGTATGGTGCAAATCTTGGGGAACTCGCGAAGCTTAGTCCGGTCACGGTCGGCATCCGCTCCGTAGATGATATTCGCGAAGCTATGAAGCGTGTTATCGAGTTGCAGCCGGATTATCAGGGCGCAAGTGCCTTTGAGGCATTGGCACAGTTGGAAATGCGCACCCGGACCATCGGCGGCGGTACTGCGGAACGAGCGGTCGAGCTGCTTGAAAAAGCACTTGAGTACGAAAAAGAGAACGTTCGGGTTCTTGTTAACCTCGCTGAGGCATACCTGGCGGTCCGAAAGGATGCGCAGGCGAGGGTTCAATTGGAAAAAGTGCTAAAGATGCAGCCCCATCCCGAATACGTCTTCGAACATCAAGAAGCCGTAGAACGAGCAAGAGAACTGTTGAAGCGAAATTTCTAGGAAAATGAGGCGGCCGGCCCGTAGCTATCCGAGCCGGCCCTGAATTCTGCTTCAGGCAGCAGCCCGTTCCAGTGCTCGGTCGGTATCTGTCACCGATGCCACGAACGCCGCTATGTCCACAGCTATCCTCTCGGGCATTTCCCAATGCGGAGCATGCCCCGCACCATCGTAAATGTTCAGATCCGAGTTGGGTATCAACGAAAGCAGCCTGTCCTGAACCGAACGGTCGAAATAGGCATCGGCGCTTCCCCAGATAAGCTTTGTCGGCGCAGAGATACGGCCAAGTTCCGCTGAATGATCAGTAACGATCATGCTCTCGCAGGCCTCCTTCCAGATCTTTGCGGGCACTTTCAAGCTCTCTTCGACAGCCATATCGAAAAAGTCCTCCGGAACTTCCAAAGCGACGGTGCTTGATTGAAACTCACGTACAAATTCCGCCGGGATAGGGTCCGTCAACCCGGCGATCGCCGTCCGGACAAATTCGATCAAGTCTGTATTGTCCCCGCAAGTAACAAATGAGCCGATCAAGACCAGGCCCGC
This sequence comes from uncultured Acidobacteriota bacterium, assembly GCA_937859595.1. Classification (GTDB taxonomy): domain Bacteria; phylum Acidobacteriota; class Blastocatellia; order Pyrinomonadales; family Pyrinomonadaceae; genus OLB17. The sequence continues at coordinate 26,477 of CALMAH010000010.1, read as the reverse complement.
CGTACGTTCAGGATTCTCAAAGGCAAAGCGCTGAGCCGCAAAACTGCCCATCGAATGGCCCACGACTATTGCCTTATCGATATCAAGGGCATCAATGAACGCCCTCAAGTCCCCAGCCAACTCTTCCGGTCCGTAACCGCCCTCCAACCGGGGAGCGTCGCCATGGCCCCGTTGGGTCACTGCGATCGCACGTAGATCCTTCGGTAAATATGGCATCACAAGATCGAAAGATCTGTGTGAATCCGTTACGCCGTGGAGAAATATCACCGGCGTTCCCTCGCCTTCCCCGTTTTCGGCATAAGGCAAGTTGATACCCCCGCCGATCGATGCATATTTTGTTTTTGTGATTGATTGCATATTCTAAGTCTCCGTTCAACATATGATCTCCCGCCCCTGTCCGTTCCGTAATGTCGGCGATCTGCATTGTTCCGCACTGCTCGCCACAGGTGAAGCATAGCCAAACAGGTTGATGCCGTATTTAGCCTTATATGAAAGTTTTGTGAAGAATATGTGAAAATCGTTGGGATTCTTCCGGCTGGGTTTCACAATTGCCTCTTGAAAGACTAGAATTCGATTGTTTATGCGTCGCGCTATTTTCCCCGGTTCGTTTGACCCGCTTACCAACGGCCATCTTGATATCATCAGGCGCAGCCTTCCACTTTTCGATGAGATCATCATCTCCGTTTTGAACAATCCGGACAAGAAACCGATGTTTTCTGTGGACGAGCGGTGCGAAATGATCCGAGATATCCTGCCGTCGCTTGGCGGCAACGGTTGTGAGCTCTTGGTTGCCTCGTTCACCGGGTTGACCGCGCATTTTGCACGTGAATCGGGTGCAACTGCGATCGTACGCGGCATCCGCGCCGTTAGCGACTATGAGTACGAGCTCAGGATGGCGTTGATGAATCGGAAACTCGAGCCCGGGATCGAGACCGTCTTCTTGATGGCGGGAGAGGAATATTCCTATGTATCATCGACCCTTATGAAACAAGTGTTCGAACTTGGCGGCCGTGTCGAGGGGCTGATCCCTAAGTCGGTCGAGACGAAAATGAGCGAAAAGCTTGGACATGGAAGCAAGTAACCAATAACGGCCCCGGTTTCGAAATCACCAAAGAGCAAAGGAAATGGATACACGCCAGAAAACTGCTATGGATTTTCCCGTATCGAATACTGTTTCCCGTATGAAGGCCTCGTCCACATTCGCCGCAGCCCAGGCCGCTGCAGACCTGCGAAAAGAGGGACACAGCGTGATCGACCTCACCGTGGGCGAACCCGACTTCGACACTCCCGAATTCGTTAAGAACTATGCGATCGAAGGGCTCTCGCGGGGTTTGACCAAATATACCCCCAGCAGCGGCCTCGCGGAGTTTCGCGGCGCCGTCTCGGCGTTCTATGCCACTTGTTTCGATGCCGCAGTGCTGCCGACCGAGGTCGCCGCCTCTTGTGGAGGAAAACAGGCCTTGTTCAACGCGGCGTGCTCTATCCTGAACCCTGGTGATGACGTTCTGGTGCCCGCGCCATATTGGGTTACCTTCCCCGAAATTGTCATTTTTTGCGGGGCGAATAATGTCGTAATAGACACGGAGTCAACCGGTTTCGTGCTTACCGCCGATCAGGTCCGCTCCTCGATCACCCCAAAGACCAGGCTCCTCATCGTAAATTCTCCGAATAATCCTACGGGCCGGGTGATCCCACCTGACGAAATGCGAAAGATCGTCGAGGTCTGTGCTGAAAAGGGGGTTTATGTTCTAACCGACGAGTGCTACCTATTTTTCGCTTATCGTCCGGCCGAGCCGTTCTCGCTGGCGATGCTTCCGCCCGAACTTAGGCATTTTGTCTGTGTTGCCGGCAGCTTTTCAAAAACCTTTGCGATGACAGGTTGGCGCTCCGGTTATACGATAGCCAATGAATCTTGGACCAAGGCAATGGTCAAGCTGCAGAGCCATTCGGCAACTCATCCGACCTCATTCGTGCAATATGCTTGCGCAAAGGCTCTGCTCGACACCGAACGTTCGCTGAATGCGGTCTCCTCAATGCTTGACGAATACTATGCCCGCAGAAACTGGTTCGTTCCGGCGGTTAACACAGTTAAGGGGTTTAAGTGCGCAATGCCCGAAGGAGCGTTTTATGCGTTTGTCGATGTGCGGGAATTGCTTGGCGGCCGGTTTCGCATTTCTGCTGACGTCGCCGACCATCTTCTGAAGGAAATTCACGTGGTGGTAACAGATGGTGCCGGATTTGGTGCCGAGGGATTTCTACGGTTATCGTACGCGACCTCGATGGAAAACCTTCAGACCGCAGTTGATCGCCTAAAGGATCTCTTGGGCAGCAAAGGATGATTTGACTTGGTCTTAATTTCCAAACACGAGGTAAATTTATTACATTCTTTTATAACCACTTCGGTGCTCTCGTAGGTCCGATTGTGGCGCAATACATTTCAGGACCGCCTTTGCTGACGATCCAGCTTGCATGCCTACCGACTTATCCCCCCGTCATCAGAAGCCCGATCCTTTCAAAGGTCGTCGATCTCGGGTCCACTTCGCCTACGATCCTGCCCTTTCGGATCACCAGCAACCGATCCGCAAGTGCCGTTACTTCTTCAAGTTCTGCCGATACCAGTAGAACCGCCGCACCGCGGTCGCGCAGTTCTATTAACTTCCGATGGATAAACTCGATCGCACCGATGTCCACGCCTCGGGTCGGCTGCGACACCAAAAGCAGTTTTGGCTCAAGTACAAATTCCCTTCCGATTATCAGTTTTTGCTGATTTCCGCCCGAGAGCGATCTTGCCGTCAGTTCCGGCCTCGGCGGACGAACGTCAAAATCATTGATGATCTCCCTGGTTCTTGCCGACACTACCTCTTTCTTGATAAATCCACCTGCCGAAACGGGTTCGCGGTAATGGATCCCCAATATCGAGTTCTCGGTCAGTTCAAAATCGAGCAATAAGCCGCGCTTGTGCCGGTCTTCGGGTATATGTCCGATACCAAGTTCCTTAAGCTTACGGGCCGAATATCCCGTTACGTCTTCGCCCTCGAAAAGAATGCTCCCGCCCGAAGTGGCCCGGAGCCCCGCCAACGCCTCAATCAGCTCCGTCTGGCCGTTACCCTCGATTCCGGCTATCCCTACGATCTCCCCGGCTCGGACCACCAGCGAAAGGCCGTCAACGGCCATCCCGTGTCCGCCCTCCACTTTCAGGTCTTCCACAGATAGCACCGCCCCGTCCGGCTCAGCGTCCGTTTTCTCCACACGCAGCAGCACGTCACGCCCGACGATCATCCTTGCAAGTTCGGCCGTGTTGGTTTCGGCGGTCTGCAGATTCCCAACCGTCCGGCCGTCTCGCATCACCGTCACTTCATCGGAGATCGCCAGCACCTCTTCGAGTTTGTGGGTGATTATGACTATCGTCTTACCCTGGGCCTTCATTTTCCGCAAAATACCGAAAAATTCCTCGACCTCTTGAGGAGAAAGAACGGCTGTCGGCTCGTCGAGTATAAGCAGTTTGGCATCGCGGAACAGGGCCTTAAGAAGTTCCACTCGCTGCTGTGCCCCGACCGAAAGGTCTTCAATAAGTGCTTCCGGATCTACGCCCAGCTTCAGTTCCTCGGACAGCTGCACGATCTCTTTCTTTGCCTTTTCAAGATCAAGGTTCGCGGCCGAGCCCGTCTCAGCTCCGAGGATGATGTTTTCCGCGACGGTCATCGTGTCCACCAGCATAAAGTGCTGATGTACCATTCCTATTCCGAGCTTGATCGCGTCCTGTGGGTTGTTTATCGAAACGGGCCGGCCGTCGAGCACTATCTCGCCGCTGTCCGCTGAGTAAAACCCATAGACGATACGCATTATCGTCGATTTCCCGGCTCCGTTCTCACCTACGATCGCATGGATCGTGCCCGCGCGTACCGCGATTGAAACGTCATCATTTGCAACGGTATCCCCGAAGGTCTTTCTAATGTTCTTAACCTCAAGCATATTCAGTTCGCCATCGCATCCGTCACCTTTATCTCGCCCTCGACTATTGCCGTCCTGGCCGCCTCCACCTTTTCGATAACCTCTCGCGGAATGAGTGCCCGGTTGTGCTCGTCCATCGCATAGATCACCCCGTCTTCTTCCAGGCCGAACACGTGAAAGCCTCCTTTGAAACGCCCTTCGAGCACCTCCTGTACCGCGTCGTAAACCGCAACATCCACCCGTTTCACCATCGATGTGAGCACAAAGCCGGGTTTCACCCCGTTCTGGTTTGAATCGACGCCGATAACAAATCGGTTCGCATGGCCGTCCGGATTTATCCCGTACTGTTCGACGGCATCAAATGCTCCCAGTCCCGAATTCCCGGCAGCCGTAAAGATCACGTCCGCCCCCTTTTCGATCTGCGAGAGAGCAAGCTCCTTTCCCTTGCCGGGATTGTTCCACGCGTGATCGGTCACGCCCACGTAGTTCGTATGTATGCGAATATCTGGGTTTACTGCCTTCGCGCCTTCCTCGTAACCCTTGTTGAAGCGATGGATAAGCGGAATATCCATACCTCCCAGAAAGCCTATCACCCCGGTCCGCGACTTCGATGCGGCTATCATCCCAACCAGATATGAACCCTCGTGCTCGCGAAATACCAGTGAAGCGACGTTCGATTTCGGTGTTTTCCCGTCTGCCTCGAATATGACACCGTCCACAATAGCGAATTTTATATCGGGATAGTCGGTCGCCACCGTTTGCATTATCGGACCCTGTGCAAAACCGACGCCGATTATCAGGTCAAAATTGCGCTCGGCAAACGCTCTCATCGCAGGTTCGATCGAGGTCGGGTTGCCGGGTTCCACGTCGTATAGGCAGATCGGAAGATCTTGTTCGGCCTTCCGCACGCCCTCCCACGCAGCCGCGTTGAACGATCGGTCGTTCTTTCCGCCGATGTCAAAAACGATCCCTACCCTTATCTGACAGTTCTCCCGTCTCGCGTCCGCCTGTCTGCCGCAGGATACCCCCAACGTCGCAACTAACAACAAAATAACGATATACGTGTTTCTTGGCATAGGTCTCTACACAATTTCGTGCACCAATTTCGGAGGCTCAACGGGATGTTCCGATATTTTATACGCTGCGCCGAGTTTTTCGCTAACCGCCCCCGCCTGCTGCTCATTTCGACAGATCAAAACGCCGAGCAGATCGCCGCTCTCGACCTCGTCCCCGACCTTCGCATGGCACTCGAACCCGACGCTGTGGTCGATCCTGTCCTCAGCCCTCTGGCGTCCGCCACCGATAGTAACCACTGAACCGCCGATCGCAAGAGCCTCCGCCGCGGCCACAAATCCCGCGCGATCGGCAACTATCTCGTGCCGGTAAAGGCCTGCCTTTAATAGCCTTGCCGGTTCCTCGCAGACAGCTACATCCCCGCCCTGCAACTCACAGTTCCGAACAAACGTCTCAAATGCCCCTCCACCAGAAAGCTTTGATTCGACCATGTCTTCGGCGGTTGTAACATCTTCCGCCTGTCCAGCCAGCACCAAAAGCCTTGCACAAAGCTCCTTCGAAAGCTCGCGTGTCGTCCCTGCCCCCGGCGGCGTCTCGTTTCGAAGTATCTGCAGACACTCGAAAGTCTCAAGGTCGTTACCCACATATCGCCCTAGCGGCTGGCTCATGTCCGTGACCAGGGCCTGGGTCTGCAAACCGAAATTTTTTCCCGTTGCAACAAGGGCCCTTGCAAGTTCCGCCGAGTCTTCCCTCGACGACATGAACGCACCGTTGCCGGTCTTTACGTCGAGTATCAGGGCGTCTAGGCCTTCTGCCAGCTTTTTCGACATTATCGAGGCTACGATCAGCGGCATGTACGGCACGGTCGCGGTCGCGTCGCGGAGCGCATAGAGTTTTTTGTCCGCTGGAGCGATGTCGGCGGTCTGGCCGGACATCGCGAACCCGCATTTCTCGACCACAGCCCTGAACTCCGATGTCGAAAGGTCCACGTTGTAGCCCGGAATCGATTCCAACTTGTCCAGCGTGCCGCCCGTATGCCCTAGCCCCCGGCCTGAGATCATCGGAACGGCAACCCCGCACGCGGCCAGTACCGGTGCGATCACCAGCGAGGTCTTGTCGCCCACTCCCCCTGTTGAATGCTTGTCTGCCTTGGGCCTGGCGATGTCCGAAAGGTCGAGCACCTCTCCGGAATGAAGCATGGCGTATGTCAAAGCGCTTTGCTCGTCTTCCGAAAGTCCGCGTGTGAACATTGCCATCAGCATCGCAGAGATCTGATAGTCGGTCCACGTCCCGTCACATACACCCTCAATGAAGGTGTCGATCTGTTCCCGGGACAGGGCGGCCCCGTCTCGTTTTACGGCGATAACTTCCTGTGGACGCATAGATAAGGCTGCACCGAGTTTCGCACAGCCGATGCAAGGAAGTCTATTGTAACCGGCAGTTATGGCCTTTCAAGGAGCACGACGGCATCCGCACGAACAGCTCGTCCTTCTCCTACCGCATCGACACCTTCACCGGTCTTTGCCTTGACGCTTATCCTTTCGCTGCCTACTCCGAGGATGACAGCCAGATTTTCCCGCATCCTCTCAATGAACGGCTTTAACCTCGGAGACTCGATACCGATCGTCGAATCCAGGTTTCCTATGCGATATCCCTTTTCTGCCGCCATTTGTACCGCTTTTTCAAGAAAAACACGACTCTCGGCATCTTTCCATTGAGGATCGCTGTTCGGAAAATGCGTCCCGATGTCTCCCAGTGCTAAAGCCCCAAGGATCGCGTCTGTTACAGCATGCAGCAACACATCGGCATCGCTGTGGCCTTCGGCGCCAAGCTCGGAGGGTATAGGCACGCCGCCGATCACCAACGGACGGCCCGACGAAAGGCGATGAATATCGTTGCCGAAACCGATGCGGTACATATCGTTATACTACCCCCGCCTTTAGGAGGGCCTCTGCAAAGATCAGATCTGCTTTGTGTGTGATCTTGAGGTTATACGGATTTCCCGATATCGCGCTTATCCTTTCCCCGAGCCGCTCCACGAGGTAACACTCGTCCGAAACCGCCTCGTCCGTAGGAGCGTTCTCAAATGCTTTCAGAAGCAGGCCTAGCCTAAAGGCCTGCGGCGTTAGTGCGCGTCTAAGGTCGCGGCGGTCAATAGTTCCCGCGATCTGGTCGCCCTCGATCTTCTTTATCGTGTCTGTCACCGGGCCGACCAGGCAGGCCGCCCCATTCTCTACCGCGCTCTTGACCGTTCGCTCGATGTCTTCTGGGATGACCAGTGGGCGGGCACCGTCGTGCACAGCGACTATCTCCGTCGCTTCGTCTACCGCACCGAGCCCGTTTTTCACGGACTCCGCTCGGGTCCTCCCGCCCGTGACCGCCCGATGGAGCTTTGCGAACGAATATTTAGCTGTTATCGCGGCAAATTCGCTCTCGTGTTCTTCTGCCATTACGACCACGATAGAGTCTATCGCCTCACACGCCTCGAAACGCTCCAAAGTATGAACGATCACCGGCTTGCCCGCGAGTTCCAAGTATTGTTTTGGTTTGTCGGATCTGAAACGCGTCCCCGAACCGGCAGCTACTATTACGGCTGTGTTCATTTTAGCGACGCCAAATGAAGGTTCATTTTACCTGTTCTATTATCGTGGTTTGACGCAATTCGCGGGTGGCCTTACGGAAACCCATCGAACGCGAATCGTGGATCGCCACACCGCCGGAATCGTTGCTGTCCTCTTTCTCTTCCCATAGCCGGCCAAAGATCATCTTGCCCGCAGTGGTCTGAAGAACGCTCGTGACGGCGATGTCCGCGGTCTTGCCGATCAGACGGCGGGCGTTGTCTATCACGACCATCGTTCCGTCGTCGAGATATGCCACACCCTGGTTGTATTCTTTTCCTTCTTTGAGGATGAACACCCGCATTGCCTCGCCCGGCAGTACGACCGGCTTCACGGCATTGGCTAGCTCGTTTATGTTCAGGACGGCAACGCCGCGAAGCTGTGCGACCTTGTTCAGGTTGAAATCATTAGTAACGATAACGGCATCTAGCTGCTTCCCTAGTTCGATCAGCTTGAGGTCTACCTCGCGGACCGACGGGAAATCCGTTTCCACTATTTGGACATCCAGCTTGCTGTTGTTCCTCAGCCTTTGGAGCATATCCAGCCCCCGGCGTCCGCGCTGTCTTTTCGATGAGTCCGCCGAATCGGCCACCTGCTGCAGCTCAGCGAGAATGAAATTGGGGATTATCAGGCTGCCGCTCAAAAATCCTGTTTCGGCGACATCGGCGATCCTGCCGTCAATGATCACCGACGTATCCAGCACCTTGTAGTCGCGTTTTACCGTCTTGTCGCTGAATATGCCGCCAAGTGCGGAAAGGTCAAGAAAATCACCCTTCGCCGCTCCGACCATCAGCCCGACGTAGCCCATAAAGAACGCAAGCGAGATAGTGAGAAACGTCTGCATCTCGGCCGGCACCGCCTCGACTTTTTGGATAGAGATAAGTATCCCGATAAGAAACGCTCCGACTATACCGAGGATCGAACCCGCCGCCGCACCGATCAGCGTTTTCAGTGACGCCCGTCGTACACGCATCTCAAACGCGATCACGGCAAAGGCCACCACCATTCCGATAGCCGCCGAGATGAATCTCCGTGTCGGCTCGTCAATTGGGTCAAGCCGGGTGGAATGGGCCAGCGGATTCAGTAGAAATCCCACCAGAGCCAGCAGGCCCACGAATGCAAGTCTAATGACCAATACGTCCAGCTTCATCGGAAAAAGTTTAGCACGAATCGACAGTCGATGTTAAAGAAACCTGATTGGCTCACCGTTTCGCTTACAAGATCAGGTCCGTCCGCCGGTCAGCATTATCGACTGCCCGTTAACCGCAGTAGCCTCACTGCTCAATAGAAACAAGATCACACGGGCCACGTCGTCGGGAGCTGTCGCAAGCCGGCTTTCCGTTCCCGACACCGTCTCAACGGCATTCACCCTGAAATTCTTAGGCGACCGTTCCACCAGCTTCATCACAAACGTTGCGGCGAGTTGGCTTTCGTGTTTGCTCCCTGATGCCTCCGTGGCCGCCCACTGGAATACGAAAACCATTCGCGGCTTCGGACGCTCGCCCATCAGGCCAATAGCCGCATCGGCCACAGGATCGGAGATCCCATCGTCAGTTCCCGACGTTTCCCCCGGTTCGAAAAACGCTGAATCGGCTCCGATTTTCAGGCAATTTACGAGAAGATCCAATCTTCCGAACGCGCCTTTGACCACATCGACCAGCTCCTTTGCACCGTCCGCGGTACTCGGAATGTACTCTGCTGTTAAAGCGAGCGTGCCCAGGGACCTAAGCTCCTCCGCAAGCCCGCCGTCATCGGGCGAGCCCTTTGGGACACCTCCGATCACATAGCTCCCCTGAAGCGCAAGCTGGAGTGCCGCCGCCCGCCCGATCGGATCTGTGATATCCGTTACCAGCGAGACCTTTTCTGCAAATTGATGGACCGAGGTGACCGACACCTTCCGATTCTGCCACATTGCGGCCATCTCCGGGAAATCTCGCCCCGTCTCGTCCTCATGTGCCGTCAAATGTCTTTCCTTGCCGAATCGTGTAAAATCGCTTGATCGCAATTATTTATGCCCAAAAGACCGGCAACGATCTTCGTCTGTCAAAGTTGCGGAGGCCAGTCCCGAAAATGGCTCGGCCAGTGTCCGGATTGCAGCGAATGGAACACTTTGGTTGAAGAGCGATTCCGACCCGCCGCACGGGCCGCGGGGGCCGGAACAGCCTTCTCCGGACGTGTCCGCGCAGCCGAGCCTGTTCCGTTCGGTTCCATTGAACCGCAGGACGACGCCCGCATCTCCGCAGGCATCGAGGAATTTGACCGCGTGTTGGGCGGCGGTATTGTCGCTGGTTCGCTGGTGCTTATCGGCGGGGCACCCGGCATCGGCCAAACGACCATCCTCCTTCAGATAGCTCAAAAACTTGCTATCGCGGGCCGCCGCATCCTCTACGTATTCCGCGGAGAACCTGAACGGCAGATAAAAATGCGCGGCGAACGGCTTGGTATCAATGCCGAAGGCCTCTTTATTCTGCCGGAGACAAATCTCCAGTCGATCGTTTCCGAGACAGAGAAGCTTCGACCGGATCTGGTCATCGTCGATTCCATCCAGACCGTATTCAGCGAAAATATCGAATCCGCACCGGGCAGCGTCTCACAGGTTCGCGAGGTCGCAGGCCAATTTATGCTCTTTGCCAAGCAGACCGCCACCCCTGTTTTCCTCACCGGCCACGTCACCAAGGAGGGGTCCATCGCGGGCCCGAAAACGTTGGAACATATCGTCGATACGGTGCTTTATTTCGAGGGCGACCGTCACCACAACCACCGCATCATCCGCGCCACCAAGAACCGCTTCGGTGCGGCCAACGAGATCGGCGTTTTCGAGATGACCGAAACGGGCCTGGTCCCGGTCGGCAATCCTTCCGAGCTTTTTCTGCAGGAGCGTCCCGAAGGTGCCAACGGTTCGGTGGTGACCGTTTGCATGGAAGGCACGAGGCCGATGTTGGTGGAGGTGCAGGCCCTTGTCAGCAGTACAAAGTTCGGCACCGCCCGGCGGATGTGCCAGGGTTTTGACCACAACCGGGCCTCGCTTCTTATTGCAGTAATGGAAAAGCGGCTCGGGATGCAGATCGCCGGCGACGACGTTTTTATCAATGTTGCCGGCGGGCTTGAGATAGATGAACCCGCCGCTGATCTCGGAGTTATCGCCGCCATCGCCTCCAGCTTTCGCAACCTGCAGATACCGCCGGAAACGGCAATATTTGGCGAGGTCGGGCTTACCGGCGAGGTCCGCGGCGTGCTTCAGGCACAGACCCGCGCCCGCGAGGCTCAGGTCCTCGGCTTCAAGAAGCTGATCCTCCCCGAATCGAATAAAAAGGGGCTGGAGAAATTGCTCGGTATTCGTGTTATCGGAATTCGAGACCTCACCGATCTTATGAACGAGGTGTTTTGACCATCATGAGCAAGTCTGTATTTTCCGAAGGCGATGAGGGCGTCCGCCTGATCGTCCGCGACCGCAGGAAAAAGGGCGTCAGGCCGCCCATGTCCGGCCGTTCGCCGGTCCATGTCGTCTATGGCGGGGCAGATCGTTTTTCCGCTGAGACGCCTTCAAAACTTGGCAGGATCGCGCTTGCGACGCTGCGGGAACACGCGTCTAACTTCGTCGAATTCGCTGACGCCATGCACATTCCCGGCACCGAGGGGCTCCCCCGCCTGCCCGATGTCGTTGCAAAGATCGAGTCCCGGATCGCGAGCGACCCGCAAAAGGTCCGAAAGCTCCAACCTGATGCATGGGTCGCCTGGACCGTCTATGAGAAAACACTAAGAAAGCTTGAGTCAGAACCTGTTGAGGATTTTCGAATAGATTTTGAGGACGGGTACGGTTTCAGGACTGATGAAGAAGAAGATGCCGACGCCGTCCGCACCGCCAATGAGACCGCCGCCGCGATGAAGTCCGGTTCGCTTCCGCCGTTTTTCGGTATTCGTGTCCGTTCGTTCGCACCGGCAAGCTATGGACGTGCGAAAAGAACTCTCGAAAAGTTTCTTGGAACCCTAACTAAAACCTCCGAAGGCCCGATCCCCGAGAATTTTGTCGTTACTCTCCCTAAGGTCACCGACAAGAAACAGGTCCGCGAAATGTGCTCCGTGCTAAAAAAGATCGAGAAAAAACACGGCATTTCGTCCGGGTCCATCGGGCTTGAGATCATGATCGAGACCGCTGAAGCGATCTTTGACCGCAAGGGAAACATCGCACTGCCGGGCATCGTTTCGGCCGCAAAAGGGCGTTGTTCCTCGGTACATTTCGGGGCCTATGACTATACGTCCGCACTGGGTATCTCCTCGCGACATCAGGCGCTGGATCATCCCGCATGCGACTTTGCCCGCCAGATCATGCTCGCGTCTCTCGCGCCGGCCGGCATCAGGCTCGTCGATTCAGTGACTACCGAACTGCCGGTCCCGCTACATCGCGGCAATGGTCTCACTGAAGGCCAGCAGGCCGAAAATCGCCGAGCGATACACGCCGGTTGGCGGACCCATTTCCAGAACGTGTCTAAGTCGATGGCCAACGGTTTTTACCGGAGCTGGGATCTTCATCCGAACCAGTTGCCGGCTCGCTATGCCGCCGTTTATTTTTTCTATCTGGATGGGTTCGATACACAAGCCAAGCGGCTGCGACGTTCTCTTGATATGTCGGCAAAGGCAAGCCTTACGGGAAACGTCTTTGACGACGCCGCTTCCGTCCGGGGGATAGTAACCTTCATGCAAAACGCCTTCGACTGCGGGGCCGTGAATGAGGATGAGATCAGAATAGCAACGGGCCTCAGTTCTGACGAACTAAAGGCCCTCGATCTGGATTCGTTTGTAGGCGGTTGACCCGTGATCAGGCGATCTCTTCACCGGCCATTGCTTCTTCCAGCATTTCCTCCCTCCGTTCGCGTTTGCTCTTTATTTTCGGACTCTCGTCCTCCTCTATGTATTGCGAAGGGGTCTTGAACGGACTCGGAAACTCGGGCAGCCCTTCTTTTTCCATTCTGTCCGCGATTATTTCTGAGATAAGCTCCTGTTCAAACTGGCAGATATCGATGAACCGCACCCCGATCCCCGTATCTTCAAATCGATATATCGCCTTGCATTTAAGAGGCAGCCGGTTCTTGTTCGGAAGCTGTATCTCTAGTCTGAACTCATCCCCGGGATACAGATTCTCTTCCCAGTCTGTAAAGCACCCGCCGATGCTTATCTGCTGCAGATATGTCTGGTGACTTTCGCCGTATTTCGATACCAGCGTGGCCGGAATATCGAGCGAAAAGCGGAGATGTCTTCGTTGGTTGATCGACATTTTGTTATTTGTCGGGAGACGTTGGTGCAATTCAGGGTACGCAAACAAACCGGAGGGAGGCAGGACTATCGGGGTAGAAAGCCGGAAAGTAAGATCCATTCGAACCTTCTCCGGCGTTGATGCCTCTTCAATTGTATCGGCTTCGCCCCGTTCCGCGCAAGAGAAAACTTGATGTCAGCTTGAAAAGGCCCGGTTCAATGCAAAAGGCCGTCCGCGTTCGGGACAACCCCCTTTTCGGACGGCCTTAAGCCAAAACATCCGGGAACTCACTAAAGCAGCCCGTCAACCGTTCTCGAGATAGGCACCGTGATGTCAAACTTCGGGTCGATACCGCCAAACGGCTTGCCTGCCATATTTCCCTGCTTGTCCAGCACCACAAAGGTTGGCAACTGGTCGATCGAGAACCGCTTCAGCGTCGCCGCGCCATCGCTGTCCCTGAGCACAGGTACAGCCAGCTTGTTCGACGTCGCAAATTTTGCGATCGACTCGTTCGAAGCAAAGTTGCGCGACCGCTGCGAGTTGGAGTCCGTCGCAATGAAGTAGATCGCCACGTCCCGGCCCGCGTACTTTTTGGCAAGCGCGTTCGTATACTCTGCCTGCTTACCCGACAGCGGCAGCCAGCTCGCTCCGATAGCAAGTATCACGACCTTGCCGCGCTGGCCCTGTATGTCTACTCGCTCCCCGTCTATAGACGTCAGAAACGTTTGTGCCGACGCACTGATACCCAAGCCGAGCGAAATGATCAAAGCTGTAATTGTCGCTTTCAAATATTTCATAGCATTTGCGGATACGATCCGACCTCGCTTATTTAGATGCAATAATGATGCCCAATTACTGTCCCTCGCCCAATATCAGATTATCTATTAGCCGAACTGCCCCAAATCGCGCCGCCACCGCAAGTAATACCGGCCTATCACCAATGGTTTCAATGGTTTCCAGCGTTTCCGGGTCAACAGCCTCGACATAGTCGATCTCCGCTTCCGGCTCGTTCTCGAGCTCTTGACGAACCATTTCGGCGATCTTCGGACCATTTCGTTCACCGTATTGGTAGGCCTCCAAACCCAATTTGAGCGACTGGTAGATCTTCGACGCCTTTTCCCTCTGTTCGGGGGACAGAAGCTCGTTTCTCGACGAACGAGCCAACCCTGAGGCCTCCCGTGCAGTAGGCACCGAGACAATTTCAGTCTCAAACCCGAGGTCCCGCGTTAGCCGTCTGATCACTGCGAGCTGTTGAGCGTCCTTCTGCCCAAACACAGCAATGTCAGGGCGAATAATACCGAAGAGTATCGCAACAATTGTGGCTACCCCGCGAAAATGTCCCGGCCTCGAAGCCCCCTCTAGCCGATCTGACAGTCCTTCGACATATACATATGTGGAGAATCCCTCCGGATACATTTCGCTTGCTTCCGGAGCAAAAATATGGTCCACGTCGTAGTCCGCCAGCATTGCTGCGTCTCGCGCCAGGTCGCGGGGATACCTGTCAAGGTCGTCACTGTCATCGAACTGTTCGGGATTTACAAATATCGAAACGACCACCTCGTCTGCCATTGATCGGGCCCGCCTGATCAGCTCAAGATGCCCCTCGTGCAACGCACCCATCGTCGGGACCAGCGCGATGGTCTTGTTCTCGCGTCTGAGTTTCCGCGTGATCGACGCGATCCTTTGTTTTCGGCTGATTATGTCCATCAGATCATCATCCGGCGGCCGTTTTCTCGATCTCCGCGAGAGCAACATCCTCCGGCAGCCCGTAAGATTCAGCCTCGCTCGGGTAGTTCCCTGACCTGACGTCGTCCATCCATTTGGTTATCGCGTCAGTTATAACGCCGCTCACGTTCGCATACTGCCTGACGAACCTAGGCTGTCGGCCAAACGTAAACCCGATCAGGTCGTGCAGGACGAGCACCTGCACATCACATTGCGAACCGGCACCGATCCCGATGGTTGAAATTTCGAGTTCCTGCGAGATAAGAGCCGCCACCTCGCGCGGCACCAGCTCAAGCACTATCCCGAACGCCCCTGCCTCTTCGAGCAATTTTGCGTCCTCTATCAGCCGCTGTGCGTCCTCGGTCGTCTTCCCTTGAACGCGATATCCGCCGAGTTTGTGGACCGATTGCGGGGTAAGTCCGATATGGGCCATTACCGGGATCTCCTCGTCAACGAGGCGTCTAACCAAGTCGACGCGATTTCGCCCGCCTTCCAGTTTGACCGCCTCCGCCCCGCCATACTTCATTAGCTTTAGTGCATTTCGAACGGCCTTGTTATCGCCTGTGTGATAGCTCCCGTATGGCATATCGGCGATTATCAATGCGCGGCTCGCTCCCCTTTTTACGGCTTTCGTCGCGGACAACACTTCTTCGAGAGTTACAGGGATCGTATTTCCATAGCCATGGATCACGTTTCCCATGCTGTCGCCGACAAGGATCATGTCAACGCCGGCCTCATCCACTATCCGCGCCGTCGGGTAATCGTAAGCCGTCAGGCACACGAGCTTTTCGCCGCGTTCCTTTGCTGCACGCAGTGCCGGAACATAAACCTTTTCCGGTTTGTCAGGTTTCAGATAGGCCATAAGTGCAGATAAAGTCTAGAACTTTGCTCCAAACAAGTCTAGCTGATCTGCGACGCCCGCACCGCTTCCCTGCCCATCGGGTTCCAGCGTTCGACCGTCGATGTATCAAGACAACTTGAGAGCAATTCCTCGATCGTTGTGTGCAGCAATGGGTGAACAAAGTGAGGCGCGATCTCCGCCATCGGGACGAGCACGAACCGCCGCTCATGAGATCGCGGGTGGGGAAGCGTCAGAAACGGCGTTTCACACTTGTGATCGTTAAAAAACAGCAGATCAAGATCGATGGTTCTTGGTTTCTTCTGGTTCTTGTCCTTTCGCCCAAGCAGATATTCTATTCTCAACATTCTGGCCATCATCTGCGACGGGGTGACCCCCTTGGCCCGCACCTCTGCCACCATGTTCAGAAAACACTCCGTGCCTTCCATTTCGATCGGTTCGGTCTCGTAAACGGCTGAGAGTTTCTCGATCTCAAAACTCGCTTCCCTCAGCCCGCGGACGGCATATAGCAGATTGCCCGCGCGGTCTCCCACGTTCGATCCCAGACCGATATAGGCTGTAACTGTTTCTGACCTAATCACCACTTGTTCGATCTGCCGAAAGTTCGTCTTCAAGCTCCTTTATCGCCTCCAGGAGCCCGATAAATTTCTTTCCAAAGCCCGTAAATGAGTACTCTACGCGCGGCGGTATCTCCGGAAAGATCTGTTTCTCCAGGATACCGAACCGCGTCAGTTTCCTGAGCCGTTCGTTGAGCACCTTTGTCGTCAGGCCCTCGACCTCCCTTTCCATCGCCCCCGGACGATTTATGCCCCGCCCGATCATGTCCAGCACGGAAAGCGACCACTTACAGCGGATAACGTTTTCCACCATCCGCTTTACATCCGGTCGGGGATCATTTTTTTTCGCTTTTGCATGCATAAAGATGCACCGAAAAGTGCCCGGGTAACGAAAAAGTGCCTACTTACAAAGGAAACCCTAAACTGATAGCTTGGTAATATGCGGTATTTCTGCTACCAAACATTAACCAAAAAGGAAGGAAAAAACAAATGAAAACAAACACCGTGTTCTATCATGCCGGATGCCCGGTATGCGTTGATGCCGAACAGCTTGTCGTCGATACGATCGACCGCGAACGCTTTGATGTGGAGGTCGTTCACCTCGGCGAGTCAAAGGATCGGATATCTGAGGCCGAAGCCGCCGGCGTCAAGTCCGTACCGGCGCTTGTCGTCGGCCAAAATGCCTATCACATTAATTTTGGCGCCTCGATTGCCGACCTGAAGTGAGTCACTAATTCAATACATTGCCGGTGGTCAGTAGCTTCGGTAGCTGACCACTTACTTTCTTATTTTCTTCCATTAAATGAAATTGCTGCTGTTTGCTTTAGCCGCCCGTCGCCTGCAGAAATGGTCAACTTTCAATGATGATGCTCATAGATCAGGCGATTTGTGAAGGTCTCAGCACTTATGCCTCCATTGACATTTCACCAAACCTATTTTGAGACTGCTTTTACTTTTTGCCGGTGAAATGATTGAATATAGACAGGCTCGAAAGCCAAAATCCAGCAATGCCGATCTCCGGCATTCGGGCGGACATAGGGTGTGGTCCGTCTTGACAAAAATCTCCACGCCGTTTCTTATGGCTCGACGAAGATTCCGATATAATCCGCGAGCGGGCAACCTTACCGATCGCTCCCATCAGGAATACATCCTCTCGCATCCTGCTCAATTAACGACAAGAACGGAACTCTTGCGTCTTATTCGCGGCGGCGAGGACACCTACCTCGAGCTCAAGGTAAAGCTTTCAAACCCTGAACGTATAGCCCAGGGCATCGTAGCACTTGCAAATACCGACGGCGGCACCATCATTTTCGGTGTGAACGACCAGCTTCGGATCGAGGGCGTTAGCGATCCGGACGATGTCCGGGATGAGCTTGTCCGTATCTGCCGTGACGAGATAGTCCCGCCGATCGTTCCTTTGATCGATACTATAGCCTTCGACAGCGGAAAACGTGTTGTCGCTCTGGATGTAGATGCAAAAAAGGGGCCTTACCGAACCCGCGACGGCCGCTTTTATATGCGATTCGGTGCCGACAAGCTAGAGGTCTCGCGCGAGAAGCTCTCCACTTGGCTCGACGAGATTCGTCCGCTGGGCTACGAGAACGTACCGCTTTTCACTGCAGATGAGAATGATTTTGACGACGGCCTCTTGTGGAGCTTTGCCCGTGGTTACGAGGACATTACGTCGTTCTCAGGAACATACGACACAAGAGAGTTTCTCAAAAAGGACCTGCTGATGGCCGCAGGAAACGGTGATGACTTTTACCCAACGGTCGCTGCCCTTGTCCTCTTCGGCAGATCGGAGCGGATCGAGGCCCTATTCCCTCGTTCCGTTATACACGTGGCCCGATTTTCCGGCGCTAACGGCTCTGCCCAGCTTGTTGAGAGCTCAGAGATAAGAGGCAACTTGCTCGGACAATACGAAAGCATAATGGGATTTCTGCTGCGGTACGTAGATCTCGTCAAAGACCAACAGCGTCGCGTCCCTGTGCCGCACGAGGAGGCGATCAGACATCGCTCTTCTTATCACATTTATGCTGTTCGCGAGGCAGTTTCTAACCTCTTGATCCACCGTGACTTCGCTCTTCGTGACATAGCGACGAGAATAAATATTTACGACGGATCCATCGAATTCGTTAACGCCCGCCGGACTAACGGCTTTACGCCTCCGGCCTCGCGCGCTATACGCTATGGGATCACACAGCGGCTCAATCCGCAGATAGCTGCGGTCTTTGGACGCCGGGAATACGGAGCAAGCGTGCCGCGAGGCGGACTGCCGATGATATTGAAACAATCCGAACGCATCTCCGGAAAACGTGCCGAGATATACACTTCGAACGATGAGTTCAAGCTCAAGATCTACGGCACCTAGAACCGGTGGCCTTCTAAAGTTATGCCGATCCTCAAAAAACGACAGATCGAAAACCTGCAGCAGCTGAGCGGAGAGGAGCTGCAGGCGTTCCTCGACTCACTTCCGGAAAAACAGCACACTATTAGCGAATTGATCGATCACGTGGAAGACGAACTTTACGACGAGGAGTGTAATCACAGCCTTCAATATTCGATGAAGTTCATGATGGACAATGGGCTTGATTTTGCAAAGCTGACCTCGTGGCTTACGAATAATGGCGGCTATTGCGACTGCAAGGTTTTAGAACAGATCGCTCCGATATGGCGTGCAAAATTTGGCGACGACTAGGTGATACATATGCGGATCCTTTATGTTTTGATATTCATTTGGGTTTTCCAGGTCGGTGTCTGCTCCCAGACGCCCGAAACAATGACCATTCAGGTCTTTTTTCTGAATTCCGCCAATGACCCTTATTTTGAGGACTGTCATGACGTCAAACCTACCCCGCGGACAATTGCAAAGACCCGGTCGGTCGCTCGTGCTGCCCTTGAAGAACTTTTTAAGGGAGCTACGCCTGAGGAAGAGGCACGGGGATTTGTCTCGCTGGCCCCACGCGAAACTGCCGGGATTCTGAAAAGTATAAATATCAAGAACGGCTCTGCTTATATAAATTTCAATGAGATCGTCTATAAACAGCTTGGCACCGCGACCACAAGCTGCGGCGGCGGTTTCTTTACAAGCATCGAGGCGACGCTCAAACAATTCCCGACAGTTAAAAAGGTCTTCTACGCGATAGAAGGAAGTCCGGCTGATTTCTACGAATGGGTCCAGGTCGGCGAATGCCCGAAAGAATTGAAAAATTGTGACAACCGCAATTTTATAAAGTGAAGGTCCGCAGAATGGCCCATTGATCCTTTTGCTGGATGACTTCCCGTGTAAGCCGCTTTGATTTTTGGTCATCTTCTCCAGGATGTCCGAGGCTGCGACGCCCCTTTCCCGCATGATCTCTCACCGGATCAAGCCCAAAAATATTTCTAATCCGGGCAACCTGTGTTACTATTGTTGACCCTGACCCTTAGTATTTGTTTTGAGCGATCACCCAGCCGGAGCAAGAAGGCCTTCCCGGTTATTTGTCGCGCCCTAGATTTCGAAGAGTTTCAGTCTCGCGGTGCAAGAACCGGTGTTACACTGCGTTCATTGTCTAACTCTTCCCGATCCCACAACTTACAATTGGAGAATTGCGTTATGAAGGAAAACAGTGCTTTGGTCACGTTCTTTGGTCGCTGTCTTATCGGGAACTACCTCGGCATGACGAGAGCAGCGTCAGAACGCTTATTTCGATCTAAGGGGATCGGAAGTGCCGGCCGCATCAGGGGAGGCCGGAGCTTCTCAACCGCAGAGTGCTCATGATCGTCTTTCCGATGGTTATTGAGCCTGCCTGAAGGAATAAAAAGGAGGAAAAATGAAAAAGTTATGGATGATGATCATGGTGCTTGCGGTCGGTACGATCGCTGCCGACGCACAGGGGGACAATCTGGTCAGAATAGTAAATAACTCCGGCGAAGTGGTGAAGGTCTGCATTTATAATTCAGATAAAGTTGCATGGGGCCTCCCCAAAAAATGCTATGTGATGAAGAAAAAAGAGGAAGTTATATGGAACAGAGAAGCTGACCGCACCGATATCAGGATCAAGCTGTTCAAGCCCGGGATCGTCGACAAAAACCTTGATATGAGGACCCTACCGGGCCACGCGAAGCAGATTTTCATCCGCGCTGACAAGCTTCTTGATTTCAGCCATGTTGAATCAAGACCGGCTGTTCGGTACCGCTTGAAGGTTTGTAATGAGCAATATGATGAAACGATCTTTTTTGTTCTTGCCTTTGAGGTGAACAACGGCAGGTTAACCGAGGGCTGGTGGAGCGTGAAGAAAGGAGAATGCAAGGAATTTATGGTGACTGATCGTCTTGAGCAGAATTTCGGTGTTGGTGTTCAGGCTGGAACATTTCCAACCACTTATTACTATGCCCGAACATTTGGTAGCTCACCCGTGGAATGGAAAGCCGATGATGGCGGTCGGATGATCTGCATCAACGAAACATCGGTCTTTAAATACATCGGCGGTGTACGTCCAGACAGGACATATGGAAACAGGTGCGATCGTCCCGGCGATTCGATGGTCAGCTTTCGGCGGGTGCGTAATCCGCAGACATGGCAGGCGAACTATTACTTGACCTTTTGATCAGACAGTTCCAATACGTTTGCGAGATAGCGGCCGGTGTGCGACGATCTGCAGCCGGCCACTTTTTCGGGGGTACCGACGGCAACTACCTCTCCGCCGCCTGCGCCTCCTTCGGGCCCAAGGTCTAGTACATGGTCCGCCATCTTTATCACGTCCAAATTGTGTTCTATAACCAACAGGCTCGCACCGCTTTCGATCAGTTCGCGAAAGGCGGCAAGCAGCCGGTTTATGTCCTCGAAGTGCAGCCCGGTCGTCGGCTCGTCAAAAATGAACAGTGTCTTTGCATTCGTCTTCTGAGCGAGATGCGAGGCCAGTTTCACCCGCTGAGCCTCGCCGCCTGAAAGCGTTGTGGCTGATTGGCCAAGCCGCAGATAGCCCAGCCCGACCGCCTCGAGAACCTTCAGCCGATTTACCAGCTTCTTTACGTCCTTGAAAAAGACGATGGCCTCCCTTACGGTCATCTCAAGCACGTCTGCAACGTTTCTGCCCTTATGTTTTATGTTCAGTATCTCCTCTTTAAATCGCGAGCCCCGGCAATCTTCGCAAATGAGCTCCACATCCGCCAGAAACTGCATCTCTATCGTCACGGTCCCGCTTCCCTGGCATATCTCACAGCGTCCGCCCGGCACATTGAACGAAAAATGCGACGAATTAAATCCCTTTGTTTTTGCAGCCTGGGACGAGGCGAACACTTCCCTTATCGCGTCGTAGGCCTTTATGTATGTAACAGGATTTGAACGCGGCGTTCTCCCGATAGGCGATTGATCGACAAGTATCACATCGTCGATATGCTCTGTCCCGCTGATCTCCTTAAAGAACCCGACATGCCCGTTCCATTCTCCCCGCTTCTTCTTTATCCCGGCATAAAGCACGTCGTGCACCAGGGTCGATTTGCCCGAACCCGAAACGCCCGTTACGCATACAAGCATCCCGAGCGGTATCTTGACCGTTACATTTTTCAGATTATGTTCTCGCGCACCCGTCACGATGATCCATTCGTCTCCCGCCTTTCGGCGCTTGCTCGGGACCTTTATCTCCGAATCACCGCGCAGATATCTGGCCGTCAGCGATTCGGGGTGTTTGAGAAGCTGCTTGAACCCTCCTTCAAAAACGACATTCCCGCCAAGTTCCCCCGCAAATGGCCCGATGTCAATAATATGGTCCGCTATCCTCATCGTCTCTTCATCGTGCTCGACCACGAGAAGTGTATTGCCGATGTCGCGCAGTCCTTTCAAGATCTTGATAAGACGGGCATTGTCCCGCGGATGAAGCCCGATGCTCGGCTCGTCAAGAACGTAAACCGTGCCGACAAGCAGCGAGCCGAGATTCGTCGCCAGCTGTATTCTCTGAGCCTCGCCGCCGGACAAGGTTGAAGCGAGCCTTCCCAGCGTCAGGTACTCCAGCCCGACATCCACAAGAAACCCAAGCCGCCTGCGTATCTCCAGAAGAAGTTTTTCGGCAATTGCTTCACGCTCTGTGTCCAGTTTGAGGCCGTTAAAGAATTCGTGTGCGTCCACGATCGCCATTCCGACTATCTCAGGCAGCGATCGCCCTCCGATCTTTACGTCCCGTGCCTCTTGCCTCAGCCGCTGGCCGTCGCAGTCCGGGCACCGCGTATATCCTCTGTATTTTGCAAGAAAAACACGAACGTGCAGCTTATATTTCTTAGTCTCCAGCCATTGAAAAAATCCTTTGACACCCCGCCAGCCTTCATCACCGTAAATGATGCAGTTCTGTTGAAAGTCGTGCAGATCGGCAAAGGGAACGTTGACATCTATATTTGCCGAGGCAGCATATTTCAGAAGTTCCTTTTGTGCCCAGGCGTGCTGAGGCCGGGTAAAGGGTTCTATCGCTCCGGCTTTTAGCGACTTCAACGGGTCTGGTATCACCAACCCGTAATCGACACCGATCGTATTCCCAAACCCCTGGCAAGTCGGACACGCTCCAAACGGTGAATTAAAGCTGAAAAGATGCGGCTCAGGCTCCTCATAGACCGTGCCATCATATTTGCAGACAAAGCTGTCCGAAAAATTCAACCGCCTCCCTTCCGGCGTAAGTATCACCGCAGAATGAGCTTCCCGAAAACAGGTCTCCAGCGAATCTACAAGCCGCTGGCGCGTCTCCTCGTCGGCCTTTAGCCGATCGATCAGGACAAAGGTGTCCTTCAGATCGCCGAATTTGTAATCCTCCGGCTTTTGCAGCTCGATGGCCTCTCCATTGCGAAACAGCCGCGAAAACCCCTGCTGCATCAGAGAGATCAGATATGCCTGTACGCTTAGCTTTTCCTGCTTTTTCGAGACGGCTTTCGTTTTGCTTCTCGGCTTTTCCGGCCCGGTCGTTTCGTGAAGAACAGGAAAAAGCACATAGAACCTGGTGCCGGCCTCAAACTCGGACAAAACTTCAGTTGCGGCAGATTCGGGCGAATCCTTTTTCACCTCTCGGCCGCAAACGTGGCAGATCGTTGTTCCCGCTCGTGCAAAAAGAAGCCGAAGATAATCGTATATCTCGGTCTGCGTGGCTACGGTCGAACGGGGATTTTTTGTAGCATTCTTTTGCCGTATGGCGATCGCCGGAGCTAGCCCGTTGATCTCGTCTACGTCCGGTTTGTCCATCCGTTCCAGAAACTGTCGCGCGTATGCCGACAGCGATTCGACATACCGGCGCTGCCCTTCGGCATAGATCGTGTCAAATGCCAGGCTCGATTTTCCCGACCCCGACACACCGGTTATGACTGTCAGCTTATTGTGAGGAAGCGAAACGGAGATGTTCTTGAGATTGTGGACGCGTGCTCCGCGAACCACAAGCGCGTTTTCCTTTGATCGTGCAGCCTTCATTGTCTCGAAGTCGGCCCTATGGACAAACTTCGATTTTAACAGACCCGTTGGACAAAAAGAAAAGAGGACGTTCTACCAGCGCGGATCATTTGCGGAAAGGTTCTCACGCCAGGTGTCGGGATACTCGGAGATGAGGACCGGAATGGCCCCGTCGAAAAAAATTATTGCTTCTTTATCCCGACGGAGTCGATAGTTGTACCCGGTAGGTGAAGCGATAGAGACCGTCACCTGTTCCTCCGTTACACGCGCGACCACCGCTGGCCGCCAATCTTTTTTCGAGCGAACGAGAAGGCGTGTTCCGACAGGCATTTCACCAAGTTTTACTTGATCCTGGGCAGGTTCCATTTGCGTCTCAGGCTGTTGTAGTCACGCTCAGTAAGCTGAACAAGATAAGGATTTCGAGCCGCGTTAAGCCACCCGACTATCCGTTCAACATCCCGCCGGCTCATCGCTGTGCAGCCGCTCGTCGGCGTATTTTCATCCTTCCAGACATGGAGAAAGATGCACGAACCGTCACCTGTACGGACAGGATATGAATTATAGGCGACAAAAACACCAAGGCTGTATTCCTCGCCGACCTCAAGCATCTTTTCCGAACTTTTCCAGTCGAAATTGCCGACCTTGAAACGATCTACGATCTTGTTGTAGTGCGACGATGAAGGATCATCTACACATTCCGTAGAGGCTATCAGCCTGGTGTAGGGATAGTCGAGTGCTTCGGGCTTTTCCGAACTGCCAAAGGCGTAGGTCAACGGAAAAAGCCCCGCAGGCGAACGGCCGTCGCCTTCTCTTTTGAAGTCCTTTATCTTCTCCGGTGCCGAATCGACCGCCCAGCCGAGCCCGCCTCTGCCGACCACTACTAAAAATGGCTGGCCAACGGGCTTCCAGGCATCTCGGAGGCCGTTTCTTTCAAAAAGCCTTGCCGTACCGTTCGTGTCTTCGGCCTTTTTCGTCGTTACGACCACCGCCTGTAGCGATTCTGAAAAGGGGATCTTTATCGCCGCCGGTGTAGGTTCTTTTACTTGTGCATTGACGGAGATAGCCGCAAATAGCCCCGCAAGCAGCATTGAAATTTTCTTCATAAGATCAGTCTTCAAAAACCGTATCGTTCTTTGTGCCGAGTTTTCTGACGGCGTAGAGCCGAAGCCCGACCGAGATGAGCCCGATTGAGATCAGCATCCAGATAAAGACCCAGACCACGGCTGGGATACCGGTTGCTGCCGCCATATTGGCCGCGTCGGAATGCGCCGTCGTGAACGTGGAGATAAAGAAAAGATCGACCAGGCTGAATACGGCGTTAAGCAAGACCTGGACCGCGAGAAACGCCAGCGCGAAATTTGCCCATTTGATCTCGGCCCAGTGTGCCACGGCAAAGAGTGCGGCCGCGAGCACGGCCCCTGAAAATAAAGTAAAGGCGACACTTCCGAGCGTAACGGTTGAGAAGAAACTAAAGACCGGGGCAAAAAGCCCAAATACGACGGTCATCACCGCGATAAACCCCGAACAAAAATAAAGTGCATGGCGAGAGGAGAGCCCGTAACGCATCCAGGCAAGCAGCAGAGCACCGAAAGTTGTCGTCCCCACATATCCCGCGCTGGCTATAAATAGCTGCGAGAACCAGCCCGAACCCTGCGACCATACAGCACCGCTCGTATCCGGCGAGACCGTAAGGCTCTGGACCGAATTGCCCGAAACTATCGTGGCTAGAACGTGGCCGCCCTCATGAACGAACGTCGCAAAAAGCTGGAGCGGATAGAACAAATATCCGACAAGGGGCAGATACCACGATGCGACCCAAAGCAGGATGCTAACCACTGTAGCGATAAGCAAGAGTTTGAATTGCGGCTCGACCTCTTTCTTCACTTCATACGGCATATTTGCTTTATCCCCCTTTGTTTCTCTTTACCTGATAACGTCTAGTCTAACCCAAAGTTCCCTCAGAGTGAAGAAAAACGGCGGGTCATCCTCGCGTGTAATCTTGCTTTCCGCCGGTTTTCGATTCGAGCCTGATGTCCGTTATCTCGATGTCTTTCTGCACCGCTTTGCACATATCGTAGATCGTTAGGGCGGCGACCGTTACGGCAGTCAGCGCCTCCATTTCGACACCCGTTTGTGCGGTTGTGATGGCCTCGGCCGTCAACAGGATGCCGTCATCCGTGATCTCGGCGGTAACGTTTACCTTTGAGAGCGGTATCTGATGACACAGCGGGATAAGCTCCGACGTGCGTTTTGCGGCCATTATCCCGGCGATACGGGCTATCTCCAGCGGATCGCCCTTTGGATTTTTCCCGCCTCTGAGGGCCGCAATTGTCTCTGGCGAAAGCCGCACCCTCCCCGATGCCGCCGCAACCCGTTTGGTCGCCGCCTTTCCGGAAACATCGACCATTATTACCCGTCCGCCCTCATCAAAATGCGTAAGTTCGCTCATTTTTCTCCCCTTTCACGGCTCACTCAAAACCCTGCGATTCCCACGATCATCGAACTGTCACCCGTAAACCAAGTCCACTGATTTTCGCCCAAACACATATACTAATGCAATTGGACAACGGCTGCGACGACCCTGTCGATTTTGGATTTTGGATTTTGGATTTGGGATGTGGGATTTCAGATTTCAGATTTCAAATTCCAAATTTCAGATTTCAGATTTGAGATCTGAGATTTTAGATTTGGGATTATGGAACGGAGCGCGGACACTCCTGTCGATTTGGGATTTGGGATTTGGGATTTAGGATTTGGGATTTTGGAACGGAGCGCGGACACTCCTGTCGATTTGGGATTTGGGATTTTGGAACGGAGCGCGGACACACTCCTGTCCGCATCGCCGCCCGCGGCAATACGACTGGCAGTCACAAATGCCTACCCTTTAACAGACTACAAACCGAAAGCTAGCGGCTGTAAGCTGGAAACTGGAAGCTGATATCTGAAAGCTGATAACTGGAAGCTGGAAACTGATAACTGGAAGCTGGTTTCTAGATCTCTTCTCGCCCAGACCGATTGACTGAACGCGGACACCCCTGCCATGCCGATATTGGATTTGGGATTTGGGATTTGGGATTTGGGATTTGGGATTTGGGATTTG
>CALMAH010000009.1 GCA_937859595.1 uncultured Acidobacteriota bacterium | reverse complement strand
CGACGGTCGAGGGCGAATCGGTTCCCCGAACCGACACCACCGGCAATGCCCGGCGGAAGCAGAAAGCGTAGCAGGACATTCTGGGAAGGACGTGGAAGACACAGACATATGAGTGGGACGGTTCAACGCCGTATCTGACGACGGAGATCGCATTCAACGGTCGCGACCGGGCAATAACAATAATACTGACCGATCGAGAGTTAACTTGAGCTTCCCGCCGATCTCATCAAGTCGACGAACCGCCTGAACAGGTATTCTGAATCATGAGGCCCCGGAGCCGATTCGGGATGATACTGTACAGAGAAGATAGGAAGCGACCGGTGGCGCAGGCCGGCGACAGTGTTGTCGTTGAGGTTTATGTGGGTCACTTCGATCTCAGCGGGGAGCGACTCGGCGTCGACCGCAAATCCGTGGTTGTGCGAGGCTATCTCAACCCGTCCGGTGGTCAGGTCCTTTATCGGCTGATTCCCGCCGCGGTGGCCAAATTTCATTTTGAACGTGCTGCCGCCAAGCGCCCTTCCGATCAATTGATGTCCCAGGCAGATGCCGAACATCGGCTTTTCGGCAGCGGCGAGGGCCCTGATCTCTTCGATCACACCATTCATTGCTGCCGGGTCGCCAGGGCCGTTTGAGAGGAATATGCCGTCCGGGCGAAGTGCAAGAACTTCCCTGGCCGAGGTGCCGGCGGGAACGACCGTTATTCGGCAGCCGAACCGTGCAAACTCCCGAAGGCTGTTCGTCTTCAACCCAAAATCATATGCCACGACATGAAACCGTTCTTCCCCCGCGGCCGGATATGCGAAGGGCTCGCCGGCCGTAACCTTAGAGGCAAGTTCCCGCTCTTTCATCTCAGGCGATGCGAGAACGCGATCGAGCAAAACAACAGTGTCCGTTTCAACGGTCGAGATCGCTGCCCTCATCGCTCCTTTGTCGCGTATGTGGCGAACGAGAGCACGGGTATCTATCTTTTCGATGCCGATGATCCCATGCCGTTTAAGATAAGAATCAAGCGTTTCCGTTGCCCGCCAATTTGACGCGATACGGCTTGATTCGCGGACGACAAAGCCTTCGACCCACGGGCGGCGCGATTCCACATCGTCTTCGTTGACGCCATAGTTTCCTATCAAAGGATAGGTCATGCAGACGAGTTGGCCCGCGTAACTCGGGTCGGTAAGTATCTCCTGATATCCGGTCATCGAGGTGTTAAAGACCATTTCGCCAAATGTTTCGCCCTCGGCTCCAAAGGACAAACCGGCGAAGGTCCGACCGTCTTCGAGAACCAATACGGCTTTCTTTCGTTCCAGCATTTCAGAGCTATTCTACCCCAGCGCAGCCAATAGTCTGAGAGACGAAGAGCAAATTTTGTGATAAACAACTGTGGAGGAAAGGATCGGTGTTAGAACTTTAGGACTGCGCCCGGCCGGGTTAACGATCTACGACGCGGAGGCCCTCGATATCGGGATCCTCCGACGGTTCATACACCCCGTGTTCGACGAATCCGATGCTTTGAGGCTTCCAATATCGGAAAAAGGCTTTACCGTAAATATATTTCTCAGGCACCAGGCCCCAGTATCTGGAGTCGGATGAATTGTCGCGGTTATCTCCCATAACAAAGTAATGGTGAGGATCGACCCTTCTTGGCGGAAGCGATGCCAGTGATCGGTTGTGTTCGGTGTCCAGATAATCTTCCTGCAAGGCACGGCCATTTATAAGCACCTGGCCGTCACGAACCTCTACCGTCTCACCCGGGAGTCCGATTATTCGCTTGACGTAGCTCTTGTCCGGTTCTTTCGGATACCAAAAGACGACTATGTCGCCTCTGTCGAGATGTCCCCACCTAACACTTTGGATATTGTAATAAACCAGCTTGTTCACAAGGAGACGTTCGCCGTCATGGAGATGCGGCAACATCGAGGTGCCTTCCACCACGACCGGTTGGACGGCGAAAACCCCAAGAAGAATAAATACGACAAGGATCAGGAATACGTCCCGGACGAGTCTGATGCCCTCATGCCAAAATCCCGCGATCGAATCGCGATCGAGCCTCACGACCTCGATATCATTGTCGTCATCGGCAGATATGGTGCCAAACTCGATCTTGTCCTTTCTTTGAAGCATTAGTATAAGTTTGGATGGCGCAAGAACCACGGGGCGTTTGCTACGCTCCGCATTGTCTAAATTATCTGTGAATTGAGGCTTTGTCAAAGGATTTCTTGTATCCGCCTTGGATGCCAACGCTTTAATTGCCCGTTCGTTGAATAACCCTGCCTGGTGTAACATCAACGCATGAACTCGGAGATAAGATCTTTGTTCCCGGCACTGGATACCTTCGCTTATCTGAACAGCGCTGCGGTTTCTCCCCCTCCCCAACCGGCGGTGGACGCTGTAATTTCCCAACTCAGAGACGTTTCCTCAAACGGATCGGAAAATTATCCGCTGTGGGTAGAGAAGAAAGATCGAGCCAGAAAGCTTGTGTCTGAAATGCTCAACGTACGGCCGGAGAACATTGCCTTCATGAGGAACACGTCGGACGGCATCGCTTCGGTTGCTGCTGGACTGGTGTGGAACGCGGGCGACAACATCGTAAGCTTTGAAAAAGAATTTCCGGCCAACTATTACGCGTGGAGGCAGGTGCGCGACCGTTTTGGTGTGGAGCTAAGGCTATGTCCCGAACGCGAGGGCCGGATCGACCTTGATGAGTTCATCGGCATGATCGATAGCAAAACGCGCGTGGTCGCGATCAGCGCCGTACAATATGCTTCAGGATTCCGAACCGACCTTGAACGGCTCGGGCGGGCCGCTCGGTCGGTGGGTGCGCTTTTCGTTGTCGACATTATCCAGGGCCTTGGCGCAATGGGCTTCGACTTGCCTGCTCAGTATGTGGATGTTGCGGCCGGAGCCAGCCATAAATGGCTATGTGCACCCGAGGGCTGCGGCATTGTCTATGTATCAGACCGTGCGCGCAATATGTTGGAACCAGCTTTTGTGGGATGGATAAGCGTGGAAACCCCTTGGGACTTCGCAGATCTCGAGCAGCCATTCCGGCCCAATGCTCTCGCTTGGGAAAGCGGAACTGGGCCTTCGTCACTTTTTTACGGGCTGGAGGCAAGCCTTAATATCATTTCGGAGGTCGGCCTAGCAAAGATCGACAAATATTTGCTGGGGCTTTCGGACCAGGTCTGTGACGCTAGCCGACGAAAAGGCTACACGATCGTCAGTTCTCGCGTGCCCGGCGAGGCATCCGCGATCGTAAGCATTAAAAGCGCGAGGGGGGTCGACGCCGCGGATCTCTACAGGGATCTTCGTGATGTTGGCGTGATAGTTTCGGCCCGAGGCGACCGGCTTCGGATCTCGCCACATTTTTTCAATATAGAATCTGATATCGAGAGATTTGTGGAGGCGCTGCCGGAGTGATGCAAATTTCTACTACTGAACGGACACCGGAGTTATAGGTTCCGAAAGGTCGTCGAGATTCAGACGTGTTAAGCCGCCAGCGTCAGAAAAAGCCGTCTGGTTGAGACGTTGCCGTTCGCGAAATCGATAGTAGACAACACCGACGATCAGCCCCAAGACAACTGCGATCCCGACAAACATAAAGATCCAGAGGACCGTAGAGATGGCAACGTCCTTTGCGGTGATCGCAAAATAGCGTTCGAGCTTTTGCAGGAGGAAGGGGTCCTCACCGAGCCAATGGATCTGCTTCGTGTACTTGACCTGGTCGATCAGCCCGAGGGCTGCGGGCGGATCATAGCCATCAAAAACAAAAACCGAATAGTTTCCAATTCGCCGATATGCAGTAGCCGAATCGGGGCTAGATGCCAGGGCCGAAAGGAATTCGGCGTCGGCGGCAGAGGCTGATTGGGGCGTTGTGTATTCGATTATCAGAAGCCGGCCAACCGGATACATTGCCGTTGCGGCCTCTGTCCCGTCCCCAAAAACAACGCTTTGCAAGAGAGGCCGGGGCCCCAGAATATCTTCGAGTGTAGTCCGGTCATTAATAAATGCGGCTGTTCCCTCGACCTTGTTTTCCGCTGGTAGGTGTTTCAGGATGACCGGCAGTCCATCTACTTCAGATATTTCCTGGACCGGTACAGATCTTTCCGAGGCGAAAGTCTGTGCAGAGAAGCCGAAAACGATAAGCAAAACCGTAAATATGCAGGAAAGAGTGTCAAAGATATTTCGGTTCATTTGCTCTCGGACCATAATTTTGGGAACAACTGTCCCGATATTCGGCTATAATAGATGAGTTTGATGATATCACCTGACTGAAAAACGTTGCAATCTGTATCGATAGCAGACATACACCATTTCGTGCAGACATCGTTCTAAAGACTACACTACTGGGACTGAATCTTAGATTTGATGTAAGACGAAAATGAAAATATGCCTCGAAAAATGCAACAAAAACAGGGCTTTGCACGTGTAAACGACAACTTCCTGACGTTTGGCACGCTACTTGAGTCCATTAACGGCGGGGGTTATACCGAAATGACAACAGAAACCTTAACCTATCCTTTATTTCAGAGCGATGCTTCGGCCAAGGCTGAAAGTGCAAGGAACGCCATCGACATAACGTCGGCCAGCGACCTGGACCTAGCACAGTCGGCTGCGAAGGGTGACATGGTGGCTTTTGAGGAGATCTACCAGCGGCATCACAGGCGAGTCTATTCCATCTGTCTTCGGATGCTGCAGAACGCCTACGAAGCTGAAGACCTTACACAGGATGTCTTCATTCAGCTTTATCGCAAGATCGGCAGTTTTCGGGGTGATTCGGCCTTTACGACCTGGCTGCACCGTATGACGGTAAATCAGGTGCTGATGCACTTCCGCAAGCGGAACGTAAAATACGAAAAGACCACCGAAGAAGGCGAAACGCCCGATCAGGTGGTAACGGGCACGGCCGACCCGGAGAGGATGCGGGTAGTGGACAAGATCGCCCTTGAAAATGCGATCGACCAGTTGCCGGATGGGTACAAGAACGTATTCGTTCTGCATGATGTCGAAGGATTTGAACACGAGGAAGTTGCCAGGATACTTGGCTGTTCCGTGGGGACATCGAAATCGCAGCTTCACAAGGCACGCTTGAAATTGCGTAAATTGCTTAAGAAGAAAGCCAATCCACGCCTTATCGGCATAAACGTATAGGATTTTTCTTCTGTCTCGAAAGGGGGCTGCCCGTAAAGGGGCGGCCTCTTTTCGTTTGCCGTTGAGCCTGTGACTTCCGGTCGGGCAAGGGGGGATGATATAGTTCAGCGAAACTCTTTTAACGGTTAAACCGAGCCTCAAATGAATATCAAATTGCTGATCGCTGTTTTTCTCCTTTTCTTTGCCGCATCGGAGCCGACCAAGACATACGTTGCGAATGAACCTTGGCAACGAGCAGAGGTGATACGCACTGCCCACGGCGTGCCGCATATTAGGGCAGAGGATCTGCGTGCGGCGGGGTATGCGCTGGCGTGGGTCCAGCTTGAGGATTACGGGACCGCGACGGCGATGCGGGTGCTGGCAGGAAGCGGGCGATATGCCTCCGTGGCCGGATACGATCAGATCGGTTCGGACTTTAATATCCGCCGACAGCGGGCAAAGGCCGAGCCGAAATACGCGACGCTTTCGCAAGAGGTTCGGGACGTTTACGAAGGGTTTGCCGAGGGCGTGAACCGATTTATCAGTCTGCACCCGGACGAATTTCCGAAAGGAATGCCGAGCGACTTCACAGGCTTTGACGTGCTGGCGACAGAACTTGTACAGCCCTCGCCGCAGAAGATACGCAACTTTCTGGAACAGCGGCCCGGGCGAACCGAGGACGACCCGACGACAATGGACGAGGAAGGCATGGGGCCGGACGATGGTTCCAATGCATGGGCGCTGGCCCCGAGCCGCACCACCTCAGGCAAAGCGATCCTGCTTCGCAACCCGCATCTCCGCTGGACGGCCGGCTACTATGAGGCCCATATGACGGTGCCGGGCGTTATCGATTTTTACGGCGATTTCCGCATCGGAGGGCCGTTTGGCGTGATCGGCGGGTTTAACCGCTATCTGGGCTTTTCCACGACGAATAATTCGCAGGACCTGGACGAGATCTATGCACTTGAGGCCGATCCCGCAAAGCCCGACCATTATCTTTTTGACGGCAGATCGGTCCCGCTGACACGCGAGATGATAACGGTCCCGTTCAGAAACGGCGAGAGCATCTCGACCGAGACCCGTGAATTCTGGTCAACTGAGCTCGGGCCGGTGATAAAGCGTGCAGACGGCAAGATCTATGTCTTCAAGTACGCGGGCGACGGCGAGATACGCGGCGGGGAACAATTTCTGCGAATGATGAGGGCGCGGTCGCTAGACGAATGGAAAGACGCGATGAAGATGCGTGCCCGCATGACCTCGAATTTTACTTATGCCGACCGCGAAGGGAACATCTACTATTTGTGGAACGCCGCCCTGCCGCTGTTGCCGCACCCTCCGGTCGATGATCTGACCGCCGTCCCGGCGAAGGGCCGCAAGGATGTTTGGACCGAATACGTCCCGTTTGACGCTCTCCCTCAGGTGCTTAATCCGCCGGGCGGTTATGTTCGCAACGAGAATAGCTCGCACCACTATACGAACGTACGAACGCCGGTGGTAACGAAAAATGAGTATCCGAATTTTGAGGCTCCCAGACTCTCGCTACGGAGCCAGCTTGGCATTCAGCTGATCGGCGGCGACGAGAAGTTTAGTCTCGAGGATATCGTTAAGCTGAAGCATAACTATCGGGCGCTGCTTGCCGACCGTGTAAAGGACGATCTGATAGCGGCTGTGATCGCGGCGAAGCCGGCGGGCGATGTCGCGGCGGCAGTCGAACTGCTCAAACGCTGGGACAACACGACATCTCCCGAAAGCCGCGGTTCGGTCCTTTTTCAAGAGTGGTGGCGGCATTATTCGGGCATTCGCGACGGGCGGGGGCCGACGCTGCCGGACGAACAGCGTTACGCAAAGGTTTGGAGCGTGGATGATCCATTCAATACGCCGAGCGGGCTTGCCGACCCGAAACGTGCGGCCGAGTCGTTTGCCTGGGCCGTAGAACAGACGAAAAAGCTGTACGGCAGTTTTGATGTCGCCTGGGGCGAGGTACACCGTGTCCGCCGAGGGAAGATCGATGTCCCGGTCGGCGGGTGCGGCAACGATCTCGGCTGCTTTCGCATTATGAACTACGACCGCGACAAGGACGGAAAAATGGCTGCTGTCGGCGGGGACTGCTGGGTGCTGGCAGTAGAATTTGGCGATGTGCCGCGTGCATATTCGGTGCTTGCCTACGGACAGAGCAGCCGTCGCGAATCGCCGTTTTATGCCGATCAGGCCGAGATGTTCGCCCGAGGTGAGATGAAACGCGTCGCGTTTAGCGAGGCTGATATAGATAAACAAGCGATCACCCGCTTTCGCCCGGGTGAAAAGCCGGTCAGATGACCCCGTCCCAAAATTGAGACGGTTTGAGACGAGAATTGAGACGGAAGTGGGGCAAAATGACTCATTTTTGCCTCCGATCCTCATAAATCGTTCCACTTTGTGCAGAAAAGTGTCCAAAGTGGAACGGGTTAACCTATTGATACAACGTTGGTTACGACGAAAAATCGTTCCATTTAGCAAAATAGGGAACAATTTAAGTGGAACGGCACTCATTTTTGTCTCTGATCCCCAAAACTGTCTCATTCTGTGCATTAAAATGTCCAAAGTGAGACAGGTTAAGCCCCTATAAAATAGTGAGTTACGGCGACCAATCGTCTCACTAAACAAAATAAGGACGCTTAGTGAAACAGCCGTGCGTTCGATCAGGGCTGCGTGCGGTCCGGTCAAAGTCTTGTCTTTCAAATATCATGCATCTTTCGCGACGGGGCATTTTCTTACAATTCAATATCGCCATCAATGGCGATTTGCGCGATATGAGCGATTTGCACGATATGCACGAAATGATAAGTGATAAATGAAAAATGAGAATTGAGAGGTGGCAGTTGTTAATTGTTAATTGTCAGTTGGAGATCGTTAATTGGGAATTGAGGAATGGAAGAGCTCTTTCAACGCGGATCGGGCAGATCTGGCGGATGATCGCGGATCATATATATGAAGTCTGCTGGATCCGTTTGATCCCGGCAGAATAAAGTGGGGTTTCCGGTGATAAAGGGTCTTTGAGACGGCCTCCAAGCATCGCCGCACAACTTTTTTTGCCCGCTAAAGCGGGCTTGAGATCAGGGGGGCATGGCTACGGTCGGGCAAATAGCCCGACCGCGATGCGCCGGGGCAAAGCCCCTAACTGTGGCTCTATACCCGGAGTTGCGGCCTTCGGCCTTACCCCGGGATATTGTCTCTGTTCCTTTCAGGGACGTTTACATAGAAGGGGTTGTCATGGATGTTATGATATTTTTCGGGGTGAAATTTATGTTGAAGAATGCGCTTCTCTGCCTTGCTCTTTCAACCCTTACGATTTCGGCATATTCGCAGCAAAACTATCGTCAGATGGGTTTTGACGCTTATCAGGCGGGAGACTACCGGAAGGCCGTTGAATATCTGGCAAAAGCTGTTGAAGAAAATGAAGGCGACAAGTCGGCTTGGCTCTATCTCGGTGCCTCATACGTCAACCTGGGAAAGACCAGCGACGCAAGGAGGACTTTTAATCACTGGAGAAAGGTTAAGGCCATGCCGGGCGACAACGAACCCCTAACGGACGAACCGCTAAAGATAACGAGAAATTCCGCACCGACCATTAACGAAGAATTAAGACGAAGCGCCATACGTCCGCAAGCAAGACTTCTCGTGGAATTCAAATCGGATGGAAAGGTCGGTTTTGTCTTCATTCTCGGGAACACCACCCCGGAATGGGAACGCGATGTAATTGACGCCGCCAAGCGGTTCCGGTTTGAGCCCGCTGCTAAGAATGGTGTGCCTGTTACAATTGTCAGATTGGTAGAATTCGACGGTCCTATTTAGGAGGATCTCAGATATGATGCGCCGAGCGGTTCTTCGATGCGCCACTTCATCGGATCTATCCCAATACCTTCCTGGGCGAGACGACACTGCCCGACTCGGTGTCCCGTCATCGGTCAGTTAGATGTGGGATCGAGCGTCGGCCTAGAGCCAGGATCCATTGACGTTGATGTTTCGGCGGGCGAGTTCGGCGACGAATTTTTCGGGGTCGATGGCTTTTTCCTGTGGGGTGGCTCCGCGCTCCAGAACGTCGCCGCGGGCCATCATCTGGGCGATGATAGAGGCGGGGAAGGCGGTCGTCCGCATCATTGCGGAGAGGCCGGTCGCGGGGTCGTATTTGTCTATAATGTCGTAGCGAAGCCTTCGGATTGCGGATTGCGGATTGCGGATTGCGGATTCAGCGGCGGATGAGGTATCTCGTGTTCCGACGAATTCGAGGCGGACGAGGACATAGTCCGGGCCGTCGGCCGGGAGGTGTTTTTCAAGCAGTTTGCCGAATACCTTGCGGGGAATGATCTGAGTGCCTGATCGGGCAGCGGACTGGCCGTCCGCTGCTCCCGCCACCCGGGCCTGCGGCCACTCCTCGTCAGGCAGGAGGTGAGCCGGCGGTTCTGACAAAGGTTCGCTCGAGCAGAGGCCGAGGTCGATCATCGTCTTGAACTTTTCACAGTGTCCGGCATAGCGGATGGTCTTGTAATCAAGTTCTTTTATTTTACCCAGAAATGTGTCGGGCAGCGTGGATGTGCCGCCGGAGGTCTGAAAAGCTTCGAGCGGCGGGAAGCCATCGAACTCAAGCGATTCGATCTCTGTCATCGATCCCACCTCGGTTATCTTGCCGCCGCGGATGACGCGGGCCGTCTCGATGTATTCATTTAAAAGCCCTTCGACTGAAAACACAAGCTGGTAATCAAGCGGCGGCTGCGGATCCTGAGGCAGGCCGCCGACGCGGATGTGCAACTCGTCAAGCCGCTCGAATTTAGCCGCACCGTGCATGGCCAATATTGAGACCATGCCGGGAGCCAGTCCGCAATCGGGGATGATGTTTATCCCGGCAGCCTTTGCCTGATCGTCGAGGGCGAGCTGTGCATCGACAACGTAGTTATTGCCGCCGAGGTCGCAGAAGTTCGTTCCGGTCTCAATAGCGGCCAGCGACAGCGATTCGTTGTACCAATAGTTGACGCATGAAATGGCAGAGTCGTGGCCCCGCATCAGCCGGGCGACGTCCGAGTGTACCGCCGCGTCGATATGGTGGGCGTCAATCCGCGAGGTGCCGACAGCCTCGGCAAGGGCCTCAGCTTTTTTCAGGTCGTAGTCGGCAATAGTAACTGTTTCAACCCCGGGTGAATTGTGAACGAGGTCAAACGCGGCGCCGTGGCCCATGCGGCCGGCCCCCAGGACGAGGATCTTCATAATCAATAAGAATAGTCTGAGATAACGAGATGCAAAAACGGGCTATGCCGCAGCCCGACCGGATCGAGAACCACGACGAACTGCGCTTTTCTCCTACCAATCGTCAAAATCGTCAGGCTTTTCATTGGCCAGGGTCTCGGCCGCGAGATCCCAGACCTTTTTCTTCCAATTACGCATGCCTTCGACGAGATTCAATGCCGCCTGCGGATGGGCCGCATTGCGCTCCAGCCGGATGACCTGTGCGGTAACAGACACAGGGTCTTCGCTGTTCTCCGTTACCGTAAGATTGACCTTTGACCCAACGGTCGGCAGCTTTCGCGGTAGGTAAACAAGCGTCCCGTTAAGCCCCACATTCTCTGTAAGCCCCTCTTCAATGATCTCGTTCCCATCGTCGTCTTTCCATTTAAGACTGACCGGGAAGGAAACAACAAATCGCGAACCTTGTCGGCGTTCCTGCATTTCAAATTTCCTTGTCTAACGTTAGTCTGTGTTCGGGCGGGTGGCACCGAAATGCGTCGATAGTCTACCAGAAAGGCCGAAAAAACACATCCAAAAAATTGACGGAGAGGTCATTTGCCGTGCCAGAGATGCGGTTAAGGGCACTTTTCGGGGGTAGACACGGGGCTTTCGAAATGATAGCCTCATTAGTTGTTTCAGGCATACGGCATGAAACAAGG
Source organism: uncultured Acidobacteriota bacterium (assembly GCA_937859595.1). GTDB lineage: Bacteria > Acidobacteriota > Blastocatellia > Pyrinomonadales > Pyrinomonadaceae > OLB17. Next base: position 31,104 of record CALMAH010000009.1, on the reverse strand, counting down.
CAGCGGCCTTCGCTGCTGAGACGGTCTTCAATTTATGGTTCGTTAAGAATAGTGGCTGGAGAAGTTGCTTCCTCATCCGCTATTTTTGCGTTTTTTGAAGACCATTAAGGGAGTTATAAGAATAATGAAAAATCTCGTTAGAGGAGGCATTATTCTGTCAGTTTTAAGCCTGTTCGTGGTTTTTATCTACGCACAGTCGCAGACGGAAAATGAACTCAATATAGCGGACAATTCGCAAACAATAATTAATACGGAAGAGATCAATAAAACAGACGATCAGGAAGTTAATAAAGAGCAAGAAAATAAAGCAAAAGATCAAGAGATAAATAATAAAAAGTCAGTAAATACAAAAGCAGATCAGAAACAGGCAACTAACAACGAAGAACAGGAGAACAAAGCAAGGGGACAAGTAAAACGGACGGGATCATCGAGGGCGGTAAGCAGAGGACGATTTGTCGCAACGGCATATTGCCTTCGCGGACGAACCGCCAGCGGTGCTAATGTTCGCCGGGGGATCATAGCCGCCGACCCGCGTGTACTTCGGCTTGGGACCAGGGTCTCGCTCGGTGCGGGAGCCTACAGCGGCGAATATCTCGTTGCCGATACCGGAGGCCGCATCAAAGGGAACAAGATAGATATCTGGATGGCAAGCTGTTCGGAAGCAAGGCGCTTCGGACGCCGGAACGTTACGCTAAGCGTAATGAACTAGCCCCAACCTGATCCGGTATGGAGCCGCTTCGGGCAACCGGAGCGGCCTTTCTTTGTTCAAATAGCCGCGGACAATTGAAAAAGGGGACGGTGCACGGCCGATCATGAGCCGGACACCGCCCCGGGGCAGGTCAGTGTGTCCAGGGTAGGAGCAATTCGATCTCCTCTATTTCTGAAAGATCGGATATTCTGTCGATCGGTATCCGGCCCAGTACAGTTTTATCGTCCTTTTCAGAGTCCAGAACGAAGCCGAGTCTCTTCAGTTCGTCGAGGATCGCCGTTGAGCTTTCGCGAAGGACGATCCGCAGTTTTGCCTCGCCATCATGCACGAAGGCCCCCTCGTTTGACCCGGTTTTTTTGCTCCCACTTTTGACACGTACCATCAAGTCATAGACCCACGAATGCAGTTTCGCTTTGATAGTCCATTCGCGAACCATTTCCGGGGTCAACGCACGAGCCCTACTGGTGTATGGGGCCAGGTTGCCCGCGGACACCGATGTCTCGCCTGCCTCGTCGCTGTCGACAAAGTTATAGACGATCATCCCGTTGGCCCTTACGGGCTTTCCGGAGAGAACAGATGGCCGGAACCTGGCCAAACGAGCGGCGTTAACTGCCGCCGGACGGAGAAGCGGATGACCGGAGATGGCCTCGGCGGCGACGACATTGCCCTTTTCGTCGATAGTGACCAGAACCGATACCGCTCCGGTTGCGTTTACGGCCATAGCCGCGGGCGGATATTGAGGTTTCGGAAGGCTGACCGCATGTCCGTTAACGACCCCATACGACACGGCAGGTGGACGGGAAAGACTTGCGACGACCTCCAAACGCCGGAACGTAGAGTCCGCCTCCCTAGAAGGCGGCGGTCCCGACCCGGCGCCGCTTCCAGTGCCGGACCCGCGTCCCGAACCTGACGAACTTTGCCGAATTCCGCCAACGGAGGATTGCATGGGAAGCTCAAAGGGAAGCGCGGAGATATCCTGGGTCGATACCGTATTGGTCAAAGTAGATGATGTGGAATTAATAGTTTCAGGGGAGGCCTCCACAGTAACTACTTCGCTAATTTCGTCCACACCCGTTACTTGAACAGTGGCGCCCGACCGCAACCCGGCCAGAGCTTGAGGACTTCTGGTTGCCAAAGGCAGGCCGTCGGCCGAACTCTGTGTGGCAACACTTGAGCGTCTGGCCTGGCCGGAAGCGACTGCAACCTGCTCTGCCGCGCCAGCCATTGTTCGGTCTACGCCTTCCGGAATAGCGACAGGGACATCGACGCGCGTCGGCGTGCCGCCGTGGTTCACAATCCGTTCCTCGACAGCAACGAAGGAAGTGAAATTTGTGAGCAGGCGGAATTCGAGACCCAGATCGGCGATCTGTTTGTTCAGGTCCGAAGCATTTCCGGCGTTCAGTGCTTCGGACGATAGTTCGTCAACTCGCTTTCTCGCCCAGAGGGTCGCAAGCGAATCATTTTCCGGTTGAGCTTCGGGGAAGTCGACAGCGATCTCACGGACATATTCCTGCCCGGCGAGCCACCCCTTTAGTTTAATGGTGCCGGAGGCCGGAGCGAGGAAACGGCCGTTGACGATGATCGGGCGTGCCGAAAACAGGTCTCCGAGCTTGCCGGGGTAAACATCGGCGACGGGCATACCGTTCCAATCGATCGACACATCCATCAGCAGCGGAGTTCGGACGCGCTCATAAAACCGTTTTGCGGCTTTTGAACCGTCATCGGCGAGCGATACATATTCGGCCTCGCCGTTGCCGGCCTCTGCCATCTTGTCGAGCAGAAAACGATTGACAGAACTGCCGATGCCGAAAGAAAAGACGCGAGCATTGGGGTGTCGCTGGATCTCCGCAATTATCTGGCTATCATTTCCGACCAAGCCATCGGTCATAAAGCACACGATGCGAATATGCTTTTGCGAATTTGAAGGCGCGAGAGCGGCCCGGATGGCCTTCATCATCTCGGAGCCTCCGCCGCTGCTGCGCGAAGCCAGAAATTCCTTTGCCATCTCCAGATTTGCCTGAGTTGCCGGGACCGGTCTTTCGAACAAAATGCTGGTATCGCCGGAAAAGGTTATCAGGTTGAACGTGTCCTCGGGATAGAGGCCGTCAAGCGAAAGCATCATTGCTTCCTTTGCCTTTTCAAGCGGAAAGCCCCACATCGAGCCGCTGGTATCCAGCACGAAGACTATCTCCTTCGGGGTCCGGTCCTCGGCAGCGGCCCGGTCAGGCGGCTGAAGGATCAGGGTGAAAAAGCCGCCACGCTCGCCGCGGTGTGTAAGGACGGCATCGTGGATGCGGCCGCCGGTAACGTCATAGCGAAGGATGAAATCCTTGTTCGGGATGACCTTTTCTTCACGCAGCGTGACGTTAGACCGGTTTGGCGTGAAATTGACCTGATCGATCTGGTGGGACGAGGAGCGAATAGCCTCGACGGGCACGCCCGCGTTTAGATCGATATTTATCGAGATATCATGACCGGCGCGGGTCCGGGCAACGGGCGGGCGGATCTTACCGGCATCGGAAACAGAGCCCGGTATGTAGCGCGGTCCCACCGTCATCGGAAAGACGAATTCATATTCGCCGTCCTCGTATTTTAACGTCTCAACATAGCTGATCTCTATGACCACGGTCTCTCCCGGCATTACGTTGGCGACAGCCTGGGTGAAGATGTTTGGCCGCTGCTGATCGAGCAGTGCGGCCATTTGTCCGGCGGACTTTGCCGTTTCATAGACCTCGCGTGCCTCTTCGCGTTTCATTATCTTCCCGCGAATGGTGCGCGAACCGACTGTCATCGTCATCTGATCGACAGCTCCATTCTGCGAAAGGGGAAATGTATAGACAGCCTCGATAGGTTCGGCAAAGTGATTCTCAAACACCTGCCGCACATTAACCCGAGCAATAAAACCGCTGATCTCGGTATTGACATGGGTGGTCTTCAGCGGACAGGCACCGAGTTCGGCTCCGTTCTTACTTGTCGCATAGAGCATTCCGGGTGTCGCATTCTGTCCGTAAGAGCTAACGACGAGCAAAGCTATCGCCAGCAAAAGCAAGGTCTTTCGCATAATGTTCCTCCAAATTGTCTGATACTTAACTAGACAAAAAACCGCGGGTATTTCCTGCTTAGACACACGAAGTCGCAAAAAGGTTCCCTGAGCCGAAAAAAAATTTACAAGGTCCGGGCAGAGGAGGCGTCGAGGAGATGTTTGCGGCGGGGGAAGTGGAGGAATATGCCTATAATGCCGACGATGATCCACAGATAGAAGTATTGGTAGTGGAAAGCGACCGCAAGCACGACGCCGAGAATAGAAATGGACTCGCAAAATGCGCACGCGATGATCAACCCGGTCTGGACGTGTTTTATCTTCTGTTCGGTTACGGCCTGCTCCTGTGCACGTTTTCGAAAAACGAAGGAAAGGCCGAGATTTGTGAGGGCAAGCGTGGCGAACAGGAACACCATGAGCGTATTTTCGGGTTCCGCGGGCTGCTGGCTGGCCGCCAGGATCGCCTCCCCGGCCACTAACATCGCCACGCCGAAGAACATGAACTGCGACAACAGAAGAATGAACCAGACGGTAGCCATGGTGCGATAGGCTTGGTCGATGGATGAGCTGCCGGAAAGCATAGGATCAGATGCCGAAAAGTATATTGCCTTTGAAAGACACAGGCAACCTCGGCCACAAGAAGCGGATCATTCGGTCGCCTCGATCTCTTCCTCAAGAAGCTGCCGCCGGTAAAGATCGGCGTATTGGCCGTTAAGGGCGATCAATTTCTCGTGGCTGCCTTGTTCGATGATCTCACCCTGATCGAGGACGATGATCTGGTCTGCGTCCCTAATTGTCGAGATCCGATGTGCCGCTATCAGCGTTGTACGGCCCTTTCGGATCTCACGCAGATTGTTAAGTATCGTCTCTTCGGTGAAAGTATCAACGGCCGACAAGGCATCATCCAGGATCAGAATTGCCGGATCGCGCATTATGGCCCGGGCGATCGCCGTGCGTTGCTTTTGGCCACCGGAGAGCGTAATGCCCCGTTCGCCGACCAACTGCCGGTATTGTCCCGGAAAGCCCTTGATATCCTCGGCAAGTCCGGCAGCTTCGGCGGCACGTGCGGGAGACATGGTCCTATCGGGCCATTGCGGCTTGCCGTTCGGCCGGTCGATATCGTCAACCCCAAATGCGATATTGTTTTCCAATGAATCGCTGAAAAGAAAGGTCTCCTGAGGAACAAAACCTATCGCCCGGCGAAGCTGGCGGATCGGGAAGCTTCGTGCCTCGGTGCCATCGATAAAGAGAGTTCCTTCGGGGGGATCGAGGAGACGGGGGACGAGGTGGAGCAGGGTCGATTTTCCGCTGCCGGTGCGGCCAACGAATGCGACCGTTTCTCCCGGCCTTATGGAAATATCGATATTTCTTATCGCCGGTTTTCCATTATAAGAATAGCTCAAGCCGCGAAACTCAATGCCGCCTTTGATCCTGGCCTGCTCGCGAACATCACCGCCGTCCCTGATCTCCGGCTCGGTCTCGAGGATCGCGTTGAAGCGTTTAAGGCTAGCTGTCCCGCGTTGATAGAGGTTGACCACATATCCGAGAGCGATGAGATACCAGATCATCCGCTGAAGATAGAGGATGAACGCTGTAAAATCGCCGGCTGTGATCTCGCCCTCGATGGCCATCGGAACACCAACTGCGACAACGATGACAAACCCAAGCCCGATAAAGAAAAAAAGCAGAGGGCGCATCGCGGCGGCATATTTGACAAGGTTCAGATTTCGGCCGGCATATTCCCTGTTCAATTCCTCGAACTTGGCGATCTCGGCTTTCTCCTGAGCGTAGGCCCGCACAACGCGCACACCGGTAAGATTCTCCTGTGCCCGTGCGACAATGTCGGAAAAGAACTCCTGGATCTTTTCGAACCGGACATGGATCTTCTGGCCGAGATATTTTACGGTCAGCGAAACGAACGGGAGAGGTATCAACATCAGAAGCGTGAGCTTGACCGAGATGTTCATCAGGATCGGGATCGTGATCGCGAGGGCGAAGACCGCCTGAAAGCTGTAGAGGATCATCGGGCCGACGATCTGGCGAACGGCGGCAAGGTCGTTGGTCGCCCGTGCCATAAGGTCACCGATACGGGTCTGCTGAAAGAACCGGAGCGGTTGGTTGACCAAAGCGGCGTAAAAATCCTGCCGCATATCAAATTCGATATGCCGCGATGTGTTGATCAGCAATCGCCGCTGCCAGAACAGAAAGAAACCGCTGACCAGATTGGCCCCGACGATGAGCAGGGGGTAATAGATGATCTTGTTCCACGTAATGCCAAGTGCGAGGTCATCGACCGCGGCCCCGACGAGCGACGGGATCATCAATCCGAAACTCATCGAAAGCAGAATGAAGAAGATCCCGGCAACTATCGTCCACCGATAAGGGCGAAAATATCTGGCGAATTTGCGTAGCTGCTCCATTAGTGGCTGTTTGGCCGGCGGCCAAAGAGGCCGGCCTATCTTTGGTCGCCTCTGTCCCTCAGATCGCGGTAGAACACCTTCGGGTCGATCTGCTTATGGTCCGGCGGCAGCTGAAATGCCGTGTCGTCAACCGCCAGGACCATGTCTTTGAAAACGACCGAGAACGCAGGAACGCGTTTGCCATCCGACACCGAATAGAAGACCTGCTTTACGGGGAGCTGCAGCACCGGGTCAACGTAAACGATGATCTCCGTTGACTGCGAACCGCCGACCGTCACCCGATATCGTTCGAGCCCGTCTTCACTGCTTAGCCGTTCAAATTTTGAATCAGCTCGGACCGAAAGCAATTGAGATGTCAGGTCGCGGATGAATTCGGGTTCCTCAGAACCGGCAGCGTCCTCCAAGATCGTGTAAACCTTGCGCCCCGGATCGACTGCATATCTAAGGTCGGATTCGATCAGGACGAGGCTGCGATCTGTGCCGGCACGATACTCGACCCGACGCTTGAGGCCCTTTTTCGATATGTGTGTGGTCTCGGTGTGTCCGTTGTAAGAGATCTCGACCGTGGCGGAATAGGTTTCCGGTTCCTTGTTCATAAAGGGGATCGAGCGTTCGGACTCCCCAGCAGAAGGTGCAGCGGGTTCGCTGACCGACACCGGGCCGTCCCCGCAGTGCATTGACAACAGGGCGATAATAAGAAAAAGGAACCTCTTGGCGGCGGTTGACAAAAACATCGGCGTCGCTGAATTTTATCATAATGGGACCGAGGCCGAGGTTGGTACGATGAGCATGATCAGGTGGCAGGCAGCGTTCATTGCGGGCGGAGCGTTGCTGCTCCCCTTTGCCCCTCTGCTTTATCTGCAGGGACAGGCGACGCGAAGAAAGGTCGGGCTTCTGCCGCCGGCATCCGGGCCATTGCAAGGGCAAACCGGAGAAGGCACCGAGGCCGCCCGGCTTTTTGTGATCGGAGAATCGACCGTTGCGGGGCTTGGAGCCCGAACGCATGAATTCGCCCTCGCGGGCCAGTTCGCCAAATATCTCAGCCGCCGTATCGACCGGCGGGTGGAATGGACCGTGATAGGCAAAAACGGTGTAACGGCTAGGCGAACGATAGACGAACTGGTGCCCCGGATGCCTAAGACCGCCTTTGACTATGTTCTGGTCGGGCTTGGAGGGAATGACGTTATGAAGCTCTCGAGCCCGCGGAAATGGCGTCAGGACATGACCCGGCTTCTGGGAATATTGAGGGAACGCAGTCCCGACGCCGTGATCTTCATTACCAATTGCCCGATGATAAATACATCACCCGCTATCCCTCAACCGATACGAGGTATCCTATGGGAGTTGTCGAAACTGCATGATGCGAATATTCGCGACCTAACCTCGGGAATGGAACGCGTTCTTTATTTTCGTCAGCCGGTCGAATTCCAGGCGGAGGGCTTTTTTGCCGACGGCATACACCCTTCAGAACAGGGCTATGCAGACTGGTCGAAGGCGATGGTCGATTTTTTCTACGAAAACTACGAATGGTAGATGCTCCCCAGATCACAGAACTGTTTGAAAGCCACTTTGAGTGGCTTGCCGTAAGAGAGAACGGCCGCACACACGTGCTCAGGCGAGACGAGATCGACATAGAACAATTTAGGAACGGCGCCCTTATCGGATTTGTGGCAGACGAAGGGTTTATCCGTCGTCTGGTGAAGAATATCGAGCCGGAGGACAGCGGCTTTTCCCTTCAGCTTACCGACCGGCTGATGAGTCGCGAAGAATCGGTCCGCTTTTCTCCGAGAGAATCGGCCGCAGAACTGGCAGCGAACATAGAGATCGCGCGGCTTCGCAGAGCGAACGAGATGGCGGAAGCTCTTACGAAACTCTTTCCGGATACGGTGCCGGGACGTGTCTCGCTAAGCGGCGGAAACGGCCGTCTCGCCAATATACTTTTTCGTCACAGGGGGCACACGGCGGCGGCGATACTGGCAGATGTTACTTCCTCGCTAACACACGAGGCCCTTCTTGCCGCCGCGATCAAGTGGCTGGAAGTATTGCAGGCGAGAAAAAAGGACCCGGTCGCGACTGTTCATATTGCGTCGTCGAAACGTCGGGCATCGGATCTTCGCCGGCTTCACGCGCTGCTGAAAAAAGGCATCCGTTCGCGGATCGCGCTGGTTGAGCTGGAGGAGCAGGGCGGAGAGTTTGCTGCCCGTTTTTTAAGGCCGCTGACGGCCTCGGAACTGTGGCGGTCAAAGCCGCAGAAGCTGATGCTGCCGGACCACATTGAGCCATCCGAGAAGGCCGAGCAAATGGTGGAGTTCGCACCGGACAAGATCGACATTGTTCATTCGCGAAAAGGAGAGACGGTGCGGTTTCGCGGACTGCCGTTCGCAAGGGTCCGTCGTGTGATGGGCCGCGAGCGGGCATGGTTTGGTGCCGGAACTTCGCGAAGACCGCTGAACGAGAGGAGCAATGGCGATCTGCATGACCTGGTCGATGAACTGATGCTTTTTCGGGACGCTCAGTCGCCGTCAAAGCGTCACGACGTTTACCGGCTTGCCTCGGAAGCCTGGCTCGAATCGATCCTTCGGCGGAATATCAAGGCGCTGGATCCGAATCTCATACTCTCCCCGCTTTACAGCCAATTCAAAACCGCAGCGGAAAAGATCGACCTGCTTGCTCTAAGAAAGGACGGGCGGCTGGTGATAATCGAACTTAAAACGACGCCGGACCGTGAAACGGTCTTTCAGGCGGCTGATTATTGGCGAAAGATCGAACTACAGCGGCGGCGAGGCGAATTGGCGAAGGCAAGGCTTTTTGGCGATCTTGAGATCGCAGACAGCCCGACATTGGTCTATGTCGCGGCGCCTGCTCTTTCGTTCCACAGGGATTTCGAGTATTTCGCAAAGATGTTGTCTGAGGATATCGAGCTCTGGCGATGGGAGCTTCACGAGAACTGGCGGGAGGAGATAAAGGTGCTCGCGCGGATCAACTATGCAGGCCGGGCATGACCGGCCGCGAATTTATATCCGATACCGCGAATAGTTAGAAGGATCTTGGGTTTATTCGGTGAATCCTCAAGATATTTTCGAAGCCGAACTATAAAATTGTCGATCGCCCGGGTATCGGTGTCTTCCTGAAGGCCCCAAACCTCCTGAAGTATCGTGTTTCTGGATACGGCAGTGCCGGCGTTCTCGATGAGATGTCCGAGAAGTTTTGCCTCCATCACGGTCAGATGCCGGGTGTCGCCCAAATGCCTCAATTCCAGATTCGTAAGATCGACAGTTCGCCCGTTTACCTCATAAACATCCGTTCCATGTTTCGTTCCATCGGTCTTTGCAGCCCAACGGCTACGCCGGAGAAGCCCCTTGAGGCGAGCTAGGAAGATACTCAGATCGAATGGCTTTGCAAGATAGTCGTCGGTCCCGGCCTCAAAGCCCTTCAGGACGTCCTCCGGCCTGCCACGAGCCGTAAGCATAAGGATCGGCGTAAAGTCTTGACGGGAACGGACCCGCCGTGCGACCTCGAACCCATCGAGTCCCGGAAGCATAACGTCGAGCACCACGGCGGCATATTCCTCCCCGGCAAGAGCATCGAGCGCCGTTTCTCCATCACTCACGACCCGAACGCCGAAACCTTCGGCCTCAAGATTGTAGCGAAGCCCGTTCGCGATGTTCAGTTCATCTTCGACAACGAGTATTTTCATTTTCACTCTGCAAGCGGAAGCTGGACGAGAAATGTCGTGCCGCGGCCGGCACCCTTGCTCTCCGCGGTAACTCTTCCGCCGTGGCGCTCAACTATCGAGCGCACGATGTAAAGGCCGAGTCCGGTACCGCGAACGTCGCGTGCAGCCGGGTCGGATGCCCGATAGAACCGTTTGAAGATACGTCTGAGATCTGCGAGCTGGAGCCCGATCCCCTGGTCGCGGACCAAAACGGCCACACGGCTGTTCATGGCCGCCTTTTTTGCCCTGATAGAAATTCGCGGTTCGCCCCCGGAGTATTTGACCGCATTGTCCAGCAAATTGACAAATACCGTTTCGAGTTCGTCGGCATCGCCAAGTACCTCGAAACGTTCCGCCGAACCCGGGAACCGGATCAGTTCAGGTGCAAGATCATAACGCGTCCGCACAGCTTCTACCGCTTTATTTATCACATCGACCAGGTCGAGGCGCGTATGCTCGCGTGCAGCGGTTTTCTCCTTTAACTTGCCGGCCGCGAGCACATTCTCGACGGTGTTGAGTAGCCGGTCCGCATCGGAGATCATTACGTCATAGAACTCAGCGCGCTTTTCGGGCGTGACGTCTCGGGTCTTTAGCGTCTCCAAATAGAGTTTAATGGCCGCGATCGGGGTCTTGAGCTCGTGGGTAACGGAATTAAGGAACGCATCGTGCTGTTCGTTTCTGCGGATCTCCCGGACGAGGAAGACCGTATTGAGGATAAGCCCGGTGATGATCACGGCAAAGAAAACTATCCCGAGTACGAGGATAGCGACCTCTCGGAGGCTCAACAATATCCATCCGACATTGAGCGCAAGGGCAAGGGCCGAGAGACAGATGCCAAGCACCAGAAAGAAGATCGCGGTTTTTCGGCGACGCATCGTTAAACTCAGAATGTAAAACGGAAAGCCGAAAAATGAAACCCTGCGGGTAACAAGTTCGACTTTCCGTTAGTTTTTTTGCCGAGCCGCTATGCGGTTTCGTTAGCGGGGAATAGTTCGTGGGTGTCCGGTTCTTCTATCGGCCCTTCAGCCACGAGCGTCTTGGCATAGACATCTTTTGCGAGCCCAAGTTTTTCGAGCAGCTTTATCTGGATCCAGTTCTGATCAATCTCGTACCAAGCTAGTCCGTGGCGTGCCGAACGCGGATACGCATGATGATTATTGTGCCAGCCTTCGCCAAAGGTAAAGACCGCGATCAGAGGATTATTTCGCGAATCGTCGCGGGTCGCGAAACGGCGCGTTCCCCAGAGATGGGTAGCGGAATTAACGAGCCAGGTCAGATGCCATCCGACCACAGTCCGCAAAAACACGCCCCAGAGAACCATTGTCCATCCTCCGATAGCGAGCAGCAGGATGCCGACGACGACCGTTGGCACGTAGTAATGGCGATCGAGAAGCTGATGAAACCTGTCGTCGGCAAGATCGGGGCAATATCTTTTCACCGTTGCGGGTGTCTGATTTTGCGCGGTGCCGCGAAATATCCAGCCGATATGCGACCAATAGGTACCATGTCGCGGGCTGTGAGGGTCTTTTTCCGTCTCGGTGAACGCATGGTGGACGCGATGGGTCGTCACCCAACTCAGGGGGCCCGACTGAAGCGCCAAGGCTCCAAAGGTAGTCAGCGTGTATTCAAGCCACTTCGGCACCTTAAAGCCTCGATGTGTCAACAGCCGATGGTAGCCCAGACCGATCCCGAGGCTGCCGGCCACCCACCAAACGATGACGCCGGCTGCAAGATTTGCCCAACTGAAAGTTAAAATTGCAGCAATGGCAAACAAGTGGAAAACGGCCACGAAACCTAGGGTGGTCCAGTTGATCTTTGCGTTCTTTTCTTCTGAGACAGCGAGAATTTTCATAAGAGTCTATATGCCTTTCGTAGTTCCGAACGACGAATCTTCGTCCTAAATACGATCGTAACAGCTTTCGACGCTTATGATTGTAAGAGTTTTGTAAAAATGTCTTATAGCCCATATTACGGCGGTTTCGAAGGGGGTCTGCACGTTAGGGCCTTAGGGTGCGGCGCACATTGAAGTCGTCGGTTTACCCCAGATCGCGCATTAGAGAGAATTGCGTTGGCCGGTCTTGCTTCGTCTTTGCGATCTTATTGCCGTCATCGCGACTTAACGAAAAAATAGCGGTTAACGCAATGCCGCCAGGCACGCAAAGTAAGGTGAGTAAGAATGAAGATATCAAACGCAGGATCCGGGCTTACTTGCGTTTCGGTGCGGCGGTGATCGAAAATGCGTTATGCGTCGCAAAGGAAAAGCGGTTATCTGGATCGAATATTTGATAGCCAGGGCGATCTTCGGAGCACTTGGATCGCTCCCGAGGCGGGCCGCTGTCGGACTTGGGATACGGATCGGCCGGCTCGGATTCCTCGTTTTGCCTCACCTGCGCAAGGTCGCGCTCAAAAATCTCGATATAGCGTTTCCCGAGATGGAAGACGCAGCAAAGACGGCGATCGCGACCGGAACGTTCGAAAATCTCGGCCGGGTTCTCGGCGAAGCGAGCAAATATATGTCCGTTTCGCGCGAATCGCTGGAGGAAATGGTCGATTTTCGGCTCGGAGATGAACTCCGGGAAGTTTACGAGAACACCGGGCCCGGCGGTAGGGGCGTCCTTATAACCACCGGTCACATGGGAAACTGGGAATTGCTCGTTCTGGCCTTCGCCGCAGTCTATAAACCGATGTCCTATCTCGCCCGACCGCTCGACAACCCGAAGATCGAGGACTTTACATATCGGCTGAGAACCCGCTTTGGCAATCAGCCGTTGAACAAGACCAATTCGGCGCGAACCGCTATTTCGATACTCAAGGATGGCGGCATCCTTGGCGCACTAGTCGATGTCAATGCACATCCGAAGGAGGGTGTTTTCGTGCCGTTTTTCGGGTTGGAGAGCTGTACAACAAGCGGAGCTGCAACGATAGCGCTGAGATCGAACGCTCTGATACTGCCTGCGTTCTGTGTCTGGGATCGGGACGCCGAAAGGTTCAGGTTTGTTCACGGGCCTGTGATGGAACCGATCCGAACGGGCGACCGCAAAGCAGACATAGTCGCGACAACCGCAGCCTTTACGGCAGAGATCGAAAAGATAATAAGAAGATATCCGGATCAATGGATGTGGATCCACAAACGTTGGAAGACCCGCCCGCCGGGCGAACCGCCGATCTACTGATATGAAAAATTACGTCCAGATATTAATGGGGCCGAGCCGTATGCTGCCCGGTATCTTAACTCTGCTGTTGTTGAGCATTCCGATGTTCGGCCAGCAGCGGCTCCTCGTTATAGGCGGAGGGGAGAGGCCGCCGGAGGCAATGAAGCGTTTTGCTGCCTGGAGCGGTGGCGAGAGAGGCAGGGTCCTGGTGATAACCTGGGCGAGCAGCGTACCGGACGAGAGTTTTCTTTCGCTGAAAAGGGAGCTTACCTCGGCGGGGGCCGGCCAAGCCGAACATGCCCCGCCGGCGCCCCTGGACGACGCAGGGCGGGCGCGTTTTGTTAGCCAGATGGGTTCGGCAACGGGGGTGTTCTTTTCCGGAGGCGACCAGAACAGGATAATGGATGTGCTGGCGGATAAGGAGCTTCTCGATCTTCTAAGGAAAAGCTACGCCGCCGGAATTCCGTTCGGCGGGACCAGTGCCGGTGCGGCCGTCATGTCAGACCCGATGATGACCGGCGACGCTGACCTGAAGCTGCTTGACGGAAAGAAAGTGGGTGTGCGAAGGGGCCTCGGCTTGGTCCCGAACGTGATCTTTGACCAGCATTTTCTCGTCCGTCAGCGGCACAACAGGCTGTTCGGACTCGTCATCGAGAATCCGAAAATGCTCGGTATCGGGATAGACGAAGACACAGCGGTTCTGATAGAGAACAACACCCGGATGCAGGTGGTCGGCAAGACGCAAGTAATGATGGTCAACCCCAGGAAAAATGGCGAGATGGTGGTGGCATTTCTCTCGGCGAACGAACATTATGACCTGAAGCGGCGGCGGCGGCTTTCGCGTTGACGCACAGGCATTAGTCGGATCTGGCTCAGACAAGATATTGGAGGACCTATGTACCGAAGTCTCATCATAATTGCAGCGGCCGTTCTGTTCACAGCATCGTGTGCGCAAACTGGCCCCGGCCTATCGGATCTTAAGTGGATCGACCTTTCGCATGATTTTTCCGAGGAAACACTCTACTGGGTGACCGCGGAAAGATTTAAGCGGACAACGGTTGCCGAGGGCCACACGGAGAGAGGATTCTTCTATTCGGCTTACAACTTTTCGGGGGCGGAACACGGAGGCACACACATTGATGCTCCGATCCACTTTGCCGAAGGAAAGGACACGGTTGACCAGATCGGCCTGGAACGCCTGATCGCGCAAGGAGTGAAGATAAGCGTAACGGAAAAGGCAGCGGCCGACCGCGATTATCAGATAACCACGTCTGATATTGAGGAATGGGAGGCACGTAACGGAAGGATACCGGGTGGTGCCATCTTACTCTTTGAGACCGGCTTTGGTGCGAAATGGCCCGACGCAAAGGCCTATCTGGGAACGGACAGGCGTGGTGATGATGCCGTCAAGGAGCTGAGTTTTCCGGGGCTGCATCCTGACGCAGCAAAATGGCTGGCCGCGAACCGCGAGATCGCCGCAGTTGGCATCGATACAGCAAGCATCGATTTTGGAAAGTCGCTCGATTTCGGAGCTCATGTAGCGTTGATGGAAAATAATATACCGGCCTTCGAGAACGTTGCCGCGCTGGAAGCAGTGCCGGAGACCGGGGCCTATATCTTTGCTCTGCCGATGAAGATCCGTGGTGGAAGCGGTGCTCCGCTGCGCATCGTGGCAGGGGTTTCCGTGGACCGGAAAAAATAAAAAGCGGCTACGCCAGGCGAATCCGGCGGCATCAAGGGCAAAGCGGCAGATCAGGACCGTTTCATCGCCTGAGACTGTACTGCCGTGATCGCCACCGCATCGACGATGTCCTCGGCTTTACAGCCGCGAGAAAGATCATTGCACGGGCGGTCGAGACCCTGCAGGATCGGCCCGATCGCCGTTCCGCCGGCTAATCGCTCGGTCAGCTTATAGGCGATATTTCCGGAATTGAGGTCGGGAAAAATAAGGACGTTCGCCTTTCCGCCAACAGGCGAGCCGGGGGCCTTTGAGGACGCCACATCGGGAACGAGCGCGGCATCCGCCTGCAGTTCGCCGTCAATGATGAGTTCCGGGGAACGAGCTCTAACGGTCTTCGCTGCTTCGATGACCTTGTCAAGCAATTTGTGTTTGGCACTGCCCTTAGTCGAGAAGGAAAGCATAGCGACCCGCGGCTCTACACCCAGCAATGCCCGGCACGAATCGGCCGAAGCCAACGCGATCTCCGCCAGTTCCCCGGCATCAGGGTCGACAACCACGCCGCAGTCCGCGAAGATCATTGCCCCGCGCGAGCCAAGCTTAGAATTGGGCACCGTCATTAAAAAGAAAGATGAGACCAGACGGAAGCCCTTACGCACGCCCAGGCAGCGGATCGCTGCAGCGACCGTGTGTGCCGTTGTATTCGTTGCACCTGCGACGGAGCCGTCAAAATGCCCTTCTCTCACCAACATGTTCCCAAAATAGAGAGGGTCTTTCAGCGTTGTTTCTGCTTCTTCCAGCGTAACGCCCTTGGCACGCCTCAGTTGGTGAAAATGTTCGGCTAGCCTCTTGACGTGCTGTGAACGGCGGTGGTCTTTTATCTCGACGCCGTTCAGGTTTACGCCATCGTCCGCAGCTGCTGCTCGGATCCGCTCTTCGTCACCGACGACGGTGACAACTGCGATACGGTCGCGGCGGCAGATCTCTGCGGCGCGAAGTGTCCGGATGTCTTCACCTTCCGGCAGGACGATCCGCTGTGGGTCCGCGGCGGCACGCTCTCTGATCTGTTGGAGGATCATATTCGGTTTCCGAATTTACCATACAACTTGCAATGCTGAAACTTGCACAAACCAACTGATATTCCTAGACTAGGAAGAAATCAGGAGAGGAGCCCAAAAATGAGCGGGATACAAACCTCCGGCGCCAAGTTGAGCCGCAGCAAAAAGCGTGAGTCAAGAGGACGAATGTCTAATTTCTTGATGTTTCTTCCCAACATGGTCGTCCTTTTGGGGCGTCTGTTAAAGGATGCCCGGGTACCTTCGGCAGAAAAGGCGCTTTTTCTGGGTGCCATCGTTTATGTGATCTCGCCGATCGACCTAATCCCGGACATATTCCCCTTTATCGGACAGGTTGACGACATTTACATGGTCGCACTGACGCTCCTCAGGCTGGTGAACCGAACGGATGAGAACGTGGTACGCGAGCACTGGCGAGGGGGCGGTGATGTTGTGGCGCTGGCAGATTCGATAGCGAGGATAGCTCCGATCTTGCTGCCGAAACGTGTTTCGAGGGTGATCTCGTCCAAGGTCGAGATGTCTTCCGCGGGAAAGGTGCTGGGCAATATCGGGCAGAAAAAGGAGCCCTTGCTTGTAGAGGTCGAAGAGCCGGTAATGACGAATGGAACGCGTGTTCAGACCGCGCCCCCGATGTCGAACTGAGGCGTTACAGAAAATTCTGGAGTTATGGCCCGTTTGCGACTATAGAGTGCGTAGCTCGTAAACACTCTGAACATTGCTCTTGTTCATCCTTTACCGGGGCGGAAACCCGCCTTAAGGAGGTTATTTCCTTCTGCCGGCGAGACTGTAATTTATGTTCGAACGCTACACAGAACGCTCCCGAAGGGTCATCTTCTTTGCCCGGTATGAAGCACTCCAGTACGGTTCACAAGTGATCGCCCCGGAACATCTTCTCCTGGGGTTAATGCGCGAGGACCGGACCATCGCCGCCCGTTTTTTTCCTTACGAAAGAACAGCCTCCGTCGACGCCGTTCGACGCGAGATAGAGGAAAGGATAGTTGTACGCGACAGGATCGCCCAATCTGCTGAACTGCAACTCTCGGCGGAAACCAAGAAGATACTTTTCTGGGCGAGCGAAGAGAGCCGCCACCTGAACGGAAAGGACATTCGCCCCGAACACCTGCTGGCCGGTATCCTCAAAGAGGAGCGCTCGGTGGCGGCTGAGGTACTATTCTTATTCGGGCTCCGGCTCGAGGACGTTCGCGACGAGATCGTACGGCAGACCGGCTATTCAAAGACGCTGCAAACCCCGATCGACGAGTCCAAAACGCCGAACCTGCTCGAGTTTACCCGCGATATAACGGCGGATGCGGCGGCCGGACATCTTGACCCGCTGGTGGGCCGCGATCGTGAAACAGAGAGGCTGATAGAGATATTATGCCGGCGGACAAAGAACAATCCGGTGCTGATAGGCGAAGCAGGGGTCGGCAAGACGGCGATCGTCGAAGGCCTGGCCCAGCGGATAGTGGACAGGCGTGTGCCGTCATTTCTCGAAGGAAAGCGGATCCTTTCGCTTGACCTTTCATCGGTGGTCGCGGGGACCAAATATAGAGGCCAGTTCGAAGAACGCCTGAAGAAAGTGATGGCGGAGCTAAAGGAAACGCCTGAGAATATCGTCTTCATCGATGAGGTCCATACGCTGGTCGGAGCCGGTTCTGCAGAAGGTTCGCTGGACGCCGCCAACATATTGAAACCGGCCCTTTCGCGGAGCGAGGTGCAGTGCATCGGTGCCACGACACCGGCGGAATTTCGGAAGACCATCGAAAAGGACCGCGCGCTGGAGCGTCGGTTCCAGGCCGTTAAGGTGGACCCGCCCTCGGAGGAAGAGGCAATAGAGATAATCAAGGGGGTCGTGGAGCGATATGAGGCGTTTCACCGCATCCGATATCGGCGATCAGCGATAGAAGCGGCGGTATATCAATCCAGCCGTTATATTCCCGACCGTTTTCTGCCCGATAAGGCGATAGACATCTTGGACGAGGCCGGTTCGCGCGCGAAACTGCGATTTCAGCATGAACATCCATCGGAACCGTCGTGGCGCGAAGCGGTCGAGAATTGGAAGCGTGCTTCGGCAAACGAGGACCAGCTGATCTCTTATGAACTGCAGACGATCGAAGAATCGCTTGCGACCGTGGAGGTGACCAAGGACGATGTAGATGAGGTGGTTGCCCGCTGGACCGGCGTCCCAGTCGAATCTATCAAGCTTGAGGAATCCAAAAAGCTGATGGAGATAGAGAACGAACTGCACAAGCGGGTCGTTTCTCAGCGTTCGGCCATTTCCGCACTCGCAAGAGCGATACGCCGCTCCCGTGCGGGTTTGAAAAATCCTTTGCGGCCGGTCGGCTCATTCCTCTTTTTGGGCCCGACGGGGGTCGGTAAGACGGAGGTCGCCAGAACGCTCGCCGAGTACCTTTTTGCATCTGAACAAGCGTTGCTCCGGTTCGATATGAGCGAGTTCATGGAGAAACACGCCGTCTCGAAATTTATCGGGTCGCCGCCGGGATATGTGGGCCACGACGAAGGCGGCCAGCTTACAGAAAAATTGCGTCGGTCGCCCTATTCTGTTGTGCTGTTCGACGAGATCGAAAAGGCACACCCGGATGTGTTCAACATATTGCTGCAGGTATTCGAGGACGGGGTTCTGACGGACGCTCAGGGAAACGCGGTCGATTGCAAGAACGCGATCTTTATAATGACATCGAACATCGGTGCCCGATCTATCCAGAAGAAAGGCAATCTTGGATTTCAGTCCGGCGGCGATGCCTCGAGAGACAAGCTGGAAGAGCAGGTGATGGGCCAGGTACGCCAGACCCTTGCCCCCGAGTTCATAAACCGCCTGGATGAGATAATCATCTTTGACGAGCTTACGGTCGGCGACCTAGAAAAGATCGTTGACCTCCAAATGGCCCGGCTGAATAAGATGCTGACAGGGCGCGATATTTCGCTAAAGCTGACGCCGGCCGCACGGTCGTGGCTGATCGAAGAAACGTGTACCGACAGAAGCTATGGTGCCCGGCCGTTGAAACGTGCGATCCAAAAGCACATCGAAGACGGCGTTTCCGAAGCCCTGATACGCGGCGAGGTCAGCGAGATGAGCGATCTGGAGATCTATCTTGAGGGCGATAAGATCGCTATTAGGGAGATCATCGAGCTGGAAAGGCCGCGCGAACTGCACCAGCACGGCTAGCTCGGCGGCAAGAATGTATTTGAAAGAGGCGACGGCATCCTGCTGCCGCCTTTATTTTTTAGGATATTGAACGTATAATCTTGGGTTTTGTCGGATATGTTTGGAAAGGCAACCTGAGCCAAGGCGCCAGAATCAAACCACTCGTATTTTTCGACAATGAGATGCTTCCCCTTAGTGCTAGTTATAGTTCGTTGATATTTTCGGGGGGATCGGCATTTGAGGGGCGCAGTTTGACCCCGCGAAACGCTATTTTCAGGGATCCTTATTTATGCATAAACTCCGCGCATTCGGACTTGTAATTCTGAGTCTTGCTGTTTTGTGCTCCCCGGCACTTGCTGAAACAGACAAAACAAAGAATGCGACATCTTCCGCCGAAACCGAAACCATCCGCCAGCAGATCGTCGAGAATGTAGATATCCAGGGAAACCGGAGACTCCGCGACGAGGACCTTATTTACTGGATAAGGACCCGTCCCGGGGATGTTTATGACCCAGTAGCTCTGGAGCGCGACCTGCGAGAGCTGCTATCGCTGAATTTCTTTGACAAATCGGCGACGCGTGTTTTGACCACACCGGGCATCCGGGGTGGTGTGAACGTTATTTTCGAAGTTCGCGAATGGCCGATCATTCGAGACCTGCAGTTCACCGGTATGAAGGCGGTCCAGGAATCTGAAGTCCTGAAAGAATTTCGCGAACGGCGGGCAGGCATTGCGAAAGAGAACGTTTACGATCCGGTAAAGGCCCGTGCGGCCTCGCGGATACTCCGCGAAATGCTTGCCTCGCGCGGCTATCCGAATGCCTCCGTCAACATAAAGGAAGAGGAGGTCTCGGCTACGTCGATCGCGCTGACCTTTGAAGTTGACCAGGGCAATCGGTCGCGTATCGTAAAGATCGAGTTCGAGGGCAACGAACGGTTCAAGGACAGCGAGCTGCGAAATGCTCTTACACTCGTCAGGGAAACGGGCCTCGTTGCCCGGGTTAAAGGCGCGGACATATTGGACATGCAAAAGCTGCAATGGGACCTGCAGCGAAACGTGCGTTCATATATGTTGTCCAAGGGCTATTTTCAGGCCCGAATAGGCGAACCAGAGATCGAAGAAATGGGCACGCGACGGACAAGCCTGCTGCCGTTGATAACGCTGCCGATCCCGCTGTTGTCATCGATCGATGATACGCTGCGCATCATAGTACCGATCACAGAAGGAAGACTTTTCCGAGTTGGCGAACTCAAGGTAGAGGGAAACTCCATCTTTTCCGAGCAACAGATCCTCGGCGCTATCGGGCTCAAGACGGGAGATGTCGCGGACGGCAAGCGATTGCAGGACGCGATCTACGAAGACCTTAAAAAGGTCTATGGAAACCAGGGCTTTGTGAACTATAACGCGGAACTTGACCCTGAGTTTCGCGACAATCCTGATAATCCGAATGAGGGAATCGTTGACATAACCATCACCATTGAGGAAGGAATGCAGTTCTCGCTTCGGCGGCTTGATTTTCAGGGCAACACATTTACCCGAGACCGCGTACTCCGCCGCGAATTCCTGATGAACGAGGGTGATATTTACAACGAGCGAGCGCTTGAGATCTCGCTGCTTCGTCTCGACCAGACACAATATTTTGACCCGATCAACAAGGACCAGGACGTCGAGAGACGCACGGACGAGGAACGGGGCGACGTTGATCTGATCGTAAAGGTCAAGGAACGCGGACGCCAGCAGATCTCCTTTAACGGCGGTGTCGGAGGGCTAGGCGGATCGTTCTTCGGGCTTGAATATTCGACGAACAACCTGGCGGGCCGCGGCGAGATACTTTCTTTCGCACTTGGGGCTGGCAGCCGTCAGCAGAGTCTTCAGGTAACCTATCAGGAACCTTATTTCAGGAACAGGCCGATATCGGTGGGCGTATCGCTGTTTGCCGCGCGGAATCGGTTTTTTGGCGAAGGAACGTTTCTGACCCAAAACACCGATCTGCTCAATCAGCTTTTTGACCCCTTCGCATCAGTGCTGACGGACGAGGCGAACCTGTTCACGCAGAACACTTACGGCGTAACGCTTTTCGGGACAGCACCGCTTTCGGAACTGTTCTTCAAGAAAAGGCAGTTTACCCAATTCTCGCGTGTCGGCCTGACGTATCAGCTGACGACCACGTCTATCTCGGATCCGCCGATCAACGAAAGTGCGGACCCTGCGGAACGGATCCCGGTAATATATCGCCAACCGGGCATTATCACCAGCCGACTGATCGGAACGTTCGTCTATGACACGCGCCGGCCCGCGGCAAACGGTATCGACACACTGAGCGGTTCTCAGCTTACGCTCGCGTTCGGGCTGGCCGGGTTAGGCGGCGACGTCAGAACGTATCAGCCGAACGCCAGCTATTCCCGCTTTATCCCGATTCGGCGAAAAAGGTCGATGTCGCCGGAGGTGTTCGCGTTTAGGATACAAGCCGGGACGATAGGCACCTTTGCATTGACGGACAAGGTCAGAAATGCAAATTCGCTGTCCTTTATAGGCGGCATTCCCGTATTTGAGCGTTATTACCTTGGCAGCGAGAATGACATTCGCGGTTACAACGCCCGTGCGATCGGCCCGATCGCCCCGTTCGACACCTACGTGACTTCGCGAAACGTCTCGCTTACCGCAAACAGTTTCGGCGACCCGGTGCCGGTAACAGGGATCCCTGCCCGAACCGTTGACGAGATAATCCAGCTTGGCCTGTTGACGGGCCCTGACGGCGACAACCCGGCGCTTTTCTCGCGCAACTTCCGATTTATCGGCGGCGACACTCAGCTTTTGGGCAATTTTGAGTATAGGATACCGCTTTTTGGCCCGGCGACAATGGCGGTCTTTGCCGACATAGGAACCGTATTCAACCTTAGAAAGAGCGGGATCCAGCGGATCGACAGCGAGTTTCTGGAAGACGACCGTTTCCTCGGGGGCGGACGTATGACGGCCCTATCGCTGATCAATTTCCCGGTACTTGAGAGCAGTTTTGGAAGCATCCTCTATTACCGCGGAAGGATAATGACAAAAACGGACTTTCTCACGGAATTTTGCCGGGGCAACCGGGCCGGCTGTCCTACGGCCCTGTCGCCTGAAGTACAACAGCTTTATCTCCGCGGTGAGGCACAGCAGAACTCGCTTTTGCGGGTTGACGACAGCCTCTTTAACAAGATCGGCGATTTCCGCTCGAGCGTCGGCGTTGAGTTTCGTGTTCAGGTCCCGGTGGTAAACGTTCCATTCCGGCTGATCTATTACTACAACCCGAACGGGAAGTTTGGCTTTACGCAGGAAGCACCCGGGATCTTCCTTCCCGGAAAACGGAACGGTTTCAGATTTACGGTAGGACGCACGTTCTAAAAGTTGCGTTCGGCCTCGGCAGATTTGATGTTAAAAGAACATTGACATGACCGAGCCGTTTCGCATAATCTTTTTGTTCGCTTTTGAGATTTTTGTTCCGTCAGGCAACAGTTTCGGGCCAAAACGTTTCAAAGTAAGATATACGGGATGACATAGTATTCCCAGGCAATATCAAGGAGTTTCATCAAATAATGAGAAGAATAAGTTTATTGGCCTTTGGTCTGGTTTTTACCGCAATGTTCGCATTTTCCGCCACGGCCCAGGCGCCGGCGGGAAAGGTGGGGTTTATCGATACGGGAATGTTTGCCGACGAAAAGGAAGGTATCACCCGTTACTACAACACGCTGGTCGCCCTTGAGAAGGAAACGGCCCCGATGAGGCAGGAACTGCAGAACATGAACACGCGGCTGAACGCGATCGCTCAGGAGATCCAAAGACTGCAGAATCCGCCTGCCGGCGTACCGAGCACACCGGCGAGCAATGCTGAACAGATCCGTCAAAAAAATGACGAGGGCGGCAAGCTGCAACGCGAACTCGAATTCAAGACCAAGGAATACGAAGCGCATGTACAGCGGCTTAGCGGCGAGAGGCTCGGCCCCATCAATCAGGACATCGGCAACGCGTTAAGCGAATTTGCAAAGCAGAACGGCTATGCGATGGTCTTTGATATCGAGAAACTGGCCGAGGCAGGGGTAGTGCTCGCCGCGGACCCGGCTTACGATATCACGAAAGCGTTCATCGCCTTTTACAACAAGCGACCGGCCGGAGCGGCCACCGCGGGTAATCCCCGGTAGTCCATTGGCGAACGTTTCTGCTATAGTCAGTAGTCAGTTTGAGGCAGTGCTTCTTCTGGCTGCTGACTTTTGATTTAAATTCCCTATCTGATGACGATCTACGATTCGAAGGCCATTCAGGAGATCCTGCCGCATCGATATCCTTTTCTGCTTGTTGACAGGATCATTGAGCTCGAGCCCAAAACGCGTATCCTTGGGCTAAAACAGGTAACGGTGAACGAACACTTCTTTGCCGGCCATTTCCCCGAGGCGGCGGTGATGCCGGGAGTTCTCCAGATCGAGGCTCTTGCGCAGGTCGGGGCAATACTTGCACTTCGCGAATTTGAGGACCGCGACAGCCGGATCCCGTTCTTCAGCGGTATCGAATCGGCTAAATTTCGCCGTCCGGTCGTGCCCGGCGACACATTGATGCTGGAGGTTACGGCACTTAGGATCGGCAGCCGAATACAGAAGATGAAGGGGGTGGCCAGCGTGGACGGCAAGGTGGCGTCAGAGGCCATAATCACAAGCGTGATAGCCGAGCGGAACAGCGAGGGGTAAGCAATGGAGACGATACATCTTTCGACCAATGAGTTTGTGGTCGCCTGGGCCCTGGTCAACGGCGGGGTAGGCTTTGTTCTCGGAATGGTGCCGCTCGGCTTTGGTTATTTTCGCGGCCGCCGCAGGCTGGGTGCGATCGCGATAATGACCACGACAATTGGCGGAGCAATACTGGGCATTGTATTCATAATCCCGGCGATGGCTCTCTTCACCTGGCTGGTGATGCGGGGAAGCAGAGAATTGGAAGTGACCGAACAGCCCGCCGACAACCCCGAACACGACTGAATCTTTCCTATGACCTTCATACACGAGACCGCCGTGGTCGCAGAGGGTGCCGAAATAGGCGACGGGTGCCACATCGGGCCATTTTCGACGATCGGCGCAGGCGTGACGCTCGGCAATGGGGTGCGCGCGGAGTCGCACGTCGTGATCGATGGGGACACGGCCATCGGCGATGGCTGTCGGATCTTTCCGTTCGTTTCGATCGGGCTGGCACCGCAGGACACGAAGTATGGCGGCGAGGCAACGCGAACGGTTATCGGCAGCGAAAATCAGATCCGCGAATTTGTGACCATACATCGCGGGACCGCAGGAGGCGGGGGCGTTACCAGGATCGGGGACAGAAACCTGCTGATGGCGCAGGCCCATGTCGCCCACGACTGCCAGATCGGGAACGACGTAATAATGGCAAATGCCGCGACGCTTGCGGGCCACGTTGAGATCTCAGACCGGGCGAACATCGGAGCCTATTCGGGCGTGCATCAGTTTTGCCGTGTCGGGCTGGAGGCATTTGTCGGCGGGTATTCGGTGGTCGTGAAGGATGCTCCTCCATTTGCAACCATTCAAGGGAACCATGCGAAATGCTACGGGCTCAACACCGTCGGGATGAAACGCCGCGGATATCCGAAAGAGACCATCGCCGCGCTCCGTCAGGCCTACCGGCTACTGCTCTCTTCAAAGTTGAACACGACACAGGCGATCGAACGCATTCGGGAAGAGATAAGGGGATGTAAGGAAGTTGACCTTCTGGTATCTTTTATCGAATCGTCAAAGCGAGGGGTCGTACTTTAGCTCTTGATACGTGCAGCGTTCTGTAAGATCACTATTTTCGAGGCGGGCGGCTGGGCCGGAGCTCGACCTTGCTTGGAAGTGCCCGCTCAGGCATTTCGAGCAGATCGATGATGACCTGCGCAATATCTGCCGGCTGTAGCTGCCATGCCTTTGCGTCCGACGGGACGTCACCGCCGAACGCGGTGTTCACGCTGCCCGGGCAGATGTAGCTGACCTTGATCTTGTCGTGCCTGACCTCCTGCATCAGAGCCTCGCTGAAACCGTTGAGACCAAATTTCGACGCGTTATAGGCCGCCATTCCGGGATGAGCGTTCTGACCAGCAAGAGAGGAAATATTGAAAATATAACCGCCGCCTCGCCGCTTTATCATCGGCAAGGCATAGTGGCAGCAATAGAATACGCCGCAAAGGTTTGTCTCGATGGTCTGGCGAAATTCGTCGCCGCTCAGGTCCTCGACGGTCTTTCCGAAATATCCCATCCCGGCATTGTTGACCAGAAGATCCAACCCGCCGAATACGCGTTCGCATTCCTCGAGCATCATTCTGACCTGGTCCTCGCTTCGCACGTCGCAGATATCGCCGGCAGCCTCGCCCGTCCGAGAGAGCCTTTCCAGAGCCAGCTTCAGGTCACCTTTGTCACGGCCGCATACGAAGACCTTAGCACCGGCGGCCGCGAGTTTTTCGGCGATCGCGAAGCCAATTCCTTTTGTGCCCCCGGTCACAACTGCGACCTTCCCCGAAATGTTCGACATAGTGCTCAGCCTTATGAAGCAAGAAACAAGAACGAACGGCGAGACCCGATCCCCGGCTCAGTTCTTTTTATTAAACTTTCGCTCGACGTCGACGATCGATGTTATCAACATTATCGACGCGAGCCTTCCGGCTTTTTTCATTTTAAAGTGTCAGTCTAGGAGATCTTTGTCGGCGAAGCTCTTTCCATAGAATGGTCAGCGTTCCATCGGGCTCCTGCTCAATGATCTCGAATGCTACGATGAGATCCGCCGGTTTAGGCGACATGGCATCGCGGCCATCGATATCGTACGATACAAGCCTTGCGGCATACACATCCCCTTTTTCGGGGCGGATCGATCTGACGTAACGAAAATCGCCTTCCTCAACGCCGAAACTGTGTCTAAAAAGTTGTTCATCTGCCTTTGCAGCAACCGATTCGATGTTAAGGGATATCAGGTAATCTAGCCCTTCGCTGCCCAAGGTAACCTCCTGTACCGCCCCGTCTTCGAGCTTTACAAACGCGGCCTGAACAAAAACCGATGCCGGCGAGATGGTCCCATTTCTGTACAAAATGTCCGGATTGAGGTAGGACAGTTTTTTGTCACGAAAGGAGTATTCTGCGAACTGAAATTCGATCTCGGCTTTTTCACTTCCGCAGTCAGTGATCTCGCGCATGGTGTTGAGAGAATCGCAATCACGCGGAACAACGAACTTGAAGATACCTGTGCCCGACTGCCTCAAAAAATCACGGTATCTCGCCCTAAGCTCGGCATCTGCCTCACTCTGCTTTCTCAGGCGCCTAACGATCTCCTGGCTGCTGCCGACCCGAACCATCGACCCACTCATCCTTGGCGGTTTTGGGCGTTCCAAAGCACGTTCGAGGAACGTTTCGATCGGCCCTTTCTGGCCTGGCTGCATTACTATCGTCTGAGCCTGTCCGAGATCTAAAAGGAGCAGTCCCGACAATATCGCCAACACAATGTTCGTCCTTTTCTTCATATCGCACCTCTAGTTGAGCAGTTCTTTCCTGAGAAGTTCGTTCACCAGTTTTGGGTTTGCCTTGCCCCCGGAGGCCTTCATCACCTGGCCGACGAAATAGCCGAAGAGCTTTTCGTTGCCGCCCCGGTATGCGGCGACCTGTGCCGCGTTCGCGGCGATCACCTCTGCGATGATCTTTTCAATGGCGGACGGGTCGGAGATCTGCTCAAGCCCCTTGTCAGATATGACCTCGGCCGCACCCTTGCCGCTTGCGAACATCTCGACCAGGACCTCTTTGGCCTGATTGTTATTTATGCTACCTGCATCGAGAGTTCTGATAAGATCAGCAAGCCCCTCGGCCGACACCGGCGATCCTGACGCGGAAAGTCCGGCGCTGTTCAGTTCGCGGCTGAGTTCCGAAAGAATGTAGTTTGCCGTCGTCCTGGGGTTGCCGGAGGCCTTTGCCGCTGTTTCGTAAAATTCGGCCAAAGAGCGGTCGGAAACAAGCTGTGAGGCGTCCGCATAGCTTAGCGAATACTCCTCGATCATGCGGTCGCGCATCGCGTCAGGGAGTTCCGGCATCTCTGCCCTGACACGCTCGATCAGTTCGGCAGAAACCGACAGCGGCTGGAGGTCGGGTTCGGGAAAATAGCGGTAATCGTGGGCGTCTTCCTTTGAACGCATTACCCGCGTCTCCTCTTTCTTTTCGTCCCACAGCCTTGTCTCCTGATCCACCGATTCACCTTTTTCATGAGCGGCGATCTGGCGGTCTATCTCAAATTCGATCGCCTTTTGCATAAATCGGACCGAATTCAGATTCTTCAATTCCACCTTGTTGTTAAATCCCGTTTCGCCGACTCGCCGGACGGAGACGTTGGCTTCGCAGCGGAGATTTCCCTTTTCCATATCGGCATCGCTCGCTCCGACCCATTGCAGCACGCGGCGAACATGATTCACATAGTCATACGCTTGCCACGATGTTCGAAAATCGGGCTCCGTCACGATCTCACCAAGCGGAGTGCCGGCCCGGTTCAGGTCGATGTAGGAATACTTATTAGTTTCCGGAAGCCCCTCGTGGACATTTTTGCCGGCGTCTTCCTCCAAATGCATACGGACGATGTTGATGGCCATCGGCCGCCACTCGCGGGCATGGCCGTGGTCGTCGCGTTCGGCGGTCATTATGGTCAATTTCCCGTTCGCCGAAAACGGCCTGTCGTATTGCGAGATCTGATATCCCTTTGGCAGGTCGGGATAGAAATAGTTCTTTCGGGCAAATATTGACGTTTCCTGTATCTCAAGCCCTAAAGCGAGAGCGGCCCGGGCGCCGAGTTCGATAACGCGGCGATTGAGCACAGGCAATGCCCCGGGCAGCCCGAGGCAGACGGGGCACGTGTTCGAGTTCGGCTCGCCGCCAAACTCGACCCGGCAGCCGCAGAAGATCTTAGTCTCCGTCGCGAGTTGCGTGTGTATCTCCATTCCAATTACTGCTTCCCAGCCTTCTTTCATATACACCAAGTGAGCGATCAGCAAATAATGCGGACTATCGTAGATAATAGTCCGCTTTCACATCTTCACAAAATCGGGGTTTTTCTATCTGCGAGGGCGAGAGCCTCGTGTCTGGAAAGCCGGCCTCGGGCGCTGCCGAACCGGGGAGTAAACACTGCTCGAACGTCCGCCAGGTTCGTAGATTATCCCGCCGGGGGTTGCACGCCAGTCGGAAACGGGCAACGGGGCCCGTCCGCTGCGCGGCGACCCACGATGCCTGAAATGCCCAGAATATCCAAAACCAACGATCCGGCCGGTCCCATTTTCAACGACGATCACCTGCTGAAGCTCGGCATTATTCGCCTGTCGGCGGGCGGCTTCGGCCTGTTCGCGCTCGATGCGCTCGGTTCTCAACCGTGAAACCAGGTTTTCCCTCTCCCGCATGGCCCGCTCGTCCTCGCGGGCCTGTTCCTCGGGAGAAAGAAACCCCATCTTTGCGTAGTTCTCCCGAAGGTCGCGTTCGGCAGCTAGCCTCCGTTCCTTGTACTTTTCAAGATCGGTATTGGTTATCGTTCTAGTCTGCCCGGAAACGGCAAACCCCAATGACACAACGGCCAAAACTAAGACAATGGGCGTAAACCTCATGATTCTGTACCTCGATAGAGTCGATGATATCACGCCCTGCAAGGTTGCGAGAACTAAAATCCGAAGCTGATGCCGATGCGTCCGTTCCTTCCGGCCGTTCTGAAACCATTCTCGTAATACTCGTTATCGAAAACGTTTTCTACCGTACCGAAAAGCCGCAGGTCGTATCTATCCCTATTTAATTTGAATGTGTAGCCCGAGGTCAGGTCGCCCCTGCGATTGCCTTCAAAGCGATAAACGTAGGTCGTAAAGGTCGAACTGCTAAAGATCGGCGCCAGATAGCTGGACGAGACCAGCAGGTCGAAATTGACCCAGAAACGCTGAAACCGCTGTGTGGCGACAAGGGTAAATTGATGTTCCGGGATGCCAAGCGTTGTGAGCACGCCGCTCCCGGCGACCTGCGGCTCTCGCTGGAGGCTTTTTGTCAGCGTGTAGGACGTGAAAATTTCGGTGTTTCGGGTCGGGTTAAAGGCGGCGCTGAATTCGCCGCCGCGGGCAATGCCGCCTTTGGTGTTCAGATAGCCGCCGAACGGCCGCGGCGTGGTGCCGATATCCGGCACGACATTTCCAAACCCGATCGTATCGATCAGATGCGTATAAAAATACACGGCAGACAGCCTGCCCTTGTCGCCAAATATGTTCTGCTCGATGCCGCCGTCGTAGGCGATAGAGCGTTCGGGCTTAAGTCCGGGGTCACCGAGGGCAATGAAGCTGGGGGTACCGAAGCTGCTGAAGAACGTCCCGAACCGTTCGTAGAGCGAAGGCACGCGATAGCCGTTGCCAACGTGGGCCCGGAGTTTTGTCCCCGAAGAGGCGAAAAAATATGAGAACGCGCCGTCAAATGTATACGCCCCGGGCGGATCTGAAAGGGTGACGCCCGAATAGGGAGCATTTACAAGACTGAAACGCGGGCTTTCAAGGCTGAATATCTGTGCCCGGACGCCGCCGGCAAGCTGGAGCCTTCCGCTATAGAGGCTGATGACGTCCTGTAGAAAGAACGTATTGCTCGACTGATTTGCTCGAGCGAAGAAATCGCCGCTGCCGTCGGGCGTGCTTCCGTCATTGCCGTATTTTTCGTTTTCAAACTCGTAGCCGAACCTGACGTTATGGTTCTCCGGGGTCCAATTGAGCGAGCCGGCCGCAGTTTGGATGAATCCGTCAAAGAAAGAGGTCGAGGCCGATTGGAAACCGACACCGAGCGGGCCGTTCACATTTTTTCGTGAGGTTTTAAGGCCCGAATACGATGCGTTCAGTGAAAGGTCGGAGCTGAAGGCGTGGTTCAGGACCACATGTCCGTTGATAAACTCCGAGTTCTGAGTATTGTCAGGGTCGTCCGCGTCGAACGCGAAATTTATGCCCTGGCGGGCATTTATGATCGTGGCATTTGTCGGCGGGAGGGCCCCCAGTGTATCGGGGTTTGAATTCAGCCGGACAAAGGCGTCGGAGACAAAGAAATGCGCAGTGACGTTCGTCCTTGCGGCCGGCTGAAATAGGAATAGGCCCTGGACGTTGGTATTGCGAGCGTCGTCGTTGCCGTCTATCCCTTTTGTATATCGGGTGTGGGCGGCGGCAAAATTAAAGCCGAATTTTCCGTTGCTTAGCGCGTCGGTGACATTTCCGCGAAACCGGTGAAGCCCGAGGCCCCCTCCGGCATAGGAGATCTGTCCGTGCGGTCCCGGCCGAGGCGCGGGAGTTATAAAATTGATCGTTCCGCCAATGGCGTTCGTGCCGTAGAGCGAACTTCCCGAACCGCGAAGCACCTCCACGCGGCTTACGCTTGTAAGCGTAATGTCGCTGAGGAACGGCGATGCGTCGCCGGTGATCGCCGCGGCGTCGCGGAGCCTAACGCCGTCGAGCAAAATGGCCGTATCCTGATTGCGAAGCCCACGAATTTTTATCGAAGCGGTCCGCCCAAAACCTCCAAGCTGCTGAATACGGAAACCGGGGATCGACCGCAGCGATTCGACCAGAGAAAAATCTGCCCGCTCTCGCATCTCCCGTCCGCCGATGACATTGACGGTCTTGGAAACCTCATCAATAGGCTGAGGAAGATCGGCCGAAACTGTGACCGTTTCGCGGATCGGTCCGGGGCTGGGAGATGGCGAAGGGGCCGGATCGGCCTGTGCAGAAACGCCGCCTGCAAATAGCAGCGCAAGGATAAACAATAAACTAATTCGCATAATGTCCTCTTCTGCCCACACGCAGAATGGTTCTAAGCCAAGACAAGCGAGCAAAGTTCCCGACTCTTTCAAATGCGGAACTCGGAATTCAGAATGCGGAATTGCCTGAACTAACTCCGCGTTCCGCACTCCACATTCCGCGTTCAAATCACGGTTGCGTGGGCAGCGTTGGACTTTCACCAAACTTCCTTTGCAAAACTTGTCAACGAATCTACTTCACGAATCATGCCAATTACCGGCAAATACCGATAAATACTGGGTTTCAGGCGAATAAATGCCCTTTTTCGACGGTTGCCGCCGACCGGGAGACAGTTGCCGCCGACCGGGAGACAGTTGCCGCCGACC
>CALMAH010000008.1 GCA_937859595.1 uncultured Acidobacteriota bacterium | reverse complement strand
CGTGAATCCCGTCGACTACATGGGCCATGTACTGGCCGGTGTTGAGCGAGCCGAACGACCAGCCGGAGGTGTAGAGTTCGTTCGAGTGTTCGGGAAAAGAGACCGGGGCACTCAGCCCGACGCTCTTGCCGTCGCCGTCTGTCTCTATCTTGTCCCAATCGTGATAATCGACCCCTGTGCCGAGCACCGTCCCGCCGGGCTCGGTCGAGCGATAGCTGGACATATTCGGATCCTTATGGTGCCACATCGTTGCCAATGCCGGAGAGGGTATTCTCACCGGGAAACAAGTGCCAGGCGTTCGATTCTGCGATATTTTTGCATTCATTTTTGCTGGGCCGCGGCCGGAGCGTCGCGTCGTTTCAGGCCCGCCGACCCGTTTAAGCCGTTCGATGCGGTTTTGTTTGGTAAGGATAGCCTCGATGCCGATGTTATGGCAAGAAAATTCGGCCGCGGGCGGGAGTTGGCCGGTGTCTAAGAAAAAGCGGGGTCTGGCCGTCGATATTACGATCTCATTTCTCATTTCTCACTTCTCATTTCTCACCTTTCATTTCGTGCAAATCGTGCATATCGCGCAACCCGCCCTTCCAACCCGCCGCGTGCCGTGAGACCATCGACCGTCGGCCCGTGATGCCGCGAATATGTGGATGTCTGAAATGCAGGAAGATCGGTTTATCGACAGGCTCCGTCAGGAGCAGGATATTGGTAGCGCCAAAGCACCCACAAAGCCGCCAAACCCCGTCATGGGCGACATCTATCACACGGCCCGCGCTGGGCAGGTATCAAAGTGTTTCAACCGTTTCAAGTGTTTCAGGTGTTTCAGGTGTTTCAGGCGTTTCAAGTGTTTCAAGCGTTTCACCGCAACACTCTCCCCGCCGAGAAACGAAACACCGTCCCGCTTAAAAGTGGCTCATTTTGCTAAATGGAACGATTTGTCGCCGCAACCAACGTTGTATCAACAGGTTAACCCGTTCCATTTTGTACATTTTAATGCAAAAAGTGGAACGATTCCTGGCATCCGCCGGCAAAAAGTGGGGAAATATGGTACACCCGGCGAACCATCCGGAGAGAAGTGTTCCAAAGCGGTTCGGAGTTATAACCTCATGAATGCTCATGGTCTGACAAACAAACCGACTGCGTATGCAAACATTCGGCGGTTCTTTCGAAATCAGTGGGTGTCGATTGCGGGTTTTGATTCGGACAAAGAAAAGCGGCAGGTGGTGGGCCTGCCGCGGCCTGGCGATCGTGTTGGTGGCGGGGGGGAGGATCGAACTCCCGACCTCGGGGTTATGAATCCCGCGCTCTAACCATCTGAGCTACCCAGCCACGAAGTCTTGATTATAGTTTCCATTCAAAAAAAATCAAGTAAATTTCGCTTTTGCGACGTTTGTCACTGGTCGGGCATACGGCCCGTTGCTAGAATATCGTTGCCTTAGTTTCCGGGAGCGTTGATGGAACTGCCGATGCCGGTCATATTTGCCGCAAACGTTGAACATTCGAGCATCCTGCTGGCCCTCTTTGTAATGCTAGCCGCCGCGAAGATAATGGCGGAGATCTTCGAGCGTCTGAATCAACCGGCCGTGGTCGGCGAGATATTGGCCGGGGTCATCATCGGCCCTAGCATTTTGGGCTGGGTCTCACCGAACGAACTTATCAGCATCGTAGCCGAGATCGGCGTGATCTTCCTCCTCTTTATGGTCGGGCTCGAGACCAAACCGCAAAGCGTCTATCGCGTCGGAAAAAAGGCGATGCTGGTGGGCACGCTCGGGGTCGTGCTCCCTTTCGTGGCAGGTTACTTTATCGCACTCGCCTGGGACGGCTCGTTCATTGAGGCGATGTTCATTGGTGCGGCGATGGTCGCAACGTCCGTCGGCATCACAGCTCGGGTCCTCGGCTCCATGGGGCTGCTCAATAAACAGACCGCGAGGATAATACTCGGAGCGGCCGTTATCGATGACATTCTGGGCCTGATCATCCTCTCGGTCGTCTCGGCTCTTAGTAGCGGAACGGTCAATTACCTCGAACTGGGCAAGACCGCCGGACTCGCCGTGATGTTCGTTGTGCTAGTTGCGACCGTCGGGTCGCGGGTAATGAATCGGCTCGCTCCGAGGGTGAAGAACCTGCGCGTAAGCAAGCCATTTTTTAATATCGGGCTTGTGCTCTGCCTTGGGCTGTCGGTCGCTTCGATCTATGTTGGTGTTGCTGCGATCATCGGGGCTTTTCTCGCAGGAATGGCCCTCGCAGAGGCCACCGAGGAGAATTACGGCATGCACAAGCTGACAAGCGGCGTCACGGAGTTCCTTGTCCCCTTCTTTCTTGTCAACATAGGGATGCAGCTCAATCTTGCGGTGTTCAAGGATTGGTCCGTGGTGCTTCTCGCGGTGGTGATCACAGTTGCGGCCGTTGTTACTAAGTTCGTGGGCTGCGGTTTAGGTGCATGGGGGATGACGCGTCGTCAGATGGCACAGGTGGGAGTGGGGATGGTGCCGCGCGGCGAGGTCGGTATCGTTGTGGCACAGATCGGTTTGAGCCTGGCCGTTATCACGGAGCGTTTCTTTGCATCCGTACTCTTCATGGCGGTTGCGACAACTCTGACCGCCCCGCCGCTCATCAAATACTTCTATTCCGAACCTCAACAGGATGGGGCCGACGGCGGAGACACAGCTGCCGGCGATCCGGCCTACACACGGATCGGCTGAGCATTGACATGATGAGACATAGCCTGAAATTTCTGTTTACCGGTGTTGTCGCTGCGGCATTTGCGCTTATACCATCCAATACCTATTCTCAGCAACGCACAGCCGCGAAGCCCGCAACCAGGCAGATTACGGTCGTCACCGAGCCGGGTGCATCGGTCTATATCAACGGTGTTCGCTACGGCACTACAGACGAGTCCGGTTCTATCAAGTTGCGCCACACGCCGCCCGGCAGCCTTTCATTAAGAATAAGAGCGGGCGGATATCGAGACGAGACCAGAGTCTTGACCGCAGCTTTCTCGGGGAAGATCGAAGTAAAGCTGTCGGCGACCGAAGACCCGTTCGACCTTGCCTTTCAGGAGGCGGAACGGCTATCTGCTCTCGACCGCCGGCTTGCTGCAGAGGCGTTTGAGCGTGCTATCGAGATCCGCCCCAAAGATCCCAACGCACGGCTTGCTCTTGCACGGCTCCTGACCGAGATGCGGGAGTATCAGAGGGCCGAGGAGGCAGTTGCCGAGGCTCGAAAGCTAAGGCCGTCGTTCGCAGAGGCTTCCGCGGTCGAGGGCCGTATCTTTCGTGAAGAGGGCGACTTCGAACGGGCGGTCGCGGCGTTTGAACGCGGTATCCGGGAGGCGAACGGTGTTCACCCGGAGGCGGCGGCCGGACTCGGCCTGCTTTACGCGGATATGGCGGAAACTGCGGCGGCCGAGCTCGACATCGAGGCTGAGGAACGATACAAGAAGCTCGCCATAAAGCGACTTACCCAGGCAAAAGATCAGTTGTACGGAGCGGAGGACGCCATAATCATTTACCAGCTTCTTGGCCGCGCGCTCGAAAAGCAGAACTTGCTCAATGAGGCGATCGCCGTTTACGAGCGGTTTTTGGAGATATTTCCCGACGTCCCCGATGCAACGGCGGTACGCTCATTTATCGTCCAGTTGAATATTCAATTGAAGGAGCGCCGGTAGTGCCCGGCCCCCGATCTCTCGGCCTCTCAATTTGACCTGTTTTCCATCAGAAAGATTTCCTTGACACACTGAATATAAACACGTATCATTGTGTTTCAACGGTGTTTTGCATCGTTGACATCGCTGTCTCTTCGCTTTCGAAGCTCTTTAACTCACTCTTCACATTTCCTCTTCGTTGGTCTCCAACAATAGGAACCGAAAAAGAAATAAATGTCAGCAAAATTAGGGGAAATTCTTGTCCGAGAAAACCTGGTTACCCCCCAGCAGCTCCGCGAGGCTCTCGACTATCAGAGAACTAACGGCGGACGACTGGGCTCTAACCTGGTGAAGCTCGGAATAATCTCAGATGACGTCATTACTGCGGTCCTCTCCCGTCAGTATGGGGTCCCTTCCATAAATCTCGACCTCTTCAATATCGAAGGCAGTGTCATCAAGCTCATATCTCAGGAAGTCGCACTGAAATACACAGTGTTGCCGATCTCAAAGGTTGGGGCTACGCTGACGCTGGCGATGGCCGACCCGACAAATGTCTTTGCGATGGACGACATAAAGTTCATGACTGGGCTTAACGTCGATCCGGTGATCGCGTCGGAGGCATCAATCCAGATGGCGATCGGAAAGTACTACAGCGGTACTACCGAGATCGATATTTTTGATGCGGCCATCGCTTACGAGACCGAGAAGGGCAACACCCGAAACGGCAAGAACGGTCGAGCAGGAAAGGGCTCCGCGAAAGGAAAGACACTCGAAAAGCTATCGGATTCAGACCTTGAGGTCGATCTGGGCAACTTCGAATTCGACGTACACGATGCTGAGGAGTTCGAACTGGTCGAGCAGAACGACGAGATCGATCTGGCATCGCTTGCCCGGGCAAGTGAGGACGCACCGGTCGTCCGGCTTGTGAATGTGCTGATGGTGGACAGTCTCCGCCGCGGCGCATCCGACATACACGTAGAGCCGTACGAAAAATCTTTCCGTATCCGTTTTCGTATCGACGGAGTTCTTTACGACGTGATGAACCCGCCGATGAAGATGCGCGACCCGCTCATCTCGCGTCTCAAGATCATGGCCAAGCTCGATATTGCTGAGAAGCGGCTTCCACAGGACGGCCGTATCAAGATCAAAGTCAAGATCGACGAGCGCTCGCGTGAACTGGATTTCCGTGTCTCTACCCTTCCGACACTTTTTGGCGAAAAGGTCGTACTTCGTTTGCTGGACAAGGACAAGCTGATGCTTGATATGTCCAAGCTCGGTTTTGAGCCCGAGAGCCTGGAAAAGTTTCAGCGGGCGATCGCGAACCCCTATGGGATGGTGCTGGTTACCGGGCCGACGGGGTCTGGTAAAACGAATACCCTATATTCGGCGCTCCAATCGCTAAACACTCCCGAGACCAACATCATGACCGCCGAAGATCCGGTCGAGTTCAATCTTGAAGGGATCAATCAGGTTCAGATGAAGGAGCAGATCGGGCTGAATTTTGCGGCCGCACTTCGCTCATTCCTTCGACAGGATCCCAACATCGTTCTGGTCGGTGAGATACGCGATTTTGAGACCGCCGAGATCGCGATCAAGGCTGCGCTAACGGGCCACTTGGTATTATCCACGCTTCATACCAACGACGCGCCTTCGACAATATCGCGTCTTGTGAACATGGGTATCGAACCTTTCCTGGTCGCGACGTCGGTAAATCTTATCCAGGCACAGCGGCTGATCCGGCGTATCTGCAAGGATTGTAAGGAAGAGACGCATGCCGCTCCCGATGTGTTAACCGGCATTGGTTTTTCCGCGGAAGAGGCTGCCGGTCTGAAGATCTATAAAGGGAGAGGTTGTGAAAACTGCCTCAACACAGGTTACAAGGGCCGCGTCGGACTTTACGAGGTGATGGAGGTGACCGACGACCTTCGCGAACTTATCATCATCGGTGCAAGCGCGATAGAGCTCAGAAAGAAGGCCATTGAATGCGGAATGATCACATTGCGCGAGTCCGGCCTTTGCAAGATCAGGGAAGGAATAACGACCATCGAAGAGGTTGTGAAGGAAACCGTTTTGTAATTCTTGGAGGAAATATGGTTATAAGGGCAATAGCATTATCTATGGCACTGCTTCTCGGTATCGGTGTTCTCATACCGCTAGGTACGGAGTATGCCGAGGCAGGAGCAAAAAAGGCCAAGCGTTATAAACCGAAGAAACGCCAGTGGCGGGGGGTGAAGCCCTACTCGAAACGCTGGTGGCAGCTTTATCGGGCTCAAGAGCGTCGGAAAAGGGCGCTGGCCCAGCGGAGGCGTGCCTTACGGCTTCGCCAGATGAGGCTTGCACGGGCGCGCAGGGCAGCACAGGCCCGACGTGCGGCCCAGGCCCGCCGGGCACAGCCGCGACGTACCGTTCAGACCCGGGCGCAGGCGGCGAGACGTCCTGCGGCTCCGCGTCAGGCGAGACAGGCGGTCCTTCCTACCGGACAACCCGCCCCCCAAGGCTGGCAGCAGGAAAATGCATCGCCCAGCGAGATCCAATTCCGCGTGGCCGGTGACGGCGGCTCGAATGTTGGAACGGCCTCCATTTCAGTTGTCGGACCCGCAACGGGTGCAACGGTATCTACCGGACGGTCCCGAACCGTCGGCGGTGTCCCGACCACCTCGCTTCGCCGTGAAGTTATCAATCAAATGATCAAAGAGAACGGCTGGGTAGTCAACGATTATCAGAAAGATGTCGGAGGACGGACAGTCTACGTCGTCGTGGCCCAATCGCAGAGCGGTTCACGGGTCAATTCGCGGCTCTTCTATTTCACCGAGGCGGAGGGACGCATCTATAGCGTTGCCACCAACTCGGCCACAGATTCCGCGGAAAAACTCGCCGAGGAATCGGAAAAGGTCGTTCAGTCGCTCCACAGCCGTCGACCCCAGCAAGCGTCCGTTAAGGACTAACACCTACCATCAATTGTGCGTAGAACCTGCGGCGTCCATATTTGGGCGTCGCGGGGCCACGCACCGACCTCCAGACGATATGAGCATCGAACAACAAGACAATGTCGCATCGCAGGTGACCCTTCCGGAACTTCTTAAGAAGATGACCGATGCCGGCGGTTCCGACCTCCACCTGACGACGAATTCGCCGCCACAGATCCGTGTTCACGGACACCTGAGCCCGTTAGGAGGCTTTCCCGCCCTTACCCCCGCCGATACAAAGCGCCTTGCTTACTCCGTCCTTACCGATGCACAGAAGCACAGATTTGAGGAAAACCTCGAGCTGGATTTCTCGTTCGGCCTCAAAGGGATGTCCCGCTTTCGTGCTAATCTTTTCAACCAAAAAGGGGCTGTCGGGGCAGTTTTTCGCGCCATTCCTTACGAGATAATGACGTTTGAAAAGCTCGGGCTGCCGCCGATTGTATCGGACCTTTGCAAAAAGCCACGCGGCCTGATACTCGTTACAGGCCCAACCGGTTCCGGTAAATCGACTACGCTCGCATCGATGGTCGATAAGATAAATATCGACCGGCACGACCACATTCTGACGATCGAAGACCCGATCGAGTTCCTTCACAACCATAAGAATTGTGTTGTCAATCAGCGTGAGGTCGCGGCGGACACCCATTCCTTCGCATCGGCGCTGAGAACGGCTCTTCGCCAGGACCCGGACGTAGTGCTGGTCGGCGAAATGCGTGACCTTGAAACGATCGAGATGGCCCTGCGTATCGCTGAAACGGGCCACCTTACGTTTGCCACGCTTCACACGAACTCGGCCTACTCGACCATCAACCGTATCATCGACGTTTTCCCGTCGGCACAGCAGGCACAGGTCCGGACACAGCTCTCGCTTGTCCTTGAAGGGATACTTTGTCAATCGCTTCTGCCGAAAGCCAGCGGGGACGGCCGGGTTATGGCGCTTGAGATCCTCGTACCGAACGCGGCCATCCGCAACCTCATTCGAGAAGACAAGATCCATCAGATCTATTCGATGATGCAGACCGGCCAGGACAAGTTCGGTATGCAGACCTTTAACCAGGCGCTTGCAACGCTGGTCCATAAAAAACAGATCAGTTTGGAGACCGCGATGCAGCGATCGTCCAACGCGGACGAACTCAAAGAGCTTATCGAACGCGGTTCGGGGCTCAACCAGTCTTATGCCGGTAGCGCAAAGCCGGTGATGCCCTCGGGCGGCCATGGCAGCCCTTACGCACAGGGGAGGCCGATAGGACAGAGGCCGCCGGTCCGATAGACCGGACAAGATATTCTTTACAGGAGCACAGAGAAAGATGCCAACATACGCTTTTAAGGGAAGAAACCGATTGAACGAAATGGTCTCGGGCGAGCGCGAAGCCGCCAGCCAGGACGAACTTCGCACGCTGCTCCGCCGTGAGCAGATCGTGATGACGCAGGCCTCGGAGAAAGGCAACGTCATCTCGATACCGAAGCTCGGCGCCCGGAAGAAGGTCGGAGCCAAGGAACTCGCCGTGTTTACCCGACAATTCTCTGTGATGATCGACGCGGGTCTCCCGCTGGTGCAATGTCTCGACATACTCGCCGAGCAGCAGAACAATGCCTTTTTCAAGGATGTTCTCAGACAGGTGCGGCAGAATGTCGAAGAGGGCTCTACGCTCTACGCGGCATTGGAAAAGCATCCGAAGGTTTTCGATTCGCTTTATACACATATGGTCGAAGCGGGCGAAACGGGCGGTGTTCTCGATCTGATCCTCCAGCGACTGGCGACACTCATCGAAAAGGTCGTAAAGCTGAAGCGGAGCATCGTTTCCGCCTCGATATATCCGGCGGCGGTGGTCTGTGTCGCGATCGCAGCTATCGCGATAATCATGGTCGTCGTGATACCCCAGTTCGAGCAGATCTTTCTTGGACTTCTCGGCCCCGGCGAATTGCTTCCGCTGCCGACACGCATTGTGATGTCGATAAGCGGCTTTCTGGCCGGTTGGGGCGGCCTCGGCATCTTGATGGCGATCATCGGCACGGCGATCGCCATCCGCTACATGTACAAAACAGAAAAAGGGCGTTGGAGGATCGACAGTATCCTGCTTAAATTGCCGATCTTCGGAAGCATTCTTCGTAAGATCGCGGTCGCCCGCTTTTCGCGGATACTTTCTACACTTCTGTCATCGGGTGTACCGATCCTGCAGTCGCTCGACATTACCGCCAAAACGGCGGGCAACGTCGTGATCGAAGACGCGATACTCAAGGTCAGAGCCGGGGTCGAACGCGGTGAGAACTTTGTGGAGCCGCTGAAGGCGACCAATGTGTTCCCCCACATGGTGGGCCAGATGATCGGCGTCGGTGAACAGACAGGTGCGCTGGATGCGATGCTCGGCAAGATCGCCGACTTCTATGAAGAAGAAGTTGACTCGGCGATCGCCGATCTGCTTGCGATGATCGAACCTGTATTGATCGCCTTCCTTGGCGTAACGATCGGTTCGATCGTTATCTCGATGTACCTGCCGCTCTTCTCGCTTATCGGGAAACTCGCCGGCGGCGCAAAATAGGCACCGATACGATCGGAACAAAACGGAATCTGTCCGGGAAGCAGGAAACTGTTTTCCGGACAGTTTTTTTATCCAGCCGCTGCGTTCACCAGAATGCGTTCACCAGAATGCGTTCCCCAAGATGTGTTCACCGGGATGGGTTCACCAGAATGCGTTCCCCAGAATGCGTTCACCGGGATGCGTTCCCTGGGATGCGTTCCCCAAGATGCGTTCACCAGAATGCGTTCACCAGGATGCGTTCACCAGAATGCGTTCACCAGAATGCGTTCACCAGGATGCGTTCACCGGGATGCGTTCACCGGGATGCGTTCACCGGGATGCGTTCACCAGGATGCGTTCACCATGATGGGTTCCCCGGGATGCGTTCCCCAAGATGCGTTCCCCAAGAATGCGTTCCCCAGAATGCGTTCACCAACGCGGATAAAGAGCCGGAGTTTAAAACTTCAAAGATCGAAATCAAAGATCGAAAACCTAAAACCTAAAACCTAAAACGAAAGCCCAAAGCCCTTGGGCCGAGATCCCCCTTGTTCCCGTCGAATCCGGGCACCACACTCCGCATTCGACAACTGATCATCCGCGAGGTGCCCGCCAGCACCTCTTCCGCACGTTCATCATCTCAAAAACCCCCGAGCAAGAATATTGTGAATTGGGAGAAAAGAGGTGTTTTGCGCGATTTGCATGATTTGCACGATTTGCACGATTTGCACGATTTGCATGATCTGCATGATATGCATGATCTGCATGATCGGGGCATCGAGCAACTGTGCACGAAAAACCGCCGGCGAGAGCAAAAAAAAGCCTTGGATCCGTTGGAAAAATGATATACACTCACGAAACATCAGACCGTCCGCCGGGAGCCGATTATGCAGACAAGTTATCTCGTCAGAAGCGCGTTGGGCCTTTTGTTCCTGACCTTTTGCACCTCGATCAGCGCGCAACAGGACACGAAATTTGAAGATCACCTGCAGGAAGGCTTCAAACAGGCAAAGCTGAGAAATTGGGACAAAGCGGTCGAAGCCTTCTCTATGGCGGTTGAATTGGACCCCAAGTCGGCCGAGGCCCAAAGGAATCTCGGGGCTTCGTATCTGAATCTTGGCCGCTGTCGCGAAGCACTGGGGCCGCTCGAGACCGCGATCGGCCTCGAGCCGCTGAATCCCGCGTCCCATTTTTACAAGGGTACGTGCATGATCAGTCTGCGGAGAGTGGACGAGGCGTATGATTCTCTGACCGAGGCTCTGCGGCTCGACCCGAAGAACCCGCAAGTACATAACATGCTGGGCCTTTGGATGAGCAACGCGGGGCGTTTTGAGGATGCGATCCGATCTTATCGTACTTCCGCGGAACTGCTGCCAAATGATCCGGCCAACTATCACAACATCGGGCTGATGTATATGCGGATAGGGCGATTCCAGGAAGCGATAGAACCGCTGGAGAAGGCGGTCAGTATTCAGCCCGGCTATCGAAGTGCCTGGTTCCACTTGAGCGGTGCGTTTAGCAGGACGTTCAGGTTCAAAGATGCCGCCGAGTCCTGGCGAAAGGTGTCCGAGCTAGATCCATCGAGCCCGCTTGCCGTATCGAACATCGCCTGGAACTATCTTTACGACGGTAGTTCGGGTATGGATGCCGCAAGATATGCCGAGATCTATCTCGAACGCTTTGGATGGAAGACTGAATCGTCGCCCTTTATGGCAATGGTCGCAATACTTGGCTACCGCTCTTATGGGCTCAAGGCAGAAGCCGAAGGTATGGCTACACGGGCGCTCGAGAAGTGTGACCGCGGCGTCTGGGGCTATACGCTGATAAGGTTTCACTCGGGTGAGATCGATGCCGACAAACTTATGGAACTGGCGGTCGACAACAACAAGAAGACCGAAGCGAACGCCTATATCGGAATGGACCTGAAGCTGCGCGGCGAAACAGACAAAGCCCGGGAGCATTTTGAATGGGTAAGCAAATTTGGGAACGTCCAGTACTTTGAACATCTGCTGGCTTTGGCTGAGCTGCGAAGATCGTCGAAATAGAGCACACTGAACGACAACGAGGTCTGAAACTCATCGTCCTTGCTTTTTTACAAACTGTGGAACTGCAAGTCGTTCACGGGCAATGGGAAGATAGCTGACCGCTTTTGTGCCATCCGCGTCGCTGACCGTTAACGCGACCTCCTTTGACGTGTCACCCAACGAGACCGATATCCCCCCGACAAGCTTCTGTCCGTTTCGAATACCTGCGTCGAAAGCAGCGGTATTCTCTTTTATCCCGATAAATTCCTTCTCCTTGAGAAGATGCTGAATATCGA
Source organism: uncultured Acidobacteriota bacterium (assembly GCA_937859595.1). GTDB lineage: Bacteria > Acidobacteriota > Blastocatellia > Pyrinomonadales > Pyrinomonadaceae > OLB17. The sequence goes on along the minus strand of CALMAH010000008.1, from coordinate 67,036 downwards.
ACCCGAGTTCGAAAACGCGCATTTCATCGGTTCGGAGTTCCAAGTCGTTCCCTAATGCGTCTGCCGCGGGCACCATCAATTTGCCGTTATTAATCTGCCTATCGAATTCGCCGCTAATGTCCTTTCCGAGGCGTTTTGAGATCTGGCCTGTAAGTAAGGACGGCGAAAGCTCTCGTGTTCCGTTCTCCGAGGTTCTGAAAAGCTCGAACATCACATCGTCCAAAGAACGTTTTCCGTCCGAGGAATTTCTTATCGCTGCGTTCCAGTTCAATGCCAACAGGAAACCGCGAAGATACGGCAAGCGCTGGACAGTTTGATCTGACCAGAAATCCCGAATGATCCGTTCGTTCGGCTCGGTCCGGACCGGCGACAAATAGTATTCTTGGATCAGGGCATTGTATTCGCCGATCAATTCTTCGCGGGTGATCAAACCCGCCCTGAAAAGCAAGAGATGTGTGTAGTATTCGGTAAATCCTTCGCTGAACCAGTACATCGAACGCTCGTCCTTCGGCATCCGGCCAAGCTTTCCCGGTATCCAGTTGTGTGCATATTCGTGAGCGAGAATAGAGCGAAGGCGTCCGATAGTCGCATTCTCGGTCGCGAAAAGTGAGAAAGAATCGCGAAGTCCGGTGCCACCCAATGAAAGCGCGTTCGGCCCTTCGAATATCGGTACAAGCGTCACAAGGTAATGGTCTCGTGAATCGTCATTCCAAAAGGAGCGCTGCGCTTCGATCATCCGGCCGACAATGTCGCCGAGCTCGTTGTCACTGAACTTCCATTCGCCGCGAACGGCGAGATAAACGGATTTGCCGTTAGCGGATGAACCGACCATGCGGAAATCTCCGGCGACCCATATCGAAGATCTTAAGGACTGGATGTCGCGTTTGAAGCGGACCTTTCGTTTTTGGAAGGAAAAGCTGTTCGCGACGGACCAACTTTCCGGAAGCCCTTTCCATTCTAATTCGATATCCAGTGGTTTGGTGTCTTCCCAGGCGGGCAATACCCAGACGGTGCTTCCGATCCAATGTATGTGCTCGTCGCTCACTACCGGACGATAACGGACGCTGTTTTTCAATTTGCCGGGAAAGTCCTGGACCAGATCGTAGGTCAGTGTGATCGGCTCGGACGGCTTGTGAATTATCGTCTTTATGTGCGGTTCAGCACTATCGACGATCTTCGCATCGGCGCCGGCGACGGTCAGATTCTTTACGGCCCTATAGAGTTCGCGCTGGCCGCCCCATTCGTTCGGCAGCCGGATCTCGGTCCGGCCGTCGTCATCACCGAGAATCCTTACCTCTATCCTGCATGTACCCGAAGCTGAACGTTCGATGCCGATCGAAATATCTGCGGCAGCCGCGGACGAGACTGCCGCCATAAAAAGAAGTACAAAGCAGATGATGGATCTTTCCGATCTGGTCATAAAAAAGTCGTCGATCGATCAAAGAATAAATATCTCCAACCCTAAGACGTAATAAGACGAGAAAAAGGGAAGCCGGGTTCAATATTTCTCTTGAAAAGCCGCCGGAATATCAAAAGCCGGGCATTGCACCCGGCTTTCGCACGTAAATACTTCAAAAGTCTAGTTTACTGTGGCGGCTTCGATCTCCTTTTGCCTTTCGGTCAGCTCGATGCCCATTGCTCGAAGCGTGACTGCGTTCAAGGTGCCGGTAACCCTAATGTTGTTGGCACGCTGGTATTGGCGGAGACCCTGCCGGGTCGGATTGTCGAGGCGTCCGGTCTCGCCGCCGCTATAGAAGCCCGCGGACCGCAGCGTTTTTTGAGCTTGGATTATTTGATCTTTGTTCGCCCGAAATATCGGAGCGCGGTTTGAACGCTGCTCAGTGTTACGGGGGGCCGCTGTACGCGTTTCGGCCTGGTTTCGGCGAGTTTCACCCGCAGGCGGCGGCGTGGCGAACGAATTCGGCGAAACCGGGATCGCCTTTTGGCTTTCGGTGAGTTCGATGCCCAATGCCTCAAGCGTCGCGCGGTTTAACGTCCCGGTGGTGCGGAGGCCGTTCTGTCCCTGAAAACGCCTGATCGCCGCCCGGATCTCCGGATTCATTCTTCCCGTCGAGGCTCCGTTATATTCACCTCGGGCCTTGAACATGTCCTGAACCTCGGTTATCTGCGCCCTGGTTGGCCGGAATATGGTGCGGCTGGAAGTATCGGTCTGTGATTGCGCAAGGGCGCCTGCACAAACGATAGCGGTCAATAGAGCTAAAAGCGGAAATCTTTTCATAGGTCAATTCTCCGTGGTCGAGCCCGCAAGATCGGGCGGATGGCAAAGGTCGACGGCAAAAAGGGCAGCGATCAATTCACCGCCTGCCGAAAACCGAATTTTTTGACTTGTTTTGTGCCTGAATTATGTTCAGAAGGCAAGTGGATGTCAAATCCAGAGACTCCGGCGTCCGTAGTTGCTGAATGAACGTTCATTCAGTTATAATGCTCCGAAATATTCCATTGCCAACAACATAGGGAAAAAGGCACCTAACGTCTCAGACTATGAACATTAACAAAGCAGCAGTATTGGGAGCGGGAACGATGGGCGCGGGCATCGCAGCCCATCTCGCGAATGCCGGGATACCAACCCTCCTTTTGGACATCGCACCAAAAGAACTCACAGCCGACGAAGAAACAAAGGGTCTCACTCTTGAATCGCCTCAGGTTCGAAATCGGATCGTCAACTCGCTCTTTGAAGCAGCCAAAAAGCTAAAGCCTGCGCCATTTATGCTTAACGGGAACGCAAAGCTGATCTCGCTCGGCAACTTTGATGACGATATGCCGAAGCTGAAAGATTGCGACCTTGTGATAGAAGCAGTGGTTGAGAACCTTGAGATAAAGCACAAGGTCTTCGCCGATGTAGAAAAGCATCGAAAGCCGGGCTCATATATCGCAACCAACACGAGCGGGATCCCGATCGCATCGATCGCCGAGCCTTTCTCTGACGACTTCAAAAAACATTTTGTCGGCATTCACTTTTTCAATCCGCCGCGCTATATGAAGCTCGTCGAACTCATCCCGACCGAGTGGACAGACGGGGAAATGGCATGCAAGCTTTCCGGGTTTCTCGATAGAAGGCTTGGAAAGGGGGTTGTGCCGGCCAAGGATCGCCCTAACTTTATCGCAAACCGCATCGGTACATTTGCGATGATGGCGACCGTTCACGAAATGCTCGAAATGGGCTTTACGCCGACCGAGATCGACCAGATGACCGGTAAGGCGATCGGCCATGCAAAGTCTGCGACCTTCAGAACGGCGGACCTCGTCGGGCTTGACGTACTGGCCCACGTCAACAAGAATCTTTACCCGGCGGTCCCGGACGATGAGGATCGCGACGTTTTCAAGCTGCCCGATGTCATCGAAAAGATGCTCGAAAAGAAACTGCTCGGCGACAAGACCAAGGGCGGTTTCTACAAAAAGACCAAGGACGCAAACGGGAAGACCGCCATCCTTGAACTCGATCTGAATACCTTCGATTACAAGCCTCAGGAAAAAACCAAGTTCTCATCACTTGAAGCCGCAAAAGGCGTCGAGGATATGAACAAGCGGATAAAGATGCTTGTCTGGGGCGAAGACCGCGTTGGCGAATTCCTTTGGAAAACGATGTCAAGGACGTTTCGCTACTCCGCCAATCGAATACCGGAGATCGCAGACACGATCGTCGAGATCGACAACGCCATCAAGTGGGGCTTTGGCTGGGAGATCGGTGTGTTTGAAACGTGGGATGCCGTCGGATTGGTGAAGTCGGTCGAGCGGATGCGCTCCGAGGGGCAGCCGATCCCGGAGAGTATCGAAAAGATGCTCGCCTCCGGTGCCGAGTCGTTCTACAAAAATGAGGACGGCAATGAGTCGTTCTACGATCTTGTCGCCGGCGAATACAAGCCGTTGCCCGAGCGCCCCGGTGTAACGCTGCTCCGATCCGTAAAGGAACGCACCGGCGTCATCAAATCAAATCCCGGCGCCTCGCTGATCGATCTCGGCGACGGCGTCGCCTGCCTCGAGTTTCACTCAAAGATGAACTCCATCGGCGGCGATACAGTTCAGATGATCAACTTCGCACTCGACGAAGTTGAGAAGAACTTCAAGGGCTTGGTAGTAGGCAATCAGGGGGGCAATTTTTCGGCCGGTGCAAATATAATGATGCTCCTGCTGGCGGCCCAGGAAGAGGAGTGGGACGACATAAATATGATGGTCGCCGCGCTGCAAAAGGCCGTTATGCGTATGCGTTACTCCTCCAAGCCGGTCGTCACAGCTCCGTACGGCCTCACGCTCGGAGGCGGCTGCGAGATCGCCATCCACGGCAACCGCGTCCGTGCGGCTGCTGAAACTTATATCGGGCTCGTTGAAGTTGGCGTCGGCGTCATACCCGCCGGTGGCGGCACAAAAGAAATGACGATGCGTTCGATGGACGCGGCACAAAAAGTTCCTGATGCCGACCCGCTGGTTTATCTGAAAAAGACATTCGAAATGATCGGCATGGGCAAGGTTGCGACCTCGGCTCAGGAAGCTCGAGACTGGGGATTTTTCCGTGACGTCGATTCCATCTCGATGAACGGCGACTGGCTGATCACGGATGCAAAGCAGGAAGTGCTGAATCTCGATGCTTCGGGCTTTGTCCCGCCTGTCCCGCGCGAGGACATAATGGTCATGGGCGAATCGGGCCAGGCAGCGATGAAACTTGCCCTGCATATGATGAAACGCGGTGGTTACATTTCCGATCACGATGAACTCATTGGTAAAAAGCTGGCCAATATCATGACCGGCGGCAATATGAATCACACCGCCTTTGTAAGCGAACAATACCTTCTCGATCTTGAGCGTGAGGCGTTCATTTCGCTCTGCGGCGAAAGAAAGACCCAGGAACGCATCGCGGCAATGCTAAAAACGGGCAAGCCGTTGAGAAATTAGGCCAGGACTTTGGTGGAGGAGCAAATGGCAAAAGATGTAGCCAAGGTCATTTCCGAATTGGATTCGATAACGGCTGATGTTCATCAAAAATTTGGCGGGCTATCGAGTGAACAGCTCAATTGGAAGCCTGCTGCCGATAGCTGGAGCATTGGCCAGTGCATCGACCATTTGATAAAGACGAATGAGATCTACTCCGAAGACTTCAAGGCCGTCGCGAATGGCTCTCGCAGCCCGAGCGCGTGGGAGCGTTGGTCGCCTTTTAGTGGCTTTTTCGGCAGGTTTTTGACGAACATAATGCCAAAGGACCAAAAGAAAGTGAAGACCACGGGCCGTTTTGTGCCGCCAAGCGATATCGACGCGGATGTTGTCGAGAGATTTGCCAAAAGCCAGGACGAGATGAAGGAGACGGTCCGCTCGACCGAGAACGCCGATTGGGACAAGACGATCCTGACCTCGTCCTTCATGGGCCTCGTTACCTACTCGCTCGGCGACGCATATAACATTGTTACAGGCCATCAGCACCGACATATTCGCCAGGCGGACAGGGTGTTTTTAATGAACGAATTTCCAAGATAGATCTTTGACAAAATGCCCGAAAGCCTCAAAAGCCGATTGTTTCGCTGGGGGTTTAACTTGTTCCCTGCCTATCGGGGAACAGGCGGCCGCGTAACATACATCGCCGACGATTGGCACGAGGTCCGCGTAAAGCTGCCGCTCAATTGGCGGACGCGGAACTATGTCGGAACGATATACGGGGGCAGCATCTACGGAGCTGTTGACCCGATCTATATGCTGATGCTTATGCACATCCTCGGGCCCGGATATACCGTCTGGGACAAAGCGGCAAAGATCAGGTTCAGAAAACCGGGAAAGGAAACGCTCTTTGTTAGGTTCGAACTGACCGCGGATGAGGTCGCAGAAATAAAAAATTCGGCCGAAACAGCTAAGTCAGTTGATCGGATCTACCGACTCGAGTTAAAAAGTCGAGAGGGCGTTGTCCATGCAGAGATCGAAAAGACGTTATATATATCGAAGAAACCAAATTGAGTGGGAGCGAGATATTTATGCGAGTGATCAATCCGATGTTATTAGCAGTCGTTTTATTTTCCGTCGGGTGCGGCCCGGGGTCGGGCGTGCCTACTGAGTTTTCAAGTGCGTGCGTGGCGGAAAACGAAAAGAAGGTCATAGAGGTTGCCGGCTTTCTTGAACCCCGCAGTTTTATGTTCTGCTCGAATCGCAGCGGGCGAATGGAGTGCGGATTCGACCTCAAGGAGGCTCCGGGTTCTGACAAGAAAGTTCGCGTGGATATTGAACAGGGGTCGTCGGCAAATATGGCTGAAAAGCTTGAAAGCGGTTTCAAACGAGAGGATGTAAAGATCTATACGAACGGCGGGGATCGCGTCGATCTTGAGAAAAAGGTGAAGGTAACGGGAACGATGTCTATCATTCCGCCGTTTCAGGACACCGAAGGTGTTTGCTTTATGAAGGTCACAAAGATCGAACAATGAAAAGATGCGACTGGGCGAGAAACGATCTCGCGATCCACTATCACGACACGGAGTGGGGCTCGCCGCTCCACAACGATCGAGGGCTCTTTGAATTTCTCATCCTCGAAGGCGCACAGGCCGGGCTGAGCTGGGACACGATACTGGCAAAACGGGACAACTACCGAAAGGCGTTCGACAACTTCGACGCTGCGAAGGTAGCTCGGTACTCGGATGCAAAATGTGCAAAATTGCTTGCCGATCCGGGAATAGTCCGAAACCGCCTCAAGATCGCATCCGCAGTCCGGAATGCAAATGCGTTCCTAAGTGTGCAGAAAGAGTTCGGTACGTTCGACGCATATATCTGGTCATTCGTTGACGGCAAACCGATCGTCAACAAGTGGAAGTCGCATTCAGACGTCCCGGCGAAGACCGACGTTTCTGATGCGATCTCGAAAGACCTGAAAAAGCGCGGATTCAATTTCGTCGGTTCGACAATAATGTACGCATTTATGCAGGCAACGGGGATGGTAAATGATCATTTAACCTCATGTTTTAGGTACAGGGAGCTAAAGTGACCAGGTGGATAGTCTCAGCTATTTTGTTGCTTGTTGGAGTGCTAAATATCACTCCCGCGATAGCCTTTTTCGCACCTGAAAGAACCGTCGATCTGTACGGCCTGTCATTGGTGGGTGAGGATATATCGATCTTGACAAGGCATCGGGCCGTACTTCTCGGATTGCTTGGCGCCGCGATGATCTTTGCGGCAATGCGGCGAGATCTGACCGTGCCCGTTATCGTGGGGGCATTGGTGGGCAAAGCGGCGTTCCTTTATCTGGTGTATTCCGGGTCAGAATATTCGGCGGAGATCGGACGCGTCGCCGCGTTTGACGTCGGGGCGGTGATCCTTTTGGTCATCGCGTTGGTCCTATATCTGGTTTCGGAAAAAAAAGAATGGACTACCCGATAACGCCCGCCGTCAGATATTTGAGAGAGAAGATGGTCGAGTTTGTCCCGCACCTTTACGACTATGTCGAAAAAGGCGGTGCAAAAGAATCGGCGAGGCAACTTGGCGTTGATGTCCACGCCGTGGTCAAGACGCTGGTCTTTGAAACTAACGAAAAGAAGCCGCTGATAGTGCTGATGCACGGTGACCGAGAGGTCTCGACGAAGAACTTGGCACGGCATATCGGCGTCAAATCGGTCGAACCGGTAACGCCCGAGCGAGCAGCTAAACTTACAGGCTATCTCGTCGGCGGCACATCGCCCTTCGGGACGCGAACCAAAATGCCCGTCTATGCCGAACGAACGATATTTGATCTCGAACGCATCTATGTCAACGGCGGCAAGCGAGGCTTTCTGATCGAGATCAACCCAAGCGTATTGAAAGAAATACTCCAAGCAAACGAGGTTTCGGTCAGTATTGAGAATTAGGATCTACCCACGGATCACACAAATTCGGGCCTATTCCTGTAATTTGTGTAATTTATGGCAAGAAGTATATGAATTGGCGACAACTTGTAAGCGAAGGAAAGTACGCTGAGGCAGAGGCGGCGATGTTGGCTGAGACCGACCGCGGCGTAGGTATGTTCCCGGAGAATGAGATCCGAGCTAGCTTTTACGAGAATTGGGGCGACGTCCTGGGCGGTGATGAAGACAAATACCGCGAGGCAGCCAACAACTGGCAGCAGTTCGCCTCATGCGCAACCAGTGGCGGCGAAGGAACAGCAAGAATGCTGGACGTAAACCGCGTTCTGAAAAAGATCAAAGGATTGAAATGCTGATCGATGAATTTTTGCCGGAATACGATTTTGAGGAAAAGCATTCGATAGCGATCAATGCCGATGCCGCGACGGTGTACGAAGCGGCTCAGGATGCGAATTTTGGCGAATCCTGGATCGTACGAACGTTGCTTACACTGCGAGGAATGTCGGCAGATGCCTTGACGCTACGAAATTTGAGCTACTCCAAATTCCGGATCCTCGGCGAGCGGCCCGCGAAAGAATTGCTGATCGGTCTGGCAGGAAAATTTTGGACGCCGTGGGGCGACTTGCAGGATGTGAACGCCGAGAACTTCAAGGCATTCGACAAAAGCGGCTACGCAAAGGCGGTGTGGAATTTCTCGCTCGATGCTGACGACCCCGAGGGCAAAGCTACGCGGCTAACGACCGAAACCCGCATCAAATGCCTGGACCAAGGCAGCCGCCGATGCTTTGGATTTTATTGGACGTTCGTTCAACCGTTCAGCGGGTTGATCAGGATGGAGATGTTAGAAGTAATAAAGAAAACGGTAGAAACTAATGCTGAATGAGGAAATCGCAGTAAGGGAGATGTCCAGATACGAAAATTGGTCGCTTTTGCTGACCGGAATATACAATTTGTTAACATTTTTGCTTTTAGCATTTACTGTTTATATTGCAGTAGTCCAGCGGCGTATTCCTAATATCGCCCTTTACTATAAGACCAGACCCAAAGATACAAAACAGTGGGGAGGGATTCGTCCAAATATTGATTTCGTTTTGGAGAATAGGGGTATAGAGTTGCGAAATGTAAGTCTCAAGTCTGAACCCGACTTCCTCGGTTGGGCGAATATTGGGGAAGCATCGGATCAAATTACGCCCAAAGCCACTTCGGAGTATTTTAAAATTCCATTTCCTTGTCTTCACCAAAATTATCAGCGAAGTTTCTTTTGGTGTGATGCCGCAGCTAATAAAGAGGTTTTGGACAAGCCTTTTAGGATTATTGTGGAATTTGACAATCCGGTGTTTTTTTTCCCAAAGCGGCTAAAACGCAGTTTTGATTTTGATCTATCACCAAAAGGAATTCTGGATGGGGTTAATAGCAAATTTGACGAACACAACATTGCGCAGGAGATGGCAAGAGCCAGAGAAAGCTTAGAAAAAATCTCGGAGCATTTAAAGTTAGTTTCCGTGGAAATCAATGACCCGGATGAGAAATCGCCCACGGGAGGTGAGGTTATTTAATATGAAACAAGCAGTAATAGTTTCAGCCGTGCGGACGGCTGTCGGTAAGGCCCCGAGGGGCACGTTGCGGAACACGCGTTCGGATGAGATGGGTGCGACGGCGATCAAGGAAGCGGTCGCGAGGGCGGGCGTTGACGCGGCGCTTGTCGAAGACGTCATCATGGGCTGCGCGTTTCCTGAGGCTTCGCAGGGAATGAACGTCGCCCGGACCTCGGCAATACTCGCCGGTATTCCGGTCGAAGCCTCCGCGATGACGGTCAACCGTTACTGTTCGTCGGGCCTCCAGACCATCGCCTTGGCTGCCGAGCGCATCATGACGGGCGGCGCCGATGTGATAGTCGCCGGCGGCCTCGAATCGATGACCGCGATCCCCATGGGCGGCAACACCTTTCGCCCAAACCCGGTTCTTGCCGATACCTATCCCGACTATTACCTGAACATGGGCCTGACCGCCGAAAATCTCGCCCGCAAATACGAGATAACCCGCGAGCAGGCGGACGAATTCTCGTACAATTCGCATATGAAAGCCCTCGCCGCGATCAAGGAAAACAAGTTCACCAACGAGATCGTGCCGATGACGATAAATGTTGATGAATTCGACGAAAAAGGCCGCGTACGGCGAAAAGAAGTTGTGTTCGAGACCGACGAGGGCCCGCGTGCTGACACTTCGATCGAGGGGCTTGCAAAGCTCCGGCCCGTGTTTCACGCCAACGGAACTGTAACCGCCGGCAATTCTTCGCAAATGTCCGACGGCGCCGCCGCTGCGGTCGTCATGTCGGCTGACAAAGCCGACGAGCTTGGGCTAAAGCCGATCGCAAGATTCGTGTCATACGCCACCGCCGGATGCCTCCCCGAAGAAATGGGCGTCGGGCCTGTTTACGCCATCCCAAAGGCTCTCAAGCTCGGAGGCCTTACGCTCGATCAGATCGACCTCATCGAGCTCAACGAAGCCTTTGCCGCTCAGGGGCTTTCCGTGATGAAGCTGCTTGAAATGGATCCCGACAAAGTCAACGTGAACGGAGGTGCCGTCGCCCTCGGCCACCCGCTCGGCTGCACCGGTGCAAAGCTCACGGCAACCATCCTGCAGGAAATGAAACGCCGTAATGCGAAGTACGGAATGGTAACAATGTGCGTCGGCGGCGGCATGGGCGCAGCGGGAATATTTGAAAGACTGGATTAGGAAAGGAGTTTTAGCCAAGAATGACCCGAGTAACACAAATGTTCGTATTCGTGCCATTCGTGTAATTCGTGGCAAAAGGAATAGTTATGGAAGCACAAATGGAAAAAGAGTACATAAAAGGCGGTGAGTTTTTGATCGCTGAGACCGATGAGATCTTCACTCCGGAAGATTTCACCGAAGAGCAAAAAATGATCGGCGAAACAAGCCGCGAGTTCATCGATAACGAAGTGCGGCCAAACCTTGAGGCAATGGAGAACCACGCCTGGGAGGTCGCCCGCGATCTTATCAAAAAAGGCGGCGAACTTGGCCTGCTTGGCGCGACCATTCCCGAAGAATACGGCGGGCTGGGGCTTGATCAGACAACCGGCGTGATCATCGCCGAGATGATGGGACGTGCCGGCGGCTTTGGCACCACATTCGGTGCCCAAACGTCCATCGGCCTACTTCCGATCCTCTATTTCGGTTCCGAAGAACTAAAGCAAGAATGGATACCCAAGATCGTCTCCGGCGAGGTCGTAACCGCCTATTGCCTTTCCGAAGCCGGTTCCGGCTCCGACGCTCTCGGTGCAAAATGTTCCGCAAAACTCACCGACGACGGCGAGCACTACATTCTCAATGGCGAGAAGATGTGGATATCCAACGGAGGTTTCGCCGATGTTTTCATCGTCTTTGCCAAGGTCGATGGTGAAAAGGAAAAGTTCTCTGCATTTGTTGTCGAACGCAGCGAAAACTGCCGTCCCGGTGCCGAGGAGCACAAGATGGGTATCAAATCCTCGTCGACCACGCCGCTCATTCTTTCCGATGCAAAGATCCCGGCGACGAACCTGATCGGCAATGTAGGCGACGGTGCGAAGATCGCTTTTAACATCCTGAATGTCGGCCGTTTCAAACTCGGAGCATCGACCACCGGCGGTGCAAAGCTCGCCATCCACGAATCCGTCCGCTATGCCAACGAGCGGCATCAGTTCAACAAGCCGATCTCTTCGTTCGGTGCTATCAAACACAAACTTGCAGAAATGGCCATCCGTACATGGGTCGCAGAATCCATCACCTATCGAACGGTTGGGATGATCGATTCGCTCATCGGCGACGGTGCCGATCAGGCCCGCAAGATGCAGTCCATCGAGGAGTACGCTGTCGAATCGTCAATCAACAAAGTGGCCTGCAGCGAAGCCCTCGATTACGTCGCCGACGAGATGGTCCAGATCTACGGCGGCTATGGCTACTCGGCCGATTACCCGGCGGAAAAGGCGTATCGCGACTCGCGCATAAACCGCATCTATGAAGGCACGAACGAGATAAACCGGATGCTCATACCCGGCCAGCTTTTGAAACGTGCGATGAAGGGTAAGCTTGGGCTGCTGCAGGCGGCAAAGGCATTACAAGACGAGATCTTGAATCCGCAGATGTCGTTCGATGAAGATACCGGCTTGCTGGCTGCCGAGACAAGACTTGCGCAGAACGCTAAAAAGATCGCCCTAATGGTGCTCGGAACGGCAGCTCAGAAATATATGCAGGCGTTGCAGGAACAGCAGGAGGTATTGCTCAACTGTGCGGACATCATTATGGATGCATATCAAATGGAATCTGCCATCCTCCGAGCAAAGAAATTCGCCGAAAAGAACGGCGAAGATGTGGCAGGCCGCTTTGTCGATATGGCCTCGGTCTTTTGCAATGACGCTATCCAGCGGATCGAAATGAAAGCACGCAATACACTCGCTGCCATTGCCGAAGGCGACGAAGGCCGCACACTGCTGGTTGCTCTTAAACGATTTACAAAGAACAATTCTCCGATAAACACCATCGCCGCCCGCCAGCGGATCGCCGATACACTTATTGAGGCGAACACTTACACATTCTAGGTCTCCTTGAGCAGGCCTTGGCTGATCTTGCCCGGACAGAGTTATTTCTGTCCGGGCCACTTTTTTGTTGCCGAAAACAATTATCTGCGACGGCTGCAGGCCGGGGCGGGCAAATACCTACCTATGTATGTGGGGACAGGGGGTGCGGTTTTGGGGATAATTGCAGGCAGTCTCCCCTTGGCCGTTCTGCTTTTTGCCCATTTGGGCATTGTTTTTTAGGAGGTTCATTTTGAAAAAAACATTATTTACATCGATCATATTTACCTTTGTTTTCGCTTTCGGGGCATTTGACGCGGCAGCCCAGATCCCGCGTCTGCCGAATATCAGGACCCAGCCGACGCCGCGAGCCACTCCGGCCCCGCAGCCGGAACAGCAGCAGGCCCCGGCCGCTCAGCGCACATCGCCGGCAGCAGCGGCCGATGCGAACACGTATCCAAAACACTTTTTCTTTACGACGGCCGCAAAGGCGACGAGCGATGTTCTGCGAGCAAAAGACCTCGTGGCGTGCATCTTTGGGGACAACGCGAACCCCTCCAATAAGGATGCGTTCAAAAAAGTGGTGCCGACGGTCGGCGGCCAGAAGGGCCGTGTGATCGATACCGGCACTTGCGATGTTGTCGTGTTGGTTATCAAGGACGCGGAAGCCGAAAAGAATCTGAGGCGAGACAACGACGGCTTTGCTGTTTACAGGATCGTCGGCGATGACCTCGAACTGATGTTCAAGCCCGAGGCAGGCCAGTATGTCGCGGTCGGGAAGCTCGAACTGGCGAATACAGATTCGCTCAACAAGCTCGAGACCGTAGCCTGTGGCCATCCGGAGCTGCGAAATTCGTTCCGGCCAAATCCGAACACCTGGAAGAACTGGGCGAACGACTACAATGACGCGGAACGCATGCCGAATCTCACTACCGACACGTATCCCCTGAGATATAGATGCGACGTCTGGGTCATGAACATCCCCAACTACGAGGCGTTTGTTAAGAAATTCGGGAACAAGCATCCGGTGTTTGATGTCTCGACCAGCGACCCGGTGCTGAGACGAAGAAAGTAGAGGTGCCGTGCCCGGTCGGGTCACCTCATTTCAGTCTTGAAATGCGGCAGATCGTGACGGGGAAGGACGGGCGATCGTGTAGGTCGGGCCCTTATGGTTGCACAAAGAGAAACAATGCTGTCAAAAAATTACGCTGTGGCGATATTCGGAGGAGTCATCCTCGTGGCGGCCGTACTCGGTTGCGGCGGCGGGCAGACGCAGGTATGCAGGGGCGAGATCGCCTTTGGGGGAAGGAGCTTCAGGGGCGTGGCCGGCGACGAGAAGCGAGCAAAAATGGACACGTGCACGAAATACTGCATAGAAGGCGATCCCGCGGTCGGCAAGGTCTATATGAACTGGGCCAAGTCTCAAACAGACCCCGATAAGATCGAGATGAGCATTTACGACGCTATGACGATCGAGAAGACGATAGCCGACGCGATCAGGTCATGCGAGCCGCGATGCCTGTCGGACGTGGAAGGCGGCCGGCTGAAGATGGAATTGACCTGTAATGAAAGATAAAAGACCAGAAACGGGCTGGATCTTTAGACGCTCGGGCCATAAGGGGATGCCGCAACTGTTGATGGGGTCGTTCTTCCTGCTGGCAGTAGTTCTGGGATGTGGCGGCGGCCAGGCCTGCACAGCGGAATTGACCGTAGAGGGCAAGGTCTATAGAGGGATGGACAGTAACCCCGCTCAAGCGGAAACCAATGCCTGCAACGGATTTTGTATCGAAGGAGACCCGGACTATGACGCAGCCTTTCAGAAATGGCTCGAATCGCCGGAGTCCAAAGATGTGCCCGACCGCAACAGTAAGTGGACAGGCCAATACAAGAGCAAAGAGCTGAGAGGGTTGGTTGAGCGCTGTGTGGCGAGATGCGGGGAATTTACCAAAGACGGTGTTTATAAGATCAATGTCAACTGCCGATAAAGACGGCGGATCTAAAACCAAGGAAGGATCATGAAAATTCTAGTTTTCTATTTTGTATTTCTGTGTTTGGCGACGCTGACGTCGATCCAGCAGGCGTCGGCACAGGGCGGAGCACTCAATGTTGTAAAGACGGGGATCACGGTCCACCATCGCGGCAAGATCGCGGTCGGCGACTCGATCATCGCCTTTGGGACCGGGATAAATACCGGCGTCGATTACATTCGCATAGGAGATAAGCAGGGACGAGGGATACCGGGCGGCGACCAGTTCTCGGCGACAAATTTCGTAGTTGCCGGCGAGAAGATAGTGCTGATAAATACCCGGGAATTTACCTTTCACGTATTTGATACGAAGACCGGGACGATGTCGGAGGTACCGGGGCTGAAAAATCGCGGCAACAGCCCGCTAAAGGTAAGCGGCAATTACGTCGCAGCGGTGACGATGGACGAGACACGGAACCGGAACACGTTCTCTGTGATCGACGTCGGCGGAGCCGAGCCGAACGTGGCCGTCAACCAGCCGCCGTGGTCCGGAGCGATCCGCATAGACCAGGTGGCAATTGATGCCCCGTCGGGTAATCTCGTTGTCAGCACCGGCGACCAGATCGCCCGCGTGCTGTTCAAGACCGGCGATACCGAACCGATAGTTCACCAGATCAGGGAACACGGGAATGCAGGCACAGAGGCGATAGCCGTGTCAGGAGACATGGCCTATTATTTCAGCGCCGAAAGCGGCCAGAAGAACCTTATGGAGATCAACCTGGTAAACGGGTCGGTAAGAAAGCTGGGTGTGAATCCGGCAACCTCGGCGGTGGCTGCCGCCGGCGGAACCGTGGCCTATTTTGCCAATCGCGATGCCAAAGATCGCAGTTCGACACATGCGCGGCTTGCTGTAGCGAGAAAGGGCGGGGCACCGACGATAGCCGTGGCCGCGGACAGATTTGTTGACGGGCGAACAAGGAACAACGGGCTTCATGGCTTTGGGAACACGGTGGCGGTTACCCCGGACGGACGGCGCGTATTCGTCTCCGGCAAGGACGCGGTCGGACGGACGGACCGGCTGCAAGTTTATGAAGGGACAACAATGAGGCTGTTTCCAGATCCCTCGGTGAACCCGGCCTTTCTACAGGCAACGGACGTAGCGGTGAGCGCAACGCTGGCAGCATTCAAGACAGGAGCCGACGCGAACACGACGCTCGGTTACATACGATTGCGCTGATTGACAGAACGGCGCAGACGGAGCTTTAACATTTTGATCTGTCCGGGAAGATCTCGGGCCTGCGTCTCTAAAAAGGGGGCGGCAAAACAAAGATGGAGCAAATGAAAACAATGACAGATCGTTTGAGAACAATTGTTGCAGCCCTCGGCATGGCGGCGATCGTTGCATGTGGGGGCGGCGGGGCTCCCCTAACTGTGAACGTTGACGGCAACGAACGCACGCTGGATATTACGTCGAGCGGTACGTACACATCGACGAAGACCTTTACCCAGACCCGCGATGGGGGATCGACCATAACAAAAGCGGCGTCGCACTATATCGTGGTGGGCAATTACGAGATCGACACGAGCTCCGGAATGTTGTCTATGAATAAGCCGCTGACCGAGGCAGGACAGATGAGGTTCGCCATCCAGATAGTGGGCAGGGAGGACACGGACGACAAGTCGCCGATCGTCCCCGGCACCTATACGACCGCGGCGGACAAATATGACAAACTGGACTACGCAAATCTGACGGTGTTCGACGGCGGAAAGGAGACGAGGACCTCAATAAATATTTCGAAAGCGGAGGGTGAGGTAAAGATCACGTCGGTGACAGACGAGACCGTCTCCGGCGAGATAGACCTCAAGGAAGGCGACAAGACCATCAAAGGCGGATTTACCGCTAAGATCATCAAGAGGAAAAGTTAGCACGGAAATGAAAAGATCCGATCTTTCAAAGAACATCACCGGACTGTTGATCCTTATATTGGCCGTTGTGGGCTGCGGACTGCTGCCGGAGCGAAGCGCCGAGACCGATACGAATTCGGTGAACGCAAACGCTGAGAATACGCCCCCGAAGCCCGAGAAGACGCCTGAATTTACGGGCGAGGCCACGTTTCCCTTCGATGGGTTTCCGGCGGTGCCGACGACGGCCAAGACCGGCGAATATGTTCTCGTGCCGATGTTCAAATGGCTTGTTGACGCAATGGAAAAGGGTGGCGACAAGGTGACATTTATCTGGTACCGCCAGAAGATGTCGAACCCGGGCAAAGAGCGGTCGGAAGTGCAGTTCATCAGCGAGCGAAGAGAGATACCGAACGCATATATCATCCCGATACCGGCAGGAGAAAAGGCCAAGAACGGAGATATTGTTTTGACATGGTGGCAATCCGGTTCGGGGATGCAGCGAGCGATCGTGGTAAATGGATCGACGCCGGCGGAGCCGATAGTGCGTTATCTCGATCGCGAACATGACCGGTCTGTGAAAGGCGGCGACGACGGACCAAAGGAAGAGAAACTTCGCCCGGATTCGTTCGTTGTGCTAAGAAAAGAGATGGAGCCCGGTAGCGCCGTCGCAATAACGGACGGGGCAGATCTGAGACACGGCCAGGTGATAAGGGCCGCCGGGGACCATGTCTTTGTAAAGCTGTTTGCCGGCAAAGCGGCAGTTTTTCCGCGGTCCGACGTGCAGCCGGTACCTCTTGTGCCAAATGTGAAGAAGGGTGACCGCGTAAGGGCATTGAACTTTGGCAAGTTTGACGACGGGACGGTCGCCGAGGTGGACGCGAAGGTCGGCCGGGTGTGGGTCAGATTTGACGGACGCCAGGACGAAAAGGCCGTCGCCTTTGGTGACGTCTTGTTGAAATAGCAGGGTGAAGAAATGAAGATCTTTCCGTGCCCAACTCGGAAACGGAGTGTCGCCGGCCTGTCCGCGGCACTCCTCATTTGTTTATTGGCAGCAACCGGACAGACGGGTTTAGCCCAGACCGAAGACATGAGGATCGAATCGTTCGTTAAGGGATGAATATAATGTGACAAAGGAACGTATCGAGCGAGCGGAACGCGATGACGAAAGCTCGGAGTAATTTGTAATCGAACTCGTCATCAGCCGGGCCGAAGCCCCGTATCCGGCGGTTGGCACTTTCCGTTCCCGGCAGTGATGATCATCAAACAATGGCGATGGTCGCCGAACCGGGCATTTCTGTCAATCACACTATCCTGTTCCTGAGAGCCTTCGCGACCGCTTCGGATTTTGAGTGCACCTGCAGTTTGCCGTAGATATTCCGCATATGGAATGAGATGGTGTTTATGCTGACACCCAGTTCCGATGCGGCGGTCTTATAGTTATGGCCGTCGACAAGCATTTTCAGAAGGCGGACCTCGTGGGGGGTAAGGTCGTGGTCAACTACTTTCGGCGGCGGATTTGTCCGGAAAAGCTCCATCACGCGTCGGGCGATCTCAGGCGACATCGGTGCGCCGCCGGCGACCACCTCATCGATGGAGGCGATCAGCTTCTCGGGCGGTGTGTTCTTGAGAAGATAGCCGCTCGCCCCGGCGCATATCGCCTCGACTATGCGGTCGTTGTCGTCATAGACGGTGAGCATGATGATCAGCAGAGCGGGATACTGCTCTTTGAGGATCTTCATGCCATCAAGGCCGTTCATTCCCGGCAGCCCTATGTCGCACAGGACCACATCCGGCACGTCAAAGGAGATACGAGCCAGAGCGTCCTCCATCGACCGGTAAAGGGCCGTGCATTCATAGCTGTCGGATATGTTCAGCAGTTCACCGAGCGATTCGCGAATGCCGGCTATATCCTCCACGATGGCGACCCGTTTTTTCTTGCTGGTTTCCATAACGACTTTTCGATATTTGCGGCCGACTAAGAACAAAAGGAAACGGAACGGAGAACCAGGCGATTTTCGGCAGTATTGATAAGAGATCGCGAGTAGGTCGACGCGTTCATAGGCAGCATCTCCAATAAATAATTCATCGGAACGAAACGATGCGTTCAAAGATGCCCGAGGGAGAACGGTTCGGCACGCTGAACCTGACCGCAGTACCTTCGGCCGAGGACGTGACATCCATCTTGCCGCCGACGGCTTCGGACCGCGATCTCATGCTGGCGAGCCCATTCCCGAACGAATTCCCCCCGAGGTCAAATCCCGTCCCGTTGTCGCGGACCTCAATGTCGATCAATTGAGGATCGACCGCAACGTTTATCTCCACTTTTGAGCAACCCGAGTGGCGAACACAGTTGTTAACGGCTTCTTTGAACATAAGATGCAGTTCGCGGCGCGTCTCCAGATCGATCTTTATCCGGCGGTCGTTTGCCGGAGCGTTGAAAGAGAATTCAATATCTTTCGCAGAAAATACGTCAGTCGCGAACCGGCGCATCCGCTGAATGAGATCGTTCAGATTGTCGCGGTCGGGGTTTATTGCCCAGACAATATCGCTCATCGAGGCCATTAGCTCGCGGGACGTGTCCGCAATGGCCGCCAGCGGTTTGGTCTCGATCTCGGCGGCCTTTCCGAGCTTTTGCTTCATAACCTCGCTCATGATGGAGATCTGGGAAAGGTTCGCGCCGATGTCGTCGTGCAGGTCTGCAGCGATGCGAGCCCGGACCCGTTCGATCGCCAGGATGCGGTTTAGCCTGTTCTTGTAAACTGCATAGGCGATGAGCGAAACGACGGCGACTATGGCGAGGAAATAGAGCAGCACTGCCCACCACGTCTGCCACCATGCGGGAAACATCTTCACTGCCAGCGGGGTGGACCCGAATACGTTGCCGGCGTGGTCGCGGGCCCAAACGCGAAAGGTATATTCGCCGGGAGGAAGGTAAGCGAATTCGCGATGCGGTTCGCGGATCCATGAGGTCGGCGTTTCTTCGAGGCCTTCGAGCTGGGTTCGGTAGAGCGTAGAATGTTCGCGAAAATCGGTCAGCAGCGAATATTCGAACACGATGTTGTTGTCGCGGTTAGTTAGAGCAATGCTGTCAGTGATGCCGCGAGGAGACCCGGCTACGATCAGCGAATCCATCTGAACCTGCCCGGATGGTGACGACTCGGGCTCGAGTAAGGTGTCGAGTATCGCAACTCCCGCTACCGTACCTGCAAATATCCTGCGGCCGTCAAAATAGCCCGCACCGGCGACACATTCATTGCTTGGCAGCCCGTCTTCGATAGTAAAAGTATATGCCAGCGGTGCGGTACCCGGAATATCGAGGCCGGTAAAGCGGGTGACGCCTTTGTTCGTTAAGGCATAGATGCGGCCGCGGGCGTCGGAAACCAGATCGAGAACGTAGCCATTGAGCATCTCGGGCACCGTCTCGGGCGAAAGGACCTGCGGCGGAGCGAAGGGGTCGTCCGGAGTTATGATCGCAATGCCGCCTCCCGTTCCGGCGAGCACCTTTTCCGTCCCTCCGATCGTGTGGACGGCCAACGCGAGGACACGGTTGCTCGGGAGCCCGCGGCTAAGGTCTATAACATCCCATTTCCCGTTCTGCAGACGGGCGACGCCTCCGCCGTAGGTCGCAGCCCAAATCGCGCTGCCGGAGCCGGTCGCGACAACATCCCGGATACGGTCGTCCGGAAGGCCGTTCGAGGAGTTGTAGACCGTGGTCCGGCCATTTCGGATCTCGGCGAGCCCCCTTGAAGTTGCGATCCAATGGGTTTCGCTGCCTTCGGCGTCTCTTGTCACAAGAAATCCCCATGTTTCGGCATTCAACATCGATCCTTCGGCCTGCGGACGGACCCATCGCCCTCCCTCGAAACGAACGACTCCGTTCTCCGTGCCAGCGAAAAGCGGCGCACTGGACGATGTTTCATGAGGGCGATAAAGGCTGTAAACAAAGGCGCTGGGCAAGCCGGAACGCTCGTCAACGACCGACCAGGCCCCATTCCTATACCCCGCCAGCCCATTGCCGAACGTTGCAAACCAGAGGGTTCCTTCGAGTTCGGAGATGCCGAACACGATATGGTTGGGAATGCCGTGAGACTCCTTTATCGTTGCCCAATTTGAAAATTCCAGACGCGAGATGCCGCTGCCGAGCGTAGCCATCCAGACCGATCCGTCGCCGGTGCGTGCGTCAACTATACTGAACACAGTGTCGGTGGCGAGCCCGCGCGAACGATCGAAGACCGTCCATTGGCCGCCGCGACGGACAACGGCGCCTTTGCCGTCTGTTCCGATCCAGAGCAGACGTTCGCCGTCGGGGCCGACAGCTTCTGTGATGCTACGGATGCCGCCCTTTAGCTCGGGGATAGTGTCTTCCATAGGGACGGCCTCGTCACTGCGGACAAAGGCGATACCGGCGTCGGTGCCGGCCAGGATCCGCCGTCCGCCGTCCTCCAAAGCTTGTTCGTAGAGACTAAAGACGGTGTTATGCGGGAGCCCGGAGCCGGTGTCAAAGATCTTTATCTCCTCACCCTGAAGCTTTGCCAGCCCGCCATAAGTGCCCACCCAGATCACCGCCTGACCATCATCGTCCCTGGAAGCGAGAAGCGAACGGACCCGTTTTAGCCCCGGGGACTCGCCGAGTTCGACCGCGGTCCACCTTGCGCCGTCGAAACGCGCAAGCCCGTCACGCATCCCGGCCCATATCGAGAGCGAGCCGCCGGGGCCCGGAGATTCGAGAAGCACACGGGCCGAATTGCCTGGGAGCCCGTGGGCAGACGTGAAGGTTTGCCATACGCCGTCTTTGAGCTGATGAATTCCGCCGCCGTCCGTTGCGAACCAGATGCTGCCGTCCGAGGCCGCCAGAACGTCATAGATATAGTTTGAGATATTCCGCTCCGGCATATTGACCGTTGTCCAGCGATGTCCATTGTAATAGGCGGCACCGTCCTGAGTGCCTACCCACAGGTAGCCGCGCCGGTCGCGGGTAATGGTCATAACGGAATTCGAAGGGAGGCCGTTGCGGTCGCTAAAGGTTGTCAGAGCGGGATCGGCGATATCGAGTATGTCCTTCGCCTCGCCGGGCAGGCACAGCAGGAAAGCCAATAGGGGAAGCAGCAACAGGAATTTACGTCGAATTGGCATCAAACGAAGAATGAAGAACTGTCGGGTCCGCGGCGAATTACGGAGATTATGATTTAGCCCGCGGCACAAGTCAATTTTTACCGTTGAAGACAGGCCGGCCTTTCACGAGTTACCGCTATATGTCGCTATCTTGTAGAATCAAGTTCAATGAGCGGATACAGGATCGAGCGGTGGTGCGAGGTTTATGCACCGAATGTGGCAATGCTGCGGCTAAGGCTGGTTCAGGAGGGATATAAAGTGCTGCAGTGGTGCGACCAGCCGGAGAGCATCTATGTGAATCATTTTCACCCGGAAGATCAGACGCACTGGATAATATCCGGGCAATTAGAGATAACGATCGAGCGGGTCGGGACCTTTGTTCTCGAGGCGGGGGACCGCGATTTTTTGCCGGCGAACACATATCATTCGGCCCGAGTGATCGGGGAAGAGCCTGTACTCTTTCTGATCGGTGAGAGGAAGCAAAACTAAAATGGCAGCAAACGAACAAGCGGCGGTAAAGGAGATGGAAGCGATACGGACCCTCGGTGAGCTAAAGGCGAGCGGATATGGGCCGCGGACCGTAAAGGACGAGATGCGCTCAAATCTGATCGAAAAGCTCAGAGCGGGCGAACGCCTGTTCCCGGGCGTCCTTGGTTACGACGAGTCTGTGATCCCACAGATCGTCAATGCGGTGTTGGCGCGTCAAAATTTCATCCTTCTCGGGCTTCGCGGCCAGGCAAAGAGCCGCATCATCCGTCAGCTTACCGATCTATTGGACGAGACCATTCCCATCATCGCCGGTTCCGAAATAAATGACGACCCTTTTTCACCGCTGAGCGCATACGGCCGCCGGCAAGTGGAGCTTCACGGTGACGAGACCAGAATAGATTGGGTCGGCCGAGAAAGCCGCTTTGTCGAAAAACTTGCCACGCCTGACGTTACGATCGCAGACATCATCGGCGATGTCGATCCGATAAAGGCGGCAAAGGGCGGACACCTGCTTTCTGACGAGCTGACGATCCACTTCGGCCTGCTTCCGAGGGCAAATAGGGGCATCTTTGCCATCAACGAACTTCCGGACCTGGCGGGGAAGATACAGGTCGGGCTTTTCAACATAATGCAGGAAGGCGATGTTCAGATAAAAGGATATCCTATCCGATTGCCGCTGGATGTAATGCTGGTCTTTTCTGCAAATCCTGAAGACTATACGGCTCGCGGAAAGATAATCACCCCGCTTAAGGATCGCATAGGCGCCGAGATCGCCACCCACTATCCGGCTGACATACTATTGAGTTCGCGGATAACGGAACAGGAGGCCTGGACGAACAGGCCCGGGCTAGAGGGCTTTCAGCTCTCAATACCCGAACACGTGCGCGAAATGACCGAGCAGATAGCCTTTGAGGCACGGGACGACCAGCGGATTGACAAACGCAGCGGTGTGTCCCAGCGGTTTTCCATCTCCGTCCTGGAAGCTGTAGTTTCCAATGCCGAACGGCGAGCGATCTTGACCGGCGAGGAGGCTATAGTCCCGCGTATTTCGGATATCTACGCCGCGCTTCCGGCGATGACCGGCAAGATGGAGCTCGAATACGAGGGCGAACAGATAGGGGCGCAAAGAATAGCAAAGGACCTGATAAAAAAGGCGGCAGGGGTCGTTTTCGAGCGGTTCTTTCTCGGCATCGATCTTGAACCGGCGGTTAGGTGGTTTGACGATGGCAACAAACTGCTCCTGACGGACACGATCTCGGCGACGGAATCGGCGATGCTGCTTGAAAGCGTGCCGGGGCTGATCGAAGCGGTCCTGCTGCCGCTGGATCTCAGAGAAGGCGATCTGGCGGAGATCGCATCCGCATGTGAGCTCGTCCTCGAGGGGCTATATGCCGAGAACAAGATAACCCGCGGCGAGGACGGGGGATTTGAGGCGGTGACACGCACCCGGCAGGATCGCCGGGGCCTGATATATGAGGACCTGACGGACGGCGAGGGATACAACTGAATCGCCGCTGATCTATGTCGGGTTTGCCGGGCTGTGTTCCTGCATCTCGACGAAGACAGAATTATGAAGTTTGGAAAAGTGGATGATCCGGGACGGCTCGACCTTTCGCTGCCAAAGGACCATCCGGGTACTGCGGCGGTGCTTCGTAGAAGCGGACGGGCCGTCGATGACGCTCTCCGCGTTTATGTCGGGTGTTCGCGGTGGGGAAAGGCCGACCTGAAAGGCTTTTACCCGCCCGGGATAAAAAATGAACTGGATTACTATTCTTCTCAGTTCAACTGCGTCGAACTGAACGCCACCTTCTACCGATTGTTCCCGATCGCTACTTTTGAGAAGTGGTATGCATCCGCCAGAGAAGGCTTTCGGTTCTTCCCCAAATTCGATCAAACTATCTCGCACTTTCGCCGTTTGAGGGACGTTGAGGCCCTCGTGGACAATAGCGTTACCCATTTTTCACACCTTCGTGAAAAGCTCGGGATGCCGTTTCTGCAAATGCACAATAATTTCGCGCCGAAGGATCTCGACCTTGTAGAGGCATTTGTTGAGAACTGGCGATACGACATCCCGCTGGCAATTGAGTTTCGCCACACGGACTGGTTCAACGACCCGGCCGTCTCAAGCGAGCTTTACGACCTTCTCGAAAAGAACGGCATCACAAATGTACTGGTTGATACGGCAGGCCGCCGAGATCTGATGCACATGCGAATGACCACGCCCTCGGCCATGATCCGCTTCGTCGGAGCAAACCATCCATCAGACTACACACGGCTCGACGCCTGGATAGAACGCATTGCATCCTGGAAAAAACAAGGCCTCGAAAACCTGTATTTCTTTGTTCACCAGAACATCGAAAAGGAATCTCCTCTTTTATCGGCATATTTTATTAAAGGACTAAATAAAAGGATCGGGAGTGATCTGCATATCCCGCACACACTGGCCAATTCTGCAGAAAGGCAACTTTTTCCTGATTCGTGAAACTGTATTAATCAGAGCAAGGCTGATATTCGCTCACCGAATAACTTAGCGACTCTCGCAACTATTTATATTATGTTTCTAAGAACAGTATGCATAGGGCTTTGCCTGCTTTGGGGAACCGGAGCCATTTCGCTCTCCGCGCAATCGGATGCTCAGCAAAAACCCAAACAGCCCACTCAGGATTCGGAGCAAAAGGCAATGGAGATCATCAGTAAACAGGGTATTTTCCGTTCCACTAGTTCGACAGAAGCGGAAGCCGATGAGGGTTTCAGAATTGTCGCCGTAAGGAGAATATATATAATGGTCAATGACGCCTTTAGGCAGCAGCAAAGAAGAAAGGACATGGTCGAGATCGAGCTTTATGCAGAGGTCCTTCCACTGGCAACAGCTTTGGGAGACTATGTTCAGATCGGGGCGAAAGTTTTCCCGCCGTCCGAGATGCCTTGTAGGGATAATGAAAATTGTATCAGAGTGGCGATGGCACCGAAACAGTTCGATGAACTGAAGAACAATTCATTAGTTACAATGTTTAAAGGGTTGCCTAAGAGTCCTGAGGTGTTGGAGGAACTTTACAAAGACGGCGAACCAAAGACCGTTTATGGAGTCAAATTCGGACGACTTGATAAGACAATGGTCGATAAATTCCCAACCCTAGATCGAAGTTGGTCTCCTTTATAGTGGAATATAGAAACGTTAGATCACTTGAGGTAGAAAATGAAGCTCCTGTGTATACCAGCTTTCTTAACGGTCTCTTTTGCGGCTTTTTCCGTTCCGACGCAAAATCCAACACCCGCCCCGACCAGGGCAGGCGAAAATAATGCAGGAAGATCTAGATGCTTTGTTCAAAACGAATACATTCTCGATCGAATATGAAGGAAGAGTGTTCATTGCTTCCCCTAACGGAATTCAAAATTTGAGGGAATTTATACAGAAAGAATTGCAGTTCAAATAACTTTCTTACTATCCAATCTACAATTTATTGATAAATACTGCTGAGCCAAATGAGAGAAGCAGTATTACGCTCACAAACGCATTTGCGGTAAAAAATGCGGCGTTCATCCGCGAGAGGTCGGTTGGTTTGACAAGCGTGTGCTGATAAACAAGCAGTGCCGCGACCAGCCCGACGCCGACCAGAGCGGGCCATCCTGATCCGCTGACCAGATACAGCAGTATCAAAGCGATAAAAGCCTGGAAATGAAAGAGCCGTGCGATCCACAGCGAGCGAGCTATGCCGTAGCGGGCCGGTATCGAACGCAGCCCGGCTTTTTTATCGAAATCATGGTCCTGGCAGGCATAGAGCACATCGAAACCCGAAGTCCACATCAGCACGAAAAGTGAAAGGAGAAGGGGTATTTCGGAATCTATTGTCCCTCTGACGGCTATCCATGCGGCAGTCGGTGATATAGCAAGCGCCCAGCCGAGAAGGACGTGTGAAAATGCCGTAAAGCGCTTTGCATACGAATAACCCAGAACGCTGGCCAGCGCGACTGGTGAGAGCACGAACGTAAGCCAGTTAAGCGACCATGCCGCCAGCAGAAATATCGACACCGATGCGAAGAGAAATCCCCAGGCGAACCCGACCGAGAGCTTTCCGCTGGGCAGTTCGCGGTTTGCCGTTCGCGGGTTTGCCGCATCGATATCGCGGTCAACTAGCCGGTTAAAGGTCATTGCTGCCGAACGAGCCCCGACCATTGCCACCGTTATCCAAAGGATTTGCCACCACGTCGGCAGCCCGTCCGCCGCCATCACCGCTCCCAAAAATGCGAACGGCAACGCAAACAACGTATGCTCGAACTTTATCATTTCGAGCGTTGTTTGGAGCTTTTCAAATGATCTGGCCATTAAAAATTCTTAAATGCAAAACGGGTGATCCTACCTTCCCGAACGAGCCGCGGAGAGCCTTCCGGCCTGGCGGCGGACTGCGTCGGAGACGTTCTTGTTTGCCGAGATTGCCTTCAGGTCGCGTAGCTGCAGCCGCGTCAGGATGGACATCACATTGGCGATCGGCGTCCGCGGATTTCTTGCCAGGTTGTGGATGATCGGATAGCTGCGGGCCCATTGACGATTATTGGCAAGCTGTCTGAGCACATCTTCCGGCACCGAACGCATCGCCGCTATTTTTTCCACTTCCTGTTCGGTTATCCGTGGATTTTGGACCACGGCCTGTGCCACAACGCGATTCGGATCGCGGATAAGTATGTTGCGAGCTTCGCGGTCGCCCTTCATCGCCAGCTTGACGCGGTCTTTCATACCCATCTGCATCACTTTGTTGATAACGGAAACGCGTTCGTGTTCCAGGTCGCCCTCTTCGAACCGGAAGTCGCCGATTATCTTATTTACAACGTGCTGGCGTTGCTCCTCCGTTTCCTCGTAAAGCTCTTCGAGATATTCGAGCGCAAGCCAGGAGTCATCCGTCTCGCTGTCCGGCACCTCGATCATCGAGGCAATAAAGAGAGCATCTTCCAGGGCGGCATCGTTCTGTGCAAACTCGGATTGCTCGATAAATTCGGCGGCGGCTTCCTTGCCCTGGGCCCGCAGCTCGTTGGCTATCTGCTGCTGGCCGCGTTCCTTTTCAAAGAACTCTCGTTTGGTTTCCGATGCCCGCCTTTCTGCGTCGGTCGTTCGGGCAGGATTGTTGAGTATCGCGTCGATCACCGCCGGATTCTGGATCATCAACTGCTGGTTGGTCGAGATCAGTTCCAACAGTTCGCCATTATCCGTATTGCGGGCAAAGGATATTATCGTCGCGGCGGGTGTTCTCGGGTTGAGCAGAATGGCCTCGTGAACGGCCCTCGGTGCCTTTGGCCGGCCGGCGAAATAGTTAAGGAACGAGACCGGCGTCTCGGCCGAACGAACGGCCAGCAGAACGGCGTCGGCATCCTGTTCGGCCAGGGCCTCGCGGGCGTTTTGTGCGATCTCGGCATTTTCGGAGGCTGCAAAAGCGACAAGCACTTCGAGCAGATCATTCTGAGGCAACGGAAGCAGGCCGCGCGAGGCCGCCATCCGGGCAGGCTCGGGTGCTGTTCCCTCGATCAATGCCTTTACCACGGGGTTCTGTGACTCGATCTCAAAATTCATGTTTCAAAGGAAGAACGGGGACATTGATCATATCTTTCGGGGTTGTCCCGCGGTCGATATTTCAGTTAGTTTAACACAAGACATGAGCGTCTTGACTAACCTATGTCAGTAACTTAACTTTAATGAAGCTAATGATTTGACCATATCGGTGCCTGCTTCCCACTCGTCGCGGCCCGCATCACCAATGACAAAAGATCTACTAGAAAAAAAAATAAATGACGGCAGCGCACGCATCGGCGTGATCGGCCTCGGTTACGTGGGGCTTCCGCTGATCGTTGAGTTTTGCTTAAAGGGCTTTGAAGGCGTCGGTTTTGAGGTTGACGAAAATAAGGTCAGCGACATCTCCGCCGGGCGGTCTTATATCGTCGATGTGCCGTCGGAGAATGTCGCGAAATGTGTAAGTGCCGGGAAACTTTCGGCCACGACCGATTTTGGCCGGCTCGCTGACTGCGACGTGATAGTTATCTGCGTCCCGACGCCTCTTAGAAAGACCAAGGACCCGGACATGTCCTACATCATCACAGCCGGTGAGGAGATCCAGAAGTATTTGCGAACGGGCCAGATGATGATCCTCGAATCGACGACCTATCCGGGCACGACGGACGAGGTGCTGCTTCCGATGTTCGAGGCCAAGGGCTTTAACATAGACACAGATTTCCTTCTCGCGTTCTCGCCGGAGAGAGTTGACCCGGGCAATCCGCAGTTTCAGACACACAATATTCCAAAGGTGGTCGGCGGCGTCTCGAAAGATTCAACCGATGTGGCCGCACTACTCTATTCGAAGATCGTCGATACGGTACATCCTGTCTCTTCGGCGCGCGTGGCAGAAGCATGCAAGCTCTGGGAGAACACGTTCCGGGCGATAAACATCGGGATGGCAAACGAAATGGCCCGGCTCTGCAAGACACTCGGTATTGACACCTGGGAGGTTGTCCGGGCAGCCGCGACCAAGCCGTTCGGGTTCATGCCGTTCTATCCGGGCCCGGGGATCGGCGGCCACTGCATCCCGCTTGACCCGCACTATCTTTCGTGGAAGGCACGCCAACACGGTTTTGATTCACAGTTCATCTCGCTGGCGGAACAGATCAATTCGGGGATGCCCGCCTATGTGGTCAAGCTGGTCTCGACCGCTCTTAACGACGTGAAGAAGGCCGTCAACGGATCGAAGATATTGATCCTCGGCGTTGCCTATAAGAAAGACATTGACGACATGCGGGAATCTCCGGCTCTTTCGATAATCGACCTGCTGCGGTCACGCGGTGCCGAACTCTCATACCACGATCCGTTCGTGGACGAGGTGACATTTGACCATGCCTACACGATAGGTGACGGCGAGCCTCTCAGGAGCAGCCAACTGACGGACGATCTGATCAAGGGTTCGGATTGCGTCATAATCTGCACCGAGCATTCGGAAGTGGACTATGGCCGGGTCTGCGAACTGGCGAGCCTGATAGTGGATACCCGAAACGCACTGCCCGAGGACATGAGAAACGGCAGCAAGGCGAAGATCGTAAGGCTATAGGGCCTTTCCTCGCTGCTGCCGCAATTTGATCCGTTTGACCGGCTTTCTCTGACCTTGGGTCTATTTCTTCTTTTCCGGGCCCATCGGAAAGCCTGCGCTTCTCCAGGCTTGCGTGCCGCCGAGAAGTGCATGAACATTTTCATAACCTTTGGCCTTTAATTGAGTAACCAACCTGGCACTCGAATTTTCGGCCGGTCAGGAACAGTAGGCGATTATCTTTTTGCCCTTTGGCAATTTATCAAGATGCGCCTCATAGTCTTCCGCCGGCACGTTCACAGCGCCGGCGATGTGCTCGTTCTCGAACGAACGAGGTGAATGGGTATCTACAAAAACTGCCGTGCCGGCGTCAAAATCTGCCTTGGCGTCGGCCAGCGAGATCCGTGGGGCACCGGGATGCGGGATCGCCGGTGTTGCCTTTGGTTTTGCGACGTTGGTGTTTACGTTGGCGGTGTTGGTCGCGACCGGTTTCTCGGCCTCCGAACATCCAACAGCCACGACCGCCACGACCAACACGAGAAAATATAGTCTCTTCATAATTCTTTTTGTGAACAGACAGTCCTTACTGTCCAAAATGTCGTTTAGTTGCCGGCAAATGCCGTAAGGACCTCGTTGGCGTGCTCGGCGACCTTTACCTTCTCAAACACTTTTACGATCTTACCTTTTTCGTCGATAAGAAAGGTCTTACGATGGGTTCCCATATATTTTTTTCCGTACATGCTCTTTTCACCCCAGACCCCGTAGTCTTCCACTATCTTTTTATCGGTATCGGCGATCAGATCAAAAGGAAGTTCGTACTTATCAATGAACTTTCGGTGCGATCTTTCGTCATCGATCGAAACACCGACCACCGCGATGCCGGCCTTTTTCAGATCGGCAAAACCGTCCCTGAGCGAACACGCCTGTTTTGTGCAGCCCGGCGTATCATCCTTTGGATAAAAATAAAGCGCAAGCTTCTTGCCCTTGAAGTCACTTAGCTTGACGGACTTTCCGTCCTGGTTCCGTCCCTTAAAGTTTGGTGCCTTATCACCCTCTTTTGCCATCGTCCCTCCCGGTATGTGCAGAAATAAAAATGCAACGGTATTTTACCACGAGAGGGGCCCCGCAAAATAATGTGTGATCGCTCTGCGCTCGTCTAGTTCCTCTTGCCGAAGTTAAAGCGGATACCGGTCGTGAACAGGAAATCGTTTCGACGCGCATTCGGCGGCGGATCGTTATTGAAACGGTCGCCGACTGTAAAGTGGATGCCGATCTTTCGTGTCACATCCGCAATAACGGACGAATCGAAGATAAATCGAAACTCGTTCCGGTCAGCCACATTCTGGAAAAAGGTGAAGGTCTGCTGAACACGTAGACGTCCGTTGAATCGATGCTTGAACGAATTTCCGACGAGTGCCTCGGGCGTGTCGGTGTTCGGGCCAAACTGCCATGTCCTGTTCCATGCTCCGCCGGCCAGGAGTTCAAGTTCGGTCCTTTCATTTCTTATCAGACGATGCCCAAGCCCGCCGCCGAGCACCGACCGGTAATAGAGCCGCCGCGGCCGGTCGCGTTCAAAATCGTAAGAACCAAAGGCAAACCGCCTTTCCGAGAAATTCCGGTCATAACGCAGCCCGCCCCATACGGCATTCTGGGTGGTGTTATTTGCCGCCAGCCGCCGGTTGTTGTACCAAAGGCTTCGCATATAGACCGTTAGCTTGTCGTTTCCGGCCGTCTTTACCGCCCGTAACCCCGTGGTCATCGTGCTGGTTCGGGAGTTGCCGGTGGTGTAGTTAAAGCCGATATTGGCGTTGCCGTCCCAGCCTTCGACGATCCCCCAAAAAAGCCTGCCGCCAAAGAACCGAGGTTTCTGTTCGATCGCCGCGCTTGCGGGCTCCGCAGGTTTTGCCTCGTCCTTTGCGGCCGGTTCGGCCTCTCGTTCTTCCTCGGCCTCCCCTTCCTTTTTCGCAATTTCCGCCCCCTCTGTGGTTGCAGTCTCGTCGGCGATCTTCTCAACGTGAGCGGCGTTTATCGTCACTTTACCGGCATATTCGGTCTCGATCACGATCTGTTCCTCGTCCTGAGAAATGATCTTTCCGGTCAGCCGGTCACCGTTCTTCAGTTTTACCTCGTCGCCGCCGTAGGTAAAGACGTTTTGCGCAGCGACAGACAGCAATAGAAAAACCGTCGCAAATAGCTTTATCATGTCGGGTGAACTATCCTTGGAATTTCCCGGAACAAGAATGAACTTTGGCCCGGATAGTATAACGATAACATTATGAATCATTGATGTGAATGATCTTTGCGTTATATGCTTTTTCCGCAGACTCGAGCGCAGGAAATGTCTGCTCCGTGGAACGCCGTGAAGCTAATCTCGAAGAACAAGGCTATTGAGAAACTGACTGCAGAGCTGACAGAGCTTGCCCGCAGTGTCGCGCGGGACTATGAGCATCGGGCGAAGGACTGTTTGACATGTGAAGTAAAGGGCAGCTGCTGTACGGACGCGCATTTTGTGAATGTCCGTATAACTCCGCTTGAAGCTGCGGCCATCCGACGGGTGATCGACCGCCTGCCGACAGAACGCCGCGAACAACTGGACCGGCGGATCGAGGAGACCGTGGAGCGCTATGAACTGGACAAGCCCGATAGGGCGGAGTCCACATATTCCTGCCCGCTTTTGGATGAAGATCTGGGGTGCGTGGTCCACGGGGCCGCAAAGCCTCTGCCGTGTATCATGCACGCATGTTACGAACAAAGATCGGATATGCCGCCCGACGATCTGCAAGCAGCGATGGAGACGTCGATCGCCCGGTTGAATCTTTTGACCTACGGTAAGCACGCGGTCGTCCGCCCGCTGCCCGTCGCTATCATTCGGCGTTGACCGGGCCGGTGTTGATCGTCTTCAGCCGGCCGCCCAGAACCGTCATTGGCACCAGAAGAGCGAGGAAGATCAGGTGGTACCAGAGCGGGATATAGTTCCACACGGTCGCCTGAACAAATAGCCCGAAGGCAAGAAGCAGTATGCCTAGCCAAAGCGGCGAACGCCGGTTCTCGCCTGCGATAAACGCGGCAAGAAAGCCGGCTGCTATTGAGAAAATGATACTCCGGAATAGAGAGATCAGCAGGATGTTCGTGTCCACCTCGAACGGCTCGGTGTTAAAGACCGCTGCCTCCATCCCGTATTGATGGGCTCCATACCATTCAGGCGAGGCCGAACGAAGGACCTGGTCGGTCCCAACCCACAGTACTGACCATGCTATAAAGCCGGCGACAATGCCAAGTACGATTCTTACCATATGTTCTCCCTTTTAGTAGATCTCTTTTGCCGGTCAAGTTCGGCCCGCGAGACCGGTCTTGCCATATCTTCTATCGTAAATGTTCTGTGAGGCGTGAACGGGCGGATTATAGGTTAAACAAAAAGTCAATACAACCGGCAACACCGGCCCTTGCTGACAAAAAAGTTTCAATGATCATGGAAAGTTGAGGTATATTGTTGGTATCGGAGGCTCAAAGAAAATGTTGCGATACCTCGTTTTCCCGGCTATTTTCCTTTCCTTTTCGCTTATCTGCTTAGGCCAGAACGACCCAATGGGCTGTCCAAAGATAGAAGTGCTGGGGCCGCCAAGTGTCACAATTCCCGGGGACGTCATCACGTTTACCGCAACCGTTTCAACTTCTCGTTCGGATATCAGGTACGAGTGGACAGTTTCATCCGGGACGATAGAAAAGGGACAGGGCACTCCGGTGATAAGTGTCCGTACCTCTGCCGCGGACGCTGAAAAGACGATAACTGCGTCGGTCAAGGTCGACGGTCTACTCCCATGGTGTAATACCGGGTCGTCAGACTCCGCTGTCGTAGCTGGGTTTCCGGGCTGCGGTCGTCCAAGCGACGAGTTTGGCAGCCTGGAGCCTGATGACATCCGGGCCCGAATCGACGCGTTTTTGATCGAGATTGCAAATAATCCGAATAGCCAGGGCCTTATATTGTTTGTCGTTGAAGAGGATGAGAAAGTAAACCAATCCAATCTGAGATTAAGATTCATCGTCGACCATATTCGATTCAGAAAATTCGATCTTGGCCGTATCATTTTCAAATTCGAGGAAGGCGACTACATCAGCACAAGGTTATGGCGCGTTCCACCGGCGGCCGAGATGCCTTGCCAGCATTGTTTTACGATCTACGGTACAGAGATAAAATAACGGTTCTGGGAACCCTTTGTTCTACTTCACTCTCAACTCGAACGGCATCATCATCATCGACTCGCCGTTTCGCATCCTGTCGAAAAGCTCTGCAAATCTGAGCGCCCGGCGAGCATCTTCGGGCAAAGCCTCGGCGAGAGCTTTTTGTGCCTTCATATCGGCGGAAAGGGTGGATTCGCCCGAACCGAACAGAGTTTCAAAGAGAGGCCTTGGGGCGGGAAAGACCACACGTCTAACCTCTTTATCCGCCGGTATTTCCGCAAGCTCCTTTGCAATATCTATGGCCTTTTCCAGGCCTCCGAACTCATCGATCAGGCCGTTCTCTTTCGCCTGTGTGCCGGTCCAAACGCGTCCCTGTCCCAGCTCATTTGCACGCTCGACGGAAATTTTCCGCCCCTCGGCGACCTTTGGCAAAAAGTTGTCGAAATAGATCTTGTTCGTCTGTTCTTCCATTTTTTGCCGCTCTTCGGGTGTCCATTTTTCGGTCGCACGGAATATACCGGCATTTTTTCCACGCATCACATATTCGTTGGAAATTCCGAGCCAATCATAGAAACCTTTCAGGACCGGTTTGCCGACAAACACACCGATCGATCCTGTGATCGTCGAAGGCTCGGCGACTATCTTGTTCGCGTTAGCGGCAATGTAATATCCGCCTGAGGCC
Organism: uncultured Acidobacteriota bacterium; assembly: GCA_937859595.1. Lineage (GTDB taxonomy): Bacteria > Acidobacteriota > Blastocatellia > Pyrinomonadales > Pyrinomonadaceae > OLB17. Next base: position 33,251 of record CALMAH010000008.1, on the reverse strand, counting down.
GCCACATCCGACATCGAGACGACGATGGGCTTTTTCGCCTTGGCGTTCTCTATTGCGTGCCACATAAGGTCGGAAGCGAGCGCAGAACCGCCGGGCGAATCGATCCTCAAAATGATGGCCTTGACGCCCGTGTCCTCCGCCGCGTCGTTTATCGCACTGACAACGGTGTCCGACCCCACCATTTGCCCGCCGAAAATTCCGTCGCTCGACCGTCCAACGTTTATCGCCCCGCTGGCAAATATCACGGCGATCCGATCGCCCCGGTTGAGCCCAAGCGAATCCGAGGAGACCTCGCGGTATTTGCCGCCACCGATGGTGCGCAGCTTTTCGTCTTCCCGGTACCCGAGCCGCTTTTTGAGTTCCTCGTGGACCTGGTCCGGATACAGAGCATCGTCGATCAGCCCAAGCTCCTTTGCCTGCGGCGCGGCATAAGGGGCATTGTCAACAATGCCGGCAACGTCGTCTGCCGACTTTCCGCGAGCCTCGGCCACCGCCGCGCTAAATCGCGAGAAATATTCATCAAGGACAGCATTGATCACCTCGCGCTGGCCTTCGCCCATATCCTTTCGGGTGTATTGGTCGGGGGCATTCTTATATTTCGGGCCGATCTGGATCACGTCGGGCTCGATCCCCAATTTGTCCAGCGAGCCGCGATAGAACATTGCCTCGGCGGCGAAGCCATTTATCCAGAGATCGCCGGGCGGCGGCAAAAAGATCTTCTCGGCCGCCGTTGCGATGTAGTAATCGCGGTTCATGCCCATTTGCATATAGGCATAGACAGGCTTGCCGGAGGTGCGAAGGTCTTTGATCGCGTCGCGAAGTTCATCGGCCTTTCCCCAGCCGATCGAAGGGAAATTTATGTTCAAAAGGACGGCACCGATCCGGTCGTCAACCTTTGCCTTGCGAAGCTGTGTCAACAGACCTGTGAAGCTTTGCGACTCTGTGATCCCAAGAGCGCGGGCAAGCGGGTCTTCAGGAACGTAATCCGGCAGGTCTCCGGTAATGCTTAGTACAAGAACGCTGTTGTTCGGCACGCTCGGTTGTCCGAGCCGGTCGGCGACCAGAACGAGGCCCACGACCGCCGCGATCAGAAACACGAACAGAAGTCCGCCGATTATGAGTATCCATTTTGCAGTTTTTGATTTAGCCATTTTATTGATCTTCCGTGCCCGAAAAGATATGAACAATTACTTATATGTTATCGCAGAGATTACGAAAATTCAGTCGAAAAGGTTTAGTTTGTTTCGGAGCAAACTCGATCGCCGTGAAACAGCGGGGCGTTTTCAGGCTCTTCAGCACGGCACCGCGGTACAGCTAAGGGTTTCGGCATACGATGAGGTTAACCGCCCCGCGTGCTTTTGAACGAACCTCAACCAATTCGAGGCCGGCCTCAGCGGCAATTCTCGATGTCTCCCGATTGAAGTGATCGTCGATAAGGGCTACGGTCAGAACATTTAGCGCGTCGAATACTTTGCCTCCCAATCCGGGAGGCCGAACATGTTCAAGAAGCACGAGCCGGCCGCCGGGCACCAGCACACGCATTACCTCAAAGAACGCGGCCTGCGGATCCGGAATGGAGCAGAAAACGAGCGTGGCAAACGCGGCATCAAAGGCGTTGTCGGGAAACGGGAGTTTTTGGGCATCGCACTGGACAAGGTGGTTCGCCGCTTTTCGCCCTGCGGCCTTTTCGAGCATTTTTGCCGACAGTTCGCTCGACACGGCGAGAGAGAACGGAGGGTAGAATGCGAAGTTCGCACCGGTGCCGCAACCGAGCTCCAAAATGCGGCTTTCCCTGGGAAGTTCTGCGAGGGCCTCGCCTCTCCAGCGTTGCAGAAATCGCTTTTCCAAAGGAGAGAACGCGAGGTCGTAGAATGCGGCAAGTCGATCGTAAACAGCGGGCATCACACATATTATAACAGCCGCTGAGGCCCGGCGGACCTGTCGGGGGGACCGTCCGGAGCTCGCACTGCTTTCTGTTTCCGCTTGCTTCACCGTATAATCTCAGTTCTGCACGGCACCGGAAGATTATGGCTCGAAAAGGTTCGATACTTATCTGCGACGACGAGGAGATAATGCGCGATGTCCTCGAGACCATACTTACCTCTGCAGGGTATAAGGTCGAGCTTGCCCGAACCGGCGAAGAGGCGTTGGAGCGATATACGGAAAAGCCGTTCGATGTTGTTCTGATGGATGTTTCGATGCCGGGGATCGGTGGGCTGACGGCTCTGGAGGAATTGATCAAAGCCGATCCGGATGCGGTAGTTCTGATGATCACGGCCTTTGCCACGTTCGATACGGCGATATCTGCCTGGGAAAAAGGCGCCGCCGGCGTTATCAGAAAGCCCTTTCAAAACGAACAGATCCTCTCGTTCGTTGCACGCGGCGTAAAGAAGCGAAAGAAGGAAGAGGAGCGGCAAACGCTTCGTCAGGTGATGACCCGCTCTGTCAGCCGCGACGCGATAATTGGCCGTTCCGACAAAATGGAAGAGATCTTTCGGCTCGTTGAGCGTGTGGCCCCGGCGCGTTCGACCGTGCTGATCACCGGAGAAAGCGGTACCGGCAAAGAGCTCCTGGCAAAGGCCATTCACGAGGCCAGCCCGCGTGCGGACAAACCCTTCGTGGTGGTCAATTGTTCGAATATCCCGTCAGAATTGCTTGAGAGCGAGCTTTTTGGACATACGAAAGGCGCATTCACCGGTGCGGTCGCGGCAAAGAAGGGACTCTTTGAGGTAGCGGACACAGGATCGATCTTTTTGGACGAGATCGGGGACCTGAGGCCCGAGATCCAGGTGCGGCTTCTACGAGTGATCCAGGAGAGGGAATTTACCCCGCTTGGCGACACAACTACCGTAAAGGTTGATGTTAGGATAATCGCCGCGACGAACGTTGACTTAAAAGAGGCCGTCAGAACAGGCACCTTTCGCGAGGACCTCTACTATCGGCTCTCGGTCGTGCCGATCGAGCTTCCGGCACTTCGCCAGCGGCCGGAGGACATACTCCCCCTGGCCGTTCATTTCATCAAGAAATATAACCAGGAGAATGCTCGCGAGATCTCGCAGAATCTTTCGCCGGAGGTGCTGGCCCTGCTGGAGAACTATCATTATCCCGGGAACGTCCGTGAGCTTGAGAATATCATTGAGCGGGCGGTCGTTATCGCGACCACCGACGAACTTACCGTCGATTGCCTCCGTCCGGAGGTTCGTGACCCGGCTTCGGCTCTCGAATCGATCAGGAGCGCGGAAGGGGTTTCGGGAACTGTCGACCTTGCCAAGGGCGTCAATTTCTACGACGAGGTCAAGAAGTTTGAGATCGACCTGATCCGCAAGGCTCTTGACCAGACGGGCGGGCACCAGTCGCGAGCAGCGAGGCTTCTCGGGCTGAACGCGACGACGCTGAATTCCAAGATAAAAAGCTACAATATCTCGCCAAGATAACCGCGAGAGGGCTTATCTGAGGATTTGTGGACTTTTATCCGAGAAATCGTAGAATCGGGCTTTAAGAGATCGGCCGGAACCGGATGTTTCAGGCCCTTGAGGACACCCCGGGATCCCTCTGAAGCCACGCAAACCTATTTTTCGCAATAATTACAGCATATTTGCTCCACCTGGCCCGGATAAGCACTCAAAATGGCATAGTGCTTGCCTTTTTAACCCGGCAGCCACCGTATTGGCATTTAAAAACTCCCAAACATTGATATCACTCTGTTTTAGCCTGGTCGAGCAATTTGCTTCTAACACTTGTGGTCACAATGAGTTACAGAAAAATAACGCTCGATCGCATATTTCTTGAGTTATCCGGAGATGAACCGGAAGCACTTTATACCCAATTACATAGAGTGGCTCAAATAACCTATAGGAGGAACAACATGAGAAAGTTGATCACAGGTTTGGCTTTCGGCCTTATGTTTGCACTGTTTCAGGCAACGGCCGTAGCTCAAACGACTGGCACCATGTCAGGAACCGTAGTGGATCCGGCGGGTGCGGTTGTCGCTGGTGCAACTGTCCGGGTCACGAATAACGCGACCGGTGCAGAGCGTGTCACGACGACCAATAGCGTCGGTGTGTTTCGCATGGAAGCCCTTCAGCCGGGACAATATACCGTCTCTGTTGAAAGCAGCGGCTTTAAACGCACCGTAGCCCCGGACATTTCGGTGGCGGTCGCAACGAACGCACAGGTGAACATTGGCCTCGAAGTTGGTCTTGAGGGAGAAACCGTAACGGTACTTGCCGTTCAGGAAGCCATCAATACCACCACGCCGTCGCTCACCACGACCATTAGTACACAGCAGGTAACCGACCTTCCGCTGGCGACAAGAAACCCTCTTGACCTCGCGGGACTTCAGGCAGGTATCGCGGTTGTCGGCAATGACACGCGCGGTTCTTCGATAGCCGGTCTCCGGCAGACGGCCACGAACGTAACCCAGGACGGCATCAACGCAATGGACAACTTTGTAAAGACAAGTTCATTGTTTGCTATCTCGACGCCGTCATTGAACTCGACCGCTGAATTTACCATAACGACCGGCACGGTCGGCTCCGAACAGGGCCGCGGTGTTGGACAGGTCACACTCGTGACCCGCGGCGGTACAAACCAGTTCCGCGGCGGTATCTTTTACATGAACAGGAACGATGCGCTGCAGGCGAATACGTTCTTTAATAACTCTATTGGAACCCCGCGCACGCGTCAGAACCAGCACTTTTTCGGTTTTGACATCGGCGGACCCATTTACTTCCCGAGATTTGGCGAAGGCGGCCCGTTCATCTGGGACGGCAAGGACACCGCACACTTCTTCTTTGCCTATGAAGGTTTCAGGGACAACTTCCAGAACTCCCGGAACCGTGTGGTCCTTACGCCCGAGGCCCGCACAGGCATTTTCCGTTATGTGTCGGGCGGCGTCACACAAAGTGTCAATTTGCTTGCGATCGGAACCAATAATTCATTGAATCCGATCACGATGGCTCTCATTGGCCAGACCCCGCTGCCGAACAATAATAACGTCGGCGACGGCCTGAACACAGCTGGTTTCAGCTACAACGTTTCGGGTGTCAGCAATAACGACAAATATGTTGGCCGCTATGACCATCAGCTTGTCCGCGACACAAGGGTTGGATCACACAAGTTCGAGTTTGTTCTCAACTACTTCAAGAACATCCTTTCTCCGGACACCTTTAACAACCTCGAAGCTCCGTTCCCGGGAGGAGTAAGCTCCGAACAGGGCGGCCCGCGATGGCTGGTGACAGGTGCGTTGGTCTCAAACTTTGGCCCCAACATTACCAATGTGTTTCGCGTTGGAAAGCAGTGGGCTCCTGTAGGTTTCAACCTTCAGCAGAATCCTACAGAACGCTTCATTCTCATGCCTGGATTCCAGTCGATCTACTCCGGTGGTGGACTGGGTAATGTAGTTCCCTTTCAGTCACAGGGACGCGATACTCAGGTATGGAACGTCAAGAATGATGTTTCGTGGTCACGTGGCCGTCACCTTATCCGATTTGGCGGTGACTACCAGCGTATCTTCGCTACAACATACAATGACGTCGGTATCAACCCGCTGGTCCTTCTTGGCACTCCGGCGCATAACACCGGCGGGATCGTGGACTCCAGTTTCCCGGGTGCTACCGCAACGAACATTGCACTTGCGCGGAACATTTATGCAAGCTTGACCGGAAATCTTTCAAGCTCGCAGGCAACCCTTAATGTGGCTAGTCCAACATCGGGCTTTGTCCTTGGTGCAACCCGTGAAAGAGACTTTCTTCAGAGGGATCTTGCACTTTACGTCCAGGACCAGTGGAGAGCTCGTAACAACCTTACCATCAACATTGGTGTGCGTTGGGACTTCATGGGAGTGCCTACACTTCCGAACGGATTGGGCATCCAGCTTACCGATCATCGCGACATCTTTGGCGTATCGGGTTTTGGAAACCTGTTCAATCCTAATGCCCCCGCGGGCGCCGCTCCTCCAGTCGGTACGCTTGATTTTGTGAGCGGAAATACGGGACGTGAACTGTACAACGATGACTGGAACAACTTTGCTCCATTCTTTGGTTTTGCATGGTCGCCGAACTTCGAAAGCGGCCTTGGCCGAGTTCTTTTCGGTTCTGCCGGACAGAGCTCGATCCGAGGCGGATACTCCATCAGCTTTCTGCGTGACGGTTTCACCGTTATCAGCAACGCGATGGGTGTCGGCGCGACCAATCCGGGCTTGATAACGACAACGAGCACGGCAGCCAATCCTATAACCGGGATCCTGACGGCAGCGGATATTCCGCTTCCGATCCCGACATTCCAGATCCCGAGAACAGATCGACAAAATTTCCTTCAGAGCCCCGCCAACGGGCTGTGGGCGATCGACCCGGAACTGAGAACTCCTTATGTCCAGCAATGGTCATTTGGTTACGAACGCGAGATAATGCCGAACACGGCTTTTGAGGTTCGTTATTCTGCAAACCGGGCGATCAAGGTATATCGTGCCGTTGACTATAACGAGATCAACATCTTCGAGAACGGATTCCTTCAGGAATTCCTGAACGCGAGGAACAATCTCGCTATCAACGCGGCACAGGGTACGCCGAACCACTTCGGAAACATCAATCCGGGTGCTGGTACGGTTCCGCTGCCGATCTTCTCGGCGTTCTTTGTTGGTGCCTCTGCAGCAAACTCGTTCCAGAACGCCGCGATCATCAACAACATAAACAACAACAACATCGGCTCTATCGCGTCACTGCTGGCAAACAGCGCGACGTATCGATTGGCTCGCGAAAATCCGGCAAACGGCATTCCCGCAAACTTCTTTGTTGCGAATCCAAATGCACAGTTCGCTCGCCTTTTGACGAATGATTCGATGTCTAACTATCATTCGATGCAGGTCGAAGTAAGGCGTCGTTTCTCGGGCGGTCTGCTCTTCCAGGCAGATTATACGTTCAGCAAGGCGCTGACCGACGCGGCGGACGCTCAGGGTAACAACCAGAGCACACTGGAGAACTTCCGTACGTTCCGCAACAAGCGGCTCGACTACAGAAGGGCCAATTTTGACCAGTCCCATCGGTTTGTCGCCAATGCGGTTTACGATCTTCCGTTCGGAAGAGGTAAGCGGTTTGGAAGCGACATGCATCCTGCACTTAACCAGGTGATCGGCGGCTGGACAATTGGTGCGATCGCGGCATGGTCAACTCGGCCTCCGTTTTATATCACATCGGGTCGTTCGTCCTTCAATACATGGACAGGGGGCAGTGTGGATGGAAATCCGGCTCAGCTCTTGGGTATGTCATTTGAGGAGTTCCGGCGTAATGTTGGGATCTATAGGACCCCGGGCGGTATCTTTTGGTTCAACCCGGCGTTCTTGAACATCAACACCAACGCTGCCGGACAAGTAACCGGTTCGACTCTCCAGGCAGGATTGCTTGGTCAGCCCGAAGTGGGTACGTTTGGCAACTTCCCGATCAATAGCCTTACCAGTGGCACGTACTTCAACCTGGATATGAGCCTTGTTAAGAGGTGGCCGATCGGAGAGCGGGTAAGGCTGGAGCTGAAGACAACCTTCATCAACATCCTTAACAACCCGAACTTTGCTTTCGGAAACACTCAGTTTGACTCGACCAGCTTTGGTCGTATCACTGGAACAAGTGGAAGCGCTCGCGTTATCCACTTCCAGGGAGGCTTGAGGTTCTAATGTGGCTTTTGGGAAGACTGGGTAAAACCGGTCTTCCCCCAAAGTCTTGTTACTATTCGGCGTTGCAGGGTGCACTCCCGGCAACGCCATTTTTCATTTTATCGGCATTTTCCGATACTTCGGGGGTTAGGTTTTAACGGGGGCTGAACGGAATGTGGACGGGTATACGTTGATTTCCCGCGGCCAAAGGCTATAATCAAAATGTTTCCTTTTTGTGAACTCGGTCCTGTCCGAACTGCGGTGCCAAAGCACGCAGTTTGCCCCGAATGTTCCGCTTTTCCCCCCAGCATTGTTTGATCGCCTTTTTGGCATCGAACAAGCGGGTTCTTGATGGAGGTTTATTATGAATTTGAATGATCTAGGCCGTGCCGGGCGATTCGCGGCATTGGTTGCCATGCTCGCTCTTTCTGCCGCTGTTTCGTACGGTCAGATATCGGATCTTTCCCCCAGCGCGACCGACACCGGGCTAGGCGGGATCAACAGCATCGAAGGCATGGTGATGGGGCCCGGCGGCGAGGCCATCGCCCGCGCCCGGGTCATGTTGGTGACAATGACCCGCGGCAATCGGATCATACAGGCGAACGATCGCGGCAATTTTGCCTTTCGCGGACTCGTTAGCGGAAATTACACAATTGTCGTAGACAAGGAAGAGGGGTTCGAGGCTTTTTCACAGAATGTTGACGTTATCCACTTTCGCGGGGCTCCGGCCGTAACGGTAAATGTGAACGTTCGGCTGACGCGAAAGGCTTCGACTGAGATAAGGCCCGCGGTTCTTGACGCATCGTTTGCCGGAGTGCCAAAGACCGCTCTCGACCACTTTACGCGGGGCAAGGAACTGGCCGAAGCCGGAAAGGCGGCGGAAGCGGTCGAGGAGTTCAAGCTCGCCATCGAACAGCATCCCGAATTTACGAGCGCTCATATCGATATCGGCGTCCAGTATATGCGGCTCAACAAACTGGAAGAGGCGGACGCGGCATTTCAAGCGGCGATCAAGCTTTCCCCGGACTCGTTTCTCGCCCTCCTGAATCGAGGGATGGTCAATGTGGGCCTGGAGCGGTACGGCGAGGCTGTGCCGATACTCAGGAAGGCGCTAAAGATAAACGAATCGTCGGAAGTAGCTCATTATTTTCTTGGGCAGGCGCTGGCAAATCTCGGACTCTTTGACGAGGCGGAAAAATCGCTGCAGATCGCTCTCCGTTCGGGCAACGAGAATATGAAAGAAGCTCACCGCATACTTGCGATCATTTACTCTTCGAAGGGTGACCGGGGGCGAGCCATTAACCATCTCGAGACCTATCTCCGGCTCAACCCGCTTTCGCCTGATGCAGATAAGCTAAGGGCGGCATTAGACAAACTAAAGGATCAGTAGCCCGTCGGCCCTTTCGGTTCGGGTTAGGAACCGGGCAATTAGTTTTTGAAAGTGCCCCGCCGTTGAACGTGACGGCGGGTTTTTTTTATGCTAAACGGTCAATTCGCTGTATAATTTTGCAGGACCATTCCCAATGAACTCAGCCGCCCCTTCTCATTCCCAAATGTCGATCGTGCCGCTGGGTGCGGGCGACCTGATCGACCGGGCGATACGTTTTTATCGGCAGAATTTTGCCGTCCTTGTGCTCATCGCCCTGCCTCCGGTCGCCATCACCACTTTGCTGTCACTTGGGTGGATACAGCTTTCACGCGAGATCTTTTTTACCGGCGGATATGACCCGATCGAATCGGCGGCCTATGCCGTTTTTGCATTCCTGGGCACGATCGTTATCTGGCTGGCCGGCACGGTAGCCACGCTGGCGGTTATGGGCGGGGCGTCGAGAAATTTCGTTCGTCACCTGCTCTTTGGCGAAGCCATCACCTTTGCCGCCACTTACCGCAACATACGTGAGCGGTTCGCATCGCTCGTTCTGGCATCGACCCTTATCGCGGTCTTGCTTGGGTTCTTTGGATCTATCATCTTCTATTTTGGGTTGGTCGTCTCGATGGTCGCGGTCTCGATGGTCATTTTGGTGCTCTCGGCGATCCCGATTCTTGCCGCGATCATCAGCGTTGCGATCGGGCTGGCCAGCCTGCTTGCAACCTACCTGTTCTTTTGTCTGCTTGCCTCGCGGGTTGCGTATGTTCCACAGGTGATGATGGTCGAGGGCCAGGGGATATTTGCCTCGATCGGGCGCAGCATGTCGCTTGCAGGCGGGAATGTAATGCGGTTTGCCGCGCTGTTTGCATTTACTACGCTGGCGACCTATTCGGCACTCGCGATACTTTACATACCGCTTGGCTGGTACGCATGGTATTCCGGTGTCGATATGCTGCCTCTCTCCGGTGCGGTGGCTCCGGGGTGGTACGAGGTGGCGTCGCAGGTGGTTTGGCAGGCGAGCTTTGTCTTGATGTCGCCTGTCTGGATGATAGGGCTCTGCCTGCTTTATGTGGACGAACGTGTCCGCCACGAGGGGTATGACATTGAGCTGATGGCGGCGGCCCGACTCGGTGAGATCCCGTCGGTCCCGGCGGCATACTCAAATCCGCTTCAGCCCGCGCTGGGTTCACAGCAGGCGGCCGCACCCGGGGCGGCGCAACCTGTCCGGCCCAACAGCGGGACCAGTCCGCTTGGCTTGAGTTAAATGACGCTCGGTGTGATAAAGATTGTCTCTTTGTTCGTCCTGCTTAGCATCCTTGCGACAGTGCGGGCCGAAGGAGCCACGGCCACGGAGCATCTGGAGGATATCAGGAAGGCCCGAGGGATCGTAGCGGCGATGCTGGATGACATTACCGCCCGCTCAGGCGGAGCTCCACTCCCGCCATTTGACGCAAAAAAGGTCACCGAGCTGAGGTCGACTCTCCCCGCCGAACCGAGGTCGGTCGAGACGGTTCATGGGACTCAGAGCGCATCCTATGCCTGGGTCCATTCACGGTTGGACGAGTTTGTGACCGAGCGGGGTGAAGCAAGACAGGCTGCTGTTCTTTACGGAATTGACGAACGCCTGGCAGAGATAGTGGCGGTCATCACAGATCTGGAGAACGCAGAAAGGGCCGGCAGGACAAAGGACGAGGACAAGCAGAAGCTTAGCGAGATACTGGCCCGCGAACAGTTTCAAAAACCCACCGAGAAACAGGAAAGCATCTGGGAACGATGGTTGAATTCGTTCATCAAATGGCTGGAAAGCCTGTTTCCAAGGCCGACCGCGGTTGGGTCAGAGCCGTCCGGATTGCCGGGACTTGCTCGTATACTACAGATAGTGATGATCGCCGGCGTGGTCGTGCTGGTGCTGTTCATCGTTTATCGTCTGGCCCCGAACATTTTCCCAAGTTTCCGCCGGAAAGCGAAAATGGAAAAAGAGGACAGGGTCATTCTCGGCGAGACCGTTTCGGCAGACAGCAGCTCCGCCGACATCTATCGCGAGGCAGAGGCACTGGCACGAAAAGGGGACCTGAGGGGTGCGATAAGGAAAGGCTATATCGCGTTCCTTTTTGAGCTTGCCGAACGCCGGCAGATCGGGCTTGCACGGCACAAGACCAATCGCGACTATCTGCGCGACGTCCGCCGCGAACCAGCCCTGTTCGAGTCGATGCGGACGCTGACCGGTATCTTCGAGGCGAGCTGGTACGGGTCGCGGGACGTAGGCGAAGAGACCTGGTCACATTTCAAAAGGGGCTACGAGTCGGGACTGGCTGGGAAAAAGGGTTAGTGCCACAGCCTGGATAACTAATAATGAAGGAGCGATTATTCATTTTCGGTGCAATGGTCTTCTTCCTGATCCTGATGATCGGGCTGAACGCTCTTTCTTACGTTCAGAAGGTAAAGGAGCCCGACAGCGAGTTCACACCGATCCGTTCCACCTATCATCCAGGGGCTACGGGCCTCCAGGCATACTATACGCTTCTTACCGAGACCGGCCGGCCCGCTGGTCGCTGGCAGCGGCCGCCGTCAGAACTCCGATCCGAACTGCAGAATGCGCCTACAACCTTCATTATCGTTGGGCCGCTCCGGCGGGAGTATTCTGAGCATGACCGCGACCAATTGATGGAGTGGGTCGCGCTCGGCGGAAAGCTTGTGGTCATCGACCGCGAGCCGCAAGAGCATGTCTTATCGACCGTCGGCTATTGGTCGGCCACGGCCTCGCCCAACATCGTGCCCGAACTACTGACCACCGACCCCGCAGACCGCCAGAAAATGACCGCCGACACACCGGCTGCGCGCCCGGACGTACCCTCGCTGATAACGGCATCAGTAAACTCGGTACAGCCCTCTCGGTTCGCATCGTCGATCGACCTTCGAAGGGCGACGGATGCCGGCATCGGCGTTCCCACTAAAGTTCATCCGGACCCTGTCGCGGAGGACCATGAGGACGAAGACGGATACGACCAGTACGGAGATGTTTCTGAAGAGAGCACTTTTGAGGAATATTCGGGCGATCCCGAATCGCAGAATGATGAGCCTTACGATTTCTATTCCGGCGGGCTGACACCCCGTATAAGATCCGGCGACGGGAATGACGAGGAGGCATCGGAAACTTCGGCACCGCCGCCACCGGCATATCAGGAGCCGACGGGGGCAACGCCGGCAGACGAGGACGAAGAGGAGCCGTATCGTGCCCCGATAGTGCACATATCTGAACGGAACCGCAATCTGCTGGTTGAACTGCCCTACGGAGCCGGAAAGATCTTTATTTTAGGCGATCCCTTCATCGTCTCAAACGGCGGGATCTCGATAGCAGACAACGCACAACTAGCGATAAACCTGGCGGGATCCGGCGGCGGGCTGGCCGTTTTTGACGAGTATCACCACGGCTACGGGGCCGGCAGTAATCGCATTTTCGAGTATTTTCAGGGGACGCCCGTCGTAGCGATCCTCACACAACTCTTCCTGCTCGGTGCACTCGTTCTCGTGTCGCGAAGCCGAAGGTTCGCAAGGCCGATACCTGCGCCTGAGCCAGACCGGCTGACCAAACTGGAATACGTCGGCGCCATGGCAGAGCTCCAGCTTAGGACAAAGGCGTTCGATCTTGCGATGGAGAATATCTACGGCGATTTTCGCCGCCGAATCTCGCGCAGTTTCGGCGTTGACAATACTACTACCTCGCGACGGGAACTTGCTTCGCTGATCGCTGAACGAACAGGAGGCGAAGCCGAAAAGATCGATTCCTTGATGGAAAGATGCGAGAGCATAGCGCACGGCGAGCGGACCGATCGTCGCGAGGTGATCCGGCTGGCATCTGATCTGCGCTCGCTTGAGGATTTTCTCAGATTGACCCGGCAAGGCAGGCGGAGGATCTAGGACGATGACCGGCTTCACACTCCTCATCGTTGCTCTTTTGTTCTTTGTAACAAGCGTTGTCGGTGTTGTTACCGGAAGCAATTCGCTCATTACGGTGCCCGTGATGTTCGAGTTCGGCCTTGACGAAAAGGTGGCCGTCGCCACAAACATGTTCGGGCTTACCTTTATGGCCGTCGGGGCGACCATCCCGTTTCTTCGTGCGGGACAGCTTGACGTAAGGCGGCTTTCGCCGCTCATCGGGGTTACGGTCGCGGGTTCGGCTATCGGGGCGGCGCTGGTCGGGATCATCACTAACCAGGGCATCAGGCTTATCGTCTCGATCGCGATGATCGCCCTAGTGGCGTTTTCGGTCTTTGGGCGAGGCAGCCGCCGCGGTAGCGGCAATATGGGCTCCGACCGGTGGACTCTCTCCGCCATCGGGATAGCCGCGACGTTCGTTCTGGCGATCTATGGCGGTTTGTACAGCGGCGGATATGTTACGGTGCTGACCGCGGCGTTTGTCGCATTCTTCGGGATGACGTATGGCGGTGCGATAGCGGCAACTAAGCTGATAAATGTTTCTTCTTCGGGCGTTGCCACACTTGTTTTTATGTGGCAAGGTTTAGTTGATTACAAACTGGGGGCGATACTTGCGGCCACGATGTTTGCCGGAGCCTATATCGGGGCATATTTCGTCACATGGATGAACGAAACCTGGCTTCGGAGGATATTCTTGTTCACCGTACTTCTGCTTGCAATAAAGATACTTTACGATCAGGTCCGCGTGAACTAGCCGAAATGCGGCTCTCCCGAACGTTTCTTGTCGTTAAAACGACATAGTACAGATAATGCTTACTCACACACCTTCAACCATTGCACACATCCTAAACGAACTTCGGAAAACCATTGTCGGGCAGGACGAGGTCATCGAGCAAGTGCTTGTTGCCATACTTGCGGAGGGACACGCCCTGCTGGAGGGGGTTCCCGGCACAGCAAAGACGCTGATGGTAAAGTCGCTGGCAGAAATAGTCGGCGCGCGATTTTCGCGGATCCAGTTCACGCCGGACCTGATGCCGTCGGATATAACGGGGACGAACGTTTTCAACATGGGCACTTCCGAGTTCACGCTCCGCCACGGTCCTGTTTTCACCGACATCCTGCTCGCGGACGAGATAAACCGAACGCCGCCAAAAACACAGGCTGCATTGCTCGAAGCGATGGAAGAGCGCCAGACGACCATCGACGGGGAAAGCTATCAGCTTTCGCCGATATTTACTGTGCTTGCGACCGAGAACCCGATCGAATACGAGGGCACCTACCCCCTGCCGGAGGCACAGCTAGATCGATTTCTGCTCAAGATACTGATCGATTATCCGCAGGAGACGGAAGAGCAGGAGATAGTGGCGAGATGGGATGCCGGGTTTAATTCACATCGGCTGGACCGGATGGATATACGTCCGTTGGCCGACGCTGCTACGGTCCAGCATTGCCGCCATGAAGTGCGGCAGATGCGTATGGAGCCCGGGGTCCAGCGATATATCGTCGAGATCGTGCGGCGTACGCGAAGCCATCCGACGATCCTCTACGGAGCCAGCCCGCGAGCATCTATCGCATTGCTTCTTTGCTCCAAGGCACTGGCGGCCATTCGCGGACGCGATTTCCCGACCCCCGACGATGTGCGCGACGTAGCCCTTCCGGTTCTTCGCCATCGGCTGGCGCTTCGCGCCGAGGCCGAACTCGAAGGGGCCACGAGCGACGCCGTGATCTCGGACATCATCAAGACAGTTGAGGTTCCCCGTTAGGCCTCGAAAGGATCAACCGTCGGCACCCTCACCGTCTCCCGGCGAAGGCTTCGGATCCGGTTTCGGAGCCGGCGGAGGAGGGGTCGCCGCGGGTGTCGGTGCCGGGGCTGTGTTCGCGTTCGCGGCCGGTGTCCTAGTCGGTGAGGGCGATGGTTTTGTGTTCACATTCGCCGGTACCGGGACCAGGATCACTCCTCCATCCGGTGGCATGAACTGGCTCGGGTTGTTGGGGTCTATTACGACGACGGGCCCACCGGGGGGCACATAGGTCGGCGCACCCGGCGGAGGCACTCCGGTTGCCCAAGGGTTATAGCCGTCGCCGCCCGGCAGCGTGTCGGCGGCCGTCTGGCCCGGTCCGGCCGGATAGTCGGGCATCGCGCCCGGCATGACCGCAAGCTGCTGTTCTTCAAAGCCGGTAGCCGGGTTTATCGGCTGTACGGGAAGCCCGTTCGCATCGGGCATCAGCACGGTTGCGGGGTCGGTCTGCTTTACCGACGTGGCGTAGATCAGCGCAGCGGCCAGCACACCGGTGCCGATCAGCACCATAAAGGCCGTTTTCCAGAAATCGCCTCCGCTTTGTGCCGCCGCCGCCGCCGCTTGCGGCTCCGCCTTTCTTTCCAGGTCATCTATCAGCTCCTGCATTGTTTGCTGACGCATAGCAGGGTCTTTTGCCAGGGCCTTTAGTATGACGGGCTCCAGCTCCGGAGGCAGATCGCTGCGAAACGCCACAAGCGGAGCCGGGGCCTCCTCGATGTGCTTCAGCATTACGTCGGTAGGCTTTTCGCCGACAAATGGCGGTGTGCCCGCGAGCATCTCGTAGAGTATCGCTCCGAGCGAATAAATATCGCTTCTGACGTCCGGCAAGTCGGCCCCGCTGCATATCTCCGGAGCAAGATAGAGCAGGTCTTCCGGAGCTGCATCCAGCGGGTCGCCGTTCATCATAGCGTTCGGTGTCCTGAAATCGGTGACCTTTACGTTCAATCGCCCGTCCTGGTCCTGAACAAGCAGGATGCTCTCGGTAGAAAGGCCGCCGTGGACGACGCCGATCTCATGGCCGGAACCTAGAGCCAAGGCCGTCTGCCGCGTAATATCCACAGCAACGTCCGCCGGAAGAGCACCGTCGCGAAGAATCACCGACCGGAGCGTTTCGGCAACCGGCCCGTCACAGACCGCAAACGGCGTCCCATCTGTGTCGGTGCCGAAATCGATGATGTTGAGGACATTGGAATGACCGATGCGCGCTGTCTCGCGTGCTTCCTTGAAAAACTGCTCGGTCGCGGCGTTGTCGCCTTTCAGCGTTTCGGAAAGCAGCTTTACAGTTACGGGCTTGTCGATCAGAAGATGCGTGGCCCTGTAGAGCTCCGAAACCCGCGAACGCTTAATGAGTTCATCAATGCGGAATTTTTCAGCGATGGTCTTACCGATCATTTCTGCCATATGTCATTAGAACGTTGAAACGCCCCGGCGGTTGCATTTATCGTTAAAGATACGATCCAAAATATTACGCCCGAGACCAAGATCGCGGACGCGGGACGTTACCCGGGTCCGCGATCAAACGAGGTGTGCGTAAGCTTAAAGCTTAACGAACACGATAAGCAGAGCAAACAACACGAGCGATTCGATAAGCGCGAGAGCGATGATCGTGATCGTCATGATGTTACCGGCCGCACCGGGATTGCGCGCCGTACCCTCGGCCGCACGCGAACCGACAAGGCCCTGTCCGATAGCCGCGAGGCCCGCTGCGATACCAAATCCGATACCGGCCGCTATCGCCTTGAAAGACGAAACGGTCGAATCATTGTCCGCAGCACCCTGTGCCATTGCCGGCAGTGCCATAAGCGCCAGCGTAAGCACCGAATAAGCAAAATATTTGAATTTATTCATTCTTTATTCTCCTGGTTTAATTTGGGCCGCCGGGAGATCCACTTCGAAAACCTGCTGCGGTATGATTTCGCCTCGCTTCCGGTATCCCTTGATTTCTACTCTCGTTGGAGTCAAGTCTCCTGTAGCGTGCGGGCTATGCTGCTATAAAACGCAGGCTGTCGTTACTTCTCGCCCATTGGCCTCTGGTTGTCAATATCAGGCTCCAAAGGCCCGAAAATGTGCCGGGGCCGCAGCATCTTGCACGGCCGCCGAAGAACTTATGCGTGGGCCGGGGCTGCGTCGCCGTGTTCGGCCCCGTGGTCGTCATCGTGGTCGTGGTGCGTTACCTCGCTGACGTAGATCATCGAGAGCAGCGTAAAGACCAGCGTTTGCACGAACGCCACAAAGGTAGCAAATGCCAGCAATCCGACCGGCAGCAATATCTGCGTGTACGGCGGATAGAGGTTGGATATCTCGAAAAAGATCTGTTCGTCCGCATATAGGTTCGCAAAGAGACGAACACCGAGCGTAAGCGGCCGGATCAGGTTACTGATCAATTCTATCGAAAAGATCAGCGGCGTTATGAATATCGCCATCAGCAGCGGCAGCTTTGGCCCGGCAAGATGGCCGATATGGCTCAGAACCCCATTTTCGCGAATACCGACGTAGTTATAGTAAATGAAGGACGCGATACCGAGTGCAAACGTTACATTGACGGATGCCGACGGTGCCATAAAGAGCGGGAAAAGGCCCATCAGGTTCGATATGAGCACTAGGACCGAGAACGTTGCGATGACGGGGAGATAACGAGCACCGCTCTCGCCGACCACGCTGACGATCATGTCCCGAAGGGCAAGGTAGCCGGCCTCAAGGGTCATCTGGCCGGGCTTCGGATCGTCCTCAGAGAGCTTGCCCTTTAACAGATTGATCACGACCACAGACAGCACACAGGCGATAAAGAACATTATCGTGTACCAGGGGATCGCGTTGTCCGGTGAATAGGGGCCGCCAAAAACGGCTTCGGGCGTAGTCTCAAATTTCGCAAAAAACCACGTCCAGAAGGGATACGTGGTCTTCATCTGGATCTCATACAGAGGTTCGCCCAGATAATAATTGACAAATTCTACTATCAGCGGGGTCGGGTGTTCGCCGCCGCCTGCGAATAGGAACATTATTAAATTTCCTTCCTGTTAGAAAAGCTTGTAAAAATACGTATCAATCCTTCTGCCGTTACCGCGAAACCAAACCCTGCGATACCCAGCATCAAGGGAATTATCGGGACAATTTCCGAAACGTAAACTATCGCTATCACGCTTCCGATCGCAATGTAGCGGCCAAGATAACGAAGCCCCGAGAGCCTTGGCCTGTCACCTTCTTTCGTGGCCGCGATCAGTTTATTAAGCGAATGCCTCAGCCAAAAATAGTTGACGAAGGCGATCACGACCCCGAGCACAAGCCCGATCCCGAATCTGGCCGAAACAAACACGGCCCCGGCCGTCCCGCTCGCCGCCCCGAGAACTGCCATAAGTACCAGGATGCGGCGATGCTCAACGGGGACAAGACCGCTGCTCCCCGGGTAGCTGGATGCGTGGTCGTCCGGCATTCAAACCCTAAATTCTACAAACAATAGCGGTAAAATTCAATCGCGTGGAGGTGAATTGTCGCCGATGTCCGGGTGTGTGCCTTTATCGGCCTCGGCGAGGGCAGGCGCGTCGGGTTCAGCGGCGATCAGCGAGAGCGACGCGGAAGTTGCGGGCCGTTTCTTTCGGTTCGTGATCCTTAGAATTTCGGCATTTACCCTGAAAAGCTGTACAAAACCGATAATGGACCCAAGGACGACGCCTGCGACCACCCCCCACGGCGAACTTCCGATCAAAAGATCGGCAAACCAGCCAATTACGGTAAGAAACGCGATGGAACCAAAGAGCATGATGCCCGCAGACCAGGCAAGCCCGGTCATTCGGATGGTCTCTCCGGTGGTCGGGGGTGTAAATTCGGCCAACGGCGGGGGCGGGCCGGTAGAAGGAATTGCCGGTTCCGGCTCGCCACCGTTCGCGGGCGTAGGACCGTCGGGTTCGGCGACCTCCTCAACCGGGTGAGATGGGGCAGATTCGGTGGCCTGGCCGCGAACGGGGAAGGGCATCTCGACCCCGGTTGTGTCAAATGGCCCGGCGGTGGTCTCCGCGTTGCTTGTTCCGACCTCGGCTTCTTCGCCGAAAATGCCCAGCACATGTGCCCGCGACCGCGATCCCTCTTTGGCCGGTTTTCCGGTGTCGGTATTTTCGTCCTCATCAAAGATGCTCTTGATCATAGGAGCGAACCTCCCATCGCGGTCTTAGTTCGCTGTTACGAGCCGCAATATACCGAACAGTTTATCCTGAATCTCCGTATTTGACACAAGCCTTGTGTGTGTTTCGCACTGGAGCATTTCCGTTGCGGTGGGGATCACCGATGTATTGAGGGCCTTTGACACCGTTTCGCCTGTCAGCGAACGCTTTGTCACAACCCCGTCTCCGTTGCTTATCATCAACTCCCGTTGTTCCTCGGCGGTTACCCGTGTCCCATCGGAGCGGGTGAAATTGGTCGGGCGAAAAAAGGTCTCCCATCGGTCGCGTCGTTGGTCGTGGCGAAGAACTATCGCATTCGGCGTGTCCTTACAGGCGGCGCCGATCAAATGGAACGAGACCGGTACCCGGCCTTTCGCCGGAGCGTTCAGTGCCTTGTGAAACCGCTTTGCTCTGTCAAGTACGGCCATGAAATAGGGACGCGTAAGGGCCCGCTCCTTTTCGTTGAACTGTCGGTTATAACCTCTGTCCCGCCAAATGCTCCAATCGTATTCATCCCAGGTCTGAACGTTGAAAATGTCCAACTTTAGCGGCTTCAGCTCTTCATCGTATGCGATCAGGCTGTGTTCATGCGGGAGCAATTGGAAGATCGCCGGCAGGGTAAACGTATCAAATCGGGATATACTTCTAACGAACGGAATGTTGACCCCGCCACCCAGGTTCCCATAGCCATTCAGCAGAGCATTAAGGGCAAGCACCGATCCTTCGTTTGGCGTCCCAAGCATAAATATCTGGTCAAAGTGCTTTGCCCCGGCCCAGCTTGGCTCGGGGTTTTCCGGGATATCGCTGTCGCCATACATCGCGGCGTAGCGGGTTATCAACCCACCCATCGAATGGGCGATCACATTGAAACGGAGGTCCGGCTTCCCGAGCTTGCTTTTGAGATCGGCGATCTTTGTGACCAACAGACGAGCCGTTTCCACGTTGTCACGCCGCCAGTCATAAGGAAATACGTAGAACTTGTCGTGATGGCCGTTCTCTCCCGGTTCGTCCCATTTACCCTCCGTATATCCGCCCCGCCGTTCCAACGCAAATATGAGCCTTTCGTAGATCTCGACCTCGGGCAGAAACCGAATGATCCGCACACTGCGAATTATGTCACCCGGTACGAGGCTGTCGCGATTTTCCGCCAGGTTGGGCGAGACCGGGAGCCGCAGGTCGTCGTCCCTCGAACGAAAAGTGCGAAACCACACGGTCTTTCCCGTCGCGCTGTTTATCAATTCGGAGCCGGTTATTCCGGGAATGATGATTATCGGCGGTTTGCCCTCCGGCGCCACTGCCTCGGTGTCTTGGCCAAATGCCGCAAATGCGGCCGACACCAACAGCGCAAAGAGGACGATCAGCCTTGTAGGGATCAAATGCATTACCGTTTGATGTTCTTACCGTCGAAATGTCTGCAAAAATGCTGTCCGAACCCTGAAAATAATACAGCATCTTGATAAAAAATTCGCCGGGTACTTACTCGAACCGGGCTTCTAAAGCAGCCTGGTCTCACTGGGAGAGACCATTTCATAGCGGTTTCCCCGCCAGTTCACCCGCCGCGAAAACAATGCCGCAAAGCAGTTGAGAAGGAAAATAAATGGAGCTATAAGCCAAAGCGTCATCTGCGGAAGCGTTTGCCGGGATACGAGTTTTTCATGTACCGAAAGTGCCATCGATGCCGCCCGGAGCCGCATCCGAGCTTTTCCGAGGCTAAACAGCGATACCAGTATCAGCGTTGCGGATGCCACCAGAAACCGGGCAGAACTGGCCGGGCTGGAAAGAACGAATATAAATGAGGCCGTCATCACCGAACAGAAAAGCCCCGAGCCGAAAAATGACAAGAGCCACAAATTCGGCATATAGACTCGTGTGATCTTCATCTGGCGGTTGGTGAATTCAAAAAGTTCTCGGAAGGAGCAGCTCTCGACCGAGGCCGTCAGGGCCTGTGGCACAAAACGTATCTTCAGCCCCGCGGAACGCATCGCCCGTGTGACGGCAAGATCATCCGAAAGCGTGCCCTTCCAGAGCTCGCGTATTGCCAGGCGTTCAAAGGTATCGCGTCTTATGGCGGTCGACCCGCCCCAGGTAAAGTTGCTTTTCTCGTTTGGCCCGAGCGCAGATGCGATAGAGGCGTTCCAGGCTGAACGAAGCTCGGAGGCGAACGTCGGCCTCTCGGAGAGGAACCAGCGGTATCCGGTAGCGGCACCGACCGTTTGGTCCCTAAGAGGTGCGATCAGAGCACGCAGCCAGCCGGGCGAGGGGCGTGCATCGGAATCAACAAAAACGAAAACCTCGCTTCTCGGGTCGGCATGGAGAACACCCTCGCGCAGATTCTCGACCTTTTGGCTCGATCCGGCCGCTTTCGGTGCGACGACCAGCTTTACCTGATGGCCTGCTCCCTGCCGCACCGTCTCAACTATATCGGCCGCAGGATCCGCGGGGTCGTCGATCACGAAGATGACCTCGTAGTCGGGGAGGTCCTGTCGGAGCAGAGCGTCAAAATTCGCGAGCATGTTCTGGTCAATGCCTTTGCATGGAGCGACGATCGTCACCATCGGTTCCCAATCCGAGCGAGCCCTGGCCATTTCCTCGCTAAAAAAGCGCAGATAAGCGATGCCGCCGCGGAACGACTTAAAGCTGAACCAGACAAGTAGGGCGGCGAAGAGATAATAGAGGTAGATCATGATGTGAGGAGTCGGCGAAGTTCGGCGATCGTCTTTTCCGTCGCTCCGCGGTTTGCTTCCATCACGGCCCGGGCACTGCGGGCGAGCCGGGAGCATTCTTCGGGTTCTTCGAGCAGGTCTGAGATATGCATAAAGAGGTCGTCGGGAATGGCCTCATTCGCTTGTTCGGGAAGCTGGATGACGGCTTTGTTCGCGAGGAAGACACTTATCACATCGGCAAAATTGAACGTATGCGGTCCGGTTATGATGGCGTTGCCCGCGGCCGCGGGTTCGAGAACGCTCTGGCCGCCGTGCGGGACGAGCGAACCACCGACAAATGCGACGCTGGTCAGGCGATAGAGGGAGCGGAGTTCGCCTATTGAGTCAAGCAGGATGATGTCGGCTTCGGCGTCCGCATCGCCTGGTTCCTCGCTTCGCCGAACAACGCGGTACCGCTTGAACTCGCAAGCCTCCTCATCGCGAAATTTGCGCAGAAGATCTGCGACATCATCGAAACGTTCAGGATGACGCGGTGCAATCACGAGCCGCGGCTTTATCTTCGCTTCGCCCGCAAGTATCGAGCAAAAAGCGTCAAGCATCCATCGTTCTTCGGGATCGTGGGTACTGGCCGCAACTATCACCGGCCGGCCGTCGTCAAAGCGAAATCGCTTATTCATATCGGCGGCGATCTCGGCGTCCCGCGGATCATCGGCGATGTCGAATTTCATATTGCCGGTGACCTTTGCTTTTGCTGCGGGGATCCCCAGAGAGATCAGACGGTTGGCGTCGTTGGCGCCTTGCATTAGGGCGGCGTCTATCCCCCAAAGCACGCGGCGTATCAGCCAGCCAACCTGCGAATATCGGCTGAATGATCGCTCGGAGAGCCTACCGTTAACGATCGCCACCTTTACACCGCTTGTCTTTGCCTCATGGATCAGCCGTGGCCAGATCTCGGTTTCCAGCAGCAGAATGACCGTCGGTTCGAACCGCCGCAACGCCCTGCGAACCGAAAATTTCCAGTCGAAAGGAAGATAGAAGATCGCATCGGCCCGGCCGGCGAATATGCGGCTGGCAAGTTCCTGGCCGGTCTTCGTTGTGGTCGAGACTATGAGGCGATGTCCCGGGAAGTCGTTTACCAGCGCATCTGCAAGTGGCCTCGCCGCATTCGCTTCACCGACCGAAACGCAGTGGAGCCAGATCACCTTTCGCCCGTCCTGTTCAAACGCCGGATAATTGCCAAGCCGCTGGCTCAATCCCGCGGCGTACTTGTCCCTTCGCAGCAGAAAGAGCGGCGACATCAGCAGAAATGCGACAGATAACAGGACGCTGTAAACGAAGTACATTACCGCACCTGAGTTTACACAAAAATGCAGAGTTTAGAAGCGGCCCAAACTCTGCAACCTCGCAACTCTGCAATTTCGCAACTATTTGACCCGCTCCATATATCTTGATTCGGAGGGATTGACCCGGATCTTTTCGCCTTCGGCTATGAACGGCGGCACCATAAGAGTTACACCGTTCTCGAGCGTCGCAGGCTTGTTCGAATTTGAAGCCGTGGCACCCTTTAGCTGCGGTTCTGTTTCTGTGACGGTAAGTTCGATCGAGGCCGGAAGCTGAACACCTATCGGCGTTCCGTCGTAGAACTCAACTTCGATCGTAAGCCCCGCCATCAGCCACTGAGCCGCGTCTCCGAGCTCCTCTTCGGTCAACGCTACCTGCTCAAAGGTTTCCTGGTTCATAAAATGGTGATGGGTGCCGTCCGAGTAAAGATACTCCATCTTATGCTGTTCAAGAACGACACGCTCAAGCGAATCGTTAGACCGAAACCGGTATTCAAACGAGTTTCCCGTAAGCAGATTGCGGAGACGTGCCTGAACCATCGCCCGCAGATTGCCGGGCGTATGGTGGTGAAATTCCATTACCTTTACCGGTGCTCCTTCGTGGAGGATCACCATTCCTTTTCTGATATCGTTTGCTGAAATAGCCATTCTTATCTTTTTATGCCTTCAAAAAAATGCTCCGTAGTCGCTGCCGCGCTTCATACGGAAATCCCGAATCTAACAAAAATTCTGCATGCGGCGCAAAAACGAATGGCCGGCACTAAACTTTCTTAAACGGAAGCGGGGGAGGCTCTTCGCCCGGTTTCGGATATTCCTTGTTCATCATTTCATAGATCCTGATGATCTCCGATTCCCACTTTTTCGATTCCGCGTGGTTGGGGTCTAACTTCATCGCGCGGCGGTAATCGCCGAGCGCGGAGGCATATTGCCTGGCCTCGGTCAGCGCAAAACCGCGGTTGAAATAGGCTGTGGCGGCGGCCTCTTTTGCATCCGCATCGGCCGGCTTGGCCTTTAGCTGCTTTTCGGCGTCGGCGATCGCCTTATCGAATTCGGTCGTATCGATCGGGTCGCCGCTTGCCGACCACCTTCCGCCGTTTGCCGGAGCCGCAGGCTTTGGTGCCTGATTTTCGGTCGTATGCTCGATCGTAGATTGGAGCTTGCCCGATCGGACGGGTTCATTGTCTCCATTCGCTGCGTTCGAGACCTGTGCGACATCCTGCCCATCCGTGCTGCACGCGGCCGCAAAGAGACCCGCAAGAACGACTGCAATGTATTTTTTCCTCATTTGGGTTTAGAATACTGTAAACGGGCTTATAAATCTAGACCGGCCATTTGAGTTCGACGGCTCTTTTTGAAGCACGTTGAGGCCTGTTCCCCCGGTGACCGTTCCGAACGGCCCGTTTAGGATGCGACTACGGCTACTGGCATTTGCGACCCTGCTCTTTATCGCTTTTCTTCTGCCCGGCGAAAGGTTCCCGGTATGGGCAGATGAACCATCGCCCACTACACCGCTCGTTGTTCGGACAACACTCAACAATGCTGCGATAACGCCAGTTACTGCCAGATATATTACTCGGTCAATTGAGGAAGCCGAAAGCCGCCGGGCCCGGTTTCTGCTGCTCGTCATCGATACGCCGGGCGGCCTTGTGGAATCGACCCGTGATATCGTCAAGGCCATATTGCATTCCCCAGTGCCGGTTGTTGTTTATGTCGCGCCTACAGGGGCACGGGCGGCCTCAGCAGGGGTATTTATTACAATGGCGGGCCACGTTGCCGCGATGGCCCCCGGAACTAACATCGGTGCCGCCCATCCTGTATCTGCCGGTGGTATGCCGGGCCAGCCTTCACAGCCCGAGGAGCCCGCTTCAACGCCTTCAAACACGAACTCGAATACCACTCCTTCCGAAAAGCCGCGGTCCAAGAACCCGATGGAGGATAAGGTGCTCAACGACACCGTCGCCTGGGTACGCTCGCTTGCAGACCTCCGAGGGCGTAATGCCGACTGGGCAGAAAGCGCGGTAAGGGAAAGCGTTTCTGTAACCGCTCCGGTCGCCCTCGAGGAGAACGTGATCGATCTGATAGCCGAAGACGTCGAGCAGTTGATCGCGGCTCTCGACGGGCGCGAGATCAAGCTGTTGAAGGGCACGGTCGCCCTTGATACGAAAGGGGCGGTCATCTCGGACATCGAGATGTGGTGGGGTGAGCAGGTCCTTTCGGTCATTGCAAACCCGACTCTTGCCTTTCTGCTGCTTATCTTCGGTTTTTACGGCATTCTTTTTGAATTTTACTCGCCGGGATGGGGCGTGTCGGGCACGCTGGGCGTTATATGCCTCGTACTTGGGTTTTTCGCGATGGCGGTCCTGCCTATCAGTTATGTCGGGCTCGCATTGATCATTATTGCCCTCGCGATGTTCGTCGCCGAGGTATTTGTTATAAGCTACGGTTTTCTGACCATCGGCGGTGTGGTGTGCCTGGTTTTCGGGGGGTTGATGCTCGTCGATTCACCGGCAGGTTTTATGAGCGTGCCCATCTGGCTGTTGATACCGGTGGCACTGGCCACGGCTGCGGTATCATTTTTCCTGGTGGGAAGCATCGTAAGGGCACAAGGCGTGCCTCCGCAGACGGGCGTTGAGGCCGAGTCACGATCTTTCGGAAGGGCATTCGCGGACTTTGCCGAAAAGGACGGCGTTTTCTCAGGCAAGGTTGATACCCACGGCGAGATCTGGGACGCGACAAGCGAACTTGCGGTAAAGAAGGGCGACCGGGTGGCCATTATCCGCCGCGACGGGCTAATGCTTAGTGTGCGACCGGCCGATGTTCAGAACGCAGATCAAATAGATAATTCTTAAAGAGGAGGAACGGATGCAACTGGAACTTAATTTTCTTAGCGGTCTCGGCATATTCGTCGGGTTGGTGGTGCTCTATTTTCTCTCTTGTATTCGGTTCATATACGAATATGAGCGGGCCGTGATATTCCGGCTCGGCCGTGTTCTTCCGAATACAAAGGGCCCCGGGGTGATCTTTGTCTTTTATCCCATAGACCAGCTTGTGCGGATAAGCCTCCGCACGTTCGTGGCTGATGTTCCGTCTCAGGACGTGATAACGCGCGACAACGTCTCGCTTAAGGTGAACGCCGTGCTTTATTTTCGTGTGGTCGATCCGCACAAGTCAGTTCTTGAAGTCGAGAACTATATGTACGCGACCAGCGAACTTTCGCAAACAACCCTCCGCAGCGTTCTGGGCCAGTCTGAACTGGACGAACTGCTCAGCGAGCGTGAGAGCATAAATATGCATCTGCAAGAGGTTATCGACCGTCAGACCGACCCCTGGGGGGTAAAGGTTTCTTCCGTCGAAGTGAAACACGTTGATCTGCCGGATACGATGAAACGGGCGATGGCACGCCAGGCCGAGAGCGAACGGGAACGACGTGCAAAGGTCATCCATGCCGATGGCGAAGCACAGGCCGCAGCAAAGCTAAGGGAGGCAGCCGAGACTATCGAAGGCCATCCGATGGCGATGCAGATGCGTTTTCTGCAGACGCTCGCGGATGTCGGGACGGAGAACAACACGACGGTTGTGTTCCCCGTGCCGATAGAACTTTTCAGCACATTGTTGAACAAGAACAGCGGGACGAACCAATAAAAATAGGCCGGACGGTAGCATTTACCGACCGGCTCGGCCCCAACACTCGCTGGTTGCCCCTATCGCTCAAAGTACGGCCGTGACTGCACAACGTAGAGACGGCCGTTCATTATTCCCCATTCGATGTCCTGTGCTCCTGAGTTGAATACGTCGTGTATCTTTCTTGCGGCACTTGCGATAGAGCGGATCTCTGCGTCCGATAGGACCCTGCCCTGAGCGTTCGCACAGTCGTCGGCAGTTGATCTTAGATCGCCGGCAGCAGCGAACCGCAAAGCGGAGGTCTGGTCGGAGCGGGTCATTACAGAGACAGAGTCGGAAGTGGGAACATATAGTACCTGTTCCGGCATTCCACGATTACTGACCACTTTGGAATTATGTCCGCAGACGGCGCTGATGTAGATCGAATCGGAATCTGCAGGGTTGAATGGATCTCGGGTGATCAGCACGCCGCCTTTTTGCATATCCACTCCCACCTGGATAAGCGTTGACATATAAACATCCTCTTGGCTTACGTAATTTCTTACCCGCGCCTCATACGCGTCAAAGTTCCAAAGCGAACCCCAGACCCTTTTTATTCCCTCGATCAGATTTGCTGAGGTCCTTACGTTTGCGGCGCTCGAATAAAGCCCCGCACCGGAAAAATTGGGAAGATCTTCAGCATTGGACGAGCTTCTAACAAAAACAGGCCTGAAACCAAGCTGGGTCCTCCATTGCTGTATGACCTGTCGGCGAAGGGTCGGGTCGAATCGGCCCTTTTGGATCGCATCGCGCAGTTCCTGGAGCTTTTCTCGGCGATATCGAGGGTTGTGGATAAAATCATAGTCGTCCAGCAGCTTATCGACCACCTTGTCCAAGCCGTTGTCTTTCATGAACTTGTCATACCAATAGTAGGGAACCGAGAAGCCATCCGGGACAATGATCCCGGGGACCCTTGCATTGATGATCTCACCGAGGTTGGCGGCCTTTGCACCAAAGGCAACGCTGTCGGCCTTTCGTTGCTGCCTAAGCGGGGTCAGCCTTTTTACCGTTAGGTCGGCGGGCGGTATCTGTTGGTCGGGCGAGTCAAACTTCTCCCGAATGGTTTCAAAGTCCACAGGATGGAACTTGTACTCGGTCATCGTTGCCTCAAAGTCCCATACGAAAGTGTGCTTGTCCTTGAAGAGCTTGTGAGCGTCCTTGATATAAACATTCGGAATGCCCCAGCCTTTCGCGAGGATGTTTACGTGAGACAGCGGCGAGGACGGCTTTGAGAGGATGATCCCACGGACGGGCGGAAGAGATAACGGCAGCTCATTTAGGACAAGGATCTCGTTATCCCCAATTTCTACCGTATCGTCTAATTTTTCAATTATGTGAATGCGGCCCACGGCACGCCCGGGGTTAAGGGCGAGATACTCCTGATTTTTCAAGATATCGCTTTGGAGCACCCGGTCGAGGCCGAGATCGGCAGAGACGTCCTCCTGGCGGAGCGAATTCGGCTTGTATGCAACCTCGGCAAAGAACGTTTTGTTGATCGCTTCGTGAGCCGTTTTTATATGCTCTCTGGTTGCGAGGTCTCCTTCCCATACCTCCCAGGTAAATCTTTCGACCGGTGTTTGCCATGCGATTGTCCCAACGATGAATCGTCTATCTTCGTCCAGATAGATCGGCTTGTGGACATCTGCACCGCGCGGAACAAGGTAGGTCGCAAGCAGAAAGTCCTTGTGAAACCTGAAACGCCGCGAATTTACATAATAGATCTTATTGTCCTCACGCCGATCGATCACAAACATCGCATGAGGAAGGGAATAAGGCGTGTTCTGGTGATACGTTCGCGCAATTGCGTCAAATTCCTCCCGCGACCCTATCGCATCGACAGACGAGATAGGCGAATCAGGCTCGGTTACCACATAGTCAGCCTGGGGGGTCCGTCCGGCAGGCTCAGGCGGTGTCTGCCCGACCGTGGCCGAAATGCAGAACAGTAGGCCGATAAGTGAGTTCAAAAGTGCCCGCATGCTGGTTTTCATAGCTCTTTAGTATGATCTTCTCGGTTTGTAAATAATTGGTGAAAAACTGAGATCCGAACCGGAACCGCTCCTGTTCACTATTTGGGTTCGTTTTACCCCGGATCACGCATTAGAAATTATGATGTTGGTTCTTTCTCTTCTTTGCTAATACTCTTTGCGAACTTGGCGTCTTTGCGTGGAAAAAGCCAGTTTCACGCAAAGCCGCAAGGAACGCAAAGCAAAAACAGTATCAACAAAGCCCTTAATGCGTAATCTGGGTTTACGTTTTTCGATGACCGCGTCGGCCCTCGGTTTGTCCGCTTTCGGCATCCCGTTCACCGAGCGGCGCGAAGTTATGGACCGTAAACGCACTGCAAATTACACGCTCCGGCCTACAAAAGAGTTCCTCGAAGTACGACGGCTGCTATCGTAAAGTAGATTACTATACCGGTCACGTCCACGAGCGTGGCGACAAAGGGTGCCGACGAGGTCGCAGGGTCAAGCCCTGCCCTTCGCATGAGAATAGGGATCATCGACCCCGAGAGCGTTCCCCAGAGAACGATACCGACGAGGGAGGCAGCGATCGTCGCGGCGACCAGGACCCAATGCTCTGTATAGTCCGCAAAACCCTGCAAGTGCCAAACGGCAACACGCAAAAAACCGATTGCGCCGAGGATAAGCCCCAGGCAAAGACCCGTCAGGATCTCGCGTCTCATCACCAGCCACCAATCTCGGATCGTAAGCTCTTTCAGGGCCATCGCCCTGATCACCAGTGTTGCCGCCTGCGAACCGCTATTGCCGCCGGACGAGATTATCAACGGGATAAAAAGGGCGAGAACTACGGCTTGTTCGATCTCGTTCTCAAAATAGCCCATCGCAGACGCAGTAAACGTCTGTCCCAAGAGCAAAACGATCAGCCACGGTGCGCGCTTTCGAAGAAGGGTCGCCAGCGGTGTATCGGGGTAAGGGAGTTCCAATGCCTCCAAACCACCGAATTTCTGAATGTCTTCGGTCGCTTCCTGCTCGGCCACGTCAAGGATATCGTCGCTCGTCACTACCCCTATCAGATATCCGTCTGCATCCGTCACGGGCAGGGCGGGGAGATCGGCCTCTCGAAACACTGCAACCGCATCTTCCTCCGTGTCTGTTGAACGAAGCGCGACAAACCTGTTGTTCATCAGGTCTGTTACGTGAGCGTCCAGCGGCGCAAGCAAAAAGGATCGCATCCGGATGTCGTCTATCAATTGCCCGGCTTCGTTTACCACATAGGCCATCGTAAGCGTTTCGCTGTCTTTCCCGTTTTGGCGTATGTGATCGAGCGCTTGCTGAACCGACCATGAAGGATGAACGGCGATATAATGCGGGCTCATCAGCCGCCCGACGCTATCCTCCGGATACCCGAGGAGCTTGACCGCCCTCGCACGCTCTTCCGCTGACATTATCCCGAGAAGCTGCTTTACGACGTTTGCCGGGAGCTCTTCGAAAAAGCGTGTACGGTCGTCGTCCGCCATTTCGTTGAGAATGTTTGCGACCTCGCTGGTTGCTAGCGATTCGAGTAATTCGGTCTGCTCGTTGTGCGGCAGGTATTCGAATGTTTGGGTGGCGATGTCTCTGGAGAGACACCTGAATATAAGCGCACGGGCATCCGGATCCTCGGTGGTCGAAAGGATGCCGGCTATTTCAGATGGGGTATGCTGATGGAGTAGTTTACGGATCGTTGCAACATGACGATCGCGGACAGCTTCTTCCAATTCGGGGCCGAATTCTGTCATTGCTCGAACCTCCCGGGCCTTTAGAAATGCAAAGTTATAAATATATTGATAATGCCCTGTTTAGTCGAGTCTGTGATGTTGAAAGTCCGCCGTGACTAACGGCCGGATGTACGCCGAATGTCTCGGTTCGGCCGTTTGAACATCTTCAAAAGCGCCCATCGCAATGCCCCCGAAAAACAAGGAAGACGACGATCGGAGGTGTTTCAAAATGACAATTAGGCCCTCAGCACGTATCGACGCGATACAGGCTGACCTCGCGTCACCAATTTCGTTCGCATGGAATGAACTTTGTCTACGGTTTTGTTCGGGTTGCTGATCGAACGTCCAATACCGGAAAGATCTAACTGCGGATCACTGCCTCGATCCTATCACATGCCATTTGCGTCCCGCCCTCGGAATCGACGACCAACTTGAGCGATCTCGCAGCGTCTCTATATTCCGGTCGCGAGATGAGTCGCCGCAGCAGTTTCGACGCGGTTTCCGCATTGTATGCCCCGCGAGGAATTATTTCGGCGACGCCCGCCCTCCTGCAGCGGGCCGCATTGTCCGGCTGGTCGTGGCTGTAAGGCATTATCAGGTGCGGGGCCCCGGCTCGAAGCACCTGGCCGGTGGTGCCTACTCCTCCCTGATGTACTACGCATACCGCGTGGGGAAATACTTTCGAATACGGTGCATATTCGTATCCGACGATCTCGTCATTGAGCCCTGGCGGAGGTTCATTGTAGCTGCCGTAAAGCAAAACTGCGCGCCGCCTCAGGATCTTTGCGGCCTTTACGCTCTCCTCAAAGAACCTCCCCGGGTCAATGACCGCCGCAGAACCGAGCGTAAAAACTATCGGTGCCTCACCGGAACTGAGAAAGTCCTGAAGTCCGGCAGGCATTGTTCCGCTGTCCTGTTGGCCGTCATAAAAACAGAACCCCGTCTGCAAGGCACTCTGCGGCCAATCGGGTTGGGGAGAGCCTAAAACACTCGAGAACATCACTAGATGGAGCCGGTTTGAGAATTTGTCGCTAAAAATAGGGTCGTGGTCTTCGCTCAAACCGAGAGACCGGCGAAAGTCTCGGTATCCCGTCAGCCAATTTTCGGTCCTTCTGCGGGCGAGAGCCAGGACCAGCCTGTGAAACGCCGCGGGCATCATGCGCAAGTTTTCGAACCACGGTGCCTGGGGAGGCACGGACGGATCATAAGCGGAAAAGAACGATATGGGCGAAAGCGTGGTCGAGACCCATTTTATGCCGGTCTTCTCGATGACGGAACTGGCGGCATAAGTGATCTCTCCGGAGACCAGCAGGTCGGCACCTTCAGTTGCGGAGAGCATGTCCGCAAACATCTCCGGCAGGCTCGGTACGATAATGTCTTTAATTATTCTTTCGGAGCCGGTCTTCCTGTCCATCAGCTCACGGCCAAGCTCCGTATCCTCCGGGTCGAGGTGTGGGGCCATCGGCGCAAACCCAAGTCCGATCAGGCCGATCTTTTCCCTATACCATTCCATCGCCGCGATGGTGACGTCGTGGCCCCGCCGCTTTAGCTCGATCCCGAGAGCTATCTTTGGGTGGACATCGCCAAATGAACCGAAGGTTGCGAGTACGATCCTTGCCATTAATGGATATCTGTCTGGAAAGAGGGTAGTTATTCGCCAAAGGGCTTCCTGAAAAAAAGTAGTCTATCGTTCGTCCGACCCGTTTTCGGCTAGCCGATCTTCTTCTGCTTCACGGGCGCGGTTGCGTTCCTTGACCTGAGAGCGGATGCCGAGGAAAAAGGCGACGGAGCCGAGGACGGCCGAGACGAACATTCCGTCCGTATTGCCCATAAAAAAGAAATACGCGGCGGACACTCCCAGAGCGGCTGCCACGCAAATAAAGATAGTATCAGTTTTCATTCGTCCTTGATCTCTTCCTCGGCAAATTCGGCGGCCATCTCGGCAGCTGTGCGCCTACGCTTCGCCTTTTTCCAAAGATAGCGGCCAATGAGGTAGCCCGGCAAGCCGATGAAGACCGCCAGAGGCAGCACGGCAATAACTAGCGTGATCAGGCCGAGGACAAAACCGAGTGCGGCGTCGAGGCCTGTGTTTATTGAATCCGTAAGCTTAGAGAAAAATCCGGCGCCTCCGGCCGAGATCACCGCCGGGGTAAAGATCCTCACCTTTATGGTGGAAAGGCTCGCCTGGTTTTCGAGAAAACGCTTGCGGCCTTCGATCTTTTCTATCTCAGCGCGGACCTGTGCAAGCTGACGCTGGACATTGAGAGCCTCATCGACCGAGTTTGCCCGCTTCATTATTTCGGTGAACTGAGCTTCAAGGGCAAGATGTGCCCTGAGACGGGCTTCGATGTCGATAAATTCTTCCGTTACGTCCTGTCCCTTTACGGTCTCGACCACGACCCGCCCGGCGGATTTTCTTATCTCGTCGAGTGCCTCGGCAAATTTTTCGGCGGGCACGCGAATGTTCATAGTGACGGTGTCGCGTTTGGAAGAACGCCGGTCGCTGCTGCTCTGCTGCGATTCGACGACAAAGCCGCCCTTGCTTTCGGCGATCGCAGTTATCTGTTTCTGTACCTCTTCGGGAGTCTCCGATTCGAGGTCAAGCTCTGCATTTCGGATGATCTTGCGGGGTATGGTTGTGGCAGGCTGCTGCGATCCGTCGGGCACGGTAAGCGACGCCAACCGAATATCCTGAGTTGTCTGACCGGGTCCGAGTGCGTCATTCTGAACTTCGCTCGCATAGCTGTTTCCGGTACCGTCTCCGGTGCCCCGTGGAGCTGAAGACGCGGTTTCAGAGAAATATTCCTCCGAAGCAGCTGAGTTTCGCGCGTTGCTGATCTCGCCCATATCTCCGCATCCGGAGATTCCAAGCGAGGCCAGGATCAAAAACAGAGAGAGTCTATTCATAAATTCCTCCTATGATGAATTTCTACTCCACAGGCAGGGTTTTCACTCTGCCAATTCAAA
>CALMAH010000007.1 GCA_937859595.1 uncultured Acidobacteriota bacterium | reverse complement strand
CGACGGTCGAGGGCGAATCGGTTCCCCGAACCGACACCACCGGCAATGCCCGGCGAAAGCAAAAGGCCTATGCCGATATTCTCGGAAGGACCTATAAGACCGAAACCTACGAATGGGACGGTTCTACGGTTTACAGCACGATTGTCAACACGTTCAATGGCAGAGATCAGGTTGTAAACAGCAGGCAGTATGCCGGGAACAGTTCGAGCGGGACATATCAGGACACCATCGCCACATTCGACGGCCACGGGCGACTATTAGCTTCCCACCTTCCAGAACAGAGAGATGGAAACGACAATCTTAAGTATACTAGCTACACATACAACTCGGACGACAGCGTTGCAAGCATCACTGATGGCAGAGGCAGCACCGCCACGTACACTTATAACGCGATCGGACTGAATACCCAGATCGAATTCTCCGTGCCGCAGAACTCTCAGATCCCCGTCACTCCGACCGTAACATTCGACTATGATGATGTCGGAAACCGTACGGAGATGGTTGACGCAACCGGGAAAACTACCTATCAATATGATTCGTTGTCACGGATGGTCTCCGAGTCGAAGGAGTTCACGGGCCTGGAAGGTACTCACTCACTAAACTACCAGTATCACCCAGGCGGGCTTCTGAAGCAGATGGATATCGGGCCGAGCGAAACAAGCGTCGTCTACGGATTCGACATGGCCGGGAGGGTCACTAGCGTTACGGGCGATGGTTTCCTCAACGGGGAGGTTGAGATCAACGATATTGTTTCGGACATTTCGTACAGGGCATGGAACGGTGTAAAGTCGACGAATTACGGCAGCAATCTTTCATTGAGCATCTCCTATAATAATCGGCTTCAAGTCTCTGCCTTCGAGATAACAGACCTGATGGACTTCGAATACCAGTATAATGCAGATGGGCGCGTTAAGTTCGCGGGCGATCTTCGCGATGACAAGTTCGACCGTTCTTACAAGTATGACCACGAGCAGAGGCTGATCGCGGCGAACACAGGGAATGCCGCCGGTGGTTCGAGTACAGAGACTGGGCCATATTCGCAGTCCTATTCGTTCAATGCGTTCAATAACCCAATCGGGCGTGAAACACTCCATTGGACCGAGACCTATGATTTCACATCATCGTATACGAACAACCGGCGATCCGGATGGAGTCACGATGAGGACGGCAACGTGACGGCATTTGACGATTTGGCAAACATACACGACGCATCGGGCGAAAGGACAAAGGTTGTTAACGACGTGATCGATGGCGACCCGCAGGGTGTTCATTTCAGGATGCTCGCCGAGAAGAGCCACTCGTTTGACGGCGACGGCGGTATCGCTCTTGATTTTGATGAATCTGCTGCGAGGAATTGGAACGGCGGAACTATTACTTTAACCCATTGGGAGCGAGAGCGGCGATCATACAAACTAAAGTCAACGGTTCTGGGCGGTGCTGTGGTCTTCGAATACCGGACGAGTTCCTATACACAGGGATCGACGACAAACGAGCTGAGCTTCAAGGAAACAAACATATTCCTGCATGGAATGCTACTCGGTAATATGAAGTGGCAATCGTCCCCCGGCACCGGAGTATATTTCTTTGAGTGGAACCATGTCGACCCCATGTCAACAACTGTGGGCAGGTCACAAAAACTCGGTTCAACGACCTATTCCAAGTGGCTCAAGGCGACGCTCGATCCCACCGGTGCAAGTGTGGGGTTTGAAAGCCCATACCCAAATCCCCCGGAACCGGAGCCGCCGTTTCACGCCGAGTTTGCAACGCCTGAAGCCACCGAGATGGTCGAGGTCGATGGCGTATTGTTGCCGCTTGCCTTGTTCCCCGGGCTTGCCTCGATCGTTTCGCGATGCCCTCCACGCGGCTGCGGCGCGATCCGAACCGAGAACGGCTGGGAATACTGGACCGCCTTCGCCGACGGCTATGAAGGCTACATGCCCATGGGCGCTCATTATGCCGGCTATGGCTATTGGTCGTGGAAAACCGAAAAAGAAAGGCTTCAGGAGGCGTTAGCCCAGATTCGACCAAATTTCTTTGCTTCAACAGCAGCGAACGGTGGTTCATGTGAATTTACTTTACCGGACGGAACAAAAATTAGAGGGACGTTAGATGCTAATGGAAATTGTCATCCTAGTATTGGTGACTTTCATGTCCGTGTTCCAGTTGATTTTGATATAACTGTGTTAAGGGTTGACTATAGAAGTTTTAGGAATGGTAATCGGTACGGCAACTGGATCGACTATGGCAGACTTAGACCTAGGACAAATCCCAACGACATGGCTGAAATTGTCCAATATATTCGTGGCCTAAACAAGGAGATGAGACCGGGGAATGAACTTCAAGCAGCAAGCACGATTAATAGTGCTTGCTCCACTTTGGCCACAGGCAGTCTGGGTTTTCAGCATGGAGAATGGTGGAGAGGGCAAAACGGGAAATGGTACCATGGGTTGTCGGGGAGAGGTCCAAATCAACACACGGGCCCGCGTTCAACTGCAATAGCAAAAGCTAATGTCCTGCGCGGATTAGGCACTGCAACGTTCTACACGGGTTCGATAATTTCAGGTGCTCAAATTGCCACAGGTGACATTTCGCCTGCCCAAGGAGCATTGGATGTTACCATGGGAGCGGTCGGTGCTTTTGGCGGGCCGAAAGGGATGATTATTGGCGGTGTGTATTTTGGATACAGGGCGATCCCGGAGACTCCGAACTATGCTCGAACAGTAAATACTAGTATCTGTCACGGTGGTCAAGGACCTAGGCTAACTCCTTAAAGAATATGGAAGACAATCCATCGCAATAGCTGAATATTTGTGTTTCTAATGAAAATGAGTCTTTTTCGTGCATATAAGTACTTTTTCTACCGCACTTACGTGTGGCAGTTAGAAATGTTTGGCGAACAGAATAATCCAAAATTCGTAGCGATTTGTGCCAATTCAATGATGATAGGGTTTCATATTCTTTCAATTCTTTTGCTCTTCCAAATTGTTACAGGGGTTGAACTGCATATCGGGAAAGTGTTCGCAGCGATAGGAGCCTTGCTTCTACTTTTGATTAACTACTTTATTCTCCTATACAGCAAGAGATCTGATCCAATAATAGCTGAGTTTTCATCTGAGAGTAGTGAAGATCAGAAGCGGAGGTCGATTTGGTGTTGGGTGTATGTAATTTCAACGTTCGTAGTGTTTTTCGGTTTGGTTTTGAGCATACGTCTCAAATTGAGATAGATCGGTGAGGTGTTCTTTGCGAAGCCTGCGCTTGGCGAGCAGCCCCATCACATGCATTTCGAGTATATGGACACGGAACCTTATACCCGACAGCAGGAAGGGATCGGTTATAACGGAGACGGGCGGATCTTAAAGATCGAGACCTCGGACCAGGAAGGAGAGGAAGGCGAACCGACCGTTTTCCCTGCTTACCGGCTTCGTTCAAGCATTTTGGGCGGAGAGGTGGTTTACGAGAACGGGCAGGCGTTTGTTTATGCCGGGGGTGAGAAGATAGCGACCAACTACGAAGTGGGAACACCCTCTCCGACATTGGCAACGATGTGGCACCACAAAGACCCGAATATGTCCAGCTACCGCTCGACCGAGCCCGGCGGGACGGTGCTCGGCACAGGAGTCGATAATCACGATTGGGACAAGATAGAGACAGACGGCGACGGCAAGAGCGTCGGGCTGAGCCAGCCAAGCTACCCAGCCCCACCTCCCAACGAACTCTACACCTCCGGCTGGTCGTTCGGCACGATGCAGACAGGGCAATACGCACTCTACACCGTTGACGGGCTGCATGTTCCGCCGGAAACCTTCGCTGCTCAAATGGGCCGTCTCGGAAGTTCGGCAGATATAGACTGTACAAGAGAGGAGATTCTCACTCCCGCCGATGACGGAGGTCGCATAGTTAGTCCGTGTTACGACACAATGACTCTCGCACTTCACGGAATTTTTGTTCTCCCATATTCCGGTCCTCTTGGTGACAGCCGATGGCCCGATGACCGTGTGATTTACCGTGACTATGCATTCGCTACCCAACCGCAACCAGAGTCTGAGAATATGCGTAATTTTAGGGATGCAGTGCAGGCGGCAAGAGATATTCTAAATGAGAATGGTGGAGATAATCCATGTGCGAGGTTTTTTGAAGGTGCAGGGCTTGAAGCTCTTGCTGAAGTTGAGTCTGTTGTAAGTAGACAGGGGGAAAACACTTTTGAAGACCTCCAAAATGGTGCTTTGGGTATTCGTATGGGCATTCCTACCCTATCGATCTCAGGTTTCATCGGATATGGCGGAGGGTCCGTTACCGATTTAGACGGAAACGTCACTTCAATTCCGGGACGAGTTGGATATTTGACCCCAAACTCGGTTCGAATCAATACACGAGGGCCGTTTGTAAGAAGGATCCCAATGTCAAACAGCTTGAACGACAGGCTGGGGCGGCCGGGAGGATACGCACCGGGGTCGCTGCAATCGCGTGTTGTCCAACTCTTGCACGAAGCTGCTCATCTTTTGTTTAGGAATAGACGTACGTATCAAGTGCCAACGGCAAATATCCCATTCAATTCAGAGACGGTATTTGATCGTGTTATTCCTTTAGATGGGGAAGATCATGATCCTTATGGTGATGTAAGCGGACGGAATACGAACAGAGTGATGGCAGCATGTCGTGCTCAGATTAATCGCATACGATAGTAGCGCCGGTAATTGAAAGAGGCATCTGATGTATATGGTCACATTTAAAATTACATTTTGGTTTCCAACTATCTTCTGTATCCTGGTTGGGCTTATCATAGTGCCTGATACTTTTTCTCAAAGAACACTGCGAGTTAGTGGCAGGGTCGTGGATGCTGGAGGTGATCCGATCGAAGGTGCAACCGTAGCTCTTGTCGGTGATTTTCATGTGGTACTTAACACCATGTCGAGCAATAGCGGTTGGTTCGCGGTAGAACGCCGTGTTCATGACTCCGCAAAGGTCTGGCTTTTGATCGAAGGGCCAAGACCTTCAGGGTACAGTTGGCCTGAATACGCTTTCTCTTTGAATCCACTTTACCGAAACACTAAAAGGTTTAGCGGTTATCTGCTGGGCAGAACCGAGTCCGGAATAATCAGGCTTGGAGATGTGAGACCGACAGTGAACTATCGGGGTGTCAAGATAGCTCTGTCGGAGATCCTTGGAGATAAGTTGCCTGATTCTGACGCATCTTTTCCAGAGATCCTCCTAAAGATAAAAAGCGGGTCAGTTCTTTTGCGAGAGGCAAACCCTATCCATTCGTCCGCGATTCGCGATCAAAAGATATATCTTGTCATTCCAGACAGCCCCGTGACACTCGAGTTCATTTATTTTGACAACAATGAGAAAAAGTCAATAAAGAAACATTATTGAGTCCATCTGCTAGCCCACCCCGGATTATCCTGATGATTGCAGCCGGGAGAGGGAATGGATCGGTTACGACGGTGACGGGCGGATATTAAAGATCGAGACCTCGGACCAGGAAGGAGAGGAAGGCGAACCGACGGAGATCAGTGCTTACCGGCTTCGTTCGAGCATTTTGGGCGGAGAGGTGGTTTACGAGAACGGGCAGGCGTTTGTCTATGCCGGCGGTGAGAAGATAGCGACCAGCTACGAAGTGGGAACACCCTCTCCGGCATTGGTAACGATGTGGCACCACAAAGACCCGAATATGTCCAGCTACCGTTCGACCGAGCCCGGCGGCACGGTGCTCGGCACGGGGGTCGATAATCACGATTGGGACAAGATAGAGACCGACGGCGACGGCAAGAGCGTCGGGCTGAGTGCCCCGCTCTCTTTCCCCGAACACTCGAACGAACTCTACACCTCCGGCTGGTCCTTCGGCTCTCTCAACACCGGCCAGTACATGGTCCATGTTGTCGACGGCATCCATGTTCCCGCAGAGTTTATGTGGAACAGGATTGATCCACGTCTCGGTCTCGCTTTCGATCTATTGTTTAGCTCTATTATCCCAACCGGCCATGATGACCCTGAATATTATGTCGATTGGGATCGTCTGAGATCGATTTCGGCGGCTCTTCGACTCCAGCAGAAGCAGACCCGCAAGCCAGCTGTCGAGCCGGATCGTGCACATCTCGCTGATGCTATTGATCAATGCGCACGGTTGTTGTTCGGCGTGAAGCTGACCGGTGGGTCATGGAGCGATCAAACAAATCCAGGTTACCTGAATTTTGAGGTCCTGGATGGGGGGACTGTTGATTCAATCGACAGCAATGGGCAGCGTAGCCAAGTCAGTACATTTAGTATAGGAAACAACACTTCGACATATACGTCGACCGATTTAATCGATTCAAATACGGGTGAGGGGGCAGCAGGTTTCTCCCCAGCGCGTCTCACGTCTAGTGGAGATACAATTACCGGGATCTATTCTTGGGAATCGACGATTTACGGGAAGCGGTTGCTTTTCCAATCCAATACGACATTCACTGTGAGTGACAGGGTTTCGAATCCTAACATCATAAGTGACGGTCAGCGATTAGACGGTCGCGGGCTCGGAATCTCAGGCATGATCCATACTCAAATTCATGAAGCGGGCAATGCACTTGCTACTATCACTGGCCGACTTTTGAATGCTCGAGCTTCAGGTGGATACCACTAAGACCCAGGCTCAATATTTGAACGATGCGTTCTGCGCGGATACAAAAAACGTCTTGCGGCTCAACGTGGTGCACAGCGCAGGAGGGGATAATAATATATGAAAACCGAGATTTCACTACTCATAAGGGTTGGTCTGATTTTCTTTGTGGCCCTAGCTACGCTTGCGTGCGTCGAATCACATTCGCAGAATGAATTGGAAAAAAGTGAAAAGGAGAATTTGAACGTGCCGAAAGCAAACTTCCCTGAGAAAACGCAAGACATATGGCGTAAGACCTCGGTGGATATCAGTTCACCGAAGCCAGTCAGTACGATTCGATTCTACGATGAAAACGTTGGATACGCCGTCGCCGACTCCGAGTTGGTCTACCGAACAATTGACGGGGGGCTGAAATGGGAGAAGGTTGGCGAGATTCGTGGTTCTTCGATTCGGGCGTTGTTTTTGGTCTCGCCACTGGTTGTATTCGCAGCCGTCAACCGCGTTCCGGAATCGTCCATTCTCGGCGCAAACTCCACCGCAATGATCGTTCAAACCACAGATGGGGGAAAAAACTGGAGGTCAGTTTACAAGGCAAAGTCAAGTATCCTCGAAACTGTAAAGTTTACCAACAGAGGTTTCGGCGTTGCGGTTGGCTCGAGAATTCGTTCGGCATCGACCCTCGACGCCGAACCTCTGACGTTGCTTAGCTCTGATAATGGTGAAAACTGGATCGACATTTCAAAGAAATTGTTCGCTCTGTTCGGAACTGGCACGAATGTTGGCAGTCCTGTTGACGTAATGTTAACTGACGATTTGGGCATTGTCGTCCTCTGCCATCGCGGTGGGATATACCGAACCATTGATTGGGGACAGTCATGGGAATTGCTCGAAAGGGTTTCCGACGTGTCGCTGCAGACGAATTTGATAAGGATTTCACGAGACTCTGCTGGTCGTCTGATAGCTGTTCACACATCACGATCAGGTGACCACGGGGTGTCGTCGACCGTATATATCAATACGGATAGATTTAAATGGTCGAACTTTTCCTTCGGACGTAGATTCTTTTCTGACGTTGCTTTCCTGTCAAGCGGGGATATAGTTAATGCCGGTTCGGAGGGTGAGATCACGAGTTCCCAAGGAGTGGTTCTCTTGTCAACCGATTTCGGTAAAACTTGGTCAGTAATACATAGGAGCACGGAACTCGAGACCTTCTCAACGATTGCTAGCATCACCGATCGGAGGCTGATCGTCGGCACGGATAACGGCCAAGGATTGATTCTCCAGAGGTGACTACCCGTCAGCGTATTCTGCGGAAACATAGCGAGTAGTTGTTTACGATTTGCTGAATAGAAACATTGCATTACGAAGGCTGCGGGTGTGCGGGCGGTCTGGTAACGACCGTCGAGGGTGAATTGGTTCCCCGAACGGACACAACAGGCAATGCCCGGCGAAAGCAGAAAGCCTGGCAGGACATTCTGGGAAGGACATGGAAGACGCAGACTTATGAGTGGGACGGTTCGACGGAGATGCCTCTAAGTAAACCAGTCACGATTTAATCTGACATTTTTGGTTAAAACTGGTATCAGCACACTT
This sequence comes from uncultured Acidobacteriota bacterium, assembly GCA_937859595.1. Taxonomy (GTDB): domain Bacteria; phylum Acidobacteriota; class Blastocatellia; order Pyrinomonadales; family Pyrinomonadaceae; genus OLB17. Next base: position 1,590 of record CALMAH010000007.1, on the reverse strand, counting down.
TCTCTGAAATCAACTCAACATCATAAGCTCTCTCTGACGTATATTCATTGAGCCTAAATGCCACTCTGTTAGCAGTTTCTGAAGTGATACTTAGATACCTAAGAAACGTTTTTATTTGAGAGTGCCCGGTGATCTTCATAACCTCGGTATGGGGCGACCCGGATGCGATCATCCTTGTAGTAGCAGTATGCCGACAGTCATGGAGTCTGAAATCCCCTATGCCAGCCAAGCGGCAAGCGGTTTTCCACGAAGTCTTGACCGTATCCGTGATCCCAAATACAAGAGCGTTTTTATCTTTCGGTGAAACCTCCCAGAGAGTAAGCAGTTCTTCCCTCAGACGCAGGGTTATCCCGACGGTTCTTGAGTCTTCAGTCTTGGTGTTGGTCTGAGGGATGAAAATCTCGTTCTTCACAAGATCGACATCGCTCCACCGCATTTTGAACATCTCGCCTCGCCGCATGGCTGTGTCCAAAGCACAGATAAGCAATGGCCTCAGGTGACTCCTGGGTCCCATAGAAACGGATAAAAGTCTGTATTCTTCTTCAAAACTCAAAACACGGTCACGTTCAATCTCGGATGATGTTGAGATTGCTCCTTTGGCTAAAACAAACGGATTTTTGATAAGCCATTCGTTTTGCACGGCAAAATTCAACATTACACGCAGAAGGGATAATTCACGATTAACGGTTGCAATTTTAAGCGGCAAGCCTCTATTGGTTTTGGTAACAAGACGACTCTGCTTATAGGCTTCGATGTCACTTGCCTTAATCGAGCGGATCTTATTGCTCCCGAAAAAAGCAAGCAGAGAATTTAGGGCTGATTTCGTCGGAGCCAGGGAACGCTTGCCGGCTATTTTTATACCGTCTTGATAAATTGCCGGAACAAGTTTGATCTTTTCATACTCCCCAGACAGCTCTCTGAACGTCATTTTATCAGCCTGCAAAGTTTCAATGCCATGCTGAAAAACTTCCTGACGCATTTCCTCGACGAGGCGGCGAGCTATTCGTTTATCTTGAATGGGTTTTAACTTCTCTCGCCATTTACCGCTCTCATCTTGATATTGCAGCCGTGCGTAAAGGTGTCCTTTGATCTCCCGCCAGTAGCGTGTCGGCGCTTTTTTCTTGCTGTCATTTCTACCATTCGCCTTTACTTCCGCTCCCATACCTCACCTCCGGTTTCCTAGAAAGTTTCCTAAGAAGACGATGATAATCTATGTTATCGCATGGAAACAAGCTGAGGACAGATGTAGACTTAAAAGCAATTAAATGAGGCGGTTACATTGGCAAAAGGAGTGAAGTTGAAAAGTCATGTTATCGTATTTTCCGTGTAGCATTCGATTCGTAATCGAAAGGTCGTCGGTTCGACTCCGATGGGCGGCTCCATATCTTCTTCACGTTTGCGCGAGAACCAGATGCTAACCGGCTGTGTATTTAGTTCGGCAGATCAACGATCGCCGGCTAGGAGTCGGGTTGGTCGAATGTGATGACCGTTGGGGGGGGGGGGGGGGGGGGGGGGGGGGGCCCCCCGGGGGGGCGGGGGGGGAGGGGGGGGGTCTTTCGGGTTTTCCCCTTTCTTCTTTTCCCTTCCTCG
>CALMAH010000006.1 GCA_937859595.1 uncultured Acidobacteriota bacterium | reverse complement strand
CGTGAATCCCGTCGACTACATGGGCCATGTACTGGCCGGTGTTGAGCGAGCCGAAGGACCAGCCGGATGTGTAGAGTTCGTTCGAGTGTTCGGGGAAAGAGAGCGGGGCACTCAGCCCGACGCTCTTGCCGTCGCCGTCGGTCTCTATCTTGTCCCAATCGTGATTATCGACCCCCGTGCCGAGCACAGTGCCGCCGGGCTCGGTCGAGCGATAGCTGGACATGTTTGGGTCCTTGTGGTGCCATATCGTTGCCAATGCCGGAGAGGGTATTCCCACTTCGTAGTTGGTCGCTATCTTCTCACCCCCGGCATAAACAAACGCCTGCCCGTTCTCGTAAACGACCTCTCCGCCCAAAATGCTCGAGCGCAGCCGGTAAGCAAGTTCTCCGCCTACCGGATCGCCATTCTCCTCGTCCTGGATCATCGTCTCGACCCTCACGTTCCTCCCGTCGCCATCATAGCCTATCCACTCCTGCTGGCGGTCGTAGGTTTCCAGATCATAATACGCAAAATCCGTGTATGACAGGCGCCCCGCGGCGTCGTACTTCCATGTTTTGTAAGGCTCCGAGGTCAGGTTGCCCTCCGTATCGAATGTTCTCCCGCCTCCGCTCCGGCGGTTGTTCACCCATGTTGTGTAAATGGGGTTGGACAAGACGTTCGACCAGTGACTCATTACACTCTCTATCCTTTGGCCGAACGCATTGTATTCATGGGTCTGACGGTAAGGAGTGTTCGAGCTGGTGACGGTCTCGCTGCGTGCAGCCGCTCCCGAAAGCGCCTTTGTCATCCTCGTGAGATGATCGTATTCATACGAACGGTCGAATTTTGCATCCAGACTGTCGGTTTCGTGTTTTACCATCCCGTCCGCATTATATTGGTATGTCTTGTTGATTATCTGCGTCGTATTCTTCTTTACCTCAAACCCAGTTGCCTGCAGCTTGTTGTTGAATCCGCCGATGTTCATCTCTACACCGTTGCTGTATTCGAGATGTTTCAGCAAGCCCCAGGCCCGGTATTGTGCATTCGAGGCATAGGTGACATTCCCAAGCGACGACGTACCCGCAACCGAACTCAACTTGCCCAGCTTGTCGTGTGTGTAGCTGACCTGAAGATTCGAGAAAAAGGGCAGCTTGTACGAAGCAAGTTGTCCGCCCATCGTGTATGTATATTCCAGCGACGCCGTGTTATCGGTAAATCCGGTTCCGGTATCGCTGAAGGCACGCGTCTCGCTTACGAGGCGTGATAACTCGTCATACTCGTAGCTCACCGTCCCGAGCCCGTCGGTCATTTGGGTACGGTTACCAAGATCGTCGTAGGTGAACTCCACAGTTGTCGGGACTTCGATATTCGATTCTCCCGGAACCGTCCAGCTTATCTCTTCGGCCAGCCCGCGTGAGTTGTATTCGTAGTGCGTTGCGGCACCTCTCGCATCCACGACCGATGAGATGCTGTCGTCGGCGTTGTAGTTGTAAGTGGTAAATGTCGGGTCGTTGCTTGAATCGCGCTGTTCTGGTCGATGCGAAGTCTTTAATCTCCCATGTCCGTCGAAGGTGGCAATGGTGTCCTGATATGTCCCGCTCGAACTGTTTCCGGCATATTGACGGCTCAATGTCACCTGGTCACGTCCGTTGAAGGTGTTCACGATCGTGCTGTAAACCGTAGAACCGTCCCATTCGTAGGTTTCGGTCTTATAGGTCCTTCCGAGAATATCGGCATAGGCCTTCTGCTTTCGCCGGGCATTTCCCGTGGTATCCGTTCTCGGCACAAGCTCGCCCTCGATGGTCGTCACCAGGCCGCCCGCACACCCGCAGCCTTCGTATGAGATAAACACATCCGAATCGTTCGCGCTCTGCTGAGGGTCGCCGTCCGTCGCGATCTTGCGGATCACGCGGCCCATCCAGTCATATTTTTGGAATGTCCACAGCCAGCCCCGCGTGTAATCGTCACCCGCAGGCTGCCACGCCCCGTCAACCTCGACCGGCACGCTCTGGTGCGAAACCCTTCCCAGAATGTCATACTCCGTCACCGTCGCTGCCCACGTTGCAGTGCTCCCGCCGCTGAAGGTGTGCGGTGTTCTTGAGAACCTCACTCTCCCCGCACCATCCGTCCAGCTTTCGCTCAAGACCTCATCCGCCGCATCCGGCCCGTTAGAGTTCGTGTCGATCAGCGTCGCATAGACCTTGCTTTGTACCCCGTTCGTCGGATACTCGTACCGCACATACGACTGCTCGGTCGTACTGACATACACCGAGTTCTTCTCCAGCCGCCCGATGCTGTCAAACACCCGCCGCGTCGTCTTCCCGTACGTCTGCCCCGCCGGTGCCGGACTCACCGCCTCCACATTCGCCCCAATGTCGAACCTGTATTTCACCGTCGAATAGTTATCCGCTGGATCATAAACCTTTGTCGGATATGCAAAAGTGCCGGGGGTCGAGGAATCGTTAAAGGCATCCGTGTATTCGACCCTTATCTTTCTGTTCAGCGGATCGAGCCTGGCCACCATCGAACCGGCTATGTCATACCGCACCCTCGATGTCACAGGCGAGATTTCCGACGGAACGTCGTAACGCGTCACCGATGTCAGATTGCCACGCCCGACTACGAATTTATCGTCAAAGTTTGCCGTGTCGTGCCGTGTCGGCGTGATTATCTGGTTCGCCTCTTCTTCAAAGTCCTCCTCGTCATAGGCATACGTCGCCTTCGACATCAGGTTAAGCCCCGATGTCTCAAGCCCGTAGCTCCGAGTTTCCGCCGGGAGGCCGATGATGCGGCGTGTGACATAGGCCGAATTGAGGTTATAGTCGGTCTGCTGTTGTTTAAGCACGGTCGAAAGATCGCTATCATAGACGCGGACCTCTTCCACCAGCCCGAACTGCGAAACAGTCGTGGACGGATATAACAGATAGTCCACCATTGTCTTTCTCGTGCTGATGCCGTCGCCAACGCGGGTTTCAACCACCCTGGGATTTGTCTGCTCGTCCGCACCGGTATCGTCCTGCGTCCAGTCTGTCCATGTCCAACGCTGAAGGCCAAAACTGCCCGTCACGGTAGGCTTTGCCCAATCCTCCGAGGCCAGCGGCAGCCCCTCTTTCCAGCCCGTCTCACCATACCAGGTCTTCGAGACCGCTTCGTATGGATGACCGTCCATTGCCGCCTCGATCAGCGTCCCCGTCCCAGAAAGGCTCCCCGGCAGCGAAAACCCCTCGTTCGGCGTCCGCGTAAACTCGGTCTTTATCTCCTGCGGAGCGCCGTATTGGTCTGTATTGAAGTTTGCCGCCTTTGTCCACATCGCCGCAAAGCGCGGAACATCCGTCTGGTTTGCCGCAGGCGTCTCCAGATCGGTGCGGACGCTGTTCAGCAGCGTGGTATCGGCGGCATAGTTTTCCGCCTTCCAGACCTGTGCATAGCCGTTGTGGTGAAACTTCGTATAGCTCTGGTCGGGGTATGTCACCTTGTCCAGCACCTTTAGCTGCCAGCCGTTCGGCGGCCCGACCACCGTCAACCCATCGAAATCCGTAGCCACAGTCTTTGTCGTATAGCTGAACGTGGCCCAGGTATGCGTGGTCGCGGAGCCGCTGCCGTTATTTGTCTTCCAGGTCTGTGTAATCGTAGTCGGGAAAAAGTCTTCGGAATAGTTTACCTCCACCTCGCGGCCCAGCGTGTCGGTCACCTTTCTGAGCAGCCCAAGCTCGTCGTGTTCGATGGTGATGTAGTTGCCGTTACGGTCCTTTATCTCGCGACAGCGGTATGCCCCGCCCGCCCCGGCAAGCTGACTTACATTCCACCAAATGCCATATTTGTTCGGATTTTAGTTTCCTCAAGTTCAGCATTCAAATTGTTATTTACTCAATTACACCGTTGGCTCTTATTCATATTCAATAGTACTTTTATTTAGTCTGCCGACCACTCGTCGCCCCGCCGATTCTCTGCCAGCACCTCGCTTCACAGCTACTTCCGCACCATCTCTTAACTTTGCGAATTCCTCAATCGAGAAGCTTAGAAACATAGAGCGGCCAGCGCATGATGAATTGAAATTTCTACCATCTATTTCAATTAAAAACCCTATCCCACCTATATAACAGGGCATTTCTGGTATATCCAATCTAAGTTCCATTACAGGCACTCTTAATGATCTTCTTAATAGTTTGATAACTACTTGTGCAGGCTCTAGTTCCTCAAGAGATATAGCATACTCAGATGGTACATTGAGTTTTTCAGGAAGAATTGAGCGATCTACAATTTCGTCTTCGCCGTATTTAGAGAGTCCTAATGTCGCTCCATCCGGTAACGCTCTCCTGTATAGCATAGCCCCAACTAACTTAGAGTCAGTTGCCGAAGCGCTTAACTGAGTATCATTAAGCCAGATGCTAAATCCCGATACAGGTAATTCTTTATCAGTTATAATTAGCAAATGAAATGCATAATCTATCGGCGGCATTCCGTCTTTTAAATCGAGAGGGGTTTCTAGTCTAATTTTCTCTAATCGGTATGTTGTTACACCAAGTTCACCGACCGGGGAGTTATTGCTTCCCTTGGATATTACATCATTCTTTTTCATATGTAAGCCGGTTTCATTCTGGGCCGAACATATCGATAGACCAACAAAAAAACCTAGCGAAGCAAATATGAGTAAATTCACTATTTTCTTAAACATTCCTGTACCTCCTGTTACTTCGTAAAGCGGATATTTGCAAGAAAAATGGATCCAAATGGGGATTCATTAAACGTAAGTTTGATGCCGCGTATCTGAGTTAGATCAGAATTAGTAAATGATGCCAAAGGGATGCGAACTGTTTGAAGCAACGGTTTGGGTTCCAATTGAGGGGGCGTTGCAAAAAAGTTAATTCCCCCTACTGATCGATCCAATTTTGCATAATCACAGAGCGTAATAGGATTGCTTAACACGTCATCAGCCATTACAAGCTGGATGCTAAAATTAGTGTTACCCAACACATTCGTTCCATTGTGCGTTCGTGCTACTCTGAAATCAAGAGTCTCGTAATCCTCAATATTTGCTCCGCTGCCTAAAGATCGCCAATTTATTTGCAGGCTTTTGTCATTACCTGAGGATGACCAATTGAGTCTTAAAACATTTAATGACTCATCATGATATATCGGGATCTTCGTAATTGCGTGTGAAACATCGGGGGCGCCATTTACAGTACAGGTGTTAGAACCAGAGGAACAAGCGGCGGATGTCGAAGTGGTGAAATCTTCAAAGATGACTGTAAATGTGGACTCGGGTGACGGAGTAAAATTTTGCTCTACACGCGTTATTTTATGGACTTGGGGATTAGACTCATATCTGGGATTGAAGTTCTGGTTAAATGTTGCATTCGCTCCCCCACCAATGTTAGCCCTAAAAAAAGCCATAGCATTTACTATTGCCATTTGCCTTTGTTCAACTGAACCACTACCAGTTGGACTGAAAATAGCATCGTGGTTGTAGCACAAGCCATCATTATTCGTCCAAACAGTGTTGAAAAAATTGTGATTTGTACCCCAGATGGTATAGGTAGATTTTTGTGTCGCTGGATTGTCTACACTGTTTAATATCATACGATCATAGGAATGCATCCCGGCCATAAAAAAAACATCTCCGTCACACATAGGAAGCAGTATGTTCCATTTAGTTCCAGAACCAGTAAATTTGCTTGTTATATCTTCTCCAGCAAATCCCCCTCTTGTTATAAAGTCTGTTGGCCCTACCTCATAAATTCCTTTTACGTTAAGATTCTGAATTCTAGTTGGCCAAACACTTCCCGACTCTTTATAGAGGTTGTATGCCGCCCGAACAGCTTGTCCACCTCTTGAGTGGCCAAACATACCAACTTCACTGAAGTCCAGCTTTCCTCGAAGATCGACGCCCAAGCTGGCAGGAGTCTGACAATTCGGATCCACCGTACAATCACCCCATTCCTTTAATTTTTGCAAATGTCGTAATACAAGATTTGCACGTGATAAAATAAAACCCCCGTCCCAGTCCTGTCCAAATCTATTACCTACATGAATTCCTCGATTTGCATTAATTGAAACGACAATATATCCCCATGATGCTAGTTTCTCACCTAGATAATCGTACCCGCGATGATTTTGCACTACATCATAGTACAAACTTTCATCAAAGGTATCCGTTCTAGGGTCGTCACATGAACCTGTACGGGCATACCAAGGTGACGTCCTCCCGAAAAAAGATACCAAACTAAAATAGAGGAAGCCGGGTAATTAT
>CALMAH010000005.1 GCA_937859595.1 uncultured Acidobacteriota bacterium | reverse complement strand
TCCTGCGCGGCCTCGCGACCGGCCTCGCCGATTGTCGGGGGGCTTTGTGAGGCGCCCAGGCAGTCGGCGTGGCGGGGGTGGGGGGGGGGGGGGGGGGGGGCGGGGGGGGGGGGGGGGGGGGCGGGGCGGGGGGGGGGGGGGGGGGCGGGGGGGGGGGGGGGGGGGGGGGGGGGGGGGGTGGTGGGGGGGGGGGGGGGGGGGGGGGGGGGGGGGGGGGCTTCAAGCGGGGCATACCCATCGCGCGCCGGATCAGAGATCGGATCTTTGCCGTTTTGCCTCTTCTTCTTCTTCCTTCATCAGCCGGGAGACCTGGAAGATGTAGTGGATACCTGAAATGACGGCGAGCAGGACCACGATGAAATAGACCGTCGGCAGATAGAAGGAGTATCCCGAAACGGCGGCAACGAGTACGAGCGTAACGGCTATCACCTGGACAAATGTCGAAAGCTTGCCGAGCCATGAGGGTCGAAACCCTTTGAAGCCGGTCATTATATTTATCGCTCCTGCAACGGTAAGTATCAAAACGTCGCGGCCGATAACCGCAGCGGTCACCCAGAAGGGGATCGGCAAGAATCGGACCGGCTCCATCACGCCCGGCAGCGAAAGCACGACAAATGCAGTGGTCATCAGGAGCTTGTCGGCGATGGGGTCGATAATGGTGCCGAGTTCGGATTCCTGTTTGAATTTCCGAGCAAGAAAACCGTCAATGCCGTCCGAGATACCTGCGATGACGAACACGGTAAGAGCCCATCCGCTGTTGCCGTAAAAGAGCAGGCTCGCAAAAACCGGTATCAGGGCCATTCGGAGGAATGTCAGCAGATTGGGGACGGTAAGGATCATTCTGCGCGAAGTTCAAGTAATGAGATCTCCGGAGGGCACTGATAGCGGACGGGAAGTACCACGGTGCCGATGCCGCGTGTGATGTAGATCTGCGATTCTTTGCGGCGGTGAAGCCCGGCCGAGAGGCGGCGTCGGGGTATCAGTCGGTCTTTTGGGGTACGCGTTCGGACCTTTACCTGTCCGCCGTGGGTATGGCCGCTAAGCGTCAGGTCGATCGAGTTTTTCACACATTGGCGAAAGATGATCGGGTTGTGGGCCAGCAGGAGTTTCATCTCGTCGGGATACGAACCTTTCAATGCCGCAGGCAGATCCGTGCGGCCGACCATGTGATCGTCAACCCCGGCAAGCCAAAAAGCCGCCCCACGTGCCTCAAACCTGGTTCCTTCGTTAACAAGGACATCGATACCTGCCCCACGCAGCGATGACGTGACCTGTTCGACATCGGTCCAGTGGTCGTGATTGCCGAGACAGGCATATGTTCCAAATTCAGCCCGTAACCGGCCGAGTACGTCTGCTACAGGCCTGATGTATTCGGGCTCGTGCGAAACATAGTCACCCGTCAAAACGAACATATCCGGCTTGAGACGATTGGAGACCTTTACGGCTCGTTCGATATGTTCGAGCGACGTAAAAGGGCTGTGGTGGATGTCGGAAAGATGGATGATGCGAAAACCGTCGAGCTTCTTCGGCAGACGGGAAAGCCGAATCTCCACATGTTCGAGCGAAAGGCTGTTCGCCTCGTCAATGGCATATCTGGCAACCTTTGAAAGATTGCCGGCAAGCTCGCGCAGGGGCCTGTCCGCCGCCAGCATCGTATTGATGCGTTCTGTAAGACGTTCTCTTTTTGCTCGCACCGCTTTCGTCATTTCCTGAGAATGCATTATATCCTTTGAGTCAGGGGTTTCCAACAATTCTCAGGAACTTGCGTTTTCCAACCTGCACCAGGACCTCTCTTTCCGAGACGCGTACTTCAGCGGCGGAATTCGCTGCTTTTTCGCCGTCGATCTTTACACCGCCCTGTTCGATCAGGCGTTTTGCCTCGCCCTTTGAGGCGGCAAGGCCGACATCGGCAAGCAGTTCGGCAAGTCGATAAGTGCCTGCTGGAATGTGCTTTAGCTCGATCTCGTCCGGCACTTCTTTTTGCACAAAACGGCGTGTGAATTCATCTTCGGCAGCGTCGGCATCTGCCTGAGAATGAAAATCCCTGATCATCAGTTTCGCGAGGTCAACCTTAACATCGCGAGGGTTGCGGCCATTTGAAATCTCAGATCTCAAATTTGAGATCTCAGACGGGCTGAGATCGGTGAGCAGTTCATAGTATCGCCACATCAGTTCGTCCGATATGGACATCACCTTGCCGAACATCTCGCCGGGCGGTTCCTCGATGCCGATGTAGTTGTTGAGCGATTTCGACATCTTTTGGACACCGTCAAGGCCTTCGAGCAGCGGCGTCGTTATTATTACCTGCGGTTCCTGGCCAAATTCACGCTGCAGGTTTCGGCCCATCAGCAGGTTGAATTTCTGGTCCGTACCGCCGAGTTCGACATCGGACTCAAGGGCGACCGAATCATACCCCTGCGTCAGCGGATAGAGCAGTTCGTGCAGCGAGATGGGCTTTTCCTCCTGCATCCGCTTGGCAAAATCGTCGCGTTCCAATATCTGCCTGACGGTCGTCTTTGCGCAGAGCTTGACGAAATCGGCGGCGGTAAATTTGTCCATCCACTCGCCGTTAAACCTGAGTTCGGTCTTTTCGGGGTCGAGCAGTTTGAACATCTGCTTTTTATAGGTCTCGGCGTTTGCGTTGACCTCTTCGCGTGAGAGCGGCGGCCGCGTGACATTCTTGCCCGAAGGGTCGCCGATCATTCCCGTAAAATCCCCGATCAAAAAAATGACCGTATGCCCCAGGTCCTGAAACGCCTTTAGCTTGCGGATCACAACCGTATGGCCGACATGAATATCCGGCGCGGTCGGGTCAAGCCCCAGCTTTACCCGCAGTGGTTTACCCGTCTTTGCCGACCGCTCAAGTTTTCCGCGCAGATCTTCCTCGCGGATCAGATCGACCGTGCCTTTCTTCAAAAATGAAACCTGCTCGTCAATGGTCATATCGAAAGCGGTTATTATAGCTTACGATACATAATATACGCATCGGTCAGGCCGAGTTCTTTGTGGCGGAAGGCGATTGGGACGGTGCCGATCGTTAAGAAGCCTCGCTTTTGCAAATGCCGGACAGCGATGTTTGAGGCGACGACAAAATAATTATCCCGGGCTGGATACGGCTCTTACTTTGTGCGGGTTTTCATGATCAGCAAAAAGGCCCTGCAAGCCGAAACTTGCAAAGCCTTCTTTAAGATTTGCAGGAGGCAATTACGGTTCGTCGTTTCTGGTTTCTTTCAATACGTCCTTGGCAAACCGCTCGCCATCTTTGGCCTGCTGCTTCGATAAACCGAGATCTCTCAGTGTTCGGCCGAAATTATTGCCTTCGGCAAGGCCGATCAATATATTGTCAGCCGTTATGTTAGGAAATCGGCTGCCGAGATTGTCGGCAACCACGTGTGCTGCCACAAAATGTCCAAATCTCAAGTTCGGATTGTCGAGCAAAGCCGCCTCGAAGAGCGCACGCATCTCTTCCGGTGTCGATCCAAACCGCCTTGAAAGCCCGCGGAACCGGTTAAGGTCGCTTTCGTTTACGGCATTTGACCTGACGCTAGCCATGCGAGCCCGGTCCAATCCGGTATCCGAGCGTCCACCCGACCTGTTCGAGGCAGTGCCCAAACCTGTGTCCGAACGCCCTGCCGAACGATCGGAAGCTCTGCCAAGTCCGCGGTCAACACCGACTCCTGCCGGCGGCCCCGGAATGGTGGTTCTTCCGGCACCGGCCGGCGGTCCACCGCTGGGACGCCCGCCCCCGCGACCCTGAGCTAAAGTATCCACACAGGCGCCCAAAAACAGAAGTACTGCAAATGCAGAACTTAAAGCATATATCGTCCTTTTCATTGACTTACCCCCAATTACAGAATGGTTGGGCACGAAGGATTTTTATCTGTTAGTGTACACTTTGTGGTCTCGCGTTTACAAGAAATTTTTTTATCCGTAAAACTCTCCAAAAACAAAGATCAGAGCGCCGATTTCTGCGAACAGCTAGAGCCTACAGTATGTCATGCAAGCTGTTCGTCAATTGTCATATCAAAAGCCTAAGCCTCATAACTATAGCTTACGTTTCGCCTACAATATTGTCTAAATGAGTCTCTTCTAGTATTTACAAAGATCGAGCGGCCCCATATTCTCTCACTTGCCATTTCTCAACATCTACTCCCCTTACCAGCAGCCAGATCAAAAAAACGATCTCGCCCCAGCCGGTATAGATCCCGACGCCCACATCAAACCCGAGAAAACTGCCAAAGCTATCTGCGAGATACCCAAGCGCTGCGATCAACAATAAAATTCCAACAAACTTCGGCAAGAATCCCGAACGGATGATCAGATACCCGAGCGGAAGCAGCCACCCACCCCAGAATATAAAGGCAACGCTTGTCCCATATTTCTGAATTATCAAAAAATGAAATGCCAACGCTTCCAACTGTTCCGTTGCGAAAGGGGCCAGCGAACTCGAACCGCTCAGCAACCGCAAAGCACCTAACTGATTGACCCCATTCAGCAAAACTATAGGGACCGCAATGACGACAAGGATCACCATCAGCCTGGCAACATCCTTGTTCACGTGTCTTAGCAGCTTATACAGAACAAGTACTACGCAGATCATAAGCAGGCTTCCGATCTGGTCGCTAACAATGCCGAGACGAAAAAGCGTTTCGGAGGCAAGTATGCGTTCTGCCGTTGCAGATGGGTCTCCTGATACGTAGACCTGTGAGGGGACATAGATCAAGCTGAAAATGCCCGTGGGCACCACCAATAGATACAAAACGCCTGCAAGCCGCGCCAAAAACTGTGGTGAACCTTGGTCGAAATTAACTGTCATAGACTAAACTCCTCGTTCATTTGCTTTTCTGATGGAATAGTTAACGGGCCAAAGCGAAAGTCGTTCGCTTTCTCTGCAAGAACAGATCATATGGCTGCGCCATGTCGAGCAGGCCGCGTTTTCTGTTCAATTTATTGAATCGGTGCTGCCAGGAGAGATCAGCGGTACTTTCTCTTACGCAATCAAAACTTCAATTGTTCGACAATTCGCCTTTGATCAGTTTGAGGACGATGTTGTTATCACAGGCGGTTCCGGCAACAACGAGAACGGAAGACCTAGCATATGATCCCGAATATTCGATCGTATCAAAGGTTCCGATACATTATAAAAGCATCGGTCAGGCCGAGTTCTTTGTGGCGGAAGGCGTTTGGGACGGTGCCGATGATCCTCATTCCGATCGACTCCCAGAGGCGGACGGCGGCCGTGTTTGACGCAACGACGAAGTTGAACTGCATTGCGGAGAAACCGAGACGGCGGGCTTCGTCGAGCGAGAACTCGGCCATTTGGCGTCCGATCCCCTTGCCGTGTGCATCGGGCGAGACCATATAGGCGGCGTTGCAGACGTGGTCACCGAGATCGGGCTGGTTGGGTTTTAACCAAAACGTACCGAGGACCGAGCCATCCTCCTCCGCGACGTAAACGTGCTTCTCGGGCGAGAACCAATATTCGAGCATCTCTTCCCTGGGCGTCTCCGGATCGAAAACATAAGTATCGCCGCCGGCAATGACGGATCTTATCACTTCCCAGACCGCATCGCGGTCGCGGCTCTCGGCTTTTCTTATCGTCACCATAACTTACTCACCTATAAATGATACGCGCTCGCTCACCGAACAAGGACATCTGCGGGTAAAATCAATGTTGTAAGTGATATTCCAATTAAGGCTTTAGTTATATGAGCAACAAAATAAAGGACCTCAGGTTGGCGTTCATCGGCTGCGGCGTAATGGGCGAATCGATGGCGGCGGGGCTGCTGCGGGAAGGCGTGGTCGATCCGGAGAACATTTCTGCAAGCCATCCGCGGGATAGCCGCCGCGCTGAGCTCAAAGATAAATACGGTATTAACGTTTGTGCAAGCAACGCCGAGGCGGCACGGGCGGTCGCAGGGCATGGGAATTCCGCGGTCGTTTTGTGCATAAAGCCGCAGCGGCTTGGCAGGGTGCTCACCGACCTCGAAGGCGTTCTGCATCCGAATGACCTTGCGATCTCGATCGTCGCCGGAGCACGCATCGGGGACCTTGCCGAAGGGTTGGGGACGGCAAAGGTCGTTCGTGCGATGCCGAATACTCCTGCTCAGATCGGTGCCGGCATTACGGCATGGACCTGCACAGAGGCGGTCGGAGAGGTGGACCGACGCCATGTCCGTGAGATACTCTCGGCTCTCGGCAAAGAGCTTTTTGTAGAAACCGAAAATATGGTCGACATGGCAACCTCGCTCTCGGCCACCGGCCCGACTTATATTTTCATGGTTATGGAAGCCCTTACCGACGCAGGCGTCCACCTCGGATTCTCACGCGATATGGCAAAAGAACTTGTCCAGGAGACGATGCTCGGGTCGGTGAGATTTGCGATGGAATCAAATATGCACCCGGCGGAGCTACGCAATATGGTCACCTCGCCCGGCGGCACCTCAGCCGAAGCGATCTACCAAATGGAAAAAGGAACGCTGCGCACCGTGCTTTCAAAGGCAGTGTACGCAGCGTACAAAAGCGCGGTCGAGCTGGGTCGGAGTAGATGATCCGCATTGAATGAAAAATTCACCGCGGTTGAAAACATTTTGTATAGAGGATGACAAGGATCAACTGGAAAACGCCAACGATCGCAATTCCTCTACCTAAATTCACAAATTCACAGTCCGATTATCCCAGCAGCACAGTTTCGGCACGCCCACAATCCGCTGGAGATCTTGAAAGCAATTCGTCATCGGGCCGGGGTCATTATTGAGCAACGAGCACTCCTCAGGTAAGATCAGCGACGCTACTGACACAGCTAACAGTGCCGCAAGGCCCGAGATGGCGATTGAAACGTGCTGTCGGCCTTTAGGGGACACTATGCTGTTGTCCGTTCCACGGCATCCTCAAGCAGCTCATGGAGAAATGATTGATATGGGGTATCCCGCTTGGCCGCTAGTTTTCGGATCCTTGAAAGTAGCTTCGGATCGATCCTGAACGCTATCATTTGCTTTGCTTTACCTGTTGAAGGGCGACCAACCCTTGCCGCGCGCGCCAACTCTTCGGCGGTCGATTCCGGGATGTCCGAAAAGTCGATCTCTTTATCCGAAATAGGCTTCAAGTTCGCGTTGCGATGCTCGCCGTGAACTGATGATTCGGATCGTTTCTTTGCCATCTTGTAACTCTCTTATCGTGTAAACCGTTAACAAAACCCTTCCGAGATTTGACCGAGCCAATCTCTTACGCCTGTTCTCTACCGCAGAGTGCTCTAGATCTTCCCAGTCCAGCCCGTCCCCATCGTCAAAGGCGGTAGCAGCTTCTTCAAATGAAACACCATGTTTATCAAAGTTGACGATCGCCTTAAGTATGTCCCAAGTAAACATACATCATTATCGTATATACACTAATTCACCTGAATAGTCACGTACGTGACTATTTCAGGTACTTATCGAACCAATCCAGGTTACTCTGCATTGTCGCGATCTGGAGCCTCGGTTCCTGGATGCCGTGAGGCTGGCGGGGCAGGACGATCATCCGCGTTGGCACATTCTGTCGGCGGAGCGCGTTGTAGAGTTCGTAGCCCTGGGCAATTGGGACGCGCAGATCGTTTTCACCATGCTGGATCAGCGTGGGCGTTCTTGCGTTCTTGATGTTGAACATCGCCGAGTGTTTTGAGTATATTTCCGGGTCGTCCCAAAATTCGGCCTCGAAATAATCCGGCAGGAACGACGGTATGTCCGCCGTGCCGTTAAAGCTCATCATGTTCGTTACCGGCGCTCCGGCCGATGCGGCCTTGAAGCGGTTCGTCTTCGTGATGATCATCGAGGTCATATACCCGCCATAGCTCCAGCCCATCACCCCGAGACGTTCCGGGTCGGCGACACCCATCGCGATCACGTGATCGACGCCGGTCATCAGGTCCTCATAGTCGCCGCCGGCCCAGTCGCGTATGTTCGCACGGCGAAAATCTGTACCGTAGCCGGATGAACCTCGCGGATTCGGCCGCAAGATGGCGTAGCCTTTCGCCATAAATGTTGCCAGCGGATACGAACCGCGATTGCCCACATACGATTGCTGAAATACACCGGCCGGGCCGCCGTGGACGCCTAAGATCAACGGTACCCTTTGTCCTGCACGATAGCCGTTAGGATAATGGAGCAGGCCTTCGATCTCCATACCGTCCTTGCTCTTCCATTTAATTACTTCCGTCCGTCCGGTCGGTATCTTTGCGTGTTCGGCATTCGCGTTCGATATCTGCACCATTCCCGGCCCGCCTCTTCGGCCGAAATAGACCTCCGGCGGTGCATCCGAACGTTGAGCAACGAGTGTATATGTTCCATTCGGCCCGGAGAATGGCGCCGATACCACGCCGTCGATGTAGTCAAGTTCAGTTATGGCGGCCGCTTCTATGTTCACGCCGTAAAGCGCAGAGCCGGTGCCTTTGGCCTCGGTAAATATCAGCCCCCGGCTGTCCGGGTTCCAGGCGATCATGTTCGGCTGGGCATCGTGGGAGCGCGGCATCACACGCGGCTGGCCGCCGCCGGCGGGATAGATATGGATCCGGTCGCTGCGTGCCCAGCGGACCGGCAGTTCGCTTACTCTTGCGGCGACCCAGCGTCCATCGGGCGAAAATCGCGGGTCCACTTCTGCGGTCTCCGTGGCTGCCAGCGGGGTTACCGCCATCGTGTCAAGATCGACAATGCTTATATCTGACGAGGGCCAATAGTCCGCCAGCGGCCCGCGGACGTGGGCAAAAGCTATCCGGCTTCCGTTTGGCGCCCAGTCGAACGAGGTCACGTGGCGGTCCATCGGCGTCAGCTTTTTGACCTCGCGTTTGCCACCTTCGCCTTTTGCCAGAGGTGTCAAATAGAGCCGAGCGAGCTTTACATTCTCCTCGACCCAGCGAAAATCGTTGCGGGCCTTGTCGTTCTTTTCTTCGTCTTCCGATTTCGGGTCGGTCATCGTGAAGGCGAATGAACCACCGTCGGGCGACCATTCAAAGTTCGACACCGCCGATTTTCCATCGGTTATCTGTTCGGCCTCTCCGCCGGCAAGCCGGAGCACGTATATCTGGTTGCGGTTGTCCTTCCGATTTGATGTGAAAGCAAGCATCCTGCCATCAGGCGACCATTTCGGGTTACCAGACGAACGTTCGCCAAAGGTGATCTGCCGGTTGTCCGTCCCGTCAACATTTGCCATCCAGATCTGCGTGACAAATTCGCTTCTTTCTGCGGTCATCACGGCCTGATTCACGGTATAGACTATCTTCGATCCATCAGGGGAGATCTGTGGGCTGCCGAGCGTCTTAAGGCTCACCTGTTTTTCGGCTGTCCAGGCTATGTCCTGTGCGGCGGCGAAAATCGAAAGATTAAGTGCGAAAACAAAAACGAACAATAGGCGCAATGCTCTAATCATTATGATCTCCTGTTTTGTACTGAAATTCGTGGTGTGCCGTGTATTGTGCAATAAATTCAGTCGGCTGGCAATTCGTCAGACCCTGCCTTTTCAAGTGTGAATCTCCAGACCATTCGCCGGCGTGATTCGTCGAAAATATAACTGCCGTCCGAGACCTTCCACAGACCCATATACTCCCAACGGTTTACTCCTAGTTTGTTGAAAAGCGGGACGGCGTGCCCTGTTTTGACAGCGTTCAGCATGGCTCGGTTCGCGGCGTCCAGCTTTTGATCGCCTCGTCTGCCCGATCCCGTGTAGTGGATGGTTTCGTCAGTGTCCCCCTGGAAATCCGGATAGCATGGATTTATGCGGCCGAAATCGGTCAGAAGAGAGACGACTCGCCCGTTCTTCTGGCAGATGCCGTTTCGTGAAGTGTGGATAGAGGAAACGGCATTCCAGGGATAGATCATTCCAAGTTCGAACTGTTGGCCCACACCCGGATATTACCATTAGGCCCTCGCCGATCTTATCCAAAACCAAGCTGCCTGTTTACAGACCCGGCCTAGTCTTCAGGAGGGCCGAACCGGTAAACCAGAAACCCGATCGCCCGAGCCGGTTTGCCGTAAACGCTGGGCCGGTTAAACTTCGATGCAAGAGCGGCTCGCTCGGCCTCCGGATGGAGCAGCTTGTTTCCGGTGCGGGCCTTTGCGGCAATGACGCTGCCGTCCTCGTCTATCAATATCTCTACCTGGACCAGCCCCTTGGCTCCCTCCGCCTTTGCCTCGCGTGTGTGATAGGGTTTCTCGGCAGATACGACCTCAAAGTTCATAAAGGTGTATTTGTCGCCGATGACAAACCCGTCGTATTTCGCGGGATCGACCGACCGGCGAGCGGGCGGGGTCCGGGCCTGGGCCTGCCGCGTGTTGCCTCGGCGGTTCCGCGTGGTCCGTGTTGTGGTTCGCGAACCCCCGGTTTGCGACGTCCCGGCAGCGGAGCGTCCGCCGGCCGCTGTTCCCGCCGCTCCGGCACCTCGGCTGGGCGGCTCGTCGACAGCGACAATTGCCCCTCGTGCGACCTGTGCACCCGCCAATACTGGAAATAGGAAAAGCAGCGCCGTGATGTTCACACAATTGCTAAGTAGTTTCATTCTTGAATGATCCTCCCTTACGAGCGTCGTCTAATACCGCTCCGGCCATCAGCTAACCGCAAAGGGTGAAGAGGAGCGACGAAAATAAGATCGAACCGGTCAGCGTGATCATAACCGGCCTGACGTATTCCGCTGAACGACGTCCCGTTCGTAGTTGTGCCCGGCCGGCCCGGATCAAAAGCACCAAAGAGGCGATAAGACCTCCGAAAAGTATCAGCCCTCCATAAAAGCCGGGTTCGTCGAGAATATTACCCTGAGGTTTATGATCTGGATGCGTGAACCTTACTACTACGAAGACCAGCCCGATCCCAAGAATCAACATGCCGAATAGTGCCAAGCCAAAGATACCGATGCCGATCGCCAAAGCCCCGCCGGTCCTCATCAGCTTTTCGCACTGAAGCGGGCCGCTGCAACGGCGACAGTTATCTATCGGTTCGTAGGTCTCGATCCTACAACTCGGACAGTATCGAAAATGTTCGGGTTCCGTTCTAAACATTTGGTCTCCGGGATAACGGGCCCACCTTATCGCAGCAGCCGCTCACGGGAACACCCGTCAGCACATCCGCATCAGAAGTGGGAACTTTATATTTCATCGTATCGATCTTGTCAATTTGCTTTCGCGTTCTGTTGGGTCGTATTCCTTATCCTTGCCTGCCCCGGCCCGCCATTCGCCTGATGTGAACGGTTTGGGCGAATAGTCGCGCCAGAGTTTTCTAGATCTCATACAATCCGATCCCGGCGAAGCGACGATCAGAGGAGATAAAGCCATATTGGCGGTTGATTACCATCACCGAACCAGTCTTATGTAGTGAGGGCCCGTCGCGGCCCCCTCACACAATGCCGGCCTCATCTACGGATCGGCAATGAAATCGATTCCCGAAAGCTCGTCGTCGACGGTGATCACGCGATCCGGCTTTGAGAATGTCCACCGTTTGTCGCTCACCGACATTGTGTAGGTCTGGCCCGCCGCGACGCTGTCGAACCGATAGAATCCGAACGAGCTTGTCAAAGCCCTCTTGACCTCTCCGTTTGCATTGACGATCGTGACAGACACGTTGCGAATGCCGAGGCCGCCGGCCGTAACAACCCGGCCTGAAACGCTTACGACAGAAGACGTCGGTGTAAACTGCTCCGCAAGGGTGAATGGCGAAAGCGACGTGACCAGCCCGCAGACGTAACGCTGCTGGCCGGGTTCGCTTGTGCGGTGGGTGGTCCGGTCAACGAAAGAATCGTTCTCGCCGTGCAGCAGCCGCATTCTCTGGAACTGCTCATCGGAGACCGAGGCCGGAACAGCCAGGCACACGGTCACCGGCGCGGCATAGTCCGCAGTGGTCGTAATGTCATAGCGGGGGCAGGTCGGGCAGAGTGAATATCCGGCAGGCATCTGGCCGGGCTCCGGTTCGATCGGGACGAACGACGTAACGCCTCCCGAATTGACACCGGCGAAGGTCACCGTTGCGTTTCCTGCAGGTCCGCTCACCATTGCCGGTGTTCCTGCGATCGTCACTACGTCAAATGAACCATCGCACGCATCGCCGATGCCGTCGCCGTCACTGTCAGGTTGTGGGGCCATCGATGGCTGCGAATTCGTCCCCGTCGTATCGGTCAACTGAACAAGGCCGGTCCCGTCGATTCTCATCTGATACAGTTCTGCATCACCGCCATAATTTGCGGTAAAAACGATCCGCGTGCCGTCGGCGGTAAAAACAGGGTTGGATTCAGTAGCTGCAGTGTTTGTAAGGCGGGTCTGATCCGACCCGTCGGCGTTCATTATGTAGATCTCGCCATTGAATCCGACTCCGTTTCGCTCTGAAACAAAGACGATCTTGCTGCCGTCGCGGCTGTATCGTGCCTGGTGGTCCTTGTTTGCTGCCGTTGTCAGGCGTATTTCGCCGGTGCCGTCGGGGTTGATCGTGTAGATGTCCCAGGTGGAATCCGCGAGTGTGCCGCGCTGGCTGTCGAACATTATGCGCGACCCGTCGTGGTTGAATACCGGGTAAAACGCAGTTCCAAGGACCGTCCCTTCGCTTTCGGTCAGCCTTATCTGATCTGATCCATCGGAGTTCATGATGTAAACTTCGCGGGTACCTCCGTCCCACGAAGCTGTAAATGTTATCTTTGTTCCGTCTGGGCTGAACGATGGGGTGTGTGCACCTCCGACGCGATTTGTCAGCCGAGTTGCTCCGCCGAGGCCGCTCGCATTGATCGAATATATTTCGTATCGGCTGTTTAACCTGTTCGATGCAAATACGATCTTGCTTCCGGTGCGATCATAACTGGGGTTTTGGCTGACGGATGCGCTGACAAATCTGAGCAGATCCGTTCCGTCCATATTCATCGTGTAGATCTCGGTCCGGCCCGAGATTCGGCTTGACGCAAAGGCTATACGGTACGGGTTGTATGCAAGCGGACAGTTGTCAAATTCGTCCTCTACGCCGTCGTTGTCATTATCCGGGTCGCAGGCGTCGCCGATGCCATCACCATCTATATCGTTCTGATCCGGGTTATAAACAAGCGGGCAGTTGTCATCCTCGTCCAGTATGCCGTCGTTGTCGTCGTCCGGGTCACAGGCATCACCTATTCCGTCGCCATCAGTATCTGTCTGAAATGGATTTGGGTCTGATGGACAGTTATCACACGCATCTGGAATGCCGTCGCCATCTGATTCCGCGACGAAATACAGATCAAGATCCTGTACGTTTGACGCTACGGGGCTTATCGGTCCGACGATATCAGTTCCATCCGTGCGCATCGTGTAAACGGCGTCTGACGAAGGCCCATTCTGACCTCGGTTGGAAATAAATGCGATCCGGGACCCATCCCAGTTGAACTTTGGACTGAAATCGTCCCATTCCCCCGATGTTATAGCTACCTTATTATTCCCGCCTAAGTCCATAAGAACTAACTGGCGATTTGAATCCAGTCCAGCCACCCTGCGGACATATAGTATCTTCGTACCGTCCGGTGAAAGCTCAAGAGATTCAACCTTGCCTTCGTGCGTAATTTGGATGGGAGGGATCTGGGATTCAACACTTAACATAAAGTAGACCTGATCTGGCCCATCTCGGTTAGAAAGAAAGTAGATGAGGTTCCCGGATTGGTCAAAGATCGGAAGCTTGTTTGTCGGATCGAACGGAGTATTTGAGCGTGTGAGACGAATCAGATTTGATCCGTCTGCATCGACCACGTAGATGTTATCTGGATTCGTAGTGTAAAAGACCAGGCGAGACCCATCAGAATTATATCGAGGGCGTCGGGCAAAACCAAAATGCTTGGACGAAACAGTAAAATGGCTTGATCCATCCAGATCGGAGGTCAATACATTTGTAGTGATCCACGCGAATCGAAACAGATCCGGGCTAAACTTCGGCTCATAATGGCCTAGCCTATTCACGTCCGCCGTGATATTTCTCAGGTCAAACCCGTCAGGCCGCACCCTGAAGATTCTGGTTATCTGAGTTCCGTCTTTTTCGGAGTAGTGAGTGCTTGTGAACGCGATAATGCGGCCAAGTATATGTGCATCGGCCCATTGATCTTGTGTACTGTCGGAAAACCCGCGGATACGCATTCTTGTCCCAGTTCCGTCAGCCTTTGTAATATATAGGGAATTCTCCCATCGGTAAACGATCATACTCGGATCGCCACAATCGCTTACGACGGCCGGAGTATTTGTGTTAAGGGGTGGGATCTTCGAAGGTATATCACAGGATCTACTTGGCGAGTGGTTCAAGGCCATCGCCCGTCCATTTGGCGACGAAGCGGAACCTTGATCAGTATGAGCGGGAAATTTTGATCCGGCAGCCGTTTCAGTATGGATCGATCCGGCATATGCAACGACTGCAAAAGCGACGGTCGCAAGTGTTGTTACGATCCTTCTGTATTTTCTCATGATTCATCTCCTCGTAAGGCCGGCGGCGGAAAACGTATTGGTGTTTCCCGGTGCAGCCGTCTATATCAAAACCTCTAAAAACCCCTGTTCCTACTTCCTCATTGCGATCCCAAGACCGCTCTAATCCCGGTTTGACCGACGTCGAGGCCTAAAGCCGGTCAAAAAGGTTTCTCATTCAATTTCCCTGAAATATCCGCCCAAAAATCCTTGCGTCCCCGCGGGCTTTCGACGAATAGCCGCCATGTGAAAACTAGTTTCACTTGTCCAAGGTGCTTTAATTTCTCACCGGGTTGCGGAGGCGTCGTATGCATCGGGTGGTTGAACTCCATCGAGATCAGGTGGACGCGGGCGTCTTCAAGCCTTGAAAGTTCTACGGCCCGGCCCATAGTCTCGGGAATAGCGTCCCAGGCAATTTCGTCCATACTTACGGTTTGATATTTGTCGCCGCTCATCTCGAGATCTCCGAGCGTCAATACCTGTACGGGCTCGGGGCCGTGTACCGAACCGTTCACAAACTTGTATTTGTCTATGTCCTTGGGATCTTTCTCTGAGCGGACCGTGATCTCCATCCTGTCTCGGCGGATCTCAACGCTGATGACCCGCGATCCACTGCCGATCTTTTCTTTCAACTTTTCCGCGGCCATTGCCGGGTTGCTTCCTTCGAGCGGATCGACCTTTCTGGCCTCCCGCAGCATCGTGCAGCCGAGACCAACAAGACAAAGCGCTAAAATGCAGACCGCAAGGTTAATTTTCGGGGAAGCAGAACTCGCGACGTGCCCGATGCGAAAACGATAGGGCAGTTCGGTTATCCCGGTCTCTCTTCTACTCTGCCTATTGATCCCTTGCTCCATTTTTATTCTCCTTCACTTCGGTGAGTGACTTTTATACTATGGGAGACTGCCGCGGCGTCGATCTGTTGTCGAGCGGGCCATTGCTATGACGCTTGTCTTGCTGACGACGGGAATGCGATCGCTTTCCCGGTCCCGCTCATCACGTTTTTCCTATCCATTTCCGCATCATTTGTATGTTGGGTTATTTATCGATCAGCCGTCCGGAGACCGTGAAGCGGAACGTCACGGCATCATAGGCGTTGTTTCGCGAGACGCGGACGCTGGCGCCGGGGGCATCTGCATAGACCGTTATGGGCTGCGAGATCGTGTAATAGATCAACCCGTTCCTTTCGTCGCGGTCCGCATTTAAGTAGTGGCTACGCGAGATGCTGTCCGGTGCGATCCTCGTCATCAGCATGAACTCGTATAGCTGGTCCGCCTGTGCATAACCGATGCCGGAGACGTGCTCCACCACTAACAGCTTGCCCGTCGGTACGCGTATATCTGTGTTTCGGGCATTTTCGCCGGGATTTAGGTTTATGACCACGGCGACTTGATATGGTGTTCCCTCCGTGTCAGCGGCAGCAGCAAAGGCCGCCATCGGCTGGATCGCGAATGCAAAGATAGCGGCGATCACAACACCTGCCGAAACGCCACGCCTAGCGATTAGCTTCAAATTTGCCGAATGGTAATTTTTCATTTTTTTACTCCTATCGTTGTTTATCATTTGGTTTCTTCTGGACTGTTTGACTAGTTAGCCGTCAGCCGGGCCATCGCTATAACGCTTGTCTTGCCGACGACTAGAACGCGATCGTCTGGCAATATCACAGCCGGAACAATGCTTGCCGAAAGGTTCCAGCCATCGAACATTCCGACCGGCGTTCCCTCAAGGTCGTTTAGCTGGGCAAAGTAGCTTTTCCGCCAAAAGCGGCCTTCGCTGTCGCTGCTTGTTACAAACTTTCCATCCGAGCGGATCGCTCCGAAATTGCCGAATGCCCATCCAATATGACCGCCGCCCGTCTCAGATCCGCTGACCGAAATGGTTTTGTAATAATGCGGGGTGAAGGATGGATGTCCGGGCCCTTGAATGATCCCCGAATACGAGAGCAAGACCCCTTCGTTTGGCAGCGGCAGAAGATGGCTCGCTTCGATGGATATCCACTCGCCATAGCCTTGTTCGTCGGAACCTATCTCATATTGGATAAAGGTCGAGTCGGCTGTGCCGTTGGACATGAAACGCTTGACTCGGAGTTTTTGCAAACCGGAGATGCGGCCGGCGACCAGTATCTTACCGGTAGAGCTTTCTCTATACATCCGCTGAGTGCCGACCAATCCTGTTGAAACAGACCCTGCGTTGCCCCATCGCGTTTGGGGTGTTCCGCTCGGGTTCAGCATTAAAAGCTCCCCCGAAGCAGAGCCGCTGAAAAGCAGGAGCAGGTTCGTCCCTGCGGCCTGGATGCCGCTTCGGGCAAGGTTCGTCGAGACCGAAAGGGTTGCTCGTCCGTTCGTCCCGAACGCGTTATCGCTCGTGCCGTTGGCGTTGTACATCCAGACGGCGTGCTGGCCGCCGGCAACACCAAATACGGCGATCTTCCCGCTGTTCATTACGACAATGCGTTCGCCTTCGTAGTGGACAAATGCGCTCGTCGAAGCACTGGACTGTGCCCAGCCGTTCTGTCCAAATGAAAGATCGGGCAGGCCATTCTCAAGATAACGGCGTAGAAATATCCGCTTGCCGAGTGCGGTGGTTCGAAAACCCGTTATCAGGAACCGTCCATCAGGTTGCAACGCCACATTGAGCGGCGTACAGTTTGTCGTCTCCGGGTCGTGGGTGACGCCTTCATATCCGAATGTAAAGTCTCTGTCGCCCCAAGCCGCATAGGTTGCAGTGGCGGCTGCAAGCGTTATCAGTACGGTCACTGCCAATTTGATCAGTCTTATCATTGTGGTTTTCTCCTTATGTGTTTCTGGTTTGTCCGTTAAAAGCTCGATTTCGGCAGCGGCTGCATCTTCATCAATAGCTGCTTCTAGCGATGGGTCAGGTCGCAGCACTATTGTCCTTCTCGAAAGTATCTTTGTGGTGCGTTTGGTCTCGATCGTTATCTCTTTCCGTCTCCCGGTCGATTTGGTCATCGTGTCTCTCCCTTGAAGAATTCGTTGTTCGGGCTGTCTCAATTTGCTAACATCGAGGCTTGCTTTCCGTAGTTTGCGGTCGGCATTTTCCGCCGATGCTGCAATTCTTGAACAACGGGTTCCTAAATGTCCTTAATCGGGCCATAAATGTTCCTAAATGTTCCTAATTGACATCAAATGGTTGAAATACAACGGTTTAGCTTTCTCGGATAAAGGCTTGATGCGGCATGGCCGAGGCTCATCCGGGATCGCAGATGGGTGGCTCCTCGCCGCAGAACATGATGCTGGCCGTCAGTTTCGGAAATCCGGCGACGGCCGGCTAGCTCGGGTCTCAGATTGAAGAAGATAGTTCGAAAAATATGGCGGAGGCTGCCGGGATGGTTAAGGCTGCGGGTAGTACGCACAACGCAGGCGAAATTCACGGCTTCGGCGGCCGTCGTGATCGTTAATGATGAGGGGAAGGTGCTCCTGCTTGACCACGTGCTGCGGCCCTATTCCGGATGGGGGCTGCCCGGAGGTTTTATCGGCCACGGCGAGCAGCCCGAAGCGGCCCTTCGCCGCGAAATAGAGGAAGAGACAGGCCTCGTGCTCAGGGATCTCCGGCTCTTCCGTGTCCGTACGGTGACGCGGCACATCGAATTCATCTTTACCGCCGAACATGAAGGAGAACCGGCGGTCAACAGCCGCGAGATAATCGGACTGGGCTGGTTCGCCCCTGATGAACTACCCGAACAACTCAGCCCGGCACAGAAGCAGATAATTGCCTCGGTGCTGGAGCCCAAACTTTGATAAAAGGTGCTGAGACGGTAGAATAACGATTTCGCGGTTTTGAAATACCTGTCTTTTGGAGTGTATAAACATGGTTGACCTCATCCCCTCGCCCGAATCCGTGATGGAGATCCTAAAGAGCACCGGTGCCTACCGCCGAGGACACTTTGTGTATCCTAACGGAAAGCGTGCGTCTCACTATTTCCAGATGCCGCTCGCCTTTCGCTTTTATGACAACGCGAGAGTACTTTCTGTGGGGCTAAGCCGTCTGTTCCGGATGGAAAAGAGCATTTCCAGCCGCCTGCCTGAGGTTTCCGTTATCAGCCCCGGCCCCGGGGGCATCATGGTCTCCTTTGGCGTCCGCGAAGCGCTCAGCGCCGACCAGATCTATTGGGCCGAAATTGAGGACGGCAAGCGGCAATTTCGCCAATACATTGGCGAAGGCGACGTTTATCCGGCGATCATCGTTGACGACATCGTCCGCTCAGGCCGCGCGATCAATGAGACGATCGAACTGGTCAGGAGCGTAGGGACAGAGGTTATCGGCGTCGGGTCTATCGTCCGGTTCGACGGTTCGCCGAACGATTTTAACGGAATTCCGCTGAAGAGCCTGATGACCTTTGACGTGAATTTTTACGACACAGAAGATGAATGGCGGGTCTCTCGCAGCGCGTCCGAAGCCGCCGAGGAACGGGTCCGTTTCTAGCGCGGAAAGTATTCGCCGGTTTTGCCTCGTCGGGTTCGACCCCGGCGGGGCGTTCTTATTTCTTGTCGATCCCTAGCCGGGTGAGCTCCTTTTGCAGCTCACCGCGTTCGACGAAGCGACGCAAAAACCTTTCCCTTCGAAAGAGAAAGGCAATGACGGCACGTGCCCAGCCTTTCAGCTCGGCGGCATTTTCAAGTGTTACTAGCGTTAAATAACCGAGTGCGAACAAGGCAGGAAGCGAAAGCAGCGCGGCGGGCCAATCAAAAAAATAAAAGACCGCGGCAGCGACAATGAGCCACGTAAGCGGAAAAAAGACCATCCCGGCCAGCACTTTTACGGTAGAGGCAACATCATCGGCACCGTGACGGGAGTAAATGTGAGCCAACAGTTTGCAGATCTGGTAGGCAGGCGCGTGCAAAACGGCTCCCACCAAGGTGAACGGCATTAAAAGGATCAGATACCAAGCCTGACGGATGGCCTGACGAACAACGAAACCCTGCGAAAAATTTGCTAACGAAAGATGTTCGGGACGCAGCCCTTCGGCGGCAAGTTTTTCGTCAAATCGGAGCAGTTTTTTGTTCAGCTTTTCCTGCTCAGCGTCGGCCGCAGCCGTTGCCCTCTTATCAACAAATCGCTGAAGAAAGCGTTGGCGGCGATGCAGTTCGCGGTCGTCCGCGGCTGAAACGAAAACGCTCCGGGCAACGTTTGCCACATCCAGCTCGGCCTCGCTTTCTGCGTTTAGAGTAACGCGTCGAAGTTCATCTTCGATCCGGTGGGTCAGATCTCGGACGGCCTCTTTCGGCGGATCGCCAGAGGGGTCTAGCTCGACCGGTTCGACGGAAAATGCCTCGCCGAACTGGAGCAAAGCCTCGCTGCGAAACGTCGTCTTGCTGGTATAAAAAAGTCCTACCGGAACTATCTTCAAACCGGCAGCCTCCTTCCCATCGCCGACCGAAACCGCACCCAATGCGATCCGCGCCGCGCCGGTCTTGGCAGGAAGCAGCTTTGAGCTGCTGTGTGACACACCCTCGGGGAAAAGCGCTATCGAACCGCCGCGACCCAGTATCTCGCGGGCCGCCTCAAAGGTTCTGAGATTTTTTGAAACGTCCTCGCCCGCATCGATCCGCCTGTAAACCGGTAGTGCATCGACCACTTTCAGCAGCCATCCGATAACGGGCATCCGAAAGAGCGTGGATTTGGCAAGGAACGAGATCCTTCGCGGCAAGGCGACAAAAACCAGGGCAGGGTCGATAAGCCCGTTCGGATGATTGAGAACAAAAATAACCCCGGCATCATCGGGGACAAGGTGCTCGTCAACGGTCTCGATCCGACGGAAGAAGAGCTTGAGGGCAATGCCGACAAACAATAGAATGAAGCGAAAAATAGGAGTGCCCGGACGATCCCTCAATAGTTCTGTAAGGATAAATTGCTTCGACGATCCTGGACTGGAATTGGCTTCGCCCATATGGACTCTTTGGCCTCCCGGATCAGATCTCGTGCCGGTTTGAGAGGGCCTTGTCCATCGTTACCTCGTCAACATATTCCAGATCGGAGCCGACGGGCATTCCCATCGCGATGCGGGTCACGCGGACGCCCAGCGGCTTGAGGAGCCGGGCGATGTAGTTTGCCGTGGCCTCACCCTCGGTGGTGGGGTTTGTGGCGACGATGATCTCCTTAACTTCGACGCCGTCGTTGTTTTCGGGCATCAGGCGCGGGAGCAGGTTTGCGATCATCAGCTCGTCGGGGCCGATGCCGCGAATGGGCGAGAGCGAGCCGTGGATTATGTGATAAAGCCCACGGTAAGAGCGGGTTTTTTCGACCGCAACAAGGTTATACGGCTCTTCGACTAGACAGATGATAGAGCGGTCGCGTTTTGGGTTCGAACAATAAAGACAGGGGTCTACATCCGTCAGGTTGTTGCAGACCGAGCAGAAAACGATCTTCTCCTTGACCTCGCGAAGTGCTTCGACAAAGTTATCCACCTCGGTCTGCGGCCGCCGCAAAATATAAAAAGCCAGCCGCTGGGCCGACTTGTGGCCGATCCCCGGCAGGCGTTTAAATTCGTCAATAAGCTTAGCGACCGGTTCTGAATAATCAAGCATAATCAAAATGCGGAACGCGTCGCGTTTCCGAACTCCGCGATCCGCATTACATCAGCCCCGGAGGCAGCATTCCGCCGAGTTTGCCCTTTAGCGATTCTTCCACCTTGCGGTGGGCTTCGTTCAGGGCCGCGACGGTGAGGTCCTGGATCATCTCGACATCGCCGTCTTTTACGAGGTCGGGTGAGATCTTTACTTCTATCACCTCAAAATCGCCTCGCATTTTTACGGTCACCACGCCGCCGCCCGCCGAGGCATCGACAACCGTTTCCTTCATTTCCTTGCCCATCTGCTCCTGCATTTTCTGGGCCTGCTGCATCATCGAATTTAGGTCAAATCCACCGGGTAATTTCATCGTTTTCCTTTCCTTTCTTGAGCCTGTAGCTTTTTTGCAATCGTATCTTTCCGGCCCGGGTTTTGCAAATAAGAGCTATTTTCGCGTCGATGATCTCGGAATGAAAAAACTTCTTTCATTTTTTGAGTTTAGGAGTATGATGTTGATGACCCTGTGACACTATTTCGGAGGAAAGCTATGAACGGAGAGGGGAGGTTCTGGTGGTTTAACCCGGGAACGGCCATTGCAATTGGGCTGATAATTTCATCCTTTATTTTCGGCTGGTTCTATTCCGGGGCCAAGAAAGGCGATGAGGCCATCACGGTAACGGGTTCGGCAAAGCGGCGCATCGCGTCCGACCTGGTCGTTTGGAGTTCGGGCGTTTCGGCACAGTCGCCGCAGCTTTCCGCCGCTTACGAACAGCTTGCCAGAGACATTCCGCGGATAAAACAATATTTGCTGTCAAAGGGCATCGCGGAAGAGCAGATGACCGTCTCGTCCATCACGACGACCACGCTAAAACGACGCGATTCGGAATATAACGACACGGGCGAGATAACGGGTTACTCGCTTTCGCAGCAGATCGAGGTCCGCTCGAACGAGGTGCAAAAGATCGCACAGATAGCCCGCGAAGCGACGGAACTTATAAACCAGGGCATACTTATCGAATCGCGGGCCCCTCAGTATTACTACACCGCCATCGGCGACCTCAAGATAGAGATGCTCGGCGAAGCCGCGAAAGATGCGAAAGAACGTGCCGAACGTATCGCATCAAGCACGGGAAACTCCATCGGCTCGGTCCGCTCGGCCCGGATGGGCGTGATGCAGATAACCGCCGCCGATTCGACCGATGTGTCGGACTACGGCGTTTACGACACCTCGACCATAGAAAAGGATATGACGGCCGTGGTGAACATCAGCTTTGCGGTGAGATAGGCCCTCGCGGCCTTTTGGTCCGTTGTCATCGAAAATGTGCCCGCTTTGTCAGCGGAGCACGGCCCCTATCGCCGCACCGATCGCAATGTCGCCGATGCGTGCCCATACCGATCTGCGACGTTCCCTCAGGTCTCTGATCAACCGTTCCTGTGCGTCGAGCACAGCGTTCTTTGCAGAGATCGTCTCGTTTTTTGCCGCCAGCGTCTCCCGGAGAGCCGCGTTCTCTGCTTTGCGCGTCTCATTTATCTCCGCAAGCAGGGCATTCGCCTTTTGCTCCGTCGCCAGCCTCTGCCGCAGTGCTGCGTTCTCCCGCTCCAGCGCCTCGATCAGCCGATCCGCAACCGCGATATCATCGTCTCGTTCCTGTCCCGCTGCGGAGCCGCTGAAGATCGCGGCGAGCAGTATCGGTAGCAGCAGCCAGCCGGCCAAGTTCGGCGTCCTGCCTGCCGGCCTCTGCCCTGATCTCTGCAAGTTGTGTCTCCAAAAAGTCCAACTTTTCCTTATAAACATAGGTCTCCTTTTCCAGCGCCGCTGCCCGGCGTTCGCTTGCTTCGGCGACGGCGATCGCCGCAGCGGCTTTCTGCTCCAGGCGGGTAAGCCTTAAGTGCGACGCCACGCCTGCCAAGCCAAGCACCACTGCCGCGCCGGCCGCTGCCGTCAATAGCATCTTCTGTGTTCTATTCATCGTTCTTTACCGCGTTCCCGCTCGGTTTCACCTACTCTGCCGATCGCCGCATTGCGGCCCCGCCGCCGCCTGTTCAGATAGATCTGCAGCAGGACATCTACGGTTTTCCCGATCGTGAAGAAAATGATCGGCAGCACGATGGCAGAGATGATGGTGATCAGTGTTCGCGTCTCAACCGCCGCAAATACCGACGAGACCGTACTGAAATATGCAAGGATAAAATTCTTCAGGTCATTCATATCGCTTTTGCTCCTTCCCCATGGGTGATGCTGCGGCGCCGGGCGCTTCAGACAGCGTTCGTTTCCGCGCTTTCCCTCAGCCTGCCGAGGGTTATCTGCCGATACAGATAGCCCAGCGTAAGCAGCGCCGCGATAACCGCCGCCGCCAGCCACATTTCGCGCGGCATACCGGCCAGCGCTCCGAACACGGCCCAACCCGTTTGCCACATCGTCCCGGCCACGGTCGCCCACAGGGATTTCGCCCGGTCCGTCCGGTTCGCGGCCTTTAGCGTCATTCGTTCTACCTGGTCAAATCGCCCGACGGCAGCATCCACTCGCCTTTCGATGCGGTCTAAAATGTGATCCTGTTCGCCGGGCAACGCTTCTCCCTGAGAGTCAAAAAACTTCGACGGATGCGCACGCGTTCGTATCGGGGTAAATGTGGGGTCTGGTTGTGGAGGGTGATCGGCAGGGTTGTTATAGGAAGGGAATTGGGGGTGCGCATCCGCCGTATCGGCTCGGCCGTTAAGGGCCGGCAGATAGTCTATGTCGTTGGTCGTCAGCAAATAGCCGTTTACATTAAGCGGAAGTTCGAGCCGCCATCGCCCAATGGCTATCTGGCCAAGAAAGAACCGTGTCCGATACCGCGTTGCCCGCAGCCTTGGTATCGAGCCAAGCCAGACGTCGCGGCGGCGGGTGTACTCCGTTATCCATCGTTTCTCGAAAGCCTCCGCAGAGAGCTCTCCGCGAGGTATCCGGATGCGGTCGCGGATCGTGTGATAGGAGCCGTGGGTCATCGAATCATAGATGACTGCCAGCGAGAGCGGCAGCACAAATCCGGATCCCGCGCATGCGGCCACCGCAGGCAACATGTACCGCTCATATGCGACCGTGTCTTGTGCCGCCCGCATCTGCGGCGTTGGGCCCGCGGCGGCGAGCGCCTGCCTGAACGGCCGGTTCCGCGTAAGTTCCGTGATCGCCGAGAACGTTCGCTTTCTCAACAGAGGCAGCGCCGCCGTCAGGGTGTCTCTGCCGGTCCGTCCTCCGAGGCTCAGATAGAGTTCGACCACCGACTGCAGAGCTCCCGAACGATGGGTAAACTGCGAAATACCGTAGCTGATGCCGGCCCCGTCGTTCAGCACAGCCACCTCCGAATATCTGCCCGCGGCTGTGCCGGTCTCGAATATCCGCACGATCGCCTGAGCGATATCTATTGTTCTTTCGCTAAAAATTGTGTGTTTCATAGGTGCAAATTCTTCTTGCGAATAATACATACGTTTGATAATATAAAACAGCCGGACGATACCGGATGACAGTTCGCTGCTGCTTTATTCGCCGCTTACGCACCGCCCGGCCATTTACAGGTTAACGGACATTTCGACTGTGAGTTATAGCGATTTGGGAGAAAAGTGGCATTTTGCGCGATTTGCGCGATTTGCACGATTTGAATGGCCAGCCCCACCCGGATCGCGCCATATCAATACCGAGGTAAAACATATGTTGGACAATAAGATACGTACAAAGCTCCGTCTCGGCGAGATAGAAAGACTGATCAGAAAGCATCGGATCATCGTCCCGCCCCCGGCCCGCAACACGCTGATAAATATGTGCGAGGACGGCACATTCGAGACGGAGGGCGACCGCCCGACACGTCATGGGTGGCTTGTATATGAGGACAGCTTCTGGCGATGGGCACGCGGCGAGAGCGGAAATGATGGCGACGGGGGCTGATCGCCGGCCATGCAAATCGTGCAGATCGCGCAGATCGTGCAAATCGTGCAAATCATGCAAATCATGCAAATCATGCAAATCGTGCAAATCGTGCAAAGTTCCCAGATCACCCTGTCGTCGGAGCACGTTCTCGTTCTAGGCTTCGTGTTGTATGAACGACGAAACACCCATCACCAACGACGACCCCGGCCAGGCAGAAACGCTCCGCCGGGAAAATGAAGAACTGAGGCATTCGATACGGCTCCGCGATGCACGCGAAGCGATGCTTGCTGCGCTTACCGGCAAGAACGCACATTCGCCCGAACTTCTGTTCCGTGCCGTCGCCGATCGTATCGAATTTGACGAAGGCGGCAGCCCTGCGAACGTCGCTGACCTTGTCGGCGAACTTCTCCGGGCTTTCCCGGAACAGTTCGGTTCTGTAATGAAGCCTGCCGCCATCGATGCCGGTGCGGGAGCGGGTTCGCCCGCCGTACCGCTTTCGGCTGAGTCGCTCGCTCGAATGTCGCCGGACGAGATACGCCGGCTCGACTGGGACGAGGTCCGCAGCGTGCTGGCAGGTTCTTCGCGCTAACGCCGGGCCACCGGCCCACATCACCTGAAACACAAAAGAGAAAAAGAATATGTCACTTACATTCATCCCTACGGTTTGGGCAGCGCGGCTGCTCACGGCATTGGAAAAGACCCTCGTTTACGGACAGGCACGCGTAGCCAACCGCGACTATGAGGGCGAGATCCGCGAAGCGGGCAATTCGGTCCGCATCGCTTCCATCGGCGATGTCTCGATCGGCGACTACACCAAGAACGTCGATATCGAGGATCCCGAAACTCTCACGGACTCGCAGCAAACGCTCAACATCGACCAGGCGAAATACTTTAATTTTTTCGTTGACAGCATCGACCGTGCACAGCAGAACGTCAATGTGCTCGACGAAGCGATGCGGCGTTCCGCCTGGGCGCTCCGCGATGAGGCCGACACGTTTCTCGCGGGGCTGATGGGCGCGGCCGTTCCCGGCGGAAACACGCTCGGGACCCCGTCTGAGCCCGTTGTGCCTACCTCCGACGATGCATATGAGTATCTAGTCGATCTCGGAGTGCTTCTGGACGAGGCGAACGCGCCCATCGAGGGCCGCTTTGTTATCGTTCCGGCGTGGTTCCACGGCCTGCTGCTCAAGGACGACCGTTTTGTGAATGCGGGCACGCTAAGGTCCGATCGCCGTTTGGCAAATGGGCAGGTCGGCGAGGCCGCCGGGTTTACCATCCTCAAATCCAACAATGTCCCGAACGACGAGGGCGAGGCATATCAGATCATCGCCGGCCATTCCATCGCCACGGCATACGTCGAGCAGATACTCGACCTCCATTCCTATAAGCCCGAGAAACGCTTTGGCGACGCCGTCAAGGGCCTTCACGTTTACGGTGCCCGTGTAGTTCGGCCCGCCGCGCTTGCGATGCTTATCGCGGATAAGGAGTAGCAGCGATCTTGTCCGTCCACAGTACGTTTAACGACACGCCGCCATGGGCTGGCCCGCTGCGGCCGGCCCGTCGGCGGCCCAATGGAACGATATGCCAGAAACAATACTTGACAAACTAAAACTGCTTTCTGCATGGGAAACAGAGCCCGTGCTCACCGAAACGGAGGTTGAGTCAATTCTTGACTCGGCCGCGATAGCCGACGCCGAAGGCAACTCGCCGACCAACGACAACTGGCAGCCGACCTATGACATCAACCGCGCAGCCGCCGAGGCCTGGCTGATAAAGGCGGCGCGGGCCTCGGCACTCACTGAGATCGACCCGCCCGAGTCCGGCATCGTGACCTCAAAGGTCTTTGACAACTGCGTCTCTATGGCAAAGATCTATTCCGCCAAACCCCGAACGACCCTCGCGCTGCATCAGGTGCAGACCCAAAATGAGCAAACCCCAGATGAGTAAAACCATGAAAGAGATCATTGAAGAATCGCTTCATCACTTTAGGGCCGCGAATCCGGCCTATGCCCGAAACGAGCGCTACTATCGCGGCAAACACGACCTTGCCTTTGCGACCGAGAAGTTCGCGAGCGCCTTTGGCTCGCTGTTCCGCGAATTCGCGCTGAATCTATGCCCCGCGGTCTGCGATGCGGTACGCGACAAGCTGCGGATAACCGGCTTTTTGCCGCGTGGCGCAGCTGCCACTCAGGCCTCGGCCGATGTCCGCCGGGCCACATCCCTCGCGCAGGATATATGGCATCGAAACCGGATGCCGATACGCTCCGCCGAGGTTCACCGGGAGGCGCTCGTCAATGGCGATGCCTACGCGATAGTCTGGCCGGACGCCGAGGGAAAGCCGGTGATCCATCCGAACCGGGCCGCAAATTGTTTCATCGTCTATGACGAAGAAGGACGCGGACAGGTGGTGAGGGCAGCAAAGTTTTGGCGTACGCGTGACAAGCGGACCCGGCTCAATCTATTCTTCCCCGACCGCATCGAACGCTATATCACGGCGAG
Organism: uncultured Acidobacteriota bacterium; assembly: GCA_937859595.1. Taxonomy (GTDB): domain Bacteria; phylum Acidobacteriota; class Blastocatellia; order Pyrinomonadales; family Pyrinomonadaceae; genus OLB17. Next base: position 26,493 of record CALMAH010000005.1, on the reverse strand, counting down.
GCCCGGCGAGGGGACACTGCCGTCCGCGGATGAATTTGTCCCATTTCGCGATACGTCCGGTCGCGATGGCCGCTCCGGCACTTCGGGAAAGGCATCGCCCGGGTTTGCGGTGGCAAATCCTTTCGGCGTTGTTCCCGTATTCCATTTTGCTAACAATGCTGATATGGGTTCCTTTGGCCGTTCCGAGCTTGAATCGGCGATCCCGGTCCAGGACGGGCTCAACAAATCGGTGCTGGATATGATGGTCGCGATGGAGTTTGCCGCCTACCGCCAGCGTTGGGCGGCGGGCATTGAGGTCCAGACAGACGGCGAGGGACGGCCCGATCAGCCCTTCAAACCAGGTGTCGACAAGCTCTGGCTCGCGCAGAGCCCGGACGCGCGGTTCGGCGATTTTGACACCGCCGACCTAGACCAGTTCATCAAGGTGAAAGACAGCTTTAGGGTTGACATTGCCTCTGTTACCGGCACGCCGCTCTACTATCTGCTGCCAAGTGTGCGCAGCTTTCCGAGCGGTGAGGCACAGAGAAAGGCCGAGACGCGATTTATCGCAAAGGTGCGGAATCGGCAAGCCGCATTTGGCCACACCTGGGCTGAGGTCATGGGATTCGCACTGCGGATAGAGGCGGGTTCGGCGGCGCCTCGGCTCGAGACCGAATGGGAAGACCCCGCGGCGGTCAGCGAGCGTGAGCTGCTCGAGAACGAGCTGCTCCGTCGCCGCCTTGCCCCGGAACCGCACAACCCGGCATGATCATCGGCACAGCCAAAAACCGCGGCCCCCAAAGATCGGAGGGCGTTTATGCCCTTCGATCGATCCGTTTCGATTCGTTCGAGGCTCGTCTGGATCTCACCCCGTTCGCTTATGCCCTTTCAGATCGCGAACATACGTCCCAACCCGGCCGAGGTCCTTAAGTCCGATGGTCTGCCGTTAGATATCACCCTCAACCCATGACGGAAGGTCCATGTTGCCGTGGAGAACACGCGTTACTTCAATGAACTTTTCGTGCTCGATGTAGAAGACGAGATACGGAAAACTCTTCAACGGTACTTGTCGCAAACCTGAGATCTGAAGTTCGAGTGCGTAGCGCGGCGATCCCATCGCGGGGTGTTTCGATATCTGTTGAACAGCGCTCTCAAGCTGCGAAACAAAGTCGGTTGCTACTGCGGGACCGGCTTCTTTCACGTAGTAAGCGATCGCCCGGTCGATATCATCTTCGGCAAGCCGCCGGTGAACGACTGGTTTTCGTCCCACCTATTTCGTCTCCGCGATGCGCTTTCTCAATTTATCAAAATACTTTCCATCCATCGGCTCGCTGGAAAGTTCGGACCCTATGCCGTCCATTATCAGCTTGCGAAGCCGAACGCGGTCCTGCTCCTTTCGCAATAATTCTCGTACATACTCGCTGCTGCTCGTGTAATCACCATCAGATACCTGCGAGTCAACAAATGACTTTAGCGTTTCCGGCAATGAGATGTTCATCGTGCTCACAGCTCAAAAATATCACTTATGGCAAACTTTGCCAATAGTTCAAATCATCAGTTACATGGAATTGAGTTTACGGGCTATTGCCGTTCGTTCTTTGGACTGCGACTGGTGAAGATCATGCCAGGTCTGGGTTCAAAGCCTTCAGCCTCTGTTCCCTTTGAATCGCCATTTTCCTCGTATTCGTAACTATGGCTTACACCGACAACCTTCGCGACAGCAGTTTTCTCATTGACCGAGGCGACCGAAATTTTCACTTCGGTGTTCTTCACTCCAGTGAGCCAAAAGCTCATCCCAACGATCACGCCTTTATCCTTTCCAGCATCGATGGTGACATCCGGGTACCACCGCTCGGGCTTCTCGCCGATCTCTACGATCTTTGCCTTGACCGGTTTTCGGTTGAGGATGTGTTTGAATTGGCTTGGAAGTTCGGGCTGGCCCTTCGGATCATCCGTGTTCCCGCCCGACTTTAGGTAGAAGCTCCCGTAATCTTCCCAGGAACCTGAGTTTACGGCGTAAGCAAAAAGCTCAAGCTCATCGGTCGGTATCAACCAACGTTGGTGGCCCCATTTTACCGGCGTATATTCCCGTTTCATGGCAAGCACATGTTCGCCGGCAAATGTCTGTTCCGAGGTTAGAAAAAGCCGTCCATTCTCAAACCTGGCGGACCCGAAATTCACCCAGGCACGAGGCCCATAGCTACAGGTGTCACGATACGCAGCAAACCCAAGACTTGGCGACCAAACAAGCACGTCGGACCATGTTTCGCCTACATAACGTGTGTACCCACCAGCCCACTCGTCAGATTTAGCCCCCTGGATCTCCGTCAAAATTCTTGTATATCGCTCGCGAAACGGCGCCTTGATCTCGTCGGGCAATATTTCCACGTAACCCTGCGCGTTGATCAACGGGGCGCACACGACCAGCAACACCAGGCCCAAGATTACGATAGCAGGGTTACGAGTCATGACCTTTTAGTTTATCAGAACATTTCGAGTCGCGACACGATTTATTTGATCGCGCTTGATCTCAAATCCTATTCCCGGGCCGTCCGGGGCGGTGATGGTTCCTTCCGCCGAAACCTCGACCGCGGGTTCGATTATGTCTTCGTGCCAGTAGCGTTTTGAGGCGGAGACGTCGCCGGGCATTGTGTAGCCGGCGAGGGTCGAGATGGCGATGTTGTGTGCCCGGCCGATGCCCGATTCGAGCATGCCGCCGCACCATACGGGCATCCCGGCCTCGCGGCAGATCTGCTCGATCATTCTGGATTGCGAGTGACCGCCGACGCGGCCGTTTTTGAGGTTGATGATCTTGCCGGACTTTAGCTCGATGGCCTTGCGGGCGTCCTCGGGCGATTTGATCGGCTCGTCAAGACAGACCGGAGTTTTGATCTCTCGCTGCAGCTTTGCGTGGTCGATTATGTCGTCGTGCGGCAGCGGCTGTTCGAGCATCATCAGGTCGAATTCATCTAGCGATTTTAGCTTGTCGATATCCGCAGGCGTGTATGCGGAATTCGCGTCACCCATCAGCAAAATGTCGCCGAACTCCGCCCGCACGGCCTTGATAACGTCGTAATCCCACGAGGGCGAGATCTTTATCTTGATGCGTTTGTAGCCCGCCTCAAGCTCGACGCGGATCTTTTCCAAAAGCTGCGGGATCGTATCTTGGATTCCGATCGAAACCCCGCACTCGATCACCTGATTGACCCCGCCCAAATGCCGCCACAGCGGAACCCCGAGCTTCTTTGCCTCAAGGTCCCAACAGGCGGTCTCGATGCCCGACTTCGCCATCCGGTGGCCGCGTGCCCACTTCATGAGATTCCAGACATCTGCCGCCGCCACTTCTTTCCCGACCACCATAGGTGCGAGTATCTTCTCCGCCGTTACCCAAGCCGAATCGGTCCATTCGTCCGAATAGCCGGGCGATTCACCGCAGGTTATCTCGCCCCAGCCCTCGGCCCCGTCCGCGTCCTCGACGCGCACCAAAATGATCCGACGCTCATAGGTCCGGCCAAAACTGGTCTCAAAAAAATGAACAAGCGGGAGGTTTATTTCGATTAGTTCTATTGACTTGATAAGCATTTCTTCGACAAAAGCAAAAGATTAGTAATTGTCGTCCAGAAATGCAATACACCGTTGTCCGGAGTCCATCCGATCGAGGCCCATCTTCATAACGGCGCAGGACCTGCCGGGGAAATCGTTGGTAACTTACCGCGGTTCAGGCTATCGGGCTCAGCCGCCGACAATCTCAAATGTGAGAAAGTGAGAAACCGTCCGTTCTTTCCCCTTTCGATTCTCATCCGTCACGCCGATCTCGATCACATAATCCCCTGCCGTCAGTTCCGTTCCAAGCACCAGCGACCGACCAAATTGTACCGCCTCCGGGTCAGCGCCGGGATATATCGGTATCGGTTGGGGTGTGCCGGTAAATACTAGATCGCCGTCCCGGAAGAGCCGAATATTCGATGTCAGAACGGGCGTCCTGTTCCGTCCGGTCCGGCCATTGAAAACGATGAAACCCAGGTTGAGGATAGTTCCCGTGGTAAATTGACGTTTCGACGTGGCCATCAACCGGTTGTTGAGCGGCACGGGATCAGCGGCGGAACCCGCATCGTTCCGGGCTTTCCATTCGTCAACGGTCAGGTTCTCAAATACTACCCCTGACATCGTAAGGCGCTTTCTTTTCAAGTCCGGAACATCGACAAACTGGTGTGCGGAGCCTGCGCGATTCGAACCTGAGTCGCGAATGGCGACGCGCATCTGATAGCCGCCGGGTTTTTTCATCGGGAAGGAGAGTTCATAAACGAAACCGTCTCTAAGCACCTGCGCATACGCTTCCTTATTCAGCGTGAGCGTATATGACCGAACAAGGCTATCCACCGGACTACCGTTGTCGCCGAATGCAATCGCTGCGATATCAAATGCAGCCACCTTTTCGCCGTTTTCATTGTCGTCAAACTTTAGGTCGCTTGCTTCTATGTGTACCAGCGACCTGACGAAAGGCCCATCCACTTTTCCGCTTCCGAACATCGCATTAAGTTTCAGGGATATGTCGTTTACCGCGAACGGAGACGATAGAGCACTGAGAACGTTACCACCCGACGCGGCAGCCATACGGCGGTCTTCTTCATTCCCGATGCCGAAAAACCCGCTTCTGTACCTGACATTTGTAGCCGGGCGCGTCACCTTTACTTCGAGCCGGTTAAAGCGGCGGGTCTTGGGGTCAAATGTGTCTCCATCCGGTTCATAGGCAACTAGATAATAGCTTTGATCGTTCAGCATTCTGTCGATACCGAGATTCATGTCGTTCTGGTTCGTAATGGCAAATCCGCCTGTCTCGCGTGCCAAGTAGTGAAGCGATCCCTGCGTCGCCTCTATCATCCGCCGACGGCTGCGCGACTCTTGCAGGATCTGGTCGATCGAGCGGCCGCGTGTCGAATCCGCCGCCGTGAGTTCATAAGGCTGTAGGCCGCGCGGGTCCATTGCATAAATGACAACGGCGGCACGGTTTGCTTGATCTACAAGGAAACGAAGTGATTCAAGCGTTCGATTGGCCTGCATAAATCCCCGCGCATCCACGGCAAACGCCGAAAACCCGTCTGAGAACAGCATTACCGACTTTCGGCCCGGCAGTTCCCTCATTCCATTAACGATATAGGCCATAGCGCCGATCGTGCCGGATACGTATATGTTGCTCCGGTTTTCTGCTGCGTCTCTTTCAAAATCGGCATCGCCGCGTTCCTGGGCCGTGCTCGCACCTTGCGAGATGTCGACGCGGCTTTCCATAAGCGGGAACGCTCCGATGCTTCCTGTACCCATCGGATTCCACTTCACTTTTTCTATCGCGGCGTGGAGCATTTTGCGGTCGGATGTGAACTGCTGCAAAGACCCCATCCCGGCGCCGGTCCGTACGATGGCCACCAGATCGCCTTCCTCCATCTGCTCATCGACAAACTTCTTTAGCGTTCTTCTTACCCTCGAAATGCTGTCAAATGAGAGTGTGAGATCATCAACGACCAGGGCAAATGTCCGGCGCACATTCTCGGGACGAAGGGTCGATGGCACCCTGGCCTCTCTCGGTACGTTTGAGACCGGCCGGGTACCCGTTTCGCCGGATACGAACGAAAATCCCGTTATCTTTTGTTTTCTTCCATTCTCAAATATTTCGATCTCATCTTGTCTGAGATCGCGGATCACATTCCCCCGCCTGTCGGTCACGGAAACGTCGATCTGGATCAGCTCGGTCGAGATCCTTACCACTTCACCGTCTTCCTTTGGCGGGGATGTCGGGTTTTGGGCGGAAACCTGAACGGCCGCCGCCGGCATCAAAACGATCATGAGGATGAAACATAAATTCTTCATAGGTATCTCGGCCGGTTGGGATCCGGATGTTCAGCGGGAAGAGACAGTTTTGGTATAATAGCCGAGTTGCTTCGGTTTTGAAACAAATAATTACATCTGCGGGACAAATATCAGCTATCCGGTCTGTTCCACCCTTACTTTGGAATTATATCGATTTGTCATGAAAGTACTTTTATCATCGCTCGGTCTCGTCTTCTTATTGTCCGCCGTCACGCTTAGCTGCTCGGCTCAACCTTCCGCCGATGTGCGTTCGCTTGAATCGCTCCGCGAGATCACGAAGGGCGGACGGCTGCCGGCTGAGTCGGTGGTCGCCGACATCGAGCGCCGTTTTGCCGGGACCAAGACCGGTGCGCTTGCGAGGCTGTTGAGAGCAAGAGTGCGTTTTGAGAACAATGATCTTCGCGGAGCGGCGATCGTTCTCAACACCGACGAATTTGAGAAACTGACCAGCGTCGCCGACTACGCCCTTTGGCTCCGAGGCCGTGCGCTGCAGGGCGACGGCGACCATAGCGGCGCGATGGCCGTTTTCGAGCAATTGATCGCCAAATATCCGGGTTCGCTTCGTGCCGCAGATGCACGGCTGCTTTGGGCAGATTCGGCAATGGCGTCCGGGCGTGCGGGTGAGGTCCCGGCTTTTCTTGCCCCCTCGATCGAGGCTCGCTCGGCAAATGCATTCCTCGCGGCCGCAAAGGCATATGAGGCCGCCGGCGACCGCGAAGCGTCCATTCGTTTTTATCGAAAGGCATATATCTACGGCGGTGTTTCCGATGCGGGCAAGGCCGGCGAGGCAAAACTCAACGAGTTCGGCCAGCCGCTGGAGAGTGCCGATGCCGAAGAGGCGCGGATACGTGCCCGCCGTCTTGCCGCTATGGGTACCCATTCGCTCGCTTACGGAGCATTTACCCGATTGATCGCGGCCTATCCGGCGGACGTTACTCCGGACGACCATATCGACCGCATCACGGCCGCACGGCGAGCCAATGAACCCGCCAATGCACAGGCCGCGTTCGATGCAATGCCGTCCTCTATGCCGCGTCGCGACGAAGCGTACCGCGAGCTTATTAATGCTTATGCCCGTGCCCGAAACTGGCCCCGGGCAAGGGCCGTCGCCGACGCTATGCGTCGAGACCACCCCGACAGCCCCCATACTGTGCGGGCCTGGGTCGATGCGGGCTATGCCGCTCGGGACGCACGGGTCCGTGCGGAGGAGACACATTTTCTGCGCACCGCGCTGATCAATTACCCTCAGGCGGTCGAGGTCGCAGGAGCGCAGTTTGAACTCGCCTGGCTCGAACACGAATCAAAGAACCACGCCCGCGCGGCCGATATGCTGATCGAGCATCTGGCCCGATATGCCGACAAGGATTCGAGCAATCGCGGACGTGCCGGATACTGGTCCGCCCGAAATGCCGAGCTGGCCGGACGCATCGCAGACGCCTGTGCGCTATATGACGCACTCGTCTATCGTTACCACGCAAATTGGTACGGGCATCTGGGTTTTGAGCGGCTATCGGCGCTGAGGGGCCGCGGGCAATGCCAGGCGGATCCGCAGTTTTCCGCCGGCTCGCTCACCCCGCAAGCCGCGGCAAATCTCCGCACCATAACCGTTGCACCCGAAACTGCGGGGCCGCTCGAACTGGAGCGCGGCGAAAAGAGCGAACAGCTAAGCACAATAGGCCTTTTTGACTGGGCAATAGAAGAGCTGCAAGAAGCACAGAAATCGGCGGCGAATTCACCAAAGATCAATCTAGCGCTGGCAAAACACCACCGCCTGAAGGGCAACAACGTGGCCGCCCTTCTCGCCCTCGCACGCAGCTACCCTGATTATGCGCAGATGTTCCCCGAAGAGATGGGACAAGACGAATGGGACATTTTTTATCCGCACATCGCCTGGGAACACATTGCCCGATGGTCGAAAGCGCGAAACCTGGACATATATAAGGTAGCCGGTCTTATCCGTCAGGAATCCGTCTTCGAGCCGCGTGCGCGTTCCTCGGCAAACGCGTATGGACTAATGCAGCTCTTGCTGCCGACCGCGCGAATGACCGCGCGAAAATTTGGCTCTACGGCCCCGCTCGCTTCGCATGTTGAGCTCTTTGACCCGGCGCTGAATATCGAACTCGGCACTGCATACATGCGTGAACAGCTTGACCGCTATGGCCGTATCGAATACATGGCCGCCGCATACAACGCAGGGCCGGGCCGGGTCGTTACGTGGCGCCGTACTCTCCCGCTCGAAATGGACGAATGGGTCGAAGCGATCCCCTTTCGCGAGACCCGGGGCTACGTTCAGGGCATTATCCGAAATACCGCCCAATATCGCCGGCTCTACGACGAGAACGGCAACTTCAAGCCGAACGTTGGCTCGCGTCCCGTCCGAGCTGCCCTCGATTCGCTCCCCCTCGATCAATTCGCCAAAAAGTTTCCTGAGGTCGTCGCTGATGCGAGAATGGGTGAATAATTATTGCACTCCGGTATAATTATAGTATATATTCGGTATGGATTTTGAATTTGACCCGCAGAAGAGCGAGTTGAACAAAACCAAGCACGGGATCGACTTTGAAGAGGCCCAAGCGATATGGACCGACGTCGCTTCGATCCAATTGAACACCAATTTGGGCGAAGAAGATCGCTTCTTGGCCATTGGGTTGATCGGCGAGGCGCTTTGGACAGCGGTCATTACTCATCGAGGCAACTCGATACGGATCATCTCCGTTAGACGTTCGAGGAAAGATGAAAAGAAAGCATACGATAACTGCAGACGAATTTGACGAAAAATTCGATAACGGCGAGGACATCTCAGAGTATGTCGATTGGTCAAGCGCCCGCCGGATCAATGAAGAGCCGCAGCGGGTTAATGTCGATTTTCCCAAATGGGTAGTACAGCGGCTGGACCGCGAGGCCAATCGCCTCGGCGTCTCGCGCCAGGCATTGCTCAAGATCTGGATAGCTGAACGGCTCGAAAAGGCCTAGACCAAGAAAGTTGTATCAGTGCGTCTTTAGACTGCATGATCTCGATGAACGTTTAGGCTCAAGGCCTCATTCATTGATCACTTTCACGAGTCCTGTACTCAAAACGAAGATACAAGGTTGGGATCGCAACCGCTTCTTCACATTTCAAATGAAACCGTCTGATACTTTGCTAGCCTCGTTCTTCAAGCGTAACGGCTACTTCCGGCTTCCAGACTCGGAGCGACGGAAAAGAGACGGGTCAGATTATAAGAAAGGTTATGAGATCCGCCTCGTTGCGAAGGACGCCTCTGAATTGGAACAAATACGTGAACTACTTGTTGCTGCCGGCTTCAAGACCGCGAAAGCCTTCCCAAAAGGAAACCAATGGATACAGCCCATTTACGGACGAGAGGCCGTGGAAAGATTTTGCAGGATCTGCAAGCTTGAAGATCCATTTTAGGGTCAGAGATTCCTCTCAATAAAATCCGTCATCATCGTGTACATATGAAACTGCTGTGCGGGGTTGACGATGCCGTGGCGTTGCGTGGGGTAGAGCATTAGGTCAAACTGTTTCCCGTGCCGCTGCAGCTCATAAACCAACTGTATCGTATTTTGCTGGTGGACGTTCTCGTCCATTATGCCGTGGATGAGCAGCAGCTTGCCGTGGAGATTCGCTGCCGATCTTAGTACCGATGTCCGCTCATATCCCTCGCGATTGTTCTTTGGCATCAGCATGAACCGCTCTGTGTAGATCGTGTCGTAAAGATGCCAATCGGTGACCGAACCGCCCGCGATCCCCATCTTAAAAAGCTTGCTGTTTGTCATCGCATAGCTGGTCATAAACCCGCCATAGCTCCACCCCCATATGCCGATCCGCCCCGCGTCAACGTAGGGCAGCGACCTAAGATAATTCACGCCGTCTTCTATGTCCCTTAGCTCGGGAACGCCCATCTGTTTATAAACGGGCCAGGCAGATTGCTCGCCCTTGCCGCTTGCTGTCCGGTTGTCGCAGATCCAAATGATGTAGCCTTTTTGCGCCAGCATCTGGTGCCACATATAGCGGTTTCCGCCCCACGCGTTCCTTACCTGCGGTGCGTGCGGCCCGGCGTAGGTATATTGCAGCACGGGATATTTCTTCGCTGGGTCAAAATCCGGCGGGCGGATCATCATTGCCTCCATCTCTCCGCCGTCGCGAGTTCTTACCTTTAGGAATTCCACCTCGCCCAGCCTGTACTCTTTTAGCACCGGGACCGGGTTTTCATTCAGCCTTCTTTCGATCACGCCATCGGCTCTGAACAGCCGCTGCTGAGGCGGCGAACTCACGTCGCTCCAGTTGTGCAGATAGTGGCTAAAGGTAGCGTTGAACACCGCCGTGTGCCATCCCGCACCGAGGGAGAGCCGATGGATGGTGCCGCCATCCAGCGAGACCCGGTAGATATTTTCGGCTGTGTGGCTGTCGCGGGTGCCCGAGAAATATGCCCAGCCGTTGTCTTCGTCGACCCCGTAAAACGACCTTACTTCCCAGTCGCCGTCCGTCAGTTGGCGTACCAGCCGTCCATCGCTGTCATAGAGATAGAGATGCTTCCAGCCCGTCCGTGCTGATTGCCAGATGCTGCTCCCGTCCTTTAGGAACTCAGGGTTGCCGTAAACCTCCACCCAAGCCCGCGTCGTTTCCGTAAAGAGCTTTCGGCTCCGGCCGTCCGGAGTGCCGGCGTTAACGTCGAGAAATGTCTGTTCGCGGTTCAACGCCTGAAATATCACCTGACTGCTGTCCGGGGTCCATGCGACGCGGCCTATCAGCAGGTCGTCCGGCCGATAGCGAGAGAGATCGACAAAACGCACCAGGTCGCCGATCCGCTGTACCCCCGCAGGCAGTCGTCCTCCGCCGGGGATCCTTCTCACGTTCGGTATCCGTGATGTGCCAAGAACATTCGCTATCCCAAGCTGGACCAGCGGATTTGGGTCGCCCGCTTTCGGATATCGGGTTCGTTCGATAACGGGATCGTTCGTTACCTCGTTCGACAAAATGAACTCGGGCAGCGGCGAATCATCCAGCCGCAAAAAGGCGATGTGCGTCGAATCCGGCGACCACCAATAGCCCCGGTTCTGCCCACGTCCGTAAAGCTCCTCTTCATATACCCAGACAAGATAGCCGTTGTGTATCCGCTCCGTTCCGTCGCGGGTCAGCCGCTTCTCGTCACCTCGGGCGATGTCCACGACATAGAGGTCATTGTTCCTTACAAAGCTGGCCCATCGCCCGTCCGGGCTGAAATCGGCCTCTTTCTCCTCATCCTTGTTGTTTGTAAGCCGCTTGAGCATCCCCGCCGCGATGTCGTAATGCCAAAGGTCATTCGCGTGGTTCACCAGTATCCCGGTCTCGGATCTGTTGAAATTCAGCAATATCGAATTCGCCGCTCTCGTGGCCTCTTCCGATCGCATCCCGGCGACCGTTGCCAGCGCCGCCGCGAACCGGTCTGTGTCAAAATAGGGCTTCGACTCGCCCGTTATAGCATCCACGCGCATCAGCCGCCCGCCCTGAACCTGCTTGAACGCGCGTCCGTCCGCCGCCCACATTAGCCGGGTCGGGCTCCCGCCAAAGGGCACCCGCCGGGCCATCTCCGGCCCCCAGATGTCCTCTACAGTGAGCAGCCTCCCCTGTGCGGCTGCGGAAAATGAAAGAAGCAACAACAGAATCGGAAACAATGCGGATCTTTTCATATAGGGCTTACCTTCAGATATCAGAAGTGTGTTTTCCGAAGGTGATGATACGCGAACTTTGTCAAAACGGGCAATCGCAAACGGCATGATATCGAATGTCAACAGATCGCCTATGCGGGCCCGGCTGATCATCCTCTCTGCGATGTCAGAGCGGGATGTCGGCGCGGCCCGATCCGCTTTTCGTATCGCCACTCTGTGACTTGCGGGCTTTTTACTTTATATTGTTCTGTAACCAACCGGGGCAGAGTTCATCTTTTGGAGGTCATTTGCTCATGTCCACGTCATTTGACCGGCATCTGTTCGACCGCCGGTTGTTCTTCTGGATCGCCGTAGCATTCATTATTGTCAGCTTCGTCGGTTTTGCCCGCACCTATTTTCTTCTTCCGTTCATTGGCGGCGAAGGCCCGCCGGTAAAGTTCATTACCCATATCCATGCGCTCGTGATGACCCTCTGGGTCGCGCTCTTCGCCACACAGGTCTATCTTGTCCGTTCAAAGAACATCAAGACCCATATGAGGCTGGGCACGGCGGGCATCGGCCTTGGGGCCGTGGTCATTGTTGTAGGCATCATGACCGCTATCGCCGCAGCGAAATATGGTTCCGCCTCGTCACCGGCTGAGATTCCCCCGCTTCAGTTCATGATCGTGCCCGTCGGCGACATCGTTGTCTTTACCATCTTGTTCGCCGCTGCATTGTATTACCGCAAGGTGCCGGCCAACCATAAGCGCCTGATGCTGCTGACAGTCTTCAATTTCGTACCCGCCGCATTTGGTCGCGTCGTCCCTTTGACCGAAGCTATCGGCCCGCTTTGGTTCTACGGCGCTCCGGCGCTCATACTGCTTGCGGTGCTGGCCATCGATACCTGGAAGAACGGGACGCTCAACCGCATATTCCTGGCCGGGACTGCCTTCGTTATTGGCTCCCAGGTGTTCCGCCTGGCCTTTATGAGCTCCGAGGCATGGCTCGCGGTCGCCCGCTGGATGACCGGCGAATAACAGCCGAGATCGCTTTGAATTTCGCTATTGTATTTTCTGGAGTTGTGTGAATAATTAGCGATAGCAAACCAATATAGGTCCATCGCCTAGATGTTACCTACAGGGGGGGGGACATGTGGTTCGCACGGTTGGCCGCCCGCGGCTTTTGCTCTAAGTAAAACGAATTTCAGGCCGTGCAAGCTGGAACGGTCTCCTAAACATTATTTTAGCTAAGCGAGATGCATCTATGACGAGGACACAAAAGGTCGCGGTTCTTTTGCTCGGTTTCCATCTTTTCGCTGCCGTTGCTTTATCGCAGTCGGCAAAGTTCGACATTGTGACATACAAGGCGCCGGCCGGATGGGAGGTCGAAAAAGACGCCGATTCGCTTAGTTTTAGCAAGGCATCCGATGGTGGGTATTGTGTCATTGTGCTTTCCAAGTCCGTCGAAAGTGTCGGTGACTCGTCCGCAAATTTTGAACTGGTCTGGAAGGGAATGGTCAGCGGGGACTTGGGAACTACAGGCCCACCCCAACGGATCAAACCCGAGGACAAAGACGGTTGGCGGGCAGAGGCAGGTGTGGCCGCGTTCGAGAATAAAGACCTGGCGGGGGTCGCTCTGTTGACCGTTTACACCGGTAACGATAGGGCCGTTGCCGTCCTCGCCATTACCAATTCCGAGTCGTTCCAAGATGATATCGGATCCTTTCTCGGCAGCCTCGGGTTCCCTCCCGCCAATGGCGTTTCAACCGCCCCCTCACAGCCGAACATATCGCAAGAAAGGAACTCGAGGCTGATCGGCAGATGGCAGCGTTCAAGTTCCGTCAGTGTCGGCTATGGAGATCCGGTGTCTTTGGGAACCGGGGGCTACACCAAGAGCCGTTACGAATTCCTTGCCGATGGTACCTACCACTTCACGTCGCGCATCTTCGGTGTCGCTTCCAACCGGATCATTATCATCAAAGAATCTGGCCGTTACACCATTTCGGGCGACACCTTGACCATTGTTCCCGTAAAAAGCGTCGTCGAGGCATATTCGAAAGCCGGCGGAGGCGATGCTCTCGGAACACGGGTAACATCAACGGCTAGACGGCTTGAGAAAGCCGACTACAAATTCACATTCCACTACTTCGAAGGGATCGGCGAATGGAACCTTGTGCTGCAGGCCGCCAGCGAAACGCACCGTGACGGCAGCTTCAGCGGCAATAAGACCTTTGCTAACGCTTGGTATTTTGACCAACAATACACGAATGGCGACCTGACATCTGTCCGGGGCAATTAAGGTCGCGGACGAACGGCCCTTCTTTTTCCACTTTGACCATTTCTGTTACCATTACTCTTTCTATTGAGTAATGAGTAACAATCACGAACCAAACAAGATCATCTTCTCGATGGTCAAGGTCAGCAAGTTCTACGAAAAGAAGCCCGTTCTCAAGGACATCTATCTTTCGTTCTTTTACGGCGCCAAGATCGGCGTGCTTGGACTCAATGGCGCGGGCAAATCGAGCCTGCTGCGGATAATCGCCGGCCAGGACAAGGACTTCAACGGCGAGGTCGTTTTTTCACAGGGTTATTCGGTCGGGTTTTTGGAGCAGGAACCCAAACTCGACGAAAACAAGACCGTAAAGCAGATCGTCGAAGAGGCGGTTCAATCCACGGTCGATCTTCTAAAGGAATTCGAAGAGATCAACGCCAAATTCGCCGAGCCGATGGACGACGACGCGATGAATGCGCTAATTGAACGCCAGGGCGAGGTGCAGGAAAAGCTGGACGCGGCAGATGCCTGGGACCTCGATTCGCGGCTTGAGATGGCGATGGACGCGCTCCGATGCCCGCCGGCCGAGACTCCGATAAAGAGTCTATCCGGCGGAGAAAAACGCCGCGTCGCCCTCTGCCGCCTTCTGTTGCAGAAACCGGACATACTGTTGCTCGATGAGCCGACCAACCATCTCGACGCCGAGACCGTTGCCTGGCTCGAACAGCATCTCCAGCGTTATGAGGGCACGATCATCGCCGTAACCCACGACCGTTATTTCCTCGACAATGTCGCCGGCTGGATACTTGAGCTCGACCGAGGCGAGGGCATCCCGTGGAAGGGAAATTACTCGTCGTGGCTCGAACAGAAGCAGAAACGGCTCGCACAGGAACAGAAGACCGAAGACAAGCGGCAAAAGACGCTCGAACGCGAACTTGAATGGATCCGTATGTCGCCAAAGGGCCGCCATGCAAAATCAAAGGCCCGCATAAACGACTACGAAAAGCTCGTCGCGACGGAATCTGAAAAACGCAGCGAAGATCTTGAGATCTTAATCCCGCCGGGCGAACGTCTCGGCGATCTGGTCATCGAGGCAAACGGCGTCTCCAAGGCCTACGGCGACAAGCTGCTTTTTGAGAACCTCGAGTTCTCTCTGCCGCCGGGCGGTATCGTAGGCGTCATCGGGCCGAACGGCGCCGGAAAGACCACTCTCTTTCGCCTCATAACGGAACAGGAAGCGCCCGACAGCGGCACGTTTCGTGTCGGCCCGACCGTCAAACTAGGCTATGTCGATCAGTCGCGAGATTCGCTGAACGCCGACAAGACCGTCTGGGACGAGATCTCAGATGGGCTCGACGTCATCCAGCTTGGCAAGCGTGAGATGAACTCGCGGGCTTATGTCTCGAGATTCAATTTCTCTGGCTCTGACCAGCAAAAGCGTGTCGGACAGCTTTCCGGCGGCGAACGAAATCGCGTTCATCTCGCAAAGATGCTAAGATCGGGGGCTAACGTCATACTTCTTGACGAGCCCACGAACGACCTTGATGTAAACACGATGCGGGCGCTTGAGGAGGCCCTTGAGAACTTTGCCGGCTGTGCCGTCGTAATATCTCACGACCGGTGGTTCCTGGACCGCATAGCGACCCATATACTCGCATTCGAAGGCAACAGCCACGTCGAATATTTCGACGGCAATTACAGCGAGTACGAGGCCGACCGCAAGCGTCGCCTCGGCCACGATGCCGACCAACCCCATCGGATCAAATACCGTAGCCTGACACGGGCCTGAAACAATAGTTGAGTAGCCGGCCGTTTGCCCGCTATCGGCCGGTTCGCCGTTATCGGCGATCTTGATAGAAACAATGGATCTCTGGACGACACGAACCGCCCTGCTGTTTTTGGCGGCATTCGCTTCCATCTTTTTGACTGCCTGCGGGGGCGGCGCCGAACCCGATACCGATACGGTAACGAACACCTCTGAAGAGAACACGGTTTCGGCCTTTGAACCGCGTGTCGCGGACGAACCCGAGGCACCGGAGTTTCCCGATCTTCAGGCCGAGATCGTCGACGATCGCTTTCGGGGTACCATCTCGCCGCTCGGCAGATTCGATTTCCTCAACCACACTTTTCCGCTCCCGCGCGGCTGGCAAAACCCCGATGGGTCGGACATCACCCTCATTGACGGCAAGCTCGAGGCCATCTCCGGCACCGTAGATGAGACCGCCAGCGACGAAGAGCGTTCACGCCAGCGGGCCGAACGCCGCATCGGCATGTCCCATGTAGTGACCAAATATTTCGACGCCACGGGCGACGGTGAGGACGAAGCCATCGTCATCCTTAAGATCGAGACCGCCGGCAACGCCATCCCCCAGGTCATTTATATCTTC
Source organism: uncultured Acidobacteriota bacterium (assembly GCA_937859595.1). Taxonomy (GTDB): domain Bacteria; phylum Acidobacteriota; class Blastocatellia; order Pyrinomonadales; family Pyrinomonadaceae; genus OLB17. Next base: position 10,366 of record CALMAH010000005.1, on the reverse strand, counting down.
ACGTGGAAGGACGATAGACCCGAGCTGCTCTGGCACTTTCGGACCGGCGACCGCACGGACGGCGGCCTTAAGGACATCCGTCCCGATGCAGGTGAACTCGTTATCGAGCTTTACGGCCAGGACCGCTATATGCTCGGCGAGATCGAAACAGGCAAGATCACCGGCGACGATGCACAGCTCTGCTGCCCGACCCACTATACCCGTTCCAACTACAAATGGAACGGCCGCCATTTCATCCGACGCGGCGACCGTCTTACCTTTGCTCTTGATGATGAATCCGCCCCTCCCGTCAAGAACATGGGCGACGTCGTGAACTCAGAACAGCGAAAGAAGTAAGCGAACCGCCGAAAGGGTAGTCGGCATCTCATCTGGATTGATGATCGGGACTTTATGATACAAAGTACTTGACAACAAGAATTACTTGACATATATTCTATCTCGCGATGTCCAATATCCATCCATTACGTCATGATCAGGCCGCGGAAAAACGGCCCGTGGATATATCCGATCGTGCCATCGACAACCTGCGGTTCATCCGCGAGACAATGGAGCGGTCCACCAGTTTTACGGCCGTGCCCGGCTACGGCGGCATCCTGATGGGCACGACCGCCGTCGGGGCCGCATATATCGCCGCCCAGCAGATCTATCTGCGAAATTGGCTGATCGTCTGGCTGACCGAAGCTTTCCTTGCCGCCGCCATCGGATTTCTGGCGATGTGGCAGAAATCCAAGATCGCAGAACAATCGCTTATTTCAACTCCGGCACGCAAGTTCGCGTTCGGGTTTACGCCGCCGCTCTTGTGCGGCGTCGCGATCACGCTCGGGCTCTGGCGATACGAGCATTACAACGTGATGGCCCCTGCATGGATGCTTTGCTACGGTGCGGCGGTCGTTACCGGCGGCGCATTTTCGATAAGGGCAGTGCCCGTTATGGGCTGGATATTCATGTTGTTTGGGGCTGCGGCCTTTGCCCTACCCGCGGCTTACGGAAACTACATGATGGCGGCGAGTTTCGGGTTGCTGCACATCATTTTCGGAGCGATCATCGCTCGGAGATACGGAGGTTAGTTATGGATCTGATCGAGAATATGCAGAATAGAAGGCCTTTTTTGATCTTACTCGCTGTGGCTGCGCTGCTTACGGTTCCGCTGGTAGCGATGCAGTTCACTGCTGAGGTGAATTGGACCGCGATTGATTTCATCGTCGCGGGTGTGCTGCTCCTCGGTACCGGCATGGCGATAGAGGCGGCGTTGAGGATCGTGCAGGGCTTCTGGGCGAGGATCGCGGTCTGCGGGGTAATACTTTTGATCCTGTTTCTTATTTGGGCAGAGCTTGCTGTGGGCATTTTCGGCACACGGTTCGCCGGATCTTAGAGGCCGATGAAGACGGATCTTGCAATAAAGGACAACGGCGACAGGCCCAATGCGCTTTGCGTTGAGAAGGCGGCCGGAACTGTTTCCACCGACCTCGACAAGGTGATACACGAGCGGATGCGGCTTGGCATTATCAGTGCGCTTGCCGCCAACGAGAAGTTGAGCTTCTCCGATCTCAAATCGCTGCTCGAGACCTCAGACGGCAATCTGAGCGTCCACGCCCGCAAGCTTGAGGACGCAGGCTATGTCACCGTCAAAAAATCTTTCTCCGAGCGCGTCCCCCTGACCGAATACAAGATAACCTCCGCCGGCCGCAAGGCGCTTGAACGCTATCTCGACCACATGGAAGCACTGATCAAGGCAATGAAGAGAAAATGAGGAATCTATTGATAACGATTGTGGCGACGGTCCTGAGTAGCGGATGCTCGGTCTTAACGACTTGTGAGGACGTTATTAAACGGTCTGTTCAATCTCCTGATGGTGCCTATGTAGCTACCTGGTATATACGGGATTGTGGGGCAACTACAAAATACAGTTCACAGGTTTCGGTAAGAAGATCGCGGACGTCCGAGGATGAAGTGATTTTTGTATTGGGGCGCGATTATGAAATCCGGATGAATTGGAAGAACGAAAGCGTTCTCGAAGTCACTTGCGACTGTGTGGATCCAGAAGTCTTTAAGCGGATCACAAATTGGCAAGGAGTAACGATCGACTACAAATGAAGAACTTTTTACCAGATCGCCTCAGCGGACTTAATAAAAGATAACTGGTATCTGGCGCTTAGCGCTTGAAGGATATCTCGAGAATATGGAAGCGTTGATCAAGGCCATGAAGGAAAGATGATATGCAACGTAGTAGCGAATGGGACCCTGAAGGGAGGTACTTAAGCAAGCAGATTCGGGGAGAATGTTCTCTGTTGCAAAGCGGATTTGACTGGTTTTTCGGTATGATCCTTCCGAACGGCTGCTTAAGGCATATCGATGAGGGAAACCACAGCGCGGGTGCAGGAAACCCCCCATTGACGATGGTCTTATACTATTTTAATCGAGGCAATTTTATGAATTCTCGAACTAAAACAGGACCAGAATTTTTACGGTCAGCCGCTTTGATCAGCTTGCTTGCTATATTGTTGCTCGCCTGTGAGGCCAGAGTGAGAAATCTTCCTGTAGATTCGCCTACAAGCAATGTTGAAATTAGGACACACGAAGAAATTCAAACTTTGATCTCACCAACACCAGAACAACCCTTCAATATCCATTCAAAAATCGGAATCGTTGATGTACGGAATAATAGAACTAGTTGTTTGAGAACTAAAAACGGAAATCTAGCCGAGAAAACCCCGGTCTCAATAATTATTTCGCTTGACGAGCTTCCACAAAGAATACTAAGCGCATCCGTCGAGAAGAAGCTCGGAGAAAGTTGCGCTCGGTATGCCTCAGAATCTGGTGACACAAATCCCGGCGACAACTTTTTCTACTCTTTGATCTTGAATGACTACGAAGGTGAGGAAATCGTTTATGACAACGGCATTGCTGTTATCCAGCCTGAACGACCAGTTCTGCTTGAAGATTCCTTCGCTGTTGTTGATTTGAATGACGATGGGAAACTTGAGTATTTTCGGCGTTGCACAGGTTTTGAGGGGGCGCACTTTACTATATGGACCGGCAAACCTCTTAAAGGAAAGCGAATTTGGCACAGTTTCTATTATGTCGATTACGATACCGAACCGAATTGTAAGGAAAAGGATTGGAAGGGGACTGAGAATTGGGTTGATTGACATCGGAATAAACAAATTTTCTAGAATTCAATACGGAGTATGAACAACAGAACTAAAGCGGGATTAGAAATCTTGATGGCGGCGGCGGTGATCGGTTTGCTGGGCAACATACTGCTCAGGCAGACGCCGTGGGGCCTGAACGCCTTTCTATTTGTCACGGCCTTTACCGCGGCGATGGCCTTTGTTATGTTCCGTAACCGGCCTGAGCTTATGACCGTTCGGACGCTTGCGCTTCAGGCGGCGATGGTGTTTTTCGGGGCGATGTTCCTGATCCGTGATTCGATCGAGCTGCGCGTCTATGACACGGTCGCGATCATCGTGATAATGGGCGTGCTTGTCCTGCCCAATTTTGGCGTCGATCAGCGCATCGCCGGTGTCATTCATTATGCGGGCGGTCTTGCATGGGCCGGCATCAGTTCGCTTTTCGCTCCGTTCCTTCTCATTGGCGCGGATATTGACTGGAAAAAGATGCCCGGCGATCGTCTTAGCACGAGCATCTTCTCGGGGCTTCGCGGGCTAGCTGTCGCCGCTCCTTTGATTATCGTCTTCGGTGCTCTGTTCATGGCGGCGGACGCGGCCTACGAGGGCTGGGTGAACGGCTTTTTCTCATTTGATGCCGAGTCGGCCGTCTCACACGTCTTGCTTAGCTCGTTCCTAGCGTGGCTGGCGGCAGGATATCTCCGCGGTGCCGTTATCGACAACGTCGCCGCCGCGGCCTTTTCTGCGGGTATCATAACCTCGCCGATTCCACCCTTTGACACTTCGCAGGACAATTCGAATGAGAATACCAAAGACGCTGCCTCGGAGAGCGATGCAAGCTTCGTCGAGAAGTTCAGCACCGAACCCGCTGACGGCCCCTCGCTCCCGAACAACGTCACCGTTCTTGAACACATAAATATCAGCGACCCGCCAAATGCCGATCCCGGCTCCCCGTCTTCCGAAGGAGAGGTGGACGCCGCTTCACCGGACGGGGTGGCTGCACCGGCCGAGCAAAAACGCGATTGGCAAAACTGGGACAACTCGGCGTTCCCGCAGGTTTTCACGCTTGGCCGTGTTGAGACCGTGATCATTCTCGGGCTGCTAAACATTCTATTCCTGAGTTTTGTTGTGTTTCAGCTTCCATATCTCTTCGGCGGGATGGATTTTGTCCAAAACACACCTGACCTCAAACTCGCCGACTTTGCCCGCCGCGGCTTTGGCGAACTTGTTACAGTCGCATTCCTCGTTTTGCCGATGCTGCTCGTGTCACACTGGCTGCTCCGCCGCGACAGCCCCAGTAACGAGACGATATTCCGCGTGCTTGCCGGGGTTCAGATCGGGCTGCTCTTTGTCATTATGGCGTCGGCGATGCAGCGCCTAGTTTTACTGACCGGCAGCCTCGGTTACGGCTGGACGACCGTCCGCTTTTACCCGATGGTCGTGATGATCTGGCTGGCCGTCGTCTTCGTCTGGTTCGGCTGGACGGTGCTCAGGGGCAAGCGTCAGAACTTTGCCTGGGGCGCGCTATGGTCGGCGATCGTTATCCTTGCCGCGACCAACCTGATGAATCCGGACGATTTCATCGCCCGCAAGAACATCCAGCTTATGCAGGAGGGCCGCGACTACGATGCCTATTACAACACCGCCGAGCTCAGCGACGACGCGGTACCGGTGGTCGCGGAAAGCCTCTCATTAATGAACCAAGAGGACCGCTGCCGAACGATGGCGGAACTCTACCAACGGCTGATCGGCGCCCGGGGCGAAGACGATATTCGTTCGTTTAACTGGTCGCGCGAAACTGCCTACAAAACACTAGAATCAAACTCCGGTGTCCTCGCAAACGGCCCCGGCTGCGAAGATTACCGCCCTGCGCCGCGGAAATTTCTGGGAGAATACGGCAGATAACGTGGTGGAAATGGTAATATCTGAGGCATGAACCGCGACCTCATCCGCGAATATATTTCCTACGTTCGTGTAGAAAAGGGCCTGGCGAAGAATACGCTCGAGGCCTACGAGCGCGACCTGCGCAAACTGGCGGCGTGGGCGGACAAGAACGGGCTCGAGCTTCTAAATCTTACACAACAGGATCTGCGGGAGTGGTTCATTGATCTGGCTGGCACTCAGATCGCTGAAAAGTCAAAACGCCGCCTCACAAGTTCGGTCCGAGGGTTTTATTTGTTTCTTACAAGTGAAGGGCATATCAAAATGAATCCTGCGGAACTACTGATGATGCCAAAGGCAAAAGAGTATTTGCCACAGTTCTTGTTCATCTCACAGATCGAGGAGATGTTTTCTAAGCCCGACGTGTCAACTGAAGCCGGACTTCGTGATCGAACTGTTATGGAGATCATTTACGCTTGCGGGCTTCGCGTGTCCGAGCTAGTGGATCTTGAGATTGACGCGGTCGATTTTGACCTTTGCGTTCTTCGATGTCGTGGAAAGGGAGGTAAGGTCCGTAAGATCCCGATATACCCTACTGCCGTTCGCTGGCTTGAAGAGTATTTGGCTTTGCGACGAAGACGGGAGGATATCGAAGTTTCAAACCTTTTCGTCAATACGCGAGGACGTTCATTAGATCGCCAGATGATCCACAAAATGATAAAGGAATATGGCGAAAAATGCGGTCTTGTCGGTGTTTCGCCGCATACGCTGCGGCATTCGTTCGCGACGCATCTTGTCCAGAACCGTGCCGATATCCGCAGCGTCCAGCAGATGCTCGGCCACGCCGACATCTCCACTACCCAGATCTACACCCACATCACCGACGCCCACTTAAGGAAGGCCTACGAGGATTTTCACCCGCGTTCGAAAAAGTAGAACCCGGCAAAGCGCCAGCCTCCGGCCGGAATCTGTGAAACCCACGGTGATTATGTTAAGATTCTGATTCCAAATAAAAACTATGTACGACGAGAAAAAACCTCTTCAGGGTCAGGCTCTTTCTGCCGGTGGTTCGCGACGCGAGTTTTTGAAAAAGAGTGCGGTTGCGGGTGTCGGCGTGGCGGCGGTCAAGCTCGGCGGGGCGGCGACGCTGGTGGCAAGCGAACCGGCCATCGAGGGCGGGATCGCGGTCGAAAAGTTGACCGTAAAGCTGGATATCAATGGCAAAGAACACGCCCTGCCCGTCGATACGCGGACATCGCTGCTTGATGCACTTCGCGAACAGCTTGAGCTGACCGGCTCAAAAAAGGGCTGCGACCACGGCCAGTGCGGTGCCTGCACCGTCATCATCGACGGCCGCCGCGAGCTTTCCTGCCTGACTCTTGCCGCGATGTGCGACGGGCGAAAAGTTACGACCATCGAAGGCCTTGCCGAGGGCGAAAAGCTCCACCCGATGCAGGCGGCGTTCATCGAACGCGATGGGATGCAGTGCGGTTATTGCACGCCGGGGCAGATATGTTCGGCGATCGCGATGCTCGAAGAGGCCAACCGAGGCGATGTTAGTTTCGTTACCGAAAATCTGAACGGCGTCGCTCGCGGACAAAAGCTTTCCGGTGACGAGATAAAGGAGCGCATGAGCGGCAACATATGCCGCTGCGGAGCATATCCTAACATCGTTGCGGCGATCGAGGACGTCCAGGCGGGAGGTGCAAAATGAGGCCGTTCGCATTCAAGAGGGTGGCTGACACGACTAGTGCGGTCGAGCTGGTCGCAAAAAACAGGAACGCTCGCTTTATCGCCGGCGGGACCAATCTGATCGATCTGATGAAAGAAAGCGTCGATCGGCCGAATGAATTGGTCGATATCTCGCGGCTTCCGCTGCGGGTCGTGCGCTCTACCGCCACGGGAGTAGCGATCGGGGCGCTTGCAAAGAACACCGATACGGCAAATCACCCGCTCATTAAGAAAGAGTTCCCCCTGCTGACTCAGGCGATCCTCGCCGGAGCCTCGCCCCAGATCCGAAATATGGCGACCAATGGCGGAAATCTGATGCAGCGGACTCGGTGCCATTATTTTTACGACCTCGGCACGCCTTGCAACAAACGCCAATCGGGTTCGGGCTGCGGAGCAAAGGACGGCCTTAACCGTTACTCTGCCATCTTCGGCTGGAGCGATTCGTGCGTTGCCGTCCACCCTTCAGATATGTGTGTTGCCTTGGCCGCTCTTGATGCGGTCGTCAACGTGCAGACACCGGACGGGGCCGAACGGAAGATCAAGTTCACCGATTTTCATCGCCTTCCCGGCGATCTCCCTGAACTGGACAACAACCTTTCCCACGGCGAACTGATAACCACGATAGAGATACCCCGAAACAACTTCGCCGCCAACAGTTATTACCTGAAGGTTCGCGACCGTGCCAGTTATGCGTTCGCTCTGGTCTCTGTCGCCGCAGCATTGGAAATAGAAAAAGGCGAGATAAAACAAGCCCGCATCGCCCTCGGCGGCGTTGCCCACAAGCCCTGGCGTTGCCTCGATGCCGAAAAGATGCTCGTTGGCAAAAAACCCGACGCTGCGGTATTTCGTCAGGCAGCGGAGTTGGCGCTCAAGGATGCGCGGCCGCTTTCTGATAACAAATATAAAGTAAAAATGGCACAGCGAGCCATTGCTAAAGCACTGGGGAGGGCCGCGAGAGTATGAGATTTGAACTACAACAAGATGGCCCCAGCCGCGTTGACGGACGAGCAAAGGTGACCGGAACCGCGACTTACATTGCCGAATTTCGTTTTCCGCGAATGGCGTACGGTTATTTGGTCCAATCGACCATCGCAAAGGGCCGTATTCGCGACATTGATGCTTCAGAAGCCGAAAAACAGCCGGGCGTGATAAAGGTACTTTCGCACAAGAACTTGCCGAAACTGGCCGTCCCACAACCCGCAGCCGATGCGATCCCACGGCCGTTCTATGCCCTTACCAGCGACGAGATCCGGTTCAATGCACAGCCGATCGCCGTCGTTGTTGCTGAGACATTTGAGCAGGCACGGTATGCGGCTTCGCTCGTAAAGGTCACTTATGAACAGGCTCCGCACGCGACCGATCTCCGCAGTGTCCTCGATGCGGCATTTGTTCCCGGCCGTGAACAGCCCGACCGCGGCAACCCCGCAACGGCCTATGCCGAAGCGGAGTTCAAGATCGACGCCGAATATACGATACCGATCGAGCACCACAACGCTATGGAACCCCACGCCACGGTCGCCAGTTGGGAGGACGGCAAACTGACCGTTTACGAAAAGACGCAGGGAATTCAGGGCAGCACTGGTTATCTCGCCAATGCGTTTGGGTTGGATAGAGCGAATATCCGGGTTCTTTCCCCATTTGTTGGCGGAGCATTCGGAGCCGCGCTCAGGCCGGGGCCGAATCTGATCGTCGCGGCGATGGCGTCCCGTGAATTGAAACGGCCCGTCAAGGTGGTCTATTCCCGCCGCCAGCTTGCGACCGCTCACGGCTATCGCCCGGAATCTATTCAGAACATCAAGGTCGCAGCCGATAAAGAGGGCAGATTGACGTCGATAATTCATCAGGCTGTCCACAATACGTCCTCCTATGAGAATTTCTCAGAGAGCCTGGTCGGTGTGTCTCGCGGGCTTTACGCCTGCCCTAATGTCCGAACGGTCGCAAAGATCGCTCGGACCGACCTCCAGACCCCGCTCTGGATGCGGGCTCCCGGGATGGTCTCCGGAGCCTTTGCGCTCGAATCTGCCCTCGACGAACTTTCCTACAAACTAAAGATCGATCCTCTCGAACTTCGTTTGAGAAATTATGCTGAGACCGATCCCGAAACGGGCCGCCCTTTTTCAAGCAAAGAGCTTCGCGAATGTTACCGTCAGGCGTCGGAACGGTTTGGATGGAGCAAGCGTAATCCCGAGCCGCGTTCGATGCGCGACGGCAGATATCTCGTCGGGTGGGGGATGGCTACCGGAACATGGCCCGCCGGACAGGCGGCAGCCTCGGCCCGCGTGACCCTGCGGGCAGACGGCACTGCACATATCGAAAGCGGTACCACCGACATTGGCCCGGGTACGTACACCACGATGACCATCATCGCGTCTGAGACACTTGGCCTGCCGATCGAAAAGATAAGTTTCGTATTGGGCGACAGCGATATGCCTCCCACACCCGGGCAGGGCGGCTCTACGACCACGTCCAGTGTAGGCACTGCGGTAAAAGAGGCGAGCGAATTGGCCCTAAGAGCACTGGTCGAGGCGGCCAATGCCTCCGAAGATTCGCCGTTTCGCGGCGTTGCCTTCGAGGAACTCGTGTTCGAGAATGGTTCCGTCGCCGTAAAGGGCCGGCCTGACACCCGCCGCAGCTTCAGCAGCATTCTCAAAGGCCATCCTGAGGGGAGCGTTTCCGTGCTTCACCGCTCAACGCCCGACACCGGCGAGCGTGCCAAATACGTGATCGCCTCACACGGCGCACAGTTTCTTGAGGTCAAGGTAGATGAAGAGATCGGGCATGTTCGCGTAACCCGTGTCGTTCAGGGCACGGCCGCCGGCCGCATTATCAATCCAAAGGGGGCACACAGCCAGGAGATGGGCGGCGTCGTCTGGGGCGTCGGGATGGCATTGACCGAAAAAACGGAGGTCGACCACGGCCTCGGCCGCATAATGAACCCAAATCTGGCCGGTTATCACGTGCCCGTAAATGCCGATATCGGCCGTATCGACACCATTTTCGTAGAGGAAGACGATAAGATCGTCAATCCGCTGGGGGCAAAAGGGCTTGGCGAACTCGGTATGGTCGGCATACCGGCCGCCATTGCCAATGCGATCTATCACGCCACAGGTAAACGCATCCGCGATCTGCCGATCACGCCGGACAAGCTTCTTTAGCCCCGGCCGCCCATAAAATCCGCACTATGGCGCTTGCGCGGCTGACGATGTTTGGCTATTATTGGAAATTTGCTAATTGGCTCAAAAAGCCGACTTTAGCAACTAGAATGATTGGTTCGCATGGGTGGTCGAGTGGTTAATGGCACCGGGCTGTAAACCCGGCGGAGTAACATCCTACGCAGGTTCGAATCCTGCCCCATGCACCATGAGCGGGAGTAGCTCAGTTGGTAGAGCGTCAGCCTTCCAAGCTGAATGTCGCGAGTTCGAGTCTCGTCTCCCGCTCCATTATGTTTTGGCGTTTTGGCCCGAATAGCTCAGGGGTAGAGCGTTTCCTTGGTAAGGAAAAGGTCCCGGGTTCAAATCCCGGTTTGGGCTCCAGATTAATTACTTATTTTAGCGACCGGAGAAAACTTTAGAAGATGAGCAAAGAGAAATTCGACCGTAGTAAGCCGCACGTGAATATTGGGACGA
>CALMAH010000004.1 GCA_937859595.1 uncultured Acidobacteriota bacterium | reverse complement strand
AGACACCCTGGGGTATGTCGACGGAATGAGCTTATATGCCGGGTATTTCGCGGTGAGAGCTGTTGATCCATTCGGAACGACACTTCAAATACCTGCGGCTAACGAGCGTTTTCGTTTTGAACGGTTGCTCGGAATGTTATGCCCGGATGGAAAGTGGAAGACTAATTCGCGCGGTTATGTGTCTCCAAAGAACCCAGCTTTTTGTCGAGATACGGTTGCGGTTAGAATGGTCGAGGATACCCTATGTTTGCCGGACTCGTTCCTTGACAATCCGATTTTCAGTCCAGATAGGTGGGTCCGTAATCCCAATGGAACATATTTCCACTGGAAATATGAGACCGTTATTATTGGGATGGGCGCAGAGCGATCACGTTACCCAGTCTCATGCAAGTGCATTTGTGATGCGATAAGAAGTCCGCGTGCGATACGTCTACTTTCACAGACTGCTCCAGGAGGAAAGGCTACGTGGCCAAACCTTCCGAATCTCGATGACATAAAAGTTGTTGACGTCTTCGTTGGTCCAGGGCTAAATCGAGGTATTAGAGGCACTGGTGATAGCGAACCGCCTGGCGCTGTTAGGGTCCGTGCAGAGGCCTGGATAATTCTTGGCCACGAGTTGTGCGGTCATGCCGTGCCCTTAATCGAACATCCACCGATAGGGCATCCCGACCGATATACAGACCGCGATCCGGTCATATTTATTGAGAATAGAATTCGTCAAGAACACAGTTCAAGCGATGATTACTACGGTCACCGCAATTAATTCTCGCTGCGCATTGGCGATCTGCGAGCTAAAGAAGATTCGGTTTAACGATTTTTGGGCGTGAGTCCAAGGATCTCATATGCGAACTACACGATTGTTTCGGGGTCCTGTTTTGAAATTCTACGCTTCATTCATTATGATGTGTCTTGCGGTGCTGGCTTTTCCAGCGTGTGACAGACACCGCACGAAATCGAGTGACGAAGACAAGAGCGAGTCTGTCACCATGCGATCAGGTCCACTTCACATACGCGTTATTTTGGACGAGGTAACAGTTTACGTTTTCCAAAAACTTCACGATCAGGCGTCTGAGACGCTTGAATCAATTGACATCGAAAGGCTTATCGCAGAAACAGCAGAGCCTGAGGTTCCTGTTGTGCTGGCCTACTACCAATATGGTTTAGTAGTGCCGATTGTTGATGAATTGATCCTGCAGGATTCAAATGTAGAAGCGTTGGTGGAAGTCATCATATTACCCGACACGTCAGACGTCATGAGGTTACGCGACCCCTTAGGTGCAACCGGGCAACCCCGATGGCAAAAAGCTGCGGAGAGATTTGCCAACGAATACAATCGAACAAAGGTCGACCTTCTGCGAAAGAGGCATGTGATCAAATAGGAACGACCAGAAAAGTATGAAAGATAAATGGTGCGAAAGATAAATGGTGCCATGCACGAATGGCAGTTACCCACCTCGGCCGCTTCGTCTCCAGAGACACCCTGGGGTATGTCGACGGAATGAGCTTATATGCCGGGTATTTCGCGGTACGCGGTATCGATCCGTTTGGAAGAAAAAACAAAACGGCTCAACTGTCCACAATTTGGAACGCTAAACTTCTCAAAGTGGACTTCAAACGAGCGAACGCGGCTGATTTCGATTTCCTATTTGAATTCTCGTTAGACCTGACGAAACTTGATTCAGAACCGACTCAGGTTTGGTTTTTAAATTTCGAATATATGTTTTTTCTAAAAGAAGATTGCACCACGGAAATAATTCAGAGAATTACGGTCGACGTGTGGCATGGTGGGAACTCTATCAAAACCGACGAAACCTGGACAATACAAGATTTGCATACGGGTATCGCATTAGGTGAGTTTATGCACTGTCTTGCCATTATATACACGAAAAAAGTGATTGGTTTTAACTACCTTTCAGAGCATGGAGAACCGGTTGAATTGCCGCGTGTGACGTCAACATCGCTTCAGGCGTTCGGCGTAGGTGACATTGCCAATGTTTTAGCAATTGAAGGGCCTATTACAACGTTTGACGAATACTATTTCTTATTCCGACCCGAAAAATGCCATCGGTGTATCCCCTGTTCTTGCCTGCTTAGTAAGGATTTGGAGTGTGTTGAATGGTTTAACGGCTTTGGCAAGTTTTGTAATAGAGGCGAGATTCGTGAACCTGGAATTGTAAACGAACTCCTATTTGGAAATGAACATGACGGTAACGTATTAATTGATTTGGGATTCGTGGAGTTGTTGGACAGAATTGTAAGGGAGGCTCAACGAAAAGAGTGAGTGTATTAAATTGAAAAAGAACATCAGCTTGGTTGTGTAATTTTACTGATATCATGTCGATCAAGAATCAAGCCTACGACGAGGAGATCAAAATGCAGACTTTGATTTTAGCTGCCTTAGTTTGCGGTTCTATATTTGGCCCACGACAAGACGTGGACAGTTTGAAAGCGTTGTTGCAATTGTTAACACTTACTGACAAACTCAAAGTTGAAGTACTTGCGGACGAGAGTGAATCCGACTTAAGAATTTGCATTACAATCTTTCCTCATAAGTCAAGATTCAATTCTCTTTATCCGTATTCTTCCGGCGATCAATTTGGAATGAAGCCGGAGATAATCGAGCCTCTTAACGCGGTTATAGGAAGGCCAAAAACGATAACGCTAACGCAAAAGCCTTTAGATCTAAACAATGTGTTTGAGGCCTGCGCCTGAAAAAACAGTGCCATGCACCTATTGATGGAAGGGGTTTGAGGGGGTATGATGGTGTGAAATGAGGGTTTTCTCGAAGGTTGTGGAGTTTTGCGATGCCTAGAACGCCACGTATTGAAGTGTTTGATCCGTCTGAAGTGTGTCTTGTGCATGTGACTCAACGATGCGTTAGACGCGCTTTTTTGGCTGGGAAAGATAGCGT
>CALMAH010000003.1 GCA_937859595.1 uncultured Acidobacteriota bacterium | reverse complement strand
ATGACCAGATTCCGGCCTGCAATCGCCAGATTCCGGCCTGCAATGACCAGATTCCAGCCCGCAATGACCAGATTCCGGCCTGCAATCGCCAGATTCCGGCCTGCAATGACCAGATTCCGGCCCGCAATCAGCAGATGTGAAGGGTATGCAGCCAGATGTCTGAACGACATCACTGATTTCGGATAGGTAACAGGGAGTTGCGTGTCTGCGACCCCTTTTGTCGGGGCTGCGTCAGGCCGATGAAAAAAGTTCTTGACAAATAATCCGACATGCAATAGGTTTGTTTCCTCATTTACCACTTTTAGGCTTTATACATTCCACACTAAAAGGAGGTCTTCCACTATGGCAGACAAACCATTTCCCAGAACAGAAGCTGAGATCGAACAATTGATAGACCGTTTGGAGTCGGAATTGCCCGCATTTCAGGCTCTTCTGGGCCTGACGGTCGGCGATATGGTCCGGCTCTCGAATGCGAAGGCGAATTTTCATTATATTCGCGACGTTGCGGGCGAAATCAGCGGCAAAAAGGAATCGTTTCAGGACTTTAAGAACGCCATGTTCAACGGCCCGGAGACACCGAGCATCGACCCGCCCGTTTTCCCGGTCATTGCTTTGCCCGAACTGCAGGAACAGGGCATCATCCCCTTTATCCGGCAGCTTATCAAGCGGCTAAAAGCGTCGCCAAACTACACAGAGGCCATCGGCGAAGTGCTCGATCTTGTCGTCGATTCGCCCGACGAACTTAACCCCGGCGATATCGTGCCCGAACTGAAGCTCAAGGGCCTGAATGACGGCGCGATCGAGATAAAATTTTCCAGGCAGGGGCTGGACGCGATGCGCGTCGATTGGCGCGTGAAGGACGCGACCGAATGGCAGCTTGCCGGGACCTATACCACATCGCCCGGAATCCATAACCAGCCCTCCGCCGACGGCAAACCCGAAGCCCGCGAATATCGCGGCATCCTGCTCAGTAAGAATCAACCCGTCTCGCAGTATTCGGCGACGTACAACATCGTCACAACACCTTAGAACAGTGGCCGGTGGTCAGTGATCAATGATCAGTGATTAGTGATAGACGATAAATGAAAAATAAATGCCCGGGCTGCCCGCCCGGGTTTCTTATTATCGTAAACAAGACGCACCGGAGTGCGAACAAGAGTGTTCGTACTCCATTTGGCTTTACGAAACACTTTGTTTTCGCGATAATTTAAATCGAATGCCTAGCACACCAACCCCGAACGCCAGCTACAGCCTCACGCTTCGGGTAAAGATAAAGAACAGGCCGGGAAAGCTCGGCGAGATAACCACGGCCATCGGGCTTGCAGGCGGCGACATCGAGGGGATCGACATCGTCAGCGTCGGAAAGGATTTTCTGATCCGCGACATCACCGTAAATGCCGCCAGCGAATCGCACGACCAGGAGATCGTGGAGTCGATCAGCAATATCGACGGCGTCGAGGTCGTAAACATCTCGGACCGGACCTTTCTCATGCATCTCGGCGGCAAGATCGAGATGGTGTCAAAGATACCGCTCAAGACCCGCAGCGATCTTTCGATGGCATACACGCCCGGCGTGGCCCGCGTCTGCGAGGCCATCCACCGCGACCCCGAAAAGGTCTTTAATCTCACCATCAAAAAGAACACGGTCGCGGTCGTAACGGACGGGACCGCGGTCCTCGGCCTCGGCGACATCGGCCCCGAGGCCGCGATGCCCGTGATGGAGGGCAAGTGCCAGCTATTCAAAGAATTTGGCGGCGTCGATGCATTCCCGATATGTCTCAACACAAAGGACCCCCACGAGATAGTCCAGACGATAAAGAATATCTCGGTCGCGTTTGGAGGGATAAATCTTGAGGACATTTCGGCGCCAAGGTGTTTCGAGATAGAAGAACGGCTCAAGGAAGAGCTCGATATCCCCGTCTTTCACGACGACCAGCACGGCACGGCCGTCGTTGTCCTCGCCGCTTTGATAAATGCCCTGAAGATCGTCGGCAAGCGAATGGAGGACATAAAGGTCGTTGTTAATGGCGTCGGAGCGGCGGGCGTCGCCTGTACAAAGATCGTTATGGCCGCGGGCGTTAGGAATATCGTCGGCTGTGACCAGGAAGGTGCGATATACGAAGGGCGGATCGAGCATATGAACTGGGTCAAGGACTGGTACGCCCGAAACACGAATCCGGAACGCGAGAAGGGATCGGTACATGACGTGATCAAAGGGGCGGACGTGTTTTTCGGGCTTTCGGCACCGGGTGTTATCGGTACGGATGATCTGAAGAATATGGCTGCCGGCCCGATAGTCTTCGCGATGGCAAACCCGGTCCCCGAGATAATGCCGGAAGACACAGAAGGGTTGGTCGCCGTAATGGCGACGGGCCGCTCGGATTATCCCAACCAGATAAATAACGTGCTCTGCTTTCCCGGTATTTTTCGCGGAGCATTGAATTGCCGTGCCTCGCGGATAAACGAGGCGATGAAGCTGGCCGCGGCAAATGCAATTGCTGGTATAATCTCGGAAGAAGAGCTGCATCCGGACTACATAATCCCCTCCGTGTTCGACCGCCGCGTCGGTGAGGCCGTGGCGGCAGAGGTTGAGGAGGCAGCCTACGAGACGGGCGTCGCGCGCCGGGAGCGTTCTACCGCCGAAAGCAGCTTTGCCTCGCCGGCAGGATAGATGATCGCAGAAAGATTCAAGGAATTAAGCGTGGATGAGGTCGCAAATTCGCTGACCCATGGCTTTGGCCTAGTTCTCAGCGTCATCGGCTTTGTCTTTCTGGTTTCGCTCGCTGTTTATAAGGGGGACGCTCTGCATATTGTAAGCAGCGTTGTTTATGGGGCGTCGCTGGTCACGCTCTATGCCGCGTCCACCTTCTATCACTCCGCCATCAGCCCTGCCGTCAAACAAAGGCTCCAAATCGTTGACCATTGCTGCATATATCTTCTGATCGCCGGCAGCTATACGCCGTTTCTTCTGCTTGTGATACGCGGCAGCCTCGGTGCGGGACTGTTGGCCGTTGTCTGGTCGATGGCGTTGTTCGGCATCGCGATGAAGGTCATCTTCGGAAAAAGATTCAATATCGCCGGTGTTGTCTCTTATCTCGCGATGGGGTGGATAGGCATCATCGCCGTTCAGCCGCTGTATATGGCGGTGGGCATCACCCCGCTGGTGCTGGTCCTGGCCGGCGGCATCGCCTATTCCCTCGGCGTTATCTTCTATGCGGCCCGGCGCATTCCCTACCATCACGCGATATTCCACGTTTTCGTCCTTGCCGGCAGCATGATCCATTATTTCGCCATCTTGCTCTACGTAGCGCCTTGACTTGTTTACCGGATCGCATATCGCCCCTTAAGTCGGCCGTAAGACCAGAATTTAATGGCCGATGAGGAAAATTTCCCAGATCAAGCCAAATTTTCACGGCAAATTCTCCACGCATTCGAGAAGATCCAGAGTAGATCCGTCCGTATTTTTGTAAATGTTCCAAAGATAGGGCCAAAAGGACGGCACGATAGTTGCACTGTTCTTGGTTCGATCCCGTTGCTCATAGATTTCAACGCCGGGATCTACGTTCGGACAAAGAGCGGTATGAACCCTCCCATACGATCATGCATTCATTCAATCGGGCATCGACCCGCCCTAAATACTCACAGTTTATCCACGTCGTATATCTTCTGATCATTTCGGGTGTCATAACCGCCCATGCTCAGTCGAGCCTATTCAATGTTCCAACTACAGATGTGATCGGCGAAGGCCGCGGTTACGTCGAAGCGGATCTTGACGTCAACCCGGCACGCTTTCGAGACGGAGGCTGGCGAAGCTACGGCTTTGTTGGTATTTACGGTGTTAACAAACGAACCGAGATCGGGGTAAA
The DNA here is from genome assembly GCA_937859595.1 of uncultured Acidobacteriota bacterium. GTDB lineage: Bacteria > Acidobacteriota > Blastocatellia > Pyrinomonadales > Pyrinomonadaceae > OLB17. The sequence goes on along the minus strand of CALMAH010000003.1, from coordinate 131,289 downwards.
CGCTTATAGCTTACGCACAGCCGAAGGGTTTGCGCCCGTCGAGCTTCAGCCGAACATCAAATACCGGGTGTATAACAACGAGACCTACGGTGTTGCGGTCTCTGTCGGTGCGATCGCCTATGTCCCGGTTTCGAAGCGATTTCGACGTGAAACTCTGGGATCGGTCTATGCCGTCGCGTCAAAGCAGTTCAACGGCGACCGTTCACCCCGATTCACGGGCGGCACTTACAGATTGATCGGGCCAAACGCCGCTGATGACAGCCGGGCCGGATTCCTGCTCGGTGTCGAACAGCCGCTTGTCGATCGGGTCACCTTTATAGCGGATTGGAACTCGGGAAAGAACCGACTTGGATATTCTGCCGGCGGTGTCGGAATAGGCCTTACGAAACGAAGCTATCTCTCGGCAGCCTATTATTTTGGAAACCAAGGCCCTAGAAACAACTTTCTCGGTATCTATTACGGCTACAGCTTTTAGTGATGGCAACAGAGTTTCATCTTACAACTCCCAACGACGTCGATGCCGTAGGCGGATCGAACTCCTTCGTTCGCGAATGGGCCGGGGACTGGAGCGGAAAGCTTCTGATCTTTCTGAGCCTTTTGGTCGGGCTTTACACTCTTTACCTCTATTTTCACTGGGGCGGCGAGGAGTACAAATCTATTGTCAGCAATCTCGTAACGCTTTTTATTTCAGCCGGCCCGGCTGTCCTGGCCTGGCGAGCTTCGAGGCTAGAAGCCATCTCAAGACGAACAAGCCTTGGCTGGATAATGATCTCGCTGGGGAATCTCGCATTTACGATCGGCACGATCCAGTGGATCTATTATGAGAACATCCTAGGCGAAAACCCGTTCCCGTCATATGCAGATGTCGGATATTTGGCATCATATCCGTTCATGATGGGCGGTTTGCTGCTGCTCGTTGAGAAAATGCGGACGGCAGAGGAAAGAATAAACTTTGTCCTCGACACCAGCATCATCATGGTCGGCGGAGGGATGGCCCTCTGGTACTTTCTTTTGCGTCCGATCGCCAATTCATACGAAGGAGATTCACTTACAACGGCGCTCTCGCTCGCATATCCGTTAAGCGACCTTGTTCTTCTTCTCGGCATTTCGTCACTCTTGCTGCGACGGACATCGGTGGCAAGCCGCGGGGTTATCGATCTGCTGCTGGTCGGTGTCGTCCTCAACTTTTTTGCCGACTTTATCTTTAGTTACCAGTCGCTGTTGGGCACCTACGAAACCGGGAATCCTGTAGACGCACTGTTTTCATGGTCCGGCGTCCCGATAATGATGGCCGCTCAAATGCAGATCATTGCTGCGTCCAGGAACGATTTCGCCGAACGTTCGAACATCTTTTCCGGTTCTCGCTATATCTGGGTTCCCTATGTCGCGGTCGTCGTTGTGTTTCTAATAGTATTCAAACTCGCTCTGGACGGTGACCACGAGATAATTGACGAAGCGATCTTTGTTGCCGGGTTAGTGACCATGCTGGTTATTGTCCGTCAGTTCATGTTCGTAAAGGAGAACATTAATGCCAATCTCGCACTCACCGAGATGCAGGAACGAATTCAGGGTATCTACTCGGCGTCGACAGATGCGATCGGGCTGGCGGATTTCGAAGGGACCATTACAGAGGTAAACGATTCTTTTGTCCGACTTACGGGATATCGACGGGACGAAATAGTTGGCCTGATGAAATATCAGGACTTTTTGCCCCAGACTACCTTGGACCTGAGTCAGGCGCCCGATGGACAGCACATCACCGGATCCGCCTTTGAACATGAGATCAGCTTCGAACGAAAGGACGGGACACGACGCAATGTAACGACTTCGATCTACACCGTAAACGGCGCAGACGGCGCTCCTGCGGCGATCGCTCTGGTCGTACGTGATATTACAGACCGCCGCTCATTGGAGAAGCAGCTCACATATCAGGCACTCCATGACCCTCTGACGGGCCTCGCGAACAGGACACTCCTCAGCAAACAGGTCAAAAAGGCACTGATCCGGGCGAAAAGACGCGGTTCGAAGATAGCTGTGCTTTTTCTGGACCTTGACAACTTCAAGACCGTGAATGACTCGCTTGGCCATGCATCGGGCGATGCTCTCCTTATCGCTGTAGCAGAACGCTTACGGTCTTGTCTACGGGCTGCTGATATGGCCGCACGTCTGGGGGGCGACGAATTTGCCGTACTGATCGAAGACGTTGAGCGGACCGCGGACGAGATCAGCGTCGCAGATCGGATACTGGCTTCGCTCAGGCAGCCGGTTGTCCTTGACGGCAAACAGATCTTTGTCGGTTCAAGTATCGGGATCGCCTTGAGTTCCGACAATTCGGAAGAACCAGACACGCTGCTGCGAAATGCGGACGTCGCGATGTACACAGCCAAAAGAGAAGGAAAGAATCGTTACGCGGTGTACGAGGAATCGATGCACGCTGCCGTAGTTGAACGCGCACAGCTTGAGACCGACCTCCGAAAAGCGTTGGAAAATGATGAGTTCAGCCTACGATATCAACCCATCATGGATCTCGCGACAAACAGGGTCGTCGCGTTTGAGACACTTTTGCGCTGGGATCATCCGCTCGATCATAGCATTGGCCCCGCAGAGTTTATTCCCATTGCCGAAGAAATGGGCATAATTCATCCTATCGGTGAAATGGTCCTGCGTGTAGCGTGTGGGCAGGCGACACGCTGGCATCAAATGTTTGACAGAAGCGAGCCTTTCGCCATTTCAGTGAACATCTCGGGACGACAGTTCCTCGATCCGTCGTTCACAAGAACATTGGAAAGAACGCTCAAGGCGACCGGGCTCTCACCGCAGCACCTGATATTGGAAATAACCGAAAGCACGATGATCTCAAACTCTGAGGCCACGATGAGGAGGTTTGCCGAGGTCAAGAAACTTGGAGTAAAGATCGCAATTGACGATTTCGGAACCGGCTTTTCGTCGTTGAGTTATCTTCATCGCTTCCCGGTCGATGTGTTGAAGATCGACAGCTCGTTCGTTGAGAACGTTTGCCGTGGTAACGAGGGGGCCGCGATGGTGAACGCAATCGTCTCGATGGGCAGAACGTTGTCGCTTACTACAGTAGCCGAGGGCATAGAATCCGAAGAGCAAGCGGCCGCGCTCATAGATATGGATTGCAAATGGGGCCAGGGTTATTTCTTTTCCGAACCTCTGAAGGCCGAAGAGATCACCGATCTCATGACGGCAACGGATCTAAAAGAAACGTCCGTTGTTTCTTCCAGTATCCCTAAACACACAATGCCGGGCGATGTTGCCGCAGTCCTCACATAAACGATCGGAAACGGGTCTTGCCATACGTGGCCTCCGACACCATTAACACCCGATTCAAAAGGACATTTTCGCAGAGATCGATTTTCTAACGAGCAGCAAAATTTCGGCAAGCCCGTCGTCGTTTGTACCCGATCATCTTAACGATCAAAGGTAATCCGGACGCGCCGAAATCTCTCTATTTGTGGGTCCGGGCGAACGATCTCTTTTTGAATCTTAGAATTTAACTACAGGACGGCCTAGTTCCCTTTCCATCTTTTCTTCACTCCGAATCCCTGATCCTGATCCTAAGCCATTCCCGACATTATTGATTTTCGAGCCATTTGCGATTATCATCGGAAATCATTTTTCCAAAACTGACTGTTCGGTGCGGCCTCCTTCAGGAAATCGAAGGGAATGGGATGTCCCCTAGGCCAAACCGGCGGCTATCTTCACTGAAAGGGAGGACCACGTGAGAATGCATAGAATACTTGTGCTCGCTCTGGGCATCTTTTTGTCAATGGGAGTAACCGCAAATGGCGCGGTTTATGTAGTAACGAAAACTGCGGATACGAACGACGGCGTTTGTGATGAAGACTGTTCGCTGCGTGAGGCGATCGCTGCCGCGAATGCCTCGCCCGACGACGACGAGATCGTTTTCGATCCGAGCGTTTTCTATGCCCCGGCCACCATCGTGCTCTCGGGGAGCGAAATGGTGGTGGCAAACAACGGATCGCTAAGGATAAGCGGGCCAGGTCACTCAAAGCTTACGCTTGACGGGAATCTGCAAAGCCGGATCATCTCGATAAGCCCCGGTGCGATCGTGTTTCTGGACGCTATGACGTTCACAAGGGGAAACGGCGTGGGGGCAACGAACAATAATTCCGGCGGGGCGATAATGAACAATGCCGGATTTGTCACACTGACGAATTCGGTGGTGACAGGCAATCAGACGACCGGCGTTTCCGGCGGGATCCGTAATTCGGGGTCGGCAAGCACCTTTACCGTGATCAACTGCATCATTTCAAACAATTCGGCCGGCTCCTCAGCCGGTGGCATCCAGAACTTCAACACCAGCTTTCTCACCGTCTCAAACACGTCGTTTATTGGCAATTCGGCAAATGGCGGAACGGTAGGCGGCGGTGCGATCCAGGCAAACGGACAGGTAAGAATAACCAACTCGACCTTTTCGGGGAATACCTCTACATCGGCCGGCGGAGCAATTTCATCCAATGGCACTCTGCTGCTTCTTACCAACGTAACAATGACGGGAAACAGTGCCGTAACGCAAGGCGGAGGACTCCATCGCGGCACGACAAACGTAAACGGATACCTTAGAAATACGATAATTGCCGGAAATGGTGGTATTGGAACCTCACCCGATGTAACGAACTCGGCAGACGGCCTTGCGTCGCAGGGAAGCAATATTATCGGCAACGCGGGGACGAGCACGGGCTGGGTCAAATCGGATCAGCTAGGCGTCAATCCCCGGCTGGGCCCGCTCGCGTTCAATGGCGGACTGGGAATGACGCATGCACTTCTTGCCGGTTCACCCGCTCTTGACAGCGGCGACGACTGTGTTCTGACGCTGACCTGTACGGCGAACAATCCGCTCGAACCGGTTGCCATCGACCAGAGAGGACAGCCGAGGGCGGCAACCACGCTCCTCGGAGGAAGCGCCGTTGACATAGGCGCCTACGAAGATAATGCGGGCACACCTGCTTTCTTGAGAAACGCGGAACTTAACACGGAGTACACTTACACGCTTATGCCGGACGCAACCGGTTTCGTCGTAACGGCTCCGGTTCCCGCTGACCTGCCGCCGGGCCTTGCGGTCGTTGCCGTTGGAAACGAGATCCGCTTGACAGGGATCCCCATCGCAACGGGTAATTACGAGTTTGATGTGATCACAGCATCAGCAACCGCTCCGACGGAAGCGACTTCTCATCGATACTATTTGAACGTATCATCTGATCCCAACGAGATCTATTTTGCAGGCAAGGTGACTCGGAACGGCCGAATACCGAATCAGCGGTATAGGATGTCTTTGACCGGTCTTAATGGACGAACCATGTCGGCGAACACGTCGTCATTCGGGTATTTCCGGATCGACCGTGTCGTCCCTGGCAGCCTTTACGTCTTTTCAGTGAGGGGACGGGAGTTTGGAACGTTGTCATTGACGGCCGTTTTGAACGGAACGGTAGAGATCGATGATTTCGATCTTGGTCTCGGTGGCGGCCCTTTCAGGGCTGATACGAAATGGCAACATGAGAAGCGTTAGTCGACAAATTTATACCCGATGCCATGCACGGTGTGGATAAACCGAGGCCGTTTCGGGTTGTCTTCCAGCTTTTGCCGAAGCCAGGCGACGTGGACATCCACAGTCCGCGTCGTCGGCATCGCATCATAGCCCCATACCTCGTCCAGCAACTTGTCGCGCGAATGGACAGCGCCGCGATTTTCCATCAGGAATTGCAAGAGCTTGAATTCCATTGCCGAAAGTTCGACAGTAACTCCGGCCTTTGTCACCTCCGCCCGCTTCAGGTCAACTGTCACGTCGCCAAAACTCAGTTTTGAGGCAGATCGACCGTTCGAGCCCCCCGGTGACCGCCTCAAAAGGGCCTCGACGCGGGCAAGCAATTCCATCATCTCGAACGGCTTTGTCAGATAGTCGTCGGCACCAAGTTTCAGCCCCAGGACCTTGTCGATGGTCTCCCCCTTTGCGGTAAGCATCAATATCGGGGCGGTGATCCCATTTTGACGGAGGTCACGGCAGATGTCGTAACCGTTCATGTTAGGAAGCATCAAGTCAAGGATCATAAGGTCGAACGCGCCGGTCAATGCGAGTTCAAAGCCGGACTTCCCTTCCGACGCCGAGACCACCTCGAACCCCTCGCTCCGAAGCCGATCGGTAAGCGTAAGTATCAGACCCTCTTCATCCTCTATCAAAAGGATCTTCATATCGGAAGTTCTATGGTGAACTTGCTCCCTTTGCCTTCGACGCTCTCCGCATGGACCGTGCCGCCATGTGCTTCGGCAATGTCCTTTACCAGCGAGAGGCCGAGCCCGCTGCCGTGTATCTGGGCATCCACAACGGCCTTTGAGCGGTAGAACGGTTCGAAAATATGCTTGAGGTCGGGCCTGGAAATCCCGATACCATCGTCTTCAACGCTGATGTGAAGACTGCCGTTACGTTTCTCCGCGGATATCGATATCGCGGCGTTCCTATCTGAATATTTGACAGCGTTATTTATCAGGTTTTGAATAGCAAGGCTTAACGCAGCGCGGTCTGCATTGACCACCGGGAGGTTTGCAGGCACCGCAACTACGGGATCCACGCCACGATCTGAAAGGATCGGTTCACACTCTTTGACGGCCCTATCTATCTGTTCCTCAACGCTGACCGGCTCAAAATTATACTTCCTCTTTCCGGAGCGGGCACCGGCGAATTCGAGTATCTGCTCCACCATGGCGGAGAGCTTCTTGCCTTCGTCTTTGATCACTTCGCCGTATCGGGCAACCTGGCCGCCATCCGCAGCCACGCCATCCGCCAAGTTCTCGCCCGCCGAATAGATGACGGCAAGCGGAGTACGGAACTCATGGGAAACGCTTGAGACAAAATCCACCTGCCGCTGAGCGAACCGCCGAACTCGGTTTGCCGAGAAAACAACGGCAAGAATGCTGCCGACAAGGAACAAATAGACAATCGTGCCAATGGCAAGACTTTTTCTCCGCTCACCGGCGATGTAGCTGTCGATCGAGCCGGAAACGTGCCGGACGTTCAGCTGCCAGGGTTTGGCATTATCCGCTGAACTGGTCACGATGGCGGTCCTTGACCGTCCGCCCTCCGTGTTCCGGAGTTCGAACGAAAAACTTCCGACCTGTTCGCCCTTATCCTTCTGAGTCTGTCCAACGGCCGAGCTTTCTAAACTGCGGCTGACAACAACTCCGGAGTCCCTGCTAACGCTGATCTTAGGCGACGGTGTTTCACCCGCACCGAAAAATATCATTGAATCAGGGGTTAGATCATATAACGGAGCCGAAGCGTCCCTTTCGCCGCCGGCCGCAACATCCCCGAAAATTATCTCACCCTCCCGATCGGCCACGGAGACGATAAATTCGCCCCCGGGGAAATGTTTTTCCTCAAGGTCCCGCAAGAATCGCTCACGAAGCACGGCCCTGTCCAACTTTACGATCAGGTTGCCCTGCGGCTGCGGCATTTCCATCCGACGCTCGCCGACGCGCGAAGCCGCTGTCCCTCGCGAAACGTTTTCAAGCATCAATTCCTGAACCCTGATCTTCGCGTGATGCATCGGAAGAACAAGCAGATCCATCTCCGGTATCACCGGCCTGGGCCGTCGAAGGTCTATCTCTGAGCGAATGTGGGCAAGCTCTTCGGTATCCTCAATTGTTACAAACGCACGGCTTGCCGCCTCATACCTCATCGGCATTGCGTTTGCGTCCGCAGGAAGATAGAGTATGTCGCTGATAAGACCAGGGTATGACGTTCTGTTCGTCCAGAAATCGTATCTTTCGTTGAAGTCGGTGAAATCATTTGCCTCCAACGCTTTCGCATCGGTCTGAAAATTGAAATAGGCAGCCTGTATCTCGCGGTTGAAGTCGATAGCGAAGGCATTTGCATCGGCCTCGACCCGACGCTGCATCCGCTCGCGCTCCGCTTCGCCGGCTTCGCCGATCCATCGGTACTGAAGCAGCAAAAAGAGCGTCAGCAGGCAAATAATGCCGACAACTATCAGGTTTGAGGCCAGGTTTCCTTTCATCAGTCCTTCTCACCGCCACGACGGTGTGTTCCAGGCTTCATTATGCATCTATTAAATCGCCGCAAACAATGTATTTGTCGCACTTTTTACATTCTTTACAAATTCTTTGCGTCATCTTAACCAACGCCCGAGCACGTTTCTGTAATAATCACAATAGCCGGGCCAGGAAATGTGTAGATCGAACTCGAATGGACACTCGATGACCGGCCCGACATCAAAGTTAAAAACTCGGAGGCATTTATGAAAAGGTTTATTGTTTCGGTACTTTGCGTTTCGGTGTTCTTCATCGGAATCGGTTCAATCGTTGATATGGTCGGTGCAAAATTCAAGTCCGACCCCAAAGCTCTGGAGATAATCTCAAAGGCCCGCATGGCGATAGGCGGTGACGCCGCACTTGCAGAGGTCCGGTCAATGGTCATAGTAGGCCGCTCGACACACACGCTTAAGATCGAGGGTGTCGAAAGGGTCGAACAGGGCGAGACCCAGATAGCGATGCAGTTTCCCAACATGCTCACGAAGATGGTCAAGATCGGAAACGCCGACGGCATCGCAGGCATTGAAGAGCGTGTAGTTAAGGAGAGCAACGTCTTTGTAATGCGGAAAGATGACGGCGAGACCCTGACGTTTGAGGGTAAGGACGGTGAATTTACCACGGAAGACGGCAGAAAGATCGTAGTACGGACCGCCGAGCCCGGCAGCGGAACGCTTGTATCGCCTGATGGGAAGAAGTTCATCTTCAAAAGGGGCGAGGGCGAGACCGGTGAATTTACGACCGAAGACGGCTCCAGGGTGATCGTTCGCTCAGGCGCCGGAACAGGTGAGGTGACGGTAAGGACCGACGGCACCGGAACCGGAAATACCGAGAGGGTCATCATCCGAAGGGGAGCACCGGGTGATGCGCAGGCAGCAGGCCATAATAATGAGCTACTCAAAACAGCCCTGATGCTGCTGCTAAAAGCACCGGAAGGTGTGGACGTCTCGTACTCGTTTGAGGGTGAGGGAAATATCGACGGAACCTCTGTCAACATCGTAGCGGCTTCATATGCAGGCGCCGTTTATCGTCTACACATCGACAAATTTACCGATCTGCCAGTCGCTTTTGGTTATAGCGGCCGTCAAATGCCGCAGGTGGTACGATTTAGCCGCGATGCATCGGAACCTCGGGCCGAAGGCGAGAAGGAGATCATCCTTTCAAGGCAGGGCGACGGTTTTGGCGCGAACGCGGACATGCTGGTGAAGCTGTCCGATTACCGCAGCACAGGCGGTGTGCAGCTTCCCTATCGCTGGAGCACCACCACAGGCGGAAGGACGACCGAGATATTTGACGTAACCAGCTATGAGGTAAATCCGGCAAATATCGCGGAAAGGTTCTCAGGCGATAGGGTAAAGATAAGAATGGAGAGATCGCCCGAGAAATGACCTGAAAAAACAAGGTCAGATAACGAAAAGGCAGGCCGGCACACCTTCGGCTCTGCCTTTTTTCTGTCTTTGTCTCACGATCCAAGCTCTGCTGTCTTGGCAGACAGCTTGAGAGTCAAAGCGTCGGCCACAGATCGTCCGGCGTCGATCGCACCTTTTATGTGGCGTTCGTTTGTGAAATGGCCGGCGACGTAGATACCGGAGATGTTGGTCTCGTAGGTTTCAGGATCGTAAACCGGCACCTCACCATATTTGCCCGGTTCCGTTTCGACGCCGAGACCTTTGAGCATGGTCAGGTCGGCATCTGAGCCGATAAGTACGAAGACCACGTCGTTCGGTATCGTGGCCTTTTCGCCGGTCTCGCTCTCAAGTTCTATCTCCTTTTCACGTATCACGACGACCCGGCCGAGAAAAAAGAGGTTCAGGCAATGTTTCTCGACCTCTTTTTCAAGCGGCTTTTTGACCCAGTATTTTATACAGCCCTGTTTGGGGTCGTCGTTTTCCCAATCGCCGCGAAATATCGCCAGGGTCGTGTCGGCACCCTCTTCGGCAAGGAACAAAGCAGCCTCGCCGGCTGAATTCCCGCCGCCGACGATCAGGGCTCGCTTGCGCACCCACGGATAGGTTTCGCGAAAATGATGATGCACCTTCGGCAGATCCTCACCCGGGACATTCAACCTGCGAGGATGATCCATAGCACCCGTGGCAAAGAGGACATTCTTCGTTCGATATGTGTTCTTGTTCGTATGAACGGTAAACTCCGCGCCATTTTCTGTGTGTTCCGCGGTAGAAATCTCTCCAACCACGGAAGGCCCAGACGAAGACACAGAAAGGACCTCCTCTTCTGTATGAACATTTAGCTCGTTGTCGAGCACGAACCTGACGTAATAAGACAATAGCTCCTCACGGGTCGGCTTTTCGCGGGCAGGTTTCAGATCGCCTTCGATGAATTCCAGTTCGTTCGGAGTGGAAAATACGGTCAGCCCAACAGGATAGTTATAGATGGTATTCCCGATGAGGCCTTTTTCAAGAACAACATAATCAAGGCCAAGCTTTTTAGCCTCATAAGCCGCCGAAATACCGGCCGGTCCGGCTCCGATAATTAGAAGATCGAATATCATTATTTGTTGAGCTGACAGCTAATTTTCACTCATTTTCTGTTCCATTGTGTTCAGCACCTCAATAAATCTCTCTATCTGCTTTCTTGTGACCTCAAGTTCCCGTTTTGATTCGAGATACTTCTGCCATTCGCCGGTCATGGTCAGAGCCTTTACGGTGTCTTCATCCAGCGCATGCGACATCACGACCAGCAGATCGCTTAGGGCTTCGTGCCCTTCGAGCAGCGATTGGATTATCGTATATGCCAGCTTGGCATTCGGCAGATCGATATCAAGCTCTTCCATATTTATTTGAGCAACATTCATTTATATATTCTAAACAAAAATAAAAGGCTCGCGAACCTGCGAACCCTCATAACAGCAAACCGTTAAAGATCCTATATATCTTCGCACGCCTCCGCATCGGGGGGCCTTTCTTCCGGTTTGGGTTCCGGGTCAGGGCTCCCACTCGGCACAACCCAATATTCAACCTGAGGTGAGGATCGAAATCCGCCGAATACTATCTTAGTCCGGCCTATCACGGCATTTTCCGATACTTCGATACGCCTGACTCCTTCTTCAATAAAACCGGTCAATTTTCCGACATCGTAATATTCATCATCTGCATAAAAGATGATGACACCGGACGAGTCCAACCTTTTTGCCAGCACTTTACCAAATACTATGCTTACCCAGCGAAATTTAAATCCCTCTTTCTCTTCTTGGGTGAGCGGATCGATGTACTCATCATCTATGTCTTCATCTTCCTGGTCGCTTTCCCAGCTATCTCTCTCCGCCAATACTGAGGAAAGTATTAGATCCCGTATCCCATCCGGTTCGTACTCCGATTCCAGATACGTGCGGTCAAAAAGAAACGCCTCGCTTTCCGGCATGACAGGTGCCGGCACAGTTCGCGAAGGTTCGGGCGGTTCCGCACCCGGCGGAACTATCCAAAGCTCAGTCGAAACACTGTTTCGGTAACCACCCCTGACAAAAGTTATGCGCAAAGGGTCGAAACGGCGAAACGTTATGTGATTTGCGATCATTCGTTCCCGAGGCGAAGTTCCGTAGTATGCTGGCAATTCATTCGTGCCATTGTAGTTGATCACATATCCAGTAGCAGTTGAATTTTTTTGCAGATCAACCAGAAAGGCATCTATTCTTGCTCCGAGATCGCAATGACCAACCAGGCCAAATTCATCGAGAAGTACGGCGGTACTGTCATTTGCTTCCCAACCAATTCCCTGCCCTAACATTGAGGCCGGGAGCGCAAATAGTAGAATGAGCTTCAGGCTCGCACTTCGCATTCTGGCAACCTCCGGTCAGAAGTGATGAAAAGATGGTTTAAAACCCGCTTGATGATTTCTTCACGCTAAGTCTAAACAAATGTTCCAGCAAATGGAAGGTTTTTTACGATAGCCTTTTTGCCATTGATGTACACTTCTGTCCCTTCCGCCAGATTGTGGTACCTAACATAGGCAAGCGCAATGAAGCTTTCCAGTGTTGGCGAGAACGCTGCCGAAGTTATCTTTCCGGCATTTTTACCATCGGCCGTTGTAAGTTCTTCACCCGACAGAGACTCACCCTCCAACACTGATATTTCGGGCAAATACAGCCCGGTCAATTGCTTGGCGACGTGGCCGCGAAAATGTATTCGGGCAATGATCTCCTGTCCGATGTAGCAGCCTTTGGTGTAAGAGATCAGGCCGTCGAGTCCGATTTCGGGGACGATAGTGGTCTCGTCCATATCGACGCCGTATTTCGGAATACCGGATTCGACCCGGAGAGTTTCGTACAGTTCCCCTGAGATCTCGACGACATTTTTCTCATTTAATTCACTTCGAAAGTCATCTGCGGCAGAAGCCGGAACAAAGATGCCGGGGTTACGCCCGGTGGAAAACACCAGACCCTCTTGATCTTCATGATTCTTAGCTACCTCACCAAAGATCTCGAAAAATCTAAACTTATCGGACAGGTCCTCTACGAAAAAATCACCCGCGAACGTAAACTTGAACAGGTTGTTAAAAACTGCTTCGCGGGTGGCCTCTTCGGTCTCTATCAGGAACCGGTCACCCTGCCGCAGTACTCTTACCAAAGCAAGCAGCCGCCCTTGCGCATTTGGGAACGCCGCCAGCATCTGGCCTCCGTCTTCCAACGTTTTCATATCGTTGGTGATCATGCCGTCAAGGAATTGCACCGCCTCGGTGCCCCAAACGGCGATCAAACCACGCGGCATTGCGACAAAGCCACCCCCGCCAGAACGGACGCTGTTATAACTGTCCAAATCCATAACTAAATCTTAGAAAAAAGGAAGCCGTTGGGCTAGTAGCCGAAAGGGAATGCGATCGGGACGAAGATAAGAGGAATAGCAAAGATGATCACTATAATCGCTTTATCAGATCTATCATCTCTCTCACCGCCTGATTAAGACCGACGAACACTGCGCGGCTGATGATGTTGTGGCCGATGTTGAATTCGGTGATCTCCGGGATGGCGGCAAGTGCTGCAATGTTGCGATAGGTAAGACCGTGGCCGGCCGCAACGATCAGCCCCAGCGATTTGGCGTGAACGGCGGCCTTTCTTATACGAGCGACCTCGTCATTTGCCCTGCGTTCACCCTCGCCGTGTGCAGCCCGTGCGGAAAGTGTTAGCTCGGCATATTCGCCTGTGCAAAGCTCTACCTGTTGAGCACCGGCCTTTTTTGCGGCTTCGATCTGTTCGGCTATCGGGTCGATAAAGATGCTTACGAAAACGCCTGAGCTTTTCAGTTTTTCGACCGCCGTCCCGACCGCATCGATGTTTCCCAACACATCCAGCCCGCCTTCCGTGGTCACCTCATTAGGATTCTCAGGAACCAGTGAGACGGCATCGGGCCGTGAACGTTCCGCGATGCCGATCATCTCGTCGGTAGCGGCCATTTCGACATTCAGATATGTCGTAACGACGTCGCGGAGCAGTTCTATGTCGCGGTCCTGTATGTGCCGCCTGTCTTGACGCAGATGTACCGTAATGCCGTTCGCACCGGCCTGTTCGCAGATCACCGCGGCCGTAATGATGCTCGGTTCGATGGTCTTCCGAGCCTCGCGGATGGTTGCTACATGGTCGATGTTTACATTAAGTCGGGCGGTCATTTTCGTAAATCCCCTTCCTGGCATTGCGCCTTATTTGGCGGACCTCGTCAAACATCCTTATGCTGTCCCGGAGAACATTAACCTTGCTGCGGTCGTCGTTGTTCCATCGAACAGGTATCTCGCTCAATCTCAGACCATGAAGATCGGCCACATAAAGGAACTCTACATCAAAACCAAATCGATCGATCTGCATTACATCCAGCAAAGGCCGAAATTTTGTCATGCGAAATGCTTTGAAACCGCACTGTGTGTCCCAAAACGGCAATCCGGTCATTAGCCGCACGACCAGATTGAACACTTTTCCTCCCTGCTCACGCCGCCAGGGCTGATGGGTCCCGATAAGCGACCGGTCAAGTGCCCTCGATCCAAAAGTCACGTCAAATTCGCCTGCCATTATGGGATCTATCAGTTTCGGCAGCTCTTCTATCGGTGTCGAAAGGTCGGCGTCGGAAAAAAGTGCGATGTCAGCCTCGGCGGCCATTAGCCCGGTCTTGACCGCATAGCCCTTACCTCGATTTTCTTCGTATCGAATGACACGTGCCGGAATCTGATCGTGTCCGTAAAACGCCGCCTCTGAAGCCGAAGCGGTGGCATCCGACGACCCGTCATCGACCACGATAAGTTCACTGCTCGGTAAATGAAGCTCGAGGTAACCAAGTATCTGACGGATCGTTCCGCCTACGCGGTCCTCTTCGTTGAACGCGGGGATCACAATGGAAAGTTCCGGTTTCATATAATAAAACACCAAATAATAGGCACATAGACAGCTAAAGTAAAAGCCGAAATATGAAAAACAGCAATAGTACGTATCATTCCCGAAAAAGATCGGGATATCACGAGTGGTTTCAAGCGTTTTTCGGATATTTCAGGCAGAAAACTTACAACCCTGACTAGATTTTGCGTAACAAAGATATGTTATATTTACAAGGACGGGTTTTGCCATGAATAAAGGTTTTGCCATTTGTGCTCTTTTCGTGATCGGTCTTGGGGCCGTTCTGGGGGGCGCGTTCGGAAAGTTTCCCTCATCGACCTCTGCTGATTCGGGAATAACGGCGGGCAAGGTGAGTGCGGATTATCGGGAAGCTCTCGAAGTCGTTGGCAAGAACTATGTGACGCCCATTGACCACGAGCGCGTTTTGGATCGTTCGATACAGGGAATGCTCTGGTCGCTTGATCCGCATTCACAATTCTTTACCCGTGACGAATTTCGCAAACTCTTTGAAGAGCAGTCTTCCCAGTTCTTTGGTATCGGTGTTTCGATACTTCAGCACCGGGACGGCGTCTATGTTCAATCTGTGATCCCTGGGACTCCGGCCGACAAAGCCGGTATTCGATATGGCGACCGATTTCTGGAAGTAGACGGAAAGGACGCTACAGAATGGACTAGTTCCGAAGTTTCGCGAAATGTCCGCGGCGAACGCGGAACGAAGGTCAAACTCAAGATCGAACGAGCCTCGTCGGCATCACCCGTCGAACTTGAGATCGTACGTGGCGGGGTTCCGTTGCCCTCGATCAGAAACTACTTTCTGCTCCCTGACGGAGTCGGCTATATAGGTCTTACCGGAGGATTTCAGGAAACCACCGCGGCTGAGCTTGACGAGGCGGTCAAAAAGCTTCAGAAGGACGGGATGACCAGTTTGATACTTGACGTTCGTGGCAATCCAGGCGGGTTGTTGCCTCAGGCGATCGAGGTAGTTAGTAGATTTATTCCGAGTGGCCAGACCGTGGTGTCGGTAAAGGGACGATCTAGGTACCAAGTGAGTCAGGAACTCCGTTCGCGTGGGGGGGTCCGCCATTCCGTCCCGTTGATCGTATTGATAAACGGCGGATCAGCGTCGGCCTCGGAAATAGTTGCCGGGGCGATCCAAGACTACGGCCGCGGGATCGTAGTGGGCACCGAAAGCTTTGGGAAAGGCCTCGTCCAGCGTGTATTTCCCTTACCTTATGGCACCGGATTGACGCTTACGACGGCACGGTACTATACCCCTTTTGGACGTTCCCTTCAAAAGGACTATTCCACCGGATCGATCTACGAATATTTCACCAGCGGGTCAAATCAGACTAATGGCGCTTCTGAAGCTCCGCGTCCAAAACCGGCTGGAGTTCCTGTTACCCTTCCGGATGGAAGGGTCTTGATGGGCGGCCGCGGTATTGAACCGGACGTTAGGGTTGAAGCTTCTGAGTTCAACCAGCTTCGATTCAGACTAAATGATGCTGCTTTCTATTTCGTTCGCCAGCTCGTCGCCGGAAAGATCACGGGACTTGAGTCATACAGGGTGGATAAGCAGAATCAGCAATGGTCCATTGCCCCGGACGCGTTTCCGATCACAGATAGGCTTTATGAGGCTTTTCGTGAATACACCCTTGCCACGAAAGAAAGCGGTCTGACAGCAGAGCTTCTTTCGTCGCAACAGGAATATGCCCGGGTCAGGCTTCGAATGGAGATCGCCACCGCAAATTATTCAAACGAGGCCGGGGTTCAGGTTTTGCTCGAGGCAGATCCGCAGGTGCTGAAAGCTGCGTCAACGGTACCGCAGGCAAGGGTACTGCTTGATCGAAGCCTGGCGGCAAATTAGCAGGCTTTTGTTCTTGATGACCAAACATAGGCGAACCCGTTTGTTCGGGTTCGTCTTTGATTTTGCCTTCGCCCAAACGCCCTTTATTTTCAGTATCGCCTCTCAATGAAGTAAACTTAGAAGTGCAGTTTTCCGCGTATGTACAAACAGATTGGGATCCTAACCGGCGGGGGTGACGCCCCGGGGCTGAATGCTGTTATTCGTGCGGTCGTTCGCACGGCAGTCGGCGAATTCGGTATGAAGTGTGTCGGGATCGAGGACAGCTTTGAAGGAATTTTGGGAGAGACCCAAACCCGAGGTTTGACGCCAAAGAGTGTCAGCGGAATACTTCCCAAAGGAGGTACGATACTCGGAACAAGGAACAGGGGGAGTTTCGTTCAGATGACAGACGGGATACCGTTCTTCCCCGAAATGCCGATCGCCGAGGCTCTCGCAAATTTGGATATTCTTGGAATTGAGGCCCTGATCGTCCTTGGCGGTGAGGGCACTTTGGCCATCGCAGAGCAGTTTCACAAGCGCGGTTTTCCGGTTATCGGCGTACCAAAGACCATTGATAATGACCTTGCCGCCACCGAACTCACTTTCGGGTTCATGACCGCGATCGACGTGGCAACTGAGGCTCTTGATCGTCTTCACACGACGGCCGCGTCGCATGATCGGGTGATGATCCTTGAGGTAATGGGCCGCAATACCGGATGGATCGCTCTGCATACCGGGTTGGCCGGGAGCGCCGATATTATACTAATACCGGAGATCCCTTTTTCGTTCGAATCGGTAGTGCGAAAAGTGAACGAGCGTGAAAGCCAGGGCTCGAAGTTCACCAATATAGTGGTGGCAGAGGGTGCGATCGAGGTGGGCGGTGAAGAGGTTTATGTAGATGCGGAACATCTGAGACTGGGGGGCATCGGTGATTATGTCCGCAAGCGAGTGGAGGAGTTAACCGAAAAAGAGGCCCGCTGCGTCGTCCTTGGCCACCTTCAGCGTGGCGGCAGCCCAAATGCTTTTGACCGTATGCTTGGAACCAACTTCGGGGCCTGTGCCGTACGTGCTCTGTGCAGCGGCGAGACGGGCAAAATGGTAGCTTTGCAGGCCGGTTCGATCGTAACGGTGCCCTTGTCGGAGGCTTGCGCCAATATAAAGACCGTCCCTATCGACGGACAGCTGGTTCGCACTGCCCGCGACATTGGCATTTCGTTCGCAGCTCCGAAGGAATCGGATATGTGACGCCCTGCCCCTGGGAGTCAAAGGGTCGGAGCACCTACGGGTGAGATAGGTTTTATGGAAGAAGTAAAGAAAAGACTTACGGAAGAACTCGAGTCTCTGGAAGAAGAACTGAACTTTGTTTTGCCAAAAGAGATCCAGAAGGCGAGGGAGTTTGGCGATCTTCGTGAGAATGCAGAGTACAAAGCTGCCCTGGAGCGACAAACGATCGTCAAAGCCCGAATTATGCAGATCCGTCAGCGGATCAGCGAAGTCGATTCGATCGACTTAAGCAGGATCCCAACTGATCGCGCAGCGTACGGCTCGGTCGTTGTGCTATTTGAGACCGAGCGGCAGGAAAAGATAACTTACCGTCTGGTCACGTCGGAAGAAAGCGATCCTGAAAACGGTATGATCTCGACCGTATCGCCTATCGGACAAGCCCTAATGGGCAAAGAAGAAGGGGATGAGATAAAGGTCAAGACCCCGAACGGATGGAGAAATTTTGAGATCAGCCGGCTTACAACAATTCATGAGCTGGATGAATAACGATCAACAGAAAGTTGCACACCAGAATTAGTAAAGGTTCGCTCAGATAGCCGAAACAATCGAATGTTGGGAGAAAGCATCGGAAAATGGCCGATACGCATGATCGATGCGATGGTGCGCGGACTCGCGTCGCTTGGGGTCCCGCCAAATATACTTACAACGGTAGGTGTCTCGATAAATGTGCTCTGCGGCGTACTTTTCGGCATGGGCGAGTTCTTCTGGGCTGGGATCGTTCTTATCGTCGCTAACATTTTTGACATGCTAGATGGGAACGTTGCTCGGCTTACAGGCAACGTGACCAAGTTCGGAGGTTTTCTTGATTCGTCTCTTGACCGGCTCTCAGACATGGTCGCGTTCCTTGGAATAATGGTTTTCTATGCCAGCAACACACCGCAGCATTCATTGGTCAACGTTATCCTCGGGGGTGTGGCAATGATCGGTTCAGTGATGGTGAGTTATACGACTGCTCGATCGGAAGCTCTAGGGGTCAAGGCAAACGTAGGATTTCTGCAACGGCCCGAGCGGATTGTGCTTCTCATCATCGGAGCTCTATCTACCTGGGATTGGAACTCAGAATTTTTCCTCTTCAACCGAATGCCTCAGGTGCTTTGGGTCTTGGCGATAGGGTCGATGTGGACAATGATCCACCGTATGTATTTCATATGGAAGGAGTTTCGGCGGCTGGAGGGATCTGATCTCGTTTGATGGTTGAGTGGGTACAAGGTCTTTGGGCTTCGATTACATGGACGAGCCTCCTCGTCGGCGTCGGACTTTTTCTTTTGTCGCTTGCATTTAGTTTTTTTGTAATCGGTATTGTTTTGGTCAAGCTTCCTGCGAACTACTTCAGCCCGCATTACTCACAGGATTTCATGCCGGATAAGCCCTGGATCGTGCGATGGAGTGCGGTTATTCTGAAGAATTTGCTCGGAGTTTTCCTTATACTGCTCGGGATAGTTCTCTCGCTTCCGGGAGTACCGGGACAAGGACTTCTGACAATTTTGCTAGGATTGATAATGCTGGATATTCCGGGCAAACGGCCGCTTGAGGCTCGGATCATCCAGCGACCGGCAATTTTGTCTGCGGTAAATAAATTCAGGGCTCGCTTCGATAAGCCGCCCCTTATAATGAACTGAAATGGGATTGTTTGGTTTCCTTAGGCGTCGTTCCGATAAAGATCTTGAAAAAGAACGCCGTGAATTCTTACAAAAAAACGGACGCATCACAGACGGGAGAGTGATCGATTCTGAGCCGACATCAAGCGGCGGAGAGGTCGTGTTCTATGTCTATTCGCTTAATGGCGTAGACTTTGAGTCGTCGGAGCTGCTACCGTCCGATCGGCTTTCAGACCCTCTGAAGTATGCACCTGGGGCAAAGGTTGGAGTTCGTTACGACCCGCGAAATCAGGGTAACTCGATGCTCGACTGACATCCAGGAGTTGTTTAACCAGTTGAAACAAAATCGATGATGTTCAAAAAGATTCTGATAGCCAATCGAGGGGAGATCGCCTGCCGTGTGATCAGGGCCTGCCGGGAGATGGACATAGTATCTGTGGCCATTTATTCGGATGCGGATGCTGATGCTCTGCATGTCCGAATGGCAGACGAGGCTTATCGGGTCGGCCCGCCCCCCTCGAGCGAGAGCTATCTGAACGGTGAAATTATCATCGAAACCGCTCTAAATGCGGGAGCAGAGGCAATTCATCCGGGTTACGGATTCCTCTCGGAAAATGGCGAATTTGCTAAAGCGGTGATCGATGCGGGCCTCACGTTTATCGGCCCCTCACCGGAGGTTATGGTCCTGATGGGTGGCAAGATCGACGCCCGGAAGGTCGCGATATCGGCAGGAGTACCGGTCGTTCCCGGCACTGTCGAGCCGATCAGCGACCTCGAGGCTGCTTTGAATGAGGCCGCAAACTTTGGATATCCCGTAATGCTAAAAGCTGCTGCGGGAGGTGGCGGAAAGGGCATGAGACTGGTTTCTGATGAGGCCGAGCTCAGGAACGCACTCGAATTGGCACGATCCGAAGCTCAGGCGAGCTTCGGCGACGATGCCGTTTATATCGAGAAAGCTATTGTCAGACCCCGTCACATCGAGATACAGATCTTCTCCGACAAGCACGGAAACCATGTCCATTTGGGGGAACGCGAATGTTCAATACAGAGGCGGCACCAGAAGGTGGTCGAGGAAGCGCCTTCGCCGATCGGCTCATCCGATCTCCGCGCCGCCATGGGTGACTGTGCGGTCAAGATAGCAAAGGCGGTCGGATACGTCGGTGCCGGAACGATCGAGTTCCTTGTCTCTGACATCGATCATTCGTTCTATTTTCTGGAAATGAACACCCGACTTCAGGTCGAACATCCGGTAACCGAGATGGTAACCGGGATCGATCTTGTTCGCGAACAAATACGGGTAGCGTCGGGGGAACGTCTCTCGTTTGGACAGGAAGATATTGTAATGTCGGGGCACGCGATCGAATGCCGAATTTATGCAGAAGACCCTGAAAATGGCTTTCTCCCGTCTCCCGGTAAGATCTCGCGGCTCAGGATACCGCAGGGCCCGGGGCTCCGCGACGATGGCGGTGTGTTCGAAGGCAGCGTGGTTTCGATATTTTACGATCCGATGATCTCGAAGTTTGTTGTCCATGGACGCGACCGAAGCGAAGCTGTCGAAACAATGCGCCGAGCTCTTCGCGAATACGAGATCTGCGGAATAAAGACAACACTCGGGTTTTTTCGTGATCTGTTTAGAGATGGCGAGTTCATCGCGGGTCATCTGGATACAGGTTTCATTGACCGGTTCCTCGAACGGCAACGAGCGGTGCGTTCCAACGGTGGGGACATCCGTCACATTGCCGCAATAGCTGCCGCTGAAATACATTTGAAAAAGTCTGCAAAACGTTCAATGCTGACTCAAACCTCACCGTCAGAAAGCCAATGGTTGCAGAATGGCCGGAGTGCCCAACTAAGAGGTCGATGACCTGCAATTGGATCGAATAAAGAATAAGCGGTCCGAGGGTTCGGACCGCCCGCATGATCGATTTGTTGTCTAAGGAAAACCTACCATACTGCCACAAAATCGAGTCCAACGATATCATCGTCGATGGTGATCGTACGTTGTGGATCAAAGAACTGATGTCGTCGGTGCGAGATAGTCACCATATAGATCTCCGCGGCGACAAGCCCTTCCACCACATAGTAGCCGAAGGAGTTCGTCGTTGCCCGGGTGATCTTGCCGGTTACGAGGTTCATTACATCAACGCGGGCGCCCGAAACTCCTACCCCGCCAGTCGTTACCGCCCTACCCGAAAGCGTAACTTCAGCAGACGACGGACCCGAAAAAGGCTCAAAACAGAAGGTCAAATGGCTGATCTCCCTGTTCTGGGGCGTCACGAACGGACCGGAATCACCCACTGAAAGGAATGGGTAAGTGTAAACGTTCGCGTTCGAACCTCCCTTAACGATGATAGCGGACACCGCGCGGTCGAGGAGATTCAGAGGACCGATGGCCCAAGAACTAAGTGTTGAACCACTGGAAGCAACCGACAAAAATAAGTTAGCGTTCGGCGCCAACCCACCGTCGAGGACAACCCCGCCTCCGTCGACCATATAGAAAACCCCACTGGGAGCAGAAAGGTCGATCTTCATTTCCCAATCTTCGGTCATATGCGCGAAAGCAGGATCGGCAGACGCGTTCAATTGTGCACAGGTCGGATTGCCCGAAACCAAGATCGGTCCAACAGCTGACGAAAGTCCGCCCGTTTGGAGTTCTTTTGATGCAACGCCAGCCCCGGGGCCTTTGACATTATCTGCGTCAGCCCCGCTCCGGATCTGTCCGATCCCAAGAGTCGGCAAGACCACTAACAGTGTCGCCGCAAGGCTCACCCTTGCAGAGCGCCGTAGGGTTCTCGGCAAGTTGAGTACCCGGTGATGTATTAAGTATTCAAACATTTCTCTTTACTCCCGATGCGAGCCGACGCAGCGCATCCAATAAAATCAATTTATGCCCTTGATCTGAGCACCTTTTGCATGCCGTGATTTGATGAGACTCAAGGCAACTTTACATTTTCCGAATTTCGAGACTTCAGATGCGCACGTCGGGAGTTCGCAGCTCCCGAACGAAATTGACATGAACCTGGATCTCTATCGGTTTTCTGATTCCGTTAATGCGCAACTATACAACCATTGGAAGCTAAATTCCGAAAAAATTGTGACAGTCGGAATTATTGATGCTGTAAACGGCAAATGGACAACCATTTTGATTGTCCATTTGCTTCGGTTTTCCCCAAAGAAACCCCAGGGAGACTGAAAATATCCAACTTGTGTGTCCAAACCTTAGTCTGAAAACTACCAGACCGTGACAAAATCAACACCGCTGATATCCGAATCGAGCGTCACCGTTCTCTGCGGATCAAAGAATTGATGCCGCCTATGCGATATCGTAACCATGTAAAGATCGGCGGAAGACAGCCCATCAACTATGTAGTATCCGAAATTGTTGGTTGTACCCGTCCTTTTGACACCAGTCACCAGGTTTAAAACCTCTATGCGGGCGTTGCCGACGCCAACCCCACCCATCGTTATAGCCCTACCAGAGATCGACGCGGGCGCTGATGAGGGCCCTGAGAAAGCTTCTAGACAGAACCTCACCTCGCTCACGGGGAGTCCACTAGGGGTGACAAATGGCCCGGTGTCACCTACCGAAAGATTAGGATAAGTATAAACATTCGCTCCTGAAAGCGGACCATGGCGCACAATAATTGCCGAAACGGCTCGATTTAAAGCATTTAGCGGACCGATTGACCAAAAATCTACTGCACCTGCGCTTGAACCGATGTTAAAGATGATATTCGGATCCGGCGTCAAACCTCCATCTAAAACAACGGGGGGGGAATCAACCATTGGAAATTGTCCATTTGGATCGAACCCAGTTATTCGCACCTCCCATGCCTCTGTAATGTGCGAGTACTCCGGCGACGGGTCATCGTCAAGATACTTGCAACTAGGAGATCCGTTTACTAGAAATGGACCGAGCGCGGTTGTTAGGCTTGAACTTTCGTCATCCGTTTTCGTCGTGATGGTCGGGTCCGTAGTTCGGCCCGTTTTCGTCTCAGAACCGCGGATCTGCGCAAATGAGACGGTTAATAAAGAAAAAACACAGATCGCGACTCCGGCGACCCGAAACATATTACTTGCCTTCAGATTGGTTCCTTGGGGGAAGCGCATATACTCTTTACTCCTTTTTTTGAACTCAATAACAATCGATCTGTGCCAACCTGCCGTTGCAATAGGCGAAAGCCGCGTAATACAGAATCGAACAATCCACTCTACGGAAATATAACTGATTGTTTAACAGATAATTAGAGTCAAGTCAACAATGTTTGTTAAACAATTTCATCGCTTTGTCTTCCTGATACCGACGAACAGGTCATCGACGTGCAAAGACCGGTATCCGAAATATTCCCTAGCTTCGCGGTCCGAACTTGATCCTGGTTTCACTAAAAGTATGACGACCTGTGACGCCATTGTTTGCACAACGAAAGTAGGAATTCGCATAGATTTCCAGGAAATCAGACAAAAATAGCCATCACTTTGAAAGCGGCCTGCGGACACGAAAACAAAGGCATTCAACACAAAAAAAGCCGCCGGTGAGAATGGCGGCTTACCGATCTTTATTTTCGACTGCGTTTAGTCGTTCCTATACCGAGCCTGGAAATCCATCCCCGATATGTTGTCGTCCAACGTGAAAGTCCTGCTTTCCGGAGTGAAGAAATATCGCTTGCTGCCATTGACCGAGATCACATAAAAATGCGAGGTACTGATACCGTCGAACATATAATAGCCGAAGCTATTTGTGGTCGAACTGAATTTTTCGCCGGTAAAAGCATTCTCGATCGTCAAACGTATGCCGCGTACTCCTGCTCCTGACTCAGTGGCGATACGGCCAGATACCGATGCGGGTGCTGACGTTGGTGCCAACTGGATACTGCGGAAGGTGCAGACTACGGTCTCACCTTCCTCGACTATAATATCGGCCTTCCGGTTTGCTAGATCTATTGTGGTGTTCTCCACGTTCGGAAAACCCTCGCCCGGTGTTTCAACACAGTCGATAGAAGTTAGCATCCAGCCGTTATTCGTAGCCTCCACTACGGTTATCGTGTTCTGCGCATCGAAAAGGAACACACCTGAATTCGTAAACCGATCGGCCGGCTCCTCGTCGTTGTCAACAAGGGTGAAGAACGCAGGCCCGAGATTTGTCGCAGAGTAGGTAAAGGCGCTCGTCGATGCGGTCCCTCCATCCAACGTTTGAACCTCCTTGATGATCGTTACGGAGGCCGGCGTCGGTGGCTGTGCATCACCAAGCCATGTGTAAAGAAGCTTGTTCGGAGACACCGTATCGATGTTTGTGATGACGTCCGGTGTTGCGTCCAGTAAGATCCGGTTGTAAACAGTTTGCGGGTTCGCCATCGGATTGGTCTCAAGATACAATGCTGCTGCTCCGGTTACCATCGGGGTCGCCATTGACGTACCGCTCATAACCCTCGTTCCAGTATCGCTCGTATGGCCAAGCGAAGTGATCCCGTTCCCGGGAGCGAAGAGATCGACACAGCCACCATAGTTTGAATACGGGGCTCGCTGATCGTTGCTTGCAGTAGCCCCGACAATAAAGGCGCTCGGCGAAGCTCCGGGGGAATATAGGCAAGCATCATTTGCGTTGTTGCCGGCTGAGGCTATGAACGGGATGCCGTTGGCAACTGTGTTTTGGATCGCTGTGTTCAAGGCGTTCGAGACCGTGCTCACGTTGATGCTCATATTGATAACTGCCGGACTGATCCTGTTCGAATTTACCCAGTTGATCCCGCTGATCATGTTTGATACCAGTCCCGGCCCGGAACATGGCAGAACTCGTACCCCGTAAAGATTCGCATTTTTTGCAACGCCGTAGGTAGCACTGCCGATGGTTCCCGCAACATGGGTGCCGTGACCTGTACAATCCCATCCGTTTTGGCCATCGTTCAGAGCGTCGAATGCGATCGTCGCGCGTCCGCCGAAGTCCTGATGGGTTGGCCTGATGCCTGAATCGATAACGTAAACGTGAACCCCAACACCGGTGTGCGCATACATGAACGCACCGTTCAACGGCAAGTCACGCTGATCGATCCGGTCGAGCCCCCAATCTGAGGCGGACTGGACGCCGCTGGGGTATGTATACGAGTCTTCTTCAACAAAGAGGATCCGTGGGTCGCGGCTGAGTTCAGATGCGGACTTCTCAGTCATTTCGCCGGCGAAACCGCGAAGAACCGAAGTGTACACGTTATCTACCGATACCTGAAATTCACCAGCCATCTGGTAGACTGTTGAAACGGTGTCCCATTCAGAAATACTATCCGGGATCATCTTCGGATCTAAGACAACTATGTATCGCCCCGGTATCGGGTCGGAACTGCGAATTAATTTGCCATCATTGCCTGAGACAGTGTCTGACCAAACAGTGAGGAGATAACCTAGGGTGAAAAGTGAGAGGCAGAAGGCGATTGATCGTTTCATTTCTGGTGGGTGCTCCTGGCTGAACGGAATTAGGAAGGGAACTGGTTTGCGATGGGTTTTAATGGAGTCGTCGAACAGCTCGTTCAACGTCCATAAACAGTGTAGGGTTTTGTAAAACAGAGAGTCAATAAATTCTTTAGTGTCCGCTTTCGGATCCGTTCACTTTGACCGAATTTGAGTCAGACTGAACTTCCTGAGACGGAACTTCAGACACTAATTGAACAAATAGCGATTGATTGGAGAGCCAGACGAGGAAAATGGAAAAGTTACTTGAAACGATGGTCGGAAAAGAGGTCGAGATCACATGCGGCAATTCGACCGGGTTTAGAGGAGAGGCGGTGGGCCTGACTCCGGGCGTAATATCGCTTAGGGACAAAGATGGAAAGACCGTTCACATCGCCGTGGAGGCTGTAGTCGCGGTAAATGAGGTGAACCACGAACACATCAGGCCCGGTTTCGTTGGGTAGTAATACCGGAAAGCCTGGCCGGCGAAAACGAACTTACAGACCGGATCAGTTGGCAGGGTTGATCGGTAGATTAAGGCGCCGAAATCCGTCAATACGGTTTTCCCAATACCCCTTGAAGGGCGAATAGGTTATTCCTTTGCTCCTCGATGCGTGGTAGAACCCGTTCTCGTCGACGACAATTCCGATGTGCCCAAGCTTGTTCATGAAGACAAGGGTTCCAAATACGAACCTTTCGTCGCCTTCAACCGGCGTGGAATTTGCCCACATAGTTCTGGCGCTTGTTCGCTCAAACTCGAGGCCCGCGTCGCGGAAAACACTCCAAATGAATCCAGAACAATCGTAGGTATTCGGGCCTTGTGAACCATACCGATACGGAATTCCCAACCGAGACTGAATTCCGGAAAAAAGGTCGTTTGAAACGGAGGTTGGAAAAAGCGATCGCCTGGCGGCGACCTTGTTCATCGCGTTCAGCGGACTGGAATCGCCCGTCCGTTTAACGAGCTGAGGAGATTCCTGCACCACTATCTGGGTAGTCATCGGCGGCCTCGAGGCTGGTCGTCCTTGAGAAGCTTGACTTTCATTTTCAGATCGATTTTCCGCAGGTGGTGCGACTGGTGGTGGAGTGACCGGCCGACTTGAGACCGATCTGACAACTCTTGGACGCTCTTGGGCGACTACGTCGAGACCCGAAAGTATAAGAACGGAGGTGGCAATTACTATTCCCGGAAAAGTCCGTCGAAAGGATAACAAAATAAATTCTCCTGGCAATTTACGAACGAAGAAAGGGCAGGAAAAGCCAAATAAAGCAAGGTTCGCAACCAAATGGAACTGCTAGATCTTTCCAATTGCAGAAAGTTAATTAACGTTCGAAATCTTATTTTCTATTGGCCGCGATCAAGTGGTCATTGTTTTCCGATGCTGTATGTTGTTAGGTAAGCTCGGTGATCGCGTGCCCAAGGGAAAGATTAGCACGTCGCAGAGAGAGATTGCAAACCAATAGTGAACGAGCGGATCGACTATTCATCTCGACCGGGTCGTGCGTTCCTTCAGTTTGTCCGTTATGCTATGCAGAAATTCACAAAGGTCCGTCAGTTCCCCAAAAATAAGTTCGGTCTTGAAAAATTTTCGAGACCGAGGTACTTTTGGAACTTGGAAATTCCAGTATTCAGGCCGAGAAGGATGTTCCGCATCCACAGCCTCCGGTAGCATTCGGGTTCTCGAATGTAAAGCCCGACCCCATCATGTTCGACGTATAGTCGATAACAACGCCATTCAGATACTGCGCCGAGAACATATCAACGAAGAGCCTGATATCGCTCTTGTCTAGGATAAAATCGCCCTGCCGGGAATCTTCCTCAATATTGAGGCTATACTGAAAACCCGAGCATCCGCCGGGCACGACACGTACACGCAATCCGGCAGACTGCGGCAGGTCATCCTCCGACGCAAGAAACTTCTTTATTTCCGTAATCGCGGAATCCGTAACATTTAATTCGACATTTGGTGTTGCAACGGCTGCCATCTGATTGATCTATCTCCTTTGGTGATTGGATACGTTGAAAAACGAATCCTTACATTAAAATAAATATTAGAACAAAATGTTTGCCGATGCAAGGAAATAGAAAGGTCGAAACCTTTTGGATTCACCCGATCAGAACTAACTAAATTTGAAAGTTCACGCTGCCGATGATCAGTCTCGGGCTATATTGTCCCGGAGCCACATCGCCCTGCCAAGGTTAGAACCCGGCCCGATCATTACACGGTTCATATTACTGAAAAATTTGAGGTCGCCGCATTGTACCAATAGTTCTCCGATGGTCGAATCAAAAAGCGGCGGGAAGTGTTTTGCGAGTGTCCCAAAACCTTGAAACAAGCTGTCGAACGCTGCCGATGCCGGATCGTTGATCATTATGTCGTCGCCCTTTAGCACCTGGATCGTCTGAAATATCTGATTCACGGCCTTGGAATCTTTATAGATCTTCTCGCCTTTTTCAAGATATTTGATCACATCGCTTAAATGCCCGCTTGCATCCACCAGCTTTTGATAGGCGTTCGAATTTGAGCTCTGTAAGAATGCAGCTGAGTTTAGTGCCAAATCAATATGTTTTTGTGCGACGATCGCCCCCGCCCAAACCTTTACCCTTGACAACGATCTTCCGAATAATTCATCCGACATTTCTGGCCTCCATTCGACCAAAAAACATCCCGATCACATCAATACGCGTGAAAAGAATGCGTTTCGTATCAGGCCGTGCCGGAAACCTAGAATTGGGCCGGGCGGAAAATTACAATTTTCAGGTCGGAAATATCGTCCATCGGCACAATTATCTGCGAACCGCTCAGGAAACCGCGAGCGGAATATTCGATAACGTAAGACTCGCCCACCGGTATGCCCTCGAAAATAAAATAGCCGAAGGGATTGGTAAGCGCCGTTAGGGTCGCTCCGCGGGAGTTTGTCATTCGCACAGCCCCTCTATCGACCGGCTCGCCCGTTTCTGATACGACCCTGCCTACGATCGAAACACTTGCCGACGTAGGCGCAAGATCGTAATTCCAAAAGCCAGACTGGATTCGATAAATGGAGCCGAAAGACCTAGCTCCTGCGATCGACTGGCCGATCGTTCCAGTCAACGTGAACTGCCCGCCCGGCCCATCATCCGACGACGCCCCGCCGCCCGCAATTACCGATTGCGAAACGGAATACTGCCCGCCCGACTGTGCCATCAACGAGATCGACAACACGGCTATCAACAATAGGGTCCAAACGACCACCAGTTTCGAGGGGCCGCCTGACGAAGCGATTGAAGTTGCGGCAAATAGTTCGAACGTGTTCATTTTCGATCCTCCCTGCATATTAGCGATGTCGATCGATGAGCGCTCCGAGCTTAACAGATACGACCAATCAGTTACCCGTCAATGGTCCGACTGCGCTGATCGCCATAAATTTCCCGTTTCCCATATACTGCAGTTCGACAGATGTGAATTGTCCGCCGACGAGATAGCCGGCGGTACCGACCGATGTGGCTCTTCCATAATGCGCCGGTATTTGAGCGGTGTAGATAAATCCGCTTTGAGCCGCCGCAACCAGTTTATATCCGTCGGCGGATATGGCTACGGACAACCAGCTTCTGGGGTCCTGCGAAACGGCGATCCACGTTAGGCCGGAATCCATTGAAAAGTAGAGCCCGAAACCATAGTCTGCGGCAAGCACTCTGGTTCCATCTGCCGATGAGGCGATGGAGTACCAGTTTCTTAAGTATCCACTTGCGTTCCAGGTTACGCCCGAATCATGTGACACGAAAATCGGCCCCGGGTCTATTCCGGCGAATAACTTCGTTCCGTCAGCAGAAGTGGCGAGGGATTGCCAAAATCCCCCGTGGGCTCGCTGCTGCCAGCCGACCCCCGAATTTTCCGAAGTGTAGATCTTCCCAGTGCTGTAGCCGTTATCGGCAGCTACCAATTTTGTGCCATCGGATGAAGAAGCAATGAGTCCGATGTTCAGGGAATTCTGAATGCTATGCGGCATCCAACTGACTCCCGAATTATTAGACGTATATACAAGCCCATCGCCAGTGGCAGCCAACTTGGTCCCATCGGCAGACGATGCCACAGACGTCCAAAACCTGTTGGTATCGCGAGGAATCCAGGTCTCGCCTGAATCCGTCGAAGTATATATTTGGCCGCTTTCAACAACAGCGACAAGTTTAGTGCCATCGGCTGACGAGGCAACTGATCGCCAGTTTCGATTGACGTCTCTAGCTGCCCAGTTCACACCGGAATCGCTCGAGGTATAGATCTGCCCATTCCTCGGGACCGCAACCAGTTTTGTTCCGTCGGCCGACGAAGCCACCGATTGCCAGTTTCTGGCAATTGCCCGCGGAGTCCAGACGGGAAGCGGCAGTGTCACTTTAATTCCGCTGCCGAGAACAATGGATTGGCCATCGTTTTGGGCAATTTTCCAGCCGCCGCTGCCCGCACCGGAAACTCGAACTATCTCGCCGATCCCTAAGTTTTTTGGAAGCGTGATCGTAACCTGCGCGTCATTCGTGGGCAGATAGCCGTTGTTTGGCTGTGCTTGTTGCGACAAACCGGTAACGGCTTGCCACTTGAAAGTACCGGGAACATTGAATAGCCCATCGCCGTTGCCGTGGAATTGATCAGCCGTAACACTGCCGTTTGGCACATCCAGCGATCCGTTGATCGTCAACGTTTGATTAAGGTTAACTCCGCTGTTGAAGGTTATTGTGTTATTGAATGTCTTATTTCCGAAAACGCTTTGATTCGAGAATATGTCAACAAAGTTTTTTGTCGAACTGCCTGTGCCGCCATTGGCGATCGGTACAATGCCGCTTATTTTGCTCGCCCCAACTGAATCAATTTTTGCGTCGGTGACACATAACACGCAGTTGGAAGAAAGCGAATCGGCGGAACCGGCTCTCAGACTTTTCATCGAAAACGGTGAACTTGTGATCTCCTGCCGCGGTGCTAGCCGTGCGTATTCACCAGTGCTCGCACCCGGACGGACGTGGATCTCCAAAAACCGTTGTACCCCTGCGGTAAATGCAGCTTCGCCGAAACTAAGACTGACCGTGAAGATTCCGCCGGTCACCACGACGTCCTCACAGACGGCCTCCGCGCTGCCCGACGCCACGCCGTTGCAGGCGGCGGGTGCATCGATCGGTTCACCATCCGACGCAACATTAAAGAGCCGAAACATAAGATCGTATTGCCCGTTAGCAGCTACGCTCATATCGTTCAGCTTTCCCTGATAGGTAAATGCGGTCGTTTGAGCAAATGAGCAGATACAGACGCTCACGATAAAGATCAACGAAAAAAATATGCCTTTCATAATTCACTCCTTCGGGTTGCAGATGTCTGCTTCGGCATTTACCGCGCACAGCAAAGCTTTCAGCGCAGTGATCTGCCGCTGTTGTGCCTCGATCATCTTTTTCTGAGCGTCTATTTGATCCTGCTGTTCCTTTACAACATTGATCAGTACAACGCCTATTCGGTCATATTTCACGCCCTCGACCGCTCCTTCACTGTTGTATGTGACCAGTCGAGGGTCTACATCCTCCACTTCTTCCGCGACAAGTCCTAGATCTTCTCGGTGGTCGGTCGTCCAGTTGAATGTCACCGGGCGAAGGCGGTTGAGTAAATCGATTCCGGATCCAAACGGATTGATGTTTTCCTTGTACCGCATGCTCGAAGAGCATGACCCGACCTGTTGGAAAGCGTTGCGACATAGCTGGGTCGAACCGGCTGCAGCCAGCACGTTTAGCGTTAAGGCATTCGAGATGGTGAGGGTGTTCAAGAGTGTATTTCCGTTTACGGTCAAATTACCGCCCGCGAACGGACGTCCGATAGAAACATCGCCGTTTTCAGCGACTCGGAACCTTCCACCGGCAAACCCAGGCTCATCAATTTCGAACGCGCCGTTGCCGCCGAACGAGGCGACAGTCCCTCCGACTTCGTCCGTTTGAACACGGAGACCTGCATTGAACCTGTCAATGATATGCAGGCGGTATGACGGAGCCGAAATTCCTATCCCGACTCTTACCGTTTGACACAGCGTCGGAGCACCCGAGCTGCAGCCGTTCACGTCGCTGATACTACCGAGAACGAGAGAATTGCTTTGGGAAACGAACGCTCTTGAGCCGATTGCATTGGCATTGGTCAGGTCCCCGGCGGACACGTTCGCATTGAACCCGTAAACGGTGTTGTAGTTACCGGTCGTGTTAGTGCGTCCTGCGTTCATGCCGAAAAAAGAATTGCCGAACCCTTCCGTATTATTTTCACCGGCAAATTTCCCAAAGAAGGAATTCTGGCCACCGAAGGTCCTAGTGTTCGCTCCCGCGCGGTACCCGAAAAATGAATTCTCGGATGCAGTGTTATTGAGGCCGGCGCCGGCGCCGAAAAAGGCGTTGAAACTGCCGGCAACATTATTTAGTCCGGCAACGTGCCCGACGAAGGTATTGCTGACCCCGTTTTGGTTCAAATTTCCGGCGTCGTGTCCGAAAAAGGCATTTCCGAATCCCGTATTAGCACTGCCTGCGTTTCTACCGGCAAATAGGTTAAGTGATCCCGCATTACTCAAAATACGATTGCCGCCGATGTCGAATTGTGTAAGTGCGTTGAAGATGCCTGCGGTTCCGCTGCCGCTGACATTAAAATTGCTTGACGCTTGCTGTGAAGTGCTATTTTGGATATAGCTCGGGCTGTTTGGCAGCGGAGTTCGTGCATCTGACAATCGAGAATCAGTCGTTTGCACGTACTGATTTGCCGGAACGCCGCCGAGGTTTAGCGCATTGTTGGCAGTTTCAATTGTGCCGCTGAATGTCCCGGTGATAAGGCCGGTGACATCAAGATTACCGGGAACCTGAACCGTGTCCGAGCCGTCCGGCCGTCCGAGCGCTATTGTGTTGCTGGAAGACACAACCGAACCGGCTCCGATCGCCGTTGCAAACGAAAGGTTAGGTGAAATGACATTCGCATTAAAGCCGAGCGTGGTATTATTTGATCCGCCAACATTCGATTCGCCTGCCCTGCCCCCCACAAATGTGTTGTTGCTTCCAATCGTATTTGCGAAACCCGCCCCGCCGCCTAAAAAGGTGTTGATCTGGCCGGTCGTATTCTGTGATCCGGTGCTTCTACCGAAAAAGGAGTTGCAGCAACCTGTTGTATTGCTACTTCCGGCAGCATACCCAAAAAAGGAATTCTCGCTGCCCGTGGAATTGCTTACACCGGCTCCCGATCCAAAAAATGAGTTAACGGAACCGCTTGTATTAGGCTGGCCGGCACCAAACCCAAAGAAAGCATTACCAAAGCCTGTATTGACGATTCCCGCATTTTGACCTGTAAAAAGATTTTGGTTCCCCGCTCCGCTTAAAATACGGCTTCCGCCTAAATTGAATTGCGTTCCGGCATTAAAAATGTTCGCTGTTCCGGTACCGCTAACGTTGAAATCGGACAGAGCCTGCTGAGTTGTGCGATTCTGGATATAGTCCGCGCTTCCAGCAAGCGGAGGCCGCGCGTCGGACATTCGAGGGTCGTTTGTGATAACGAACTGGTTCGCTTCTAGGCCACCGAGCTGGGTCGAATTCACTGCGGTTTCAGCCGTGTCTGCGTTCAGGCTCTTGATGGCATATGGAGCGCTTGTGATCGGCTGACGCGGGCTGAGCGTCGTAAACTCGGGATCGGAAGGTCTCTTAACCGCGATCTCAAGCCAGCGGGGAGAACCGTCAAAGGCTTCAGGGTCCGTGAAATTAAGTTCAACAGTAAAAATGCCGCCTGTCACCGAAACCGGATCAAGCGTAATAGCGGGTCCGATCTGGCTGCCGTCCGAAACTGCATCGTAAAGCGAAAAACGCATCTGGTAAGTACCGTTTGCGTTTACGGCCCCGTCGGTGAGTTTTCCCTGGTAGGTAAAATTGCCTGTTTGGGAATTTATGGTGACACAAAATATAAGAACCGCTGTCGATATTAAAATCCCTCTTTTCATAGCTATATTTCTCCAGTGCATTTTTTTAGTGAATCCAGACAGACGAACAGCCTGTTACGTTCTACCGAATGAACGATACCGAGTTCTATCAGCCGAAAGATCTCACGTTCGGTTATGCCGCTAACGGCGCATGCTATCCAGGGTGTCGCCATAGCAACCTTTTCGCCGCAGGTTGAACAGAAAACGGCCGCGGTTATCTCGCCGCTGCGGAGCACGACCGTTTCCTCAACCTCGATCACTACCTGCTTGAGGGCTCTCATGGACAGATCGGTAAACGTCCTCTTTTATTGCTCTGGTTTCGGCGGCATGACCCTTTCCAAAGTCAACTTTGCTGCCTGTGCGATCTGCGGTGTCAGAACGTCTTCCCCATCCTTCTTTGCCTTTTGTTTTGTAACGGTCGGCGGAATGATCACTGCGCCTTCAACGGTGGTGACGCGATATTCGAAGGAAACTTCGTCTTTGGATTTGAATCCGCCCGACATCGACGCAACACTGATGGCCGTTGCGGCCGCCGTAGCTGCGACGGCACCTGCGATGCCACCAACGCCGGGGATCATTCCCGCCATTCCGCCAAGCATACCCATGCCGCCAAATCCGCCGCCTCCCTTTTTGCGAGTTACCTTGCTAATAAATATGTAGTCGCATTTTTTTAGCTTTGCTTCTTTTTCGGGCAGGGCCGATTCAAGAAAGATCACCTCGACGTTGTCGTCCGTAAGTGCCACCTCAAGCGTATTGCGAATGGCCATCGGCGCATCGGCAAAGTTGAAATCCTTACCCATTTCGGCGACAGGCGAGGATACGCCGATCCTTATAACACCCGGCTTTTTATCCGGTGCAGCGGTCGCCGAGTTGCCCGGCATCATGTCTCTGATGTCCGGCGGAATGGTCTGCGAAAAGCCGGTGATCGCGAACGCGGTCAGAATTGCCAATATCGAAAATTTCCTCGTACACATTTTTTTCATTTACCTCCTGAGATCCTTTGGTCAACTGAATCATCAATGGCCGCCCTGTACTGAAAAAAGTCTTGCTACACTCGCTCACGCGGCAGTACAATTAGCTGTTTATCTGTACAGCCAGTCCGGGCCTGTAATTGCGATCATCGCTTTGCGTAGGCCGTAAAGTCTTTCGGTTTTTCTGGCTTTTTTGTGACTTATTTTTGACTCGATGGAAACGGCTGAAAACAAAGGTCTTGTGTACGAGTTCGGAAGATTTGTGCTCGACCCGAATGAGAGAACTTTGTTTTCTGACGGCTCTCCGCTGCACCTTCCGGCCAGAGAATTCGAGACTCTTTTGCTGCTTGTGGAGAACAATGGACGTGCCCTGTCAAAGGACGAGATGATCGCAGCTATCTGGAAGGACGCCTTTGTAGAAGAAGGAAATCTTGCCAAACAGATCTCGCGGCTGCGAAAAATACTTAATACTGACGATGAGCAGTTTATCGAGACGATACCGAAACACGGTTATCGCTTTTCCGCAGATCTTAGGGTCGCATATTCCGACAATGCCGATCCGGTGATACTGGAGAAACGAACTGTTAACCGCATCAGCCTGAAATATCAGGATGGAACGGAAGAGAAATTACTGCCGGTGGCTGAAAATGCGATACGGCCGCCGGGCCGGCGATCATTGGGCTTTCTGTTCACAGCCCTGCTGTTTGCTTTGCTTGGCGGGGTCTTTTACTTATGGTACATAAGCACATCGGATGATTCGGTCGGCGTTTCGGGTATCAGGTCGGTAGCTGTCCTTCCATTCAAACCCGTGTCAGGCGACGACAGCGACGAATACCTTCGGCTCGGCCTGACCGATACCTTGATAACAAAACTCAGCAGCCTGAAACACTTTGTTGTACGGCCTACGAATGCTGTCCGAAAGTACGGCTCACAAGACGCACTTTCATCGGGCCGTGAGCTTGGTGTTGACGCCGTTCTTGACGGCAATGTTCAGAGGGTGGGTCAGCAGGTACGTGTAACCGTCCAACTTGTTAGCGTAAAGGACGGACGCGTTTTGTGGGGCGGTAAATTTGACGAGAAGTTCACCGATCTTTTCAATGTCCAGGATACCATTGCCGAACAGGTGGCCCGAGCATTGGAAGTCGGGCTGACCGGTGATGACAAGCGGCTGCTGGCAAAGCACTACACGACAAATCCCGAAGCACACTATGCCTATGTAAGAGGCCGTTTTGCATGGAATAAACGAACCGTAAAAGACCTCAATGAAGCATTAGTGCATTTCAAAGACGCTATCGCAAAAGATCCAAACTATGCTCTCGCCTATGCCGGGCTTGCCGACACCTACAGCCTGTTGGCAGATTACCGTGGAGGCCCTGCGGTCGAACTGTACGATAAGGCTAAAGAAGCTGCTGTGAAGGCCCTCGCGCTGGACGACACACTTGCCGAGGCACATACCTCGCTCGCATATATAAATATGTATCGTTTTTGGGACTGGCAGGCCGCCGAGTCGGGTTATCGGCGAGCGATCGAGCTTAACCCAAACTACTCGACCGCCCATCATTGGTATTCCGAATATTTGTCGGCAATGGGCCGCTTTGACGAGGCATTGACGGAGATCAGGCGAGCAAAGGAAATAGACCCGCTTTCGCTGGTCATCAACGCCGGTGAGGTTTGGGTACTATACTACGCCCGAAGATATGATGAGGCGATCGACCAAGGGCACAAACTGATGGAACTGGACCCCGAGTTCACTGAGGTCAACGAATATCTAAAGCGGTGCTACGACCAGAAGGGGCAATACCGTGAGGCGATCGCCGCACGCCAAAGGCGAAGAAAGCTGGCTGGGGTGGATGCGGCCGAAACGCCTGTCCTGAAGCGTGCGGCAAACGCCAACAGCCACGAAGAGTATTGGAAAAGCAGGCTTGAGCAGGAGATCGAGGACGCCCGGACCGAGCCACCCGCGCCGTTTGATATGGCCGAAATATACGCACAGATCGGCGATCGGGACAAGGCTTTCGAATGGCTGGAAAAGGCGTTTGAAAGTCGAAACTACCTGATAATGTACCTGCGCGTAGCCCCCAATCTTGATCCGCTTAGATCGGATCCGCGATTTACCGAAATCCTTGTCAGAACCGGGCTTTCCTGATACTAAACCTCTGTCTAACCAGCCCTCGAAATCACCACTAATTCGGGCTTCATTGCCTCTATCGAGACGTGGCGGGCGACCTCTTCGGCGACCGTGCGAAAGGCGTCGGCCTGCTGAGAATCGGGAGTTGAGATCACGACCGGTACCCCCTTGTCGCCGCTTTCACGAACTTCAAGCCCCATAGGCACCTGGCCGAGAAAATTGAGGCCGTATTCACCGGCGAGTTTTTCGCCGCCGCCTTTCCCAAATATCTCATACCGGTTTCCGGTGTCCGGAGCAATAAAATACGACATATTTTCTATCACTCCCAGAACGGGCACATTCACCTGCTCGAACATCTTTACCGCACGGCGAACGTCCGACAGCGAGACCTCCTGCGGCGTAGTGACCAGAACGGCCCCCTGAACCGGCACAAGCTGGGCCAGCGAAAGCTGGACATCGCCCGTTCCCGGCGGCATATCGACTATCAGATAATCGAGTTCGCCCCAGTTCACATCGGTCAAAAACTGACGAATTACCCCGTGAAGCATCGGCCCCCGGAGTATCATCGGTTTATCAGGCGGGACCAGCACGGCCATCGATATCATCTTTACACCGTGGGCCTCGATCGGTTTCAACTGGCCGTTTACTACCTCCGGCTGGTCGTAGCCCGTGCCCAGCATCAGCGGGATATTAGGCCCGTAAACGTCAGCATCCATGATCCCGACCCTGGCACCCTGCTGGGCCAGCGCGACGGCGAGATTGACCGCAACGGTCGATTTACCGACACCGCCTTTTCCGCTTGAGACGGCGATAATGTTCTTTACGCCCGGTATCGCGACGTTATTGGCGATCCCGCGGCCCTGCGGCACCTCGGCATCCATCGTTACCTTTACGTTCTCGACGCCCGCAAGCCCACCGACTATCTCCCGTGCCTGCTGCTCCATCTGCTCTTTCACCGGACACGCAGGGGTTGTCAGCACAATACGGAACGAAACGTCATTGCCCTTTATTTCGACATCGCGGACGAAA
Organism: uncultured Acidobacteriota bacterium; assembly: GCA_937859595.1. GTDB lineage: Bacteria > Acidobacteriota > Blastocatellia > Pyrinomonadales > Pyrinomonadaceae > OLB17. Next base: position 93,644 of record CALMAH010000003.1, on the reverse strand, counting down.
CCCAGGGTGACGATATCCTTTCTGAGATCGGGGTCTATGATCTGCTTCAGCGATTCCAATACTAATTCTTCTGTTATCTGATTCATCTTTGTTAGATATTTGTTGAAAATATCAAAAGAGTATTCTATCAGAGTTATAGAGAAATCGGATATTGGAGTTCTAAAAGACCGGTCAGCAGAGCAGGCGGTATAACTATAGCCACATGTGAAGTGGAGCGCGGCGAAACGTAACGTGGGGTGTGGGTGCACAAACGAACGGGGCGTGTGAAACACGCGGCATAAACCGGTGAAAAAAAGTGTCTATGTCGCCTGTTTCACAGGCTCTGGCTGTCTTGCTGCATTCAACCCCACGTTCCACGCGGGGCTACAAATATTACGTCTGCTTTGCAGACTCAAAGACGGGCAATGCTAACGTTCGATGGTTTTTCAAAGCTCTCATTATATTTTCACCCTGTAACAAATAAAGACGGTTTGACAAATCAGAGAACTGCTTGCATGCCCCAAGCGGCGGTCATAGTGTTCTATCGCTCCAATAGAAGGGCCTGCGGCTGAAATGAGCCACAGCGATGATCAATACATCTGTTTCCCGGATCTCGTAAACAACGCTGTATGGAAACCTGCGGGTTAAACAGCGGCGAGTGTTTTCAGTGACGCTTGGCCATAAACTCGGGTTCGTCATCAGGCGATTGATCGTCGCGTAAACCTCCCTCGAAAATCGGATTCCTACGCCTTCGCTGGAATTCTCGTAATATGCGACCGCGTCGATAAACTCTGTTCGGGCATCGGGATGAAATTCGAAAGTCATTTGCCGAAACGTTCTTCGATCTCAGCGAATACCTGTTCACCCGGAATCGTCTTCACTTTGCCCGAACGAATTTCTTCGACACGCCGCTCGATCTCGATCTTCCAAAGCTCTTCGATCTCCTTGTTTGACGGAGAGATGCTTTCGAGCAGCCGGTCAACCAGTTCTAACTTCATATCGATAGGAAGCATTTCCGCTCTTTCCATTATGTCCATCGTTTGTGTGGTCATAGCCTTCTCCTTTATCAATTATACCCCACCGAACTGGCCGCCCGCTTACGCAGGCGGTCTGAAAGGCATTCCGATTTCTTATGATCTGGACCAACGTGCCCGAACAATTCACACTAATGCGGTCAGGATACTCGATTAGAGAATGGTTTACAACGCTTGGCCGGAAACCCGAATGCAGTAATTAGAATGATGAATACAGAACTAAAGAACGGGTTTTAGGGCCTGGCCGGTGAATGACCTTTTGACCTTGGCGACCTGTTCCGGCGTGCCGCTGGCAACGATCTTCCCGCCGCCGGAGCCGCCTTCGGGGCCGAGGTCGATGATGTGATCGGCGGATTTTATGACGTCGAGGTGGTGTTCGATAACAATGACGGTGTTGCCGGTATCGACCAGCTTTTGCAGCACATCGAGCAGCTTGTGGACATCGGCAAAGTGGAGACCGGTGGTCGGTTCGTCGAGGATGTAGATGGTCTTGCCGGTCGCGCGTTTCGAGAGCTCCTTGGCGAGCTTGATACGTTGTGCCTCACCGCCGGAAAGCGTCGTCGAAGATTGTCCGATCTTTATATAACCAAGCCCTACGTCGAGCAGCGTTTCGAGTTTCTGCTTTATTTGCGGGATATTCTCCAGCAGCGGCAGGGCGTCTTCAATGGTCGTATCCAGCAGGTCGGCAATAGAAAGCCCCTTATATTTCACAGCCAGCGTTTCGCGGTTATAGCGTTTCCCCCGGCAAACGTCGCAGGTCACATAAACATCCGGCAGAAAATTCATCTCGATCCGCTTCATCCCGTCGCCTTCGCAGGCCTCGCAGCGTCCGCCCTTTACATTGAACGAAAACCGGCCCGCCTTATATCCCCGCTGGCGCGATTCGGGCAGCATTGCATAAAGGTCGCGTATCGGCGTAAAAAGCCCTGTATATGTCGCCGGGTTCGAACGCGGCGTACGACCGATCGGTGACTGGTCTATCTCGATCACCTTGTCAACCAGCTCCAGGCCCTCTATCCCGTCGTGCTCCAGCGGCTGAATGTTCGACTTATAGACATGCCGGTAAAGTGCCGGATAGAGTATTTCTTCTACAAGCGTCGATTTGCCGGAACCGGAAACACCCGTCACAACGGTAAAAAGCCCCAGCGGAAATTCGACATCGATATTTTTCAGGTTATGCGCGCGGGCACCTATTACCTGTATCCGGTCGCAGTTCGGCAGACGGCGAAGCTCCGGTATCTCGATCTTAACCTCGCCTTTCAGATATTTACCGGTCAGCGAATCTTCGCTCTCTTCGATGTCTTTCGGTGAGCCCGCCGCCACAACCTCGCCGCCATGGGTACCTGCAAGCGGGCCGAGATCTACCACATAATCTGCGTGCTCAATGGTTTCCTCATCATGCTCCACCACGAGAACGGTATTCCCCAGATCGCGGAGTTCGTGAAGCGTGTCCAATAGCCGCTTGTTGTCGCGAGGATGAAGCCCGATGCTCGGCTCGTCCAACACATATAGCACGCCGCGAAGCTGCGAACCTATCTGCGTAGCCAACCGTATTCGCTGTCCTTCTCCGCCGGAAAGCGTCGCCGAAGGGCGGTCCAGCGTAAGATAACCCAATCCCACCGCGTCCAGAAACCTCAGTCGGTTATTGATCTCCTTTAATACGAGTCCGGCGATCTTTTCCTCGCGGCTTGTGAGTTTTATTTCGGCAAAGCTTTTTACGGCATCTGAGATCGGCAATGACGTATATTCGCCTATCCCCATGCCGTTTATTCTCACCGCCAAGCTATCCGGCTGCAGCCTGGCCCCTTTGCACGAAGGACACGGGACCGGCGCGACAAGCTCCATCAGCGCCTCGCGGGTTTTTTCGGAGGGCGGGTTCTCCAGCCGGTCCTTCATCGCCCTGAGAGCTCCTTTCCAGTCGCTTTCGTATTTATAGCTGCCCTGGCGAAATGTCAGCCGCCGCTTGGTTCCATAAAGAAAGGCGTCGCGTATTTCCTGCGGCAGGTCGGCAAACGGCGTTTCTACCAACGTTTTCTCCGCGCTCCCGGCGGTCCGTGTTTCTGCCTTTTTTTTCTTTCCCCGGCGTCTTTGCGTCTTTGCTGACAAAGCTTTTGGCGGTTCCAGCTTGTCGCCGTCAACATACCGCTCGATTATTGCCAGCAATGCCGACCTCAGAAATGATGCCCCGGAGCGGTCGGCTCCGTTCAAAAGGTCTATCTTTCCTGCCGGCAGCGTCGGGTCGGGAACTATCTTGTTCTCGTCTATCTCCATCACCGTCCCGATGCCCTGACAGCGTTTGCATGCCCCGTAAGCCGAATTAAAGGAGAACGAACGCGGTTCGAGCGTGGCGATGTTTATGCCGCAATCGACGCAGGCCATCCGCTCCGAATAGAGCATCTCGTCGCCATCTATTATCGAGACCAGCACACCGCCGTTGGTCAGCTTCAGCGCCGTCTGCACCGATTCGGATAGCCTTTCCCTTACGCCTTCTTTTATCAAAAGCCTGTCAACAACGACCTCTATCGTGTGGTTTCGCCGCTTGTCGAGGACGATCTCCTCGTCAAGCTGGCGCAGCTCGCCGTCGATTCGCGCACGGATGAACCCGTCCTTGTGCAGCTTTTCGAGTTCCTTTTTGAATTCTCCCTTGCGGCCCCTCACTATCGGGGCGAGTATCATCACCCTCTCGCCGTTAGGCAGTTCCAATATCCCGGAAACGATCTGTTCGAGGGATTGGCGGGTTATAGGTTCGCCGCATTGATGACAGTGGGGCTGGCCGATGGAAGAAAATAAAAGCCTAAGATAATCGTATATCTCCGTAACGGTCCCCACGGTCGAACGCGGTGAGCGCGAGACTGTCTTTTGTTCGATGGATATTGCGGGTGAAAGCCCCTCTATCGAATCGACATCGGGTTTTTCAAGCTGATCAAGAAACTGTCGGGCAAAGGCGGAGAGCGATTCCACATATCGGCGCTGACCTTCGGCATAGATCGTGTCAAAAGCGAGCGAAGACTTGCCAGAACCCGAGATCCCCGTGATGACCGTAAATTTATCGCGAGGTATATCTACATTGACGTTCTTGAGATTGTGCTGGCGTGCTCCGCGAACGGTTATCTGCTTGATGCTCATTACGGTTTACAACCCTGGCCGGTGCCGAAACGAGCATTATACCAAGCGATCTACACAAAGCGAAGAACCGACCCGAGAGCAATGGTCGCAACAATGACCCAAAGGATCGTTCCGAGTGCAAAAGGCCGCCATCCGACGCTTTTAAGCATTGCCCGCGACAGGCCAAGGCCGATAAGAAAAAGAGTGATCGTCAAACCCGCCTTTGCAAGGTTAACCAGCGAGTCAAAAACACTAGGAAAGACCCAGAGTGGTGCAAACGTCCGCACCGCGGCCGCACCGACGAAAAAGAAGACGAACCATGGAACAGCGATCTTTGCCCTACCGCTGCCGTCCTTGTAGATGACGGCCAGAGCAAGCGCAAGTGGAATGATCCAAAGAGTTCGAGCAAGTTTAACTGTGGTCGCCGTTGCAAGCGATTCCTGACCAAAGACGGTTGCGGCACCAACGACCGAGCTGGTGTCCTGTATAGCTATCGCAGCCCACATCCCGAATTGTGCCTGAGACATTTCGAGCCCATTTCCAACGATCGGAAAAAGAAATAAAGCAATCGCGTTAAGAATGAATATCGTGCCCAGCGAGACGGACATCTCATCATTTTCTGCTTTGATGGCGGGCCCCACCGCTACTATTGCGCTCCCGCCGCAAATAGCCGTTCCACAAGAAATGAGAGTTCGAACGCGGGACGGTATCTTTAGCAATACGCCCAGAACGGCGCCAAGCATAAGTGCTCCGAATACGACCGCAATAATGAATAGGATCCCGCCTTTACCGGATTCATACACAGCGCCGAGGTTCATTCCAAAGCCTAGTAGTGCGACGGAGGATTGCAGCAGATATTTCGCGGGTTTTCCGGAGAGATCGGGAAACGGATTGCCGAGAGTTAGGGCTATAACAAAGCCTATGGCAAGTGCCACCGCAGGAGACCCGAAAGGCGACAGAAGGAACAAGACGGCCAAAAAGAATATGAGCTTTGCAAGAAGCATACAAAGCTCAAAAGTATATTTCGTATCGGCGGAAAATGGTAATGCCCAACCTAGCGAAGAACTCCGAAAACGGTGCGCAATATCGCTGTCGTCCTGCCAACCGGGTCGCGCCGAATCTTTCGCTCCTCGTCAGCGATAACGAAAAAGAGGCCGTCCATGGCTTTTTCAGTAACGTAACCGTCAAGATCGCTGGCGTCTTCGCCGATAACACGGCCGACGAATCCGTACCGTCCGATCATTTCCTTGTATTTCTGCGTGACGCCGACCTGCTCGGTAAAGTCCTCGACTATCGGCCGGAATTTCGATCTCAAGCGGTCTTCGCTGGTTCTTCGAAAGAACTTCGTCGCCGCATCGTCCTCTCCGCTAAACAGGATGTTTCGTGCATCATTGAAAGTCATCTGCTTTGCAGAATCGAGGAAGATATCGACGGCGGCAGGAACTGCTTTCTCAGCCGCATGGTTCATCGCTGTGACAAATTCATCGACGCGCTTTCCCTGACCTAAAAAACGCAGCGTGCTTTCGGTCCTCTTAAGGCCGTTTGGCAGAGGGATCTGGACGTCCGGATTGTCAAGAAAACCATTTTCGCGGCCGAGCTCAGCAACGGCGTTCCTGATGCCAACGCTCAGTGCCTCTTTGAGGCCGCGGCTGATATCCAGGTCGGAAAGCGTGGCCTGCCGACGGGTCTGAGCGGACATGACGCCTGAAAATCCGATCGAAAAGATCGCCACAAATGTCAGAAAACGAAGTCTTCGCATCACTGGTGCCTCAAAAGTAAAAGATCGGCAAGTAATTTACCTGCCCTACCTTTTGATTAAAAGAGAAAGACATAGGTTTGCAGACGATTTCGTGGCGGTATGCACGAAATTGTTCACACTCTGTCATTTAGCTTTTCCCTGATCAGCAACGGCCTCTTGGGCGGCACGTATCGCCTCGTGGTCGCCGAGATAATAGCTATCGATCCGCCTAAGGTCGCCGTCAAGTTCATAAACAAGCGGCACGCCGGTGGGAATGTTCAGCTTTAGTATCTCGTCGTCCGAAATGCCGTCCAGATGTTTGACCAGGGCGCGGAGGCTGTTGCCGTGGGCGACGACTATCAATCGCTTTCCTGCCTTCACTTTCGGTGCGATCTCATTTTCCCAATAAGGCACGACACGAGCGACGGTGTCCTTTAGGCATTCTGCCTTTGGAAAATTTTCGATACCGGCGTAACGCGGGTCATTCCCTAAATATCGCTCATCCGATTCGTCCAGATCGGGCGGCGACACATCATAACTGCGGCGCCAGATCAGCACCTGTTCGTCGCCATACTTAGCGGCCGTTTCGGCCTTGTCTAGCCCCTGCAGCCCTCCGTAATGCCGTTCGTTAAGCAGCCACGATTTCGTTTCCGGGATCCACATCAGGTCCATCTCGCTCAGAACGATCCAGAGCGTCCGGATCGCCCGTTTTAGGACCGATGTGTAGGCCTCATCAAAAGTAAACCCCTCGGCTTTTAGTAATTCGCCCGCGACCTTAGCCTCGGCAATTCCCTTCTCGGAAAGATCTACGTCCTTCCAACCGGTGAACCTGTTAGCCTTGTTCCACTCACTTTCGCCGTGGCGTATCAAAACAATCTTATACATATGTATCTTCCTAAGCTTGTCCCTTTCAATGTCCCACTTATAAATTAGCGAAAATAAGTGAAATGTAAAAAGTTGGAAGTATAAAGGGAGCAGCTAATCAGCCGATAACTTCATTTCTTTCAATAACTTTCTCACTTCCCCGACCAGGTAAAGTGAGCCGGTTACGAGAATTATCGACTCGTGCGGCGTGGTCTGGAGAGCGAGTCGGATCGCTTTTGCTGCGGTTTCAGCAGTTTGAACAACTGCGGAATCGACGTCTGCAGGGAAATATTCCATCAGTTCCCGGGGAGAGAAGGCGCGCTCGTTGGAAGGTTTCGTGAGTATCAGCCGCTCGGCCCTCGGCCAGAGTATTTCCGCGACCCCGCGAACATCCTTGTCCCGCATCGCACCAAAAACAAGTGTGAACGGACGTTTTTCGTTGAATTCAACGTACTCTCGCAATGCTCGTGCACCGCCGGGATTGTGGGCTCCATCCAGCAAGAACCTGCCAATGTATTCCAATCGTCCGGGGTGGTATGCAGATCTGAGGCCGTGGCGGATCTCGTCATCGGTGATCGGAAAATGCTTCCGCAGAATATCCGCCAGGAGAATGGCGACCTCGGCGTTCTCTATCTGATGCACACCGGGCAAGCTGATTACCGACGTTAGCGTTCTGATCGGATTTCCTAAGGCACTTTCATCAAAGACCACTGCACATTCTCTGACATCTGGCCGCGGAGCCGAGATCTCGCGGATCTTTTCCCAGACCACCGCCAAAGCCTTTGGCCCCTGTCTTCCAACGACGACAGCTTCGGTGCCGCTGTGCATGATCGCGGCCTTTTCAGCGGCGATCTCTTCTAACGTATCGCCGAGATATTCCTGATGGTCCAGGTCAATGCGCGTTATCGCGACGATCTCGGCATTAGCGGCGGTGGTTGCATCAAGCCGGCCACCGAGTCCTGTCTCAAGGATCGCAAGATCGACATTCGCCTCGGCAAATGCCAGCAATGCGATGGCCGTTACCTCTTCAAAATAGGTAGGTGTATAGGCAAGCTTCCCTTCCACCATCAGCTTTTCGGCGGTTTCGCGAACGCGGGTCGCATGTGTGGCAAACCCCATATCGCTTATATCAACACCGTCGATCTTTATCCGCTCGGTTATCTTTGTGAGATGCGGCGAGGTGTAAAGCCCGGTACTTATCCCGGCTTGACGGCAAATAGAGTCCAGAAACGCACAAACAGACCCCTTCCCGTTCGTCCCCGCTACCTGCACTTTTTTATATCGCTCATGTGGGTCCCCTAACTCATTGAGAAGCGTGCGGATGTTCTCCAGCCCAAGCTTCATCGCCTCGACCTCGTTGCCGAGCGATAGAAGATAAGTGTATGCTTCGTCGAAGTTCAAATTTGAAGGCAAAAGATCGAGACAAGTCCGTCTCTAGTTTTTTCAGGTCTCTCCGAAATCATCATACTATGTTAACCAAAACTGATCGTAGAGAATTTCTTCGCACCACAGGTGGAATAGCGGCCCTTACCGCGCTTGCTTCGGGCAATTCAACGAAAGCTCAAACAGGGCCGAAAGCCGGCTGGGCGATCGTCGGGCTCGGAAATTATGCCCAGTATGCGATGCAGCGGTTCACCGCGTCTCAACAGTCCCGCATTGCGGCGCTCGTCAGCAGCGACCCGGCAAAGGCAGCTCAGATCTCAAACCGGTATGGTGTAAACTCCGGCAACATCTACAATTATGAGAACTTCGATTCCATCAAAGAGAACGATGACGTCTCCGTTGTTTATATCATAACCCCGAACGGTACCCATTCCGACCTCGCGATCCGAGCAATGGAAGCGGGAAAGCACGTCATCGTTGAAAAGACCATGGCTGCAACCTCTGCTGATGCGATCCGAATGATCCAAACCGCCAGACGGCTGGACAAGAAGCTGATGGTCGCGTATCGAGCTCGGTTCGAACCGTTCAACCAAAACGTCATCCGCATGGCACGCGAAGAGGAGTTTGGCACGATCACTTCCATTGTCGCTCACAAAGGTTTCACTATCGGAAATGCACTCGGGAAGAACGATTGGCGGCTGGACCGAAAGCTCATCGGCGGCGGATCGCTCGTAGACATTGGCGTTTACAGCATTCAAGCGTGCCGATACATCGCCGGGGCCGAGCCCGTTGAAGTCACAGCAACCGTCAGCAACACGTCAGGCGATCCCCGGTTCAAAGACGTAGAAGAGAGCATCGCCTTCACTCTCAAATTTTCAAACGGCTGCCTCGCGACCGGGTCCTCGAGTTGGAACTACTCGCTGCAGAATTATTTCCGGGCGGTCGGGACCAAAGGCTGGGTTGAACTCAACCCCGCGACTAGCAACGGAAATCTTCGGATGTTTGCTTCGAAAGACGTCGTTCGCTCTGGCCAGGCTCCGCAGCCGAGCCGCGTGGTCGAAGAACGTCACTTTACAAACATCGATCAGCTGCCCGCGATGTTCGATCATTTCTCCGATTGCGTGCTGAACGATAAACAGCCCTTGCTACCGATGGAAGAAGGTCTCCGGGATCTGGAAGTTATTGAAGCGATCTATGAAAGTGCCCGAACGGGCCGCGCGATAACACCAATATACGCCGAGGTCTAACCCCCTAACAGCCGCCGGTGGTAATTTATCTGACCAAGGTGGTAATTGAGGTGGGTAGCCAGGTGGATTAGGAAGAACTCTTTTGACATCGGCTTGCCGAAGACCTCGATCGGGTAATTTTTGTCCAGATCTTCTTCGGACAACTTCTCAAGCACCGCCCTTACCTCCTCAAGAGCCGCGTCAACCTCTTCCAAAAGCGTTGCCCTTGGAACGAATTTCGAAGCAAACTCCGCATCGCGGTCGCGGACGTATTCCGTACCGCCGAGAACCGCTCCGAAAAAATGTCGCAGATTCCCCGTCAAATGGAGGCAGAGATTTCCCGCCGAATTCGCGATCTCACCTTCCACACGCCAAAGATCGCCTTCATTCCTATACGCTTCTATCTCTGCCCGAAGTGCGCCAAGGTCGCGCTCAAAAAGTTCAGCCAATACTGTCTGTATCATTTGATTCTTCAGGCGGGCCGACGGCCGGGCATCATAAAATCCAAAAGCCGAATGATCGTCTCACGCATCTCGCGGCGGTCAACGACCATATCCACCATTCCGTGTTCGAGTAAGAATTCGCTGCGTTGAAACCCTTTCGGTAGCTTTTGCCTGATCGTCTGCTCAATTACCCTCGGCCCCGCAAATCCTATCAATGCCTTCGGTTCGGCGATTATCACATCACCCAGCATTGCAAAACTCGCCGTAACTCCGCCGGTTGTCGGGTCGGTCAGTACGGAGATGAACGGCAACCTCGCCTCGTGCAGCAACGAGAGCGCCGCCGATATCTTGCCCATCTGCATCAGCGAGAGTGTGCCTTCCTGCATCCGGGCCCCGCCCGACGCAGAAAAAATGACGACCGCACCCTTTTTTTCCAATGCCCGCTCTATCAATCTCGTTATCTTCTCGCCAACCGCCGAACCCATCGAACCACCGATGAAGGACATATCCATCGCCCCTGCGTAGACAAGGTGCCTGCCGACCTTTCCCGAACCGGAAACTATGGCCTCCGGCAGCCCCGACGATTTCTTTGCGGCAGCTATCCGCTCCTTATAAGGCTTCGTATCCACGAATTCCAGCGGATCACCCGATGTGACCTCATCGTCCAAGGTTTCATAGACCCCGTCATCAAACAATGAGGCGAGACGTTCCTTTGCAGAATACCGAAAATGATACCCGCAATGGGTACATACCTGCTGCGATTCAATAAGCTCCCGCTTATAAAGAGGATTCTCACATTCCTGACATTTTACAAAAATGCCTTCGGTCCTTACAGTACGCTCTTCGTCACTGTTCGGGTCTTCGATCTTTGGTTTATCTCGGCGAAACCAGGACATAAAAGTTATGATGCCGGCAAACAACCAGGCTCCCTTGCCCTATGACGCATGGTAAGGTGCTCGGCCGTCCTCAAATCACTCAAAAACAGGTAAAGGTTAACACAAGGTGTCCGGTCTTGTCGTTGATCTGTTAGCTAAGTACTTCAAGCATTGCGGCATGGATCGAGCCATTACTTGCAACTATCGGCGGTGCATAAATGCTGAATTTTGAGCCATCATAATAGCTAACGACGCCGCCCGCCTCTTCGATCAGCAACTTTCCGGCCGCAACATCCCAAGGGTTGAGCCCCTCTTCCCAAAACCCGTCAAAGCGGCCGCACGCCACATACGCCATGTCTATCGCCGCAGAGCCATCTCTCCGAACGCCGCGAGACGAGAGTAAGAAATCGGTTAAGTGACGGGCAAACTGCCCCCGGTGCTTGATGTCGTATGGAAAACCGGTTACCAGGAGGGCATTTCCAATATCATCGGTCGTAGAGACGCGGATCGGCTTGCCGTTCAGCGTGGCCCCGCGGCCTTTTTCCGCTGCAAACAGCTCGTCGCGCGTTGGATCGTACGTAACTCCGATCGCAACTTCGCCCTTATGCTCGAGCGCCAACGTGACACAGAAACACGGATATCCGTGGGCGTAGTTGGTCGTGCCGTCCAGGGGGTCGATGATCCATTTATTTTCGCCGTCTCCACCCGTCACCACGGCCTCACCGGATTCTTCGGCGAGTATCGAATGGCGGGGATAATATGAGCGAATCCGCTCGACTATGAGTGCCTCAGAGGCAAGATCGGCCTCGGTCACCAGATTTATATCGCCTTTTTTTGTAACCGTCTCTATACGGCCAAACTTTTCCAAAAGTACACGCCCGGCATCCCGGGCGGTCTCGATAGCAAAATTGAGCATAAATTAAGGGCCCTATATCCAGGCCTGTAAATAGGTCTTTCGGCCTCAGCGCCGAAAGAATATATCTACATAATCGACCACGCCGTCACAGGGATTATCCATCTCCTGCAGCCGCCAGTATTTTCGCGTACCGGTGACCTTGAATATCATCTCGCCTTCACGCACACAAGGCTCGCCGCCGTTGATATGGCTGACCCTGGTTTCGATCATGCCTACGAACGTAAATTCCTTTGCTGCAATATGTATTACAACGCCGTCGATGCGAACATAATCTGTATTCCCGCGTCCCCGGCCCTTTTGCTCGCCTTTTATCCTGTAAACGCCGCGGTCGTTAGTAACAGTTGCCGTGCCAAAATAGTCCCAGCTTATCCATTGCAGCGAGAAAAGATGCTTGCCCAAAAGCATCCTGGAAGCGCGGGTGTCCTTAATCTCCGTTTTCTGCTGGGCAGCCAATGCCAACGGCATCGATAATAGAATAATTAACAAAAAGAGCTTCTTCATAAGTTCATTTGATGAGGCCGAATCGTTTCCGAGCTACGCGCAAGAACTCTTCGATCTGTTTGTCCCAATATTGCCAGTTATGAGCCCCGGGAAGTTGGCGATATTCATGCGGGACCCTCTTTTCAACCAACAAAGAAACAAAGTCTCGGTTGTTCTGAAACAGAAAATCCTCAGTTCCACAGTCAACGTAGATAAAGGGCCATGTCTTGATGGTCTCGGGGCTCGATCGGCGAACGATATCGAAAAGATCGTTCGCCTTTCGGGTCTCACTGTCCTGAGGACCAAATATCGCCTCAAGAGAGCGGGCAATGGCCGAGCCGCCCGTTCTCTCATCGAGTGTCGCGGCTCCGAACGCACCACTGAAACTTCCGGCCAATACGAACATCTCCGGATATTTCAGGCCAAACTTTATCGCGCCGTATCCGCCCATCGAAAGCCCGGCGATCGCTCGGTGCTCACGTTCGCTTATCGTCCGAAACTTCCTGTCCACTTCCGGAATAAGTTCGCGAATGATGTAACTTTCATATCGGTCGTTCTCTTTCGTAAAGCTGTCCGTGTACCAGCCGTTTCCGCCCTCGACCGAAACGACGATCATTTCCATTTCCTTCAAATATTCGGCAAGCCGTGCGAGTTCCGGCCAATTTGTGAACCGCCCGGTTAAACCGTGAAGCAAATAAACGACCGGATATTGACGGCCGCTTTCTGTCTTGTCGAAATAGCGCTCAGGCAGGAAGATCCAATAAGGCATCTTTCGGGCCATCAACTTGCTGTCAAGCTCGTGTACCTGCCCGCCGAACCGCAGATCGGCCATCTGGCCAGTCGGCGGCTGTTGAGCAAGAGAAATCGTTGCCGATAGACAGACGAGGAGGGATACGATCGGACCCTTTTGCTTTATCCAATGAATCATGTTTAGTTTGAGGCTCCGATTCAACCTTCAGACTTGTGCACCGAACGCATCCGCTGCCGGGCTTTCTTAGAGCGTCTGATTGTCGGTTTTCGTGAAAAACTTGAACCGGCCCATTCCGAGACCTGTTTAAAGGGATGCCATTCAAAGCTTTCGAGCGGCAGCACTTCGCTTGAGGCATCGCGCAGTCTTAGCGTACTGAAAGCAACAAAAAATATCGCAAGGTTAAAAAATGCACCGACCGTTATCACCAGCCAGCCGGGAGCCAGCCCAACCTGTGCCCGGTCAAGAAAAAGCTCCCAAAAGCGCTCTCGATCAACCGGAGATGTGGTCGGGATAGGCGAAGGATGAATATAGACCTTCAATGCCCACGACAGCGCCAACAGGATAAATATCCAAAGATAGTTTGCCCGCAGCCGACGCCCGATAGCCTCCCATTCGCTTATTGTAAAATGCGGCGACAGCAGGTCGGCGGAGAGGTGATCGGCCCATTCTTTGTCCGGCGGAATGGTCCTGTGCGAGAGCATCGGCCCGAAATAGCCTGTCTCAAGAACGCGAACACGGTTTGCCCAAACCTCGTAATAGCGGTAACGCCTAGCCTCCATAAACAGGAAGATCGATACCAGGATCGTGTTTATGGGTATCGCAAAGTGCGGATTGTCGGGCGAGCTGAAAACGAACGAAAGCGTCGCACCGGCGGTGATCACCGCCCAGTTCGTGGTAGCGTCCAGACGGTTTCGCCATATATTCGACCGCTGGATCTCACCACGGTAAAAATGGACCATGGCCGTATTGAACTCCGCCAGCGAGAGTTTTTGCGGAATGTTAAGCGGTGTCGTTTTTTTCTGGAGATTACGCTTTCTTACTTCGTCGGCGAGAGCCTTGAACGAATCTGGGGCGGAGGTGATATGGATATCTTCTTCGGCGGGCGTTTGCCCATACCGAAACTCTTCCTTCATAGCGTGATCGCAAGCGTATGGGATTCCGAATCGACAAAATACAGGATATTTGTTTCGTATTATCTATGCAAGGAGATCGTATTTTATTGCTCCGTCAACGGTCTGGTGTCCCTTTCAACTTTGGCGCTCGTGAGGCTACAATACCTCGGTCGTGTTGGAAAAGGATGAGAAATGGATGTCTGAGGCACTTAGCCAAGCGGAATTGGCCGCGGTGGAGAATGAAGTGCCGGTAGGCGCAGTGGTGATCAGTTCCGATAACGAGATCATCGGAGCCGCCGGCAACCGGCCGATCGGCAGCAGCGACCCGACCGCGCACGCTGAGATCCTGGCTATCCGCTCGGCGGCTTCTTATCTCGGAAATTACCGTCTTACGGGTACAACGCTCTATACCACGGTTGAGCCCTGTGTAATGTGTGCCGGTGCTATCGTGAATGCCCGGATCTCAAGGTTGGTCTTTGGCACCCGAGACCCTCGTTTTGGGGCGGTGATCTCCAGATTCCGGCTCTGCGATAACGAAGAGCTAAACCATCGCCTTGAGATAGTAGCGGGTGTTCTCGAGGATAAATGCCGAGATCTGATACAGGATTTCTTTCGTGAAAGACGACGCTTAACTTGATAAATAAACCCTTAAGACCTTATCATATGGGATTCGCGGAGAGGTGCGAGAGTGGTTGAATCGGACGGTCTCGAAAATCGTTGTGCCCTAACGGGTACCGTGGGTTCGAATCCCACCCTCTCCGCCATTTTTGATCTTGGATCTTAGGGTCTCGGTTCGCCTGTTGGCGGGCCGGCGTCGCTGGATCGCCGGTTTGGGATCTGGCTCTTTGAGAATTTGTATTTATTGGGAAATAGCTGTTGTTTCAAATTTTGGTTTCTGGAGGAATGAGAATGCCCTTGAGTAAAAGGTTATCAGCAGAATTTCTTGGCACGCTATGGTTGGTGTTGGGCGGATGCGGCAGCGCAGTTTTGGCAACTGCCTATCCGGACCTGGGCATCGGCTTCGCAGGGGTTTCGCTTGCGTTTGGCCTGACCGTCCTTACGGGTGCCTACGCTCTAGGGCACATCTCGGGCGCTCACTTCAACCCGGCCGTTACTGTCGGACTCTGGGCGGGTAAGCGTTTTCCGGCTAACGAGATACTCCCATACGTTGTCGCTCAAGTACTCGGCGCGATCGCCGGTGCGGGCCTTATCTACCTTATCGCTACCGGAAAAGCGGGCTTCTCTGTTGCCCAAGGTTTTGCCGCGAATGGTTACGGTGCCGAATCGCTCGGGTCGCCCGGCGGATATGCGATCCATTCGGCATTCGTTGCCGAGGTCGCGATGACGTTCTTTTTCTTGATCGTCATTCTCGGTGCCACCCATAGACTTGCGCCTAAGGGGTTTGCTCCGATGGCGATCGGGCTTTGTCTGACCTTGATCCATTTGATCTCGATACCGGTAACCAATACCTCGGTAAATCCGGCTCGGAGCACCGGCCCGGCTTTGTTCGTAAGGATATTTGGTGACGGCTGGGCGATCGAGCAGCTCTGGCTCTTCTGGGTCGCTCCGATATTGGGGGCCGCTCTGGCCGGTTTCGTTTATTTCTGGCTGTCGGGCGATCAGGATGCCTCAGAGCCGGCAGCGGCGAAAAAACCCGTCGAAGAAGCCGCTTCCGCAGAAGTTTCGGACAACGAGAACGACGGCGACGGCTCTGACGGTGGCGGCAACGGCGGCGGCGACTGATCACAAATAACAAAATAGCAGCGCGGAAAGGTGCAGGAGTGGTTGAACTGGCAGCACTGGAAATGCTGTGTACCTCAAAAGGGTACCGTGGGTTCGAATCCCACCCTTTCCGCCAGAAACAAAGGCGAACGGATAAAGGAAAAGGGAGAAAGATCGCTGGATTCCCACCTTTAACGTTCGCCTTTTATTCCTCATGGAAAACGATCTTAAGCAAAGAACAAAAGCCTTCGCCGTTCGTATCATCCGGCTTTTTGGTGCTTTGCCGAAGACGGTAGAAGCACAAGTGCTTGGTAAACAGATATTACGATGCGGAACATCGGTTGGAGCCCAATATCGTGAAGCACAACATGCAAAGTCCGATGCGGATTTCATAAGCAAGATCGAAGGCTCGTTGCAGGAACTGGAGGAAACATCTTATTGGCTTGAATTGCTGGACGAGATGAACTTTTTCGACCGTGAAAAGCTCACACCCTTGCAGACCGAGACAAAAGAACTGATCGCGATCTTCGTCACGATCGCGAAAAAGGTTAAAAGCCGCCGCTAATTTGCTACCTTCATGACTTTATTCTTTATTCTTTCGCTCCTCCCCTTTACCCTTTATCCTTCATCCGTTATCCTTTAGTTTGGTCCCAGGCTCCGCACAAGGTTTGAGTTGTGAACCCCGCTAGGCGAGGAATCGAGCAACGGTAGCAATTTCAGCCTGTGTTGCGGCTAGGTCTGGGGCCTTCTTGTTTTTGGAAACAGCTTGCGAACTAAGGGGCCGTACCGGAAAAACTACTCGTTCAAATATCCGCACGTCAAGAGATTGAAAGACTCCCGAACCCGCAGCCTTTGAATAAAGACGTACAACCGGCCATCCCTCTTAGTTCACTGCCGTTGATGCCAACGCCGTTTGACGAGCTTTTACGCCGGCATAGATCTCCTGGAGCGAGATCTTACAGCCGATCGAATCGAGCGACACAACGTCGTCCCGCTCGTTATAGATGCGATAAAGCCACTGCTTATGGTTCTGTCTGGAGTAATGTTCTACCCGCATCTCTTCCTGTTTAACCAGCGCGCATTCTTTTATACTCTGCATTTCCAGCAGGCTTTCCAGCTTTTTGGTCTTGTCGGATGAGTTAGTGCTGTCGGAGAACACCTCGATCACGAGCGTCGGGTTTAGCAGCAGATCGCAATTCTGATCGGCAAAGGCGGGCTCGCCGCTTACGATCACAATATCCGGATATGAGATAAAATTGTTTCTCAATCTGACCATCATATTGCCGATATAGATCTCGCTCTTATGTCCGTGGAGCCGGCTGCCGATACCGATGGCCGTGTTTGAGACCAGGAGATTATGCCCCCTGTCGGCGCCCGACCGGGCGATGACCTTGCCGTTGATGTATTCATTACGCGTGGCGCTCTGCCGTTCTGCTTTCATATAATCCTCTGCCGTGCTCATTCGAGACTGCGGGCTAACGGACCGTTCATTCATAATTGGTCACGCTCCTCAATTAGGTAAATCAATATAGTTCGGGCAATGAACTGTGGGCGTTTTGTAGGGGGGATTTTGTTTGTAAGAATAGTGTTGCACAGCCTCAGCAGATTTATCAAGGACATACCTTATGAAGCTTTCAGAATTGGCAGAATTGACCGGTTCGGTATTAGAATCCGGCTCGCCCGACACAGAGATCACGGCCGCCGCGGGGCTTGATATCGCGGGGCCGGACGACGTAACGTTCCTCGCGAACCCAAAATACACGCCGCAGATAGCCGAAACCCGCGCGACGGCCATATTTCTGAACGAAGGCGTCGCGATAGAGCGGGACGACATCGCCGTTTTGCGAGCGAAGGACGCCTACCTGGCATATACGCGGGCGCTGAGACATTTTCACCCCGAACCGCCGATCCGTCCCGGCATCCATCCCTCTGCCGTCATCGATCCGGCCGCTGAGGTTTCGGGCGAGGCGGAGATCGGAGCAAACGTCGTCATCGGCGCAGGCTGTCGCGTGGAAAAGGGCGTAACGATATTCCCCAACGTTACGATCTATGACGGTGCAAGTATTGGCGAGGGCAGCGTGATCCATTCCGGGGTTTCGGTGCGTGAGAATTGTGAGATCGGTCGCAACTGCATCGTCCACAACAACTCCACCATCGGCTCTGACGGCTTTGGCTATGCAAAGGATGAAGAGAAACGCTGGCTCAAGATACCGCAGGTCGGCCGCGTTGTGCTTGAGGACGATGTCGAGATCGGCGCAAACACCGCCATCGACTGTGCCTCGGTCGGCGAGACGCGCATCAAACGCGGCGCGAAGATCGACAATCTCGTCCAGATCGGCCATTCGTGTACGGTCGATGAAGATGCGCTCATTTGCTCGCAGACAGGGCTCGCGGGTTCAAGCGTGATCGGCAAACGCGTCATTCTGGCCGGGCAGGTAGGCATCGCCGGACATCTGAAGGTCGGGGACGACGCCGTCATCACCGCCAAATCTGCGACGAGTCACGACATCGAACCCGGTAAGATCATCTCCGGCATTCCCGGCTTTGACAACCGCGAATGGCTCCGCTCGACCGCCGCCTTTCGCCGCCTGGGCGACCTCGGGCGAACGGTGCGCGAACTAAAGGCAAAAGTGGATGGAATGAGTTCTTTGGACGGTCGTTGATCTGCTATTTTTGATCACTCAATAATTTATCGAGATAAGGATACGCGTTCCTTAGCCGCTTTACCTTTCGTTCATCGGTTAAAGCGCGTGCGATTTTGGCCTGTTTGCGATAAATTACCGCATAGGTTTCCAGAATCCAGATCCCATCCAAGATTGAAACCTCATTATCGAGGTCTCTAGCTAGGATGTTCAAATCGACAAGCGCCGCCGGGTAGTCGTTTGATTGGAAGTATGCTCTCGCACGCTGAACACGAATAGACGTATCGTTTAGATCGAGCCGAAGAGCTGCAGAAAGGTCCCGGATCGCCTCAGAAAATCGTCCCGCTTCTCGGAAATATCGTCCCCTGAAAAACAAATGGCCCGAGCTTTTGGGTTCATGATCTATTAGCAACTCCATGTCTTCCAAACCACGCTTTTCGTCCTTCAGATCGATCAGAAAAAAGTGAGCCCGTTCACGCAAAAACTCAAGATTCTCAGGTTCAAGTTCGATGGCCTTGTTAAAGTCGCTGAGTACCGATGCCGCTTCTATGCCAACCCCCATGGACCGCAGCCTCTGTTTGGTTCTTGCACTTTCATAATATACGACGGCGTAGTTCGAGTCGGCTTTAATGGCAGCAGAAAGGTCACCAAAGGTGATTGCGGTTACAACTGATACGACTTCACATCTTCCCCATTCGCATTTATGTTTGCCAGTTGGTCTAATCGACACTTCGCGCGGCCAAGATAATATCGCGGATCGTTCGGATTGACATTGATCCCGCGGTCGAATTCCTTGATTGCCATCGCACACTCAAAGTTGTTCGCAAATGCACGGCCACGCTTATAACTTTCCTCGCCCGGGCGTACGGTCTGCGAAACCGAACCATTGGCCAAAAAGAACATGTACAACCCGGCCAAGCCGGTGGTAAGCGGCAGAATGTACTTAAACTGCCTCTTATGCCTTGTGTTTTCAGGCTTCATCAGTAAGGGACCGGGTATGGTCCTAGCGTCCAGCTAATGTTACCGGCCGTGAAGTGCGGATTTATATTGTATTGCAGGGATCCCACACCATAACCCAATACTCCACCGACCTTAAATTCTCCGTTTGCTGTTCTCTGAACGTTGTCAAGAACAATTAGGTTTTGCACCAACAATTCTTCGCCGGCTTTGTGGGATCCGCGATTCCCATGGACGCCTATATTCAGAATGCCGCCCCAAGCTCCCCCGATCCATGTGAAACCAAGATATTCTCTACTGGAACTTGTAAACGCAATAAGTTGGTTAGCGTAACTATTAGAGGTAGCCTTCCAATTCCCCGTAACAACACGACTGCCTTCTGCCCACCCTTCCTCGCGATCAGACAACTTGATTGTTGCCCAGTGGCGGTTACCGTTGACATCCTGTTCGATTACAATTTCGTGATTCTGCTTCATACTACTTCCTCCGTTGTCTTGACCAATCAGTTAGACTTACTCGAGATTCGGCTCAGGGCTCGGTGAATCCTGTCAAAGGATTCCCGTAAAACGCGTCGGTCTTCCAGGCATTTCGATCCCACGGGCCGTCCTGATCTCCAAGAACCTGAACAGGCACGATCATCCGGTCGCTACCGAGCTTGTTCACAGTTGCTATGCCATTGTCTACCAGTCTTCCTTCTTTATCGACGTCGAACTTGAGCGTGCGAATCAGGCGCCCGTCGGCCATGATCTTCATTTCATATGTTCCGGGATTCTCGCTGAACAAGTACATGCGGCCGAAAAGCGTTTCGTTGGAACCGGACGACCTATTCCAGGGAATTACGTTGTAAAAGGTGCATTTCCATCGCTGCCAGACGTACTGGCCTTCGGGCACCGTACCTTTTGAAACGCCGTTTCGCACTTCCGGGGTGCTGCAGCTCGGAACACTCACCTCGCTGCCGTTGTAGAAGGCCTTCCCTATCTCTTTACCGCCGAAAAACAAATGAGGCCTCGCGTTCAGAGATGTGTCGCCACGAGTCCAGAATGCGATGTTGAATTTCGGCTTGGCCCAACGCTCCGGGCGACCCTCTTCATACTGGTAATCGCCTTCGTAAAAGAGATACGCGATCGGCAGGTTCCAGTCGTGATCCACATAGTAAACGAAGAGGTTGGCCGCGTTCGGCCCTGCCTCGTTCGAGCGAACTTTCCCGACCTTCATCTTTCCGTTGAACAAGGTAATGTCGCTGCCCAACAGTTCATTTCGCATCTTTATCGAAAAACTGACCGTCCCGGCATACGTGCTGCCCTTGTCGTCAGGCACCCGATGCCCGCCGCATTCGGTTTTATGCGAAAAGCCAGGCGCTTTCGGATCGGTCTGGCAATCGAACTTCAGCCATAGACCGCTGCCCGGCAGGTTAAACTCCACATAAAGCTGGCTTCCGCTCTCGATCGGACCGTTAACGCTAAATTCGATGTCGGGTACCCATGTCCAGAATTTGGCATTGTAGCCGCCCAATGTCCGAGCCCTTATCTGGATCGAATCCTTTACGATCGAGGGACTATCTGCATTCACCTCGGGAGTTCGCGGTTGAGCAGGCTTCTCCTCAGACCTATCCGGCGTTGACGGTCGTTGCGACTGTTGTCCCGGGTTTGGGATACTAGGCAGCCTGATCGGAAATTGTGAAACTGCATCAAGAGCCACACACAATTTGATGATTCCAACGGCAAGCAGCAAAAAGATTACTTTTTTCATATAGATTGATCTTTCCGTAAAAAACGGATCTTCAACGATCCATCGAAACCGGTTTGACGGTTGGTGACTTTAGAAGGAAATCGAATCGAACCATATACTTCGCTTTGTGGCCGAGATCAACACGATTCAAAGCGGCTGCTGAGTCCTGAAGCACCAGCATTTCGATCTTCTTTCCGTTTGAATTCTTCTGAACCGCAAATGAAAGAAAGAAGGTACCTTTAAGCTCTCTTATCCGATACATCTCGTAAAGCACATCTGTAAACACGCCCCACGAAGGGTCAGTGGATAGGCCCGATGGCTCCGGCATATAAAGAGCCAGACGTTTTGACTGACGAGCCTGTGCAAGGCCGATCACAATGCTGTTATCTTTACCGGAATAAAGGTTAAGCGGATTTGAGCCGCCTGATGTGCCGTCAAATTCGTACACTTCAATGCCTAGCCTGCTTACGACTAGGCCACTTCCGAAATCTGCGTGATATCGGAATTTGCCCGAATAGGACATCAGCCCCTGCATCGCCCCTTTTCTAATAGAATCAGTAAATGTTCCCATAGCCTCTTTCCTTTGCGCCGACCCGGCCTTAAACAGCAGACGGTTCATTTCAACGCCCAGTCTTTCTTTGCTGTTGCTCTGTAATTCGATGTCGCTGCACAGCAACCTCATTTCGGCCGCTGCCGTTCGGTGCACGGATCTGCAGTGGGGCTCGATGCGCATACGATACGCATCAGCGCTTCTATCTGCTTCTGCTGTGCTTCGATCTGAGATTGCTGTTGCTTGAAAGCATTTATGAAAAGTGCGATCAGTCTGTCTCTGTCAACTTCCTCATGTGACTGCCCGTCCTCACTTTGAACTAGTGAAGGATCAATTGCAGCAACATCCTCCGTGTTCAGGCCCGCGCCCGGCATTCCGGTTTCTCTGTGCTTGAACGCAACCGGATTTAGATGTCTGATCACATCGAGACCGGCGGTAAAGGGCAATATGTCTGTCTTATCTTTTTCGGACGAAAAGGATGACGTACAGCGAGCGAGTCCCTGGGATCCAAATCCGTCACCAAAAGACACCGAGCGAAAGCACAAATGGATTGACGAAGCTTGAATCGTATTTAAGTCATCAACAAAAAGTTGGTTGGCAACAAATCCTGCAAAAAGCCCAGGACCGAATGTGCCGAACGACTGAGCAAGAATATCGCCATCGCTACCGAAGCTGCTCAGTAGCGGTCCCCCGCCCAATGTGACTTTGCCAGGAAATTGCGTGGCGTGCGTGGCACCGCCGATGACGATCCTGTTGCTGGCAGAAACCCGTCCGCCGATAGCGATCGAATTATTCACCTGGGTTGCAATATTCAGGTTTCCTGAACCTTGACCTATAAATGTATTATTGGAGCCTGTCGTATTGCTGATTCCCGCACCGTTTCCGATGAACGTGTTGTTTTGGCCCGTAGTGTTGTTTGGGCCGGCGCTAATGCCGAAAAACGAGTTTCCACCGCCGGTTGTGTTGTTCCCCCCCGCATTCCATCCGAAGAATGAATTCCCGCCGCCGGTCGTATTGACCCGTCCGGCCCTAACTCCGAAGAACGAATTCATCTCGCCGGTTGTGTTTTCTGCGCCGGAAAAGGCTCCGAAAAAGGAATTGCAGCAAACCGCGGTATTGCGTAGACCGGCGTTCGTTCCGAAAAAGGTATGTTCGCTGCCCGTCGTATTCGAAGACCCGGCATTGGTCCCAACAAATGAATTGCTCGCGCCAGTGCTGTTGCCGGCGCCGGCATTTGTTCCGACAAAAAGGTTGGTCGAGCTAACACTGAATACCCGATTGCCGTTAAGGTTGAATTGTGTCGTCGCATTGATCGTCCCGGCGCTGAAAACTCCGGCCAGATTCAAAGCGCCGGGAATTTGGACTGTGTCTGCATCGCGTCCGAGCACGAGTGTATTGTTCGAATTTACGAAGGCTCCCGCGCCAACTGCGGTAGCAAACTGTAAGTCATCGGATCCGACGTTTGCACCGGCTCCCAGGATCGTATTTCTGAATCCCGTCGTATTGACGGATCCGGCTCCTGATCCGAGAAAGGCATTGTTGTTGCCCGTCGTATTTTCCCTGCCAGAGTCTCTGCCAAAAAAAGAATTGTTTAAGCCTGTGGTGTTGGACAGTCCCGCGTCTTTCCCGAAGAAGGAGTTGAAAAACCCTGTGGTGTTCAATGTACCCGCATTCGTGCCGAAGAAGGAATTGTGTCCGCCCGTAGTGTTGCCTGAACCCGCATGCAAACCAAAAAAGGAATTAAAAGTGCCCGTCGTGTTGTTGAAGCCCGCAGATGAGCCAAAAAACGAGTTACCGGAGCCCGTGGTGTTCAGCGCGCCCGACGCTCTCCCGAAGAAGGAGTTGTCGAATGCGGTGGTGCTCGCTAAGCCGGCTCCCGATCCGAAATAAGAGTTCGAGAAACCCGTTGTGTTGAAAAACCCGGCACGCGATCCGAAAAAAGAATTGGCAAGGCCCGTGGTGCTAAGGCCCGCGTCTCGCCCGACAAAGAGGTTCCCGGCATTGGGATCAGGGCTGCTAAGGATTCGCTGGCCGTCAATCTCGAAATGCATGGTGGCGTTAAGAACACCCGCCGTACCGCTCCCGCTTATGTTGAAATCAGCGCCGGATTGCCGGGAAGCGTTGTTTTGAATGTAGTTCGAACTTCCCGGCAACGGATCGCGCGAGTCGGTCATTCGCGGGTCGGAGATTTGAACGAACTGGCTCGCCGCCACGCCGCCAAGATGTATAGAATTGCTCGCCGTCGTCGCGTTCTCGGCGGTATCTGCATTCGCCGCGTTCAAACTCCGAATGGCGTAAGGCGAACTTGAGATCGGCTGCCGCGGCAGCAGCTGCTGGAATTCTCCCGCAGTCCCGCTCTGTCTGACCGCTATCTCCAACCATCGATTCGCACCCGTGAACTGCCCGTCGAAATCGAGCGTAACGGTGAATATCCCGCTTTCTACCGACACGCCGATCAATTGCTGTGTCGTGCCGAGCTGCGTCCCATCCGTTTCGGCGTCAAACAGCCGGAACTCGAAATCGTAGTTTGCCGAGGTTGCCACGCCGCTCACCAACAAGCGGCCCTGGTATGTGAATGAGGTCGTTTGTGCGAATGCACAGACGGCCAAAACGTTCATTATTATCGTTGTAATTACCAGCGTTCTCATTGTTTTACTCCATTTTCGTTAGTGTTGTCTTGCGGCTCCGTTCACAGGGCATCAACGTGTATTAACGCAACAAAATTCATGTCCGTAAGCTCGTCCACCAGATTAAAGACGCGGACTGGTTCGGCGAACGAAAAGTGTTTCGAGTTGACCTCGAGAATGTACGTTTGACCGACTTCTACGTTGTCGAACCGGTAATAACCAAAAAGATTCGAGTTTGCCGCTCGGATAGTGCCGTCGGGCGATAAGAGTGTCAGCCTTGCGTTAGCTATGCCTCTGCCTTCGAATGTGGCAACGCGGCCTGAGACCGAAACACTTGCTGCTGTTGGAATGAGATTCTGAAACCAGAAACCACTGCGCAGATCGTAATTTGCTGCAGTCGACCTGGTTCCTGCGTGACCT
Source organism: uncultured Acidobacteriota bacterium (assembly GCA_937859595.1). GTDB lineage: Bacteria > Acidobacteriota > Blastocatellia > Pyrinomonadales > Pyrinomonadaceae > OLB17. The sequence continues at coordinate 69,092 of CALMAH010000003.1, read as the reverse complement.
TGCCCGACGGTGCCGCTGACGCTAAAGGACCCGCCGGTCGAATCAGATCCGCCGCCCGACGCAACCACAGAGTGAGACAGACTGAACGTGCCGCCGGATTGCGCCAAGGCACAAAGACTCGAGAGGATTATCATTAAGACAGTCATGCTTAGGTTTTTCATATATTCATCCTGATCGAGGAGGATTTAGCCGTCGCAGCAATAAATAGCGACGGCTTCAAACAAAATCTCTGCCGAATGCATACCGCTTGACCGTCGCCTCTCTACGGTCGAATTCCGGCCATCTCCGCCGACAGATCAGGCATTACTATGTAATCTCATTAGTTCACGGGCTTTAGTGATGAACCGCAGGGGTAAGGACCTGGATCAAAATAGCGATGATGGCGATCACTACCAGATCGGCACTTTCGCGAGATGACACGGTGATTGCCGCGCTGCCCGCGCCGTTTCCCGACGACGTTGCTGCGATCACTACATCCATCCCAACCATCTGTGGACTGCGAGACGCGACTATTTCGCCTTCGAGTGTGTAGGTTTTCCCCCTTCTTGTTACGCGATTGATCTGGATCTGCGAATTGATTTCGGAGTACACGTCGTCGCGAATGGTTCCGACGCCGGTACCTCCAACTTTCGCCCTCACTTCGAATGTGTAACACGCTCGGCCAAATACTCCGGGGAGATCCCGATTCCATGCGCAACCGTGAAGGTAAACGTCGGACTTCTGATTGCCTGATACATTATCGTCGCCTCCCCGGCCTCCCTTCGTGGCCGCTGTGACTGGAACTGACGCGGCAACAAGCGTCGCGGCGGCAGACTTCAAAAACTTTCTCCTTTGGCTCGGATCATTCTTTTTCATCTTTAAGCTCCTATTTTCAGAATCGTCAATCCATCATTCTTTTTGCTTCCAATGATCGCTCGGCGAAAGTCCGGCCGCGCGAAAAAAGCTACAAGTCATCTCCGTTCGTGTGGTAAAATCTACCGGAATAATGATCTATGCGGAGTCTATTCCGACCATATATTTTGTGTCTTGAGGAACCTATTAGGTTTCGATTAGGAATCGATGAGGGCCGATAACGATCGGGAAATTAATGATTTCTATGAGTTCGAAGACTTCCGTCTCGATCTCCGCGAGAAAGAATTACTCAAGAATGGCGTCAAAATTCCACTGCCGCCAAAGGTTTTTGACACGCTTTCCGTCTTCGCCGAAAACGCCGGCCGCTTGGTCGAAAAAGAAAAGCTGATGAATTTGATCTGGACGGACAGCTTCGTCGAGGAATCGAATATCACCTACACCATCAGAATGCTCCGCAAAGCTCTCGGCGATGATGCCGCCAGCCCGAGATTCGTTGAGACCGTTCCGCGTCGGGGTTATCGTTTTATCGCGGAGGTCAGGGGTTCTTCGAGCGAACACGCTGGGAACAATGGTTCTGAGCAACCAAATACAGAACCGTTGCCGCTCAAGAGATCTTCATCTTCGCGAGCCCTGAGTCTATTGGCCGCAGTGATCGTCATGATCGCCGGCGGTATCGCCGTTACGGGGTATTGGCTTACCAAAACCGCATACAGCAATGCTCCGGTACTTTCTGCACCGTTTGCCTCGGAAAAAGTTTCTACCAACGGAAAAGTGCGGAACGCCGTGATTTCAAGAGACGGCAAAAGTGTTTTTTATACCAACGGGGTTGAGGGGCAGCAGAGCGTTTGGCTACGTCATCTCGAATCCTCGCAGAGCATCGAGATCATTCCACCCTCAGACGATTTCTATTACGGCCTTGAACTTTCGCCCGACGGGAATTTTCTTTATTTTGTGCGTAGCGACCGGCAGGTTCGTGATACGGGGCTATATCGAGTCTCGGTCTTTGGCGGGATCCCGGAAAGGATCTTGAGCGGCACAGAGGGCTGGATCAGCATCTCGCCCGATGGCGGCACCGTCTCTTTTGTTCGATGTCCCTATACTAAGGAAGAATACTGTTCGCTTTGGGTCGCCGATGCCCTGAACGGCACGAATGAAAAGAAGCTAACCTCGCGGCCTCAGCCGATCAGGATCGGCGACAACAAGTTTTCCCCCGACGGCCGAAGCATTGCCTTTGCGGTGGGCCAATCGCAAAACCAGGCAAACGATTTCGGCCTCGAAGAGATCAACATCGAAACCGGGGAAGTATCCAGCCTGACCTCTGAGAAATTCTTCAACATCAAAAATCTGGCGTGGCTGCCAAACAAAGACGGCTTGCTGATCACTGCCTCGCGGACGCCGAACAAGTATTTCCGTATCTGGGAGATCTCGGCCGCCGACGCGATCGCACGGCCGCTGACGAACGATTCGGAATCATATTCCCGATTGAGTTTGGATCTGGAAGCCGGATTTTTGATCTCAACCCAGGTCAAGCAGGATTTCCGGTTGATGCTGTTTAGCACGGACGATCCTGTCCGCCCGAGCGGTCTAGTCGAGGCTATGCGTGCGACGTATTTCCCGAATGGAAAGCTTGCCTATTCATCCGCGATGTCAGGGAATGATGAGATCTGGAGTATCAACTCTGACGGAACCGGACAGAAACAGTTGACCAACAATCTAGCTGATGACATCTGGCCGGTTGTTTCGCCCGACAATGAGTATGTTTTTTTCTCCGCGAATCGTACAGGCAAGTCTCAGGTTTGGCGAATGAAGGCTGACGGAAGCGACCAGACCCAACTTACAATGGCCGACGGCGGTTATCCATTCTTTGTTTCGCCGGACGGAAAATGGGTTTTCTATCATCACGGTGTCGATAGAACGCTTTGGCGTGTTCCTGCCGGCGGCGGTAATGAGGAATTGGTTCTTGACAAACGAGCGGTCAATTTCGCCATCTCGCCGGACGGCAAGAATGTTGCTTTTTCTACGTGGAGCGAGGGCGGTCAAAAGCGGAGCATTTCTATTGCGAACATTGACAGCGGGAAAGTTTTCAAAACCTATACTGTCGAGTTTTCGGATACCTCTTCAAACGATATTGTCTGGATGCCAGATGGAAATGCCTTTGTTTACATCGTGGCTGCGGGCCCTGGAAATAACACGATCCTTTTGCTTCAACGAACCGCCGATCAGACACCGACAAAGATCGCTGACTTGGGAGCGGACTCAGTTAATTCGTTCGCCGTTTCGCCGGATGGAAAGAGTTTCGCCATTGTTCAGGGCGGTTGGAGGCACGACGCGGTCCTCTTCCGCGGCCTGAGATGATGGCCTGAGACAGGCCGCGTCGCTCCGTCTCCACTGCAACCCGACCACTGCCTATGCAAATTGTCCCACCGGCCCCGCAACCTCGAAAAGCAGAAATCCGGGCAATAGCCGTTTCAAACGGCCGCAGCAAGATCAAACATCGCAGCTAAAAACCGCATTGCGCGTTTCTCCCCGTCCATTTACACGCAATATCCTTCATTTAGCTCTAGCGGAAAGCCGCCGTCCGATTTCTCAGATCTCTTCAAAAATGCCAAAACGCCTGTAAATGGGGCCTTTTAATCGAGTTTTATTGGATTTTTTTCGGCAGGAAATGCCGATATTCTTTGGAAATATCGTAATATTTCGTGGTAAGAACGCTTTCGTACCTGGTTAAAACGTGACCGTACCTGGTGAGAATGCGTCCGTACCTGGTGAGAACGCGTCCGTTCGCGGTAATATCGCGATCTTTCGGCGGGATGTGGCAAGATCTCGCGTGGAAATGCCGATCTCTCAACGAAAAATGGCCATTTCTTATCAAGAGAACACGATCTCTCGTTTAGAAACGGCCATCTCTACACAATATCTATGTACGGACAGAGAATATCTGTGTTCGGATCTCGCGGCTATTCGGTATTGATTGAGTAAGCAGGAGGTTCGTGACCGTACCGATAACAACGCCTTCCACCGTGATAGTTATTGAAAAAATGCGTTTGGCCGTTTGGTCCCGAATATGGAAGATCCCGCAGAAAACACCGGCAGCAGCCGATCCCGCTCTCAGAAAAGAACCACATCCGTCCTCCCAATGGCTGTGTCCACGCCCTTTTCCTTTGCTATTGCGTTGACATCGCGTCCATATTCGATCTTTGTAGAGTTTCTTGCAAATACGAACGTCATATTATCGAAGTGTTTGTCCGATAACAGCCCACTGCGCTTTTTCCGATTAAAGAATGTCATCTTCGCGTCGGTGATCGTCAGCGTCGCATTTGAGACCACATTGCCGTCTGCTCCCAGAACATAGACGTTCGCAATGATCAAAAATCTCTTTCCAGCCTGATAAGCCTGGTACAGATCGATCGAATGGGCATCGCTGGCACGCATTATCAGCACCTGCTGCTTGTTTACGATGTCCTTTAATTCGTCGCCGACCTGCATCCTGTTCGCGATCTCGTAACCATGAGCGAGCGGCGGCCACGGATTGGTCGGCGTAGAGAATATGAGCATCGGTAACCCAAATACACCCCCGATACTCGACATGTTGTTCCCGGATCTCACAGATATTATTAGATTTAGGCCTATTGTAGCCATAATTATTTCTCCTAATGACCGGTCTTTTGCCGATCAGATCAAACTTCAGACATGGCAAAAGAACAGCGGGCCGGCCCTGTCGCCAACCCGCGTTTCTCCGTAAACGTCCTATTTTGCGGTGCGATAAAAGTAATACTCCGTCGTATAGGGAACGCCCTTTTCTTCTCCAACGGTCGTACCCGGCATTGTCGGCGCGAGCCCACCGGAGGTATTCACACGCTGTATATGGCTTACCTTGCTGAACGGCCCCGGCCCTGTGACCGAGTCGCTTTCCAACAACAGCCACGGAACAGCGGTAATATCGGGCGTGCAGCCGGCGAGCCGTCTGCCGACCACTTTGCTGCCGCTATTGCTTTCCCAGGTTGGGCCGGCGTAGTGTGTCCCCACTTTGCCCCGAAACAAGGGCGAAGCGTACAGATTCGCGATAGGTGCGATAAAATCCCAGCTCGCACCGTTCCATCTGTAAACCTGTACGCCAATCGCGTAAGTATGAAAAAAGGGCACCGTATCGGCCGGGGCCTGGATACCGGAGCATTCTCCGGGAAGCGAAGGCGCCTGAAGGCCGTCGTCTTTGATGACGGACGCGTAGGATGCCCCCGACAGCACGGCCATGCCGAGCACCATGAGAAACCCACTTACTATCTTGTTTTTTATTATTGAATACATATTGTCTCCTATTTATTGTTTGTATTTAGAGCGCATTTAACCCGGCCGTCTTTAAGCGGACGGACCAAATGCGCTCGTCCGATCAGCTCTCCTGAACCCGATCGCTCATCTTTAGATCCGCTGAGCTCCATGCAGCAATTGCATTGCTCCCTTTTCGAAGCGAATGTGTCCAAAGGATAAGGTGATCTCGTCGAGACCCGGTCGGGGAAGGACCGAGTCCACGATTATCGACCTCATATCGACAACGTGAGAGATCAGCATTGCCCCCATCAGCGACCTCTTTTCGATCGTCAACCTGGCCTCCTTGAAGTGCCTTCCTTCTGACGAAGCCTGCATCAGGATCGGAGAGGTTCTGTCATGGTTCTTGAACACCTTAAGTTCATTGATCTGCGGACTTCCAGAACCTGCAGCCCCTCCGCCAGTCTGTCCCCTATCAGATCCCCAGGTGACGCTAATGAGTTTGATCTCGCCGAAATGGCGCGGATCATCCGAATCACCAAAGAGACCATCCATCTTCAGAAAATACTCATATGCCATCTTTTGGTCCCCCTTTTCGCTATTGGGCGTCAAACCCTACAAGCGGGTTTCCGTAGAACGCATCGGTTTTCCATGAGTTCGCGTTCCACTTTTCATCGGGAGAGGTGACCTTTACCGGAATGAACACGTTGTGGTTCGGGTTGAACATCAGATCCGAATACGGAGGTCGAACAAACCGGCCATCACTGCCGACGGTGAATTCCAGCTCGCGTATCTGCTTTTCCTTGTCGAAGATCTTTACGGTGTAGGTTCCGGGATTCTTGTCAAGGTAGAACGCATTCGGAAAATTGTCCCTATTGAAGGAACCGTTGTTGTCGAAAAGCACTTTGTGCCATTGAAACTGCCATCGCTTCCATCGGTTCTGCGGTGCAAAAGCCGCCGACATATCTGTTGTCCTTTCGTCATAGTCGCTCGCTCCACCGCCATCTTTTGTCGAACCGATCTGCTGGCCTTTGTAGTAGATCCTTGCTTCCAGATCAGAGGCGTCAGGCGAGCCCTTGATCCAGACGCTTACCTGAGGCGGCATCCCGCCGATCTCAAACCCAGAGAAGTGAAATCCGACCGTCGCGAACGGCATCAGCCAATCATGATCGACATAGAATTCGAACTTGTTCTTGTCGGGCCCGCCATTCGACGTACTAAACTTCCCTACCTTGAACTTCCCCTGAAAAAGGATCTCCTTCGTCTCATCGTTTGTTATCTTGAACGAGAATATGCCCGTCGCATCGGTCGATTTCGAATCTAAAACACCTGCCCAGGGGCTTGGGCTCTCAAAACGCACTGTCCGATCCGCAGCATATCTGCTGCTCTGTTCCAGCATTTCGCTGTACCACGGCGAACCGTCCGGATTGAAATATTCGACTGTGTAGTTCAAGGATCTTTCGTTATTAAAAAAATGGCTGAAACGAATGAGCGGGACCCAACTGGAATGATTCCGCTGGCCCTTCATCTTCCAGTATTCGTTGTGCGACTTTGCCTGAACATAAACCGAGTTCCTGACCAGTATCGGGGTGTCCGTCGTACGCGGCGTCGTATATAGGAGTCCGGGCCCTCCGGTCGCCTTTCCAGTGCCGTTTCCGGTTACTGAGGTGTTACCGGTTCCGTCGGTCTTGGTGTTATTTCCCGCGCCGTTTCGTCCGGTGTCCGGTTTCGGATCACCGATCTTTGGAATGCGCGGAACGTTGATCGTGATCTGTGCAAACACGATCTGTGCCGCGGCAAGATGAAGTAGTGAAATTGCTATGATAGTTATGAATCGATTCATTTTTGTTTCTCCTATTTTTCGTCTCCTTTTCGTCTATTTAACGGGCACACCATTTCCGGATCTGCTGAGCCGGCCGATCGACGACGGATCAATGGTCGTCAGTTTCTCAGGCCAGGACCGCAGCCGGTTTTTGGTGGCCACGACGAAAGACGCAACCAAATTATTTTTTTCGCGTTATTCTCCTTAGAATCCGGTTATATTCCGATTAGAAAGTTGTTAGAGGATAGTAAGTCATTGAAACAACGGCACTTATACAGATTCGGGCAGTTCGGGCTCTGCACTGACGATAACTCTTTGAGGCGGAATAATAAGGTCATTCCGGTAACCCCGAAAATGATCGAGTTGCTTCTCGTCCTGTTGGAAAATCAGGGTAGGATCCTAGACAAGAAATTCCTCCTCGAAAACGTCTGGCCGGACAGTTTTGTCGAGGAAGGCAATATCTCGTTCAACATTCGGCAGCTTCGCATAGCGCTCGGCGACAACGCCCAGTCACCTACCTATATCGAGACGATCCCGAGACGAGGTTACAGGTTTATTGCGAAGGTCGAAAAGGTCTTACCTGCTTCAGATCCGTTTTCGGCTTCATCTTCAGATGCGGCCGGGCAGCGGACTGTTCATCCCGGCTCTGCATCTATCCCCAGACACCGGTACTCGATATTGATGGCCACAATCTTGTTCTTATGTGCTGCGGCAATTGGATCGTTTTATCTGCAAAATGAAAACATCGACGCCGCGCCCGTCTTGTCCGCACCCTTTGCCTCGGAAAAACTCTCGACGACCGGCAATGTTTTCGGCGCTGCGATCTCGCCGGACGGAAAGACCGTAGTTTTCTCTGTCAGGACCGGAGAGAAACAGAGCGTCTGGCTCCGCCAGCTTGGATCGGGGACCAATGTCGAGATGATACCGCCGTCCGAAGAGGATTATTACGAGTTCACATATTCGCCCGACGGCGAGTGGATATATTTCAGCCGCGGGAAGCGTGACCTGGAAGGCACCATTGAGATTTTTCGTACGTCAATACTCGGCGGAATTCCGGAAAAGGTGCTTTCCGGAACCAATGGCTCGGTCAGCATATCGCCCGACGGAAAGACGATATCCTATGTCCGCTGTCCTAGGCGGGACGAAGAGTGGTGTTCTCTCTACACTGCGGATGCCGCAACCGGCCACAACGAAAGAAAACTTGTTTCGCATCCATATCCGATACGTATCGCCGATAACGAGATCTCGCCGGATGGCACTCGAATCGCCTACGCGTTCGGGCAATCGCGCAATCAGGCAAATGCTTTTAGCGTCGCGGAGTTCGATCTACTAGACGCGTCCGAAAAAGTAGTAACGACCGAACGTTTCTTTAACATCAAGAATATATGCTGGCTGCCGGACGGAAGCGGATTGCTGCTCACCGCGTCAAGGATACCCAACAAGCATTTTCGCATCTGGCATTTATCGTCCGACACGGGTAAAGCCGAACCGCTGACAAACGACTCTGAGGCTTATTCCGTATTAAGTCTTGACAAGGAGGCAGGAAAGCTAATCTCAACGCAGATCGAACAAGATTTCCGCATCCATGTATTCAGCCTCGACGACCCTTCAGAAAAGCGCTTTCTGGCGGACGCCTCACGCGCGGCCTATGCACCCGACGGAAAGATATATTTTGCATCGGTAATGTCCGGAAACGATGAGATATGGAGCATAAACCCGGACGGGAGCAGACGACGGCAGATCACCACCGATCCGGGTGGCGACGGGGCGCCGGTCGTTTCTCCCGACAATAAGACGGTATTCTTCACATCAAACCGGAGCGGCGCGGCACACGTTTGGAAAATGAACGCCGACGGGGCCGATCAAACTCAGATCACCTCAAGGGAAGGCGGCTCGCCGATATTCGTTGCTCCGGACGGGAAAACCGTTTACTACCGACATGGCATCGACGGAACTCTTTGGTCTATCTCACTCGATAGCAACGAAGAAAGGCTGGAGTATGATCGAACAAAAGAGAAGATCGCAATTTCTCCGGACGGTCTGACAATGGCGTTTGAAAAACGAATGAATTCCAAACTCTTCGTAGCCTTGGTTTCGATGACGACAAAGGAAACGGTCGGTAAGATCGAATTGCCGTCCGAAAGTTCAAGACTCCTTGAACTTTCATGGATGCCAGACGGAAGGTCCGTTTTGTTTATGATGTCAAACGTCAATTATAAGGGAAATGTCGTGTATCAATACTCGTTCGACAGAAAGGCCACGAGACGGATCGCAGATCTGGGTGACGACGAAGTCAGCGAGGTATCGGGGATCGCGGTCTCACCGGACGGAAAGAGCTTTACAGTGGTTCAGGGTGGCTGGAAGCACGACGCCGTATTGATAACAGGACTTAGGTAAGCTGCCTGACGGACCGGTCATTCCCGGTATCGCGTCCGCGTAACAGCCTTACCAGATCGCTCTTAGCCGCGCGATAGTTTTATTGGCCATGAAAAAGGGCGGCATTTTTTTGCTCTTTGGCGTCGAAAAGATCTTTCCGCCCTGAATATTTGGCAATGTCATAAGCACGCCGTCATTGTCGTGCGCCTCGAGCCCGCAGGCGTGGATCAATTCATGGATGGTAATGAACTGGAGCACGTTTTGATTATCCTGCGAAGGGTCGCTCGGCAGAAAGATAGCCGCTTTCGCGATACCGGTGCTGTAGGCGAACGTTCGCGTGATGCCGTGTGTGGAGGTCTTTGAGAAGACGATCGGCCTGTCGTCTCCGCCGAACGGGAACGAGGCGCTGCCCTCCGCCACGCCGATCACGACGTTCGCCGAGTTTCGGTCGTCCGTCAGCTTGTATTGAACGATGCCCCGGGCAATGCGGTTAAACGCCTGCACCGAGACAGCGACCACCCCGGACCATCTGCCCGTGTTGCTCTCGTCGAAATAGGTCAACGTCTTTGTCGAGCGAACCTTGTTTTCCCATGACTTGTCCATTCTCGTATCTCCTCGTTTCAGATCGGATGCCCCATAAAGGCGAATATCATGTCGGTGCCGACCTTAAGAATGAGCTATAGAAGAACTCTGTTTCGATCTTCCACGAAGAAATACGGATATGCGGAGAAAAAGCGGACAAGCGGTCAAGCCGGCCGGCCCGGAACAGGTAGCGGAACAATAGTTAGAATTAACACGGACCCGATCGCAGAGCGGTGAAAGACATCTTTACTGATCTGGGCATTTGTTTTTGGTCAATGGGTGGAAGTTTCCTGCATTATTAGACTAATGCGATGCATTTTGTAGATAATGCGTCGCATATTTGTAGATATGCAATGCATTTATCTCTTCATACGGTGCATTTCTTACATAATTTTCCGCATTATTTGCTAAATGCATTGCATTGCCTCTTCAATTTTCCGCATTACCTTTTGAATGCGGTGCATTTTGTCCATAATGCGGTGCATTTTTCGTATAATGCAATGCATTTTGCCTATAATGCAATGCATTATTACCATAATGCGGTGCATTTTCTTATTAATGCGGCGACCTATGGCTTCGGGTCAACTACTTTTCTACAATGTCCGGGAAATATCGGGCATCCGAACAGGGCCGTAAGGGTCGATCTTTGCTTGGTTTAGCGGTATTATCGCACCTAACCGGACATGTTGCGAACGCTTTTTGGTAATATCGTCTGGGAGAAAGCGATGTCAATTTCAGAGACCGGATATGATATCACGCCGCTCGAACGCGAAGCGGTCGAAAGGCTGGCCGAGGGCCTAAACGAAGAGGAGTACCGAATTTTGCTCGATCACGACACGGAAGCCCCGTTTTGCGGGACGCTGCTGGACAACAAACTTGACGGGACGTATGCCTGCCGCCTGTGCGGGCTGCCGCTCTTTACCTCGAAATACAAGTTCGATTCGGGAACGGGCTGGCCTTCGTTCTACGCGCCGTTCGACAAGGAACACCTCGCCTACATCGACGACAACAGCTACGGAATGCGCCGCACCGAGATCCGCTGTGCCCGCTGCGGCGGCCATCAGGGCCACGTCTTCCCCGACGGCCCGCCCCCCACCGGCCAACGCTTCTGCCTAAACTCCGCCTCGCTCGAATTCTTCGAAGAGGGAGAAGAAATTCCCCAGAGAAGTTGAGCCTTCGACCTTACCCTTTTTTCGCTGCGTTGATCGCGTCGATGAACGCTTCCTTCTCGACCGGTGAGACCATTATCGAACGGCCCTCGCCGTACACTATCCGGAGCCGGTCGAGCGAGAGTGCGGGACTTGAGGGCGGATCGTTCGTCGGCGTGATCTGATAAATGTCGCTGATCGGTACGCGCCAGAGCTGCGGCCCGCTGTGGACGAACGGCGTACCACCCGCGATGTGATAATAGGTCGCCCACAGTACCGAGATGATGAACCCTTCAAACGCGAACAATACGGCCGCCGGCAGCCGCCATCCCTCATTGATCGAAATTACGGCCAAAATGGGGATGCTGATGATCGCTACGATCATGATCGCCGCCAGCCACCGATCGACCTTTGAACGGAATGTGCTTTTCATGTTTCGGTCTCGGAAAATACTTGAACTTTCACAATGAGATCATTCCGGACGTTTCTGAAAGCCTCCGAACGACGCTTCGATTGTCTGCACCTGTCCGCGTGTACGCATCTTTATCAAGCGGCATTGATAGAAGTCGAACTCGACGTGGACTTTAACGCTCGACTTGTCGTCTATCACCTGCACTCTCAGATCAAGCGAAAAGTCCTCGCCCTTCTTCAGCCCAGAGAACAGCGTCTTGGGAATGCCCTTCTCATATTTCCATGTAAACTGAAACGGGGCCGGTTTTGGCATATTCTTAAAGCTCTCCGCCAGCATCGTTATTGTTCCCGCCTCCACGGGTGTCTTTTCGCTTATTTCATTACGATAATTAGCTATTGACGTCAGCGTGATGTTTTTCGCGTCGCTGGCGTGTGCGTATCCATACATTCTGTATTTCATAACTCCTCTGTTCTCTCCCCTGTTGATTTCGCATTCCCGGGACCGAAGATCCGGCTGTCCAAGACAATGAGTCATCCAGCTGATCTAACTCCAACGTCAGGGGGCCGCGAACCCCTTGAGCGGATTTCCGTAGAACGCATCTGTCTTCCATGCGGCCGAATTCCATTTTTCCGCTTCACCCGTAACTTTGACCGGAAGTACTATGCCGTAATAGGGCTCAAAGATCTGATCGGAATATGAGGGACGAACCAATCTTCCATCGGACGCCACCGAGAATTGCATCTCACGGATCTGAATTCCCTTTTGATAAACACGAATAGTGTAATTTCCGGGATTTTCCTCTGCCCAATGAACTTGCTTGAATCGTTCGGGATTCATCCTTGCTCCGTTGTTATAGCGAAAATTGCCAAGTACAAACTCCCATCGTTTGATAATATTCTGCGGGGCAAACGCCGGGGCAAATTGTGTAGTTCTTTCGTCATAGTCGGCGATGCCGCCGACTGCGTCGCGATCATTCGTCGAGGCTACTTGCCTATCCCCGAAAGAGAGTCGCGCTTCAAGCTCTTTCCTTTCGATCGGGCCTCTCAGCCAAAAGCTAAAAAGCGGTGCAGGAGGACCTTGGGTAAGGTCGCTGTGGTGAAATGCTATCCGGCCGAACGGAATGAGCCAGTCATGATCGACATAAAAGTCGAACCTGTTTTTTTCTCTTGGCCCCGAACCCGTGGCAAATTTAGACACTTTGAATTTTCCGCTAAATACCTCGGCCCCGCTGTCTTGGTCGACCACCTTGAATCCGAAAACCCCCGTCGCGTTCGTTGACTTGGTATTCAGCAGATTGGCCGTGTCGGAACTGCGGTATCCGACCGTTCGATTCGCAGCTATGGACATTTGATCGAGTTTTTCGCTAAACCATGCGGTCCCGTCCGGGTTTGAATACTCAACCACATAGTTCAGTTTTCGCGAATTATCGAAAAACTGAGCAAACCGCAAAACCGGAACCCAGCTCGAATGGTTCGACTCGTTTGGCACCTTCCAATATCGGTCATGCGCCCGTGCCTCCATGTAAATCGATGTCTTTACAAGTATCGGATCGTTTGTCGGGCGTTGATTCGGGTAAAGGTGGGTCGTGCCGCGATCACCACCACCGTTCCGGCCGGTTTCAGGCTTGGTTTCGGGGTTGGGGTTCGAAGGGGTCGCTCTCGGATCAGGCACTCGCGGCAAGGTACGTGGAAACTGTGCTGCGACATTTTGGGTAAGCATCGCGGCTGCAACGATAACAAAAAGCAACGTGTATTTACTATTTTTCATAACTTATGTATCTCGCTTATATCTGGTGTAAGTTCGCTTACTCGAGATAATCGCGCGTTCTCGGAATCTAAGGCCCCTGATTCGCCGCTACCCGATCAGTGCGGCGTCAAGGGCAAAAGCAAGTTCCTCATTCATTCTCGAAAGTTGAAAGGGGTACTCGCCGCTGCCCTGAAAGATCGAGGCATCCTTGGCCAGCAAGTGTAGATAGGTGATCGACATCAGCGGCCGTTTGAAGAGGTTTATCTTTCTTCCCTTATAGTTTGCCGGGTGTATCACACCGTCAAACCGTTTCATTAGCAGTTGCCGAATGTTGGCGATCTGGAACTCACCGATTGCGGAATAGGTATCGGCGTCCATTACACCGGAGATCGCCGGAATGTTGTAATCCGGCCCGAGGCCGAGGGCCGATCTGCCCAGCCCTTTCTCGATATATTTGAAAAGCGCCTGTATCAATAAAACGTCCGAGCGCTGATTCGGGGATCCGGTCCCAACCGCGTTCGTTAGATTTACTGCCATTTCTGTTCCGCCCTGAACTGTCTCAATAGTGTCAAATCGTGCCATGGATACGTTGTTCCCTCGCCATCAAGGCCTATGGTATGAAGATATATGGACCACGGAATAGCCCCGGGTGATTGTCAAGCGGACGTCTGGTTCCCATTCGGGTATTCCATAGATTTATGAAAGACGTACGCAGGTCATTTAGCCTCATGCCGGCAGATTCCGGATTTTCTATTGCGCAAAGAAGGCTGATGTGAGTCTCTAACAGGCTGACCGACCAACCGTCAAACGCCTTCATATTCTGTCTCAATAGTTCGCTTGCCGGTCCATACGCAGTAGTGCCTTCCCATGGACGTGTCAACATTCCGTCTCTGCAGTTGGCCTTCATTAGGCCAAGGACCTGACCCAACCGATGTACCTCTCGCTCCCCCTCGACGATCTTTCCGTGTAGCAACCTAAAGAAATTTGCCTTGTGAACTGCAACCCGGTCCGGAGGAAGCCCGTAGTCGCGAATTAACTTGTGGAGTCCGTGAAACCAGCCTTCACGCATCAATATTTCATTGGCCGCTAGATCGCCAAGCGTCTTGTAGTCCTTCATTTCATGCCCCCGCCCTGCCATCAAACAGATATAGACGTTCGGATTTCCTCCCGACTTATCCCCTATATCGATATGACCGGTCGCGACCTCGTCAAATTCTTTGGAAAAATTACGATGTTTAGGGTTAAAATGTCTTGTATGACCAATTAGAGATTGATGAGAGTTTGATTAGAGTCTGTAAATTGTTCCACCACAGATATTCACAGTTTAAGGAATTCACAGTCGACCGCGAGGAGGGGAGACTTCTACGCTCGGGCGAACCTGTCGCGCTCACCCCAAAAGCGTTCAATCTCCTCATTATGCTGGTCGATAACCGGGGAAGGATCATCGACAAGCATGAACTGCTGTCCTCTCTCTGGGGAGATTCCTTTGTTGAAGAGGGGAACGTAGCGTTTACGGTCCGCTTGGTTCGCAAAGCGCTGGGCGACGACCCGGCGGATCCTAAGTTCATCGAGACAATTCCGCGCCGTGGCTATCGTTTTATTGCCGAAGTGACGGATGGACTTTTAGATATCGGGCAGGCCGAACAGACGATCCAGGCGCCGGCACCGCCTTTCAAACATCAAAATCTATTGGCTCGATGGGCACTAGTGGTGCTTCTCCTTGCCCTCGGCTTAGGGCTCGCCGGCGTTTACGGTTGGCCGTTTGGCAGGGGCTCCGACAAGGTCGCGGGTGTGTTGGATGCCCCGTTTCGCGTAGAACGGCTTTCGAACGATGGCAACGCCGGCCACGCCGCCATTTCAAATGATGGGCGCTTTGTTGTATTTTCTACGGGCCTTCACGATGAAAGATCGACCCTGAACATCCGCTATCTGGAAAGCGGGCAAACAAAAGAGATCGTCGGCCCCGTAAACGGGCTCTATATGGGGGTGGCAATAACTCCTGATGACTCGGGAGTTTATTTTGTCAGGACCTCGTTGACGACGGAGCAGCAGCCCTGTCTTTTCCGCATCTCTCTCGACGGCGGAATTCCCGAGGAACTTAGCTGCGGCATGGAAGGCTGGATAGATATCTCTAACGACGGACGTCTGATCTCGTTTGTCCGCTGTCCCTATAGAGATGAAGAATATTGCTCACTCTACGTCGCGGACGAACACGGGAAAGCAGAGAGAAAGATCGCGAGTCGGGCATCGCCGATGCGGATCGGGAGCAACTCATTCTCGCCTGATGGGCATTCACTCGCATTTGCATCCGGACAGTCCAGAGAAAACGGGGACAATTTTGGGGTTTTTGTCGTCAATGTGCTTACCGGCAAGGAAAAGGCTGCGACCACGGAAAGATTCTTCAATGTGAAAAACATAGATTGGCTTCCGGATGGACGATCTATGTTGATCTCTGCAAAGAAACGTACTGATGAGACATTCTTTTTCTGGCATCTTAACCCCGGAAATGGTAGTGTCCGGCCCCTAAAAAAGGACGCGATGACGTACAACGCCGTAAGCCTCTCGGCTGCGGGCGATCTTTTGGTCTCGACCGTTGTCGACGGGGATTTCAGGCTATTCATCGGTGATCTTTTGGACCGAGGACGGCCGAACCCTATCGGACGCGCGATGACCCCGCATTTTCTGCCCGATGGCAGGATCGCATTTGCATCAGATCGTGCTGGAAGGACGAATATCTGGCTTTCCAATAGCGACGGCACGAACGCGAAGAGGCTCACCGCCGAGGGAGTCAGTTCGTTTCCCATAACCAACCCTGACGCAACCAAAGTTTATTTCTCGTCAAACCTCTCAGGTCGGTCTGAGGTTTGGGGAATGAACATCGACGGCAGCAGTCCGAGACAGCTTACCCGATCAGAAGGCGGATTTCCGCTCGCGGTCTCGCCAAACGGTGAGTGGGTTTATTACCTATCAGCCTTTAGTAAAAAGCTACGCCGCGTTTCCACCGGCGGAGAGAGAGAATTGGCTGTATCGCCGACGAGTCTGGAAAAAACCTTCCCGACACTTGCCTTGTCTCCGGGAACCGACCACGCCGCCATTGTCGAGCAAGTGAACGGCAGTAGCTACATAAACGTCGTTCGTTTAGAAGATTGGCGATCGGTGAAACAGATCCCGCTTACCGTCGTCGATCGTTTGGTTGTTCACGTCGCCTGGTCAAAGAATGGAAATTTGCTATATGTCTTGAAACATGACAAGTCGCTAAACGCCCACTCGATCTGGCGCATCTCACTTGACGGCTCAAAGCCCGAAAAATTGATCGACCTGTCGATAAACGAACTTGGCGAACGCTCCGGCTTTGCCGTGTCACATGATGATCGAAATTTTGCGATCGTCCACGGAGGCTGGAAACACGACGTCGTCCTTATCCGCGGACTGAACTAAAATGATCTTGGGCTTGGCCTGTGTCCCCGAAGCCTTCAACCCGAACTCGGCCTTGCTCGAGTTCTTCGAAGACGGCCAAGAAATCCCGCAGAAGTCGTGAGATGTGGACCTATTTATAGTGATTTTGAGGAAATGTAGATATGCCCGATAAATGTATGATTTGCTGGAATGACCTATCAGTTGATGCACAGCGGCGCAACGATGACAAATGGTTCGTGAACTGCGAGATTTGTGGTCGTTACTTGGTTGATGAGGGCTTTTCGGTCACTGTAACTTCGCGTCCGCAGGATAGTCATCTTCTCTCTGGAGCGGTGCGAGAACTTAATGAGGGAGGGCAAACACCGTCTTTCGGCAGTTTTGAAGAACTGTTGTCCTTCGTTCGAGTTCCAAAGAACCCGATCGAGAAAATGGATCGCCTACTACTGTCCTTGAATGCAACCCAAAAGAAGATGGGTGACGTTCGACAATTCTTTCAATATGATTATCCACTTGCGTATGCTCATGACTTTACGGAACTGTGTAAGATAGTGGATGCTCTCAGACGCAGGGGTCTTTTGTTCGACCATAATCAATCAAACACACATGGTGAACTTACGATCGATGGATGGAACCGAGTAATCGAACTGAGTAGGAAGGCTGCCGTAAAAGATCAGGCCTTCGTGGCAATGCCGTTCTCCGCTGAGTTTGATTCACTCTACGAAGACGGAATAAAACCCGCTCTGTTGGAAACAGGATACTCTCCAATGCGAGTTGATAAGAAAGAGCACAACGAGAAAATCGACGACTATATTCTTGCTCAGATCAAAAAGAGCCGACTTCTCGTGGTTGATTTTACCGGACAGAATGCGGGTGCCTACTTCGAGGCCGGCTTTGCGATGGGACTTGGATTGCATGTAATAAGAACTTGCAAGAACGACGAATACAAGAAGCTACATTTCGATACTCGTCAGTATCCGCATGTTGGATGGGACAAGCCACAGGACCTGAAGGTCAAGCTCGTGAATCGAATCAATGCTGTGGCTCCGATCAAGAATTAGACTGTATCCATTAGATCACTTTTCGTATAACATACGGCAATAAACCGCGAGGCCAACGCTATTGTTTGAATTCGGCATCGCTTGAATTCTTTGAAGACGGCAACGACATCCCGCAGAAGTGACGGAAACAATGCCCCTATGAAAGTAATCCGAGTAATTGATAATGGCGGATTCGGCCGGGTTGAAGAAGTGGAGCTAGATGACGGCAACCGCGTCGCCAGGAAAGTATTTGATCCTACGACCGAGGTTTTAGCTGCGAGTGACACCAATAAACTCAAAGAACGCTTCCAACGAGAGGTAAAAGTTCAGAAAAGCCTATCCAGCGATTTCTTTGTGCCGATTCTCGATTTCGACCTTTCTGGCGATCCAATGTGGTTCACGATGCCGCTATGTGAGCAGAATTTCAAGGAGGAAATAACAAATGCTCGGGCCACAAATCAGATTCCTAAAGATGCTTTAGCGGATATTCTTAATGCGTTAGAGGAACTTCACTCACTCGACTACAAACATCGTGATTTGAAACCCCAGAACGTTCTCTTTCACAACGGAAAATGGAAACTGTCTGACTTCGGGTTAGTCTTGCCACCGGATTCAGGCGGAAATGCACTGACCTCAACATTGTCCGCTTGGGGTACAGAGGCATATTGCGCTCCCGAACAAAAGCAGGATTTTAAAAGAGTAACTCCCCAAGCAGACATCTACTCCTTTGGGTGTATTCTCCACGATATTGTCGACGGTAAGCCACGCATTTCGTATGGTCAACATTCAACAAATGGAGCGTTAGGAGTAGTGATCGAGAAATGCACCAATGTGAGGCCAGATAGACGCTTCAAAGACATATCCCGCGTTAGAAATGCACTATTTACCACTCTGGCGACGCCGGTCGTAATTACTCCTAGTGTCGAGACTGAGGAATGGTCTGACCTACTTAAGAGCACAGAATCATGGGATTTAAGCCGTTTGCACGACTTCGTTCAATTTGTGAAGGATCCCGCTAATCGTGGTGACTTTTGGACACTCTTCAAGCCTCTTGAAGAAGAAGCTTTTGTGCATTTTGCAAAAATAGATCTTGAGTATGCTGAAACTCTCGCAATTGAATACTGCGATTGGGTTAAAGCGGCCGGTTTCGACTATGAATTCTGCGATATACTCGTGAACCGTTTGGAGTCAGTTCTAGGGTTTCAAGCATTTGATGTTAAGGTCGCTGCAATCATGGCAATTGCTCGCCTTGGAAAAAGCCATAATCGTTGGTACGTCATGAGGCGTCTCCTTCGCATCTGCGGTTCAAATATGGAGGAACGACTCGCACAAAGGATTGCAATTGAAATTCAGGTTGAGGATTACTACTGGGACTTTATCGATTCCGCGACTAGGTCAGGCAACACAATTCAGGACTATCATCACCTGATTACGGAAGTTCTTGACGAGCGAATCAATCGCTACATTTCATAGTGTTGTAATCTATCGGTCCAATTTGTAGCAGTAAGGTTAGGTGGAGATATCGTCAGTCGGTAGAAGGTATTTCTTGACCAACGGAGAATGTTTCTTGCAGGCAAGAGGATGTTTTAGGGATTTGGAGTATACTTTTAAGGAGTCCTGAAATGTTCTTAGGGTCGTCGGAGAATGATTTTAGGAAGACCTTAAAATGTTTTATGGACGGAGAAAAATATTTTAGGACAGCAAAAGAAAATAGTCGCCGCCAAGCATCTGGCCGAGTCGTGTTTAGCACACAGTCTTCCAAAGTGATCAATAAATAAACGGAGATCAAACCACTTGGCAACAGATTCGATCGAATCTTTATCAGATGCTCAACTCTTGGACAGGGTGGATCAGGCTATTTCGGCGATAACCGCAGCCCGGTTGAAAGTGACCGTTCTGACGGCGCGGTCAAAACGTCCGAGCGTTTGAGTTGGACCATCTGCTGGACGGACGCCGCTTTGCGCGCTCGATCGGCGTTTTCCCCGCTGACTACTCGTACCGGCTTCGCCTTCAAATATCGCCAAGGCCATCTCGCCCGCCAGGCGAGCTTTCCCGCGCGGCCCGTACGAAATTAGAGCTTGCAGGATCATTCCTCGAAGCCGAGGAGATAACTCAAAACGGCTGATCTGCCTTTTGCCTCGCGTTTTGTACAGCTTTGCCGCCGCCCGTAAATGGCACCAGCATTGGTACGGTTCGCCGATAGTCTTCGTAAGCTTTGCCGTGCTCCTTTACAAGGTCGCGTTCCTCTAACTGGATCGCGATCAGAATATATGCGGTCGTCGCAATGGCGAAAAGCAGATGTGCGGCGGTCATAAGCGGCGTCATCCAGAAGGCGAAAAACCAGCCGACATAAAGCGGATGCCGCACTAGTTTATAAAGGGCCGGAGTTCGGAACTCGGGCGGAGAATATGCGATGCCGCGAAAATGGAGCCAGACCTGCCGCAGCCCGAATAGATCGAAGTGGTTTATGAGAAACGTCGAGACGAGGACCAACGCCCACCCGAATCCAAACAGTGTCCTGAGCACCAGGACACCCATCGGATCCTCAACCGACCAGATCACGCCGCCCAGCGGACGCCACTGCCAAAACAGCAGAATAAGGGCAAGGCTCGACAAAAGGACGTAGGTCGAACGCTCGATGGGCTTTGGGACTATCCGCGTCCACGCGTCCTTGAACCACGGCCTTGCCATCACGCTGTGCTGAACGGCGAATACCCCTAGCAGCCCGACGTTGATCAAAAAACCCTGCCAAAACGGGCCAACGGCCTCCCCGTCAAGCGCTGTCGGCACTGCAAAGTTCCCGATAAATCCGATCGCATAAAGGAACGTACCGAAAAATATCAGATAGGCGATCACACCGTAGAGTAAGAAAATGACGCGTTTGAGCATTTTGCACCTCGAGTTGATTTCAATTTACTCGTCAATTATAGGATGATGGTTTCCTGCCGATCTGGGAATGGGCCTTTTGTCCCGAAAATGTCCTTGGGCAGTTACCGTAGCGGGACATTTGCCCCGATATCAGGAGACGGGAAGCGTGAAGAATGGCGGACAGCGAATTCGATATGTTACGACGCCGGACGGCATAAAGTTGGCGTGGGCCGAGTCGGGGTCGGGCCCGGTGCTTGTCAAGGCCGCGAACTGGCTGACGCATCTTGACTATGACTGGGACAGTCCCGTGTGGAGCCATTGGCTGCGGTTTTTCACCAAACATTTCCGATACTTAAGGCACGACGAGCGCGGATGCGGGATGACCGATTGGAACGTCGGCGACCTGTCTTTCGATAGATGGGCCGAGGACCTCGAGACGGTCGTCTCTGCCGCCCGGCTAGACGGGCAGTTTGCACTACTTGGCATCTCTCAGGGGGCTGCGACGTGCATCGCCTACGCCGTTAAACATCCTGAGCGGGTTTCCAGGCTAATTCTATACGGCGGGTATGCGGCCGGGGCGGCTCAGAGGGGCGATGAGAACCGCGAAAAGCTTTACCGTGCAATGATAGACCTGGTTCGCCTGAAATGGGGAGACGACAATCCCGCATTTCGCCAGGTCTTCACCTCACGGTTCATTCCCGGAGGCAGCGAGGAGCAGATCGGCTGGTTTAATGAGCTATGCAGAAAGACGACCTCGCCGGAAAACGCGGCCAGGCTTCTGGAGGCGAGGGCGATGATCAATGTTCGAGATCTGTTGGGCTCGGTACGAGTGCCCACACTCGTCTTACACTCGCGCTCGGATGACATCGTCCCGATCGCGATGGGCCGGGAACTCGCCGCCGGCATTCCGGGCGCGGAATTCGTCGAGCTGGATTCGAAGAATCATGTGCTGTTGGAACACGAACCGGCATGGGAGCGATTTTGCAACGAAGTGCTCAGTTTCGCAGGTCTCGACGGCGGGATCGAAGGAGAGGATCCTGCGTTCACCTCATTGACCCAGAGAGAACGCGAGATCCTGGGACTGCTGTCCGAAGGCCTCAGCAATATAGAAATTGCGGAGCGGCTATCGATATCGGAGAAGACCGTCCGCAATCACACGTCCAAGATCTTCGACAAGCTCGGCGTATGGAGCCGGGCTCAGGCGATGGTCTTTGCCCGGGACCATAATTTTCACAACACTGCCTGAACTACTTCCTGTCCTTAAAGCTATCGAACAGTTCCGTATGTCGGCTGGTCAATGGCAGCAGCCGTCCGCCGATGAACAGATGTTTAATGTTGGTACGCGGGTCCAGAATGTCGCCGTCGGCTATGACGATATTGGCGTCTTTGCCCGTCACTATCGAACCCAGCCGGTCGGCGATGCCGAGTATCTGCGCAGGGTAGATGGTGACCGACTTAAGGGCCTCTTCGCGAGGCAAGCCATATGCTCCGGCCAATCCCGCGTGATACGGGAGGTCGCGAACTTCGGCACCGCGGTCGCCGGTGGAAACGGCAAATCTTACACCCATCTTGTGCAGCATAGCCGGGCCGGAGAAGAGGAAATCGTAGGGGTCATCCTCCCGAACCGGCAGGCTGTAGATATTTGTGAAAACGACCGGAACATCATGTTTTCTAAGGTCGTCCGCGGCTTTCCACGCCTCCTGTCCGCCCACGATGATGCCCTTCAGCTTGTTATCCGCGATGAACTTAACTGCCGAACGTATATCGCGCTCACGCTCGACCGTAAACATCACGGGGCGTTCGCCGCGAATGTAGGGGATCATCGCCTCAAGCCGGAGATCGGTTGCCGGCCTCGGAAGCGAAGCGTCCTTGGCGTGAGCATCTTTTGCACGGCCGTAATTCTCAGCCTCGGTAAAGATCTTCTTAAGCTCTTCTATCTGCGTATCGCGCCGACGGAGCGCCTCGTTAAAATCAATTTGCTGGAAGCCGACGCCCGGCTGGAATGAACCGGTGGTAACGCGGGGAAAATTCACCACAAGTGCAAACTCAGATACTACCGACATTTCACCCTGCGTAGAGCCATTGAGATTGATCACCGTGCTCTGGCCGGAGATGATTCCACCTGCAGGTGCCGAATGCACGGTCGTAACACCATTTACGCGTGTTACGTTCACATGTGAGGTGTGTGGGTTGATCGCCGTTATCGCCTTTGCGTTGGCGTTCATCGTTCCCGGTTCGATGAGGTCCATCGTAGCGTTGGCACCCTGCGTGATCTCGGCCAGGCCTAGGCTCGTGGCGGCGTCGATCATGCCCGGAAAGGCGGTAAGCCCTTTTCCGTCTATTCTTTCCGCACCTGACGGCACCGAAACCCCCGCTCCGACAGCGGCGATCTTTCCGTCACGAATGACGATCGTACCGCTCTCGACGACCGGACCGATGACCGGAACGATGCGAACATTTACGATGGCAAATGTACCCGCGCGACCTGTCTTGTTCTGTTGTGATCCGTCGCTCTGTGCGAACCCCGCAAGAGCGGCAATGGCAACGACCCCGAAAGAAACGATGAATTTCCTGAACATACCTTTACTTTCACCAACGACACGGACAAATATTCTCTTCGTCATCGACGCTGTCCTCCCCCGATATCATCGGCATCATCCAGATCGCCTCTTATACGCTCAGCAGGGATACGCGGAGGGGTGCCGCCGCTTCCCGGAGCTCGATTCACATCAAGTCTCTCAAGTTCCTCTCTCTCTTTCTGCAAAGCATCACGACGCGCGATATCGGCCGATCGATCAAAGAAGATCTCGCCTTCGATCATTGTCATCTCTACGTGCGCATAGGGACTAAACGGATGCTCGGACCAGATAACGATGTCGCCGTCCTTGCCCTGGTCGATGGAACCAGTCCGATTCCCGATACCAAGCTGGATAGCGGGATTGAGCGTTATCATCTTCAGAGCGTCCTGTTCGGGTACGCCTCCGTATTTCATTACCTTCGCCGCGTCAAGATTCAACCGGCGCATCCGCTCGTTCGAATCGGAGTTTATCGAAACATTGACCCCATTTTTCCAAAGGATGTAGGCATTATACGGGGTGTTGTCATATGCCTCTATCTTATAGCTCCAGCTATCGACAAAGATCGAGACACCGGCACCGTGTTTTGCGATCTCTGGGGCAAACTTATAGGCTTCCAGGCCATGCTGGAGCGTCCCGACCTTGAATCCGAACTCATCGGCAAGCAGAAGCAGGTTCAACTGTTCGTCGGAGCGATAACCATGGGCATGCACGATCCGTTTGCCTTCGAGTATCTCGACTATCGGCTCAAGTTCGAGGTCTCGGCGGGGCGGAACCCTGGTCTTCTTGGCCCGAAAGTCATCCCAGGCCCGTTTGTAGTCCTGAGCACGCCTGAAAGCATCCCGCATCACCTCAAGCACACCCATTCTGGTACGGGGGTAACGCGGTGTCTGCCCGGCCTGAAAGACCTGGCTTGAACGTTTGGGATTTTCTCCCATTGCAAATTTGATCCCTTCGGGCGCACCCGCTACGGGAAAATCTTCGACCGGTTTCCCGTATTTGAATTTCACGGTCACACTTTGGCCCCCGATAGCGTTTGCCGAGCCGTGAAGCAAAAGTGCCGCGGTGACACCTCCGGCGAGTCCACGATAGATCGCTATGTTGCCCGGATCCAGCACGTCGCGGATGCGGGTCATCGAGGTGACTGAGAGGGTCCCTTCGTTGACCGCGTTCATCATCGTGTGAGAGTGGGCGTCGATTATCCCGGGGGTCACATATTTGCCCGTAGCATCGATCACGCTGGCCCCGGAGCCCGCCGAAATATTTCTCCCGATCCGCTGGATCTTGCCGTCGCGAATAAGGATATCCGTGTTCTGGAGGTTTCCGCGCGATGCTGTCATCACGGTCGCATTCCGGATCAGCACCTCGCCCTGCATCTGTGCAGCGGCCCTTTCCGAACCAAAGCAAAATATCGCTACAAAAAATAATGAAAGTAATTTCAGGAGTCTCATATCGTCACTTTTTCCTGAGAGCGGCCGCTAGGGCAGCCGCATAGTTGATCTGATCGATCCTAAGGAACCCTAGTCCCCGAGAACGGTACCGTCCCCTGGGGTGAATCAATGGTTCCGGAAACTTTATCACCGGTAACGGTGCCGTTTACATTGAGGTCAAGAGCCACGCCGCCGAACTGTACGGTCGCGGTGAAGCTAAAACTGTTTCCCGTAACTCGTCCGTCACGGATCGGTGTGGTCCCGAGTTGGGTCGTCAACTGTCCGGTCAGCACGCCCGCCTGCTGAGTAAAGTTGAGCGTGCCGGAGAGCGGCTGGCCCGGGACGTCGATCGTAATTGACCAGTTACCGCCGACCGTGGTTGGTGTTCCGGTGCCGCCGCCCGTTCCCGCCGGACGGGCAGGCGGAGCTTTTGGTTCAAAAAGCTTTCCGTCAACAAACACATGGGTTATGGTCTTCTCCTTTCCAAAAATGTCTCCGCGAACGACGGTCAGATTAGCAATCTTGCCCGTTTCAATAGACCCGGTTCTGTCCGAAATGCCGAAGATCTCAGCCGGTGCAAGCGTCATTGCACGAATGGCAGCATCGGCGGTTAATCCGTTTTGTATCGCAAGAGCCGCATTTGCTGAAAGATCATTCAGATTTGTCAGAGCACCGGATTGGAAAGCGAACGGGATGCCTCCCTGGGCAAGCTTTGCTGCTGTCTTGGGCACTTCTGCTCTGAAACGCAGCACTTCGAGACTCTCGGGGTCGGCATCGGGAGACGAAGCCGTGGTGCGTTTGGGAAAGTTCATGGAAAGCAGAACGGACGCATCCGCTTTCTTCAATCGATCTACAATACCGCCAGCTCCCTGACCACCGGCGATGATCAACCGCAGATTGAACTCGCGGGCAAGGTCTATCGCCCGGATGATCTCTATCTCGCTATTGGCGTTAAAAACAACTGGAATCTCGCGGTTAAGAGCCGGTATCAGAGCTTCCAGCGACCGGTCGGCCTCGGGACGCCGCATCCCTCGCGGGTTTTCGGCGTACATTTTTTGCAGTTCCTGATGACGCCGGGCGTCGTAAAACATCTGTCGGGTCGCCGAGAACATTCCCAGGAGCGAACCGGGATACTGGCCCGGAATCCCCGTGAAAGATATATGTAAAGCCGCGGGCGACTTTACGATCATTGCCGAGGCAGACCCGCCGGCAAGGTTTACTATCGCCGACTGGCCGTTAAAGATGCCCGTCCTACCTACGGTCAAAGCTGTCGTAAAACCTGCGTTCCGGGCGGATTCGTATTGGGCCTCAGCAGCATTTATCTGATCCCCGGCCGCATCTTCGGGCCTAAGGCCCACAGGATAATTTGACGTCGAGGCCTGAGCCGTCTGTTGTTGGGCAGCGGCCTGAGCGCCGGGACCTCCAGCTGGTCTGGGCGGCGCGGCCAACCCCAGATTCGTTAAGGAATCAAAGAAACCCGGGTAAACGGTCAGTCCGGCCCCGTCAAAAATCTTTGCGTCTGCCGGAGCGGAAACGTTGGCTCCCACTGCCTCTATCAGCCCGTCACGAACCACTACCGTTCCACGATCTATGGTGGCTCCGGAAACAGTTACGATCCGGGCATTGGTGATCGCATACGATTGCCCTAAGACACTGGTCGCGGAGAGCAAACCAATTGCCGCTAAAGCAATCACAAAAAGCTTTAGTTTCATATCAATATGGTGGAGTGAAAAATCAGAACTACTTGTTCTTCGTTTACGCAGAGAATAATAGAAAAGTTTCGGTTTGCAAAGCGGGATCGAAAACATTTTGTCAATACGTTACTATTATCCTATGTCGGCTATCGTGCTCTTCGACGGGGTATGCAATTTTTGTAATAGCTCGGTAAACTTTATAATCGAACGTGATAAGGCCGGGTATTTCAAATTTGCACCGCTGCAATCCGAGATCGGTGAATCCTTGATCGCCGAACATGGCATCGACCCGGAAAGGACCGATTCGATAATTCTTGTCGAAGACGGCGCCGTTTTCACCCACTCGACCGCCGCATTGCGCATCGCTAAGAGGCTCAGTGCCGCATGGCCCGCTTTTTACGCCGCGATCATCGTCCCCAGACCGCTCCGCGATGCTGCATATAAACTCTTTGCTAAGTATAGGTATCGAATGTTCGGGAAGCAGGATCAATGCATGATACCGACGCCCGAGGTTCGCAGCCGTTTCCTCTAGGCATCCTTCCCTGCGTGCGCGCTAGTGTTAGAATATTCAAATATGAAAGCAATATGGAACGGGGCCACCTTGGCCGAGAGCAATGAAACTGTAGTGGTCGAAGGAAATCATTATTTTCCCGCCGATTCGATAAACAAGGACCATTTTCAACCCAGCGAAACCCACACGGTCTGCGGATGGAAAGGCACGGCCAGCTACTATGATGTTGTGGTGAACGGAGAGACGAACAAAGATGCGGCGTGGTATTATCCGGCCGCGAAGGAAGACGCAAAGAACATCGAGGGCCACATTGCATTCTGGAAAGGTGTGCAAGTGGTGGAATAGGTCGGATGAGTTTTTCGCTCGATACGCTTGAATACGCGAAACTTCTGGAACTTGTCAGCCGCAATGCCCAGACGCCGATGGGCGCCGATCGGTTTGCCGATCTGCGTCCGCATTCGAGCCGCATCGAGCTTGACCGCGACCTTGCGGCGATCGCCGAGACCATCGTCCTCAACGAAGAAAAGCAGGTTACGTGGTCGTTCAGCGGACTCGAGGACCCGAGCGACGCCGTCGCAATCCTCAAGATCCGCAACGCCACCCTCGAGCCGAACCGGATGCTTGAGATCGCCAGGGTTTGCAACCAGGCCCTTTTTGCCCGCTCGTCGATACAACCGGAGAAAGAATTCGTCCCGACGCTTTGGGCCATGGCCGAAGGCATTCCCCCGACGCTGCTCGCGACCCTGGACCTCATTTCCAAAAAGCTTTTGCCGGGCGGCGAGATCGACGATTCCGCATCGCCGGAGCTCGCACGCATCCGGCGTGAGATCAGTTCTCAACGCACGCGGCTGACCAAGTCGCTCGAATCCGTGATGCGAAGCAGCGGCGATGCCATTCAGGACCAGATAGTCACGATGCGGAACGATCGATTCGTGATACCGGTCAAGGCCGATTTTCGGGGCAAGGTCGGCGGTGTCGCCCACGGCTTCTCGTCCAGCGGCCAGACTATTTTCGTGGAACCGCTCGAAGCGATCGAGGCCAACAATGAGCTTCAGAACCTGAAGGGCAAGGAGGAACGCGAGGTCGCACGCATCCTTTTCGATCTGACCGAGCAGCTTCGCGAACAGCTGCCCGCCATCGAGGCGGCCGTCGAAGCCGTCGCCGAACTCGACCTCATCAAGGCAAAGGTCGAATTTGCACGCAAATTCAACGCGGTCGTCCCCGACATTTCCGACGACGGCACGCTCGAACTCATTGACGCAAGGCACCCGCTTCTGGAGGAGAACTTAAGGGAACAGACGTCAGCAGGCTTGCGGGAAGATGTGGCAGCCGTCAAAGATCGCTCCTCGGCGGGCGAGATCGTCCCCTCTTCGTTCACACTGACCGCCGAGCGTTCCGTTATGATCATTTCCGGTGCAAATGCAGGTGGAAAAACGGTGGTGCTAAAAACTGCCGGATTGCTAAGTCTGATGGCTATTTCGGGGCTTCCGGTTCCGGCAAAAGAGGCCAGAGTTCCCTTTTACCGCTCAGTGCTGGCGGACATCGGCGATCATCAGTCGCTGTCGGCAAATCTATCGACATTCTCGTCGCATATGTCCAACATCGCAGAGATGATGAAAGATTGCCGCCCGCCGTCCCTGGTACTTCTCGACGAGGCCGGGACAGGGACCGACCCGGAAGAGGGCTCCGCACTTGGCGTCGCGATAGTCGATCACTTTAGACGTCAGGGAGCCCAGGTGATTGCTTCCACCCATTACCGAGGGCTAAAGATCTACGCCGCGAACGACCCGTATGTGATCAATGCTTCGGTCGAGTTCGACGAGAAAACGCTCCAGCCCACATACAGATTGCTGTTAGGGCTTGCCGGTGCTTCTTCAGGGATCGAAATTGCAAGACGGTTCGGCATTAAACAAGATGTTATCGACGCCGCACGCCAAAATCTGGACATTTCTGCCCAAGAGGCCGAGGCATACCTGCGAAAACTGCAAAATGAGACCAAACTTGCCGAAGACCTTCGAATAGCCCTGGAAGAAGAGCGCGAGGCGACGGCGATGAAGTATGCCGGGCTGGAAGTTGAAGCGGTCAAGAAAGAAAAGGCCCGACAAAAAGAATTCGAAATGCAGCTTGCCGAAACCGTCGAGGCATTTGATCGGCAATCCAAGGCATTTATTGCGGCCCTTGAAGACAAAGCACTCAAGAATAAGCTCGAAAAGGAACGCTCGGCGAGAAAGGCCGAGCTTAACCGGGCCGTATTGTCGAAGGTTGAACGTGTCAGTAGCCCGAGCATTAGGGAGGGCACATTTGACGCTCTGGCCGATGGGGCAGAGGCACGAACGGTAGGGAGTTCGTCCGTTAGCCCCGAGTCCATCGCCATCGGCTCAAAGGTCATCACTTCATTCGGCAAGACAGGAACTGTGGAAAGGATAGATAAAGACACCGCCGAGGTTCTCGTCGGCAGCATCCGAATGCGCGAAAAACTAGTCGATCTCCGCCCGGCGGCTATTCCACAGGTGGAAACCCGATCGGTAGGGAGGGTGTCTTCAGTTGCCAAGCCCATCGATTCGCCCGAAGCCGTCGCCGAACTGAACCTTATCGGCAGGACCACCGCCGAAGCGGAATACGAACTCGACCGCTTTATCGACGAAGCCTATATGGCATCGCTGCCCCGCATCCGCATTATCCACGGTTTCGGCACCGGTGCTCTCAAAAACTATGTACACCACTTCCTCAAAAACCACGACCTCATCGAAACCTTCGCCTTCGCCCCGTCATCGCAAGGCGGAAATGGTGCTACAATAGCGGAAATGAAGCTGTAGCCTTCCGTCCCTATGGTTGAACTTTATTATGAAGATAATCAAGACCCTTTTCTTCCTGAGTGCGTTTTTCCTGCTTGGTAGTTCGACATTTGCGCAGGACGCCTCAAAACCGCAACAAGAGGATAATAGCTGGATGCTCTGGCAAACCGAGGGGAGGCTCAGATGGTTCATGTACCACCTTGAAAAAAGCGACGTTGAGTTGCTGAAGACTAAGTGGGACAAGATCGAAGGTTCATTGAAAAATGATCCAGGCAATTACTCCGGGAGTTATATTATCCCGGCATATATGTCCGGTTATTTTTTGAATTGGTCCGAGAGGGAGGGCTACGTTTTCGTCCGATTCTTTGACGTGGAACATCCGTGTTATTTCAGTTTTGGCGATGTCGAGATACATGGCTCAACGATCAAGTTTATTCATAAGGGCGAGTCAATTCAATCCGCTTGCCCGTCAAACAACACTGGTCGACCGGCGGAAGAATGGGTTCCGGCTTTAGGAGGAGAATATTTTGTCCCCGTACCGGAACTAGCCCAATTTGCTGATTACTATGCTGGATTCGGTGAGTTCAATGGCTATTTCAGGAAGTTTGAAAATCATCCCGCTTTCGCGATTAAATCGAACTGGAAATCCGACCAAACCGCGGCGTTTATATTGCCAAAGGATTTCTCACATTTTGTCAAAGCGCCTTTGAACGGTCAGATCACGAGTGTAGGAAAAACCCGGCGCCGACCAGCAAAGATATTCGGATTTCGCGGCTCGACCTTTGAGAATGTGACGGGGGTAACGATCAACATTGGACGACAACATGGTTTGAAAGGGAACCAGGAATTTGCACTTCTGTCGAATGACACCGGGAAAAACGAAACGTTGGTTGTAACGAGTGTCGGAAAGACAAGCTCAAAAGGAATAGTCATTCGTGAAGTTAATGCAAATGGCACTGAAACGTACTACAGATGGAGTCAGTCGTCTGGCGAATTCGAATCGATGCCATTCGCTGCGATTCGTCCGGGAATCAGAGTAACAACCAGTCCGCTCTCAAAACTTTGATTCGTCCCAGTAGCACTTTTCTACGCTCGGCAGGGTGAAGACCATGCTCTACGACCAATACTTCATCGATTACCTGAAAGAGCGTGCCGATCTGGTGCGAAGGCTTTATTTTATTACGCTCTTGCTCCTGGCTTTCGGCATCGGCGTGTCCGGCCAGGAGCCGGATCTCACATGGCTAAGAGCTTATTCCCCGGTCCCGAATGGGCCTTTGCAATCACGGCCAGACAATTACTCCAAGAAAGATCTTGAGCGGTTTCGTTCGATTCTAGATTCCTTTAAGAGTCAGAGGACCTTAGGTGATTGGGAAGGAATTTATGCCGCCGGCGGACCTAATGAAGTCGGATTCTCCACATTGCGGTTTACACTTGAGTCTGGATTCGCGAGCCTATACGTTTATACGTGCACTCCCGAACTTCGCAATATCGATTATGGCAAAGTGATCGACTCCCAAGATATGATCGAGCTCGTTTCTGAAGTCCCAGCTGACTCTCCGAGAAAGCCAAGTCGGGTCAAGCTCGTCAAGGTAGACTGGGGTGATCGCCGTTATCTAGTGCAAGTGAATTCACTGAAAGCGTTCGCCGAAAAAGCCGTTGGGATTTTTGTGCCATCGGAAGATGGAGGAGGCCCAGAATGGTGGAATTTTTGGGAGAGTGGAGATCCCTATTCGAAACTGAGCGGCCGTCCCCGATTGCCGGCGCGATTTCGCCATCTCGAGCGATCCGCCGTCGAAGCCACGGTAATTAGAGTCTATCCGCGACAGATCTTTTCCGGGTTTAGCACAGGAAGGAGCTTCCATACCGCCGAGTCTGCGGTTTACCGGGTCGTGGTCAGCGCGGGGCGGAAACAGGGCGTTAAAAAAGGGCTGATCTTAATGCTGGACGGGACGAACGATAAAGTAACGATTACCCGAGTTGGGAGTTCGACGTCTGAAGGCGTCGTCGTTCGAGCCATCAACAAGAACACTAAGGCAGATCACTGTCTAAGCGAGGAAGCCAAACTGATCCAGTGTCCAGAGATCACACGCGGTGCGACGGCTTCAACTATTGTCGGAAACTTCTTTTTTTAGAGGCGAATTCAACCTTTGGTGCTCTACGACCAACACTTAATTGATGACCTGAAAGAGCGTGCCGATCTGGTGCGTCGATCATTAGTGATCGTGACATTTGTCGTTTCGCTCGTATTTTCAGCAGTTGGCCAAGAGCGGGTGGAGGCAATTTTGGTTGACGAGTTTGGGAACCTGCCATGCGCCGATAATTTGGCTCGATTAGACCATTTCTACGTAGAACTTTCTAACAACCCCGGGTCCACTGGCTTCGTGACGATCGCGAGTTCACCCGAAGGGCGTCGTGATAGCGTCTCTCGAATACAAATGATCGAGAATTACACTCGTATTCGACGCTTCGACATAAACCGACTAAAGATTGTCCGTTCGAGTACAGAGACCGAAACGAGGATTCGTTTTTGGCGGTTGCCTCCAGGCTCTCCTGAACCACTGGTAGAAATTGACCAATCGTACGAAATCCCGCCCACCATAAGAAAACCCTTTATTTTCGGTGCCGAGGAGTTAGTATATCCTTACCCCGAATGCGCTGAGAATAGTGTCGACATCTTCGGCAAGTTTCTTAACGCAAATCCCAGATCACGAGCAAACCTGGTTTTCCGTGACGTATCTTCAAGGGTTGCCCGAAAGGCCTCCGATATCGTCGTTTCCGAACTAGTTAAGAAACACGGAATCGCTCGAGATCGGATTCGAGTGTTCATCGTAAAGCCCAAGAAACCCGCCGGACAAGAACCGATAACTGAGTTGTGGTATCTTCCCTAACAAGTGCTTTACGACCAATATTTCATAGATGATCTGAAGGACCGTGCTGATCTGGTGCGGATAATAGAGCCGTACGCTCCGCTCAAGAAGAAAGGGGCGAACTGGATGGCGTGCTGCCCTTTTCATCAGGAAAAGACGCCTTCGTTTTCGGTCAATCCTTCGAAAGGGTTTTATAAATGCTTTGGCTGCGGCAAGGGCGGCACGGCGTTTAATTTTCTGATGGAGATGGAGGGGCTTACTTTTCCCGAGGCTGTCCGCCGTGTTGCCGAGATGACCGGCATTCCGCTGCCGGAACCTATCGACGATCAGAGATACGAGCAGCAGAAAAAGCGTAAAGAGGAACGGAAAAAACTTTCCGATCAGGTTATCGAACTTAATCGCATCGCGCTCGAATTCTGGGAACAGGAACTGCAGGGAAAGAACGCAAAGGCCCGAGCAGCCCGCGAATATCTGGAACAGCGCGGTATTTCTCAGGAGATCATTCGAGAGTTTCGGATAGGTTTTTCGCCGGATTCCTGGGATGCATTGCTAACCCATTTGAAAGAAAAAGGCGCTGACGAAAGCCTTATCGAGCAAAGTGGCCTTGTCTCGGTAAATGAAGAAAAGGAAAGGGTCTTTGACCGCTTTCGCGGGCGGATAATGTTCCCTATTTTGGACGTGAACGGCAATCCGGTCGCTTTTGGCGCCCGTGCAATGGGCAGTGACGAGCCGAAATATCTTAACTCCCCGGAAACCCCGGCCTACATCAAGGGCCAGCATCTATATGGCCTTTTCCAATCGAAGGAAGCGATCCGCCAAAAGAAATTTGCCATCCTCGTCGAAGGCTATCTCGATCTGATCGCGCTTTATCAATTCGGCGTAGCAAATGTCGTCGCCAGTCTCGGAACCGCTTTCACGCCGGAGCAATCAAAGCTGCTTGGCCGTTTTACGAAACGCATTATCGTAAATTATGACGGTGACCAGGCCGGGATCAAGGCTGCAACGCGCGCCATCGAGCACCTGCTCCCACAGGATTTTGAAATAAAGGTGCTCACCCTGCCAAATGGTGAAGACCCCGACGATTTTATTCGTAAAAACGGTACCGAAAGCTATAACAATGCCCGCAGCCGTTC
Organism: uncultured Acidobacteriota bacterium; assembly: GCA_937859595.1. GTDB lineage: Bacteria > Acidobacteriota > Blastocatellia > Pyrinomonadales > Pyrinomonadaceae > OLB17. Next base: position 35,563 of record CALMAH010000003.1, on the reverse strand, counting down.
GGCCCCTTTCCTGACCTTTGTGTTGGGATCCTCTATGGCAGGCCGTTCGCTTGCAAACGCCCGTCAAAAGGCCGAAGCCATCGAAGAGGTCATTCCGGTTCTTGCCGCTATAAAAAACCCCATTCAAAAACGTCAGAGTTTTGACGATGCGATGACGCATTTTCGCATCGATGACGCCGGGCTTAAACGCGAACTTTGGCAGACCGTGAAAAACGCCGATCGTGTCGAACGGACCGCCGTCCAACAGCAGGTTCGGCGGGTCGCCCGTGCAAAGGTAACGGTCGCCGAACAGCATCTGCTTGAACTTCTCGTCTATGACGATGAACTTCGGCAGGAGGTATTTCCTCTCCTCGAAGACTCGGACTACGAAGGGCTTGCGACATCGCTTGTTTTCCGGCATATGATCGGCTCAATGGATCAAGGGCGGCCCGTTACGTCCGAGGCCCTGATGTCGCTGGCAGAAGAGGATGAATTTCTCGCGGATTTCGTCCCTATGCTCCTAATGACCGAGCCCAAACGCCAGCCAGGCGAAGTTCTGGACGAAGTTTTCCACCGTGCCGAAAATTGCATATTTTCGCTTCGCTCGATGGCCATACAGAACCGCATATCCGAAATAACCCGCGAGCTTACATCCGCGGAACAACGGGGCGACCATGACCTGGCCGCACAGCTTGTGACCGAACAGATCGATCTGGCGAGAATGAACCGTGACCTGCTTAGCAAGATCCGCGAAATCTGATATACTTCTAGGTTTACATCCCGGGGATGGCCGTGGAACATTTAATGCCCTCCAGACGTATATAATTTGTTTGCTAACAACGATTTACGGACCGCGGCCCGGATCGTTTACTGAATATGCCCGATTACGACGAAAAAGAAGACCTGATGGACCGGCTGATGGCCATCGGCAAAAGAAAGAAATTCCTAAGCCTCGACGAACTGCACCGTGAGATACCAGAGAACATGATGTCCCCGGACGATCTTGAGGACGTCCTTGAAAGGCTCGAAGGCGCAAATATCTCGGTTGCCGAATCTGACGCGAGGCTGCTCGAAAGAGCATCAAACCTTGCTCTGGACGACGATGAAGACGAGTCGGTCGACGAGGACGATCTCGATCTAGATCTCTCGGCCGGTGCACTCGATAAATCGAACGACCCGGTCAGGCTGTATCTCCGCGAAATGGGCATCGTCCCGCTGCTGACCCGCGAGGGCGAAGTAGCGATCGCTAAACGGATAGAGCGGGGCCAGATAAAGACGCAAAAAGCCATCTCCCGCTCTCCGATAGCCGTTGAAAGGCTGATAAAGCTCGGTGAAGACCTGGAAAGCGGCAAGGCGAGCATTCGCGAAACGGTGACTTTCTCGGAACAGGCGGATATCTCGCTTGAGGAGGACAAGGCCGAGGAATATCTCCGGTGGACGCTTGAAGGCATCGCGAATATAAAGCAGAATTTTGCCGCCACGATCAAGGTGTGGAACCAGCTCCGCAAGGAACACGATGCCCAGAAAGGCAAGATGTCCAAAAAGCTGCTGCGGCTCCGGCGAAAGACGGCGCGGATGCGGCTGGAGGTGGCGCAGGAGATCAAAAACCTCAATCTGACTGAACATTCCACGCAGATACTGATCTCGGCGATACGGAAGAACGTTGACGAGCTAAAGAAACACGAACGAGCTCTGAAACGAGCACAAGACAAGGCTGCAAAGAAGCCCCCGGCCGCCGAAAAGCGGCAGCTTAACGCAAAGATCCGAGAAGAAAAACAAGCCATTGCGGAGATCGAGGACAGATATTTTCTGACGTCGCTTGAGATAAAGCGTTCGTTCCAGACCATCACCGTCGGCGAGGCCGAAACGAACCAGGCAAAACGCGAGTTGGTCGAGGCGAACCTTCGGCTGGTGGTTTCGATCGCGAAGAAATACACAAATCGCGGACTGCAATTCCTGGACCTGATCCAGGAAGGCAATATCGGCCTGATGAAAGCGGTCGATAAGTTCGAGTGGCGGCGTGGATATAAGTTCTCGACATACGCAACGTGGTGGATCAGGCAGGCGATAACGCGTGCCATTGCCGACCAGGCCCGGACGATCCGGATTCCGGTGCATATGATCGAGACCATCAATAAGCTGATCCGCACCTCGAGGCTGCTCGTACAGGAGCTTGGCCGCGAACCGACCAGTGAAGAGATCGCCAAGCGGATGGACATCCCGGTTTCGAAAGTGCGAAAGGTGCTCAAGATCGCACAGGAGCCGATCTCGCTGGAAACGCCTATCGGCGAAGAGGAAGATTCGCATCTGGGCGATTTTATCGAGGACCGCTCGATACTGAATCCTGCGGAATCGGTCACATTTTCAAACCTTCGCGAGATCACCGACGAGGTCCTAGCGACGCTTACGCCGCGTGAGGAAAAGGTGATCAAGATGCGCTTTGGGCTTGGCTCCACCGGTAGTGAACATACGCTCGAGGAGGTCGGCCAACATTTCGCCGTGACCCGAGAACGTATCCGCCAGATCGAGGCCAAGGCCTTAAGAAAGCTCCGCCACCCGTCTCGGTCCCGCAGACTGAAAGCCTTCCTCGAAGGCAAGTAGCCGCTTATCTACATCTACCACCTCAACCACGCGCCCGGTCATACGGCTGGGCGCTTTTCAATTGTCAAAGAGCTTCTTCGCCTCGGCGATCGCTTCGTCGAGTCCGCTGACATGGCCGTCCAACTGCATCTCATAGACGGCATCGAGTATCTCTTTGAACTTAGGCGATGGTTCCAGGCCCAGTTCGATCAGGTGCCGGCCCATCAATATCGGGTCGGGAGCCTTTTTCTCGATATCGAGTGCACGGACGCGTTCGATGAACCATTCCTGCGCCTCGGAACCAAAGATCATTTTGCTGCGGTCGCCGTCTGGATAGCGGCCGAGGCTGTCGGCCTTGGCAACGCGATAAAGCAGGTCGGGCTCGACCTTGCGGGCGAGACGCCGGAATGCACCGTCGCCAACCGGATTCTTCTCTTCCGCTTTGTAAAATTCGCCGGGTTTGAGGTGATAGCGGACAAGTTGGACGACCTGGTTGCGCACATCAAACCCGTTGAGTGTAAAGATACCCAGCCGGTCGAGGAGCGAGAGCGTCGGCTCGATGCCGGCTTCGTCATGTCCGCGCGAACGGATACGCCCATCGACAAACTCGGTCGTCGGCGGTTTGCCGAGGTCATGGCATAAGGCTCCTAGCATCACAGCGACCTGCCGCTCATACGGCAGATCGTCGATCAGCTTGCGTGCTTCGTCAACGACCATAAGGGTATGCACGTCGACGTCGCCTTCGGGGTGCCAATCGGGCTCCTGCGGGACGCCGACAAGTGCCTCAAGCTCAGGAAACAACTGCCCGACCACGCCCCACTTGTACAATAACTCTAACCCTATGGAAGGCTGCCCAGCCTTTAACAAAAGCTTTTCCAATTCACCCCAGATGCGTTCGCGCGGGAGGTCGGTCACATCTATTTCCGTGCAGAACCTGGCCGTTTCCGGATCGATCTCGAACTCAAATCTTGCCGCAAACTGCGCCGCCCTCAGAACTCGCAGGCTGTCTTCTGCAAATGTGTCTTTTGAGACCATTCGCAAGATACCGCGTTCAATATCGCCTCTTCCGTCAAAAGGATCTATGATCTCGCCGGTAAGCGGGTCTTTCAAAATGGCATTTATCGTAAAATCCCGCCGCGAACAAGCCTCTTCGAACGACATATCGGGGTCGCCCTCGACCACAAATCCCTTGTGCCCGCGGCCCGTCTTTCGCTCGCGGCGGGGGATTGAAACATCCAGGTCTTGTCCAAGCCTATAGACCGCAAATGCCTCGCCTACGACATTCACGGTCGGAGTACGAACATTTTTTTCCACCTCGTCTGCCGAACCGCCATGATCGTCGCCCTGGCTCGTGTCTTCGCGGAGAGAACACGCAAACCCCTCAAGAATCTCCCTCAGGCGTCCCGGCTCGATCCCATACACCTCCAGATCCCAGTCCTTCGGCCCAACTCCCATCAGCTCATCGCGGACACACCCGCCGACGAGCATCGCACGGCCACCGGATGCTTGGACAGCCTCGGCAAGTGCGAGTACTTTTTCATACGAGCTGTTCATTTCAACGTTACCATTGTGCGCATAGGGCAGTGCCGATTTCAATCGGCGCGGCTGATATTGCGGCTGGGTGTTTCGTTTCTGAAAGGTGGAAAAGCCAATGTGAAACACTTGAAACACCTGAAACACTTGAAAGACTTGAAACACCTGAAACACTTGAAACACTTGAAACACTTCATTCAACTGCGACCTTGAGACATCGGTTTACCGTTGACGCAGAAACCCCAAGTTCCTGACCGATCTTTCGTTGGCTGAGCCCCTGCTTGTGCAGTTCCAACACCTTTTCTATGAGTTCCATTAGTTCGGGTTCCTTTGGAGAACTCATCCAGCCTATGTGGTCGCGTTCGTCGGAGAAGCCAATGAACTTCATTCCGAGCAGACAAACGTCCTTTTCTATACGCAGAGTTGCGACGCGGGCCCGTTCCGTCTGGGCCAGGCTGCGGCATTTTATCGATTTGAGATAGCGGACGTCGGGACCGAGGCGGGAATGGCCGAGGGCAAAGACACTATCGGCAAAATTTGCGATCATCCGCGAACCCTGCAGATCATTGGCGCAGATCGGTGAGTGCAGATTGCGTTTGGGGGTGTGGGCAAGCACGAGAATTGAGAGTCCCTTTCGACGTTTCAGCTGAGCAAGGGCCTTCATCACACGTGTTGCGGCGTTGCCGATCTGGGAAGAATTGTTGAGCCAGGTGATGTTGTCGATGATGGCCACCCGGGCCTGTGAGAAATCTATGATGTCCACGATGGAATCGCAGATAAACGCGGTTTCGTCCGGCACACCGGAAGGACGTTGTGCGGCCGGATGGGGCGGGTTGCGGATCAGGTTCCTGTGAAACGGAAAATGGGCAGGGCGCGACGGGTCTTCGTGAGAATAGCGACGATCAAACTGTTCCTGGGAGAGTTCGAGGTCGAAATAGACGACTCGCTGAGGCGGAGTGTCGATATAAAATGGCCGGATGGAAATGCCGGACGCGATGGATTGGGCGACCTGGGTTGCCAAAATGCTCTTGCCGGCACCGGAATCAGCGAAAAGCACCGCGACCTCGCCCTCTAACCAGTATTGGTCAAATAATCGGGGGGCACATTCAAGCGGGCTCTCGCGGTCAATAAAAAATCCATGTGCAGGCCGGGCGGCAAAGAAATTGTCGTAACGGAAAAAGTCGAGTTCGGGCAACAGATCGTCCGTCAGCTTTTCAATGAAATGATAGTTGGGATGGCCGTCAGCATCGACTCTGTATGGCTTCTCGGCGGCCAAGCCGCGTTCAGCGGGGGAACCTAAGGGTTCACCCGGGGAACGCACGGGTTCACCGGTGTGGGCCGATCCGCCGACCTCAGAGGGGTCGGGATCATCACCATAAAGGTCGTAATCCTCAAAGAGCAGTGGCCGGCCTTCATCTTCCACGGGCACCGTGTAAATTTCCTCGCCCGTGTCATCATCTAATGTTGGGTACATTCTCATAACCGTATCTTGTAGAAATATGAAGCCGAATGAAATAGTAAGTTGCGCGATTTGCGTGATCTGCGCGATTTGCGCGATTTGCATGGCTGAATACGTAATTTGTTGTTGAGCAAGAACTCAAGTAAGCCCGTTTCGTGCCAAAACCATTGCGAAGGCCCCTTTTTTTCGTCTGTTGCCGGGCTAATACGGCCTGAAAGCGATGTACCGGACCAGAATTTGCACGGGGCGCGGAGTTACAAAAGATAAACGAACGGGCTCCGCGATCCGTCATCGGAGGACCGATCCAATGGCCGACAACAAAACCAAGTCGAGCGACGTTAGCGTGATTGACTAAATCGCCTCTCGGGCAAATGCCCGGCAGGAGGCAGAAAGCCGCGAGCTAATGGCTATGCCAGAGAAGATCACCCTGCAAAGACCGCGTATGTGGGGGGCCAGCATCGTAGGTTACGGCGCTTACCGGTACACCTATGAAAACGGACGAAGCGAAGAGGCCCCTTTGGCGGCCTTTGCCATCCGCGGCCGGGAGTTGGTGGTTTATCTGTCGTGCGAAGAACCGGAGAACAGATCGTTGCTTTCCAGGCTTTGCAGGCACATGATGGGGAAAAGCTGTCTTTGCTTCAAACAGCTTGCCGATATCGATCGGTCGGTGCCTGGAAGGCTTATCGTTGGTTCGACAGCAGAAGTAAAGCAGCTATATGATCAAGGGTTAGTTTCCTTAATAGCTACAAGCTGGCGCTTGCTCAGTCTCAAGATATGTCCTATCTGCAGAGGGGCCCACATCTTGAATGGCAGCGGAGACAGACCGCAAGTACCGAAATATCTACGATCCCATCTTTGCGTTCACCATTTCGAGGATCTCGGTTTCGGAGCTAAGGGCAAGTCGTTCGATCTCCGCGCCGCGGCTGATCAGGTCGTCCGCAAATGTCTTATCCTTTAATTCGGCAGCATTTATCTTTACGTTCAAATATGCTCCCATAACGGCCGAACGCGCACACAAAGCTCCGACACCGGCATCAGAAACAGAGTTTGGGTTGCCGTGTTCAGCCATTGCCCTGAGCACTTCAAAAGCGTCGAAGGACCTTTCCATTGTCCGAAACGGTACTTCTGTAGCGAAACGGGTAGCTTCTTGTATGGCGGCAGACCTCGCAGCTTTTTCCTCGTCGGTGCCCTTAGGCAGGCCGAAGGCATCCATGATCCTATTAAAAGCCTCAGTGTCCTCATCCACTAACCGAAGCAGATCGTCCTTTATGGCCTGGCCTTTGACAGCCCAATCGGAAAATTCTTCCCAGCGTTCGTCCCAGCCGGCCTTGTGTGACGAGAGATTTGCGACCATAGCCGCGAGCGAAGCACCCAGGGCACCCATGTATGCCGATATCGAACCGCCGCCGGGCGCGGGCGATTCTGAAGCGGTTTCATCGGCAAAACCGCGACACGTCATATTAACGAGCTGCGCCTTTTTTTCATCAGCGGCCAGAACATATTCGATGATCTTTTCGTTCGGGTCCCAAGGCTTCAGGTCATCAAGGCCCAAAGAACGGATCGCTATTTTTACCTTCTCAGCTTCAGTAACACCGAGCGAACGCCGCTGTTTACGGAGATAATGCTCGCCCGCGTCAACGATCGCCTTTTTCGGGACCAAGCCGACGATCTCCATTCCGGTCACGCGGACACCTCGGGCCGCGGCCTTTTCACAAACCTCGTCAAACGCGATATGCAGCGGCGTTTCCGACAGATTCGTGATGTTCATCGAAACCTGGGCGATTCCGTATTCGTCGATGAACCAACCGATGGCTTTGGTGCCCTTCAACGTTCCGGGGATCATCACCGGTTCGCCGCGTTCGTTGAGGATCGGCTTGCCGGTTATTGGGTGGCCGTCGCGCTTCGGCCGTCCCTTCTCACGGACATCGAACGCGATCGCGTTCGCCCGCCGGGTCGATGTTGTGTTCAAATTGAAGTTCACCGCGATCAGGAAATCTCGAGCACCGACGGCCGTCGCGCCCGAACGGGCAACGCTCTCATTGAACTCCGCCGGGCCGTGGTCGGGTTTCCATTCATCGGACGAGATGCGGTCCTTGAGGCCCTCGTATTCGCCCTCGCGACAGTTGGCAAGGTTGCGGCGTTTATCTTTCGTCGCGGCATTCTCATACAGATAGATCGGAATTCCGAGCTCTTCGCCAATTCGCCTTCCCAAAATTCTGGCGTACTCGGCTGTTTCTTCCATCGAAATGCCGGAGACGGGCACCAAAGGACAAACATCGGTCGCACCGAACCGAGGATGATCGCCTTTGTGCCACCGCATATCTATGAGTTCCTGTGCCTTTTTTACGGCTTGGAACGCCGCTTCAATAACCTCGTCCGGAGTTCCAACAAACGTCACAACCGTACGGTTCGTCGTCGCTCCGGGATCGACGTCCAGCAGCTTCACACCATCGATCTTTTCTATCTCGTCCGTGATCTGTTTTATGACCCCAAGGTCGCGTCCCTCGCTGAAATTCGGCACACATTCGATGAGTTTTTTCATAGAGTTTATCAATGCCCATCAACACAAATGGGTAGGTTAAGGTGCAATTGTAGCTTAATGGGGCAAAAACACAGAGAGGGGAGATGCGGGGCAGATCTGCGTAGGCGGCATGCTGATCCGGCTTGACTGTGGAACCTAACGGGGAATATCATCACCAAACCAAGCGCCTGTTTGCTACGCTACAAAGTCAGATGGCGGCGTTCTCATTTCCCTGATCCAAATTTCCTGTTGGCACAATCAAATATGATCGAAGCTGAGAAAACAACCGAAGGAACGAAGAGATTCAGGTCGCCGGATACGGCGCTGATCATCTTTATCATCATCGTTTTTGCCGCCATATTGACGTGGGTGGTACCGCCGGGGGCATATGAACGCAGCGAGATGCAGGTTCAGGGCGTAGGCACGCGTGAGGTTGTGGTACCCGGGACGTTCGCAACGCTGGAACGGGAGGAACGCGGCGTGATAGGGGCCTTGATCCATTCGACGGGAATGGTGCTAAAGGCCCCGATACTTGGGTTTACTGACCCGGATGTGGTTCAGGTGATCGCGTTCGTTTTCCTGGTGGGAGGTGCATTTTCGATACTGCAGCGGACGGGCGCCGTGGATGCGGCACTGCGGCGGCTTGTGCAGGCTTCGCGTAGATCCCGGTCGCTGGAGCTGATGATGGTGCCGCTATTTATGACGCTCTTTTCGCTTGGCGGGGCTATCTTCGGGATGGCAGAGGAGATGATCCCCTTCGTTTTGATCTTTGTGCCGCTGGCGCTAGCGCTTGGTTACGATTCGATAACCGGGGCGTCGATACCGATCGTCGGTTCGATGACCGGATTTGCGGCGGCGTTCTTTAATCCGTTTACGGTGGGCGTCGCTCAGGGGATCGCGGGCGTTCCGCTATTTTCGGGCGCGGGATTTCGAATGGTCCTATGGTTGGTGATCACGGGCATAGGTATCGTCTTCGTAATGTGGTACGCGCACCGAGTTCGCAAGGACCCGGAGAGAAGCCCGACATTTGAGGCCGACCAAGAAAAGCGTAGATCGGGGCTGCACCTGAACGAAGTCGACGCGACATTTACAGCCCGGCAAAAGGCAGTGCTGGCGATCTTTTTCGTCGGTTTAGCGGTCCTGGTTTGGGGGGTATTGCCTCCGGACCAGGGCGGCCAGGGGTGGTACATTGTTGAGATCGCTGCGCTCTTTATCGGCCTTGGGCTGCTGATGGGGCTGGTCGGCGGGCTCGGGGGAAACGGGACCGCAACCGCATTTACGGAAGGCGTACGGCAGTTGGCGGTGACCGGTGTGATCATTGGACTTGCCCGGGGGATATTGATCGTGTTGCAGGACGGACAGGTCATAGATACGATACTCCACGCGATGGCTTCTGTCCTTGAAGGGACCAGCTCAGCGACGGCGGCAATGGTGATGTTCGGCTGCCAGACGCTAATAAATTTCTTTATCCCGTCGGGCAGCGGCCAGGCGGCCCTCACGATCCCGCTGATGGCCCCGCTATCGGACCTGGTCGGTGTAACCCGGCAGACGGCGGTGCTCGCGTTTCAGATGGGCGACGGATTTACGAATATGATCGTCCCGACGAGCCCGGTCCTGATGGGAGCTCTGGCGCTGGGCGGCATTTCATGGACGAAGTGGGCGAAATGGATACTGCCCCTGCAGTTAGTGCTTTTTGCCGTCGGGCTGATCGTTCTGGCAATTGCCGTGTCGATCGGTTTCGGGGCTTGAGCGGCCCGGTTCCGGGCGTACTCAAACGCGTTGGCGGGGCCTAGAGATGCCGTAACGGAGCAAGATCTAACATCGAGGCTGCGGAAATGGTGTTATCCTATTCGGAAAATCGGAGGTAAAGATTTATGACGCGCTTTTGGATGCTGGTTTCCACGTTCCTTCTCGCCGTAACGGCTTCATTTGCGCAGACGCCCGGCACCCCGGCTCCGACACCGCCGCCGGGACAGGGGCAAAGACCCGTGAGCCCGATAACAGCCGATAACGCGCAGTACGATCGGCTAAGGTCGATCGAGCTAATGACACCAAAAGAAAGAGATACGCAACACCCACTGCTCGACCCGAAACGAGGCATTTACCGAATACCAACGAGAGAAGAGACCGAGGCATTGGCCGTCAGCGGATCGCTTACCGAAAAATACAGGACGTTCCTGAGGAACCCGAACACGGGTATAGTAAAACTGAACGCCAATTCCGAATGTGTCTCGGACACGCAGGTGGTGGGTGCGAAAGAAGAGTGTGCCGCGTTTACTATGCCGGGTGGCGGGATAGCGTTCTCGTTTCGCACGGAAAGCTATCGTATGCCTCGGCTGGCGGACCTGATCTTGCACGATGGGATATTCAAGACCGGCGGCGTACTGCAACAGGTGCTGATGGCGGAGATCGGCGATGTCGCGATAGAGAACGTGAACCTGCAGACAAAGGGGATAAAGTTTCTAACAGGGCTGAAACCCGTTCGCGACAGTAACGAATTCATACGGTTTGACGAAGAGATCCTGAACGGGATAAACGCGGACGGTTTTTTCTATCGACGGGGACATCTGGTAAAGGCGAACTCGACGTATCTGCTGCGGTCGATAGCCTATCGCGGGCAATATTTTCAGACGGTGGACGGCATACAATATGACGAACTCGCGTTCGACAAACGGCGTGATGTGATAGTCGCATTTCGCGTGGTCGAAAAAGACGAGGCCGGCAATATCACCATCGTCTGGAATAGGCTCAGAGACGTGGAAGCACCGCGTCTGAGAGTGGTTAGATAGCCTGCCTATTTCGTCGAGCGCCTATCACTAGTTTCTCGACGTTTCAGCTTTTTGGCGGCGGCTCGGTTAGCGCGGTCGCTAACTTGAAAGGCGTTCTTCTAAGTATGCTTTCAAGTTATCAGTTTGGATACGTTCCTGTTCCCACGTGTCGCGGTTGCGGACGGTGACGGCCTTGTCTTCCAGGGATTCGTGATCGACGGTGACGCAGAAGGGCGTGCCGATCTCATCCTGGCGGGCGTAGAGTTTACCGATGCCGCCGGTGTCGTCATAAACGGCTCGCATTGAGGGCTGCAGATCCCTCTTCAACCGTTTCGCCATCTCAACGATCTCGGGCTTGTTCTTCGCAAGCGGCAGCACTGCCACCTTTATCGGTGCCATTTCGGGCGTTAGCTTGAGAATGACGCGGGTCTCGCCCTTTTCGTTCGTTTTCTCGGTATAGGCGTCCATCATCACAGCCAGCAGGGTGCGATTTACACCGACCGACGGTTCGATAATATACGGATAAAAGCGCTCGTTCGTCGCCGTGTCAAAATACGACAGGTCTTCGGTCGAATCGGGGTTTAGCCGCTTCCCATCGGCGTCTTCAGGCTTTTTGGAATGAACTCGAAGATCAAAATCCGTCCGGTTGGCGATCCCCATCAGTTCGTCCCACTGTTTGTCTTCATCTTCGCGTTCGGGGAAAAAGCGGTAAAGGATATCGACGGTACGCTCGGCATAATGGGCCAGCTCGGCGTTCGACTGTTCGTAATGTTTAAGATTGGCGGACGAAATACCAAGCGACCGCAGCCATTCGTCAAAGCCGTCGATCCACTCCTGGTGTGCCGCAGCGGCCTCGTCCGGTTTTACGAAATATTCAAGCTCCATCTGCTCGAATTCACGTGTGCGAAAGATGAAATTGCCGGGCGTCACCTCATTGCGAAACGCTTTGCCTATCTGTGCAATACCGAACGGAAGTTTGCGGCGAGACGTATTCAGCACGTTGGCAAAATTGGTGAAAATGCCTTGGGCTGTCTCGGGCCTTAGATAGGCGAGTGCTGCCGGGTCGTCATCGGTTGAAGCGGCACCGACCGTCGTGCGAAACATCAGGTTGAAATCTTTCGGATCGGTCAGGTTCGTCGATCCGCAGTTCGAACAGACGAACTTTCCTTCCGCATCCTGTTCGAGCTTATCCTGCCGGAGCCGGGATTTGCATTCGCGGCAATCTACAAGCGGATCGCTAAATGTGTCCTCGTGTCCCGAATATTTCCAAACGAGGCGGTTCTGGATTATCGACGAATCGATGCCTTCGATGTCGTCGCGTTCATAGACCAGGCGTCGCCACCAGCTGTTCTTGATGTTGTTGACAAGTTCCACACCAAGCGGGCCGTAATCCCACGATGAGCCAAGTCCGCCGTAGATCTCCGACGCAGGGAAAACAAAACCTCTTCGTTTTGAAAGAGAAACTATGGTCTCAATATTCGGTGCTGACATAGGTGAAAATTGCCACAGAGTTCACAGAGAGTCAAAATAGATCTCCATGAACTCTGTGTTCCCTGTGGTGAAAAGAATTAGTCCTCGCCGCCGCCTGATGCCTTGGCTTTCTCTTCGGCAAGTATGGCCTTGCGCGAAAGCTTGACCTTGTTGCCTTCCTTTCCGATACATCTGACCATTATCTGCTGGCCCTCTTTGAGTTCGTCGCGGACGTCCTTGACGCGGCGATCCGAGATCTCAGAGATGTGCAGCAGGCCGTCAAGTCCCGGCAAGATCTCAACGAATGCGCCGAAATCGACAATGCGTGAAACTGTTCCGAGATAGGTGTCGCCGACCTCTGCCTCGGCCGTGATGGCCTTGATTCGCGCAACCGCCTCTTCGGCTGCGGCACCATCGGCGGTCGCGATCAGTACCGTTCCATCGTCCTGAACATCTATCTTCGCACCTGTCTCTTCGGTGAGGGCTCGAATGACCGAGCCGCCCTTGCCGATAACGTCGCGGATCTTGTCCGGATGTATCTTGAGCGTGATGATACGCGGCGCATATTTCGAGATGTCCTCGCGTGGTTCAGCAATGGCCTTTTCCATGATCTCGAGGATATGGAGCCTGCCTTTGCGGGCCTGCTCCAGAGCTTCCTGGAGGATCATCGCGTTGATGCCGGCGACCTTGATGTCCATCTGCAGTGCGGTGATGCCATCACGGGTGCCCGTCACCTTAAAGTCCATGTCCCCGTAATGGTCCTCCGCTCCGGCAATATCAGAAAGGATCGCGTAGCGGTTGCCCTCCATCACCAGCCCCATCGCGACGCCCGCTACGGGCTTTTTGATAGGAACCCCGGCATCCATCAGACTGAGAATACCGCCACACACCGAGGCCATCGAAGATGAGCCGTTTGATTCGGTTATGTCGGAGACGATACGGATGGTGTAGGGAAAGTCTGCCTCGTCCGGCAACACCGTTTCGATCGCCCGGCGGGCGAGATTTCCATGGCCCGTCTCGCGTCGCGACGTGCCGCCAAACCGGCCGGCTTCGCCAACCGAATAAGGCGGGAAATTATAGTGGAGCATAAAGCGCCGCTTGACCTCGCCTTTTTCGATATCGTCCATGAACTGCTCGTCCATCTTGGTCCCGAGCGTCGCGGCCACGATGGCCTGGGTCTCGCCGCGGGTGAACAGAGCCGAGCCGTGAACACGCGGGAGCCAGCCGACCTCGCAAGCGATCGGACGGATCTCAGAGAATTTTCGGCCGTCCGGACGCCGGCGATTTCCGAGCATGTCCTCGCGAAAGATCTTTTCCTTGAGTACACCGAACGCCTTGCCGGCCATCAAGCGTTTTTCCGGTTCGTCGTCGGGATAGCTGTCAACAACCTCTTTCTTAAGTGCGTCAACTTCGGCATAGCTGGTGAGTTTGTCCTTGCCCGTTGTGTCCAACGCCGCCCGCAGCTTGTCACCAAAATTCTTCTCAACCTCCGCAATGATCGAATCATCGACCACCGCCGGGACGAATTCGCGTTTTTTGATGTCGAGGGCCTTACCTAGCTCCTTTTGCCAGAGGCAGAGCCGTTTGATCTCCTTGTGGGCGATCATCAAGGCCTCAAGCATTATCTTTTCCTCGACCTCGTTCGCCTCGGCCTCGACCATGACGATGGCCTCCTCGGTACCGGCTACCACAAGGTTGAGGTCGGACTCGCGACGTTCGTCGAATGTGGGATTAATTATATATTTGCCGTCGATCAGGCCGACGCGAATACCCGCAATCGGTGTATCGAACGGGATATCGGATAAATAAAGAGCACACGACGCTCCGGTAAGAGCGATCACGTCCGGGTCGTTCTCCGAATCGGACGAGATAACGGTTCCGACTATCTGCGTTTCGAACCTGTAGCCGTCCGGAAAGAGTGGGCGTACGGGCCTGTCGATAAGGCGGCAGGTCAGGACCTCTTTCTCGCTGGGACGGCCCTCACGCCGGAAATAGTTTCCCGGGATACGCCCGGCGGCATACATCGACTCACGATATTCGACCGTGAGCGGGAAAAAGTCGAGCCCCTCGCGGGCTGACCTCATACTTACAGCCGTTACGAGCAGCATCGTTTCGCCGTAACGGACAACGACCGACCCATCGGCCTGTTTGGCGACCTTTCCGGTTTCAACGATAAGGTCTTCGCCACCGACCTTTATCGATTCTTTCAAGTATTTCTTCGTCATCGTAATTCCTCAAAACAAAGGCGGCAGAAGCTGTTTCGTGAAGCTCCGCCGCCATTGGAGATAATTAATTTTTGTCGTTCCTATTTTGCGTTCGAACATATTCGCTGTCACGTTCAGCACTCTCATGCAAACTCTTCGAAAGAACGGTTCAATTCCAGAGGCCCGAAGCGGCCACGATCTTTGATGCCATGCCGGAATATGTGTCCGCAATAGCATCCGACGATTCTTATCTTCTCAGTCCTAGTTTTTTGATTATCTCGTGGTATTCGTTGATCTCGGTTCGCTTTAGATAATCAAGCAGCTTGCGCCGCCGCGAGACCATCTTGAGCAGCCCGCGACGGGAATTGTTGTCTTTTTTGTGGACCTTGAAATGCTCGGTCAATTCGTTTATGCGCTGCGTTAGCAACGCGACCTGGACCTGGGGCGAGCCCGTGTCCGTTCCGTGGGTGCGATAATCATTGAGTACTTTCTCTTTTACTTCTTTTGCTGTTGCCATATGTCTGACTGCTCTTTTTGGCCTCTCCTTGCTCGCAGTAACTCCGCACCGTCAATGTGCGGTAACCGCAAAGAATAGTTGTATTTACCGTATTTTCAGATCGAAACGGAAACACTAGTAATTATCCGCTATCGAAACTTAATTATCAACCTGAAGGTCTGTCTCTTCCATAAATTTGGTCGAGAAATCACCGGAGCGAAACTTCTCGTTCGCCATTATCTTTTTGTGGAGCGGGATAGTGGTCTTTATTCCCTCGACCACCATCATGTCCAAAGCTCTTTGCATCCTCGCAATAGCCAATTCCCGGGTCCGCGCATGGACGATCAACTTGGCGATCATCGAATCGTAATAGGGCGGCACGGTATATCCCGGATATGCCGCGGTGTCTACCCGCACGCCCGGACCGCCGGGTATGTTGAACGCAGTGATCAACCCCGGGCTGGGTGTGAACTTAACAGGATCTTCGGCATTGATCCGGCATTCGATCGAGTGTCCGGTGATCCTGACGTCGCTCTGTTCATATTGGAGGTTTTCACCCGAGGCGATCCTTATCTGGTTGCGGACGATATCCGCAAGCGTGACCATCTCGGTAACGGGGTGCTCGACCTGTATTCGGGTATTCATCTCCATAAAATAGAAGCTGCCGTCCTCATCGAGCAAAAATTCGAACGTGCCGACATTTGAATATCCGATCTGTTTACATGCATCCACAGCTACGCTGCCCATCCGCTCGCGCTGTTCCGGCGTGATGATCGGTGATGGGGCCTCTTCCAGCAACTTCTGGTGACGACGTTGGATAGAGCATTCGCGTTCGCCCAGATGGATACAATTGCCGTGCTCATCGGCGATCACCTGTATCTCAATGTGCCGTGGCCGCTCGATATACCGCTCGATATAGACCGCTCCGTTCTTGAATGCGGCAAGGGCCTCTGATTGTGCGGTCTCGAGACTTCCTTTTAGCTCGCTTTCCTGACGAACTATACGCATCCCCCGGCCGCCGCCGCCAGCGGCAGCCTTAATGATGACCGGAAAACCGATCTCACGTGCCAAGCCTGCGGCCTCGTCGGCAGATTCGATAGGGTCAGGGCTTCCGGGCAGGATCGGCACACCGGCGGCCTGCATCGTCCTTCGGGCCTCGACCTTATCACCCATCATGGCGATCACTTCCGCCCGCGGCCCGATGAATTTTATATTACAGTCCTCGCAGATAGTCGCGAAGGTCGCGGATTCGGCAAGAAACCCATAACCCGGATGTATGGCGTCAACGTTTGTGATCTCGGCCGCACTTATGATCGCGGGAATGTTCAAATAGCTTTGCGCCGAGGGGTTGCCGCCGACGCAGACGGCCTCGTCCGCGAAACGTACGTGGAGCGCATCGCGGTCGGCCTCGGAATGTATGGCCACGGTCTTGATGCCCATCTCCTTACAGGTCCAGATGATCCTGCAGGCGATCTCACCACGGTTTGCGATCAAAATTTTACGGATCTCTCGAGTCATAAAGAACTAGCCACGAATCTCACAGATCACACGAATGATCCAAAAAATAATTCGCGGAAATCGTGAAAACTCGTGGCTTACTTCACTTACTTTCTGATACCGAACAGCGGCTGGCCGTATTCGACCGGTTCGCCGTTCTCGACGTAGATCTTGACCACTTCGCCGGAGACCTCGGCCTGTATTTCGTTCATCAGCTTCATCGCTTCGACGATGCAGACGACCGAATCGGCCGACACTGTGCTTCCCTCTTTGACGTAGGGTTCCTTGTCCGGCCCGGGTGCCCGGTAGAATGTGCCGACAATGGGCGAGGTTATCTTATGGAGGCCTGCGTCGTGATCCGCATCGGGTTCGGCAGCAGATTCAGTAGAAGCTTCGGGTGCCGACTGGGCGACAGCGGGAGCCGTCTGAACGGCCGGCATCGACGCCACCTGAACCTGCTTGCTTAGGCGGACCTTGATGTTCTCGTTCTCGAACCTAAAGTCGGTAAACCCATATTCGTTTACGAGTTCGGCAAGTTCGCGGATCTCGGCCAGATTGAACGAAGGTTCCGAGGCGCGGGTCTCCTCCCCGGCATCAGATCCCTTTGTTCCCGCCTTCGCGGATGCAGTGTTGTCGCTCATACTGTCCTACCTCTGGGAGCCGGTCTAAGATTCGCGGGCCGCGAGCTCGCGCGGATTATCGACCAATTCGATAACGGCCAGCTCGGCATTGTCTCCCGAGCGCCGACGAAGGCGAATGATACGCGTGTAGCCTCCGTTGCGGTCCTTATAACGTTCGCCGAGTTCATCGAAAAGACGCTGGACGGCCTTAACACCGGCGGTTCGCTCGACGGCGTCTTTCGCCTCACCCTTTTTTCCGCGAAAGCGGCTCTGTTCGGCCTTGAACTGGCTGTTGCCGGCATGGAAGAACCGCGCCGCCTGTCGCCGGAGATGGACCTCGCGTGCGGCCGCATCGTCTCCTTCGAGATGCCGGGCCTTGCGGGCGAGCGTGATCACCTTTTCAACGAACGGCCTCAGCTCTTTCGCCTTGGGCACCGTTGTGACGATGTGCTCATTTTCAGCGTTGATCAGCGATGTCGCCATGTTTCTGAGCATCGACAGACGATGTTCGGTCGTCCGGCCCAGTTTGCGATGTGCTTTTCTATGTCTCATATCGAAAAGTTCTAGTTAACCCGGGAGGTTCTGTCCGTCGGGGCCGACCCGAAACGATCCTGAACCTATCGACCGTTTAATCCAGGTCTCTGCCGCCGGTACCCGGTATCGGGTTGCCCTGCTCGTCAAAATCCATTCCGAAATCAAGTCCCATACCGTGAAGCAGGTCCTTGATCTCGGTAAGCGATTTCTTGCCGAAGTTCTTTGTATGCAGCATATCTTTTTCGCTCCGCTTGATCAGATCGCGGATCGAACGGATATCTGCGTTTTTCAAGCAATTGTAGGAACGGACCGAAAGCTCCAGTTCATCGACCGGTTTGTCGAGCAGGTCGTTCCGCATCAGCGGCGGCCGGGCGATGTCCTCGTACTTGTATTCTTCTTCCTCTTCCTCAAAATTGATAAAGATGGACATATGGTCCTTGACCAGTTTTGCGGCAAGCCCGATGGAATCTTCAGGCTTGACGGAACCGTCCGTCCATACCTCGATCGTAAGCTTGTCAAGCTCGGTGTTCGAACCCTGGCGGGTCTTATCGACTGAGTAATTTACCTTTTTGATGGGCGAATGCACCGAATCGATCGGGATATATCCTACAGAAAGGTCCTCGTCATTGTTATACTCCGCCGAAACATAACCGCGGCCGCGCTTGAGCCGCATCTCGATGTTGAGCGAGCCGGAACCCGAGATCGTAGCGATATGCACGTCCTGATCGAGGATCTCTACCTCGCCGTCGGCCTGGATGTCCGCGCTGGTCACCTCGCCGGCACCTTTTTTACTAAGGCTGAGCGTTTTCGGGCCATTGCCATGGAGAATGAACGGTACCTGCTTAAGATTGAGAATCACGTCTGTCGCGTCCTCGACGACACCCTTGATAGAGGAGAACTCGTGTTCGACGCCGTCGATCTTTACCGCGGTGATGGCTGCTCCCTCAATTGACGATAGGAGCGCACGGCGGATAGAATTGCCGATCGTGGTGCCAAAGCCGCGTTCGAAAGGCTGTGCGTAAAACTTTCCGTACCTCTCCGTAAGCGTCTCGCTTTCAACATTAAGCCTGCTCGGCATCTGGAAATCTGTCCAATTGTTGCTCTGAGTCATATTTTCTTTTTATAAAGGTTCTCGGGCCCCCGCCAGGCTGCCATGCATTCACCGGTGCGAACCGGAGCAATACACGCGGCCCGGGAAACCGGTCAACTACTTGCTGTAAAGCTCGACGATCAACTGCTCGTTAATGTTCGGGTCGATGTCCTGCCGCGTCGGCAAAGAAGCTATCGACACACTCAGGTCCTTGCCCTCGGGAGCGATCCATGAAGGACGTCCGCGACCGGCCGCCGTTTGCCACGCCGCATCTACATGGGCGTTCTTATGGCTCTTATCCTTGACGCTGATGACATCGCCTACCTTGACCTGGAAGGAAGGGATATCGACCTTTCGGCCATTGACGAGGATGTGGCCATGATTGACAAGCTGACGCGCCTGGCGCCGCGATGTAGCAAAACCGGAACGATAGACAACATTGTCCAGCCGCCGCTCAAGCATAAAAAGCAGGATCTCGCCCGTAACGCCTTTTTGGCGAAGGGCCTTTTCGAAATAGTTCCTGAATTGTTTCTCGAGGATAAAGTAAATGCGCTTTACTTTCTGCTTTTCGCGGAGCTGCTGGCCATAACCGGCAAGCATCTTGCGGCGGGCCGCACCGTGCTGGCCCGGAGGGTTGGTACCGCGCTTTTCTATAGCGCACGAGGGCTTAAAGCAGCGGTCACCTTTCAAAAAGAGCTTTCCGCCTTCGCGACGGCAAAGCCTGCAAACTGCATCTCTATATCTAGCCATTCATTGCCTCCGAGAAGTGATCGGCAATTTGCACCCACAGGTCAGCGAATTTGAACTCGCGACCGGTCCGCCTACTGCAAACCACTTTCTTCTGATCGGAAAAGTTTACGAGAGATGCTTTTGGCATTACTCCCTTCGTCCTTTCGATAATAAAAACCTCTAAACAAAAACTGAGAAAACAACCGCGAATCGCAAAGTGAAATTCGCAGATCCATCAAACGCGTCGGCGCTTTGGGGGCCTGCAGCCATTGTGCGGGATCGGCGTCGTGTCCCGGATAGACGTAACGCGGATACCGGCCTGGTTGACGGCCCTGATGGCCGATTCGCGTCCGCCGCCAGGTCCTTTTACCCTTACTTCAGCCTCACGCATACCTGCCTCGACCGCCTTTCGGGCAACTTCTCCGGCCGCCTGTTGTGCGGCGAAAGGCGTTCCCTTGCGCGAACCGCGGAAACCGCGTGCTCCGGACGAGGACTGGGCGATAAGATTTCCCTGGGTGTCCGTGATCGAGATCAGCGTGTTATTGAACGACGCCGAGATATGGACGATGCCGACCGGGATATTCTTCCGCTCCTTTTTCTTAAATGTCTTTTTCTTTCCTGCTGCTTTTGCCATGCTGTTCAATTTCGAATTTCAAATGACGATCTGCGAATGAAAAGGAAACCTCGATTCGCAGACCGACATTCGCAAACTTCCTATTTCTTGCCCGGAGCCTTCTTCTTGGCCACGGCCGCCTTTCTCGGGCCTTTGCGGGTGCGTGCATTGGTCGATGTCCTTTGTCCGCGAACGGGCAGGCTGCGACGATGGCGAAGCCCGCGGTAGCAGCCGATATCCATTAGCCGTTTGATATCCATCTGGACACGTTTGCGGAGGTCGCCCTCGACCTCACCCTGCTGGTCGATGACCGACCGGATCTTGTTAAGTTCCTCTTCGGTAAGATCGCGGATCTTCGCATCTATGCTGACGCCCGCCGCACCGAGGATCTCGGTCGCACGGCTCCGTCCGATCCCGTAGATATACGTCAAACCGATCTGTGCCCTTTTCTGGGGCGGTAAATCAACTCCTGCTACACGAGCCATAATCTCTCCTGAACAAACCTATCCCTGGCGCTGTTTATGCTTTGGGTTCTCACAAATAACCCGAACAACACCCTTACGGTGGATGATCTTGCACTTATCGCAGATCTTCTTTACTGAAGGACGTACTTTCATAACACTAACCCCGCCCGCCTATTTATAGCGGTATGTGATCCTGCCCCGACTAAGGTCGTAGGGCGAAAGTTCAACCAAAACCTTATCTCCGGGCAAGATCTTAATGAAATACTTTCGCATCTTGCCGGAAATATGGGCCAGCACCTCGTGCTGATTTTCGTCAACCGCGACCCTGAACATCGCGTTTGGAAGCGTCTCAAGCACAGTGGCCGTAACCTCTATGGCTTCTTCCTTTGACATACGATCTCGGCCAACTCAGCGTCTAGTTGGACAAACTCTTAAGGTTACCTTTTTCCACCGTCATTTTCAAGTCAGGCGGCGGCAGTTCCAGCCTGATCCGCACGCCGCTTCTCCTTCTGTTCCCGCGTCAACGTAAGTATCTCGGGCCCATCGGCGGTTACCGCGACCGTATGTTCGGCATGGGCAGACGGTTTGCCGTCGCGGGTGACCACGGTCCAGCCATCGTCCAGCGTTTTTGTTTCCGGCGTACCAAGATTCAGCATCGGCTCGATGGCAAAACAGTAACCTGCCCGAATACGTTCACGAGTGCCCGGGCGGCCAAAGTTCGGTATCTGGGGAGCTTCGTGCATGCTCCGGCCAATGCCATGGCCAGTATAATCGCGGACGATGCCGTAGCCGAATTGTTCTGCGTGGCTCTGAACGGCCCAGCCTATGTCGCCGACCCGCTTATTTGGGCGGCACTGTTCAATGGCCGCATTGAGACACTCTTCCGTAACCCGGATCAGCTGCTCGATCTCGTCCGGTATCTCGCCGACGGGTACGGTTATCGCTGTATCACCGACGAATCCGTCTAAAGTGCATGCCATGTCGATCGACAAAATATCGCCTTCGCGGAGCGGAACATCCGTCGAGAAACCATGTACCACCTGTTCGTTGACCGACGCGCAGATCGCGAACGGAAAGGGCGTCATTCCCCTCGGTTTGTAGCCAATAAAGGTCGGTATCGCACCGGCATCTCGCATCATCTTTTCGGCAGCGGCATTGAGCTCAAGTGACGTTACGCCGGGCCCGATCATCGAACGAAGCGTTTCGCGCACGGTGGCGATCAGCTCACCGACGGCACGCATCTTCTCCATATCTTTTTGCGATTTTGCGATGATCATTCTCTTGCCGAATAATAGTGCCGATGACGCACTGATCAATCTGCCGAACCGAGAACCGCCGGGCATCCGGTCAATGCTCCGATAGGGCACTTTCGATGCCCGCATAGATATCTTCAAGACTGCCCACGCCGGCCACGCGATGAAGCCTGCCGGAACGCTCGTAATATTCGATCAGCGGGCTTGTCTCCTCGTCATAGGTCGCAAGCCTGGCCCCGACACTCTCTTCATTGTCGTCAGCCCTGTGCGAAAGTTCGGCGTCAGGGTGAAGGTCGCATCGGCCCTCGACCTTCGGAGGCCTGGAATAGATATTGTAGATCTCACTGCACACCGGGCAGGAACGCCGTCCGGTAAGCCTTTTCATTAGTTCTTCCCGGGGAACGTCCACTTCGATGGCGACGATCTGCTTCTGCTGTTCGGTCGCGAGGCCCTCAAGCATCTCGGCCTGACCCGCCGTTCGCGGATAGCCGTCTAGGATGTAGTCGCCACTGCAATCTTCGCGGGAGGTACGCTCCCTGACCATCTGAAAGGTCACATCGTCCGGGACCAATTTGCCGGAACGCATGATCTCCTGCACCTCTTTCGCAAGCGGGGTATCGAGCGTCTTCATCTCACGGAACATATCTCCGGTGGAGATCTGCGGTATCCCAAGCCGCTCCTGCAAAAGACGGGCCTGAGTGCCCTTGCCGGCACCCGGTGCCCCAATAAAAACGATGATCCTATTCACAACAACCTAAACGCTTTAGCCACAGGGAAGAGAGAGCTAACGGGGAAAGTGTCCCTACCGGCTCGCCAAACGCCCTGTGGCCAGAAATTTGAATTAGCCCCTCCGTCCGCGAAGCCGAGACCCCGCGCCGAGAAAGCCCTCGTAGTTTCTCATTACGAGCTGTGCCTCGATCTGAGAAACGGTATCCATCGCCACACCCACCAGGATGAGCAGCGATGTGCCGCCAAAGAAGAACTGATAACCCATACCGGTCGGTATCCAGCTCAAACCGGGGGTGGCCGAAAGGAACGCATCCAGGCGGTCTCCGACAAACGGAAGACGTCCAACACGGAACCCGCTTAGCAATACCTGCGGTGCAAACGCGACAAACGCGAGATAGATGGCTCCGACGGTGGTCAGACGCGTAAGTATCGTGTTCAGATATTCTGCGGTCGGGGCACCCGGGCGGATTCCGGCGATAAACCCGCCGTGTTTCCGCAGGTTATCCGAAACGTCGTCAACATTGAAGATAATCGTGATGTAGAAGAAAGTGAAGATCACGATCAACGAAATGAATACCAGCTCATAATATGGGTCGCCGCCGTGGAACTGTTGGAAAAACCCGTAGATACGCGACCATGTCGAGTTCGGGTCGTTCGGATCGGCAGGAAACGCCGAGATAATGGTCTGCGGCATTGCCAGCACGGACGATGCGAAGATCACCGGGATAACGCCGCCCATGTTTATCTTCAGCGGCAGGCTGGTCTCCTGGCCGCGGAACGTCTGGTTTCCGACGCGCCGGCTGGCGTAGCTGATAGCGATCTTCCGTCGTGCCGATTCCACATAAACGATCAGGGCGATCAGGGCGATCATTACTGCAACCAGAAAGATAACGCCGACGGTTTCCATGGTCGCACCGGCCCGGACCCGACCCGACACCTGAACGACGGCACTCGGCAGCCCGATCACGATACCCGCGAAGATAAGCAGCGAGATACCATTGCCGACTCCGCGCTCGGTGATCTGTTCACCGAGCCACATTACGAAAATGGTACCGGTGGTGAGCGTGACCACGATCATTCCGGTAGCGACCCACGAATTTGGATCGATGATCGCATTTCGGCTCAGCCAGGTTGCAACGAAGAATGTCTGGACAGAACAGAGCACAACCGTAAGGTAGCGCGTGTATTGATTTATCTTTTGCCTGCCGACCTCGCCCTCTTCCTGGATCTTTTTGATAGCGGGCGAAAGCACCGGCATCAGCTGCATGATGATCGACGCCGTAATATACGGCATCACACCGAGAGCAAAAACCGAGATCGTACGAAAATTTCCGCCGGAGAAGAGATCGAGCACGCCGAGAAGCGTTCCCGAAACCTCGCCCCACATCTGTTCGAGACGAACCTTATCGATACCCGGCGCCGCAACGTGGGAACCGAGCCGGTAAATCGCCAGCAGCCCGAGCGTAAACAAAATGCGTTTGCGCAGCTCGGGAATGCTGAACATGTTCTGGATGGCGCTGAAAAACTTCTCCATATAATTACGATCTTGTCCCCGACCGGGGGCGGCCTTCACTAAAGGCTATGGCGACCATGCATCGAGCACCCGTATCAGGCCTCTTCCGCCGCCGCACGCTTGATCTCGGTTGCCGATCCGCCGGCCTTTTCGATCTTTTCACGAGCCGCCTTGGTAAACCGGTGGGCGGAGATCTTTAACGACTTGGAAACTTCCCCATTTCCGAGGATGACCAGATCGTGTTTGGCCTTTTTTATTAGCCCACGCTCGTGCAGGATCTCGGGGGTGACCTCGTCACCGGCATTGAAATTGGCCTCGATCTTGGCCAAACTGATCTCGATCCACTGCTTCTTGAAAATATTGGTGAACCCGCGTTTCGGAAGCCGACGCTGAAGTGGCATCTGGCCGCCTTCAAACCCCGGACGGCTGCTGTAGCCGGACCTGGATTTCTGTCCCTTGTGTCCGCGGCCTGCGGTTTTGCCCAATCCCGAGCCCGGGCCGCGCCCGACACGCTTTTTCTTATGCGTCGAACCCGGTGCCGGCTTCAAATTATTCAGTCCTAATGCCATATCTATTATTCCCAACTGTTGATCAGCATATCGGAGATCGATCATCTTCGACGATTCTGCAATTCCCAACGTTTCGGTCAACGATTCGTTTAGTCAACGATCCTGAGCAAATGCGGGACCTTTTCGACAATGCCCCTCATTGATGGCGTATCCTCGCGTTCAACGGTCTGGTTCAGCTTCGTGATGCCGAGACCGCGGATGATCGCCTTTTGTTTCTTCGGAAAGCCTATCGAGCTCCGATAATACTGGATCCTGATATTTCCGCTGTTCCCTTTTTCTTCTTTCTTTGCCATTTTTCCGTGAACTCCCGGACTAGACCAATTCCTCTACCTGTTTGCCGCGAAGTCGGGCCACCTCGAGCGGGTCCTTCATCCTCGTAAGGCCGTTGAATGTAGCCCGCACAACATTGTGCGGATTATTTGAGCCGAGGATCTTTGTCCGAACATTGTGAACGCCCAGAGCCTGAAGGACAAGACGCACGGCACCGCCGGCGATAACGCCCGTACCTTCGGCAGCCGGTTTTAGCAGAACGCGTCCTGCACCGTACTCGCCGATCAGCTCGTGGGGCAGGGTCCCGTCGATCAAGGGCACGCGAATAAGATTGTTCTTTGCCGCCTCGACCGCTTTCTTGATAGCATTCGGCACTTCCTTTGCCTTTCCGGTGCCAAAGCCGACGTGGCCGGCTTCGTCGCCGACGACGACCAATGCAGCGAACGACATGTTCTTACCGCCTTTTACGACCTTTGTTACCCGGTTGATCTGGATCAACTGGTCCTTAAGGATCAATCCGCTCGGAGATATTCTCTGTTTGCTGTTCATTACGTTTCAATCACTCGGCTGATGCTGCCTTTGCCTCTCCCTGATTCAGCCCGCCTGCTCGCGATGCTTCGATCAACGCTTTGACACGGCCGTGGAACACATACCCGCCGCGATCGAACACAACGGTGGAAATGCCGGCGGCCATGGCCCGCTCGGCGATCGCCTTCCCGACACGGGTCGCCGCCTCGACATTACCGCCCGAAGTTCCTGCGAGGTCCTTTTCCACGGTGGAGGCGGTTACGATGGTCTTGCCGCTTTCGTCATCGATCACTTGTGCGTAAATGTGATTCAGGCTGCGATAAACGGCCAGCCTGGGCCTCTCGGCGGATCCGCGCACCTTTTTCCTGATGCGGCTCCGCACGCCCCGGCGAATCTCTGTTCTGCTCTTCTGTGCCATATAGGTTAGTAAATCGTCAATCGTGAATCGTTAGCAGTCAAATGTGAATAGAGCCTCGTCGGTCGTCTCTCCTCGGTTGTGAACAAACCACCGGCCGAACACCCCAAGGCCCAAAACTCACCGTTTACCACTTACCATTCAACAATTTCCATTATCATCTCACTACTTGCCGGTCTTGCCGGGCTTCAATCGATAATAGCGGTCGGCGTACCGGAGCCCCTTGCCCTTATAGGCATCCGGCTTCCTCAACCGGTTGAGCTCCGCCGCGACCTGTCCCAAACGCTGTTTGTCGATGCCTGAAAGCGTCAGCGTCAGCTGATACTGGTTGATCGACGTCTTAGTGTTGACGCGTTCGGCCTTGGCTTCGATGCCCTCAGGCAGCACATACTCGACCGGGTGCGAATACCCAAGAGCGAATACTATCTTCTTGCCCTGGACATCGGCCTTATAACCGACGCCGACAAGGTCGAGCTCCTTTGTGAAACCTTCGGTGACCCCGACGACCGCATTATTTGCCAACGCACGCGCAAGCCCGTGAAAGGCCGCGAAGCTGTCGTCCGCGCGTTCGACGACCAACGCGCCGTCCTCCTGTTTTACGGTAACGCCATCGGGAACCGGAGTTGTAAGCGTGCCCTTCGGCCCCTTGACCTCAAGTTCCTGGTCTTTGATTGTTACCGTGACCCCGGAGGGTATCGTGATCGGTTTTTTTCCAACTCGTGACATATCTTTCGAAAGGATGAAGGAGCAAGGACAATAAGGTGATGCGGAGCGGTTTGGCCTAAACCATTTTGTTCGGTTTACCCAGATCCCCGGACGCCTTGCTTCTTTTCTATTTCTTGCCCATCATCCCTTTTCCTTTAGTAAACTTCTGCCAAGATCTCGCCGCCCACCTTTTCATTTCGGGCACGTTTGCCGCTCATCAATCCTTTAGACGTTGAGACGATGTTGATGCCATATCCACCCAGCACCTTTGGTATCTCGGCGGAGCCGACATAGACGCGGCGGCCCGGACGTGAAACCCGCGAAAGGTGGGTAATGGACGAAACTCCCTTTGCGTCGTAACGCAAAAAGATGCGGATCACATACTTTATGCCCTCACCTTTTTGGGTGAAATTGTTTATGTAGCCCTCTTCCTTGAGGATACGAGCTACTTCAAGCTTAAGCTTTGAACCCGGGATGTCGACACGAGTGTGGCCCGCAGCGATGGCATTGCGTATCCGGGTAAGCATATCGGCTATTGGATCTGTCATTACTCTAATCTACTCCGTAATCTGTTTTACCAACTCGACTTGACCACGCCGGGTATCTGTCCTTCTAGAGCAAGCTCCCTGAGCGCAACGCGGGAGATACCAAATTTCCTGAGGTATCCCCTTGGCCTTCCGGTCTGGGAACATCGGTTCCGTACACGGACGGGGCTCGCATCCCGCGGCATTTTTTGAAGTTTGATCACCGCCTCATCGACCTGTTCGGTTGTTGATTTCGGGTCATTGATGATCTTCTTCAACGCGGCGCGGCGTTCCGCCCAAAGCGCTACCTTACGCTTGCGTTCCTCGTTCTTAACGACTTTGCTGATCTTTGCCATATAAAAAATTGATAGATGATAATTGAGAATTGAGAAAGGTCTATCTACTAATTCTCACTTATCAATTCTCATCTCTCCATTACTGCCTAAACGGCATTCCCATCGCCTTTAACAGGGCGTGAGCCTTTTCATCTGAACCGGCGGTCGTAACGATCGAGATATTCATCCCGCGCGTTTTGTCGACCTTGTTGAAATCGATCTCCGGGAAAATGAGTTGTTCGCGGATCCCGAGCGTGTAATTCCCCCGTCCGTCAAAAGCCTTTCCCGAAATACCCCGGAAGTCACGGACTCGTGGCAGAGCGACCGAAATAAGGCGGTCCAGAAACTCGAACATTCGTTCGCCGCGAAGCGTGACCATAGTTCCGATGCTCATCCCCTGACGGAGCTTAAATGCCGCGATCGACTTTTTCGCCTTAGTCACCACGGGTTTCTGGCCCGTGATCGCCTTCATTTCCTCGGTGGCGACGTCAAGGATCTTTGCGTTCGCGCTTGCTTCGCCGAGCCCCATGTTGACCACGATCTTTTCGATCTTGGGTATCGCCATCGGGTTCGTGATGCCGAATTCTTTTGCAAGTGCCGGAGCAACCTCGTTCTTATACTTATCTCTTAGCCTGGCCATTTTATTCTCTTATATTTTCTGGGACCCGGCCCCCGGCCGTTACCAGAATCGCCTCATCTATTCTTCCGACTTCGCTTTTTCTTCGCGATCGGCCTTTGTCTCCTTTTTGCCAAATACATCAGGCAATGGAATTTCTTTTCCGCTCTTTGCTATACGAACTTTTTCGCCGTCGCGTTCCTCAAAGCGGACGCGGGTCGGTTTCCCAGTCTCTGGGTCGATCAGCGCCACGTTCGAGATATCGACCCAGGCTTCCTGTTCGATGATGCCGCCCTGCTGATTCAGCTGGGGAACCGGCTTTCGATGACGCTTCATCAGCATCGCGCCTTCTACCTTTACCTTGCCGGTTCGGGCATCGACGGCGATAACGCGGCCGCGAAACGGCTGCCGCTTGCCGGCGCTGTCAAAGCGGTTATATTCCCGGCCGGCAATAAAGACCACCTGGTCGCCGCGCTTGATCTTGCTTTTTACTGTTCCTGTCCTGACGCTTTTCATCTCTTTACATTTGGCACGGGCCGCTTGGCCGGTGCCGTAAGTTTCCTAAATGACCTCGGGTGCGAGGCTGACGATCTTCATAAAGTTCTTTTCACGAAGTTCGCGAGCCACCGGGCCGAAAACGCGTGTTCCCATCGGGGTGCCGTCGTCTTTGATAAGCACCGCAGCGTTTTCGTCAAATCGGATATAGCTGCCATCCTTTCGCCGGACCTCTTTACGTGTACGAACGATAACGGCGTTGTAAACCTTTCCTTTCTTGGCCGTTCCGTCGGGGGCCGCTTCTTTTACGGTGACCTTGATCTTGTCGCCAAGGCGAGCGATCTTTGCCGTGGAACCGCCGATCGGGGCGATCATCTCAACCCGCTTGGCCCCTGAATTGTCAGCGACCGTCAACGAGGTCTGCATCTGAATCATAACTTTCTCCCGTTCAAAGTGCGGGCTTTAGCCCGTATCGCGATACATCGCGCACTCTTAAACTTACAACTCCGCTTTCTGAATGATCTCAACTACGCGCCACCGCTTTCTGGCGGACATCGGCCGGGTCTCAACAATACGCACTTTGTCGCCGATGCTGGCTCCGGTTTCGTCATGGGCCATAAATTTCTTGCGCTTCTTGACATACTTCCGGTAGATCGGGTGCTTAACAAGCCGGTCTACCCGGACGACAACGGTGTTCGTCATCTTGTCAGAGGAGACCACCCCGATCTTTTCGGCACGCTTGCCGCGAACGGGTTTCGATGTCTTATCAGATGCCGCCGCAGACTCGGCTGCTGCCGGTTTTTCCGCCGATCTCTTTGCCTTAGGCTTTTTCGGCTCAGGAGCGGTCTCTTCTGCCGGTTCACCCGCGGCGCTGTCATCCGACGATGCCTGAACAGCCGTTTCGTCCGCTTCCGGCTCCGCAACCGCCTCGGCCGACTCGGCCGCAACCTCTAATTCTTCAGTCTTTTTCTTTGCCATTCCAGTTTCCTGATGTCAAAGGCCTACGCCTTTGAGGACTCCCTCGATTTCTCCCCGATAAGCGTGTAAACGCGGGCGAGCACTTTTTTCTCGCGGCGGATGTCGCTGATGGTCTCGCCGACGCCGAGTGATTTTCTGAACTTGAGCCGGAAGAGCGATTCCTTAAGGGCGTCTGCCTGTTCGGCGAGTTCCTCAACACTCATATCCTTGAGTTGATCCAATTGTTCCTTGCGCTTCATTTCTAAACAACGCCTCCCTCAAGATCGGCACGCGTCACGAACTTGGTCTTGACCGGCAGTTTTTGTGCAGCCAGCCGCATCGCCTCACGCGCGAGCTCTTCGCTGACTCCCTGTATCTCGTAAAGCACCCGGCCGGGTTTTACAACGGCCACCCAGTGATCGGGAGCTCCCTTGCCCTTACCCATGCGGGTTTCGGCCGGTTTCTTCGTAATGGGCTTGTCCGGAAACATCCGGATCCATATCTTGCCGCCGCGTTTGACGTGGCGGGTCATCGCAATACGAGCCGCTTCGATCTGGCGGTCGGTGATCCATCCCGCCTCAAGTGTTTTTAGCCCAAAGTCACCGAAATCGAGATTTTCGCCGCGAGTCGCCTTTCCGCGCATGCGGCCTTTCATCACCCGACGGTGCTTTACTTTTTTTGGCATCAACATAACTAAAATTCCTCGGTTCCAAACTCCAAACTCCAGACCTCATCCCAGTTCCGATCTGGGGCCCCGGATCCGGAATGAATGATCATCGATTCCTGTCGTCCCGTCTCGGGCGTCGTTCGCCGCGGCCACGCATCGCAGAGCGATCGGCCCTTACTTCGTTCATAGGATCGGTCGTCGTGCCGCGCGCCATTGACGCATTTGCATCAAGGATCTCGCCGCGATAGATCCAGACCTTGACACCTATGATTCCGAAGGTCGTAAGTGCCTCGGCAAATCCGAAGTCAATATCGGCGCGAAGCGTATGGAGCGGAAGGCGTCCGTCAAGCGACCATTCGGTCCGGGCGATCTCGGCACCGTTCAATCGGCCGGAGATCATTACCTTGATGCCCTGGGCTCCGAAGCGGATCGACTCCTCCATCGTCTTTTTCATTGCCCGGCGAAATGCGATGCGCTTTTCTAGCTGTTGGGCGATCTTCTCGGCCTGAAGCTGAGCGTTCAGCTCGGGATGTCGGATCTCCTGAATAGTTATCAGCACCTCGCGGCCGGTCTTTCGCGAAAGGTCTTCGCGAAGCTTTTCGATCTCGGCCCCCTTCCGGCCGATAATGATGCCCGGCCGAGAAGTGTAGATAATGATCTTTAGCCGCGCGGCCGCTCGCTCTATATCGATATGCGAAACGCCGCCGCCGGCGAACTTCTTTTTCAGGTCCTTTTTCAGCTTAAGGTCTTCAGCCAGGAACTTTGCAAAGTCCTGCTTGGCATACCAGTGGGAATGCCAATCCTTGTTATAGCCGACCCTGAATCCGTACGGATGTACTTTTTGTCCCATATTAAAACCTATTTCTGCTCGGGCTCCTCCGCTGCCGTCTCGTCGGCCGCAGGCTCTTCAGCCGCTCCTTCCTCGGCAGCCGTCTCGTCCGCAGTAGATGACTCTTCGGCCGGCTCCGCAGCCTCCACAGCCTCGGGAGATGTCTCGATAACGGCCTCTTCCGGAGCATCAACTTCAACGGCCTCTCCCGACGCGATTACTTCCTGCTCTTCGGCCTCGTCCTTTTTCGCCTTCTTTGCCGGTTTCGGAGCGTCCTTTTTTGACGCGTCCTTCTTTGGAGCCTTTGTCTTCTTCGCCTCGGCCTTTTTCGCCTTCGCGGCCTCCGCCCTCAGCTCCTTTTCGGTCTTCGGCTTTTCTTCGCTCGTGACCTCAATGGTGATATGGCAATAGTGGCGCTGCTCGCGATATGCCCTTCCCTGCGGGGCCGGACGCATGCGTCGCCTGTTCTTTGTCGGGCCCATATCGACGTAACATGCCTTGATCCAGAGGTCGTCCGGATCAACAGCGATATTCTGTTGTTCGGCGATATACGTCGCGTTGGCGATGGCCGAATTGAGGCACTTCGTGATCGGAGCAGCCGCCCGCTTTTCCGTGAACCGCAGTATGGAAAGTGCCCGGGAGACGTCCTGGCCGCGGATCAGGTCGATCACCAGCCGTGCCTTTCGCGGCGACCCTTTCAGATATTTTGTCCTTGCTATCGCTTCCATCTCGTTATTTTCGACTTTCGATGTCCGATCTCGACTGCGATCAAGATCGCAGACCGACGATCGCAGATCGCAAATTTCCTATTTCCTCTTCGCCGCTTTTTCAGCCTTTGTGCCCGGGTGCCCCTTGAACGTCCGGGTCGGCGAGAATTCGCCCAGCTTGTGCCCGACCATGTTCTCGGTCACAAAGACCGGGATGTGACGCTTGCCATTGTGAACGCCAAAGGTTAATCCCACCATATCCGGCGAGATAGTGGACCTCCGTGACCATGTCCGAATGGCCGGCGGCTTCTTACCGCCGTCGTTTATCCGGCGAAGCGTCTTCTGTATGCTCAGGTCGATGAACGGCCCTTTTTTTAATGAACGTGGCATATCTTAAATTTCGAATCTTGAATTTCGAATTTCGAATTTCGGAACATCGAACGGTTTTAACTCGATATTCGTCATTCGACATTCATTATTTCCGCCTCCTGTCCTTCACGATCATATTGCTCGTCCGTTTATTTCGTCGCGTCTTGTATCCGCGCGTCGGCTGTCCCCAAGGGGTTACCGGATGACGTCCGCCCGAGGTCTTCCCCTCGCCGCCGCCGTGCGGATGGTCAACCGGGTTCATCGCGACACCCCTAACCTTGGGCCTCTTGCCCTTCCAGCGATTGCGGCCCGCCTTGCCAAGCGAGACATTCTCGTGCTCGGTGTTGCCGACCTGTCCGACCGTGGCCATACAGACCACCGGCACCTTACGAACTTCGCCGGAGGGCATTCGGATCTGTGCATGATCGCCCTCTTTCGCAACGATCTGGGCAAAGCCGCCGGCAGAACGTACCAGCTGGCCGCCCTTTCCGGGCCGAAGCTCGATATTGTGCACCTCGGTGCCGAGCGGAATATTCTTGATCGGCAACGCGTTGCCCGGCAGAATATCGGCGTCCGCACCACTCAGTATCGTCGTACCGACCTTAAGCCCGACCGGGGCGATAATGTAACGCTTTTCACCGTCGAGATAGGTGATAAGCGCGATATGCGCCGAACGGTTCGGATCGTATTCGATCTGTGTGACCTTGCCGGGAATGCCCGACTTGTCTCGGCGAAAATCAATGATGCGGTAGTGGCGCTTGTGGCCGCCGCCGCGGCGCCGCACCGTGATCCTTCCATCATTATTTCGCCCCGATATTCTCTTCTTCGGCTCAAGCAACGATTTTTCGGGTGTTGCTCCCGGCGTCAATTCGTCACGCGTAAGGTACGTCTGATACCTGCGTGCCGGTGATGTCGGCTTTAATCTTTTGATTCCCATATCTCAATTTTCGA
This sequence comes from uncultured Acidobacteriota bacterium, assembly GCA_937859595.1. Classification (GTDB taxonomy): domain Bacteria; phylum Acidobacteriota; class Blastocatellia; order Pyrinomonadales; family Pyrinomonadaceae; genus OLB17. The sequence goes on along the minus strand of CALMAH010000003.1, from coordinate 2,574 downwards.
TTTGGGATTTTGGATTTTGGATCTCAAATCCGCATTCCGCGATCCACATTCCGCATTCCTCAGATAGCTTCTGCGTAATCCACCATCGGTTCGCCCTTTTTCAGGGTTACATAGGCCTTTTTCCAATTGGGCCGACGGCCTTCCTGCCGTCCGCGCCGCTTCATCTTGCCCTGATAGTTCACTGTCCGGACCGACGCCACCTTTACGTTAAAGATCTCTTCGACAGCCTTTTTTATATCAAGCTTTCCGGCCGAACGTTCGACTCGAAATGTCAGGACCTGGCCCTGTTTTCGGCCGCTCTCCTCGTCGGTCGAATCTTCCTTGAGGAGGACGCTCTTTTCGGTAACAACCGGAGACTTCAAAATATCCCAAACAGTGTATTTACTCATCTTCGGACGCCTCCTTGTTTTCGTCGTTCACCTCTTTTGCGGCTTCCTTTTTAGGCTTTGCGGCCCGTTTCGGTTTTGCGGCCTTTTCTTCCTTTGCGGCCGGCTCCTCAGCCTTGGCCTTTGCGGACCGTTTCGGTTTTTCAGGCTTTTCAGCAGCCGCGCCGGTCTCATCGGCTTCCTTCACATCTTTCTTTGCCGCCTTTTTCGCTTTCGGCTTGTCGTCGGCCTCATCAGCCGTGCCGCCCTCGCGTGACGGGTCTAGAAGCTCGTTAAGCTCCTCAATCGCGGCTTTGGAGAATACCACCTTTTCGTGATAGATGAGGTCGTAGATATTGACGCCAAAGCTGTTCGTAACCTTGGTCTTCGGCACATTTCGCGACGAAAGGACAAGATTTGCGTTGTCGAGCGAATCGACGATAAGTGTCTTCGGCTGTTTCGAATCCTCGACCAGGCCGAGGGTGCCGATCGCGTTGATAAAGTCCTTCGTTCTTGGGGCGGCAAAGCCAAATTCGTCAACAACGATGAGATTGCCTTCCCGGAGCCGTTCTGAAAGAGCCGACCGCAAGGCCCCTCGACGCATTTTTTTCGGCAGGTCATAGGACCAGTCGCGCGGTTGAGGGCCGTGGACATTGCCGCCGCCTTTCCAAAGCGGCGAACGAAGCGATGCGATGCGAGCGCGGCCCGTCCCCTTCTGCTTCCAAAGCTTACGGCCCGAGCCGGAAACATTTCCACGGGTCTTGGTGGCAGAAGTGCCCTGGCGGCCATTGGCACGATAGTTTCTCACCGCCGCATGGATCAGGGCTTCATTCAGCTCAACCCCGAAAACGGCATCAGAGAGTTTTACCTCGCCGACCTCCTTATTCTTCAAATTGCGAACCTTTACGGTAGGCATAAATTATCTCCATCCTTACGATCAGTGATCGGTTAAGTGTTGTATCTACATCCAATTAACGACCTTCGATCGACAAATTAACAGTCACAAACTCTTCTTGACTATGATCAAACTTCCGTTCGCTCCGGGAACCGCGCCTCTGACCATCAGTAGGTTGTTTTCCGCGTCGACCTTGGCAACGGTAAGCCCCTTTACTGTTACGCGCTCATCGCCCATGTGGCCCGACGATCGAGTGCCTTTGATCACCCTTGAGGGATAAGCCGACTGTCCGATGGACCCCGGCTTCCTGACGTTCATCGAACCATGGCTCTCCGGTCCGCGTGCAAAATTATGCCGCTTGATGGTGCCGGCAAATCCGCGCCCCTTTGAGCGTCCGACGACCTCGATCTTGTCGCCGTCGGCAAAAACGTCAACCTTCACCTGGTCGCCGATCGCCGCTTCTGGCTCTGCATTGAGCCGTATCTCTTTAAGTACCCGCGTGGGCGGGACACCGCCGCCGGTCTTTTCAAAATGTCCGCGAAGCGGCTTTGTCACATTTTTCAACCGAACAGGTTTGTCCTCGACCAGGCCGAGTTGGACAGCGTTGTATCCATCGCGCCCTTTCGCGCTCTTGGTCTGGACAACCACACAGGGCCCCGCCTTGATGACGGTAACCGGGGTGACCGTGCCGTCTTCGGCAAAGAGCTGCGTCATTCCGACCTTTCTTCCAATGATTCCGCTGATCATAAGTTTTACCAGTCTCGAAAGTCCCATCGGCCCGGAAAGCGTGCCCCCGGATCGGGCCGGCCTGAATCTACAGACCACTTGGACTTTCCGGACTTCTTCGACTAATTTTTCCCAAAAGCCTTTATTTCAACATCGACGCCTGCGGGCAGGTCGAGCTTCATCAGCGCGTCCACCGTTTCCGCAGTTGGGTCCAGGATATCCATCAGCCGCTTGTGCGTCCTGATCTCAAACTGTTCCCGGGACTTTTTGTCCACATGAGGCGAACGCAATACGGTCCACTTGTTCTTGTCGGTCGGAAGCGGTATCGGCCCGGCTATCCGTGCCCCGGTCCGCTTGGCCGTATCAACGATCTCCTGTGTGGACTGGTCAAGCACTCGATGATCGTATGCCTTCAGCTTGATGCGAATCTTTTCGTTTAACATAACGTTCCGTTAGCGGTAAGCGGAGGGCGAAAGTTTTCTGCTCACCGCTTACTGCTTACTGCCATTTATTCCACGATCTCCGAAACGGTTCCGGCACCGACGGTGCGGCCGCCCTCGCGGATAGCGAAGCGGAGGCCTTTTTCCA
>CALMAH010000002.1 GCA_937859595.1 uncultured Acidobacteriota bacterium | reverse complement strand
TGAAACCTCCTTCCCCCTTTGCGTTCTTGGCGACTTTGCGTGAAACTTCTTCTAAAATAAACCCATGATCGCCCTTCTTTCCGGCAAGCTATTAGAAAAAAACGCAAACTCCGCCATCATTGACGTCGGAGGCGTTGGTTATGAGGTGACGATACCGCTTTCAACCTTTTACGAACTCGGCGAGGTCGGCAACGAGGTCCAGCTGCGTATTTACACTCATGTTCGCGAAGATGCGATACAGCTTTTCGGATTCAAGACCGCACGCGAACGCGATCTTTATCTCAAATTGATCTCCGTCCAGGGCGTCGGAGCAAGATCCGGTATCACGATGTTGTCGGGAATGGGGGCCGATGAGATCATCGCTGCGGTCCGGACGGACAATGTCGCAAAGCTTACTGCCATACCGGGAGTCGGTCGAAAAACGGCTGAACGGCTGGTCGTCGAACTTCGCGACAAGGTCGGCGACCTGGTCCCGGATGTCTCTCCGGGTGCCGGTACATTATCGGTGCAAACTTCCGGAGTCGAGGCTGTCTTTGACGATGCGCTGTCCGCACTCGTAAACCTAGGCTATCAAAAGAACGCGGCAGAAAAGGCCCTCCAACAGTCCTTAAAGGAAGGAACGGAACCGAACGTCCAAAAACTATTGCGGGCCGCCCTGCAAAGGCTTGCTAAATAGATCACTGGAGCGTAAGCATCCGTGCTTGCGAGGCTGAACCACTCACGCTTGCTGGTGATCTATCGATCGAATAATAAATGCTCGAAATTCTCGGTCAGATCCGCACTGACATCTCCAGGCTCGACCGCCGCGCCGTAGTCGCTCTCATCTACACGGCGTTCGGCTTGTCCGCGATATTTTATCTCAAGGATCAACCCGCCGTCGCTGCGTTTCTTGTCGGCACAAGGCTGGAGGAATTTGGCAGATGGATAGCTTATTCGCCTGAGAACAACCTGCCGGGCCTTGCCTGGTGGGTCGCGGTTGTAACGGTCTTTTATTTCGTTCTGCCTGTCTTGATCATCAAGTTTGTTTGGCGAGCGAAGATAAGGGATTTCGGATTGAAATCCAGCTTCGAGAAAGAATTTTGGCGTGTGCTCGTCGGTGCCACCGCCATTATGCTGCCCCTGGTCTATCTGGCCTCGCTTACCGACGGATTTGCGGCAAAATATCCGTTCCTGCAGATCTATAACGACGAGCCTTATCTTGGCACCACGCTTCTCGTCTGGGAACTGTTATACTTTATACAATTTTTCGGGCTTGAGTTTTTCTTTCGCGGCTTTTTGGTGCACAGCCTTAAACCGAGTTTAGGTCTTTATTCGATCTTTGTGATGACCGTGCCGTACTGCATGATCCATTTCGGCAAGCCAATGCCCGAAACGTTTTCTGCCATTGCCGCAGGCATCTTTCTCGGCTGGCTAAGCTACAAAAATGGCAGCATCTGGCTTGGGCTTGTCCTGCATTGCATGGTCGCGTTCTCAATGGACATTTTCGCCCTCGGTACAAAGGGTTTATTATTTCACTAATTGAACGACTGCTTGCGGCCTTAGCGGCTTTGCGTGAAAATCTTTTCTGTCTCACGCCAAGACGCAGAGGCCGCAAAGTTTAGGTATTTAAGTGGCAACACCCGCAATAATCGATATCCGCGACGAAGATCTCTCGCCCGAGGAAACTAAATTCGAGGCGACGCTTCGGCCTGCCCAGCTTGCCGAATACATCGGCCAGAAAAAGGTCAAAGATAATCTCCGCGTGTTTATGAAGGCCGCCTTGAAGCGACGCGAGGCTCTTGATCATATTCTGCTGACGGGCCCGCCGGGCGTCGGGAAAACAACACTTTCGAATATCGTCGCGAATGAAATGGGATCGGCCCTGAAATCCACCGCCGGCCCGATAATCGAAAAGGCGGGCGACCTTGCGGCAATTCTCACAAACCTTGAAGAAGGCGATGTGCTTTTCATCGACGAGATACACCGCCTCAATCCCGCCATCGAGGAAATTCTTTACCCCGCGATGGAGGATTACAACCTCGATATAATGATCGGCCAGGGCACCGCTGCCCGTTCAATAAAGCTTGAGCTGCCGAAATTTACCTTGGTCGGAGCAACCACGCGGCCGGGGCTGATAACCGCACCCCTTCGGGGGCGTTTCGGCATCATCTTTCATCTTGATTTCTACGGCGTTGAGGAACTGCAGCAGATAGTGGAACGCTCCTCGCGTATCCTCGAGGTGGAGATAGACCCAACAGGCTCCAATGAGATAGCACGCCGCTCGCGCGGCACTCCGCGCATCGCCAACCGATTATTAAGACGTGTCCGCGATTACGCCGAGGTCGATCATGATGGCCGTATCACCGACCACGTTGCAAATGATGCTCTAAACCGGATGGAGGTCGATACTTTCGGCCTTGACGAGATGGACCGCAAGCTGCTGATGACCATTATCGAAAAATTCGACGGCGGCCCTGTCGGTTTGGGGACCCTGTGCGCCGCTTTGCACGAAGAAAAAGATTCGATAGAGGAAATAATCGAACCGTATTTATTGCAGATCGGATTCCTCAACCGAACCCCCCGCGGCCGGATGGCAACCCGCCTCGCCTACGAACACTTTGGCCTTGATGGGGCCGCGAACGCCGCCTCGCCGAAGCTTTTTGAGTGAGGTTCGCCGGATGATCCGTGAAGGAATGAGATCTCGGCGGCTTTTGCCCTTCGATTTTTGATTCGCCATAATCGATGATTATGACGAAATACCTGCTCTGCCTATTTGTCCTATTGCCTTGTTATTCTCTTGCCGCGTTTTCACAGAACAAATTCGAAGGTTACAACATCATCGTCGATGTCCCCCGCGATCATCGCCAGGCGACCTGTGCAGTGCGTTATGCTCCGCAAAATGCGGTCATCACGGTTACTGATCTGGATTCCTCTACCCCGTTGGACATCAAGGCGTGCGAAGGCTCCGGTACCACACTGATCCAGAGCGCTGTTGGAAGCGCAACTTTCCGTGCAAATGCCGCCACAAATCGATGGTGTTTTTCCGGTAAGGACAAGCGGTATCGTATCAGTTTTTCAGGAGACAATTTTTCCGGGCCCATCACGTACAATTGGATCACCGAAACCGATCCTCGCGAGTCCGGCTTTCTGAACATTCGCGATTTTGGGGCCGTCGGCGATGGCCGCACGGACGACACCGCTGCCTTCCGGAGCGCGATGGCCTATATCGCGTCAAAAAATGGCGGCACCCTTAACATCCCTGACGGTGAATACATCGTCTCCGGCCCTGTCGCCCTGCCGTCGGGCCTTGTCCTGCAGGGCACGAACGGGCTCCAGTCGCTCGCCGCCACCAGCGCCATTAACCGAAACAATCCCGCCCGCATAACTCTGACGGGCCAGAACCGTTCGCTTTTCACGATCGGCGAATGTGTAGAAAACGTGGTCATCCGCGATATCGAGCTTTACGCCCAGAGCAATGTGAACACCAATGGTATTGAGGCCTTCGGAGCCTACATGTCGGCCCAGGGATTCCATTTCGATCGTGTTACGTTCAATAATTTCAACCGCGGCATATATGCCTACGGTCTTCCGCAAACCCAACTCGAATGGCAGGTTGATTACGTGAACCTGAACGCATGCCGATTCATTTACAACCGTGACGCCGGCATACATGTGAACGTAAAGAACACCAATTGGAAGATCGAGGCCGGGCTTTTCATCAATCCCAGAGCACAACCCGGCCAGAATGCCGATTCGATGCACTTCGAACGGGCCGGGTCCGTGATAATTCAGAACACATTCGGCGGCGGGTTTCCACAGGCCAAGGGCGGCACCTATCTTAAGATGCTCGATACGGCAAATATTACCATCATCGGCTCTCAGACCGAGGCAATGAACTATTCCATCGTCTATAACGAGACCAACAATCCGCTGGCCGGTGACTATAGTTATCCGATAACCATCGTCAACTCCGTTTTCGGCGAACCCATCGTCTTCAATGCCCGGCGAACGCTCGTATCTACCGGCACACTCTACGGCGGCAATGTCTTTCGGGCGGACGAGCGACTTCGCGTTTACTCCACCGGCGACCGCTTCTGTTATGACGGCAACATTTTGGGCTGTGTCGGTTCGCGCGAGGCAAATTTTGACCGGGCTACCGTGGTCTTTATGACAGGCCAGCCCGCCGACGGCAAGGTCCGGGGACATCCGACTTATTTTGGTACTGATGTCGATTTTGGGGCGCCTGTCAGAATGCCGTCGTTCCCGCAGAACGCTTTGCCGCCCGGACGACAGAACGGATCGATGGTCTATTGCCAGAATTGCCGCCGCTCGACAACCCCGTGTCAGGCGGGAGGCTCAGGAGCACCCGCAATGGTCGTTAATGGACAATGGAGCTGTCTCTAACCGATCTTATCTTGCGGGTCCGGACAGCTAATGAAATGTTCGGGAAGCGTCTATTGGTTCGTGCCTTCAAAATGAGGCCCGTTTTGTCGCCGGTGGTGCGTGTTCCGAAAAATTCTTTCGACTTAGCAAAAAAAATGACGAGGAACGTCAACTAGACAGAAGAAAAGACCCGCTCCGGCGAGGAAAACGGGCCTTAACATCTTTATCAGCTACCCCATATCGAGTCTAGAGCAACGTGCAGACAAGACTCTCAAGAGCGTTCCCGAAAACATTACTCCCAAACTCTACTTTCCGAGCCGGATTTCATTTTTGAGTGTTTTCGAGCCGGAAGCTGTTACACAGCCTCCTGTTTCACCAACGCGTTAGTAAGTAAATATTACCCTAGTCCCGCCCCGAATGTCAAGATTTTTTTTCAAGCTCCTGAGAAGATCTTTTTGCTTTTTTGGTCAACTGCCCGAAGCGACAAAGATCATCTGAATTCCGGCCACTATTTCGTCTTCACCGGTGTTCTTATGGTTTCAAAGCCGGGAAAAGTTCATCGGCTCCGTGAACAATTCTGCAGCCATTTCCGTATTTAAGCCATCTATCGTTTGGTTTAGCGAGGTTATTTCGCTATCTTGCTTTTTTGTTCTATCAAAAAGGAGTCCTCGAAATGCGCAGATCGTTTTCGTTAGCGGCAATTGCCCTGTTGGTCACAAATGGCATTACATTAACGGCCGCACAATCATCTATGAAGCCACCCGTACCCAAAAAAGTCCCGTCGGTTCTCAAGATCCACGGCTATGAGATCGTTGATAATTACGCCTGGATGCGCGATCGCAACGAAAAGAAGGCCCCGGAGATAATCGAATATCTTGAGGCTGAGAATGCCTACACCGATCACCATATGGGCAAACACAAGCCGTTCGTTGATTCGCTCTATAACGAGATGCTCGGTAGGATCAAGCAGACGGACATCAGCGTGCCTTACAAGCTTGGCCGCTATTGGTACTTCACAAAGACCGAGGAAGGCAAACAGTATCCGACCTACTATCGCAGCCGTACACAGGACGGCAAGGACCCGGAGCTACTTCTTGACCAAAACAAGATGGCCGAAGGCCACCAGTTCTTTGCAATAGCCCATTTTGAGCCCAGCGACGACGGCAATTTTCTTACCTACGCCACAGACATCACGGGCTATCGCCAATATACGCTTCACATAAAGAATCTCAGAACGGGCGAGATACTTCCCAACCGAATTCCTCGGGTCACCTCTTCGGTATGGTCGGCTGACGGCAAGCATATCTTCTATGCTCAGGAAGACCCCGTATCCAAACGAAATGACCGGGTCTTTCGTCATGAGATCGCTTCTCAAAAAGACGAACTTCTGTTCGAGGAAAAGGACGTTTACTTCAACCTCGGGGTTGGACGTTCGCGCGACGCGAAGATGTATTTTATCGCGTCTTATGCTGCCACGATGCGCGAGTTTCGCTACCTTCCGGCTAACGACCCGACCGGCGAATTCAAGGTGATCGCACCGAGACGCGAAGGCCACGAATATTCCGCCGATTACAACAATGGCGAGTTCTATTTTGTGACGAACCGTGACGCCGAGAATTTCAAGGTGATGCGGGCTCCGGCATCCGATCCGAGCGAGAAGAACTGGAAGGACTACATTCCGCACAACGCGGACGTCAAGATCGAAGGGATCAGCTTTTTCAAGGATCATGCCGTCGTCTCTGAATTGGAAAATGGCCTGGAATATCTGCGGGTGATGGACATGCGTACGCGCCGTGCCTCCGCTCGCATTCAAACCCCCGAAAGCGTGTATTCGATGTGGCTGGGCTTCAATCCGGAATATGACACCCCCGTCGTCCGCTACGGCTATTCGTCGATGATCACCCCCAATTCGACCTATGAATTTGACCTCCGTACGCGTCAAAGCAAGCTCTTAAAACAGCAGGAGATCCCTAGCGGCTACGACAAAGACCGGTATGAGACCACCCGCATCTGGGCCGAAGCCCGGGACGGTGTGAAGGTGCCGGTTATCCTGATGATGAAAAAGGGCACCAAGCTTGACGGAAAGTCGCCAATGCTTCTTTATGCGTACGGCTCGTATGGTGCTTCGATGACACCAAATTTTTCGGTGCCTAGGCTAAGTCTCGTTGACCGTGGGATGATCTTTGCCCTTGCCCAGATACGCGGAGGCGGCGAACTTGGCGAACGTTGGCGTCAGGATGGACGAATGTTCAAAAAGATGAACACGTTCAACGACTTTGTCGATTGTTCCCGATGGCTTATAAAGAACAACTACACATCTCCCGACAGGCTGGTCATACAGGGCGGCTCGGCCGGCGGGCTCTTGATGGGCGCGGTTATGAATCAGGCTCCCGAACTCTATCGAGCGGCCATCGTTCAGGTTCCCTTCGTCGATGTGATGAACACAATGATCGATGACACACTGCCTTTGACGACCGAGGAATGGATCGAGTGGGGCAATCCCCGCGACGACAAAAAGGCGTGGGATTATATGTTCCAATATTCCCCCTATGACAATATTGAGGCAAAGGACTATCCGAATATGCTCGTCGAGATCGCGCTCAACGACAGTCAGGTCCCCTATTGGGAGGGATCTAAGTACGTCGCCAAGCTGCGAGAGCTCAAGACAGATGACAACGTCATCCTGCTAAAGACCAACATGGGTGCCGGTCACGGCGGCTCCTCGGGCAGATATGACCGTCTCCGTGAGGTGGCATTTTCTTATGCATATGCCCTGACGCAGGTCGGCATCACGAAGTAACCCGGCCTATTTATTAGATCCGGCATGCTCGGCCCGCCAACAGTTTAGGGCGGGCCGGGCCGTTTTAGAAAAGATCGCTGTTGAGCCATATCTATTTCGCACATGACCGATCCTCTTGATCGACGAACTCTCGCAGCGGCCTGTTCGCGGCTCGCGGGCTCGGACACTCGGCTTGCGGTTGTGATAGAGCGCTACGGCACGCCCCCTCTCTGGGATCGTGAACCTGGATTTTCGACCCTTGTACACATCATTCTCGAACAGCAGGTCTCCCTTGCCTCCGCCAGGGTATGCTTTGACAAGCTCTGCCAACAGCTCGGTTCTCTTACCCCGGCTGCGTTCCTTTCGCTCAATGACTCTGAATTGAAAACCATCGGTTTCAGCCGTCAGAAGACCTCTTACGTCCGGCATCTCGCCGAGGCGGTGCTCGAAGAAAGGCTTGATCTCGACGGCTTGATATCGCTTCCCGACCGTGCCGTTAAGGAAGAACTCACTAGCCTGAAAGGCATCGGTGAATGGACCAGTGACATATATCTGCTGATGGCTCTGTTGCGGCCCGATGTAATGCCTCGCGGTGACATTGCCCTACACACAGCGTGGCACCAACTGTCCGGGGAGCCTAGGCCCGACCCTGACCGATTTCTGGCTATTGCCGAACGATGGCGGCCGTTTCGTTCAGCCGCCGCTCGAATTCTTTGGCATTGGTATCTTTCGGAGAAGAGAGGGAGAGACACTTCCCGAAAACGAAACTAGCTAAACGTTTATTTCCATCTTGTTCGGCGATAGCTTCGCCCTCGTCGCCGTCCAATGCTGGACTTCGGTTTTCTAACGATATTATTATTTCTCGGCAAACTCTTCCCCGCCGTTCGAACATCTGTTATCGTTGGATGTCTGCTTTTTTATTTTGAATGAGGTCAGTTACAAATGAGATACCGTGATCTTTCCTTTCTTGCAGCCTTGTTGCTGCTTTCCGCTCTGGTCATTCCGTCAGTAGTCGCGGCTTCGTCGCCCAACGCAAAACGAGCAAAGGTCAACCAAATGGTTGCAATGCTCCCGGCCTCGGATATGGTCGCGACCATTGACGTTAAGCGTTTCTTTGGCGATGCCCTGCCTAGGCTGCTTTCTGCTAATCAGCCAATGTTGGCCGAGTGGCTTGGAAAGATAGACTCAATGAGCGACAAGTCCGGCATCGACCTCCGCCAGTTCGAATTTCTTGCAGTCGGGCTCAATGCAAAGTTCGTATCAGAAAAGAATTATGAGTTGGAGCCCGTCATCCTCGCACGCGGTACGGTCAACTCGCAAGATGTGATAGTTGCCGCCCGGCAAGCCTCGGCCGAAAGGTTCCGTGAAGAAGCCGTCAATGGAAAGACGATGTTCACGTTCTCGATGACCGACCTGGCCAATAAGATCAAAACCGACGAAACGGCAGCCGATGCCAAGCCGATGATCGATAAGATCCTTATCGGCACTTCGTCTGAGATCTCGATCTCTGCCGTTGATTCGAACACTGTGGCGATCGGCTCGCCGGAGAGGGTCCGCACGCTTATTGGTGCCCGCTCAAAGGTCGGCTCCGATATTACGAGGCTTCTCGACCGCAAGCCGTTTGCTGTCATCAACTTTGCGGGCAAAGCGCCCGGCGGGTTAAAGTCCTACTTGCCGCTTGAAAGCGACGACCTTGGAAAGAGCATTGACGCTATCAGGTTTGCCTACGGCAGTATGGACGTGGCTAATGGAGAGATGGCGATGAGCCTCTCCGCCCGGCTTGAACGTTTGTCCCAGGCCGAACAGCTTTATGACACGCTGGAGCTTATGAAGGCGTTCGGAGGAGGGGCTCTGGGTAATTCTCAACGCGCCGATCAGCAGCTTTACGCCCGTCTGATCCAAAGCGTAAAGCTCTCGCGAAACGGCAACGAGATCTCTCTCGATCTCGCCATTCCGCAAAGCGATGTTGACCTGCTCATCGCGATGCTTACGAAATAGGCATGCTTTCTACTTTGCGCGTTCGAAGGCCACCTGAACACTCAGGCGGCCTTTTCAATGTCCCACTATCGTCGTCCCAGCAGACTCATGTTATCTTTGCCTGAAACCCCGGTTTCGTTCGCGGGTAAACTTTTCAATTTCGCTATTGAACCGCCCCTCCCGATCAAATAGCGGATACAGTTCGCGATTGCTCGACATATAGGCTGCCCTCAGCTCCACGGGCCGTGTGCCGGCACGGTTTATCACCCGCACAGTTGTTCCCCGGACACGCCCTATCCATCCGGCCAGGTCCTCGGCCTTACCGACGGTTGCCGAAAGCAAGAGCATTCTTATACGCGGGGGTGTAAGAATTATGGATTCTTCCCAAACATGGCCGCGGTCATCGTCCGAAAGATAGTGAGCCTCATCCAATATCACAAGGTCGGTACCGACCTGTCCTCCCTGCCGCAGGGCGTCGAATAACTGATTCCTATATATCTCTGTCGTGCCCACAATGAGCGGAGCATCCCAATTCTCTTTTCTGTCGCCGGTCAATATACCTACGTTGTCCGGGCCGAATTCTTCAGAAAACTCGGCATATTTCGAGTTAGAAAGCGCTTTCAGCGGCGTCGTGTACCAGGCTCGCCTTCCCTCAGCAAGCAGCCGTCGGATCTCTTCGCGGGCGATCCACGTTTTTCCGCTCCCTGTAGGGGCGGTGACCAGTACATCTTCGCTCTCGATGGCCTCCAGCGCCTCAAGTTGAAAATCGTCCGGCTTGAAGGGCGAAGGCTTTGGGACACCGATCCCCTCAAGCAGCTTTTCTACCGCCTGCCGCTGCTCCGGCGTCTGTTCGGGCCATCGGCCGGGATCGGAACTTTCGCGTGCAAGCTGACGTTTATCTTTCCGTTCTCTCTTTTGTGAACGGGAACCTTGTTTTAGCGGCCGTTTTGGTCGATTTTTGGGGCTGCGGCGGGCCATATTTCGAGAATCGTCGGTTTTTCGCATTGTAATGCATATTTCTTCCAAAAGCTTCGTCCGCGTGGTAAAATTTTGTGTTTGCACCGCAACGCGATGGCGGTGTTTTGCGTCTAACACTCTAAGCTTGCGGTTTTGGCTATAATACTAGATTTGAGTGAGGGTTATGTTCGAACAGCATTTATCTGAACAGGAAACGCCGAAGAACGAGGCCGAAGAGGTATCTCTGTTCCGGAATTACGAGATAAAGGCGTGGGATCTCACTCCGCGCATTTACAAAATACTCGCAGGCTCGGTGATCCTTAATATCCTGGCTATCGTTATCATCGGCCAGACGAATTTGCTTACGATGAAGGGGTGTGAGAGCCCGTGGGTCGGCCGTGTCTGTCAGGTTTTGGACACGGTCTATGTCGGAGCGCTGATCTTTGGCACTGACCGCGATTATATCGATGTCGCCTATGAACGGACCGCGCTCGGCGATGCGGACATCATCTGGGTTGACCGCACCGGAGACACCGGCCCGTTCACCTATCCCGAAGGTTATTTCCAACTGGCCAATCCTGAGCAGTTTATCGAAAATAACGACCCGAACTCTCAGATGAATTTCATCGCCCCGGGAATACCCGCCGTCAGCCCGACGCCCGCGCCTCCGGCAAACGACCTGATGGCGAGGCAGCCGCGTCTGCCGAGGGCAAACCGCAACCCCGTCCGCGGCCGCACGCCGACATCCCCGTTTTCCATTGAAGGTGAGGACGAGGACGAGGACAAAGATCTGGCCCAGGCGAATACGAACCGCCCGGGCAACACAAATACTGACCAGCAGACGGCAAACGCCAACACGGGTCAAACGCCCGCTACTGGCGGCACCGGAGGCATTGATATAAATCGTCGGCCGATGATCGATCTGGCGAACCACGTAAACGATCTCCGCGACGCGAATCAGGTCGATCTCCGCTCGGAATTCTCGCTTAGTGCTCGCGGACGGCTCACAAAGGATGGACGCCTTGACCCGCGCTCCTTCCGCTTCATCAGCGCTACCGGCACGGACCCGTCGATGATCGACGTTGTAAAAGAGTCTGTCGAGGCTTTTAACGACGCGGGCTTTCTGCAATACATAGATCTGCTTACCGGAAGGGATCTCGCACTCGAGATACAACAGGATGCTGAGAACATTACGGCCGTCGTCGAGTCAGAAGTGGAATCGGAAACCCGAGCCCGCTCGGTCAAAACGATCCTTGACATGGGTATTAACGAAGCCAGGAAACGAAAATCGCGCCCCGATGCCAGCCAGAACGACAAGGACGAGCTCGTGCTTCTCGAAAACGCGAGTGTCGAGGTAGTCGGCCGCAAGGTGATAATTCGCTTCCTCGGCCCTAAGGCCATCGTTCATCCGATGATCGAACGCAAACTGGCCGAACAAGCGGCCGAAGCCCGAAAGCCTAACGGAAACGCCATAATGCGTCGCGACGGTCGGGACGCTTCAGAATAGCTTTGAACCGGACGAAGAACAACAACTCCATCCTTTTCCTGACCACGCTCGGCGTGTATATCGGCCTGTTGATGGCCGGAGCCTCGCCCGTTGTCATCGCCCAGCAGTCCGCGGCTATTGCCCTGAACTTCGATGCCGTCGATGTAAACGGCCGTGTCAGGGCCGGTGATGATGTCGATGAGGGCCGGGCCCCTTTAATTGAAGATCTGGATAGGGGAGCGATCCGTTATTTTGATTACTTAGATACTTACATCCGAGACCTGAGAACTCTCCGTCGTGACGGACGATTCGACTTGGATTTTGATACGTTCAAGGTCTTTTCGTACGGATATGTCCTTTGCCCTGAGGATAATGGTTCAGGCATCCGGCTATCTAACCCCAGTCCCGATATACATCAGGATTTAAGATCGACGATTCATCGGGCATCTGAGATCACCATTCAACTTGCGTTTTTTGGCGATTGTCTCCCTTTCGAGAAAGGTTCCGTCAGTTTTGCTGGTCGAGACCCTTCCTTGGTCAAGAGTTCGAAAAGTACCTTTGAATACGATTCGGCTGAACTTCTCATAGAACTGTACATAACAGCCGACAGTTCCTTTCGGGCAGGGTCTCTTCTTGCAAACCTAGAACCCGCTTTCGCTCGTTACTGGTCAAAGATCGAGGGAGATCAGGTCGCCTCAGTTCTGCAGGAAAACACATCCTTCACGTTTTTCAGCAATAATGTTATCGTTGTCACCCGCCTTCCCCGTGCTTCCTTAGAAGAACTGCTTGCTACACACGCAAAGTAGCGGCGAGCGGAGCACAAATTCCTTCATTTCTCGCCATTTCCATTAGTTTAATTCAGTTTTAGAGTTGCGATCGATGGTCAGATCGGGCAATCTTTAAGGTTTGCGGTATTCCGCGATCTTGAGCAGAACGGCCCATTGTTCCTAAAAGAACAACTCTTGCGAAGAGGGAAAAATGCCAGTTAACAGCACTGTAGATAAATTCATAAAAAAGATCTTTGGCTCGTCAAGCGATATATTCTTGAAAAAGGTTAAGTCCACCGTCTCCGAGATCAGCGAATGGGAGCCGCGGATCGAAGCGCTCTCTGACGATGAGCTAAAGGCCCAAACACCCAAGTTCAAAGAGATCATTGCCCGGCGTCTCGATGGTATTGATGACAAGGCCGCCCGTCGCAAGGCCGAACAGGAAGTGCTTCACGAACTTCTGCCCGAAGCCTTTGCCACGGTCCGAGAGGCCTCGCGCCGTGTTACCGGAATGCGCCATTTTGATGTGCAGATGATCGGCGGCGTCGCTCTCCACCAGGGCCGCATCGCCGAGATGCGCACCGGCGAAGGTAAAACGCTCGTTGCTACTCTGCCTTCTTATCTCAATGGCCTTACGGGCCGCGGCGTCCACGTTGTTACGGTAAACGATTACCTTGCGTCGCGTGACGCAGAGTGGATGGGCAAGATACACCAGTTTCTTGGCCTCAAGGTTGGCTGTATCCAAAATGATATGGACGATGTCGAACGCAAGGAGGCCTATGCCTGCGACATCACCTACGGAACAAATAACGAATTCGGCTTCGATTATCTTCGTGACAATATGAAGTTCGATGTCGAATCTCTAGTCCAGCGCGACCATTACTATGCGATCGTGGACGAGGTCGATTCGATCCTCATCGACGAAGCCCGCACGCCGCTCATCATCTCCGGCGCTACCGACGAAGCCACCGATAAGTACTACACCGCCAACGATGTCATACCTCGTCTGGAAAAAGGCCACAAAGACGAAGAGACAAAGGTAACCACCGGCGACTACCTCGTCGATGAAAAGAACCACTCCGCCGTTTTGACCGAACAAGGGGTGGCAAAGGCCGAACGCCTGCTCGGGGTCGATAATCTTTATGACCCGGCAAATATGGACCTGCTCCATTGCGTGGAACAGGCCCTAAAGGCACACACCCTCTATAAACGCGATCATCATTACGTCGTTCAGGACAACGAAGTGATCATCGTCGACGACTTCACTGGCCGTCTGATGCAGGGCCGTCGCTGGTCTGACGGGCTTCACCAGGCCGTGGAGGCAAAAGAGGGCGTTAAGATCGAGCGCGAGAACCAGACCCTGGCCACCATCACGCTGCAGAACTACTTCCGGATGTATGAAAAGCTGTCCGGTATGACCGGTACTGCCGAAACGGAAGCTGAAGAGTTTGGCACCACATACAACATCGACGTAGTGATGATCCCGACCCACCGGCCGATGGTCCGCAAGGACAACTCGGATGTCATTTATCGCACCTTGCCCGAAAAATGGGATGCCGTCGTTGACGAGATAAAGGAACTGCACGAAAGGGGCCAGCCCGTTCTCGTCGGTACGGTCTCGGTTGAAAATTCCGAGCTTATTGCCGACCGCCTCAAAAAGGTCGGCATCAAACACAACGTCCTCAACGCCAAATACCACGAGCGCGAAGCCGAGATCGTCGCCCAGGCCGGCCGCAAAGGAGCGGTCACCATCGCCACGAACATGGCGGGCCGCGGTACGGACATCTTGCTTGGCGGAAATCCCGAGTTCCTTGCACGCGAATATCTTAAACGGCAGGAGATCGATCCGGACGAAGCCTCCACCGAGCAGTTCGAGGCCGAACTTGCCAAGGCAAAACGTGTTGTTGAGGAAGAGCATAACGAGGTTGTCTCCGTAGGTGGCCTCCACATTCTGGGTACTGAGCGCCACGAATCGCGCCGCATCGACAATCAGCTTCGCGGACGCTCCGGACGCCAGGGCGACCCCGGTTCGTCTAGGTTTGTCCTTTCTCTTGAGGACGACCTGATGCGGATATTTGCCGGTGATAAGGTCCGCTCGATGATGGAATGGCTCGGTATGGAAAAAGGCGTGGCGATCGAGAGCCGGACCGTTTCCAAGCAGATCGAGCGTGCCCAAAAGGCAGTCGAAGCACGAAACTTTGAAACCCGCAAACATGTCCTCAAATATGACGATGTGATGAACAAACAGCGTGAGACCATCTACGGGCTCCGCCGTCAGTTGATGTTTGAAGAGAACCACAGGGAATACTTGCTTGGCGATAAGGGTGTTGCGCGCGATCTGCTTCATGATCTCACCGCCAGTTTCCTCGATCTCGAGGCCGGCCCAAGCACATGGGACGTCGATACCTACGCCGCCGAGATCGAAAGCATCTATGCTGTTGACCCGGCTCGCGATGCGGGCGTCGATTTCGGGCTTATGAACCCGGACGAGATCGAAGAGGCCATCTGGGCCAAGGCCATCGCCAGCTATGAGGAAAAGGAACGGATGGCGGGTGAGGAATCGCTGCGTGCCTATGAGCGTTACATTATGCTCAACATCATCGATTCTCAGTGGAAAGACCACCTTCTCTCTATCGATCAGGTAAAACAGGGTATCGGACTGGTCGGCTATGGCCAGAAGGACCCGCTCGTGGAATACAAGAAGCAGTCATTTGAGATGTTCCAGGACATGCTGGACCGTATCGACACGAACACCACCAAGGCCTTGTTCCATCTTGAGATCGTCACCCGAGATGAACAGGAAGAACGCGAACGGCTCGAACGCCTTGCCCAGCAACGAGCCCGGAGACAGGCTGCAGGGATGGCATTTACAGGTGCGATGGCAACGGCTGGCGTTGCGGGCGACACCGAAGAGGTCCGCCACACTCCCTATGTCCGCGACACGCCGAAAATGAAGCCCAACCAGCCTTGCTACTGCGGCTCAGGCAAAAAGTTCAAAAAATGCCACGGGGCCGGGGCCTAAGCTAGCCACAATTGTTGATCATTCGGGGATGAGACCAGAGGTTTCGTCCCCGTTTTTTTGTCACATGTTTGTCATTAAAATATGGGTTTTGCGACCTGTGTTTTTCCGGATCAATTCGCCTCGCGCTCTACGGAATATTCGTCTTTGGGTTGTTTCTGGCAGTGGTCCCAATTGTCGCGGCTCCCTCGCAAACTAGAAAGGCAGGCCAGGCGCCTGCCTTCCGTTTTGGTCTTTGAACAAGATCCGAAAAAGTTCGCCTTCGGCGTCTTCTTGCCTGGTGCGCTACTTCTTCTCTTCGGCCGCTTTATCGTCTTTGGCGGCGTCGGTCTTCGGTTCTTCCTTTGCCGTCATCGCGGTTACGTGGCCATGTGCCAATTTCCATCCGTCCGGTGTCTTTGACCAAACGTGCGTCGACCGGTATGCTCCGTCTACCTTCTGGCCCATGTTTGTTCCCTTTACGGTTACCGTCGAGATCGAGACCGCACCTGTGCCCTCCGGGTTCACCCGAACACGGACGTCGTCATATTTTAGAGATTCATATTTCGAATCCCCGGACCGCAGCGACTTGGCCCTGTCCGCTCTCGTTGCGACGGCACCGTCCGGCCCTATGAACATATAGCTGTCCGTGGTCGTCTTTTCAAACGAATCCGCGGCATTCGGGCCCGACAGGGCTTCCGCACTGCTCGCAAGCATCTTCTTAATATCCGCCTCGATGGTCGCCGTATCCGCCGCCGGTTTCGTAGCGTTGTTTCCCGGAGCATTTGCGGGCTTGTTAGCGCCATTTCCGCTCCCTGCCTGCTCACCGCAGGACGCCAGCAGCATTCCTGCCGCAACTAGGAACGCCAAACAAACGATCTTTCTCATGGATTTTTCCTCACTGAAAACCAAGATGCGTTACGCGAGCAATTCGGGTCGGTGCCGCATCGTAAGACACCGGCTCGCTCAGTACATGAGGACGTGCAATTGTGGTGAGTCCAGAGAGTTATACGCCTGTTCCAGACGCTTGTCAAGCGTATCGAAAGGCTTTGAGAAAATAGCGGCTAGGCAAGATCGGAGGAAAGGTTAGAGGCGTTGCCGCCCGCCTCTAACCTATTGATCTACTTGAGTTTCATCAGGCTGCCGTCGGCAGAGATCCGAGTGCCCGCGGCCACCCGTTCGGCCTGTTCCATAGCACGGAGCATATTCTCGCCCAACACCATCCTGACCTCCTTTTCGGTGTAGCCCCGGCGGAGCATCTCGTATGTAACCAGCACTAGGTCTTCCATCCCCTTCATCGGCGGATTGAGGAAGGGCACACCGTCATAATCCGAACCCAGCCCGACATGTTCTATGCCGGCGACCTTTTTAATATGGTCCATGTGGTCAACTATCCGGCGATAATCGGCCTTATAGATCGGGTTCTGGGCTATCAGCGCCCGTCGGGCCGCATAAAAGGCACTGTCATCGTCCTTATGCTTCTCGCGAAGAGCCGCTACCTGGTCTCGCAGCCGTTCGGTCCGCTCCGCAGCTTCTTTTGCCGTTCGTTCATCCAGAAACGTTGGATAAAATACGACCATAATGACCCCACCGTTCTTCGGCAGGCGTTTGAGAACGTCGTCCGGCACGTTTCTCGTATGGTTGCTTACGCCCCTGGCACCGGAATGTGACGCGATGACAGGCGCGGTCGTTATATCCAGCGCGTCGTGCATCACCTTGTCCGAAACGTGCGAGATATCGATCAGGATACCCAGCCGGTTCATCTCACGAACAACTTCTTTCCCAAACTCTGTCAGGCCATTGTGTCGTTTCTCATCTGCGTGGGCGTCTGCCCAGTCGTGCGTCACATTGTGGGTCAGCGTCATGTACCGGATACCGAGCCGATAAAAATTCCGCAGAGCATGGAGCGAGTTTTCGATCGCATAGCCGCCTTCTATTCCCATCAAAAGGCAGATCTTGTCGCTTTTTTTGGCTATCCGTATCTCCGCCGCCGTCGTACACATCGTTAGGTCTTTGTGTCTTTCTGCTTCGCGATATGTCGCGTCGATCATGTCCATCGCTCGCCGCATCATTCCGCCGCCGCGGCCCGAAACATAGATCGACATAAATTGCCCGGTCATGCCGCTTGCCTTCATTCGCCTTAGATCTGTGTGGAATGGTGTGTCGCCCGAGTGGAATCGGCCCGTCGAGTCCTCAGCGAGGTTAAAATCGATATCCACCATCGGCGACGTGACATCGTTGTGTCCATCGACGATTATCGCGCTCTTGTGCAGCTCTAACGCGCGAGCCCAGATCTTCGGGTCGGCGTCCGCCGGCATCGTCTGGGCAACACCCGCAACAGAAAAACCAGAAATGAGAAACAGAAGTAGAATTTTTTTCATGATTTTTATCGAAATAGATTTTTCATCATTTTACCGTTTATTCTCTCAGATCGCGACCTGCCACGGTCAGGCACGTCACTTGCCTTTATTTAAGGTTGCCCAGAACGGCCATTTGCATCATCGGCCGCGACAACCCTGATTTCCGGCAGGTTACGCAATTGGCCCTGTCTCGGATTCCCCCTCGTTTTACATTTTTCGTTAGCTTTTCGTGACATTTTTCGGCACTTCCCTGCCCCTCTGCGACCTATGACGGCGAAAAACAAGGCTTCCGGCCGCTCAAACGAGAGTCCTCGAACCCGTAGGTCGAAGAAAGGATCAGGGTCCCATCTCCTTCTCGATGGTCTCAAGGACGAAAGCGTAAATTATCGGAGCTTTATTGAGAATCTTCCGGTTCTTTTCTACGTAGTTTCTCCCCATCCCCCATATTCGCCCCAATACGTAAGCCCTGCTTTCAAGCTATTTGGATATCCGCTTGAGGACTGGACAAACGACCCCGAGATCTGGCTGCGGGTCATCCATCCCGAAGACCGCGAGCGCGTTTTCGATGAGACGGTCGTCTCCACGAAGAGCGGCGAGCACGTTGACTATGAGTATCGCGTAATTGACGCCGCCGGCCGTGTCCGTTGGGTTCGCGACCGTGGTTCTCTTATCCGCGACGATTACGGAAACGTCATTTACAGAGAAGGAGTGATGCTTGAGGTCACCGTCCGTAAAAGGACCGAGGCGGCCCTCCGCGAAAGCGAAGAACAATTCCGCAGGCTTTTTGAGAACGCGAACGACATCATTTACGTCCACGACCTTGATGGAAACTACATTTCGATGAACAAGGCCGCTGAAACCGTCTTTGGCTATACACGTGAAGAAGCCCTAAAGATGAACATGGCCGAGATCGCCGCTCCTGATCAACTGGCGATCGCCCGCAACAAGCTGCTGGAAAAGATAAACGGCAGATCTGACCAAACGGCCTACGAGATCGATTGCCTTAAAAAGGACGGCAGCCGTATAACACTTGAGGTAAACAGCACCATCATTCGAAAAGACGGCGTGCCCATCGCTGTCCAGGGTATCGCCCGCGACGTTACCGAAAGAAAACAGGCCGATGAGGCACTCCGAGAAAGTGAGATCCGCTATCGCGAACTTTTCGAGAACGCAAACGACCTGATCTATACACACGACCTCCGCGGCAATTTCACATCTCTGAACCGGGCCGGTGAACGCATCACGGGCTATGCCCGCGAAGAGGCCGTTACGATGAATATCACGCAGGTCGTCGCCCCCGAATCGCTTGCCGCGGCCCGGGAAATGACGGTCCGCAAGCTCGCTACCCACGAACCGACAACATACGAGATCGACATAATTGCCAAAGAGGGCCGCCGTGTGTCTCTCGAGCTCAGCACCCGGCTGATAATGGAAAAGGGGAAACCCATAGGCGTCCAGGGTATCGGCCGCGACATCACAGAGCGACGCCGGGCGGAAGATGAACTGAAACTCAGCGAACGCCGATTTCGGCAGCTTGGCGAGGGCATATATCACCAGGTCTGGACCGCCGACCCCGATGGACGACTCGATTATGTGAACAATCGAACGCTACAGTATTTCGGAAAGGACAGTTCGGAACTGCTCGGCGAGGGCTGGGCCGGCTGTGTCCATCCGGACGATCTCCCCGGCTGTCTCGATAGGTGGCGCGAATCGCTTCGAACAGGCAAGATCTATGCTGTCGAATTCCGCCTCCGGCGAAGCGATGGTGCTTATCGTTGGCACCGTGCCGTGGCAAACCCGGGCTCCGATGCAGACGGCAACATCATCAAGTGGTACGGCACCAATACTGACATCGACGACCAGAAGCGCAGCGAAGAAATGCTTAATTACTTCGCGCGCCACGATTCGCTCACCGGTCTTCCGAATCGGACCGAGTTCATGCGGCATCTTCGTTCGGCGATCGACCGAGCAAATGCCATTGGGGCCTCGCGTTTTGCCGTTCTGTTCCTTGACCTCGACCGGTTCAAGGTAATAAACGACAGCCTCGGACACATCATCGGAGACAAGTTGCTCACGGCGATCGCCGATCGGTTGAACTCACTTGTCCGTCCCGGCGATGTGGTCGCCCGGCTCGGGGGCGATGAATTCACGATTCTCCTCAATCGTACAGGTGATGAGAACGAAGTGGTCGCGATAGCCGACCGCGTCCAGAAAAATCTCGGCAAGCCGTTTGATATCGATGGTTATGAGGTCTTCACCTCCGCCAGTATCGGCATTATTCTCTCAGATCATCTTGAACGCGAACCTGAGGATTATCTCCGCGATGCCGACTCTGCAATGTATCGGGCAAAAGAGTCCGGAAAGGCTCGTTATGAGGTATTCGACCGCGAAATGCACGTTCGCAATCTCGACCTGCTCCGCCTTGAGACCGATCTTCGACGGGCAGTTGCCAACAATGGCTTCCAGGTTGTATATCAGCCGATAGTCGATCTGTTTGACGGTACTGTCACCGAGTTCGAAGCTCTGCTTAGATGGAACCATCCGGAACGCGGGCTTATTTCACCTGAGGAGTTTGTAACCGTTGCCGAAGAGACCGGGCTGATAGTCCCGATAGGACATTGGATCCTTCAGGAATCGTGCAGACAGTTGGCTGAATGGCAGAAACAGACGGTCTGCCGGCTAAGCGTCAGCGTAAACCTGTCAGCCCGCGAATTGATGCATCCATCACTGATAGATAAATTAAAGGGCGCACTTGACGCTTCCGGTATCAAGCCAAGCCAGCTAAAGCTGGAGGTCACCGAAAATACCGTAATGGAGCAGAGCGTTCGCTCCATGAGGATACTCAGAGACCTGCGCATGCTGGGCTTCTCGCTCGCGACGGACGATTTTGGAACCGGATATTCCAGCCTGAGTTATCTTGAACAATTTCCGTTCGATCGGTTAAAGATAGATCGCACGTTCATTGACAAGATGAACCGCGATGAAAGAAGCGAATCGATCGTAAAGACCATTCTAATGCTCGGTGAGAACCTCGGCATTGAGGTCGTCGCTGAGGGCATCGAAACCGATGAACAGCTGCGGCGGCTACAACTCCTTGGATGTCGCATCGGCCAGGGCTACCTCTTCTCCGCACCCGTAAATGCCGAGATAGCAAGCAAGCTCATTGGAAAGAGCCCAAGCAGGATGTTCCCGTACATGCCGGACGCCCTGACCGGCGACCCAACGCTCTTCGAAGTTACCGAGATCCAATAAGAGTGGGGCATCGGCCCGTTGGACAATGCCCCTCCGTCCGTCTTTCCGCAGCTACTATCTCGACCCGCTCCCGCTTGGCCTCGGCTTCGCGTTCTTGACGTGACGGTCAAACCACGCCATCTGTTCATATAACGTGTGTTCCACCGATTCGCGCGCGACATAGCCATGCGATTCGTGCGGGAGCATCACAAGCCTTGCCGTGCCTCCGTTACCGCGTATCGCCGCAAACAGGCGTTCTGACTGGATCGGATAGGTTCCTGTATTGTTGTCAGCCTCTCCATGGATTATCAGGATCGGGTCCTTTATCCGGTTCGCATAGAAAAAGGGTGAAACCTCCGTATAGATGCGTGTCGCCTCCCAGAAGCTCCTTCGCTCATCCTGAAACCCAAAGGGTGTCAGCGTTCTGTTGTACGCACCTGACCTTGCTATCCCCGCACGAAAGAGGTTCGAGTGTGCCATCAGATTCGCCGTCATAAAGGCACCGTATGAGTGGCCGCCAACGCCAACCCTCTCAGGATCGACCACCCCCATCTCGACCCCTTTGTCTATCGCAGCCTTTGCCGAAGCTACTATCTGTTTGACAAAAGTATCGTTCTTGGTCTCCGGTGTTCCCACTATCGGCATCGTGGCATTATCCAAAACGGCATAGCCCTGCAACAGAAAGAACAGGTGTGATGATCCCCCCATTTGCGTAAACCGGTTGGTCGAACCTGTCACCTGACCCGCAAGGTCGCCGTCCGTAAAGCTCAGCGGATATGCCCACAAAACCGTCGGCAGTCTTGTTCCTTCTTTGTAACCCGGCGGTAGATAAAGCGTGAACGAAAGATCAACGCCGTCGTCGCGTTTATACTGGACAAGCTGCTTCGTAATTCCCCGCAGCTGCGGCGACGGGTCCGCAAATTCGGTCAATTGTCGATATGCAAGTGCGGTGCATATCTGTCCCGGAGGACAAACCTGACGCATGAATAGGTTCGGCGGTTCCGTTACAGATTCCTTCCTGGTGATGAAATTCATCCCCACATCGTCCATCATCGCGACGAACGCTTCATACTCGTCTGTGCCGGACCGGAAGATCTCCCGTGTTTCCAGAGTTTTCAGGTTCATTGCCCGAAAAAATGGCCTGTCGCCTTCCGGCGATGACCCGGGCCCGGTCATGAAGATCTCGTCGCCGTTCTGCACAATAACACTATTGCCGTTAGGGAGCGTTTTTGTGATCGGGTTCCCGATCGCGTTATACCGATCGTCTACGTTCAGGTCCGAGATCAGCTTCACATCCTTCGGCGAACGATGGTCGGTCATGAATATCCTGCGGTGCTGGCGGTCGCGCTCAAAATCAAAAAAGAGCATCATCCCATCGCGTTCGCCAAATGCCCTGCCCTGATATCGATGCTGTATCTTCAGCATTTCCGTCGGCTCGGCAGTGAACGGCGCAGCCAGTTTCATCAGCTTGTCCCTGTGTTCCGCCTGTTTCCTCGGGTCACCGCCGTCAAGCGCCTCCACCCAGATCAGCGTCGCCCCCTCCGTTGGGATCCAACCCTGAGATCTTCTGCCTACCGGGACGCCTTGAATTGGCAAAGCATCTTGCAGCGGAATGTCTGCAACTTTATAGACCGGTTTTCCGGCCGAGTCCCATACCTCTACATTTCGCGGAAAACGGTTCGCCGGGAACAGGTATGAATACGGCCGCTGTATCCGCGAGGTCAAAATGTACCGGCCATCCGGAGACGGCGAAAAGTTGTCATAAATTCCGACGGGGCCTATATTTCTTACCGTCCCCTTAACGTCGATCATCGCCGGCTGTGAGCTCGCGTAATGATCGAACAGCCGCTCGTCGTTCGGGCTGCTCAACAGGTCCTGAAATGTCTGGATCGCTCCGCTGCGGCCGGCCGTTTCCTGTATGTTCGGTTCGCTCGGCACTATGTCGCGATATTGCGGCGCCGGTCCGCGATTCGCGGGCACCAACCGCGCCGAAACCGTCGTCGGCGATTCCCATGAAAACCCCCCAAATGCCGTGTTCACAAATACGTTCGGCACACGCGTGGCCCTGCCTGTAGCGGTCTCAATGAACCAAAGCTCCACTCCGTTTGGAGTCAGGTTTCCGGCGGCAATATACCGGCCGTCAGGCGACCATTGGGGTGAGACGATCCTCGCGCCCGCCGGCAGATCGACATTCACTGTCCGGCCGTCCCCAATGTTCTGCAGCCGTACTCCGACAAAATAATTCTGCCTGTGCTGGGCGTTGGTGACCGGATTGATCCTGAGCCCCGCAATCCTTAACATCGGTTCCGCAAGCTCCGCGATAGGGGGATACCGCTGAGTTTCAAGCAGCGCGATCCGGTCGCGTGTGGGTGAGATCGAGGTGGCCGGTGGTGCCGGTGCGTGCAGCACGTCGAGCACCTCTTTTGGCGGTTGTCGGTACGACCCCTGGGCAAATACCCCGGAGGCCAACGTGAGGACTATAACGAAAAATAGGGTCTTGTTTCTCATCGGCTTATTGTCTTTGGCGGCATTTAGCTGCCGGTTTGGATCGATTTAAGTTTCGGTTTCTGGAAAGATACCACATCCGGCCGTTGCTTTCACGCCCGCCAGCGACGTTCCGCCGTCGCCGTGCATTCAATAAATTAAGCTTGATTTAACCGCCCATTCATTGGAAGTTAGCTTCATTTCGTTATTTTTCTACTGTTCATGAAAGATCCTTAGTTGTTATAATGGTCATCGATGATCTGACGTTCCCTTCCCTTCCCTAATAGGCAGGCCGCCCCACCTGAGCAAGGCAAAGCAAACGTCCTATAAAGATTGACCCTAGATGCCGGAATCGTCTCCGTGCGCAAATACTGAACTGCAACACCTCATCAGGAGAATATATGATCCCCAGTCGCGATCCGTTCGTCCGTCGCTCAACAGCATTCGTTCTAGCAGCCTTTTTGCTGCTCCAACAATTGATATTCGTAATTCCGGCCGGTGCGGCTGCTCCGGCTTATTTCATATCGCCAGATCTTGTTATCAGCCAGGTCTATGGCGGCGGGGGAAACTCCGGAGCTCCGTTCAACAGCGACTTTGTCGAGATATTCAATCGCGGCACTTCGCCTGTTAGCCTAGCCGATCTTTCGATCCAATATACAAGCGCCACGGGCACGGGCAATTTTGGTGCAAATGCCGGGCAGATAACTGAGCTCCCGAATGTGATACTCAACCCCGGCCAGTATTACCTGGTACAGCAGTCCGGCGGGGCGGCCGGCGGCCCGCTGCCGCCACCCGACCATATCGACCCCACACCCATAAATATGGCTGCCGGTGCCGGCAAGGTAGCATTGGTTGACGGCCAGACCGGGCTGGGATGTAACGGCGGCTCGACACCATGCTCTCCTGCACAGCTTGCAAGGATCATCGACCTGGTCGGTTATGGAAATGCTAACTTTTTCGAAGGAACGGCCGCTGCGCCGACGCTAAGCAATACGACATCGGCTTTTCGCGTTTCCGGCGGCTGCCAGGACACTGACGATAACGCGGCTGATTTCACGTCCGGCGCGCCTGCTCCGAGAAACACGTCCTCACCCTTCAATACCTGCGGTGCCCCGATACCGACCGACCCGACGGGTATCGGCGCGGCTGACCCTTCATCCATCGAGGCTGGCGAAAGTTCGCTTCTCACCGTTGCAGTAACACCGGGTCAGAATCCGACAAGCACCGGGCTCGCGGTAACAGCCGACCTCGCACCGATCGGCGGATCATCGGCACAGCAATTCTTTGACGACGGAACGAACGGAGACGTCGCGGCAAATGACGGCATTTTCTCATTTTTCGCAACGTCGGATGCATCGACGACACCGGGTGTCAAAACCCTCAATGTAACGATCACCGATGCCCAATCCCGCACAGGCAATACATCGATCTCGCTGAATATCCAGGCACCTCCGGGACCGGAAACGGTCGTCATCAGCCAGGTATATGGCGGAGGCGGTAATGCCGGGACCTTTTATACCAACGATTTTATCGAACTTTTCAATTACGGAAGTAGCCCGGTCAATCTGGCCGGATGGTCCGTTCAGTACAATTCTGCAGCCGGTTCAGGCACCTGGCAGGTAACCCCGCTCAGCGGAACTATCGCTCCCGGCGGCTACATACTTGTCCAGCAGGCGGCGGGGGCCGGCGGCCAGGAACCGCTCCCGACACCGGACGTGATCGGAAGCATCGCGATGGCTGCCGGTGCAGGCAAGGTCGCTCTTAGAAGCACAGCGACGGCCGCGACCGGAGCATGTCCGCTGGATTGGGTAGATCTGGTCGGATATGGAGCGACGGCAACCTGCTCTGAAGGAGGCCAGCCGACCGGAAACCTCAGCAATACGGCCGCCGCACTTAGAAAACGCGGAGGATGCTTCGATTCGAATAATAACGCTTTAGATTTCACCGTTGGGTCACCCACACCGCGCAACAGCCAGAATCCGCTTCGCTCGTGCAACTTTCTTCCGCTTCCGATAAACCAGATACAGGGGCCGGGCCTGCAAACGCCCTATCTCAATCAGGATGTTCAAACGACCGGTATTGTTACCGGCATTAAATCCAATGGCTTCTTTATGCAGGAACCCGACTCAAGTGTGGACAGCGATCCCAATACGTCGGAAGGCATATTTGTCTTTACCACCAGCTCGCCGTTCACACCGGTTTCGGTCGGCGACAGCGTAACGGTACAGGGAACCGCGACCGAATTTTTCGATCTGACCCAGATCGAGGCGTCGCTCCCGGGTGAGGTCGTGGTGAATTCCAGTGGCAACCCGCTTCCTGCCCCGATAGTTTTGACACAGGCTATCCTCGATCCCAATGGTTCCATTACCCAGCTCGAACGTTTTGAGGGGATGCGTGTAACTGTGGATTCGGTGATATCCGTTGCACCGACAAACAACTTCGGCGAGATCTGGACGGTCCTTTCCGGTGTTCCGCGGCCAATGCGCGAACCCGGCATCACGGCCGGGCTGCCGATCCCACCCGATCCTGTCACGGGCATCGTGGATTGCTGTATCCCCATCTGGGACCGCAACCCCGAAAGGATAATGATAGATACCGACGGGCTGGCCGGTTCGACAAGGGTCAACGTAACCTCGAACGTCACGCTCAGCGGCATCACAGGCCCGCTAGATTTTAATTTCAATGACTATAAGATAAACCCGGAGACCGCACCGGTCGTTGAGTCAGCCAATATGTCTGCTGTTCCCGTGCCGGAACTCGAGGCAGGCGAATTCACCATCGGCAGCTACAACATTCAGAACTTCTCCGGCAATCCGACACAGCGGCAAAAGGCTGCTCTCGCTATCCGGAACGTGCTTCGCTCACCGGACATCCTCGGTGTTATCGAGATCGCCAGCCTTGCGGCTCTCCAAGACCTTGCCGATCAGATAAATCAGGATACGGTGAACGACGGAGGCTCAAACCCAGGCTACGAGGCCCGTCTGATCCCGACACCTAACGGCTTCGGCGGCCAGAATGTAGGATTTCTGGTTAAGACTGCAAATGTCGAGATCAACAGTGTCTCGCAGGAGCTTGCCGGCGATACGTTCATCAATCCGACCACGGGCCAGCCCGAATTCCTCCACGACCGGCCGCCGATGGTTCTCCATGCCACCGTCAATCGGCATACCGATCCGAGACCGGTTATCGTCGTCGTGAACCATACGCGTTCTTTCATTGATGTGGAGGCTCTGACGCCCACCGGCGTCCGCGTCCGCGAAAAGCGCAAGGCCCAGGGCGAGTCAATTGCCGTCCTGCTCCAGGATCTGCAGACAAACAACCCGACAACACCGGTTGTGGCAGTGGGCGATTATAATGCGTATCAGTTCAGCGACGGTTATACCGATCCGGTGGCTACAATAAAAGGCCAAGCGGTTTCGACCGACAACGTGGTCGTAAGCGGCAGCCCCGATCTGGTCGAACCGGATCTTGTGAATCTGACGGACACGCTCCCGGCCGATCAGCAATATTCTTACATCTTCGAAGGATCGCCGCAGGCAATAGACCATGTTTTTGTCAACCATGTGGCATCCCCGCTGGTGACCCGTTATGCCGTGGCAAGGCTAAATGCCGATTTCCCGAGCACGCCTGAGTTCAACGCTCCGGACAGGCCGGAGAACAGCTCCGATCATGATGCGCCGGTAGCATTCTTCCGCTTTCCTGCGGCAGTAACGTCAACCGAGGTTCCGAACTTCAGCGTCACCTACAATGTCGGCGGCCAGATGGTTGCTCTTACGGCAAACGTCGCAGGGCCAACGAACGCGATCAATGAAGGCACGGTCACCTTTACCGTCACAGACACCGGCGGCACCACTGTGATCGGCACCGCCGGTCCGGCACCTGTCGTCAATGGGACAGCGACGGCAGACCTCTTTCTCCCCGGCAGCGTCTTGCCGCAGGGGCTCGTGGTAAATGCCGAATTCAGCGGCGGTTCCTATACACTGCCCAGCAGTGGAACCGGGACGCTAAAGATCGGCTTCGCTGTCTGTTTGAACTATGATCCGACGAAGGTGGTCAAGAGCGGAGCGGCATATCCGATCAAGCTTCGTCTATGCGATGCGGACGGGGTCAATGTCTCGAACAGTTCGACGATCCTGACCGCGACCGGCATTACCCTGGCTTCCGATCCGTCAGTGCAGTATCCGGTTCAGAGCCCGGGCAACTCGCAGCCAGGCAACCGGTTCAAGTTTACGTCCAATAGCTATCAGTTCAATCTTAAGACCACGGGGCTTTCCGCGGGCTCTTATCATTTGAACTTCACGGCCGGCGACGATCCTGTGATCCACACGGCTGGTTTTGCTGTTCGATAATATTGGCGAACTGCCGATCACATCCGCAGTTGAAAAGGCGGGTTCGGGATACACTTCCGAACCTGCCTTCTTTTCATGAACCGACGTTATTTGCTCACATTCGCAAGCGCTGTGATTATTGATGAAGCGAGAGTGGGGATAAGGTCACGCTCGTTAGAGCGGTTTTCGGTAAAAATGGCGATCGCAAATTTCCCGCCGTCCGGCATTTCTATGTATGCAGCGTCATGACGCGTACGGCTTGTCCATCCGGCCTTTGACCAAAGCCCGGCCTCTCGCATCCCGAGATCGATCAACGCCTTGCCCACAAAATCCGTCGCCTGGCTGTTAGCGGCCTTGCCCTCCGCAAATGGCTCTCGTTTTAAAAGGTTCATCATCAAACGACTGCGTTCCGGATTCACCATCCGCCCGAGCGCTATCTCCGCGATCAGACGCGCACTCGCGTTTGTCGTTATCATCAGGCGGTTCTCGCCCTTATAATTCCTAAACTGCTGCTCCACGCCATAGGCGTCTTCGCAATGGGTCTTCTGATTAACGTTAATGTTCACAAAATCCATCGACGCAAAATAGCGGTTCATTCGGTTTCGGCGAAACGACCACTGCTCAAACTCCTTTTGCGGAAGCTCGCCGCCGCTCGCCGTATCCGTAAGCACATCAACGATATACTGTGTCGCCTCGTTCGAAGACGTAACGATCATATCGCGAAGCCCGCGTTCGAGTTCGCGCGTCATCGCGATCTTCCCGTCCTCGATCTGTTGATGGAGCGCCGCCATATAGAACATCTTGACCACGCTGGCCGGATAGATCGCGGTTTCGCCTCTGTGTTCCGCCCACAATAATCGGTCGCGGTCACGCATGTCGATAACCGTTACTGCGATCTCCTCGCTCTTCAGGCCCTGTTCGCTAAACTTCTTAAGAACATCGGAAACCGCCCCGTCGATCAGTCGTTTCAGTTCCTCAGACGTGGTCAGCACCGGAGGTGCATATCCCTTTGGTTTGACGATCTCTTTCTCTGGAGCTTGTGCCCGGACAACGGTCGAAAACACGATCGCGGCAACCGCCAAAAGAGCGGCAAAACGGCATAACTTCATAATTCTTCCCCTGTATTCTTTACCCAAATTGATTTTCAGAGTATAAACGAAACACTGCTCCTCAAAAAATCTGGCCCATATACGAAGAAATGACTGAAGAAAAACTGGTTCGCGGCATCACCCGATGGGACCTGACCGCGATCATAATAAACACCATTATCGGCGCCGGTATCTTTGGCCTGCCGGCCCGCGTCCATGGCTTGATCGGCACATGGAGCCTTATCGCGTTCATCGCCTGTGCTGTCATTATAGGCTTCATCGTTCTCTGCTATGCTGAGGTCTCCAGCCGTTTTTCCAGTACGGGCGGCCCGTATCTCTATGCGCGAGAAGCATTTGGCCCGGTCGTCGGGTTTGAGGTCGGCTGGCTCTATTGGATAGTCCGCGTTGCCACTTTTGCCGCCAACTGCAACCTGCTAATTACCTATTTCGGCTTCTTCGTCCCCGAGGCGAGCCAGGATGCGTTCCGCATCGGCGCGATATCCGTGGTCGTACTGGCCATCTTTGCCGTAAATCTTGTCGGCGTCAAACAGTCCGCGATACTGACGAACATTTTCACCGCCGGCAAGCTTATCCCGCTTTTCATTTTCGTCGCGGTGGGACTTTTCTTTGTCCAACCGGGTAATTTTACGTTCGATGCGATCCCGGAGTATGGAGCTTTCTCTTCCGCCGTACTGCTGCTCATATATGCATTCGTCGGTTTCGAGGTCGGCGTGGTCGTGGGCGGCGAGACAAAGGACCCGCAAAGAAGTATGCCATTCGCACTGTTCGTCGCGCTCGGGGTGGTGGCGACTCTCTACATACTGATCCAGATCGTCAGTATCGGAACCTTGCCCGGCCTGGCCGAGTCGGAACGCCCGCTCGCCGACGCCGGTGCTATATTCCTCGGTGCCTACGGTGCGGCGTTCATCACGATCGGGGCGTTGATCTCGATACTCGGCAACCTCAATGTCGGATTTCTCGGCAGCACCCGTCTGCTTTTTGCTATGTCGGAAAAAGGAGAGCTTCCGGCCGCGCTTGGCCGCACACACGAGAAATTCCGTACGCCATGGGTCTCGATCGTCCTAACATCTATCGTCATCTTTGTCCTTACGGTCTATTCGACATTTCTGACCGCCGTCGCAATTGCTACGATTACCCGTCTGCTTGTTTACGCCACGACGTGCATTTCCCTTCCGGTGTTTCGCCGCCGCAGCGACGCCCCCGAAGCAAAGTTCATCGCCCCGATGGGAGTCGCAGCCGCCGTATTGTCTTTGGTCCTTATCGCATGGCTGCTCACGCAGGTCAGTTTTGAACGCGAGGCCGTCCCGATCATCGTTGCCGCCGGCGTCGGGCTCGTAATATTTGGCCTGAACAGGTTCTTCGGCAACCGGAGCGGAAATAGCGCATCATAAACTGTTGAAGGAGCTTGCAACTATATGAAGCGTTTGCTTACAGTTACGGTTTTTCTGACGCTCGCGGCGATCGCGGCCCTCGGCCAGGCGGTCGAAGACGGCAGCCGTCGCACCATCGGCTATATCTCATCATCGGGAACGGTTGAGAACGCAAGCCGAGGGACGATAGGCTATTTCAAGTCAAATGGAGCTGTTGAGGACGGTTCGCGAAGAACGATAGGCTATATACGCGAGAACGGGACCGTCGAAAACGCCAGCCGCTCTACGATAGGCTATATCCGCGACAATGGGACCGTGGAAAACGCAAGCCGTTCGACCATCGGACACGTGACTTCAAGCGGCACCGTAGAAAACGGCTCCCGCAGCACCATCGGCTACGCAAAGGGTATAAAACAAGAATGGGCCGCAGCTTTTTTCTTTTTCTTTTTCAAACTCGGCAATTGAACCATATTGATCTAAACCGGCAGATCTCACAACTTAGATCACATCTGTAAAAAAGCCCCGGGGGTAACCATGATATTCCCTTTTGTTGTAGCTGAAGGTCTTAGGGTTGATATCGTCTGGTCTGTTAGTCATTTATGATCTGAGCGTTGATCAGGGCAGAGATGAACTCATCTTTATCATATTCCCCGAAAACTTCAGCAGCTTCTTTTTCTACAACGTGCTCCGAGGTCATAAAGTCCTCTAAATGATCGACATCGATTGACCATCCATTCGCCGCTACTCTGACATATCCAAGAACAACCCGGTCGCTATGTCTAACTGCTTTAAGGCACTCGGTCCACTCGTCATCAAGGGCAAAGGGTAGAAACAGTGTGGCATTCTTCACATTCCACTCCCGTAGAACATTTGCCCACTTGATCAGGATCTTTTTGAAAGTAGCCGCGAGTGTGGGGGCATGGTACCGCTCTCTATCAAAGTAATAAAGGTCATATATCAGCCTTTGTCCCTCAATTTCGAAACCTTTGTTGTCAACTATGATCTTCATAACGACGATCTGATATGAATCTCGTTCGTCGGCAACTTATCGAACCATACGGGTGATCCGTAAATCCTGGGATCGTTATTGTTAATACCCTGCGGTCGGCATCATGCTGCCATTATACGGGTTGTTTGCATATGCAGATTGTTCTCCTTCCCGTACCATGCCACCGCCTGGGTAAAACCTACGAAGACGTACATTTCGAACCGGAACTTAAAGACGGGGGCCAGTTTATGTGGTAGGTCTCGTAATTGGCGAACATAAGTTCGGTAAATATAAGGACATCGTTCCTGTACATGATGTAGAAAAATACAGGCTCAGGCTTGCGGCCTTCATCCTTGTATTCAAGCTGAGCGTTGACCTGCGTCAAATATCCACAAGTCGTGCTGGTCATTTTTTCTACACAAATTTGCTTTATGCCGCTTCTAAGCCTTCGATAATCCTCATCACGGTAACGCTTTTCTAAATACCGTCGAACATTGTCAATTTCCTGAAGATTTATTGCATTTGAGATCGCGTCTATATCCTCGGACAAATATGCCTTGAGATAACCATCCAATCGCACTTTGATCTTATCGAGTATCTTCGGTTCAAATTCGCCGACCACCTCTTGCGTCTGACAGTCAACCTGAGTCTGTCCGGACGAGTTAATCGCAGCCATCGTGATGATAATAATTAGAAATAAAAAGAAATAATTCGTCTTCATCATTAATCACCCCCCCCCCTGGTTTCAGGCCTAAAACGTCAAAGAATGGTACCTCTACTTCTGTTCAGCAAATAAATAGGCATCAGACCTGCGATTTTAGCACGATATATTTTTATACGAGGGTCTTTTTCCCAAGCGAGATTTGAGACAGCCACAACCCACGCCGATCTTGGATCGCAGATTTTGGATTTGGGATTTGGGATTTGGGATATTGGATTTGGGATTTGGGATTTGGGATTTGGGATTTGGGATTTGGGATTTG
>CALMAH010000001.1 GCA_937859595.1 uncultured Acidobacteriota bacterium | reverse complement strand
GCTTTACCAAGAGTAATTTTTGGGGCGGGCCGGTCTCGGAAACTTCCGGAACCCCCCCCGCCCACCGGGGGCCAAAACGGGGGGGGGTGACCCCCGCCGATATCCAGAATCGCCGCTTCATATCCAGGTATTCGGGGTCGGGGGCGTCGTCGAGGGTCATCACCTTCGGCTCGAGCGCCATGCCGCAAATGGGACAGCTCCCCGGGCCGATCTGCACGATCTCCGGGTGCATCGGGCAGGTGTACTCCACGCCCTGGCTTGCGGCGTCGAGAGTCTCTTCGTTTCTCTTTTCGAGGAACCTTGCCGGGTTTTGTTTGAATTTATTCAAACACCCTGTCGAGCAGAAATAATAAGTTTCGCCGTCGAAGTCGTGCTTTCCGGCCGCGGTTCCACTAGCGACCGACATGCCGCAAACCGGATCGACAAATTCGCCGCTCGGTGCCGCTTTCATTTGGCCGTGTGAAACGGTTTCAACGCCTCGTTCGGGGTAAATATTGGCCGGCGTCGGGGCAGCAGCTTCCGAACCGCCTTCGATCTTTGATACGTATTTGTCCCTGCACCCGACCGCACAGAAATAAACCGTTTCTCCAGCTTCGGATTCGTACTTCGCCGCGGCGGTTTCCGGTTTTACCGTCATGCCGCAGATCGGATCGACAAACATACCGGTCGTTTCCGTAGTTTTCTCGGTAGTCATATTTGCTCCTGCCCAGTACTTTATATCAGCGTGCCTTTAGCCAGGCCGCCCTCAACAGAAAGCTACCGTTCGTGACAACTCTGTCGCCAACCTGCAGGCCTTCTTGAACAATTCGGCGACCATCCACTTCGGGCCCGAGCCGGACAGACCGTAGTGCGAACACGACCGGATCCTCCGTAGGCACGAATACTACGTCCTGATCGCCGATCCTCTGCACGGCCGCGGCGGGAATTACCGGAGATGTGCGTTCAGCGTCGCCGAGTGCCCCGAAGGCGGCTTTAACATACATTCCTATCTTCAGTGCCTGGCCCGGGTTTGCTAGCTCGATCCGCACTTTTCCGGTACGAGTGGCGTTGTCGAATTGTGGGTCGATATAGGTGATCTGCCCGCGGAATATGTTGTCGGGGAACGCGTCGGATGTGACACTCGCACCGCTGCCGACGCGGAGCCTTGCAACGTCACGTTCGAAGACCTGGGCAATGACCCAAACGCTCGATAGATCGGTGATCCGCAAAAGCTCCTTGCTTGCGTCAACCACCTCACCCGCATTTACCGCCCGGCTTGTGACTGTCCCTGAAATGGGCGCCGGAACGAGAAGTTCCGAGCTGATCTGCGACGCCGAGCGAAGCGAGTCAAGCCTGGCAGACGGCATTCCGTAGAGGATCAGTCTCTGACGCGTTGAAGCAAGCTCCGTTTCGGCAGTGCGAAGTTTATTTAGCGACTCCTCGCTCGCTGCGCGGACCTCGGGGCTGATAGGCAGCAGACGTTGCGCACGAGCTTCACGCTGCCGAGCTTCTTCCAACTCAGCTTCAGCCGTTCGAAGTTTGGTGGTGTCCTGTTCGAGTTCCTCACGGCTGGCCGCGCCGATTCGGATCAGCCTCGTCGTTCTGTCATAACGATTTCGGAATTCCGCCACGGCCGCCTCAGCCGCCTTTCGTTGCCGGGCAGCCTGCTCCACCTCACCGCGGCCGGGTTGATTGATCTCGACGAGGCGCAGCGAGCGTTCGTAGTTGCGCCGTGCATTCTCCACCTCTGTTCTTAACGCTATGTACCGGGACTGTGTTTGTGCAAACTCGTCGCTGAATATGACCGCGATGGTCTGGCCGGCCCGAACACTCTCTCCAAGTTCCGGCAGACCTCTGCGCACGATACCGCCTACCAATGACACCGCAGGCGTTTGCTTGTATGCGTTCGCTTCGACGACCCCGGTGGCAGCGACGGTTTCGCTTTCGGTCGCAAGTTGCTCGCCTACTGTTTCGATGGCGAGGCCGGCATTCTCGACCTCGGTAGCCGAGAGCGTTATCGTTTGGTCGACGAATTGATTGCCGCGAGAGTCGGACGTGTCCGACATAGACATCGTCGGAGCGGGTACTGGTCGTCCAGCGTCGCCGGATCGTGTGAAATACCAGACGAGCAACGCAACCACGGCGACTGATGCCACGCCCGCACCGATCGCGACGATCACCATCTTTTGCTTTCGGGCCTGCATTGCGGACTCGGCGTCGATCTTCTCGATCTCTCCTGTCGGTGATGTATTCTCTTCCATTCTTATCTGGCCTCCTGAACGCCCGGCTCTTTGCTGGCGGAGATCGGCTTATGTTCGCGGGCCGGAGGTAGGAACGCGAGTATCGCCGCAAGCAAAAGAACGATTATCGCTAGCAGCATCTCGAATCTCACACTACTGAACAGCCGCGTCTCGCCCGCATCGGCGAGCGCCCCGGATTCGGCGACTAGCCGAGGTCGAAGTAAGAAGGTGTTGATGCCGCCAAGGACGATCATCACACCTGATATCGCTACTTTGGCCAGGAGCACTAACCCATACGTGGTTCCGACAAGCGCTGAAGGACCCTCAACGTGGATCCAGGTGTTGTACAACCCGGTGATCGCGAGTAGGACGGTAGCAGGGATCGCGATATTCGTGAATTGTTTTATGATCGCAGACAGCGACGCTTGAGCCGCCAGACGATCCGTGTCCCGGAGGGCTTCGGCAATCGCAAAAGCGATTACCCCCAGTCCGCCGATCCACATCGAGCCGGCGACAAGATGCAGCCAATCCGAAAGGATCGCGAGACTGTATTCGTCCCACGCGGCGCGCGCATGACCGGAAAGGCTTGGGCCGAGCAGTGCCGCGAGTGATAGCCCGAACGCGGACCACAAAGCGATTTTGCGCCGAATGGTATTTCGGGCGCTCGCTAGAATCAGCAATACAAACGCGACAGTTGCACCGCATATTTGCAGCAGCCACGGCGGACCGAAACTCGTTTCCCGCAGGACTGACATCGCTTGCGACGTCCCGAACGAGCCGGTCACCATCTGCGTTTGAAGGACGAGTGCGGCGAGAAGTCCCGAGATCGCTAAAAGCCCCGCGGCGGCGAAGATCCCTATGAGCCGGGCATCGAGGGTTTCAGTTCGTGCGTTGACGCTGCCGAGTACAAACAATCGAAAGCCGAGTCCGCCCGTCAGCAGCATCATACCGATGTAGATCAGCCATCGGATCAGGCTCTGGGGCCAGTTGATCGACGGAGCAGACTCATGGGCCGAGTGATCCATTCCGCTATGATCGACGTCGGCTGAACCGGTCGGGATCATTTGCGATGCCTCACCAACGCTAAATTCGAAATTTCCGTCGATCATATGATCGTCTGCCGAAAGGGCCCGCCAATCAACCCTATACGATCCGGCCAGGATTTCCGGCAACGGTACGGAGATGAGCTTCCCTTGATCGGACTCGACGAGCTTCCCGACGATGATCGAGGCTCCCGACTGATCGGTGACTGCGATCGAACTCATCCTCGATTGAACTCTGACGCTGAACTCGAGCGAGATCGATGTCGGTGACGTCGTCAACGTCGCGCCGGCTAATGGCGTCGAGGAAACAAGCTTTGCGTGGGCAAGCGAGGTCGACGCGGCCAGAAGGATCGCCGCGATCACTAAGCCTAAGGTTGTAGCTTTTCTTCTCATTTCAACGCCGGATCGTTCGTCGCTTTCAGTATCTCGACCATCGCGAGGTAGGCTTCCAGTTGTGCATCGATGAATCCATTTTCCGTTTCAATATATCGGTGGTGCTCCGCGATGTAGTCGAGCAGCGTTTTCGAACCAAGCTCGTATGTCTGGCGGACGACCTCGGCGTTGTCAGCTGCCCGATCGCGAACTCCGACGCGATAGATCTCCATCGCTCTAAAGGCTCGGTTGTAGCGGGCGTATGCAACGGCAATCTCGCGGCGGATCGTGAGTTCGCCGAACTCTCGACGGTTCCGTGCTGCCTGCTCTTCAAGCAGCGATGCGGCCACAAGTCCCTGATTCCTGTTCCTCACGGGCAGATTCAAACGCACCCCGAACGTGAAGAAATTCATTCGCTGTTCGATCGGCAGCAGAGCACCGGACATCTCGTCCACCCCCAACAGCGGGAAGCCGCTCTGCATCCGCTGATAGCCGATCATCACGTCGGCATCGATCCGGCCCTCGCTTCGTGCCTGTCCGACGCGAGCCGCAGCGAGTTTCTCCACCGCGATCGCTCCCAAAAGGTCCGGCCTCAATCGAAGGGCCGTCTGTTCCGCACCGATCTGTGGCGGCAAAGTTCGACTGAGAGTGTTGAGATCACCCTTTAGGACGAGAGGCTCCTCAGGGCCCATTCCAACAAGATTTCTAAGCTCGAAGAGTCGTATCTCTACCGCTCCTTCACTCCTTTCACGTACTGCTCTGATCCGGTTCAGCTCAACGAATTCCTGGCTTTCTTCCAAGGGCGGCGTGCGTCCTTCCGTCACTCGAGCCGAGACGAGCTGAACGTTTTGCTCCGCCGTCACAAGAATATCCTCGGTAAACTTGAGCTTGAATATCGCCGCGAGAGCCTCACCGAACTTCGCACGGACGTCCGCAGCAAGCTGCCTCTCCAACTCTGCAAGCGCCTGCCGGCGGATCTCGAGTTCCTTCTCAGCGACATTAATGCGCGCAGCCCGCCGGCCTCCGAGTTCTAGTGGTAACGCACCTTGCACCATCACACTGTTATCGCCCATGCCGCCGATCTGGCGGGTTCCGCTGACCTCAAGGCTTGGATTCGCGCGGAGGCGAGCTTGGCGAATGAGAGCTTCGCCCGCTTCGGCCTCCTTACTCATCGCAATTACTTCGAGATTGTTTGCGAGAGCTGCTTTTACTAGATCGTCAACAGATCGCCCGTCTGTTTCATTCAGATACTTTGCGTACGATAGAGCTGTACTGGCTGCGGGGTGTTGTGCGAAAGCAACAGAAGGCACCGCGGCAAGAACCACGGACGCAAAGATCCCAGCAATGACGTAGCGGAGGTTCATCTCTCTATGAAATGATGAGCTTGCCCCGGTGCATATTCATTCCACAAGTGAAGGCAAATTCTCCGGTCTTCCTAGGCGTGAAGCTAACAATAACTGCCTGATTCAACGGAAGCTCGCGACGGATGCCATAATCTGCAAACAGGACTTCCGTCGCACAGGTTGATTCGCTTACGCGAAGAAAGGTCACCTTTGCGGGCACCCCTCGTTTTAGTCGAATGCTCGCAGGATCGTACCCGTAATTTCCGATCACGACCTTCGCCGACTGGCTTCGTGCAGATTTGCGACTCTGGGCGTCGGCACTAGTCGGGGCGAGGAAAACGGCAGCTAACATAGCTACCAAAAGTGCGGTTCGTCGTAGTTTTTTGTTCAAGTGATCTTTCATACCGATATTTCAATTCCTAACGTACGTGTAATTCGCGTTCTTCTCTCTTAAGTTCCCAAAGCCTGATCCAATAGAAGATCACTGGCGTTACGATGAGGACGTGGACCAGACTGGAAAGCATTCCGCCAAAAACCGGAGCCGCCAGCGGCCGCATCACCTCAGATCCTGCACCCGTGCTCCACATGATCGGCAGCAGGCCGGCGATGATCGTTGTCACGGTCATCACCTTCGGACGGAGCCGAAGCAGCGCCCCTTCGGTGACAGCTTCCAGCAGCGTTTCACGATCGAGTATCCCCAGCTCCTCCTGCTTTCGCTTTAGCGCCTCTTCCAAATACACGACCATCACGATCGTCGTCTGAACGGCGGCGCCGAACAATGCGATGAACCCGACCCAGACGGCCACGGAGAAGTTGTACTGGAGCAGCCAGATAAGGTAGAACCCCCCGGTCAGCGCAAACGGGACTGCCAGAAGTACGTGAGCGGCCTCGATGAATGAGTTGTAGGTCAGATACAAGGTCGCGAAGATGATCAGGATGACGATCGGCACCACGATCAACAGCCTCGCGCGAGCCCGCTGTTGATTCTCATACTGGCCGCTCCAGGCAAAGTAATATCCCGCTGGAAGCCTGATCTGATCCTTGATGGCTGCATCCGCCTCGTCGACGAAGGTTCCGATGTCGCGGCCGCGAACGCTGAGCAAGACAGTCCCTCGCAAGAGCCCGTTCTCGCTCTGGATCATCGCGGGGCCGTCAACCGTTCGGATCGATGCAAGTTGAGAAAGGGGGATCGAAGCCCCGGCGGAAGTCGTAACCGGAATTCTGCCGATCGCGTCCGGCGTTCCCCGAAATTCCGGCGAATAGCGGACTCTAACAGGGAAGCGGTTGCGGCCCTCGATCGTGACCGTCAGATTCGACTCGCCGATCCCTTTTTCGATCACGTCCTGGATCGTACCAACGTCGATCCCATAGCGGGCAGCCGCCTGGCGGTCAACGTCGATGTCCAAATACGGAGCGCCGCCGATCTGCTCCGGATAGACATCCGCCGCCCCTGGCACTCGTCGAACAACCTCAGCGATCTCACGCGATGTTTTCTCGAGTTTTTCGAGATCGTCTCCATAGATCTTGATGCCGACCTGCGACCTGATGCCGGTCGCCAGCATCTCGATACGATTGATGATCGGCTGCGTCCAGATATTCGTCACGCCCGGTATCCGCAGTGCCGCATCCATTTCCGCGACGAGTTTTTCCCGTGTGATGCCCGGTCTCCATTCACTTTCCGGCTTTAGGTGGATGACCGTCTCGTTCATATTGATCGGAGCCGGATCAGTTGAGGTTTCCGCCCGTCCGGCCTTCCCAACCGCCCACGCGACTTCCGGAAAAGAATGAATAATCTGGTTTTGCTTGCTCATCACGCGGGTCGCCTCATCAAGCGAAATTCCGGGATCAGTAACCGGCATATACATCAGATCGCCTTCGTTAAGCGGCGGCATGAACTCGCTACCAATCTGCGTCGTTACCAGCATTGAGCCTGCGAAGAATAGCCCGGCGATCGCTACTGTCGCGAGCCGGTTCCTTAGTGCCTTCTCAAGCAACGGCTTGTACACGCTACGAAGGAACCGCATTATCGGGTTCGCTTCCTCGGGCCGCAATTTGCCTTTGAGCAGGAATCCACATAGTACTGGCACAAGCGTGATCGCCATGAAAGCCGCGGCGATCATCGCGAACGTCTTGGTCAATGCGAGCGGCTGAAACAGCTTTCCTTCCTGGCCGGTCAAGGCGAGTACGGGAATGAAGGCAAGAATGATGATCGCGGTCGATGAGAATATCGGCCGGCCTATCGTCTTGGTAGCCTCACGGACTACCTCCCAGACGCGCTCACGGTTAGAGAGGCTCACGCCCTCCTTCTCCAGCGCGCGGTAGGCGTTTTCCGTCACTACGATTCCTGAGTCGACGAGGTCCGAGACGGCAATGGCGATCCCCGCGAGCGACATGATGTTCGACGTCACGCCCCAGAAATACATAAAGAGGAACGAGATAAGGGCTGCGAGCGGGAGTGGGATCGTGACGATAAAGATCGACCTGAAGTGAGC
Organism: uncultured Acidobacteriota bacterium; assembly: GCA_937859595.1. Lineage (GTDB taxonomy): Bacteria > Acidobacteriota > Blastocatellia > Pyrinomonadales > Pyrinomonadaceae > OLB17. The sequence goes on along the minus strand of CALMAH010000001.1, from coordinate 142,793 downwards.
GAGGAATAGCAGATTGACCAGTGTGACCAGAATGAACTCTTCGATCAAAGCGTACTTCAGCGTATCGGCGGTGCGGTTGATCAGTTCGGTCCGGTCGTAGAACGGCACGATCGAAACACCCTCGGGAAGGCCCGGCTTGATCTCTTCGATCTTCTTCTTTACCGCATCGATCGCTTCAAGAGCGCTGACGCCGTAACGCATTATCACGACGCCGCCGACAGCCTCTTTGCCGTTCTTATCGAGCGAGCCGGTGCGGAACGCGTTCCCTAGCTTCACCTCGGCGACGTTCTTTACATAGATGGGCGTCCCGTTGCTTGAGCCGACAACGGTGTTCTCAACATCGGCGACCGACTCGATCAATCCGATCCCGCGCACTACCGCCCATTCGCCGGCCTGCTCGACGACGTTACCGCCGACGTTGTTGTTCGATCGTTCGACCGCTTCGAGCACTCCGGACAGCGGCAGATTATAAGCCCGCAGCTTGTTCGGATCGACGTCGATCTGATACTGCTGAACATACCCGCCGACGCTCGCGACCTCGGCGATCCCGGGCGTCGAGCTGAGTTGATACCGGACAAACCAATCCTGCAGCGTGCGAAGGTCCCGCAGGCTCATCGTCTCCGATTCCAGCGTGTACCAGAAAACTTGACCAAGGCCCGAAGCGTCCGGCCCCAGCGTCGGCGTCACACCTTCCGGAAGCTGGCGCTGAACCAGGTTCAGGCGTTCGAGAATCCGTGTCCGGGCCCAGTAAAGCTCGACGTCGTCCTCGAAGATGACGTTGACCATCGAGAAGCTGAACGCCGAGCTGGCGCGCACCGTCCGCACGCCGGGCAGCCCCTGGAGGTTCGTGACCAGCGGGTAGGTTATCTGGTCTTCGACCTCTTTCGGCGAGCGCCCGGCCCAGTCCGTGAATACGATCACCTGGTTGTCGGAAAGGTCGGGAATCGCGTCGATCGGCGTCCGAAGCACGGCCCAATAGCCCGCCGCGGCGATCGCAATATAGATTGCGATCACAATGACGCGATTCCTGATCGACCAATCGATGAGCCAGTTGATCATAGCGGGTGCGTACCTACTACTGAGCCGTTACGGGTATATTTGCCTTTCCATTTCCCGCAGGGCCTTGATAAGAGATCTGTGCCTGCCATTCGCCCGACATTTCGAGGTCGACGCTGCCCGAATAGATCCCCGGAGTGCCAGTCGTGGTAAGGGTCGCGGCGTTGTTCATCACGGCCATCGTACCCATCGCGGGCATATGAAAATTCAGCGAAGCCGCGCCGACGTCGACAGGCTTGCCCGACTGGTCGGCGAATTTTAGTGTCACGGTCTGCTTGCCTTTTCGTAGCACGCCGTCCGTGCTCGAAAGAGTTGCCGTCAGGTTATTGCCGGCGGTCCCGCTCTTGATCTCTTTACCAGTTGCGGCCGGTCCGCTGCCGGCCGTATCCGTGCTTCCACAAGCAGCGGCAAAAACAGCAATGGAAAGAAGTAACGAAATTACTAGCGTCTTTTTCATCAAATAAGTCTCCTCTTTAAAGATTTAAAATTGTCGAATCGTTCAGGCGCGAAAATACGCGCGAAAGCGCGCACGAATGAATGCGCGTCAACTTCGTCGCGAAACGTCGGAACTAGATTAGAAAGGAATTGTGGCGCAGATATAGCGCGTTAGGAGGGCGTGCCAGCTTAAGCCGATGTCCTAGCAGCTTCGAGTGCTGCTCTATGGAACGAACCGCGAGGGGGAGGGTCGGCCGGAATGCTGACTTCGCTTCCGGTGCGATCTCCTTCGACCACGAATCCTGCGAAACACGATCGGTGTTCTTTCCAGGAATCTGCGAACTCGTGATCGATTCGCAATCCGCTGAACAGCAAGGCGGGGCAGCGAGGGCATCTTTGCCGCTCTTGTCCGGCTTGCAGCAGCTGTGCGAATCATTATGATCGTCAAAACAGGCGCAAACACCCGCCCAGACCTGACCGGTGAGGGCGATGAATAGCAAAAGCGATGTGACCCATTTCAGCATTCGCAGATTAATTATGAACCCGCCTTTCAAGTTCTGTCAAGACCTGAAGTCGGCTATGGACTACAATCGTTTTCAGATTTTTTCCCTGACGAACCGACCTTGTACTATGATTCGTCATCGAGAAACTCCTAAGAACGGCATATGTCCAACAGATCAAGAAGATTCAATTACAAGCATTTCATCCGTCGGGTGCACCGCTACCTTGGCGTCTTTATTGGTATCCAGTTCATTTTGTGGACGCTCGGAGGGCTGTATTTTAGCTGGACCGATCTCAACGAGATACATGGCGATCATCTTAGGGCACGCCAGCACGTCGAGATGTCGATTCCGGCTGGTTCCATCCCGCCCGACCAGATCGTCCAGACGGTGCAGTCGAAGATCGGCGTAACCCGGATCGAAAAGATCTATATTATCGAAGTGCTCGGCGAGTATTTCTACGCGGTCGAGCATGTGAATGACGAGAAACCTTCGACCGTTCTGGTTAGCGTCAAGGATGGCTCGGTAAGGACGGAAGTCTCTTCGGCAGAGGCTGGCAGGATCGCCCAACAGGCTCTCGCGAACCCGAGCGTGCCGGCCGAATTAACTTATCTAACCGCCGATAACGTTAGCAAGCATCACGAATACCGCGAAAAGCCCTTACCTGCCTGGGCAGTAACGCTTGGGAATAATGTCAGCGTCTACGTTGCTGCGGAAACCGGTCAAGTCGGAGCTGTCCGGACGGACAACTGGCGAGCTTTCGACTTCCTTTGGATGCTCCACACGATGGATTTCAAGGGTAGGGATAACATAAACAACTACGTGCTTCGGGGATTCTCCGTGCTGGGCCTAATCACCGTGTTGTCAGGATTCAGTCTATTTTTTGTGAGTTCGCGATTTTTTCGACGGCTTTCTTCGAAGAGAGCTAGTGGCCGATAGGTTCTTTCTTGACACCGGGTCGATGTGCACCTCGCCGCCGGCGGCTTGATGCGGCGCTGAGCCTTAAAACCGGTCGGACATTTCAATCGGTCTCTTTTTGCCGTTTTCCGTTCAATGACGGTGAGGCCGCTGAAAGGTCTCGACTAGATTTACTCGCTAATGCCTCGTGAGTGCTTCGGAAGAGTCCGAATTTTTCGTTCAGCTCTCGGTGCCACTTTCAACAGCAGCGTTGTTGCCGATCACCTGGACCTTTCGAGCCACATTTCGCGGCTACTGCTATTGTGATCACCATCCTGTGACGCGTTCACTTTCGGACTGGTTCTTTCGTCCGGGAACTTACTAGAATTCCGCCCAAGTACAATCTCGCTCAGCTCTTGAGACAGTTGTCCCGCCTTCAACCTAACTAGATCATTCTCACGATCGCCCAAATATTCCTCAAGAATCCTAGAAGCACGATCTTTGACTAGTCCTGGATCGAAATTTGAGAGCGACGACGCGAGGAGTTCTGCTTTCATAGCATCTTGCAGTTGTCCCACTGTGATATCGGTTCGCAATCCGTGTTGATCGGAGAATTTTTGAGACGTCGACAGTAGGCGATTCTTCTGCTCCGTCGCCCGCTGATAAACGAAATCCTTTTCTGAGGGAGGCAGCTTTCGGTAGAGATCGCTGTGATCGAAGCTATTCTTGTATCGAAGTTCCTCATTCGGCGTCTTGAGACTTTGAAGAAAGTGTCTTGTCGCTGCCAAGGACTCGTCTATATATTTTCTTCCCATTCGAGATTCGAGGCTATCGACCAATTTCCTAGCCTCTGGGCCAGGCTCTATTTCGCCCTTTAACAGGGCTTCAGTCTTCGCATTTCTGGATGCCCCATCGCCGGCGTAGTTGAGTTTCGCCACGATCATTTCCGATGTGTAATGCCGCGGCGATGGTTCGGTAAACAACATTTGCAGTTCTTTGGAAGTGAGAGCAGACAGGCTTTTCGAGTCGTGATGCTGGCCCTTTTGTTCTGCGTGAGTACGGGCAGAGGCGTTCTCAATTCGTATCCTCGTCGATGCGTCGATCACTTCTTCACGAGATTGGCAGCGGTCCAACATCTGTGCGTAGTCTCGATAACGCTCGTTGAAGTGTCGCAGTCTGGTTTCAGGCTGCTTGAGTTGGTGTTCAAGATATGCCGATGCGAAGCGAAGATCTTCGAGAGATAACGCCTTTGCCTCCGTTCCTTTCTGAATCCCTTTTTCGACCCTGGCTTTGAGAAGCTTTAAGGTTATTGACGGATTGATACCATTCTCCAGAGCATCATCGAGGGCAGGCAGTCTCACTTGAGCCCAATGCTGAAACTCCTCGGTAGACATTTCGGCCGCTAGCAGCTTGAGGGGCGTGGATTCAAGGTCGACCCTCTCAAACCCAACACTTGAGCGGATATGCTCGAAATCTTGTTCTGGTCCGCGACTCTCATGATCCGCGATATCCTCAAAGGCTTCACCCAGTGAATGAGCATTGGTCTGGATGTAAGATTCGTCAAATGCCTCGTACTCGATAGAATGATCGCTTGGCTCCAGTCTGCTCATTTCTTCCGCCAGCCTTGCTACGTCGTCCAAGGTTCGTTCAAATCGCTCAACGGTCGACTCCGTTCTGGATTCGTCTTTGGATTCTTCTAAAAACTCTTGCTTGCCATCTAGGGCATCGTAGATCCAACGAAAGACCTTTGCCTCTGTTTCCCGGTCGGCTCCGCCTCCGGCAATAGCTTTGCCGTATTCAAGAATCTGCGGAACGACATCGCGAGATCGTTCTAAACCGATCACAGGTTCTAGCCGCTTAACGCCGTATTCTTGAGTCGTAATTCTTAGAGGAGACTTTAGTTCCTGGATTTCCTTTGGAATTATTAGAATTCCGTCTTTGACCGTTCCGCCCCGTTCGTAAAGGTCCCTGAGCACCTGATTTTGGCCGTTTAGATATGAAGCGTGCTCACTTTGGTTAAGGCCATTGGTGTCGTCGAGTCTGGAAAGAAGAAGATCCGATTTGCTGAACGAAAGTATCTCGTTGATCGCTCGCTCGGTTCTTGGATTGGAGGGGCGAAAGCTTGGTTCTCGGGCAGGTGAGTGTCGGGAGGCACGATCTAATTCCCTGGCATCAATCGCCTTTGCGACTTTCTCGATTGCAAGTTTAACAACGTCCGCGTGACACGTCTGCCCGGCACGACAAAAGCACGTGATAGAAATCGATTGTCCATTCCGGAACGCTTCGCCAAGCATTACCATTCCGTCCTTTAACCCAAAGTCGTTTTGTTTGTAACTGTTCCGAAGTCGTTCGGAATAGGCAATTAGGGCAGCTTCGCGCGATTTCCCACGTGGTGCTATTTCGTTCCGATTGGGCGAGAGAAGCCCCAGTTCCGGAGTGATTATGTTCCCAAGGTCAAGACTTCTTCGTGGCACTGTTGACTCGCCATTGTTTAAGCGAGCGACAACCTTATTGCTCAAGTTAGTTTCCATAATTCGCCTGCTTTCGGTGCCGGTTAGCTATCTAGCCGAACTTGGCAAGGGGCAAATTACGTGCCTTGGATCTATGCCTTGAGGCCGAATCAAAGAGGGACTTTCTACCGTTCCAATCCGATTCCGATTTTTTGACTATTCGATCTTTCTCGCTCGTCGGATGGTGACCTCTTTCCAGGTGCTCCGGAGGAGTGATGGGCAACCGTTTGTAATTCTAATTCGGGCGTGAAGACTCTATTCAGAAGCTCGTCGAAAGTTTCGGAGTGTTTCTTGGCTGAGTCTTCTAGTATCGAGCTTAGCTTTCTGGATTCTTTGCTGTCAGAAGTGTTTTCTATTCGTTTCTCGATCTCAGCAATTTCGCTCCTGGTAAAGATCGGTTGGAAATCCGGGGCAGCGGCGTTTCCCCAAAAAGAATGTTGCTTGAACTCTGCCGCTTCAACAGCGGCGGCTATGGAAAGGCCCTTAGAAGCAGCGACGTCAGCCTTAAGGCTCACTTCATGTTCTTTCACTCGGGCCTCGATATCGCTCCTTAAAATTCTGTGATCCTTGCTCTCCAGCAGTAGATTCAACGCGTGATCCAAGACGGAAGTTCTTCGTGGAAGGTCCACATCGTTAAGGCTAAGATAATTTGTCGATCCGTTCTTCTTGTCCTCTAGGGCAAATTTATGAAATCGCCTGGATTTACGAAAATAGGCAAGGTCGTCCTTTGCTTTGTTCAAGCCGATGTTACAAAGCACTTCCCTGGCCATCACGCGACCCGCAACTAAACGACTTTCACTATTGCCAGTATAGGTGCCGATTTGGCCTCTCTGAGCTTCGACAATCGAACCCTTTTGAAGTCCCCAGAACGACGTATATTCCGGAGTCAGTTTGAGCTTCCTGGCCAGTGCTTCAGATTCGATCAGGTCCTCCGCAGAGAATTTCGGATTCACATCTCTGCGGTCTGCATTTCGCTCAAGAACTCGGTCCAGAGCTCCCGTTTTCTTTTGGTCGTTGCGCAGTTGTTTCTGTAAATGCAATGACTGCTCATTCAGTTCCTTTTCGATAGCATCTCGGAGATGAACGTCGTCAGTCTTTGATGCAGATTTTTTGAACGACCCTGCAATCGAGTCGATTGCCAAACAAAGAGGCCGAAGAAGAGACCTTGCAGAGCTGGCCTCCTGATCGAATTGACGATCCATCATCGCGAGGGACAATCGCTCTTTTCCGACCGGCACTTTTCGGTAATAGCGGTTGTCTTTGAAGTCTGATATCTGCTTCTGATGAAGCCGCTGTCTCATTTCCGACAAGATTCTCTGGCCTGCCAAAAGCTCGAGCTCATCCTGGCTTCTCGGGACTATCTCCTTGCCGATCTCAAGTTCACTTCTAATCTTTTCTAGGAACAAGTATTCCCGTATATGTGAGCCTGCGAGACATTGTTGCTGAAGGTCATCGAGCTCACCTTTTCGAAAGGCGGGGGTTGGTAGTTTTAGGCCATTCGTCTTGTAATGTTTCCGGATCTTGTTAGCGTTTTTTCTTATGGAGGCTGACTCTTCCTTGAGCTTAAAGAATTCGGATTCTTCTTTGGTGAGTATGTTATGCGCGATCGCTTTTATTTGACGCTGCTGGCCGGCCGTTTTTTGAGAGTCGTCGAAACTATTTGAAGGGTGTTGTAGTTCCACCAGCGAGACTCTATGTCGCTTTCGTTGAACGGGATCGGTTACCGGAAACTTTAGGCGGTCACGATGCTCGATTAGGAACGCGATTCGTTCCTCCCTAAATCTTAGCTGGTATTCAGCCAGGATGCCTCGCCGGAGAATTTGTCGTTCATCATCGTACGCGTCTTTCGCATCTATGATGTGTACCTTGTCGCCTTCGTGAGTCCTCGGTTTATGATCCTTGCGTTTGCTTTTGGATTGCTCGCGTGATCGACTTCCTTCTTCGACTAACTCCAGCAACTTCACCTTGGCAGAGTCAATTAGAATGCCATTGACTATTTGCTTTTCTCCCTCGATAAGCTCGAAATGTGGAAGTGCCTCCCGGGGGATCTTGTTTAACGATTTGCTCTGAACATCTCGGGTCAAATATTGCTTTTGAATTGCGACGTGTACGTGTGGGTTTGCCGTGTTGAGATGTACCGCCCCCGCCCAGGCAAGCCGCTCGCTTTGGAGCCTCTCTTCTAACTGCCCAATGGCGTGCCTTGTGACAATCTTTAATCGTAGTTTGCGTTCTTCGTCCGTCGAACCAATTTGCAGAAAATCTGCTTGCCGAAATGACAATACCAAATGATGCAAACCATCGTTTGAAGGACGACCTTTGCCGCACTCTGCCTGTAGGAAATTGTTTGCACTTCGGACCGTCAGATGTTCCGTAAATGCATTAAAAAGTTCTCGGCCACTTACCGACTCTCTATCTGGATCGATCTTGCTATGAGCGAGATAGTGAATCAGTCCGCGCGAACTGCCCCGCTTAGACTGAACGCTTGCTATGACTCTCATTGGGCGTCTGTGTTTTGATCTGTCGTATGTGGAAGCGATTCGATCCGCTGCTTCAGAATCTGGATCTTGGTTCCGAGATAGCTCTTCGAGAGGAATCCGTCGCCGGTGACGTGTTCATGAAACAGGAGACACTTCTTTAGATCGGTGACGGCGTGCTCGATCAGGTCAGCCATTGCGGTCGAAGCGATGATGACGCCTTGTTTCCGGTCGTTCGGTTGAGGCGAGGCATATTCAATTAGTTTTGTGAAGACGAGATTCAGAGAGGAGATCGACATGCTGGACATCGAGTAAATTTCGGTCGTGAGCGACGTGACTATTTGGAGTAGATCCGACAGGTTTTCTAACTCGGTTTCCACTCGTTCAACGCGGTCGCCGACCGCAATGAGGTTCTCCGTTACGGAGAGATTGACACTCTCGTTTTGACGGGCCGTCCGCACTAGCCAATCAAGCTTTTCCTGACAGCGGCCGGCAGCAAAGTGTTGTCGTCTCTCGTTCAATGCGAAATGGATCATTCTGCGGACTATGGCTGCCTTATTTTCTCCGGTTTCGGCTGAGATCTCTTCGAGCTTTTTGTGGTCCTCATCGTAAGGCCTTACGCTTATCGGCCGGCCCTGCTTCGGCTCAATATAAACATCGATATTTTTAATGATTCTTTCTCTGTCTCGCTTTCTCATTCTTTCGGCTTCGGTGTTGAACTATTGTCACTAAACAATGATTTTGTAATTTTTCCGGCCAGGAAGGAGTGAGCAAAACACGTGCCTTTTAATGTGCTTTCTGAAAAATGTGCGGTTTGTAATTTTGGTGACAACGCGTAAACCGTACGTGGTCCATGGTTTATGCGAATTACAAAGAGTATTTTTTGGCCTATCCTGTCATACACCTGCAGCTGTAATTTTTGTTTTTGACCAAGGCCCCGCTATCTGCCTCTTTTTTGCGCCAAGAACGGTTCGTTTATTCGCCGCCTGTTGCCCACAAGTAGCATCACCCTCTGCTTCGGCACACCGATTGATCTTGACCGATGTGCCAGTTAATCTACCGACCCGCAGGAGACCAACATTTAATGAACAATCAGCGTGATATCACCCCCTCTACAAAACAGAATTCCGAACGGCCGCTGCTGCAGATCAACCGTCTCATCTACGTAAAAGTGAGTACAAAGATCCTCGAAACGACCGATAAAAGACTGAAACAGTATTTGCAGTTCGCATCAGCTGGCATGAGCACCGAGATCACCAATGACGATGTGATCGACTACGCGCTAAACCACCTTTTCGAACGCGATCCGGCATTCAAAAGCTGGCTTAAAGTTAAGAATTAAATGGTTGAGACTAGGCTGAGAATGCTGAAGGTAATGTTCCGATCCCGTCGAATTTCGATGCCGGAATGAACGACTGATGAGCTGTACTGTATCTGGAGATGACCTTCTCAAGTTCCATCTCGAACTCATGAATATCAAACTGTTCCGATCGATCCGAGAGATGTCCGGATAGCTGCTCCAGATCATCTACCGAGAGATCGCTACATACCCGCGCCGAAGCACGAGCCAGACGGTGGGCAACTTCCAGAAATGGTACGCCGGAATGACCTTTCACCCAACGCCAGGTGATGTGATGGCCGTAGCATTCTTCAACCAGACGGGTCCAGAAAGAACGATTTGTTCTCATCCGATTCCGTCCCGTCATCGTATCTATCACATACTTTGAATCAGAGATTAACTCCACTCGACAAGGCCGTTGAAGCTGCGCCAGAGCCGTTACACAGGCAAGTATCTCGGCCTGCTGATTGGTGATTTGTCCCAGGTATTTTGCTATCAGTTTGATCTCCAGGCGGTTCTGATCCAGCATTACTGCACCGCACCCCGCTGATGAATCTATCGCACCGTTTCTTGAACACGATCCGTCCACATAGATCCTCACAAGAGGGGTATAGTCGTCCGGACTTCCAAATTCGCTTTTTCTGTCAATCAATCTGAGAACACTCATTGTCCACCTCTCTTTTTTACGGCAAAGAAAAAGGGCGAGTATTGTTGCCGCGCCCTTGGTGCTCAAGAACCTCTCAGAACTGATCTACGAACGGTTCTTCGACAGCTGGTTCCGCATTTGCCGGGCCGGTGTGTTCCGGGACTTCCGGCACTGAGTTGTCGCCGTTGGAGTTCGATCCTTCCGGATTGTCGGAGCGGCTTGATCCAACGAACTCGAATGAGAATAGTGAGACCTCCGCGCCTGATCGAGGCTCGCCCTTATCTGTGCTCCACGGACTAAAGGAAAGCCTTCCGTGGATAAGAAGATGGGTACCCTTCTTAACATGCTCGGCGATAGTCTCAGCCGTCTTACCGAACGCGACGACGTTGAACCAATGCGTCACCTGTACTCGCCCTTCCGGACCATTCTTGAATGAGTTTGAGGCGATCGGAAAACTCGCGACCGGGGTTCCTGTTTCGGTGTATCGAAGGCTCACTTCGCGACCCGTATTTCCGAGTATCGAGATATTTGCTGACATGGATTATTCTTGCTCCTTTTTTGGTTTACTTTTTCTCCGACCGGAACGGCAGCCGTCCAGTTAGCGAGAACCTAGAGGCGTTCCGCTTCACATACTGGCCGCCGCTCCTTTCGTTAGATACCTGTCTTCAACTTTCAGGCCGAAGGGATAACCTGCACGTGATTTCGTTGAACGGATGGTTGAGTAAAGAGGCTCGTCTGGATGAGCCGATTGGTCCGAACACTCACGTTCTTCAACTCGGCTTCTCTTGCCCTAACGGCATCCCAGAGTTTCTGTTTCTCCTGCCGCTTGAAGGCCTTAACCTCGGCGTCGTTGTAGAGAGCGAATTTGAGAAATCGGATCTGTCCGGGAGTGGCACTTTCGACCTTTCGTAACCACTGCCTTGCCTCTTTCGAGAACTGATCCTTAAGCCGAACCTCCTGTGATTTTGCAACCGTGTTGAGGGCGGTGAACTCCTTGAGGGTTAGCTTCTTTTGATCTTTGAAATTGGCATATGCCTTCTTCTTAAGATCGGCGACCTCGGCAGTATCCGAAGTCCCGCGGATCGCAATATAGGTTTCCTGATAGGTGTCGTGACGAAGGCTTCGCAGGTGGAAGTCAGAGTACTGTTTCTGCCAGAGAAGACGAAGAACGGAAGCCGCGTACTGCATCTCGTCGAAGTCGGGATTGATCTCCTGATCGACAAGTATCTCGACGTTTCTTTTTCCGAAGGAGTAGATGCGGCGGGCCGACCGAATAACCTTCCGGTCGTATATGCGGTCCAGGGAAAGTGCCATCCATTCTCCGAACTCCTGGTCAGAGAAGGGATGTCTGGACGGCATCGACCACCCAGCACAGTTGATTATTCTCCGTCCTTCCTGGACAGCACAGCCGCCAAGCGAATGACCAACAAAAAGCTTCGGGATCTGTGCGTAGAGCTTCCGCGATTCACCTGGAAGACAGTCCGCATCTATCTCACAATCGAGATCAAAGACGACCACCGAACGCTGTGACGAACTCATCGTTATACCGATAAGTCCATTCTCATCGAACTGCTCAAGTTGCTCGAACGTAGTGAAGTCACGATCAAGTTCCTCGATGGATTTATCGCCGCCTTCTAAGTAGAAATCCGCAAAGTCATCGAATATCATCCGGCTGATCTTCTGGCGGCCGACGCGCCTCAATACCGCCCGCATTTCATCGTCAAAGTTAGGGCATTTCGGAGGAAGCGGTTGACGGTTCTTAGCCGCTTCCTGCACTCGTCTTTGGTCCGCCACGCAGAGCTTTTGTTCGATCGCTTTAGACTCTTCGAAGTCTATCTCTCGGTCAGAAACCGTTGCCGTCACAGCCTCTAATTGCATACCGAGCAAGCCCATTTCCATGAGAACCTCGCTAACTCCCCGGCGTCTGATCTCTCCGTAGTAGTAAGCCGCGATCTGCTCAAACTCATACTGACCGGCATCGGGGCTGGCAATGGCTTTAACGCACTTAACGAACTCTTTCGCATCCGTTTCGTCGTTAAGAACCTTCATCGCGTATTCGAGTGACATTATCCTCACTCTATCCAACGCTTCCGGTTCAAGTTCGTCTGCGATCCGGACAACAACATCGCCGAGAATCGCGAACTCTTCAAGCTCTCTTCTTCGGAGCGGATTCACCGCCAGATGTGAACACCAGTCCTGCATCGGCGAACCGGTATTGGCGGGTGAGAACGCAAGGATCGGGTTGTTGGGAGCATGCTTTCTAAGCTGTTCGATGTTGATTCTTTCTGCCATAACTTCCTCTTTAGATCCGGCATCTTGGCCGGAGAACTCACGTTGTATTTGAGGGCCGCGAGTTCAAAACCCTGAATAAAATCACTTTCATTCAGGTTTGAAAATCCCTCTCTCGTTGGTTGATGAGCTAGTTTGATGGAAAGGAGATTGCAATGGTCCAGGGGCCATCCGAGCCTCTAACGATCCCGGGGCTTTTCGGGTGCGTTTAATAGTCGGGCTAGAACGTCGCCGTGACACGCTTTTGGACTGCACCAGCACCCGAGGACCTTTCCGCGCAGTTCTTCAATATCTGCAGCCAATCCACTAGAAAATAGATACTCCTCATAGCGTTCGATCGCCTCTTCTCTCGATCGGACAATATAGGCGGCTCTGGTCTTTCGGTCAGACAAGTGTGTAAAGGGATTGCCCCATTTCGAGGGTCGTCCAATGTAAATGTCGAATCTATCTTTCTTGCAGTGAACCACGGACGTCTTTTGACCTGTCATCTTGATATCTCCTAAGCCGGACCCATGCGGATCGTGAGAGGTGTTATTCAAGGAAGCCCCTCCCAAGCACCTGGATTAAAATCGCCAGGCTTCAGGTTCGAAAATCCCCTTCCGCTCGAAGCTCGGACAAAATGAGAGATAAGCAAAAGAGCGTTAGTCCCCACGTGCTAGTTCGGCCAACTGCTTCTGAAGATAGGCAAAGGTCTGCGGTGCCCGCTTGTCGAGTTGTGCTCTACCGGTTCCGAGGCCGTCGCCGGGTACTACAACTACCTGCTCGGGCGTCGAACTCATCCGGTAAAGACGCTCGAACGCACGATCGATAGCCGCCTTGTTTTGCCCAAACTCTGCATCGGTAAAGAATGCTTCTTCGACATTACTCGGAAGTTTCTTGGTCGGAATCCCGATAGCATTCGGTTCCGCTCGCATCTGAGCAGCCTGGCCGCCAAAACCGCGCCGGGCAAGGTTATCTCCAAAGAGGAATATATGATCCCGATGCTCTCTAACGAACGATCTGGTGATCCATTTCATCTGCACGACACGGTATTGCATAGCTGTATTCCTTACGCAAAGTGACTGCCACTTGAAGAAAGTGCTTTCTCCTCAAATGGCAGTTCGATCTGATCTGACTGAATATGGTCTAGCTATAGATCAATAGGCAGCGGCCTGCTGGATCTCGGTCGTTGCTGTCGGGGCCGGCTGAATTGCGGTTCCGTCTCCGTCTTCATCACGGCGTCCGGAAAGGAACTGGAACTCCTGAAGAACGATCTCCGCTCCGGCTTGCGGGGATTTGTTTTGATCGACCCACGGGTTAAAGGTCAGACGGCCCTGGACGTAGAGACGGCTGCCCTTTCGTACATACCGTGCGAGCGTCTCAGCCTGTTTGCCAAAGGCGGTAACGCGGAACCAGTCGGTTTTCTCAATGCGTCCCTCCGCGCCGTTTCGGAACGAGTTCGAGGCCATTGAAAAACTCGCCACGAGGGTGCCGTTATCTGTGATCTTTGTTTCCGGGGTCTTGCCGAGGTTGCCGATGATCGAAATATTTGCTGACATTTTCTTGATTCTCCTATTGTTTTAATCTTTCGAGGATCACGTTGAGTAATGCCCCTCGAATCCTTCTCTGAGGCACACTCTGTCAACCGCTGTTTATTTCTTTTGTTTATCAAGTGATGCTGTGAACAGATGGAACTTAAGAATCGCGAAAGCGTGCTTTTGCGGGCCAAAAGCCGGTGTCTGTAAAAGTGAAAGGCAGCGCGAGAGGGCTTTCGCGTCCTGAAAGCGAGTTAACCTCTGAGAAACCAAATACAAAATTTCGCCAAATTTGACCCTCTTGAAGAATCCAGCAGTTGAAGTGAGTTCTGGTCGCTAAGGACAATTCAAAATAGTTCCTCAATAACCTCAAGCCGACATCCCCTTGACACTGGTGTTGGCTCAAGGGTGTAAGATTTGGCTTGTGGTTGAGAAGGGATCGTTACAGATCGGAGAGATAGCGGCGTTGGCGGACGTCAGCGTCGATACGGTTCGATATTACGAGAAGTTGAAATTGCTTCCGACGGCGGCACGGACAAATAGCGGCTACAGAGTGTTTTCGGTCGAGACGGCTGATCGCATCAGGTTCATTAAACAAGCACAGGAAATGGGTTTTACTCTGGATGAGATAAAGCAACTCTTCATTTCGGGCGGCGGCGAGAATCAATGTAAAAATGTTCGCGACCTTATACGGGTTAAGTTAACTGAACTCGAAGATAAAATGCGGCAAATGAAGAGTTTTAAGGGCTTTCTAAGTCGACATCTTGTTGCATGTGAAAACGAATTGAACGCGCACGGAAAAGCGGCATCATGTCCGGTTCTCACGACAATCGAAACATCCAGAAAGTAACTAATTTTCGTATGGAAAAGTCTAATGTTTTTGTCAGCGGTGCAGTGCTTGCGGCCTTTGTCTCAAGCCTTTGCTGCGTGTTGCCGCTGATCGCAGTTATATTCGGTCTCGGTGCATTTGGCACAGCGGCGATCTTTGAATCTGTGCGCTATCCGATGATCGCGATCGCATTCGCTGCATTGGCCTTTGGATTCTACCGAGTCTATTTTCGACGCGAGGATTGTGCCGAGGGCGAGGCTTGTGCGACAAAGCCTGTTAGCCGTATAAACAAGATATTTCTTTGGATCGGAACTATCGTCATCGTCGCGTTTGCGTTCTCGCCGTCATATCTCGGTTATATCTCCGCGGCGATCACGAGCCCAGCGGCCCCGCCGGTTGAATCTGCTCCGATCGTTGTTCCTGTAGAAGCAGCAACGAAGAAAACTGTTGTTCTGCAAATTCGGGGTATGACTTGCGATGCGTGCGAAACGCACATTGAAGTTCCGCTTCGAAAGCTAAAGGGTGTCACATCAGCAGATGCGAACTACAAAGATCACAATGTAACCGTAGTTTACGATTCGGCTCAGATAACACTCGAGAAAATCAAAGAAGCAATTTTAGCGACCGGTTACGAGTTGATGTAAAAATATGGATTGTTGCTGTAGTGGTGCCGTAAAGGCGAGCGGATCGGTGTTGTCGGCGTGTCAAATATGCGGCGAGCCTGGGCGAATTGTGGCCAAGCAAACAGTGGCTCACCACGTGATAAGCGATAAACTCTCGTCAGTCGGCGACGCGGAGTATAGATTCTGTGGCTCGGCTGACTGTGACGTTGTCTATTATTCTGTCGACGGAAATATGTTTACTACGGACACTGTTCGCGAGCTGGTTACGACGAAAACGAAAGGCGATGACCGCCCGCTTTGTTACTGTTTCGGATTTACCGAGGGAAACGTACGGCAGGAAATAGTATTGAAAGGCGAGACAACTATTCCGGCTCAAGTCACCCAGTTCATAAAAGAAAAACTCTGTTCCTGTGAGATCCGAAATCCGGCCGGCTCGTGCTGTCTTGGCGAAATGAATCGGACAGTGGAGCGAATTGGGAAACTCTATCATCAGGCGGGTTCTGAAAAAGCGATCAAGTAGCCGTTTGGGTCTTGAACTGCAAATTCTTTCATGCCATAGTCCATGGTTTCGGGCCCCCAAGCGAATTCAACCTTGTCACGAAATTCTAGTGCGAGAGCGTCTACTCCGTTGGTGAAAACATAGAACGTACCACTGCAAATCGGAGTCTCGGGTGTTCCATGCGGAGGTTCGGAATAAAACTGAAAAGTGATCTGTCCACGTGAAACCTCAGCCCATGTCGAACTCGTCTCCGTTCCGTCACAGCCTGTTACCTCGAAGCCGAGCTTGCGATAGAATGCCAAGGTCTCGCCCATGTCATAGACAAGGAGCGAAGGAACGAGTCGTTCGCTGGACGAGGTCTTTTCCATAGATCATCCTCATTGAACAAAGATCAATAAAACTCCGCATGGATCCCAGACATGACAGATCTTTGTATCGCCGATTATTTCCGGTTCGTCATAACGGGCATTTGAATAATTGCCGTCGTCAATAACCCTCTTCGCATGCTCGTGCCACGCCTGAACATCATCAACATCGAATTTCATCATGAAATTCTCAGCCCAGTCTTTGACATAGTAATTCTGCAGACGAAATACCGCCCTACCAAGTCGGCAATCCATCGTTCCGCCCCACGCCTCGGTCAACTCAAAACCGAGTGCCGCGTAAAAACGCTTTGAGATCGCAAAATCTTCCGCCGGAGTGTACACGACTAATTCGTTAATTGTTGGGTTCATATTTGCTTGCAAAAATAACACCGGCGCCGATTGTGGTGCAACGCGACGCATCCTATTTTCTGATCATCGATTGCTCGAAGTCGTTAGAAAATACGTGGTTCATTCGCTTAGTCGTCAGGGTTCTAAGCCGGTGCAGTTCATCCCGGCCAAATGCCTTTCCGCCAGAGATCGGAATGATCCGGTCGATGCGGTAGTTATGGCTGTATGGGGACTGTCATTTAAGGTAGGAGGTGAACTTGAGGAGTATTAATTCTGACGATCAGATATCCCGGCGGGTTAGAAATCTTCGGTAAAAGATGTATGGGCTCGCTGCCTTTGGACAGTTTAATGTCCTAATTAACGCTAAATAGGACATTAAAAGGTCCTGATTCCGTCTTGAATCGTTGATATGTCCTATTTAGGATGGTCCGCTTTTGCACCAATAGTGGTTTATTTTTGCACCAGCATACGCAGAAATGCACCACGAAAACACGCCGCCCTCGATCAAGTGAGAGGTCACGCGATACGGTATGTCCTCGCGAAAGACACTGAGGTCCCTGTGGGTCGCGTAGACGACACGAACGTCCACCGGTCGCGGCCGATTCCCCCCAACCCTCGTAACGCATTTTTCTTCAACGACCTTTAGCAGTTTTGCCCGGAGCGTCGTCTCGAGCTCACCGACCTCATCGAGAAACAGAGTACCGCCTGCTCCGCCTTTAACTTGCCTTCTTTTGAACACGCTGCCCCCCCTCGTGACCCCTTCTCGTGCCCGAGTAGTTCCGACTCAATGAGAGAAGGCGACAGTTCGGCGCAATGCACCGATACCATTGGACGTCCCGATCGCGGGCTGAGGTCATGGATCAGCTTCCCGGTATGCGTCTTGCCTGTACCAGTTTCACCAAGGGGGCTTAGGTCGAGAAAGTCCAGGCTGGCGAGCTCTTCGAGGTTTCCGGCAATGTTGGAAATATTTTTTTTCATTTGACGTTCTGCTGCTTCGATTGCAAAATTTAAACAAAGTTTCTAGAAGTTGAATGCATTCTTTTCCCGCACGGAAAAGCTCGACAAACCGTCCGAAGTTGTGCCTTCAACACTAAAACCCCTGGGAAGCGGAGTGGTTACATTTTGAACCAAGATTCTTCGCTAAAATTAAGGAATGACTGAGTGTCACTCAAAGGCATTCCTGCAACCGTAGTACAAGCCGTTTGGATAAATGAGATCCCTCGCTTTGTTCATGAGAGGGCATTTCAGACTCTTGAGCAGATGGAGAGATCGATCAAAAAAGATCACGGATCTTTACCGATCAGCGACGAGTCGAGGCCGAGCAATCCTCGACGGGACGAAGTTTCGTTCGTATCGGCCCTCGCTCTGATATGGCGTGTCATATATGGCCGCCGATACGCCCTTCCCGAAGCCGATGCCCCCGACGTAGCCCAGGAAGCCGCATTGCGCCTCTGGAAGTGGAGCGAAAAATTCCAACAGAAAAGCGATGAGATGACCGCGGCGGAGTGGAGTTCTTTCACCGCAAGAACCGCCCACAACGAGGTTAACCGTTATAGCGCAAACTCGAAGCGAGCCGCAGAAGTGCCGCTCGATGAGGCCGGCCTGATACAGGACCGTGCGCCGGCAGGCGACGCGGACTCAGAAATGTTTTCGCTTGTTCGCGAAGTTTGGCAAGAGATTTGCAGACTAAGTCTGTATCAGCGACGGGCACTGCTACTTAGTTCACTAGAACTCCTGATCTATTTCTTGCAGTTCGGAATCGGTGAGTCAGCAGTTGTCGCTTCACTAGAAATCACAGAAGAAGAATGGCCGGAGATAGCGGGAAGAATGCCTCTCTCGGATAACGAGATCGCAGCGATCGCGAGACCGAATAAGAATGTCCTCGACCAAGAAGCGTCATGCAGGGCGATCAAAAAGGCGAGATTCGATGCCCGCACGAGACTAAAGGAGTTGATGAATAAATGAATCAAAATCACTTATCAGCTGCTGAGGTCGCGATGTTTCGGGAGGAATCTCTTTCTTCGAGATCGATCGAGACAGGTCGTCATCTTCTGATCTGCAAGGAGTGTCGGGCAAAGCTGCCTTCGGTCACGACGCAGGAGTTCCGTAACTGCGTTCTCGATAGCGAAGTCGAAAATGACGCCAAGATAACGTTCACATCGAGGCTTTTTCCTAACGTGTCGCTCCCACGTTTATCAGTTGCACGAGCAGCAGTCTTTGCCGGATTCGCCATCCTGCTATTGGCGGGCCTTTACTTGGTCAGAGTCCAGAGCGGGTCGATGGATTCCGAGCCGATGCTAGCGAAAAACGAGTCCACTCCAGTTCAGTTAGAATCTGTTCCACCCGAATCACGATCCGTCATGGAACCGCCGTCCGCCGCATCGCAACAACCGGTCTCGAATGGACCGGGGACGAAAGACGACAGCTCTGAACCTCGACAAACACCGAAAAGAACTGGTCTAAGTCCGGGCCGAAAACCGGTAGGCAGGGCGCCCGCATTGCGAACCGCGGAAACTCGCGGAGATGAAAATCCTTGTTCCGGTGGAACTACGGTCAGCCTCGAGTCGAACACCAATGGAAAAGAGATATTTCTGAAATGGAATCCGGTCAAAGGTGCGACTTCATACGACATTTACATATCAGACCTCGACGAGAATCTGATCGATCATTTTGAATCGGATTCCCAGACTCAATACAGTTCTACTGTGGAACTTGAACCGGAGAGAACCTATCGCTGGAAATTAATAATCACCCTGCGAAATGGGAACAAGATCGTAGGACCTCCGCAAACTCTTAAGCCCGGTGGCGTTCTGAATAGTCATCAGAAAAAGGTGGCCGTCGATAAACAGCGGGGAACGTTTGCCATTCGGTGTGTCGGAGCAAAATGACGGGAATTCTGAGGCTCGCACGAACTCTCGGTGCGGAAAGTTTTAGAGGCGAAGAAAAAATGAAACGAAGCGTTCTTATAAGGTTAGTCGACAGGTTTTTATGGGCTTTTTCGACAAGGCATTCTTTAGTTTTTGCCTTTCTGTTCGCGGCCGCGTTCTTTACGCATGCCCAGTCAAAAGATGAGTTTCCCATTCCGCCTTCGTTCACGGTCGAGGGAGTACCTGCGATAAAGAACTCCGATGTGGGACATCTGTTCTTCGATCCTTCACAAGTTAAGAGCAACCTGATTTGGGATGTCGACCGAAAGAATCGATCGATCCTGATAACGGATGAAAGGTCATACATTTATCGCCTCGAATCGCCAATGGCGAAACCGCAAAACCTGATCGATGGACGTTCTCCGAATATGGTTCGCGTGAATCCCAAAGGTGGCGTTTTCGCTTTTATCGACGACAAGGAGGACCGTGACAATTTTCAACTTTACTTAAGAGACGATGCAGGACAAATACGCAAACTTTCGTCGTTCGCTGGCAAGGATGAGTCAGTCGAGTCTCTGGAATGGGACGAAACGGGCAAAATTATTTTTTATGGACAGGTTGATTATGAAAAGAAGATAACCCGCCTTTGCCAACACGATCTTACCTCAAACTCATGTTATGACGTCGATCTGAAAGGCATATGGAACGTGATCGATTCTCAACATGGCAAGATTCTTCTCAAATACTGGAAGTCATCGAGTAATCAGAGCCTCTACATGTACGACATCGTCACGAAGAAACTGAGCACGGTCGAAGATCAGGGAAACTCCACCAAGGGCTTCTTCGGAAACGGACGTGCGTTCTGGCTTTCCGAGGGAACCTCTAAATGTAGAGAGACGTGCCTGATGTCCGTCGATCTGAAGACAGGGACCAGAACAAAGGTAAGAATGCCGACCGGCGTCTCAAACCTGCAAGATGTCAAGATCTCTCCCAATAAGAAGATTTTCCTAATCCAGGAGATGAAGGACGGGATCGACAATCTGCGAGTGGGGAAACTTAAGAATGATGGCATCGTCGAAACCGTAGCCGCTTTCGTGCGCGGCAACTTTGTGATCTGGAATACGCGGTGGCTATCAGATAAGGAAATCGTCTATACGACAGAGAACATCTCAAAACCGGCTTCAATCGAGGTCTTTGACATATCGGCCAAGAGAAACACTTCTTGGACGAAAGAGAAATTACCCGCACAGTTCGAGAACAAGGTAGCTCCCCCAGAAGTAATCAGGTGGAAGTCTTTCGATGGGAAGCAAATTTCCGGTTACATGATAAAGCCCCAAAAGATCAAGGAGAAATCGCCGGTTCTAATCTTTGTCCACGGTGGTCCCCAAGTCATTGATCGGCCGGTCTTCAATTCGCAAGCCCTACGATTCGCAACGCATTTGGGCATCACCGTTATCCACACGAATATTCGCGGTTCCAAAGGGTTTGGACTTGAATTCATGGATGCCGACAATGGGGCAAAACGCGGCGATGCAGTTAAGGACCTAAGCGCTCTCATCGACTGGGTGGAAAATCAGCCAGAACTCGACCCCGACCGAGTCTTTGTCCGGGGGGAAAGTTACGGTGGATTTGTTGCTCTTGCAGCGGCATTGAGGGAACCGAAACGGGTTAAGGCGGTGATAGCTGAATATCCAATGGTCTCGATAAGAGGCCTCCTTAGCCAGAGTTGGGTCGATGAGTTTTTGATCGCCGAGTATGGTGACCCAAAGAATGATGATCTTATGCAACAGCTAGACGAGTTGTCCCCCCTTAACAACCCTGAACGATGGAGCGGAGCTCCATTATTTTTGACAAGGGGCAAGCTCGACACCAGGAGTCCCGAAAGGGATGTGCTCAACCTCAAATCCCAACTCAAGGATCGAGGTAACGAGGTGTGGTTCATATATGCCAGCGAGGCGGGTCACGGCGTAGCAGGTCGGTACGTAACCGCGGCGATGTATGAGTTTTTGAGAAAACAACTAAAACAATAGGAGGAAAATAAGATGAAGAAATTAAGAACATTTGGTCTGATGTTGGTCCTTTCACTATCTCTGGCCGGAAACATCTTCGCGATCGGCCCCGTGACCACGGTAGTCCCGGGCCTGCTGTCGCTCGTTGTCGAACAGACTCTCTCAATGTTCGGAGGAGGAGACAGTTGCCCGTTGCGAACGTGTCAGAATTGTCGTCCGAATAATGAGGCAGATGGTGACGGAAACGGTGATTGCCGACCAACGCCAAACTAGGAGTTGCATGCAGAATTATCCGAACGTGTGGGCTAGAGTGAAGCGGGCGACTTCGACCGTTATCACTCTAGTTCTCATGTCGGCTGCTTCTCCTAGCCAAAACGAGCAACAGAGAATATCTGTACTTTACTCAAAAGGCTACTTTGACCGGATTGCTTCTCTCGGTCCAGGAGAAATTGCGAGGCTATCAAAGGATGGACGAATCGTAGAGGCCTCGAAAATAGCTGTTCCTACTTGCAGGACATTTATCCAACATGGGAGATATGAGAATGCGACAAAATTGGTAGACTCATTGGTAATCGACCCGCAACTAAGATCACAGTCTCCCGAAACATTTGCTTCCCTTCTGTTCTGTAAAGCCTCCGTACTTCGCGCTAAACGTAATTATCAGGCAACGTACGAAATATTGCGTCAGGGACTCGCAGGTGCGCCCAATGATTCAGCAACGGGGGCGGGTTTCAAGTTTGAAGTGGGTCGCACATTGTATGCGGCGGGTCACGATTTTGCGGCGATTGTTTGGCTCGAACAAGCCGAGAAGGAATCCTTTTCAAACGGGCATACGGCGATTTATTACGACACACTTCGATTTCTAAGTTTGGCGTGGACCGCAAAGTTTTATTATGCCAATGCAGTAAGCTACGCCGAGAAGCTCGTAGAAAAATCATCTCGGGGAGAATTCGAACAGAGAAACAGAGTCGCCCATCTCGAGTTAGGCGGCTTGCTTGATCTCACGGGTCAACAACAAGCAGCGAAGGCTATGTATATAAGGGGTCTCGGCCTTTCCGTCACGGCCAAGATCAATTACCACATCGGCCAGTTCCTTTCCGCTCTACTTCTTAAAGCAGTTTTCGAAAATAATGTTGAAACTGCAGAAAAATATCTCAGACAATTAGAGTCAATAGATTCTGCGAAGCAATTCACTTACGAAACACTTCTCGGGAATGCGCTGGTCGCAAATTATAAAGGCGACCGACAACTCTCTGATCAATATTTTTCCAAGCTTGCCGGCGAAGACGCTACGAGCGAATTTATCGTCCCTTATTGGAGAAGCATAATTGCAGAGGGAGACCAAGACTGGAAAAATCTCGTCCGCCATTCTGACTCGCTCCGCAAAATGACGGAAGAGAGCAGTTTCCAAGATGACTTACCGGGAATTTATTACAAACTCGCATTGGGTTGCTGGCGCCTTGGTGATGTGAGATCCGCACGGGAATACACCAAGAAAGCACTTTCGTTGTTCGAGCCTTTTCGAAACACAACATCTACCAATCTTTCGATCGCGACGATGGAAGTCCATCACTCGATCTACCGGTTATTGTCTGAAATCGAGATGGAGGAGAATCCGGAGAAGGCATTTGAATACTCTGAACAGTTGAAGGCGAGTCTATTAAGGGACAGAATCGAAGGGTCGACTCTCAAACAGCGCCCCGATCTTTCCGGCACCGTTCGGGACCGGCTTCTCACCGCTTCTAAGAATTACATCGAAGGAAAAGAAAATGTTGAGACGCTAATCACCCTGGAAAAGAGCATCATTAGCGACCGGCAAATTGAAAAGCAGCGAACTCTTGATTTCTCGACAAAAGGCCTCAAACTGCCTGCTGAAACAGCGGTAGTTTCATATCAAATCACATCGGCGGGACAACTTTTTGCATATGTCTTTGAATCAACGAGACCATTGCGGGTTGTAAAGCTTACCGTTACCGATGAGCAAGTCTCGAGACTCGCTTCCGAAACGCAGACGAAGATAAAGGACCGTATATTCTTCAAGAGCGACGGGAAAAAACTTTTCGATCAATTGCTAAAACCCTTGGAGTTGAAATCACGCCAACTTGTTATCATCCCCGACAAGTTACTATGGCGAATACCCTTTCATGCGTTGAGCCCGGACGGACAAGAGTACCTTATCGAAACCAATACGATCTCCTATTCTCCTTCCGTTCATCTTCTGAAGCAGCTTTTATCCACTCCTCCACCCCGCAGGAGAACGATCGAGATATTTGCCAACGAGACCTTCAACAATCAGAAACTCGCGTACGTCAACGCCGAGGCATCCAGCATCGGACGATTATTCGGTGCTGCACCGCGTCTACGAGCTACAAAGGCCGACTTTATGAAACTGGCCGGGAGTTCCGATATCTTGCACTTCTCAATGCATGCCCAACTCGATAGTGACAACCCACTTTCCTCATTCCTTGCTTTTCAACAAAATACAACGGAATCCGGTCGGTTGACAGTAACCGATCTCCTATCGATCAGACTCAAACCGAATAGCTTAGCTTTTCTGGCCTCGTGCGATACGAGCAAAGTTTTCAATGGTGAAGGGCTAGTTAGTATTCCGTGGGCAATGTTGGGTTCAGGGACTTCTTCAGTAATCTCTTCCCAGTGGGAAGCCAGCGATAAAGCCACGGGAAACTTCAGCGTCGCTTTTTACAGGGAGTATCTCAACGGGCACTCAACAGCTCAGGCACTCCAGAACGCCGCGATCTCATTAATACATAACAAGTCAGCAGGCTTCCACGAACCTTTCTACTGGGCATCATTCTCACTTCTCGGCGACTTTCGGTAATTCCTTCAAACTACGGTTTTTGTGTACGGGGCGACCACTGACGAACAGTCATCTGCATACTGTCGGCCTACGGCAATCTGGAAAATATTCTAACAAATGAACAATTCAGTTTAGGGATCACACAACAGAAGATCAAAACCGAATCTTCTGCAAGCGAGACGGGAAAGAACTGTTCGATAAGTTGCTAGAGCCGCTAAATATTTCCGCGACGTACCTTAATATCGTCCCCCACAAAAAGCTGTGGAAAATCCCTTTTGAGGCGTTTGAGCCCTGATGGCGAGAATTTCCCTCGCGTGAAATAACTCGAGCAGTGCTTGCCTCCATCCTTTCGGCGAAATAGAACCGGAGGTTGAATCGTTCGGTTCAAACTCTTACTGAACAAATCGGATTTCGGAACACACTTAGATGCGTACGAATTCTAATGTCGTACCGAAATCGATATGAACCAAAGAAAAACATTCCACCAGCTCGTACAGGAATCTGCACTCCAAAATCGCGGCTCTCTAATGCAAAAAGCCAGAGATGCTAACAGGCTCGCGAAAACAGTTAGGGGTAAAAGTCGGCGGCAGTCTTATCAGGTAAAAGTTATGGCTCTTAAAGCTTTAGCAACAAAATTCGCGTCAGACGTGAAGATATTCTCAGATCGACAAACGCCCACCATGATAGTGATCTCTGTTGAGAATGCGGGCTTCGGACTACATGCTCCCAGTAATATGTTTGATTTGTAGGCTGCTGATTCAAGGTCAGGATGACACTCATTTTACAATAAGCTAAAGTAGATTATTTATCGTCAAATCTCGACTTTCTTGGGCGATTTATCCTTCCTTTCTAAGAGAATAAACAAGTTAGGAAGGTATAAGACGACCGGACGCTTAAATTATGTCTACGTGGAAAGATATTCTAGAGGCCGCCGCTGGCGGTAATCAGTTGCTAGTTGAAGAATATCTGCGCGTGCGCCTTCCGTCAGAGCTGAGACAGCCGGTAATGAATGAGCAAAAGGGATTCTCTATTTATGAAGGTCCAATTGTCAAAGCTGTCGTAAATGCGCTCAAGAGTTTGGACTCACAAGCCGAACAGGAATTTGCTGAGACGCGTGCCGACGACCTCGTTGATTACATTACCGATCAAATCATCGACAAGGTCAAAAGAACAGCGGATATAGTGACATTTTGTAGACTAAATCCCGATCTGAGTATTGAGCATGTTGCCGAAAACTTTACGGGCTGGAACAACCTGAAAAGGAGCAAGCCAGATCGTATCGATTGGCTCATGCGTAACCTTGGCTCCATGATCCAGATTGGCATTCAGCTACCTGCTGAATCTGTTGCCGTAAGAGAGGCAGCCGTCGAAGTCGAACCAGTCTTAGGTTTTGAAGAACGCGCACTATTAAAAAGGTGGGACGTTAAAAGGAGTTGGAATGCCTTTAGGAAACAGCAGGAGATCAACGACGACTTTGTTTGCGTTCAAGAGAGTGAAGCAACCGACGACGTGTTTGCTGAATCGATCGACTTCGGCGTCATTTCGGAATCGAAACTGCTGTCCTATAACCCGCTGCCTGAGGGTCAACAATTGTTGGAAATGAGTGATTTGGCAAATAGAGTAGTGGAGATTCTTGAGAGTATTTTGGACGATTTTAGTCGGAAAAAACCTCTGGCGGCATACAATCCGATTGCTTGGCACAATGCCTGGTGGCATTTTACAGACAAATATTCCGGAATGCCGTTGAGATTGAGGTTGGAACAACCTTGCTGCGACACAGATCAACTACTCTCCGATCATATTCTCAAGCATTACGTTGAATTTCTCGGCATTAACCGGCTCAGCGTTCAAAGGCGGCGTACGCAGTTATTAGAAAAGTGCGATAGCGCCGTAATCACCGCGGTCATGAATTATCTGAATCAATAGGCTATTAAATGGCAGAAGACAAGTCCACTTACTTCGAAATCAAGCGAGACGTCCTCGAACAGGCAGCTGACGCGGCCCGGGCGGGCGCGACCCGGCGAGTCCGCGAGCGTGCTTTCGTAGGCCGCGTCGCAAGCCTCACCATTCGAGATGCCATCGAGTCTGAATTTGGGATTACTACATCCGAAGGGCGTTCCGACGATCTAAGGTTCACCGAACTACTGGACGTCAACGACTTTAGGTCCGACGAAAAAACAGTTGAGGTGCGGGTTACGACTGTGGTCGAAGAGGATGGCCTTTACGTGCCGACGCTACCGCTGGTGGTCGGTTTCGTTTCTAACATTTATATTGCCGCGAAAACAAACGCGAATCTATCCGGCATTGAGGTCCTGGGATTTATTAGAACGACCGATTTAGAAGAAGCGAGTTTGAGCAAAAACGGCCTGATGGCATTTTTACCGTTGGACGAACTGTTGCCATGGTCGATGCTGCCCGAAAGTTTGGCAGTTCCTGCAACCGGAAATGACGAGGAAAAACTTGCCTACGCAGAGTGGCAGGCTCGTGCGTCCAAGATAACTCGTTCTCTCCAGCACGTACTAGGTGCAGATGAAGCCTTTAAATATGAACATATCGAAAGGCTGGTTGGGGCGCTTCACGATGAGATATTTCGAATATATGGAGAGAATGCTCCGCCCGTCGGCATCGAGAGAATTTATAACAAGCTAGCCGACAAGTTTAATCTGCCGAGTCCCATCCGAAACCATCCTGAAAGTCCTATAGCGTTTGCGAACCCGAAGCGAGAGGAAGAAAAGATTTCCGCTCCGGAAACAAGCCAAAAGTTCTTTGACGAGGAGCTTGCCGTTGCCCTCCGGGCAAACCTTTACCGGCATCTGATCCAGGCTGACGACCAGTTTGATGTGCATCGCCGGATGAGTTCTTTTCTTGACGCCGCGACGGAAGGCAAGGTACACGCGTCGCCTAAGCGTATAGCTCAGATCGCGAAAACACGGCAAATAAGTGCCGAGGCTGCGGAGGAGATAGAAATTCCGCCTCCTATTACTGATCCGGACCAAAAAAAGGAGCTCGACGACTGGTTTGCCGAGTTTGATTCGACCCAAATACGAGTACCCGAAGTCTCAACGGAAAATATGATAGACGATCTCAAGCCCGGCACCATTATTACAGGTCCATTCTTTTCCGAACCAGTCCAAGTAATTGCGGTTGTTCCTATGGGTAATTCATTCAAGATCTACGCGAAGGGTCTTGAGACGAGGATGACCCACGAGCCAATACTTACGACCGAGCAGTTGAGGCTACTGACCCTCACCGCTGACGTCCCATCTTACGACGGAGATCCGCTTAAGTTTCGGCTAGGAATAGAGGCACTTCGACTTGGGCTGGCTTACGAGTACGACCCATTTTTTGCATTGTCGGTAGCTCGGGTGGATCCGTTGCCGCACCAGCTTGAGGCAGTTTACGACTACTTTATGAAACTGCCCCGAATCCGCTTTTTGCTTGCCGATGATCCGGGAGCCGGCAAAACCATCATGGCCGGCCTTCTCATAAAGGAGCTGAAGCTTCGCGGCTTGGTGAAGAGGGTATTGATCATAACGCCCGCTGCACTTTCCTTTCAGTGGCAGCGGGAAATGAAGGACAAGTTCCGAGAAACTTTCGATGTTGTACGGGGTGATGTGCTTAGGGCAAACTATGGTTCAAACCCTTTTCAGGATAAGGATCAGGTAGTTACTTCGATTTCTTGGGTCTCAGTGGTTGACGCGGCCAAATCGAGCCTCTTGCGCAGCAACTGGGATTTGATCATCGTCGATGAGGCTCATAAGTTGAGCGCATACAGCTCCGACAAGAAAACCTATGCCTATAAACTCGGTGAGGAGTTATTCGACCGGACGGACCACCTTCTGCTGATGACAGCAACCCCGCATAAAGGTGATCCTGAGAACTTCCGCCTTTTCCTTGAACTGCTTGATCGAGATGTTTACGGCGACATAAAAAGCCTCCAAGAAGCCATGCAGCGAAAGGAGGCTCCCTTCTACCTGCGGCGAACGAAAGAAGCACTGGTTACATTCCCAGATCCTGAGACAGGAAAATCAGAGAAGATCTTCACCAAACGAGACGTAAAAACGACCACCTTCCAGATCGATCTCGATGAAGCTGACCTGTATCAAGAGCTCACTCGGTATGTTGAGGATCAGTCGATCAAGGCCGCGCAGCTCGACTCGGCTCGCGGCAGAGCCCTCGGCTTCACAATGGCCATGCTCCAGCGTCGCTTTGCTTCAAGTATCTACGCGCTCCGGCGAAGTCTGCAGAGGATGCAGGATAAACGCCAAGCGATTCTCGATGACCCCGAAAAATATCGTCGAGAGCAAATGGAGAAGAAAAAGCCTGAAGATTTCGATGATCTGCCGGAGGCCGAAAAGGCGAAGATCATTGAAGAACTCGAAGGCGTGGTGGCCTCGGTTGACCCTGCGGCGCTTCGGGAAGAGATCCAAGAGCTTGGAAGTCTTATCGACAGCGCAATAGAACTCGAAAGACGTGAGGTCGAGTCTAAACTTTCCCGGCTAAAGGACGAGCTGGTTCGTACCGGCATTTTCGACGATCCGACCACAAAGTTGCTTATCTTCACCGAGCATAAAGACACTCTCGATTATCTTGTAGAAAAATTACGGGAATGGGGCCTCTCGGTTACACAGATCCACGGCGGCATGCACGTAGGTGACCGGGATACACCAGGAACCCGTATCTATGCCGAACGCGAATTCAAGCAATCCGCTCAGGTCATGGTGGCAACCGAGGCAGCCGGTGAGGGTATCAACCTGCAATTCTGCTGGTTCATGATCAACTACGATCTACCTTGGAATCCCATGCGGTTAGAACAGCGAATGGGCCGGATCCATCGTTATGGGCAGACGAAGGACTGTCTAATTCTCAACTTTGTTTCTACCAATACCCGCGAAGGTCGTGTACTTGAAAAACTGCTTTCCAAGTTAGCCGAGATCAGCGCTGAATTGGGTACAGATCACGTCTTCGATGTGATCGGCGAAATGCTGCCGTCAAATATGGTCGAGCGTATGTTCCGGGAAATGTACTCTCACAATATGACGGAAGCTGCCGTCACGGCGAGGATCGTTGATGAAGTTGACGTAGAGAAGATAAGGCACATCTCGGAATCAACCCTGGAGGGCCTCGCGAAACGTAGTCTCAACATCTCGGCTCTTACCCAGCGGCGAGCAGAGGCAAAAGAACGTCGCCTAGTACCCGAAGTGATCGAAGATTTCTTCCTGAATGCTGCGCCTGTGACAGGTGTACAGCCTAAGGAAATTCCAGGAAAAGAAAACACCTACCGGATTGGCCGTGTGCCACGAACGCTGACCGCGATCGGCGATCAACTAGAGAGCCAATATGGAAAGCTCGGTCGCGAGTACAAACAGGTTGTTTTTGATAAGAAGATCGCCGATAAAGATCCTAAATCGGAGTGGGTAACTCCCGGACACCCCTTGTTTGAATCGATCAGAGTCGATATAAACCGACAGGTCAAAAGCGATCTGCAACACGGCGCCGTTCTTTACGATCTTAATACGGACCAACCATATCGGCTGGATACTTTTACTGCCGCCGTTAAGGATGGTTTGGACAATGTGGTTCATCGTCGCTTGTTCGTGGTGAAAACGGATATGGCGGGGACACTGGAGCTGCGGGAGCCGACGTTGTTTCTTGATCTAGCGTTATCCGAAAAAAACACACCTCTTCCGCAAAACCTTGTAGACTCGGGGATCCCCGGAAGGGCAGAGAGCGAAGGGTTTCTATATTCAGAAGCACTTCAGCCCTTATTGGCGGAAGTTCAATCCGAACGCGAACGAGAGTCAACAAACGTACTTCGTCATATTCAAACAAGCCTTAATGAGCTCATTTCTCGCCAGACGATCCGTCACATGGAGTTGCTCGCTCAGCATGAATCGGGCGATACGCAGCTCGTAGCTGCAAACCTCAAAACTGTCGAAGACCGCCTCGATGAGCTGAACAACAGGCTTGATCGGCGTAGTCGAGAGATCGACAAGGAACGCCACTGTTCCATTGGTGACATACATTTTGTTGGCAGTTCATGGATACTGCCGCATCCGGACAAAAACAAGCCGGAGATCGCTCCGATGGTTCGCGACGACGAGATCGAGAGACGTGCCGTGGACTTCGTCATCGCACACGAGGAGGCCGAGGGTCGTGTCGTTGAAACTGTCGAGGCACAAAATCGAGGCTTTGACCTGGTCTCAAGACTGCCCCACCCAGAAGATCCGATGACCGCGATGGACGTCCGGTTCATTGAGGTCAAGGGTCGTGCAACGACTGGTGAGATCGCCTTGACGACAAATGAGTATAAAACAGCGGTTCGTCTGAAAGAGGACTACTGGCTCTATGTGGTGTTCGATTGCCGCAGTGATTCGCCGAGTCTGCAAATCGTGCAAGATCCGTGCAGACTTGCCTGGGAACCCCTTACAAAGATCGAGCATTACCACGTCGGCGCCGATACGATTCGACAAGCGGGAGTTGCGGAACTATGAAGGTAGAAAACTCGTCGGGACGCGAATACTATCTTCAGCGTTCCAAGGACAACTTCATGGCGAAATGGTGTTCGATTGTAACGCCGTCTCGGATCGATCTGGACGGTACCACTGTGGAGGCATTCGGGGATGTTGAAAAGTCCAACTACATCTATTTGGTCTTTGAAGAAACGACGTATTGTCTATGGGCCAAAGATCCCCGCAATTTCGAGTTCCTAGAAGAAACTTCTCTCCGGATCACCGACCGGGGGCGTCCGCGGTCAGGCACGAAGAAGGCCTCCAACGACCAACCTCCGCGTGTCGTGGGAAGGTCGCCCAAAATCCAAATGGGCAAGGAAGACGAGCTGCCCACCCGCGAAGATCTGGAGGCGGTCCTGCTGCATCTCCCGCGGCTCCGGGAACAGGTCGAAGCGCGGGCGGGCGATCCCGACGCAGCCGAGGGACTGTATTCGGAGACATTTAGCTCTGCAGTGCGAAAAGTTGTCAAGGCACTCTTCCAGCATCGGTTCATGTTTCCGTTCAACTATCAGCCTTGGATGGACGAGGCTCGAAAGCTCGAAGAAAACCACGAGTTACTTGCTCAGGCGGATCTCGAAACCTTGCGTAAGCTCGTTGTCGTCCACTGGCGGCAGGATTATTGGGACTACGACCATACTCACTGGGAGTCGGTCGCGGCGAACTGGCATCTGGTCAAACTGGTGGAGCGGTTGAGGGAGATCGCGGAGGTTATGGAGCCTCAGACAAAGCCCAGTGTTGGAAAATTCACCTCGGATGAAGGCAATACGGCCAGGCTTCCAGAGGAAGACAGCGAAGAGCGCAATTTCGCGATCGCCAAGACGAATAAGAATCAGAAGTGGACCCACGAATTGCGCGTAAAGATGTATTCTCGGCTGCTTGCTGAATTCGGCCCCCATACCGACTGGGGCACCTTCGCTTATCCTTCGGGACGCAAAGATCGGCTCAAAGAAGTCCTGAAAGAACTCGCCGAGGAATTTACACGCAGCACGGTTAAGACTTTCGAATGGACTGCATTAGATCAGCAAATGATCTGGGGCATCACTCGCCAGGGTAGGGTGAAGAACGCCGCATTTGCTTCGCAATACATTCTTAATAAGGCCGCAGCGTTAGAAACGGGCTTTCTCAAAACCTCAGAGCTTTCAGGATTTGTCCATTTACAGACTGACATAGCGGAGCCAAATGAACAGCAAGTCGATCCTATGGCTTCGGAACAAGGTGATGAGTTCGAAAACAGTGATAGATCAGAAATAGAATGAACCAATATCCCAAACGACTTATTGAGGTAGATCTACCGATCAAGAGAATTTCGGCGCATGCGCGGCGTGAGACTAGTATCACCTCTGGACACATAAAGTCACTTCATATCTGGTGGGCTAGGAGGCCACTTGCCGCATGCCGCGCCGTTAACTGTGCGTCGCTTTGGTTAGATCCAGCCGACGAGGAATGTCCGGAGAGCTTTCGTCTAGCGGCTCGCGACGAAATGAAGAAGTGGGGTAGGCACCATCGCGATCTTATGAGCGCGGAGAGCTTCACACGTTTCGAAGCGGCGAATAAGCAGCATACAAAATACGAGAACAATGAGCATCTGCGTTCCCTCTTGCTTGACTTCATTGCGGATTTCGCGAATTGGGATAACTCGGCCAGTAAGCCTTATATAGAAACCAGCCGGAGGCTGACCCAAGCGGCTCACATAGCTAATGGCGGTGAGCTAGGAACTCGTCCGCTAGTTGTCGATCCCTTTGCGGGCGGTGGGGCGATACCGCTCGAAGCACTGAAAATCGGAGCCGACGCTACTGCAAGCGATCTCAATCCGATTCCCATTCTACTGAACACGATAGTTCTTGAGTACATACCAAAATACGGGCCGAAACTTGCAGATCGAGTCAGATGGTGGGGAGGGAAGGTAAAGGAAATAGCCGAGAAAGAACTGGCGGAGTTCTTTCCCGCTATTTCCCGAGACGAGAAACCTATTGCGTACCTATGGGCGCGAACCGTCAAGTGCGAGGGCCCTGGCTGCGGCTTTGAAATCCCGCTTATGAGGACGAGACAGCTGGTCAATAAGAAGAATAAGTCTGTTGCTGTGGCACTCAGACCAAACCAACAAACCCGATCATTAGAGTTCGAACTTACAGACAAGAAACTTGGGGAATCGTCCGCTACTGTAATCAAAGGAAAAGCAGTGTGTCCGATCTGCTCTTTTATTACTCCGGTAGCATCCGTGCGTGCGCAATTAAAAGCACGTCGCGGCGGCACCAAGGATGCTCGACTTGTCTGTGTGGTTACAAAGAGCAGGAGTCAAAAAGGAAAGAGCTACCGGCTACCCACTTCTAAGGACTTCGAGGCTCTTCAGACGACCTCGCAGGCCCTTGCGAGGGAATCCCGTGGAGAAGGCTTGTCTTTTGTTCCGAACGAGAATATAGAAGACTCGGAACCTCGGCGGATTCCGCTGCCGATTTACGGTATGACTCGATGGTCGGATCTGTTCAACGACAGGCAATTGCTAGCTACCGGCACATTCTGCCGCATAGTTAGAGACTTGGACCTAAGTTCTGAAGCCGATCGGAATTTTGCATCCGCCATTAAGACGATCTTGGCGTTGTCGGCTAGTAAGCTCGCTGATCGAAACTCTTCCTTGTGTCGGTGGATATATCAAAACGAATCACCAGGTTACACCTTCGGGAGACAAGCGCTTCCGATGCTCTGGGATTATGCTGAAAGTTCCCCGCTGGAAAGCGGTGGAGGATGGTCAGGCATCATTGAAGACACCGCAAATATGATTGAAACCCAAGCGGTGTCTAACATCGCAGGGCAGGTAGAACAGGCCTCAGCATCAGAGCAGATTCTTCCGGATGATTCCGTAGACCTCTACTTCACGGACCCCCCCTATTACTATTCAATACCTTATTCGAACCTATCCGACTTTTTTTTCGTCTGGCTCAAGCGAATGGTGGATGGCCGCCACGCCTCGTTATTCGGTGATGAACAGTCGCCAAAGGCGGGAGAGATTATTCAAAACCTCCCTCATAAAGAAGTTGCACACAAACAGAAAGATAGGGCGTACTACGAAGCGGGTATGACGGCCGCCTTCGCTGCGGGCAGACGTGTAACTAAACCAACCGGGATCGGGACGATAGTTTTTGCGCATACAGAGACAGAGGCCTGGGAGGCCCTGCTAACAGCCCTTTTGTCAGCCGGCTGGCTAGTAAGCGCATCGTGGCCGATCGATACTGAAAGATCTGCTCGGATGATTGCCCAAAGGCAGAGTTCCTTAGCCTCGTCCGTGCACCTGGTTTGCCGTCCGCGGGAAAATCGTGATGGAACTCTGTCGGAAGAGATTGGTGATTGGCGAGAAATTCTACGAAGACTGCCGAACCGAGTTCACGAGTGGATGCCGAGGTTGGCCAAGGAAGGTGTCGTCGGCGCCGATGCGATATTCGCATGCCTTGGCCCTGCACTTGAGATCTTCTCGCGTTATTCCTCTGTTGAGAAACCGAGCGGTGAGGTGGTCAACCTCCGCGAGTATTTGGAATACGTATGGGCGGCGGTGGCTAAGGAAGCCCTAAATATGATCTTCGAGGGAGCAGACGCTAGCGGTTTCGAAGAAGACGCTCGACTAACAGCGATGTGGCTTTGGACCCTTTTTGCTGGTGCTTCCGCTGCCGATAGCTCGGAGATTGAAGACGAGGCAGACGAGTCCGATGACGATGAGTCGAGCGGCAAGTCTGCCAAGACGAAAGGTTATATTCTGGAATACGACGCCGCGCGAAAGATCGCTCAGGGTCTCGGAGCACATCTTGAGGACCTCACGTCGATCATAGAAGTGAAGGGTGACAAAGCTCGTCTGCTTCCGGTCAGCGAGCGTGCCCGCGACCTTTTTGGATATGTCGACAGCTCGGCGACCGAAAAGAAGCGAAAGACAAAGGCACAGAAGAAGCTCTTCGAGGAAATGGAGGAGTTCGACTACGAATCGACAACGGGGATCGGCGGAGCCCCCGAAGCCGGAGCGACGACGCTCGATCGCATTCACCAAACGATGCTCCTCTTTGGCTCCGGCCGCAGCGAAGCCGTCCGCCGCTTCCTCGTCGACGACGGCGTCGGGAACGATGAACGCTTCTGGCGTCTTGCCAACGCGCTGTCAGCGCTCTATCCCACCGGCACGGACGAAAAACGCTGGGTCGATGGCGTCTTGGCAAGAAAGAAAGGACTTGGATTCTAGGAAGGAACTATGGCATTAAAACCCTGGTACAACGTTGTTACACCCCGCGAGGATCTTCGAGAAGGCCGACCTCTCGACGCTTCAGAATTTGCGGTCAATCTTGGGCGTATAACCGATCCAAATACTGCGGTCGATTACCGCGATCCTAAGACCTTCTTTGATCGCACGTACATGACCAAGAGCCTCACCGAGATCGCATCTGAGGTGGTCCGGCGTCTGTCAGGCGAGAGAACTGAAACCAATGCGGTGTTCAACATGGCGACGCAGTTCGGCGGCGGTAAAACCCACGCCCTTACGCTGCTCTACCATCTCGCGACCTCCGGCGCGAAGGCCAATTCCTGGTCGGGTGTAAGCAAGATCCTGGACGCGGCACGAATCGACTCGATCCCGTCCGCCCGGACGGCAGTTTTTGTCGGTACGGATTTTTCAAGCAATGGGCGCGGCGGCGATGACGGGACGCCCTTGCGTCGCACGCCTTGGGGTGAGATCGCGTACCAATTGGGCGGCGATGAAGGCTTTGCTTCGATTGCAAACCTGGATGCCGAGCTGACTGCCCCTGGCGGCGACGATATTCGAAAGTTTCTTCCTGCCGACAAGCCGTGCCTCATTCTAATGGACGAGTTGATGAACTACATCAATCGCTCCCGCAAGTCAGGCGCGTCGGGCCAGATGTATACATTTCTCCACAATCTTTCTGAGGAAATGCGCGGACGGTCGGGCGCTGTTCTTGCGGTCTCGATACCGGCGTCAGAACTTGAAATGTCCGTCGAGGACCAGGCGGACTATCAGCGTCTAAAGAAGGTGCTGGACCGGCTCGGTAAGGCCGTCGCCATGTCATCCGAAAATGAGACGTCCGAGATAATCCGACGTCGGCTGTTCGAGTGGGACGCAAACGCGATCGACCAGCAGGGCCGTGTTCTGTTGACGAAAGAGGCGATCCAAACCTGCCACGAGTACGGTGACTGGATCACTAACCATAAGGACCAGCTACCGAAGGTCTTCGATACAGACAACGCGCGGCAGGCATTCATCGACGCCTATCCATTTCACCCGATGGTCCTCTCAGTATTTGAACGCAAATGGCAGGCGTTGCCTCGGTTTCAGCGAACGCGCGGCGTACTGAGAATGCTCGCACTATGGACGTCTAAGGCCTACACAGACGGATTCAAGGGAGCACATAAAGATCATTTGATCTCGCTTGGAACCGCTCCGCTAGAGGATCAGGATTTTCGCCGTGCAGTCTTTGAACAGCTTGGAGAGGATAAGCTCGAAACGGCCATTATTGCAGACATCTGCGGTAAGCCCGACTCTCACGCGATTCAGCTCGACAAAGAAGCCATCAATGCAATCAAGAAAGCTCGGTTACATCGAAAGATCGCGACAACGATCTTTTTTGAGTCGAATGGAGGACAGGCGAAGGGAGAAACAACTTTGCCGGAGATCCGAGCTGCGGTGGCTGAACCGGACCTTGATATCGGAAATGTCGAGACCGCGCTTGAGGCCCTCACGACGAACGCCTATTACCTGTCGGTCGAGAAGAACAAGTACCGTTTCGGTATTGCAGCAAACCTCAATAAGATCCTATCCGACCGACGAGCCACCGTCCAAGCGAAGGAAACCGAGGAGCGGGTTAAGGCTGAGGTGACCGAAGTTTTCAAAAAGGGCAGCGGCGTCGAGCGTGTTTACTTTCCGGAGAAAAGCGGCCAAATCTCCGATCGACCGGTGTTAACCATCGCTGTTGGGGATCCGTCGTCCGGGATCCAGGACGAACGGACATTGCAGATGGTCGAGCAGATGACGCGGGAAAGCGGTTCGTCAGCCCGAACTTTCAAGAGCGCACTGATCTGGATCATTCCGGATCTACACTCGGCCCTACGAGAAGATGCGAAAAAGGTGCTCGCCTGGGAAGCGATCGAGTCCGAAGCAACGGCGTTACGTCTCGACGAGAGTCAAAAGAAACAGCTTTCCGAAAACCTTCAAAAGGCTCGGCGTGATGTTAAGGAGAGCGTCTGGCGTACGTACAAGACCATTGTGCTGCTCGACAAGGACAATAGCCTTCGCAAGATCGATCTTGGCCTCGTACATTCGAGCGCTGCCGACTCGATGATCGCGTACATACTAAACCGCCTAACGCAGGACGGCGACGTTACACCATCGATCAATTCGAGTTACCTAACCCGCCACTGGTCGCCCGTCTACAAAGAATGGAGTACGAAATCCATTCGCGATGCATTCTTCGCTTCACCGCAGTTTCCCCGTCTGCTATCCGGTGACGCCATCAAGGAAACCATTGCAAGCGGCGTCAGCAGCGGGCAGTTTGCCTATGTCGCTAAAACCGCTGGTGGCTACGACCCGTTCATCTTTAACGAAAGCATCACTCGCGAGCAGATCGAGATCGCTGACGACGTGTTCATTCTCAAAAAAGAAGACGCAGAGATATACAAGGAGTTAGGGCGTATCGAACCACCAATTCCCCCGATCGATATTCCTGGGAATGGGGGAGACGGGTCAGGCGGCACAGACACAGGAACGATACCAGGTACTCAAGGTGGAGGAATATTATTCCCACCATCCCCGTCCGCCGAGGTCGTACCCGTTGTCAGATGGTCCGGCGAGATCCCATACAACAAGTTCTCGATCTTCTATAAGGTGCTTATGAAATTGGCTAACTCCGGTTTGAGGATAAATGTGTCATTTGAGACCACAAGCCCCGACGGTGTTTCGAAGCAGCACGCCGAAGACACGCGAATTGCTTTGCGGGAGCTCGGACTTTCGGACGATATATCTACTGAATAGCCCCGTCAAAAGTTTTTTCATTTTTTCTCTATTTTTTGAACAAACGGCTTTTCGTATCTCACCTAGTGGTGGAAGGCGAAAAGCCGATTGATTTTTAAAGGAGAAAAAAAATGAAACGACGAGATCTTACCGAAATTATTGGACGACGCGATGCAGTGGCCGTAGGCAATGCTCTTTCAGCCGATTGGGAATTGCGAGGCCGTTTGGAAAGGCCTGAGGCGTCCTCCCTAACCTACACCGAAAGCCGCCGTCGAGAGCAAGTGCGTCTTGCCCGCCTTGGAGTCCGATACGCCACCGTTTAAGCAAAAAGGATCAGGAGCACAGAGATGAATACCGCCACGCAAACCGTCGTCGATTTTGAGATAAATAGTGCCGTTTCAATGAGAGAAGCGCCTGCCAGCATCTTTCTGGAACTGAACGTCACCGATCCTGATTCGGTCAAAGAAGTGGAAGTCCGAACGGCAGGCCGCGAACGTGACGAATACGCACTTGGCGCCCTTCGCATCGGCCTACTGTCATTAAAACACGCACGAGGCCAGGTCGATGCCGATGCAGTAAGGCGCGAGGGAGACCGGATCCTGGACGACATGGGGTCAACTCTGGAAAGTTACCGAACCCAGCTTACTGAGGGCGTAACGAATGTATTGAAAGACTATTTTGATCCGACCAACGGCCGGTTTCAGGAGCGGGTCGAGCGCCTTATCCGGAAGGACGGCGAGCTTGAACAGTTACTCCGCCGTCAGGTTGGGACAGACGGCTCAGAAATGGCTCTGGCCCTGGCCCAACATGTAGGTGAGAACAGTCCGATAATGAACGTCCTTGACCCCGAACAATCCGGAGGGGTCGTTAATGCAATTCGTCTTTCGGCGGAGCAGTCCTGCAGGCTGAGTCCGAACGGATCCTCACAGAGTTTTCGCTCGATAACAAGAACGGAGCAATGTGCCGAATGATTGCGGAGCTGACACAGCAGAACGGGCAATTCACCGGTGACCTGACAAACAAGATCGATGAGGTCGTAAAGGAATTCTCGCTCGATAAATCGGATTCGGCTCTGAGCCGTCTAGTTGGGAAGGTCGAATCGGCACAACGCACCATATCTAACGAATTTTCGCTCGATAATTCGGAATCAGCACTAGCCAGACTCAAGAAAGAACTGGTCACAATCTTTACGCAGCAGAACGAACAAAATGCCGCCTTTCAAAGGGATGTCACTTCTGCGTTGGAAGCTATGAAGGCCAGACGAGAAGAGTCTTTGAGGTCGACGACGCATGGTAAAGATTTTGAGTGTTCATTGTTAGAAGTCCTTTCGCAGGAAGTCGCGAAAGCGGGTGATATTGTCACGGCGACCGGCACCACCACGGGGCTCATCAAGAGTTGCAAAGTCGGCGATGCGGTGGTCGAACTAGGGCCTGACTGCATAGCTCGCGGCGTTAAATTCGTCGTTGAGGCGAAAGAGTCTGCTTCCTTCGACCTTAATAAAGCCAGGCTTGAAATCGAGATGGCACGCCAGAACCGGGGTGCTGCTGTCGGTCTGTTCGTATTTTCCAGAAAGACCGCTCCGCCAATGCAGGATGCAATAGTCCGACTCGGTAACGACGTCTTCGTCGTATGGGACGCCGATGATACTGCAAGCGACGTAATTCTCAAAGCTGCATTAAGCCTGGCAAAGGCGCTGTGCGTACGCGAAAGTACCGCTCGGAGCGAAGAAGTTGCGGATTTCGAAAAGATAGATAAATCCATCCTGGCTATCGAGAAAGAAGCTCGGAGGCTCGAGGAAATGCGAAAGTGGACCGAAACAATCAAGTCCAACAGCGGCAAAATTCTCGACGAAGTTCGGAAGATGGCCGATGGCCTCGAACAGCAGGTTGGTGTATTGAAGGATGCCTTCTCCGGGCTCCGTTCCTGAAGGTTCAATACGAATTTGAGGACCAGTGTTGAGGATGTAAGATAGTCATATTTTGATTGACCCAGTACTGCGGGGCGGACTCTGCAATACCTACGTCCAACTGTCCTCTGACTCCAAGGCACGTTTCGAAAAGTCTCACAGATCTGGCGGCCCACAAATAGATGACGATCAATCAAACTGTATGAACACTCCGAGATGCCTTACAAAATCACGATTTAAACTGGCGACCGATTGCCCCCGCTAAGCTTTATTACACGAAAAAAGATGCTTATCCCGACCGCACCATAAACGACAGCTTTTTGCTTGCGCTGGCTAGAGGCGGATTTCAGGTTGGTGAGTTGGCAAAATGTTATTTTCCAGGCGGAATTGAGGTCGAAACCCTTGATTACAAGCAAGCTCTTCGGCAGACGAACGCATTGCTCGCAGCTGACAATGTCATAATTTACGAAGCGGCAATCGCATTTGAAAACTACTTCATAAAGGTGGATGTCCTGGTCAAGTCAGGTGACCACCTGGACGTGATCGAAGTGAAATCCAAGTCGGTCGGTAGTTCAAATATCTCCTTCAGAAACAAGAACGGAACGATAATGGCTGGGTGGATGCCGTACCTGTACGACATCGCCTTCCAAAAACATGTCGTCCAAATAGCCTATCCTAGCAAGAGTGTGGCTGGGTACTTCATGCTTGTTGACAGGTCCGTTAACTGCCCGACCGACGGGTTAAATCAGAAATTCAGGGTCCGCAAGGGTCCCGATGGTCGCCGCCGCGCCGAGATCGCCGTACCTGTTAGCGAAGAAGACCTGAAGCCACCAATTCTTTGCAAGGTCAACGTCGATGATCTCTGTGATCAGATATACAGCACTGCCGATGGACAAGATGACGAGGGCCGCAGTTTTACTGAGCGGGCCACGCTCTATGCTGATTATTACGCCCGTGACGAACAAATTCCAACACCTCCTCATCAAGGCTGCAAGAAATGTGAATTCCACGCTTCGGCCGACGAAATACGTATGGGCATGCGCAGCGGATTTCGCGAATGTTGGTCAACCCAGAGAGGGTGGGCAGACTCAGACTTCGTTGAGCCCCTAGTGTTTGACGTCTGGAATTATCACGCAAAGCGATTGGAGTCACGCTTCGCCGAGAATCGTCTAAAAATCTCGGAGCTTTTAGAGGACGATATCTCACCAAAACCGGACGGTAGGCCTGGTGTTTCGCAATCGGAACGACAGTGGATACAAGTAAAAAAAGCGATAAACAAGGATTCTTCAGCCTGGGTTGATAAAGATGGCCTCGAAACGGAAATGCGCTCCTGGAAATTTCCCTTACATTTTATCGATTTTGAGACATCCATGGCTGCTATACCCTTCAACAAAGGACGTCGTCCATATGAGGGTATAGCCTTCCAGTTTTCGCACCACGTGGTTTACGAAGACGGGCGTATCGCACACCAGGGCGAGTATCTTAATGCACAACCGGGACGCTTCCCGAATTATGATTTCGTCCGTGCGTTGAAGCGTGAACTCGAAATCGATGGCGGAACTATATTCTGCTATGCCGATCACGAGAACAGCTACCTAAACATGGTCTATCGCCAAATGTTGAGTGACCCCGATGACGTCGCGGATCGGCAGGAACTGGCTAAGTTCATTCGTTCTATCACCAAGTCTGCAAAGGATTCGGCAGAACAGTGGGAAGGTCCCAGAAACATGGTCGATATGTGCCGCCTCGTAAAACGGTATCATTACGATCCTTTCACAAAAAGCTCTAATTCTATCAAAAAGGTGTTACCGGCATTGATGAATTCTTCTGAGTTTCTTAAGGACAAATACTCGCAACCGATTTACGGCAACCCGCAAGGCATTTCAAGTAAAAACTTTCAGAACTGGAAATGGATCCAATTCAACGATGGCAATGTAATTGATCCATACACACTATTGCCCAAGCTATTTCAGGACATTTCGGATCATGACCTTGAACTACTCAGCGATGAGGATGAGTTGAACGAAGGCGGAGCGGCAATGACCGCCTACGCTCGGCTGCAATTCGAGGATATGTCTGAATATGAGCGTTCGGAAATTGAAAAAGCCCTTCTCAAATATTGTGAACTGGACACCTTTGCGATGGTCATGATCTATGAGGGATGGAAAGAGCTGATTTCGAACCCATAATAATCAATAACGAATAGATCAGGCGAACCATTACGTCTTCCTCTGGCAAGAAAGCAGTGTGACAGCCCCTAAGATGATTTATCACGAATTTCAAGATATTCTTAGGCACCCAGTTTTTTATTTGTAGCCCGTATGAAATTTCCCCAAAGACACGAAAATCATACATTGGAAGAGAACTCTGTAA
The DNA here is from genome assembly GCA_937859595.1 of uncultured Acidobacteriota bacterium. GTDB lineage: Bacteria > Acidobacteriota > Blastocatellia > Pyrinomonadales > Pyrinomonadaceae > OLB17. Next base: position 100,993 of record CALMAH010000001.1, on the reverse strand, counting down.
GGTTTTTCAAGAATCTCCTCCCCTGTGACTGGAATCCAAATTCCATCGATCATGACTACGGGCAGGATCTGAATCTTGAGATCGCCGAGGAAGGCCAGTACAAGGGCCTGGATCTTGTAGTTCAGTTAAAGGCGTCAGCTCAGTCCAACGCAATTGATCATGCGGAACGACAGGTTTTCAAGGTGTCTACGTACAACTATCTTTGGGCGAATCTGCGCGTGGTAATGATAGTTAAGTATGTCGAATCTGAGGATGAGGCATATTGGATTCTGATGAAAGATGTGCCTGCTCCTTCCCAAGCGAATGACAGCTTTACAATTCACATTCCTCGTAGAAACCGGCTCTCGCGGATTGATTGGAATGAGATAGCTGAATACGTACGACAGGTATCGGAAGGAAAACTTAACGCATGGCGACAGAGGAATTCATAATCTGCCTTCCTCTTTCACTAGTCGGGTATAGGCCGATATTGTAACATCTCGGAAAATCCCGACACGCATGACAAAATATATTAAAAGCGGGAAAATGAGCGACGCCGCCCTATTAAGAGTTCAGAGACTATTTATTAATCATTGACCAAAGTCCGACGACCTCAATCTTCCTTATAAGCGGCGATTGGGACTGCGGCGCGAAGATGTTGGAGGACATATCGTTCGTCTCTAACTTGATCGGATCCTCGCATTTTGATTGTGTCAGAATTGCCATCGGATTTGTATTTACCTCTCTGCCGTTAGAATCCCAGTGTTGTGTTGACTAACAACTCAACATTTTGATATGATTATAGTGAAATGGAGCATGCAAATATGGGGCAAACATTTGGCGAAACATTACGCGAGATCCGGCGGGCGAGAAATATCAGTCAGCGGGAACTGGCCGAGAAAGTTTCCGTGGATTTTTCTTACATAAGCAAGGTCGAGAATGATCGGATTCCCACCCCGTCGGCGGATACGGTCGAGAGGATTTGTACGGTACTCGGAGTTCCCTCCGAGATTCTTCTAAGTCTTACGGGCAAGATCACCTCGGAAGCAAAGCAGATGCTGAGCACAAGTGAGGCGGCTCAAAAGTTCGTCAAGCATGCTCAGACCATGAACCTGACGGACGACGAATGGCAGAGGCTAACCAGACGCTTGAAGTCGCTGCGAAAGTAGGTACTCACGTATGGCCGATCCGGCGCAAACATCGCTGTTCGATCTATTTGACCCCGGACATTCGGGCGCCGCGGCGAAGAGCCGCCCGGTGAAGTGGTCATACTCCAGACGCGGCAATTTTGAAACGTGCCTGCTCAAGTATTACTACCAATATTACGGCTCGAGTGCGCGGTCGGCTCCGAATGAACCGCTAAAGGAACAGTTGAAGCACCTAAAGGGGTTGAAATCTATCCCACTCAGAATGGGCGAAATTGTTCATTTTGTGATCGACAGGCATTTCAAGCGGCTCCGCGAAAACCCTGGGATCACGAACACCGGTATCGATTCGTGGGCGAGAGACATGTTTCGAAATGACCTGGAAGCTTCGCTCGAGTATCAGCGAACGAGACAGCCGTCGAGTTCTCAATACGCAGTTCTTCTTTCAGACTTCGTCCTCGGCGATGACGCGGCGATGGAAAGATGGAATAGCGCGAACGAAAGTCTCGGCACCGCCGTCTCGAATTTTCTTCTGTCACGTCAGTTCGAAACGTTCCGTTACGGAGGGCTTCATTCCGACGCGATCCTCGAGGCAAGACTATCGATCAAATTCGGAGAGAGTTCCGCGAGCGGGAAGATCGACCTCGCATTTCCAACCGAAGACGGGATAAGCATTGTCGACTGGAAGACCGGAACCTCAACGAGTGCGGACGACAGCCTGCAGCTACTCTCTTACGCGTTGCTTGTTTCAAACAAGCTCGGCATCGACCCGGAAAGGATCAGAATCTTTAAAGCCTATCTCGAACTTGACTCTGTTACGGAGGACCGGGCTTCGGTTCAGGAAATTCTTCGGGCCAAGGCTCGGATCATCCAAGACATCGGCAGAATGGAGGCTATGGATCGGTACGGAGCGACTGGGGTATCGGGGGCCTTCACGGCTTCAGAACACCCGAAGATTTGCAGGATGTGCCCCTTCAGGACAGTTTGTCCGGAGTTTCAGCGGAGTAATTAGTAATGATCGAGACAAACATTCGGATTCTGCGGTACGGGAAAGATCTTCGGCTTAACGTAAGGCGGGCCACGATAAAGGGGCACTCGACGACCGCAGAGAATTCGGAAAAAGTATGCAACCGACTTTCAACTAAGCACGGACTTTCAGCGGTGATCGATTCCAGCAACAAGTCCGAAATACTAGTACTGTCGGATCGACCTGTCCCGCCGACTATCGTCGAGGATGAGAACTGGCGGCTGGAAGTAAATGATATCGGCCCACGACGCCTGTCGTTCGCGAACGAATCTGAACGGGAGTTGATGGCTGCTCTCGTCGAACGCAGTTTAATCAGAAAGATATACAACAGCCGAATATTCTGGACCTTGGACAGCTACCGGATATTTTATGAACGGCAGCCGATCGTCGAACGCGACGGAATAATGGTCGCACGGAGATTTGAGGTAGCGACGCTTCCAATAGAAGATGTGGGCATCGGCGTCGTGATCGATGTGAGCACCGCATTCTTTACCGAGATGACTGTGGCAGATTTTTTCGATTTGAATCAGCCGCCTCACCTCCAGAAGTCTAACGAGAGACTCTTTAACCGGCTCTCTCAACGGCAACACGGAAATAAGGGGACCCTTCTCTACAGGTCGAAACCGAATCAATATTCCAAGTGTTACTTCGACAAGATGCTTCGCGGTGTGACGGCTGCGAACACCGATCCGATTAGGTTTAAGGGTAAGAACTTCTCTTCGCTTCAGGAGTACTACAAGCTTGAGCACGGGGTCGAACTCGCCGACGATGAATCTGTTGCCCTCGTCTCCTTCGGGGGAATTTCAGGGTCGGTGATGGTCGCGGCGTCACACTTGCGTCTCAGGGTGATGAACGACGCGCTCCCGCGATCGCTCAACTCGCTCGACAAGATCGCTCCCGATGAACGAAAGCCCCTTGTTGAATCATTCTGGAGCAGAGTGGGAGATGACAGTCTCGGGAGTGAGGTTCCCGGGTTGGAAACCGGGTTCTGGCGTCCAAAGGATACCCATGTGTTCAGAGCAGAGGCTCCCGACCTGGAATTTGGCGACGGCAACGTATTGAGAGCCCCAAAGAATGGCAATTTTAGGGAGCACAAGGACTTCTACGCTCAAAGGCTGCCGCATCTTTCGAAATTCGGTTGCTTTTCGTATCCTACAGCGGCCCCTCGAACCTTGTATATATCGATCCCGGAGAAGTTTGAGGTCGGCGTCACAAAAGCTCTTTCCGATTCAATAGAAGAGCTATATTCAGAACTCACCCGAAGCAATACTGTGGCTGAGTGCATTCGTTACAAGTCTCAGGAAGACGCCATAGCGAAACTGCAGTCCGAAAGCCCCGGAGGAATGGTCCTTTTCGTTTTCGAAGACGAGAGCCCGTCATCCTACTTCAACGTCGAGTTCGAACTAAAAGGTTGGCGAGTAAAACGAATTAAAAGATCCACGCTTGAAAGGTACGCAGGCGAGTTCGAATTTGAACAAAGGGATGGACTCCCTACACCGGTCAAGATCCCGCGCCACTGGAACCGCTTCATCGAGCTTAACGTCATGGATCTTGTACAGCAGATCGACGGCGTGCCTTGGACGATCAAGAATCAACCGAAATATCAAGTTCGGCTAGGTATCGATGTCAGTCAGGGTCACAGATACTTCGCGGTCTCATTGCTGATTTTCCAACCCGGCTCCTCCACCCCATTCAGAATGGAAACCGACGTTGAAAGTAAGAACGACTCGCAGAAAGAAACGATCAACGAGATTATTCTTCAAGACAAGGTCGTCGAGCTTGCTGATCGGGCGGTCGCGAGCGGTTTTTCGGATCTCGGCCCGATGCTGGTCGTTCGGGATGGGCGCCAATACGGGAAGGAACTCGATGCGATCCGTGCGGCCGCCGGCCGCCTCAGAGATATTGGCTTCTTGCGACGAGATGCCCCTGTAGACGTTGTCGACTTTCACAAGCAAAGCGTGAAGAACATTCGCCTGTGGGAGGTTCTGCGGGATGGCCGCGTGACAAACGCACTTGAAGGTACGATGATCCGCTTTTCAAAGCGCTCGGTTCTGCTTGCAAACACTGGAGCCGCTACGTTGAATCAGGGAACGGCAGAGCCCGTCCTAATCAAAGCGACGAGTGCTATTGAAAACATTCTTGACCCTGCCAACGACCTCCACCAGTCTTGTCATTTGAACTGGTCGAACCCGCGAATGGCTCAGAGGTTGCCTATGGAGATCAAACGGACTGACGAGGAATTGACCAGCAGGACCGCGCAGGAGGTGCGACGAATAAAATGAACCCATCTGCACCGAGGAGGAAACGATGAGCGTAAAATGGTTGTCCTACCAGAGCTTTCAGTACAGCCAGCAGCTGATATCCGCACTGAATGCGATACTAATCGACCTGAAGCTTCGCGAGTCAGGAAATCTGTCGGGGGAACATTCACTGAAAGTAATAAAAGCCTTCTCGGAGGTCGACGCGTTCCTGGAGGCTTTCGATTTGGTTGTCTCACGGGCCGAACAGCCGGACGGAGGGCCCGCACTCGGGACGAGCATGCGAATGCGCCAGCTCGGAACGCGTTATATCAAGGCTCGGCGAAGCACGAGAAAATTTCGCTCGGATCTGTTGGCTAGATCGATAAACGACTTTCGCGACGCACTTCGCGCTGCAGAGGTTGATGACCGACATGCATTGATCGCAGGGCTCGAAGACGTGAGGTCGCTGATCGAGGAGCATTTTAACGAAGACATCTCGGAGGTTATCGGGGAAAACTAGTGCGAACAATTATCGCTCAAAATAACCTTGACTTCCGAAACGAAGTTGAAAAGATCCGCCGGGAAATCGATTACGACCAGCATTTGCCGCGAGAACTCGAGCCGTATCGTGACTGGCTAGTCTCGGTATGCGGTTCGATCCTCGACGCTATCGAGACTAACTTCGAAAATCTCGCGAAACCGGATGATTCGATCCTTATCGATATTGTGAGCGACACGAATATCATTGCCCGTAACGTGACCATTCTCAACTCGAGATATATCGTACCGGTACTGCGTTCAAAACGTTCCGACCTTCCCGCACTTCGTCTTGTTTCATGGCTCCACGAATCGCACCGTGCAACTCGGGACAATCCATTTGCGATTAGTGCAGGAATGTTTGCATGTCTGCCCTACCCAGGAATGCCGACGATCTATTTCTTTCCATCATCCGCCCATGGACAGATCCTGTATCTTCCGCTTCTCTTTCACGAATTCGGTCACGTACTTTACGCTTTCCACAAGGTTGAAATGGAAGCTCTGGTAAAAGAGCTTCAGCAAAAGATTGCGATCCGACTCCAGCCGAGCGTTGTGCGGAATGACCGGTTCTCGCTGGAGGCAAATCGGAAGCTCGACAAGATAGCGATCACGTGGTTCGAGTGGACCCAGGAACTATTCTGCGACGCGGTGGGACTAAAGATAGGAGGGCCTTCGTTCATACATGCCTTTTCGATGTACTGCCGGATGCTGGGTCACGAAGAGTTTCATGTTCCAGAAGAATCGCTCGCATTCCGCGTTCATCCAGTAAGCTGGATCAGAGTTAAATTACTTGCGAGTCGCGCCGATGCAATGGGGTTCCCGAAATTGGCGGCCGAACTTTTGGAAGCGTGGTCCGACATCGCCGCCTGTTCGAAAATCACCGAGGAATATTTCGGGTTTTTTAGCGATGCCTTCCTTCCTATAGTGAATGCGACGATCGACGATATGTTAGTCGAGAGCAATCCTTTGGGTTTCGACGATGCCAATGGAATGACCTTACCCGTGAGCCTTCTGAATAGGGCGTGGGAAACATTCCTAAATGACCCCACGGCCTTTAGTGAGTGGGAGAATGCCGCTATCGATGAACTGCTAGGGATTACAACTCTTTCGGCAGCGGAAGCTGCATAACCACCTCTTGCTTGGCTATTAAGAAGTCTAAGCCTGGGTAGTCGAGTGAACCCGTTTCTATCCTCAAATCAACGAATGAAGATCTGTCCATACTGTATTGCAGAGATTACCACTCCTTCTCGCGACCACATTTTCAACGAGTTCCTCGGCGGCCGGCGGTGCGTGGCAGCCTGCTACGACTGCAATAACAAGTTCAGCCACGATTTCGAGGCGCGCGTGGCCGGCAATCTTCATCGGCTGCACATTTCGATCGCGAGCTGGGGACTGAAGCTCAAGCAGAACATTCCCGCCTGGAAGAAGGCCTTGCGCCAAGACGATCTGGAGTTCAACTTAGAGCTAAATGATGGAGAGGTAGTCCCGCGACTATCGAAGCCGATCGTCGAGAAGGATACCCAAGGCAACACGATCGGTGTGACCTACCGCGACCTCGACGAACTCAACGAACGCCTGAAAGATCCGAAACTGGCAAATCGGCTTCGGAGCGTCGAAAAGATTCAGGTAGAGGTACCGATGAAGGACGTGCCGCTTGACTACTACGTAGACAAAGACATGGCCAGGCTCGCCGTCAAGATGAGTGTAGCTCTCGCATCGACCTTGCCCGAACACGATTATGTCGAAACGCTTCTCGGGAGAATGGTGCTCGAGGAAAGTCGTGAGCCTTTCCGGGACGTACATGTGTCCTTTGAGAATTATGACGACCTCGACAATCTTCGGCCCGCCCTTTCGCACACGGTCTACGTCGAGCGCAGAGACGGAAAGATAGTCGGCGTCGTCCAGTTTTTCGGGGTCATCCAGCTCGTCTGCCTACTCGGCCGCTGCGATCCGACAATTCACGCTGCCGCCAAGGTGGGTTTTCTCGATCCGATCGATGACAAAGAATCGTTCGCAGAAGTCGATCCGATCGGCATTCAGTATCCGCCCGCAAAGACTTCTGCGATCCTTGTTCAATATTGGTCGGAGAAATTCGAGAAAGGAGCAGCCGAACGAGGAGCGACGAAAGAAGTCAAACTAAGCGGTACGGTTGAAGCGAATTGGTAGAGCTTCAGGCTTGGTTACCGAAATGTTCCGTTCATTTCAGGTCTTCGGGGTGAACCTCGGTCATCCGCGATGCAGAAACACCGCGCACTTCTCGCATTATGGGAACGGATCTAGAGAAAGTCTGCGCGGAAATTCGGTTGGTTTCATCCCATAGAGCAGGTCCCAATTTCCCGAGCACCGGGTCGGAACAGTGCTGACAACCGGGTCGAGCACGTCTCATACGTTTTCCGCGAGAAACTGGTGCGGACCATGGGCTCACCTTCCAGTAATTATATGTGTTCTCGCCCGCCGGGTTTGTTAGGCGTCGCTTGAATTCAATCGCCAGAAAAACGCCTGCAAGCACCGAGACGAATGCAAATGGAGCAAATACCTGTCGGTCTTCCGAGGCGACGAGTTTTCCCTCACCGCACATTTGCTTGAACAAAGTATCGTATGCAAGGCCTTTGATCTCTTCCACAGTAACGTACGCATACTTTGCCGCGATCTTCGCTGCGGCACTAGCAGACACAAACTGCTGGCGTATGTCCTTTATATCTACTCCAAGGGCTTCGGCGACATGAATCGAGTGAGCATCCTCAGCCGCATCGTTGAAATAGATACAACTCAAACACGCTGAACCTTTCAGCGGTTGACGGTTGAAATGCAGTACGAACTCTCGGATGTCGGTCGTAGACGCATCGAACACTTCGCCCGGGAGCTCATTCTGAAGGTTGCGGCGAGCGAGTCTGCTATCTACCGCTACGACCATCCGTTGGAGCCAGGCTCCGTCCGTGCACTCCGGTACTTTTGCAAGCACTTTCGAATGTGGGATGAGTTTTACAGATGGCATTCGCGGCGCCGCCCATTCGGCTAATCGCTCAGCTTTGTTATGGAGCAGGTCATCGTCACAGAAGCAAATGCAGCGGTTCAGGTTGCCGCCATCGACGCGGTCCGGATCGGCGATATGAAGCACCCCGTACGGATTCAGGAGGCTTAACGCATAGACGAATGCGTTGCCGATCGCACCGGCCCCTGCAAGCCATGTGGTTCCGATGTCGAATGGTTCGCCAGCGTCGAAAGAATTACCGAAAATATCGGCGGCGCGGACGGTCAGGCTTCCGTCTGCTGGGACCGGAAGCGCCTCACCGACTAGGAATTTCATGACTTGGGCTGCAGAGTAGCATGCCCCCGTCAGCGCCCAGATCGGACTCGAACCGGCTGACCCTCCGGAGGCTTCAAGTTCATCGCGCCCGATGATAAGGCACGTATCGCTAATGGCGACAAAAACGTCCGCCCTTTGTTCGCGAGCGATTCCGCCGATCTTAACCGAGACATCAAAGTCATCGCTCGCGGCCGGATTCCGGTAAACGCCGGTGACCGTTCGCCTTAGCAGTAGAACGAGGAAGTCAGCGAGTTCGCAGCTTAGCCTGTCGCTTTCGTTAGCGAAAACGGCGATCTTACTGTCGAGCAGCGAGGCTGCCTCTCTTTCTTCCAAGCCGACGAGCTGGGCCAGCGTTTTTATGTTCTCTTTGAAAGCTTGTTCATTCATCATTCACTCACGATCCGGTACTTATTGATGACGTAGTCGGGTGCGACTTCCTCCCATTTATTCACCGCAGATAATTCGTATACCGCGGTGTGGGCAATGAAGGTGTCCAAGGAGGTCCTGAGAGCATAATCGGGAAGCACCAGTGAAAGAGCCCCGGTGTGACGGATGATCGCCCATTCGTCATCGATCGGGGAGTGAAATGCTTCCTCCGGATGCGAATGCACTTGTGCCGCTATACTCGACCCGGTCGCACGCAGATGCCGCAGCAATCCCATCATCGAACTGCGAGGAATCCTGAAGTTTCCCCAGGAGGCATGTTGTTCAGGGCGGTAGACCTGGTTGATCCGGATCTGATCGGAGTCACTTCCAGCAAGCCACAATACGACACCTTCCACACCGCGCCTGCCGTCCTTCTGCAGATGTTCAAGCGTCTCGGTTATAAAATTTTTGTTAATGATCGTTGTTTTCATTTCACCGCCTTTTTCCATGCCTGCCACAGCTTTGTGACCAAATCGCCAATGTCGTATCCCGGCTTCCCACGATAGTTCGACCAGTGATCCGTCACATGGCTGGTGTGCGTGTGATACTCGCGGAACCCTATCGAGCATACGAAAGGCAATCCGGTCACCGGATGGTTGCCAGTATTGATCACACCTTTTGGATCCCGTGGCACCGACCGTGCAGGATCACCAGCCGTCGTCAGGAAACAAACGGAAGGCGGAAGGTCATCCCACTCATCAAAGGTAAATCGCGCCCGGAATGCCCTATCCGGAGCGCTCGTCCCGAAAGTAATGTCGAGTACCGGGAATTCCGACGAATTGAGCTTCCAGTCGCGAAGCTCGAGCAACCTGCCCGAAAGCTTCGCGACGGCAGCATCGAATAGGATCTTGGAGGCAGCCTTATGCATGTCCTCCGCCTCCTTCCCGCGGCCCGTAGTCAATCTCGACCTCCCCGCTCAGACCGCAGTCGAGGTAGCTGGAGTCCGGGTTTACTTCCTGCTCCCCGACCGTGGCAACCCAATCGGTCGTGTCGGTGATCTCAAGTTTGTTTGCCGCTTTCTTCAGAATGACACTGATCTTTTGACGGATCGGTGTGCGTTCAAATCCGTTTTTCGGATATGAGCCACTGGTCGTGACGACCGCAGCTTCAGCGAAGTTTCGGTCTGTCGCTTCATCCCCGTTTTCGGGCTGTTCTTTTTCGTCTTTTTCGTCTTTCATAGTTTTCTTTCTCCTCTTCCTCCGGCCTCTGCCGATTAAGAAACTTAGTAAGTAGATGTCGTTCGCAGTATTCGCGTTGTCCGCGTGCGGTGCGAACACCTAGGGCAAAATTTTTATAGCATCGGCTGTCCGCTGCTGCTTGCCGGGAAAAACTGCTCAAGCCGGATCTCTGCTACCGGTGCGTTCACGTTGAATGTCTCCATCAACAGCCTTATCGCCTCCGGCGTTCGAGCGTGATCAAACTCCCTAAGCCCGAGGAGGCCGGACGCTGTTGTAAAGTCCTCGACCGCTGCCTCGACAAGAGGCTTCGGCATAAGCAAGGCCCCGATCGCTTTGTTCGCCTGAAACTCCCACCAGGCACCGTTGTATCCCTTCCCTCCGCGACCGGCATTCACGTCACGACACAGCACCTTTGGCATGGCCGGATCGGAGTGATCACCAAAGAGCGGTTTCGACAATTCGGCGAATGCAAAAAGGTGCGTATGGAAAAGCCCGTGACCAGCCTCGTGGGCAAGTGTGGAGCGGACGAGTCGTTCAGACGCCACTGAACCGCCTTCATCGATCTCGCTCGAGACTACGACGTCCTTAACGCCGGCCTTTCCGAAAACCGTCAAGCCGAGAACGCCGTCCTCCAGCAACTCGTACTTCGGCGTGACCTTAAAATGCTTTTCAATGAACCTGTCCACACGGACCGGCCCCGGCTCTCCCGGCAGAAGGTTCACGCCACGCAATGCGTCAAGACAGATCATTTCGATCTCTTCATCCTTGAAGTACGGTCGTTCCTTAAACTGTCCTTTGGTTGAACGGTAGCTCTTCATTAAATAATCACGAACGGTTCTTTCTCTGTTTATCGATAAACTTAAGGAGTTCCTCGCCAGAGATCTTCTTGTCGACCATCTTCCGCAGCGCGAATCCATAGTTCGGATCGGACTCGGAAATTCTTTTGATCTCCTCCAGAGGAGGCCGCGTATCGAAACTCTTCAAGTGATCGACCGTCGTATTCAGCGCTTTCGCTATCTTGGCAAGAAGTTCATCGGACGGAAAGCGATGACCCTGCTCGATATCGGAAAGGTGTGTTGCTGAAACCGCTTGCCCCTCGACTTTCTTGGCAAGTTCCCGCAACGAAAGGTCAAGCTCTTCCCGAAGTTCTCTGATTCTCTGACCTAAGGTTTTCTCCATAAGCACTGTCAGCTTACTATGCGAACGCCGTGAAGTCAAGCAATAAATTAACGGGCTAGTTCCGGCGGAAGTTCGCGGAAAGAGCCCTTGAACTCAGAGCCCCCGAAAGACTATCGCGGCCGATGTAAGACGTTCACCATCTGAAGCGGATCATCATCAGACTTCCTCATTCGCTCTAGTCGCTCGTTAAATAATGATGCGGCTTCAATTATTTGAAGGTGTTCGAAATGAATATAGTGCTTCGATGTCACTCCTGATCCCTTCCTGTGCCCGACTTCCTGCTGTATCGTCTCTAATTCTTGACCGCTTGCGGCCTTATCAGTTGCCGAAGTTGCCCTCAAAGTATGAAATGTCCCTTGCGGGTTTACTTTAGCTTCTTCCTTGATCGAGTCGAAGGGTTTCCGATACGCCTTTGTCCACATGAACAATCGTTCGTTGGAAGCCTTGTTGAAAATTCCTCCCGCCTCCATTTCATCAAATAGCCAAGTTGTTATTGGCATCTTTTTTGTATGGATCTTGTTCCGGCTATCGGGCATGGTTAGCTCAATCAGCCCAACCCGTTTTTCTCCATCAAGATATTTAATATGGGCGCCCGTAATGTGAAAGAGTTCATCTACGCGGCAGCCTAAGGTATACGCAGCGACGAGCACCAGCCGCCAGCGTCTTCGGTTTTCCGGCTTGCGTGGGAACAGGCGATCACAGGCGGCAAGCATTCTTTGAAACTCGTCGAACGTGAACTTGATGCCCTTCGGCTTTTCATCGGACTTCTTGATCAGGTCTCGAAACGGCGGAACTCGGGTTCCGAGAGTATCGGCGGCGTATCTAAGTAGATGCTTAAGTCGAGCAAGATAACGGTGAGACGTCGTTTTGGAAACAAAGAACTCTTGCCCGCCCTCTTTTCGCGTATAAGGTCTATTCAAAAGCCATTTCTTAAACTCCTTCACGCGGAGCAGATCGATGTCTTCGATCCGGTCGTTGCCGAAAAACTCCACAAGAACATCTAGCTTTTGAAACTCTTGCTTGGCACCTTTCAATTGCCGGTCATTTTCTAGGTAGTCTCGGTAATGCTTCTCAACAAATGCCGCAAAGTTGGTTCGCCCTTTCACCGACGCGATCGTCGCGGTTTGTCCTTTTTCGTTAAAGTCTGCATATTCTTCCTCGGCCCAGCTTTTCGCGTCTCTTTTTGCCGTGAAGCCTCTCTGACTTCTAAAATGCCACTTTTCGGACTTCTCGTCATAGATGGCAAATATGCCGCGGTACCTTTGTATCGCGCCTTTTTTCCCATCCTTCTGCGCGGTGATAAAATAACCTCTTTCTTTATGGCTTTCGGCGATGTACAGCTTCATATCATTTCGGGGGGGGAATTCGGGGGGGAATTTCCTGTATTCGGGGGGGAATTTAGCGTCTTCGGCCGTCCGGATGCGTCTGGTGGTGTCCGAATGTGTCCTCCGTAACTCCTTTATTTATAGTATGTTACAGAGCTACAATGTGTCAAGCTGGGGTGGCGGAATTGGTAGACGCCCAGGACTTAAAATCCTGTGTCCTTAGGGGCGTGCGGGTTCGACTCCCGCCCTCAGCACCAATAATCGCACAGGGCCGTGTGTCGCGATCTTTGGGTCGCCACGTCAATTGCACCTTCAGTCAAATGTTTGACTGGTGGCGTACGGACAGTTAACCTGTTCGTTGCCTGCAATTTCCTGCACTTGGCATCCCGCTGGCAATTTATGGAGTGGTTTTTACAGCTGATCGCGACGTACGGTATCTACGCCGTTTTCGCTCTATGCATGATCGAAGGCGACATTACACTCCTGGTCTCAGGCGCATTGGCCCAGTCCGGTTTTTTTGGCGATTATAGCTTCTTTAAGGTGCTACTCTTCGGCACCCTGGGCGGTATGCTCGGCGATCATATCGGCTACGGTCTCGGGCGGATCTTTCACGAAAAGGCAAAGCATTACCGGTTTTATCAGATCGCCCAGCCGAGGGTGGAGAAGCTCATAGATAAGTTCGGCACGTTCGCCATAATAATCTCAAAATATATTTACGGCATCCGTGCTGCTATATGTGTTTTCTACGGAATTGGGAAGATGCCTTTCGGACGTTTTCTTCTCCTTGACTTCATAAGTTGCTTCCTTTGGGTCCTTTTGCTCTCAGGTGTCGGATATTTCTTCAGCGGCGCGATCACGACGATAATCGGCGATTTCCAACAGATCGGCATCGCACTGCTCTTCATTATTCTGTTCGGTATTGCCTTCGTTTATCTTCTTCAACGGTATTGGATCTCGGAAAAGGTGGAGGAAGCCGACCCCGAGACCATTCACAAGATCGAAGAAAAATTACATCATGTCGAAGAGGTAGCTCATGAGACCTTTCACGACATTACCGAGCGTTTACATCTCACTCGCGACCCATCATCGGATAACAGTGGTAAGGAATCGAAAAAAACACCACCCTCCAAGACCGAAACCGCAAAAAAATAACCCGCCAGTTATTCACTTTATTATGAATTGCGGTAATATATCCCGACACCCTTTAGTTTTCTTACTTTTTTCCCGAGGTACATTTGCCTGTGATAGTTGAATCCTCCGCACCGACACGGGTCGATCTTGCGGGCGGTACCATTGACATCCCGCCTCTCTTCCTCTTTCACGAGGGGGCCGCGACTGTGAATTTTGCCATCAGCCTGCTTGCGAAGTGCCGAATAGAAAGCCGAGGTGATGATCGGATCATTCTGAATTCAATTGATCGCGGAGTTCGCTTCGAGACAACGCTGGATCGATTGGCGGAATTGCGGAGAGAACCGCGTTTGGAGCTTCTTTCCAAGCTTGTCTATTTCTTTCGGCCGCAGACCGGGATCGAGATGATCACCGAGTCGCAGGCCCCGGCCGGTGCCGGGCTTGCCGGCTCGTCCACCTTGAATATTGCATGTATCGGAGCGTTGAACGAGTTGGTAGGCCGTCCCTACACGCCCGAACGGTTCATTCAAATAGCCGCAGCGGTCGAGTGCCAGGTCATTCGTGTACCCACCGGTTACCAGGACTACTATTCGGCACAGTATGGCGGGGCGGCGTGCATCCACTTTGGTGTAGACGGTATAAGGCGCGAGGTCCTGGCGATCGATACCGATACGCTGACGAATCGCATCGCGGTCTGCTACACCGGAGAGCCGCGAAATTCCGGCATCAACAACTGGGAGATAACCAAACGCCACATTGACGGCGACAATGACATTTTTGAGATATTTGAGGGGATCCGTGATGGTTCACTTGAGCTCCGCGAGGCACTCCTTGAATCGAACTGGAATCGCGTCGGCGATGTTCTCCGCAAAGGCTATGAGATCAGAAAACGACTGTCATCTCAAATAACGACCGAGCACATGGACGAAGTCATTGAAAGTGCCCTTGATAATGGGGCAATTGCTCCGAAGGTTTGCGGTGCGGGCGGCGGCGGGTGCATTGCCTTCTATTGTGAGGAGGGGAGACGAGCTGATGTCGAGGCTGCGATATCACGGATCGACGGGGTCGAAGTGCTTAATTGGCAGCTAAATTCGACTGGGCTTGAAGTTAACGTGTTGTAAATGCGTTGCATCGATGTTCTCAACGGCGCTACAATGCCTTCACCCTATAACTTTTCGGTAAAACAAGATCATTATTCGGAGGTGTGATATGCGGTCTCTTATCTTCCCGGCAGCGCTTTGTATCCTTTTGCTCGCCCTACCTGCAATTGGACAGGTTAGTGAAGACGAAGGGAGGGTCTTCTGGCGGGGAATTGTCGACGACCGGGTCCATCTTGTCATCTCCGGAACCAGCATCGAGCTTCGGACCGTGTCTGGCCGCGAAACGACGGATGTCTCTTACAGCTTCACGATGCCCCTTCCAAGGGCCGATGCAACGGTGCGTGTGGTCAAAATCGAGGGCCGCGGCACCGCGTCCGTAATACAGCAGCCTTCGGCTGAAAATGGGTACCAGGCAATCGTTGAGGTTTATGACCGAGCTTCGGGCGCGCGCGACTACCAATTGGAGATAATCTGGAGATAGTTCTCAAAGAGTAATGGTCGCCTGACACATCTTCACACGCAGCTTATTCGATGTCCGGCAAAAAGAACGAACAAAAAACAGATTTTCAGAGCTATTGACTTTTATGTGACGTCCCGGATCAGGATCGTGCCCGAGACGATGTCGTGAAAGGCGCGTTTTTCTTCATTGAAAATTATCGTCAGGAAACCCAAACCGAAAAAGGCCAGCGAAAGCAGATATACGGCAGAATTAACTGCCGCCTGGTGCAAGGTTGGATATGCAGACTGCTCAGCGTCGATCAGTTCAAGCGAAAAAAGCCGCATGCCGAAAGATCTCCCCCAAAGCGTGATAGAGGCGGTCAAATAGAGAAACACGATCATCGCCAACGATGCGACGAAAGCCATGCCGCCGAACCACGAAAGCCATCTTTCGGATCCGCTCAAAAACGGGGACAGTATCAGAAGCGTGCCTACGGTTCCAAGTGCCATATCAAATAGGCCCGCGCCAAACCGCATAGAAAACGAAGCGAGGTCATCATACTCCTCTTCGGGTTCGGCAGATACGATCTCGCCCGATCCGTTTTCCGTCGGCACAAATAGCGGCCTTTGGGCCACAGGTTCCGGAGCCGGAACCGTTGCCGAAGTAAGAATTTCCTGGGATACGTCCTGATCTAGGCTGGTATCGGGAGTTGATCCCTCTCCTTCACCCAAGGGGTCAGGAAGTTGCGGAAGGCGATTGGTATCGTATTTCTTTTTCTCGATCTTTAAGGATGAGATCAAGCGGGGTTTAGGGCTGGGAGATAGCGTTGGGGCCGGAGCCGTTGCGGCTGCTGCCGCCCGGTTTCGGCCAACCACATTAAAAGGATAGGATTTCGGGGACGAGTTCGTGTACGCCACCGCCACCTCGGGAAGAAATGTCCGTCTTGATGCCTCGATCCGTCGAAGAGCATTCGCGATCATTGGGTTTTGCGGCCGGCCATCTGATACCGAGGCGTCGTTTTCTATACTATTGTCGCCCGCGATCTCAGGCCCCGCCTGGATCCGAATGGGTTCCGGCGACTGCATACGTTCCGCAGATGCCTTGTCCGTTCGTTTGCGTACCGAATTCTGGATCTGAAGCCGCCAATCGGGGAGGGTCGAGTTTTTTGGCTGAAAATCAACCAGCGTCGGGCTGGTTGGCTTTGTCGGGAATTCCATTGTCCGAGAACGCGGCACGGAAACGGCATTGGGCGCAGGCAGATTTCGATCGTCGGCGTCCAAACGGCTATTTTCCTGCGGGAGACCGTTATCTATTATCCGATCGTCGCTTAATTCTGTCACTGGCGGTTTCCTTAGCGGTCCAGAGATCCGTTCGATCTTGGTTTCCAACTCTTCGCGCACTGTGTCATTGACCATTGCTCCGCATGTGAAACAAATTGATAGAGTTGGAGCGAGTTCACGTTTGCAAACGGGACACATCATAGGACAGCAGATGACTTTTTCGAAGGTATTGAGCGCGGCTCAGAAATTAATTGCGAATTCTATCAGAAATCACTTTAACCAGTCAACACTAAAGCGTAGAAATAACTACACTTTTCGTGTTTTCCACAAACCTGAGTGGTAACCTGTTTAAAACTCACAGTTTACAACGACTTCTGCCGCCTAGAGCGGCCGCCGCCCGGCAAAACCTTCGTCAACCTCATGCCACCATCGGATCTCGTCGGGTTCACCCAACTGCCAGCACAGTAGGACGGTACGACTATTACGGATCGCGGGAAAATCGATCAGCCCGCGTTTGTAGTCCTTGATCTGAATGCCCTGTTCGGCGATCTCAGTGGTCAGTTTACCGATGTCGTAAAGCGCCTTTACATAGCCTGAGCCGCCCCGCATCCCCCCACCGAATTCGGAGGCCTCTGCGGCCGCTTTTGCCGATGCTTTGAGACCAGAGACCCTTTCGTAAAGCCGCCTGATCATTTCCAATTTAAGTCTAACCCGGGGCAATTCGGCATTTGCCTCTTGTACGGTAAAGAGCTTCATCCTTAGTCGGTTATTCTCACATACCGGTTCGGCGTATCGCCATTGTCATCGTCAGAATAGGGATCCGACAGCCCGGGAGACTTAGGTTGCTGTCTCGCTATTTCCGGCGTGTGTCCCCTGAGCACCTCGGGTATTGGCATGTCCTCAGATCGAATGAACGAAGGCATCTCGTAGTCCTGAGGTTGATCCACGTCCTTCCTTATCATTTCTGAGATCTCCCCGAGATCGATGAAGAAATCCGCAACGTCGATAAGCCTGGGAGCGGTATTTGAGCGAAAGCCTGCTACCTCGACACGGCAGCCCTTGTAGGCAACGGCGTTGATCGCGTAAACAAAATCCTCATCGCCGGAGACCAGTACCGCCGTGTCATACCTTCCTGCCAGGCTTAGCATGTCCACGGCGATCTCAACATCCAGGTTCGCCTTACGCGTTCCGTCATAGAAGGTCTTTAGCTCTTTTTGCACAACACGGAAGCCGTTCCGCCGCATCCATAGCAGGAACCCCTGCTGGCGCTCGGCCCCGGCGTCCACACCGGTGTAAAAGAACGCCCTCAAAAGGCGACCATCGCCGAGCAAAACGCGTAGTAATTTGTTGTAGTCAATATCGATGGCGTGAAAACGGGCCGCATGGAACAGATTGTTGCCGTCAATGAAAACGGCAACACGTCCGCGATGGCCAAATTTCCACGAAGAACTCGCGGTAGTGTCAAACTGCATTTACTTGCCCCTCCAGAAACCGGGTCACGGCCATCCAAACAGGCAGGTTAGCTAGGAATTGAAGCGGGGATTACGAAAAAGTGTGTGATCCGCAAAAACGGCTTTTCGAATAACTTTTGGAAAATCTAACCGAAAATAGTTCTGTAAAATACCGCTTTCAAAACGCCAGGCTGCCCTAAAGATAACTACCCTATAGTTTGCAACTAAAGAAATGTCCGGTCAAGCAAAATCGTTTCGTAAGTGGTAAAATTAGGTAGATCGGCCCTCTGAGAGGGTTGTGACTATGGCCCCGAACGATATCAAACAACCAACTGCCGGCATTGCCGACGAAATACCACTTACGACCGAACCCGTCGGCTTTACGCCTGATCAGATGGTCGGTTGCGACAAGTGCGGCAAAAGTAATCCCCCAACTCGGTTTGCATGTCTCTATTGTGCCGCATCGCTCAGGGTTTCGACTGACGCAGTACATCGAAAAAAGCTGGTGCTTCGGGTGTTGGAACCTTGGGAACACGGCGTGAACTTTGTTGTACTTGGAAATGCCGGTGAAGAGGCGGTCAAGCAGGCCGCGAATATACTGGGGACGGACGCGCAATGGCTGCGGGCCGTCATCGAAACCGGCAGGCACCTTCCGATCGCCCGCGTCGAGTCCGCGGCCTCGGAGCCAGTCGAGAAAATACTTGCCTCGTTGGGGTTCGAGTGCCGTTTGGTGACGGATCGAGAGTTGAACTGCACCGCAGGGCCGCTACGGCTCAGGGGGATCAAGTTTCTTGATGGCTACGTAGAATTTGTCGCTTTTAATACTGGAAAGAGTGTTCGAGTGGCCACTGATCAAATAAGCCATCTTGTTTCCGGTTCGCTGTACCGTTCCCAGACACAGGTGCTGGAAAAACACAGCCGTCGCGAACGAAGGCAGCTGGATGAAGCTCAAACGTCCGAAGATGAGGCGGTTGTCGACATTTATACTAACAATGATCGCCTTGGATTTAGGGTGATGCAGCACGGGTTCGACTTCTCTGTGCTAGGAGATGACAGGGATCTGCTCGCACATAAGAATATGGGGAGACTAGTTGAGAAGATCGTGGCTTTCGCTCCGCAGATCGCCAATTGCAATGGCTATAATGACATTCGGCATCTGCTTGGCAATGTTTGGCCTCCGGAAGATAAGAAGGATGCGAAAGGGGTAAAAAGGTCCGGGCTTGGGCGGCTGGATCTTTCAAGCGTTCGATCTAGCGATAATCTGCTGCAATTCACCAGGTACTCACGTCTTCAAAGCCTGTTTTGAAACGAACAAGAACATCCAAACGAACGGCTGGAAAACAAGAGCGCTCCGTGCGCTCCGGACGGCCTGTAATCGCCGAAAAGGGCTCTGGCGAGGGGTCCCGACAGAAAAATGTCGGCCGGATGCTGTTCGGCGCGATACCCGTGCTTGAGGCCGTAAAGGCAGATCCGGGGCGGGTGGAACGGATCCTGGTCGCCACCGGCATCCGCGAACACCGTCTAAATGAGCTTTATGAACTTGCCCGGGGCTCGCGGATACGGATCGATCGGGTCAGTCGCGATGAGATAGAGCGTGTGGCTCCGCCGGGGGCGAACCACCAGGGTGTTGTCGCTTTCGCGGCAGGCGCAAGTTATACGGATCCGGACGAGTTGCTAGATTCGCTGGGCGTCGATGCATTTCTTCTAGTACTGGACTCTATTCAGGACACCGGGAATCTGGGGGCGATCTTGCGTGTCGCCGAGTGTGCAGGTGTTGACGGCGTAGTTCTGCCCGACCGGCGATCGGCGGGACTCACGGAGGCCGCGGCGAAAGCTTCCGCCGGGGCTTCGGAGCATTTGCCCGTCGCCCGGGTGCAGAACCTGAACAGGCTGATCGAAGAACTGAAGACCCGCGGATTGTGGGTCGTCGGTGCCGCGGGCCATGCTCAGATCTCCTATCTTGAATGGGACTGGACCAGGCCAACTGCGCTGATCATGGGAAATGAGGCAGACGGACTGCATCGGTTGGTGGCTGAGAATTGCGACGTTTTGGTCAAAATTCCAATGTATGGAAGAATAGATTCGCTGAACGTTTCCGTCGCAGCCGGCGTAATGCTCTTCGAAGCCAGACGTCAGCGAGAAGCAAGTAAGAACAAATAGAGCAAGAATATGTTTTGTCCGAAATGTGGAACCAAAAATCCTGATGACGGCAAATTCTGTCGAAGTTGCGGCATAGACATAGGTAATGTCAACGCGGCGATCAGCAATTCGGGCTCAACAATGCTCTCTGGTCTTGAGCGGGACCTCGGTTTTGGCTGCGAGACTTCCTCGCCCGCAGAAACTCGGCGTCGAAACGACCCAAACGAGGTTTTCGGCGACGCGATAAAGAGCATTATCACCGGCATCGGTTTTGTTGTCGTCTCAATAGCTCTCCTAACCACAGGTGTGGCAGGTGGAAAGGCTTGGTGGTGGGCGATGCTGTTTCCTGCCATTTGGTCACTTGCGAAGGGTGCAGGGGATCTTATGAAGTCGCGGCGAATGGAGCGCACTCTTAGGGGCGGCAGGACAGGTGGATCGGGCAACATGGTACAGCCGGCTCCGTCAGTTCCGGAGTTGTCACCTCAGCCGGCCAACTTTTCGGCACCGGAAAGCAAGTATCGCACCGGGGATCTCGTTCCGCCCAGTGTGACCGACAATACAACGAGACATCTGGAAATCAACCAGGAAGGCGAGACCATAACACTTCCGAAACGGTAGAGCTAACAGATCATTCGTCCCCGTCCTCATCGGAATAGAACGGCCCGTCACATTTTTCACAGTGAGGATGTACCTCCTGCACAGTCTCGCTCGCGTCCCGTACCAGATCTCCACAATTCGGACAAAATACGTTGCGGTGCCAGCATTTCAGGTCGTAGGCCTGTACACCCTGTCGTTCCGAGACCAGGCTGACCGAGGTCTCCTTTCGGCAAATACCGCATCTGACAGCGGCCCCGACTTCGAGTGTTTTCATTTCATGATCTCCTTTAAGCAGCAAGCAAATACCATCAGCGTCTGACGATAGCCCGCTCATTGCCGATATTGCCGGCCGCATCAAAAACTCTTAGTGTGACCGAATATTCCCCCGGCCGATCTATCGGTATCACGACCGTATAACGCTCTTCGGGGCCGTCAGAAAGTCCGTCGTCCGCATAGACCGGGCTCCACGGGCCTCCATTAACACTGAATTCTGCCCGAACAAGATAGCTGGATGAATCACGGGCAATAAAAGCGACACGCGCAATGTTACCGTCGATCTGCGGCTGTCCGACGAGCGAAACGATCGGTTGAGTATTGTCGATATCGAACGGTTCCGAGATCAATTCACCCTTCAACGCTCTCTGGGCAGGGTTGGAGGGCGAATCGCGGGCGACCACTTTCACCATGTATCGGCCGTCAGGTAAGGAAAGCCCGTCCAGAGTAAAAAAGTTCTCCGATAGGTCCACCGAAAGTGGCTTGAATACACTATCGCCAACCTCCTTGTAATAGACGTCATAAACCAGTTTGTCACCGTTCCGATCCTCGGAATTCCATTGAAACGATATCGAGCCTCGCTGATAGACGCGACGCGGGGGGGTCGCCTGCTGCGGGATACCGAAAAGTGCCGGATCCATGCCTGAGAGTTCTATATTCGGATCGATCTGAATTGGAGGGTTCGCGAGCAGGCCGATATTTACGGGCAAGACGCTTATGCTCAAGACCTCCGGTGCAATGTTGCGTGTTAGAAATGCGACGTTGACCTCATTGAGAAGTGAGTCCGGCCGCGGCCCTTGAAAGACAGCCCGCCACTGAAGAAATCGTGCCCCAGGGCTCAGGATCCGTCCGCTGAGCCCATCGCCCTTTATTGCCTCCCACCCGCTCCAAGTCTCTCCGGGTTCCTCCGTATTGCCGCTTCGCGTTTCAAGAGTCACAGAACCTGTCGACCGCCACCAAAGCCTGCCCCATGCCGCCGAAACCTTTGTATCAAGAACCGGCGAAAGATACTCTGCACTTGCGACGCGTTCCGGGCCGATTCGGAAGAGCGATCCCGGACTGCTGGAAGATGCGAGTACGTTCTGACCCGAAGCAAAGATCCTTGATATCTGCCCGACATCTGACTGAAGCAAGAGCGTTTCTAGGCCTTCGTTGCTGATGCGATAGATGCGGCCTTTGTCCGAAGTGCCAAGCATGACCCCATTTCCGTCCGCAAAAAGTGAAAAACCGGTCACCGAGGCGGAGGACCATATAATATCGTTTCCGCCATCGGGCAAGATCCGATAAACGGCGGTCCTTGCTCCCGTTAGGTCGTATCGGCTCTTTGGAGGAGTCGGCTGAACGTTTGGGGATGGACGCTCAATGGTGACAGTTCTGCTGGCAGGTGTCGGCGATGCCGTCGGGGCTGCGGACGAGATCGATTCATTAAGAGCTAATGCATAAACTGAGCCGTCCGGGCCAAACGAAATATCGTGAAGCTCGCGCAGCGGTGAGTCCAGCAGAGCGAACGGACGCCCGTCCGATCCGAATCGCAGGACAAGACCTCCCGGGTCAGTGCCTGCATAAAGCGTCCCAGAACGGTCAACAGCCAGAGTAATGATGTGTGTCTCACTGGTGTCAAACAAGAGCGATGAGGTTAGATCCGCATTGGCGGAGCGGACCCGAAAGATCTTGCCATTCTCGCCGGTGCCTATGGCCAGGCTTCCGTCAGCCATCATCGCGAGCGACCATATATACTTTTCCTTCGGATCGAAATAGACTTCGGCCGAGCCAGACGGGTTTATGCGATAGACCTTGCCGTCCGGCGAGGTTGCCGCATAGAGTTCGCCGTTCCTGCCCGGCGCCATGGCCGATACATTCATCTCAGCCAGATCAGCAAAGAGACTGCCCTGGCCGCCTGGGGTAACCCGGTAAATGCGGCCTTCCCCGCCGGTCCCCAGGAAGATGTTTCCCTGTGCATCAGCAACGGCCGACCAAATGAACGGTTGCTCGGTCCGGAAAAGTTCGGTGAAGCGAGGCGCAGGCGTGATGGAGCCATTGTCATTGACGGAGACTCCCCGCGATTCGCCCGCGAGCACATCGGAACGAGACGCTATTGTCCAAATCGTGGATTCGGACGCCGAAAGGTCAGTGAACGGAAAAACAATTAGGGTGCAGAAAAATGCAATAGTTCTCATCAGCGATATTGTGCGGTCTGTTTGATCAAAGAAGTAAGCTAAGTATATCCAGATAAGGACGAGTTTTGCACGGCATCATTTAGGAATTGCGCCGCGAAGCGTAAGTTCGTTGCTCCTTTTCCTTCTCCGAAGAAAGTGCAGAAAGCAGCCGTAGCGCCTCCTCACCTTCCATGAACATCAGCGCATTGCGAAGGTCTTGCGCGTCACCCGTGATGAGCCGTGCACTGCGTTCGCGAGTAAGATAGGCCCAGAACCACCCCATCAGGACAAAAAGCCGATTGCGAAAACCTATCAGGAACACAACGTGCAGAAACAGCCACATCAGCCATGCCAGAAAGCCCTTGAACTTCATCCCGAAAACCTGTGCGATCGCCCGTTTACGTCCGATGGTGGCCATCGAGCCTTTGTCGACATACTCAAAGGCCTTTCGTTCTCGCCCTTTAAGGTCGTTGATTATGTTTCTTGCTGCGGCTGTTCCCATCTGCATTGCGGCCGGGCTTACACCCGGAACCAGTTCGCCGTTCTTTTGCGTTATATGTGTCATATCCCCGACCACGAAGATATTCGGATCTCTGGGCAGCGAAAGATCCGGCTCAACTTTCACGCGGCCGGCGCGGTCTACCTCAGCTCCAAGCCGAACGCCCAGTGGCGAGGCCGCAACGCCGCTCGCCCAAAGAACGACATCACATTCGAACCACTCTTCGCCTACCTTAAGGCGGCCCGGTTCGATCTCAGTAACAAAGCTGTTCAGGCGGACCTCAACACCCAATCCTTCGAGTTGCTCTTTCGCACTATCTGACAGATCGCTGGCAAAGGTTCCCAGTACCCGGTCGGAACCTTCGAAAAGCACGACGCGGGCTTTTGTCGTATCGATAGCCTTAAAATCCTTTGCAAGCGCCTGGCGGGCGATCCCGGCGATGGCGCCGGCAAGCTCAACTCCCGTTGGGCCCGCACCGACCACCGCAAACGTGAGCTGATCTTCTATACCGGAGATGGCGGCCTTACGCTCTGCGATCTCAAAAGCGAGCAACACTCTGCGGCGGATCTCGACGGCGTCTTCAAGGGTCTTCAGGCCCGGTGCCCATGTTTCCCACTCGTCGCGTCCAAAATAGGCGTGGCGCGCGCCGGCAGCGACGATCAGATAGTTAAAAGGCACCTCGGAACCGTCATCCAGACGGACCAGAGTTCCTTCCTGATCGACATCAACAACCTCGCCGAGAATTACCTCGATATTCTTCGCATTGTGGAGTATCCGCCTTATCGGTGAAGCGATCTCGCCGGGCGAAAGCACGGCGGTGGCAACCTGATAGAGCAGCGGCTGGAAAACGTGGTGGTTCTTGCGGTCGATCAGCGTAACATCGACTGGCTTATTCGCCAGAGCCTTTGCCGCCCAAAGCCCGCCAAACCCGCCGCCGATGATGACAACTTTCGTAGATGTGTTCTGATCTTTCAAACCGATCCTGTTATTTGAATTACTCTATTCTTAGAGATCTCAATATACGTTTCGTCGAAACCGCATGGATACCCGCCTATCCACGTAAAATCCAACGTCCAGATCTCATTGTGTCCACTACGAGAAATTCTCGACGGAAATCCTAACTGTCTTATCACGTCCCTTTTTGTAACAACTTCGCAGGCTGCCATATCCAAATCGATTTCCACACGACTGAAGAATTGGTTAAAGGCTCGGCGAAATTCAGAGCGTGACCGATTCGATAAATAAATGCTTGTCGCTCCTTCCCAATGTTCGATCTCGACCTTTGTCCAATTCTTGTTCTTAACAATTTGTGTGACTCGTACCTTAGTTCCGATCCCGAGATGATCGGTGAATGTACAATCGGATCGCACCGGAGCAAGATCGGTAGATGTTATGCGGATCTCACAGCTGCCGCGTGTGGCAAGAACCGATCTTGTCCAGTAGTCCCGGTTCACTATATTTTGAATGTCAGCCCGGTTC
Organism: uncultured Acidobacteriota bacterium; assembly: GCA_937859595.1. Taxonomy (GTDB): domain Bacteria; phylum Acidobacteriota; class Blastocatellia; order Pyrinomonadales; family Pyrinomonadaceae; genus OLB17. The sequence goes on along the minus strand of CALMAH010000001.1, from coordinate 76,109 downwards.
TGCGCAGCAACAGGGAGGAAACATCCTAGCAAGAAGATCGCAGGACAACCAAACCGGAAAAATAGACCAATGAAAATTCTAAACGCCAACATACTTTGCATACACTGATCGGGCGGCGGAAATGTCGTCTGTTCCTTTGATTATAGCCCGCCCGTCAACGAAGACGGTTATCTCTTTTTCGTCTGCTGTAAATCGCACAAGGAATTCGTTCTGTTTAACCTCTCCGAGATCACGCAACCTAACCGCGAGTGTTCGAAGATCGATCGAGGACTTGGTCGGCGGGGCGATCTGGACGGCGTCGCGGCCGCAGAGAACCGCTGCGAACTCCCGGGCTTCGGCATCGAGGAACTCAAAACGCTTTTTTACACAGCAGACGCAGTCCTCGTTTGGGGCGGCGAGCTTTATCTTCCGCCAATCGTTAGCCCAGACATCGATCTGTACGAGCGATCGATGGAGGGAGGCGATGTCGCCGACAAGCAGCTTTATTGCTTCGGCTACCTGAATAGCGGAGATGCTTGAGATGATCGGCATTATAACTCCGGCCGTGTCGCAGGTTGGGGCGCTTCCGGCATCCGGCATTTCTTCAAAGATGCAGCGGAGACAGGGCGTTTCGCCGGGGCGGATGGTCATCGTCGTGCCGTAGCTTGAGACGGCCGCACCGTAGATCCATGTTTTTTCGTGCTTTACGCAGGCATCATTGAGCAGGTAACGGATCTGGAAGTTGTCGGTGCCGTCGAGAATAAGATCGCAGCCATCAATGAGCGATTCAACGTTCGAATTGTTTACGTCAGCCACGATCGACTCTATCTCGATATCGGAATTTATCTCGCGGATACGGTTTTTTGCGGCGATCGCTTTCGGCAAGCGTTCGGCGGCGTCGGATTCCTTGAAGAGAGTCTGCCGCTGTAAGTTTGTGAACTCGACAAAATCGCGGTCAACGATCCTGAGCTTGCCCACCCCGGCACGCGAAAGCATCTCCGCGTGCGAAGCCCCAAGGGCGCCGCAGCCGACTATCAGCACGCGGGAATTCAAGAGTTTTTCCTGTCCCTCGCGGCCGATCTCTTGAAACAAGATCTGTCGGCTGTATCGTTCGTTCATCTTCATAATCAGAATAGCAAAATCATGTTCGGTTGCTTATATTCTAGTTTACAAGACATATGTCTAAGACGACCGAAGAGATCGCGAAGGAACTCACGGAGATGGCTGAATATGACCTTTCAGTAAGAGAAAGGCTGTTAAAGGCGGGTGAGCTTGAGGGTGGCTATCATCCGGAGATGGAAAGTGTGCATAGGCGGAATGCGGCTCGGCTTAGAGAGATAATTGCTGAGATCGGCTGGCCGACGATCTCGATGGTAGGCGCGGAAGCGAGCGATGCAGCGTGGCTGATCGTGCAGCATTCCATAGGAGAGCCGGAATTTGTTCGCGAGTGCTACGGCCTCATAGAAGATGCGGCTGGTGAGATAAACCCGCAGAACCTGGCCTATCTTTATGACAGGATCTGCTATTTTGAAGGCAGGCCGCAAAGATACGGCACACAGTTCGACGATGTGCTTTATCCTGTCGAGGATCTGAATAGGGTCAACGAGTTGCGCAATAGCGTCGGAATGAAGCCTCATCCCGGCGATGTCCTGAAGAAAGCTCGGCAAGTTGATACAGACGGCGATCTTCATCAGAATGATCCGGAACTGAACGAATGGAGAAAACAGGCAGGATGGATATGAGCAAAGACACTCAGACTTACAACGATTCGCTTTCCGAGCAGGATAAGGCCATTTGTGACGCACTCGCGGCTGAGATCGCGAGTGTGCTGAAAAATGCCGAGAACAAGATCTGGCACAGGCATCCGGTTTGGTTCATTGACGGAAACCCGATCGTTGGGTACAGCAAACAGAAGCCAGGTATCCGGCTGATGTTCTGGAGCGGGGCCAGCTTTGACGAGGGGGAATTGGCTGTGCGCGGAGCTAAGTTCAAGGACGCCTCCGTCTTCTACAATTCTGTTTCCGAGATCAACAAAAAAGACCTAAAACGTTGGCTGAAAAAATCTGAAGAGATCCAGTGGGATTATAAGAATCTGATCAAGCGCCGCGGTCGCCTTGAGCGCCTAAAATAGATCTACTGGCCCTTTGCTCCTAAAGCCCGAGCAGCCGTCCAATAATGCCGCCGATAGGTGTATTCTCGGGTGCGTCTTCGTAACCGGCGGTTCCTGTGCGGCGACTGAGCGCGGACATCCGCCGCTGTTCGTCTTTTAGACGAGCACGCTGCTCTTCGATCGATATCCTCTCCTTCTCGCGTTGGCGTGACATTCCCCCCGATCTGATAAAGGCGAATATCTTGGGCAGTTCATCTGCATCAAACCAAACGCCGTGATCTCGGCAGATATCAATTATGATCCCCGACGATCGTGCAAAATTGCTTCGGTTCATTAGTTGCGAGCAATCAGGGCAGGGAACGTATGAGATCGCGTCGGGATGGTTTTGAGGATGTGCATCGCTGCCGATAAACCCCAGTACCGATGATTGCTTTTCGTTGTTTGCACAGAGTGCCTCAAATGTTGCGGTATCAGACCAAAAACCGCCGCATCTGTTACATTCGCGAATAGAGACCGTATCGATCTCTAGCAGCTGAAGCGGGATCTTGCAGCGAGGACAGTCTCCAGCGTCCTTTTCCTCTATGACGACAGCGGCGGTCGCTTTCGCACCGCAGTTCGTGCAAAACTTTGCACCGAGGAACATCAGGCCCAGGCAGGCTGCACAGCCCACGGTCTTGAGCCGTGACCGACAGAATTCGCATTGCGTGCGGTCGCTCATTACGGCTCCGCCACAGTTCGGACAATTCAGCGCTCTTGGTTGTATGGGTCGTTTCATCGAGTGAGTTTCTTGATCGCCGCGGCCCGCATTGCGTCGAGATCGGGCGGCTTGCCCGTCCATATTTCGAATTGCACAGCCCCCTGAGCGAGCAGCATCTCCAGGCCGTCCAGCGTCTCGCAGCCGCTTTCACGAGCCTCCCGCAGCAAACGGGACTCTCGTGGATTATATGTCATGTCATAGACCAGTTTCACACCTTTAAGCCCTTTCGCCCGCATAGGCGTTTCGTTCTCCAATGCTCCGAGAGTGCCAAGCGGGGTCGCATTCACCAGGATTTCGAAGTCTGATCGGATAGCGTCATCTGACAGCGAGAGGCATTCCAGCTTGAATTCATCGGCCAAGGGCTTTGCCTTTGATAGATCTCTGACAAGAATGCTCACCTCCGCTCCGGCGCGCTTCAGCGCGTAGATGCATGCACGCGCCGCTCCGCCTGCTCCGATAACCGCTACTGAAGCATCTCGAAGGTCTCCAAAGCTTTCTTCTAAAGGCTTGATAAAACCGTCGGCGTCGGTGTTTGTTCCAAACAACCTTCCACCCTCGATCGTTACAGTGTTCACCGCACCGATCGCTTGAGCGGTATCGTCTATGGTGTCGAGATGTTCAATTATCGCCTGCTTGTGGGGATTTGTAACGGCAAAGCCGCGGAAATTCAGGTTCACCTCGCGAGTGTCGTTTCGGACCATGAGTTTGATGAACTCGCCGACATCTTCCACCTGTAACGGAACAAAAACGCGGTTCATGCCGGCCGATCTGAAGGCCGCATTCTGAATGTATGGCGACATTGAGTAGCTAGTGTCGCCGGCGATAACGCCATAAACCTCTGTTTTCGGGCTAAGCTCCTTTATTTTGTAAACTTCAAGAAGGTCTTCGGCTGTTAACTGTCCCGGTGCCGTTTCGCCGCCTTCGCTTAGCGAAGCGTAGGTCATATATGCACCGTGGGCAAGTCCCAGTATTCGCGTCCACTTACCTGGCTCGCCCATTGCGATCGGTATCAGACTTGTATTATCGCTTTTGGCACGCTCAAGCAGCCTCCAGAGGGGGATCGCATCCGTTATACGATTCGCTGTGGTCGCTATCTTTATAACACTCGCACCTGATCTCGATAGCCGGTCATACACCTTGCCGACCTCTATCTGATCGCCCAAATGATCGTGAAACGACACGATCCGGTTACGCCACCGCGAACCAAAAAGGCCCTCTCTGATGTCCTCTTCAAGATCTGCTCCCCAAAAGGGCCTCTCGTTTCCCGAAAGCCAAAACTCAGACCTTTCCTTTTCTGAGATGTCGCGGCACCCGCCTTGGTCTGGCGTGCGGAAGGTTGCAAGCAGGCGCTCTGAATTTAGCTTCCAGTTATGATCTAGTCTGTCGATAGCCTCGCCGATCTCGCTCGGATCCAGGCAGTCAAAGCGCACCTCGATCATATCCGCGAGCGTTACCGCACGGCTTATCTCGTCGATCAACTCTTCGGCGGAGCGGGCACAGATCGAAATGCAGAGCTTGCCTTTGGTCATCTGGTTCTTCTTATTGTGTCCGAAAACGGCCGGTTCTAAGTACCAACGCAGATGTCATGATGTACTATCCGAAGATGACGGGAGGTTGACGACAAAACTCAGTGCAGCTACCAGGCACACTATGAGCACGATCGCTGTAGTTAGTACTATGGCCGTCTGTCCGCTCTGTTTCACGCCGATCGCCGCCACCGCCCAGCCAACCGCCAATGGATAAAGGTAGTTTCCCATAAATTTCCGAACGGCGACGGCAAGGATGCCCGCGATCAATATCAGCCCTACGGCAATTGCCGTGTTCGTCGCCGGGGTGATCTGGATATCCAGATACACAAGGAGGATCGCAAAATTAACCAGTGTTGCTGCCGTTACCCATCCGAAATAAATGCTGAACGGGGCCTTTGCAAGCCAAAAATCTCGATTACCGGCCAACGAACGAAGCCGAAGGTTTATCACGAAAAGGGTTCCAAGCAGGCCTGTGATGATGATCATGCATATGGCGATGCGGTTGTGGTGCCACATGTAGATCCAGGCACAATTTAGGGCATAGCTGAGAATATATAAAGAGCGTATGCCTCGAAACCTGGACAGAGCCAAGGGGGTCAATTGATAGATGCTGAAAGCGACCAGCCCAAGATAGATAAGGCTCCAGATCGAAAAAGCGTAGCCGGCCGGAGTGATCAACGTTGGATACATTGCGGATATCTCTGCCGGGGTTACGCCGCCGACCCGTCCGATCGCGGCCAGCCAGTTGAATATAATGGTCGCCGCGGTTGCGGCCAACACAAGAATTGCACGAAAACGGTCGGTAGCGGTCGCCTGTTCGGTCATATTGAGGGGATTGTATCAGGATTTCCAAGGGAAATACTTGCTAAATTCACGTTTTCGTATGACAATTACCCAAATCGTAAAGTTTTGTAAAGCCCAATGTAGAACGTAAGTCATTTATTACAACCAAATAGAAGGCTGAAACGTCAAAAACAACTGTTTGGCACCACGGTTGCGTGATAGCAGGGTGGGAGCAGCGACGCACTTTCCCTCTTTCCCGGATGCGTTTAGAAAATGGGAGGAGGAAGACATAGACCGATGAGGATACTGAAGCAGATAACTTTTATTTTTTTTACTGTGGCGATCTTGTCACTGAGCGCATTTGCTCAGCGTCAGGATCCGAAGCCCAGGCCGACCCCGCCGCCAAAGGAGCGGCCCCCGGTCGTTCGTCCGGGCGAACAGAAGCCGCCTCGGGATACGCCGCGTGACCGCGATCGTCGTCCGCAGCGGCCCGATGAGATGGCTTTTGTCATCCACATTGACAGGACACGCAAGGAAATAGCTTAGAAATAGCGTAGCTGAACTTTCATTTAGTTCATAAAAAAGGCGCCTGTTAAGACAGGTGCCTTTTCTACGTTGGTGCCGTCTACAAGATTTGAACTTGTGGCCCCACGCGTGTGAAGCGTGTGCTCTACCACTGAGCTAAGACGGCCTGAATGTTGAACTCATTAAATCGAGTTGTCTTCGGCTGTGGCTGGGCGGTTCTCGTCGGTCGCCTTTATTGTGCCAATGGACGAATCGGTATAAAAATGCCTGGTTCCGGTGGCTGTTACACCCTCGGGGACCTGAGGATCGGCATTTATCGAATAAAACCCGGGCCGAGTGTCAGAGGGGTCTTCTACGGTCATCGAAAAAACATAGCCATTGACCACCGGTCTTTCGCCTGCGAACTGTTCGTCTAAACCGGACGCACGAATAAGGTCGTCGAAAGTGCCAAATCTGCCGCGGTTACGTGCCGCGAACTGAGCCTGGTAGGTCCTGATGCGGTCAATAGTGCCTGCCGCCGCCGCCTCGTTGCCTGCGCGGATCATGGCGCCCCACGCTATTGCTCCTACCCCGATCAGAAGCCCGATTATGGCGATCACGATCATCAGTTCGATCAAATTAAAGCCACGCTGATCGATTATCCGGTGTTTCTTATTAAGCATAAGCTCACAGTTTCTCCGCATCCAAACACGATGCCAAACAGACGAAGTTCCAAAAGTTTAGATGTTTTTACAATGTAATTGCAAACTTTCGATGTTGCGAAAGGTATTCCCGTTGTCATAGATGAAGGGTCCCGTGCAACTTTATGATACATCCTTCGGTCATAATCGGGTAGAATAGGTCTAGCCGGGATTCCGGCGGTTATTTTGAGACAGCTAAACAAATGCGAGATTGGATAACGACTGAATCGGAAACTTCGACAGTGGCGGCGGGAAGGATCAAAGACCCGAACGCAAAGATCGATGAACTGCGAAAGGCGATAGGATCTGTAATTCGCGGAAAGCCTGAGACCGTGAAACTCGCCCTGGTCACGCTGTTCGCCGGCGGACATTTGTTGATCGAGGATGTTCCGGGCATTGGGAAAACGACCCTTGCAAATGCGGTCGCAAGGTCGTTAGACCTGACTATCCAGCGTATCCAGTTTACCTCCGATCTTCTCCCGTCCGACGTCTTGGGCATTTCAATATTCAATCAGCGATCGGGCGATTTTGAATGGAAACCGGGTCCGATCTTTTCGAACATTGTTGTCGCCGACGAGATCAACCGGGCCACTCCGAAAACCCAATCGGCCTTACTCGAAGCGATGGCCGAGGAGCAAGTGACCGTGGAAGGCATATCCCGCAGGCTCCCGCTCCCGTTCATGGTGATCGCCACGCAGAACCCGACCGAACATCACGGGACCTATCCACTGCCCGAATCTCAACTCGACCGCTTTACCCTGCGGCTTCATATCGGTTATCCGAGCCCCGTTGACGAGATGGCGATCCTTCGCGACCGTGAAACCCTCGATCCGCTTGATCTGGTGGAACCGGTGTTGTCACAAGCGGAGCTGATCTCCTTGCAGGAAAATGTGTCGAACGTTCGCGTAGACGACGTGCTGGTTGACTACCTCCTCAAGATCGTCGAAGCAACGCGGCAGAACGACACCGTCGAGCTTGGCATAAGCCCGCGTGGTTCGCTGGCACTTTTCCGCTCGGCACAGTCACTTGCGCTTGTAGAAGGAAGAGACTATTGCATCGCCGACGACATAAAGCGTCTCGTGGTGCCATGCTTCGCACACAGGATGATCATCGGCGCACGGCCTTCAGGATTGCGGCAAAAAACCCGTGAGGCCGAACAGATCTTGCACGAAATACTTCAACGTATCGAGGTGCCGGTCTAGCGCCGTCTCGAACGGTTTGAGTTTAGTTTCCCTCAACGGTGAAGCAAGGAATAATTCGACAGCTTTTCAGCCTTCGCGATCTGCGCAATGGCCTACTCGCCGTGGCTGCCATCCTCGGTGGTGCAGTGCTTTCCGCCGTGACCCTTTACGCGCATCGGGCCGGCGACACCCGGGTAGCCGGTGCCGCAGCAGCGGTCTCGCTTGTCTTCGTCTTGCTTATCTTGGTATTCGTTGTCCCCCCGCTTGCCCGCAACGCCAGCAAAGAAGCTTCCCAACTGAACCTCCCTTTTGAATTCACAATGGGAGGGGCGATCATGCTCGGGCTTCTAGTGATCGTTGGGTTCTCCGCGTGGAACACGGGCAACAACCTACTTTTCCTTGTGCTGTCGTTCCTGACCGCCGCAATGGTGATCGGTTTTGCAGCCGGTGGGATAATGCTCAAAAAGGTTGACGTCAAGATGCGTTTTCCGGACACCATCTTTGCAGGTGAGGAGACCCCCATATTCGTTGGGCTCGACAATAGGAAGCGGCTCTTTGCAAGTTATTCCGTAGTTGCCGAGGTGAGGGGTGTTCAGCGTGAGGAATCGGCCGCGGCCGAGGACTTACGAAAAGTCTTACCAGCCTTTATCGCGTCTCGTCTTTCGCGAGCACCGGTTATTCGCCGAACACTTGATTACTTTGCCTATATTCCGTCCGGTTGCAAGGCCGAAAACCGCACAGTGCATGTGTTTCCTGAACGTGGGAGATTGATGATCCGCGATTTCGAGATATCGACTCGTTTCCCTTTTGCCTTTTTTCGCCATCGCCGACGGCTTCCTGCCAAGGAAACGGAGTTGATCGTCTTTCCACGGCTCGAGCCGCTCAAGGAGGGCTTGGAAAAAATTGTCCTTGATACCGGCAATACCGTTACCCAGAAAAAAGGTTCGGGTCAGGACCTCTTGGCCTTAAGGGATTATCAGCCGAACGATGATCTCCGTCGGGTTGATTGGAAGGCGACCGCACGGGCACGGAACCTGATCGTCCGCGAGTTTCTTGCCGAGGATGACCTTAAAGTGACGGTCATTCTTGACGACCGCATCCCGTTAAGTGAACGGCCGGCTCTGACAGCAAGAGAAATAATGGAGCAGGAACAAAAAGGGCTTTCGCCGCTTCGTTCCGAGCGTTTTGAAGAAGGTGTTCGCATGACGGCCTCACTTCTGTCGTATTACACCGATCTGCAGGCAGAGATCTGTCTGATAATCGGCAGCGAGAAAGGGCCTAAGGGGATCGGGGCCGCACATCTTCACGAGTGTCTTAGGCGACTTGCCGTTGCTGAGCCGAGCTGGTCACCAAAAGCGGCCGCCGCGAGTATTTTTGATCCGGAAATTGCCGAAGACGAAATAGTTGCAGAAACGTCCTTGATAGTACTCACCACAATTCCCGCCGCTGAATTGCCTGAAGCACTGAAAAACCGTGCTTCGATAAGTAATTTTTAGCCTTTCCCGATGTCACAAAAGCCTGCCGTGTGGTGTATCTTAGCTGACAGGCATTTTTCGATGCTAAAAATGGGTAGGGCGACGGAAATATTTGTGGACTCAATGTCCGAGCAAGCAGCGGCCGCAGCGGCGAAAGAAACCATCGAATTCGAGGAGGCATTTGCGCTTCACCATCGAACCGTCTTTCGTGCAGCGAGATCGATCCTGCGAGATCCCGGACTTGCCGAAGACGTGACTCAGGAGACGTTTGTCCGGCTATTTAAGAATATTGGTTCGATCACCTGCAGCGAAATGCTTCGTCCCTGGCTTATACGGGTCGCGATGAATCTCGCAAAGAATACGGTCCGCGGCAATGTAAGGGCGAACACAAGGGACGAGAATTACGTCAAAGAAACAGTTGAGAACAGCGTGATTTCGGTCGAGGTCGAGTATGAACAGAAGAGCGAGATCAGCGAGATCCGGCGGGCATTCGAAAAGATACGCGAACCGCTCAGGAGTTGTTTGATCCTAAAGCAGCAGGGGCTTTCGTATCGGGAAATAGCCGAGAGCCTGGAATTGAACGAGAACAGTATCGGGCAGTATGTGGCGAGGGCACGGCAGGAATTCACGAAGTTCTATGGGAAGGCGAACAGGGAGACATTATGAGGCAAGATTGTTTTGATATAGGGGCCATTCAGGCGTTTCTCGATGGAGAGACAACGCCGGAGCATTCGGCGATGATCTCAGAACACATTGCCGGGTGCGACAATTGCGCCCATTTGCTTTCCGTCTCCGAAGAAGAAAATGCCCTTGTTTTTGGTGCTCTGGATCGTGAGATGAATGCGATGGTTCCGACCCAGCGTCTCTGGTCAAGGATCAACGATTCGATCGATTCCGGCCGCGCGACGGTCCCATTCTGGCAGCGCGTCTTTGGGTTCCTTTCGGTGCGGCTTCTTGACCCGTCGTTTTCGTCTGCCGCAGGCGTCATTCTGCTCATTGCCGTTCTTGCGGGCATCTGGTCGCTCAATTCGGGTAGCGAAGACACACCTTTGGTCGCAAGCTCTGAAGCGGCAAGGCCAATGCGATCCATTGAATCTGGCCTTCATGGGACAGGTGGCGATGCTGTTATGAATGAACTGCCGCCCGCCGCTGAACCTGAGCTTCGCCCTTCAACAACGATTGGTCCGAACGACGCCGGTTCTGTGCAACGTGTGGTTGCGACATCGGATAGAACGACCCAGCACCGTAGAACCCGGGAAGTTAGCACGGGCCAGCCGGAGGTCAGACCGATAACCCTGCAATATTTACCCGGGGAGGAAAGCTATCTCAAGACCATCGACGGACTCAAAGCTTCGGTTGATGAGCAAAAAGATCGTGTTCTCCCGCCAGCCTCTCGAGTGGCGTTCGAGCGCGATCTGGCATTGGTCAATGACGCCATCAATAGGATGCAGGACGTTGTTAGAAAAGATCCGCAGAATCAGGCGGCACGTCAGGTGCTTTATGCCGCGTATCAGGACAAGATCGACCTTCTAAGTTCGGTCGGCCAAAGGGAAGAATTGTTGGCCAGCCTAAGGTAGTCAGGGCGGCGGGTGAGAGGATATTTTGAAGATCCGTTTCGTAAAAGTTACATTGTCGGTCATGTTTTTGGTAGGCGGGATAAGTGCTGCCTTCGGGCAAGAAAGGCCTGTTCCAACGCCGCCAAGGCCGCCGGCAGTTCCAAGAGTGGATGTACGTGTGCCGACGGTCCGTTTGCCCAGGCCTCCGCGTCGAGGCGAATCCATTGATTCAGAGATGCGCATCGCTTCCAGCTCAGGGGTGAACCTCAAGTTTTGCGTCGCCGAGGCGGATCTCAAGATCAACGGCTGGGAAAGGAACGAGGTTCGGGTTTATGTCAGGTCCGGGCTTCGATTCGAAATGCGTGTACTTGAACGCGAGAACGGCACAGACCGTGCCCATTGGGTATGGATAAGGCCGCCTCAGCCGCAGGGCGCCGGCCAGGGGCCAGCCCCGGCTTGCCTCTCCGGCGACACCATTGAAATGGATGTCCCGATCGGCGCGGTTCTTTCGATCGAGGGACGGTCGACGGATACGGTCGTTGATTCGGTGCGAAAGGTCGGTATAAAGATCGTAGAGGGGAGCATCGCAATTAGAAACGTAACTGATGGAATAACGGCTTCCGCGCTGCAAGGTGATCTTGTGATCGAAAATTCGTCCGGAGCGATCTCGCTTGACAGCACCACCGGCAACATCGCCGTTTTTGGTGTGAAGCCTGGCCAGATCGGCGATGCTTTCCGGGCAAAGACGAACAGCGGCAGTATCTCGGTCCAACAATCGATCCACCGACAGATCGACGCGAGTTCGATCTCCGGATCCGTCCTCTTCTCCGGGGCGCTACTTGAAGGCGGGATCTACAGCTTTAAGACAAGCAACGGGGCTATTGAGCTGGCATTGCCTGAGTCGGTCTCGGCCAAGATCGCTGCATCTTTTGGTTTCGGTTCGTTTGACTCAGATCTGCCGATCGAGATCCTCACCGAAAACGAGTTCCCCGGCGGCAAGAGCATTGTCGGAACCATAGGTGCGGGGACCACCAACGTGAACGTAACCACCACCAGCGGGCGGATCGGGATCAGGAAACAAGACTAAAATTCTCCCAGATTCTTTCCGGTTCTGCGCTCAAACTCCTCGGCCATCGACGGTGTTTCAGCTGTGCCCGAGTCGCGAACGACCCTTTCAACCCTCCACATCGGGATAAAGTAATCGCTCATCGGCAAATACGGTTCGCCCTGCGCGATGGAGTGGCACCAGTCATCAAAATAGCCGAGATCGATAGCCCGGAGGAAAACACCGGCGCTGTCGATCCCATCCAGGATCCCAAGCAACTTTTCACGCGGGGTATGAAGGATCAAGATCACGCTTTCTCTGGCAGATATCTTCATATTTCTCGTTCCGTTAAATTTCGACCGTCTGGACGCATCTAGAGTTTGGTCCCGCCATGCCTTAGAATCTAATAAATATAGTGCTAACGGAACTTCACTGGGGTGTCCGCTAAGCAAGGGAGCTGGCAACTGGCCTGATGCATATCACAAAGGTCGCGCTTGAGAATATCAAATCTCACGCCGATTCCACATTCGAATTCACCCGCGGAACCACGGCGATCACCGGTCCGAACGGATCCGGAAAGACCACCATCATCGAAGCGATCGCGTGGACGATGTTCGATCTCCTGGACTATAAGAAGGACGAATTTTGTCGGAGGGGGGCGAAGAAAGGTTATGCCCGGGTCTCTTTCATAAGCGGACTGGACGAACGGGAATATACTGTTCAACGCGACACGGGGACCGGTTATCACGTGTTCGATTCGGCGATAGGGGAGCGAGTCGCTGACAAAAAAGAAGATGTAGGGAGGTTTCTGAGGCAGCATCTGGGCGTTGGGTCGGGAACGGATCTTGAATCGCTTTTTCGCCATGCCGTCGGCGTTCCGCAAGGCACGCTGACCGCTATATTTCTGAGCGCCCCGGCGGAGAGAAAACGTACGTTCGATGTACTGCTTAAGGTCGAGGAGTATCGGGCCGCGGCTGAAGAGTTACTTAAGACACAAAGGTTCGTCGAATCATCAGTCGCCGAACTGAATAATTTGGCTCACCGGGGCGAGGGGGAATTGGTTCGATACGACGAGGTTGCGGCGGAGCTTCGACAAACAAGAGAGTTGCTCGCCAGTTTGTCAGCCGAACTTGGTTCTCTTCGTGAAAGCGAGGTCGCCGAGCGATCCCGGCTAGATGAGTTTGAGAGAAAGGAGAAGGTGGCCGACGCCGCTAGAAAAGAAAAAGAACGGCTGGAGGCTGAGTTATCACGTGCCAGACTGCTTTGCGATCAAGCTGAGGCTGAGTTCGAAAGATCCCGGAGCGCAGCAGAGAAGATCGGCCCGCTGCGTATCCCTGCCGAGCGTCACATCGCGGCAAATGCAAGGCTCGTTGAGTTGGAAAGGGAACGCACCGAGCGAGATCGGCTGAAAGAGGAACTCGCAAAGATCGCGGCTGCCGAGAACGCCATCAACGTTGAATTGAAGCATATAAAAGAGGGGCTCGACGAGATCGAAAGGGCCCGTGGTGAAATGGCGGCCTTGGAGCCCGCGGTCGAAGAGCAAACGCGAATCGAAAAGAAGATCGGTGAACTTAAGGAGACACTCGCCGAGGGCCGGGGGCATCTGAAACGGGTCGCCGAGCTTGATTCAAGGCTGGAGACGTTAAGGCAAAGCTTTTCCCAGAGCAAGACCGAACTTAAAGACGCACGTAAACGGTCTGCCGGGGCAGAAAAACTAAGTGACCTTGAATATCGCGAACATGATCTAATGAACCAACTGGCGCGGAAAAAGGCACAACTGGAGCGCGACGAGCGGTTTCAGGAGGAGATACGAAATGGACTCTGCCCGATCCTCAGCGAAAGGTGCCTCAATTTAAAGGAGGGGCAGACTCTTGAGAGCTTTTTGAAGGGACAATTTGACGAACTTCGTTCCGAAATAAACCTGCTGGAACGCGAACATGCCGGGATCCGGCGAGAACTTGAGATGGCGCGCATTGCCGAGATAGCGTCAGGCAAAGTTCCCATGCTCGAAAAGAACTGTGCCGAAATAGAGGCTGAGGGGACACGAATTCGCGCCGAACGGGACGAATTGGACCGCCGATCTGCGACGCGGGCTGAAACCGAAAATGAGCTCCGCGCTCTTGAACAAGCGCTGGCCCGGTTGGACGACCCAAAGGGGCGATCAGCCGTTCTGAGAGAAAAACTCGTGCGCGAGGCGGAGTTGAGAGAGCGTGTGACCAATGCAGAGAGTAATACGGAGAGACTGGGATCCGAACGGAATATCTTGGTCGAACAGATGGAGAGATACGCTCATCTTGACGAACAACTTGCGGCGGCGGTAGACAAACGCAACGCAACAGCCGACGATCACCGAAGGTTCATTGCGCTTGAGCAGGCAGCAAAAGATCTTCCCGAACGACAGGCGGCATTCGAGAGGGCTCGTGACGATCTGACGGAGGCCGGGTCCCGGCTTTCGATTGCCGCGGACGACCACAGATCGGCGGTTACAGCCTACAGCAGCGAGAGTCACATAGAAGCACGGGAAAAATGGGTGCAGTTACAAAAAGAGACGGCGGCTGCAGAGGTACGTCTTCAAAGTGCCGAAGTGCAGCAGAAGAGGCTAGAGGAAGAAGTGGAACGACTTTCAAAGATCCGAGAAGCTCTCGTTGCAACTCTTGCCGAAAAGGAGCAGAAAGGGAAATTGCTTGAAACCACGGTCTTCATCCGCGATACTCTAAAGGAAGCCGCTCCGCTTGTCGCCAGAAATTATGTATTTCACGTCTCCGCCGAGGCGAATTTGCTGTTTCGTGAGATAACGGGCGACGCGGAACGAACGCTCAGGTGGGCCGAGGATTATGGGATATTTCTCGAAGAAGGGGGATTTGAAAGGCCATTTCAGAGCCTTTCGGGCGGCGAGCAGATGGCTGCAGCATTATCAGTCCGGCTTGCTTTGCTAAAACAGCTTTCGGATATTCGCATCGCATTCTTCGACGAGCCGACTGCAAATATGGACGCAGAACGCCGCGAGAACCTTGCGATGCAGATAGGGCAGATAAGCCACTTCGATCAGCTTTTTGTGATCTCGCATGATGATACATTTGAAGGGTATATGGATCATGAGTTGAGCTTAGGTGCATGATGAGCCGTATTTATGACAATTCGTTTCGTGCAGGGGTTTCAGTCAGTATTCTGGTGTGGCTTGTTGTGAATATGATCAATTTTTACTTCGCCCAAAAACAACACGAAGAGACAGGAATTACATTTTCGCACGGATCTGGCTCGCCATTTGATTGGGGTGTTCCCTTTTATTGGACCACGGCAGGAGGATTTTTCACTAATGCGGTTCTCGTGGCGTTGACCAGCATTGTTGTTGGTCATATTTTTCGATTTGTTCGCACAAAATATCGATCAGTGGAAAACGAATGAAACAGGTCACCATAGTTTGCGACGGTTCGAGTCTTGGCAATGGTAGGGGGAATACCCGCGCCGCGGCCGTTGCGGTGCTTGGATTCAAGGGGTTCTGGAAAGCGGTGGGTGAATATCTCGGAAATGCAACCAATCAGCAATCGGAGATCGCTGCTGCTGCTATTGGGCTTGAGAATCTGAAGGAACCTTGCCGGGTGAAATTGTTGTCCGATTCGCGCTATGTAGTTGAAACAATGGGTGGCACGTGGAAGCGCAAGACCAATCACGATTGGTGGAGACGGCTGGACAAAGCCGCCGCTAAGCACGACATCGAATGGCAGTGGGTAAAGGGCCACGCCGGCCACGAGATACAGGAGATCGCTGACCTTGCGGCCCGGAAGATCGCCGGAGACGGGCGGGTTGACGAATCCATTCTGGATGATCTCGCCGCCTCGATCGGGATAAAGGAGCTCTGACGTTCAGTTTTGCCGGGGTCTCAAGTAGTTGATGGACTGGAGCAGTAAAAATGGAAGACCGAAATATGGATGCCCGCTGCGATTTGCGGGCACGTTGTCCTTTCGCGCCCTGCCGTACCTGACCGCGGCGATGTTGGTGGTGTCGATAACCTCTGCCGTTCATTCCCAGCGGAGTTCTCAAGGTTGGGTGTGGCAGAATCCTCTACCGCAGGGGAACCCGTTAAACGCGATTCACTTTTCGGCTGACAAGCAGACCGGTTTTACCGTAGGCAGCGATGGGACGATACTTCGTTCGCGTAATGGCGGCTTCTCATGGCAGCCAAGCGGGCCCCGCTCCGATCTTGTCATATCAGGTGTCTATGTTCGAGATGCGAGAAATGCGGTTGTCGTGGGCGCTCGCGGGACTATTTTGATCACGACGAATGGCGGTGGGGCCTGGCGCAACGCGAGACACAAAAGCCGCGATCACCTCCAGGCAGTGTCTTTTGCACGCCGAGATCCGTTGATCGGATGGGCTGCCGGCACCTATGGGAGTGTCTTGAGAACAGAGGATGGCGGGCTCAGTTGGGAGACCCAGCAGTCGGGCACGAGTGAAGACCTGACCGCGGTGTCTGCGTACGACATCTTGCGGGCGGCAATGGTTGGTAACAATGGGATAGTCGCCGTTACCGACGATGGCGGTGAAAGCTGGCGACGCACTAGCCCCTGCGGATCGGCCCGGTTGAATGGGGTCGCAATGCCGTTTAGCGACCTCGTCATCGCGGCAGGCAGCGGAGGGTGTATGGCCCGAAGCGAGGACGCTGGCGGCACTTGGACACGGATAAACATGTTCACATCTGCCGATTTTCTTGCAGTCTCTTTTGTTGACCCGTTGCGCGGCACGGCGACGGATGCAAACGGGATCGCGTGGCGAACGGCAGACAGCGGAAGGACCTGGGTACCATTCAATGTGAGAACTAACCCGAGACTTTCGTCAATTCATCTCGGCGATGAGCTTACCGGATGGGCGGTAGGAGAAAATGGGCTGATCATCAGAACCGACGACGGCGGCTTCAGTTGGCAGCGACTATCCGAGGGGATCCGGGAGGACATCAACGACCTCTATTTCTTGAATGATGATCTCGGCGTGGCCGCTGGTTCCAATGGGCGCATCTGGTTAACGAACGATGCGGGTCGAATGTGGCTGCCTGTGTTTTCCGGCACTACGGAAAACCTCAACTCTATTCATTTCTTTGATGGGCAACGTGGATGGATCGTCGGCGATAATGGCACGATCTTGCGGACAAGCAACGGTGGAGCTAGCTGGGGCCCGGGTGTAAACGAGGAGACCACGGATCTTTTGGGAGTTCACTTCATCACAAATACTTTGGGATATGCAGTTGGGGCCGATGGCACTATTCTCCGCTCAAACACAGGCGGAGCGTTTTGGGAGCGGGTGGCTGCACCGACGCGTTCCTGGCTTGAGGAAGTTCGCTTCGTAAATGAGCGTAATGGCATTGCGGTCGGCGACCGTGGAACCATCCTCGTAACGATGGATGGCGGCGAGGTCTGGTCTTCGGTCAGGACGAATGTTACGGACAATCTCTATTCTGTATCTTTCAATGATGAGAAGCAGGGATTCGCCGTAGGTGCTAATGGGATGATCCTGAAGACCGAAGACGGGGGACTTAGCTGGCGCGATCAAGAATCACCGGTAAGCAATCATCTTTTTTCTGTGACCGCCGCAGGACGTCGGTCCGCTGTGGCTGTGGGCGAGCAGGGCGTCATACTTGTAACGGACGATGGTGGTGCGAACTGGAAAGTACAATCGAGTCCTACGGGCAAAGTTCTTCTGGCAATTGCCTATCGCGGAGGCCGAAATGTTTGGGTGGCCGGACGCGGCGGTGCGATCCTTAAACGTACCGAACGGCTTTCGCCGGCCAGCGTGCCCGCCCCAAGGATCCCTCCCGTTTTGCGTTCCATTATCAGGACGCCGCCTACTCCCCGTCAGCCGCTGATCACTATCACGGACGACGGCGATCTGCCGCCGGCGATCCCCCCGGATACGTCACAATAAGTTGGCCATCGTCTTATCGATCGTAACGGAGATCCACTCGCCGGATCGGTCAACCTCGGGCCTCTGAAAACCGTGACCAGCGAGTGCGGCCAGGACGTCTGACTCCTGTTCTTCAAGTATTCCCGACAGAATAAGTACCCTGTTAGTTTTCTCAAGAAGCAGGTCAAGCATTGGCAAAATTACATCGAGCGTAAGATTTGCACAAACTAAATCTGCGGCAGGCGTTGCGTCGGATATGCTCCCTCGATGGAAACTGACGGTGTTTTCGACCCCGTTGAGAATGGCGTTCTCAAAAGCGAGTTTAACGGAATCTTCATCCGTGTCGCAGGCCGAGATCTCGCCCGCACCGCTAATTCTTGCGAGCTGTAATTTTGCTGCAGCGATCGCCAAAACGCCCGTGCCCGTGCCGACATCCAGCATCTTGTCACTCGGCCGAAGATGGTGTTCAATTGCCGTTAGACATAAACGGGTTGTTTCGTGAGTACCGGTTCCGAAGGCCATGTTCGGTTCGATGAGTATCACTTGTTTGCCTGGAGCGGCAGGCGAAAGCCACGGCGGAGAGACAATAAAGCAACCTGTTACGGTCGGGGTCCAGTGCTGTTTCCATGCCGACAGCCAATCGGTTTCTTCGATCGTCGACCAAGTCTTGCCAATTACTGATCCTTGAGGCGAACTGTAAATTCGCAGAGCCTCTGAAACCGCGAGATCGACATCCGCCTCCTGAGGCTTTTGGTCAAAATAACCGGTGACGACCACAGGCTCGTCCGGCCTCCTCCGCACGTGATCTATTTCGGTGCCCAGAGCGTCAAGTTGATTAAAAGCAGATTCTAGTGCTTCGACCGCCGCTGGCCGAGCCGTTATCGAGAGCGTGTGCCAGGTCTTCCGAGAAGCCATACCTACTTTCCGATCCCCATCTCGTCCAGCTCGCGTTCGCGATTTCTCCAGTCCTCGACCACTTTAACGAAAAGATGAAGAAAGACCTTTCTCCCGATCAGGCTTTCGATGTCCTTGCGGGCGGCGGTCCCGATGGTCCTGAGTTTAGAGCCGCCTTTGCCAATGATTATTGCTTTTTGGGATGGCCTTTCCACGTAGATAGCGCAATGTATGCGGGTCTGCTCAGGGTCCGAATCGTCCCATTTTTCCGTAACCACAGCCGTCACGTAAGGGATCTCCTCGCCCGTGGTCTCAAGGATCTTTTCTCGCACCATTTCAGCAACTATCGAACGCATCGGCTGATCCGTCAGCTCGTCTTCTCCGAATATCGGTTCCCGGACAGGTAAGTGACCGATTATCGCGGAGACAAGCGTTTCTACCGCCTCACCTTTGAGAGCAGAGACGGGTATGATCTCCAGAAAATCGTGTTCGTTTGAATAGAGTTCCATTAGCGGAAGCAGTACGTTCTTTTCCTTAAGCTTATCGAGTTTGTTGAGGACCAATATTGCAGGTTTTCCGGAACGACGCACTAGGTCAAGGACAAATCGATCCCCGTTGCCGGTAGAGACACTTGCGTCCCGTATCAAAACAACCATATCAACGGAGAGCAAGGCATCATTTACTGCCGCCATCATCCTGCGATTCAACAAGAAGCCGGGCTTGTGAATACCGGGCGTATCAACAAAAATTATTTGTCCAGACTCATTCGAAACGATCCCCTGAATTTTGTACCTTGTCGTCTGCGGCTTGTTTGAGACCGCTGCGATCTTTTCGCCGACAAATCGATTGAGGAGAGTGGATTTGCCGGCATTTGGCCTGCCGATCAGGGCGACATATCCGCATCGAAATGAATTTGTTGACATTGGATCGACGTTAGCAGAGTGGTCTGGAAATTGAAATGAGCAGGCTTCGGAGCCTAAGCCTGCTCTCGTACTTGGATCTCAGCCTACGCTATTGTTGCTTCAGCAGACGCTGCTTTGCCGTAAGCGCCTCGCCATGGGCTCCGCCCTGTACCGGGCCTATCTGGATAGCTTTATCGTAGATACCTATGGCGTAACTGGTATCGCCATAGAATTCGTAAATGCGGCCGAGTGCCACATACGTCAACGAGACAAGAGCCGGATCTACCCGTTGCACTTCTGCTATGCGTAGTACGTTTTCGTAAGCCACTTTTGCTTCAAGCAGTTTTGCCTGGAGTTCGTCTTCATCGTCAAGCGCTTGGGCGGAAAGACTGGCGACACGGCCCACCGTATAGAATATGCGAGCCTCGCCCGGATTTTCGGCCAGCAAACGCTTAAGATCGGCCTCTGCCTTTGGATAATTCTTATTGGCGATAGTCTCCTGTATCTCAAGGAGTTTGGTCGTTACTGGATTCTCGATCAACACCGCGGCGGTTTCGGCCGAACGCCGTTTTTCTCTGACGGCCAAAGCCCGCTTGCGGGCCTCATCGGTCTTTTCAAGGCGGCCCGATTCTTTCGCCGGGTCAAAAGAAAGCATCATTTCGCGCATTGACGCAGCGATGTCAACACCGGCATCTTCGATCCCTCGAAGCTGTTCAGCAAAATAGAAAGAAAGGATCATACCCTTTTCATAATCCTCGGCGAGACGCAGCACCGTGTCGTCGGCGAACTCGCGCTTCAGTTCTTCCAATTGGGCTGAGATCTTGAGCTTTTCCTCCGCTGTCTGCAACTCGTCGATCCGCTGCCTCGCCCGGGCGGTCGCGATCCCGATCCTTTCGTTCTCGAGCTGTTTTGTGTCTATCGCGGCCACGAGCGAACGGGAGATCGCGAGATAAACGTCCGGCGAGATCGATGGGTCCCGTTTTCTGCGTTCCTCCAAAACCTGCCTGACTCCATCTCTGATCTCATTTACAGCCCGCGAGTTGTTCAGCACTATCGGGTCAATTACGTACTGTAGATAGCCGCGACGCACCTCGGAAAAGCTGAGGTCAGTGTCCGGCGGTATCACGACATAATAGTCATCCCTGATGTTGACAAAGCTAACGGTGCCGGCCGGTGCAAGCATTTCCGGCACGATGATGAACCGCCGTTCGCGTTCGCGCTCTTCTATTGTGCGGATCGTTGTGCCGCGGGCCCGTGTACGTTGGGCATCTGTTTGAACACGTTCTATCGAGACCGTCTGGGGGCGGGTCCTGAGATAATTCAGGAGTTCGCGCACCATTTCGCCTGCCGAAGGCCGAAGCTTCGCATCGGTGGCCTCGCGATAGCGCTTCAGGTAATCCGGCAAATTTGCGGCAAAAGTCGAACGACGGTAAAAATCGCGAACAAGCGGTGCAAAATCAAGTACATCGAGCAGGCTGCCGGGAAGATCCATTGTCACCACCGGGTCATTCAGCTCCGGCACGGGTGTCAGCGCGTATGCCATTGTGATGAACGGCGCTACCAGCTCTGCATCGGTTGCGTTCGGCCGAGAACGCTTGTATCTGAGCAGGAACGAGCCGATCTTTAGGCGGAGTTCGTCGTTTAGGGCAGCTAGGTCGCTCTTTAGCAGATCGCGAAACTCATTTCCACCGCTTGAAAGCGGGGTAGATATGACCGGCACCGGGTTTCCATCAGCGTCTAGTGTGCGACCGGCCTCGATAGTTGCAAGCACGGCCATAAGCCGCGGGTCAGGGTCGATCGATACACCGTAGTTCGAAAGGTCGAAGCCGGTGGGTGTTCCTTGGGCGATCGCGAAAGTTGGGACGAGAACCAGAACAATGGCAAATAGATACTTCTTCATTCCGAAAAGATTCTACTCCTGATGCTTCTGCTATAGCAAAAATGATAGATGATGGCATAAGGGCGAAAGATGTATCTTTCGCGGATATCACACAAATAAAAAAAGGGACAGAGAGACCACCGTCTCCCTATCCCTTTTGAACTGAGCAAGTTAACTATTCAAAGCTGGCAAGAGCTTCTGCCTCGTTCTCGAAGACTTCAAAAACGGTCAACAGCTTTGTAATAGCGAGAAGATCCTGTATCTTCTGGGTCAGATTCAAAAGCTTAAGGACACCGCCCTCTTTATTGACCGCGGTAAAACTGGACACGAGTTCTCCAATACCGCTCGAATCGATGTACCCCACCGAACCCAGGTTAAGTAGTATCTTGTTCTTTCCTTCACCAAGCAGCCGGCGGATCGCATTTCTCAGGGCGACGCTCCCTTCACCTATAGTTACTTTGCCTTCAAGGTCAAGGATCGTTACATCGCCCGCCTGGCGTTCCGAAATATTGATATCAGACATTTTGATCTCCTCAAGTTAGTTTTGTATCGAATGAACAGAGATTTTAGAACAACGACGGTGCGTTGTCCACAAAGTATGGCCCTTCAGGTCATTTTCACCATTCTTACCATCGTGCCGCCGCCCTCGGGATTGGACCACTCAACCTCGTCCATGAACGATCTCATAAAAAGTATCCCGCGCCCGGAGACGTTCAACAGATTGTTGGGGTCGGTTGGGTCAGGAATAGACTCTACCGAAAAGCCGCTACCGAAATCCCGGATCCTGATCTCCAGGCTGTCAGCGCTGGCCATAAAAACGACCTCCACGCTTTTTTCCGCCGAAAACTCGTTTCCATGTTTGACCGCGTTAGCCACGGACTCGCGAACGGCCAAGTCTATGGCAGAAACCACATCGTCCCCGAATCCGTTGTCACGGGCAAACTTTTCTGCGAGGGTCGCAGCTTCATCAACCGAATCAATTAGGCTCGGCAATGTTAGTTCAAGACTTTTTGACACAATGAATTAGTTGTAAGGTAGCGATTTGCACAACGGGATGTCAAGACAACCCGCAGCGATCGCGGCTAGAATTATCGTTATGTTCATAAATCAGAGCGGAGCTTTGAGAGGCACACTTGAATTTTCGGGAGATAAATCGATCTCGCACAGGGCCGCGATGCTTGCCGCAATGGCCGGGGGACAGAGCCATATTTCCAATTTTGCGACAAGCGAGGACTGTTCGTCGACCCTCAGCTGCCTTAGCTCGTTAGGCGTTAAGATCGAGAAAAATGGGAACAACCTCGTGATCACCGGTCTTGGAAATAAAGGCTTCAGGCAACCAAAGGATCCGCTTTATTGCGGCAACAGTGGGACGACAATGCGGTTGATGGCCGGCATATTGGCCGGGATGGGGCTCGAAGCCAAACTTACCGGTGATGCTTCGCTGAGCAAACGGCCCATGGGACGGATAGTGGGGCCGCTTGAGACGATGGGTGCCGAAATTGCCACCGTCAACGGCATTCCGCCGATCAAAATAATGCCGGGAAGAAGATTGAAAGGCATAGACCATGTGCTCACGGTCCCATCTGCCCAGGTCAAATCCTGCATCTTGCTCGCAGGACTGAATGCCGAGGGCGTTACGACGGTGATTGAACCAGTTGCAACTCGAGACCACACGGAGCGGATGCTGGCCCGATTTGGCGTAGACGTCCGAATAACTGAAAGTTCCCTGGGACGGAGCATCAGCGTTAAAGGGGGTTCCCGGCTGGCGGCCACCGACATCCGGATCCCGGGGGACATTTCATCGGCGGCGTTTTTTTTGGTAGCGGGAGCATGTGTGCCGGGTTCGAGGATAGAGCTGCGTAACGTAGGGCTGAACCCCACCAGATCGGCGGTGCTTGACGTTCTGGTAAAAGCCGGCATCGACATCAGTGTTGAGAACAGCAAAGACAGCAATGGCGAGCCTTTCGGGAATATCGACGTCAGGGGGTCGCAAGAACGCTTGTCCGGTGAAAAGCTGGTGCTGGAAGGAGATGTTGTCGCAAATCTGATCGATGAATTGCCGATATTGGCTGTTTTGGGGACACAATTGCCAGCGGGGCTTTCAGTTCGGGGGGCCGGAGAACTCAGGATAAAGGAAACGGACCGGATCGCGGCGGTTGTCTCGAATTTGCGGCGAATGGGGGCAGACGTAGAAGAATTTGACGACGGCTTTCGTGTGGGAAGGTCAAAACTGCACGGTGCGGAAGTGGAGTCCTTCGGTGACCACCGGATCGCAATGGCATTTGCCGTTGCGGGGCTGCTCGCCGAGGGCGAGACGGAGATCGCGAATGCAGAATGCATAGATGTCTCTTTCCCTGAGTTCTTTCAGGTGCTCGGATCGATCAGTAGAAACTAGTCGAAGGTTGGAGATTGACGAGCCTGGACTACCAGATCGAGACGACCGAGGATTCGTCAAGCTCAAGCGAGCGGCCATCGGGCAGGATGTGGATGATGCGGGCCACGCCTTTTCCGCGGAGCAGCGGGGCGAGCATGCCGATGCGGTGACAATTGGCACGCGGAACTTTGTGCTGCGAGAGCGGATGGGATTCGGAACACATCAGCACGGTCGGCGTTTCAGAAGCGATCTCGACCATCCGGTCGATGCCCCACGCGAGGTCCTCCGGCTTGGGCCGCGTACGCCCGCCGCACTCAGGCAGATGCTCATAACCGATGCCCTCTTCACGCAGCAATTCCCCCAGCACCATCCCATTAAATTGCGGCCACCGCGACCGCGCCACGCTCCGCACATCACAAACGAACCCAACACCGTACTTCCTCAGCAGCTCAAGAAAATCCTTGAACTCATGCCGCCCATGGCCGATGGTATAGATCTTAGTTTGCACAAGGAAGTAATTTGATCGTTGCGGTCCTTACGCTGTGTATACCGTTTCCGTCATCAGTACCGACCATGATTCGATGGATACCTGGAATTGCCTCTGAGAGATCCCAAACAACATTTGCTCCTCTTCCCAAAATGGTTCCGGCGCTGACCACGTACAAGTAAAGTAAAGGATCATTTTCAGGATCACTTGCTACAGTTGTGACCTTTATTTGTTTTGCAGCGTCTTTTGCCGGGTTCGATGGGGCGGGGACTTCTGAACAGGCGGTGGTGATCTCCTCTTTACTCAATAAAATTTTCTCAACCTTTGAAAATCCATTCATCTCCCTATTTTTGCCAATCATCACCGACGTTTCAGCATTGACTGAACAATTTGCCGCAGACATATTCGGTACAACCGTAAGTTTAATGCCTACAAACCCGGATGCGTTTATAAACCCTGGGGTTCTCTGTTTGCCAGCCTTGATCGAAACCTTTTGGGTTCCCTGACCAGACACGATCTTTCCATTCGAAACAGTCCATGTAAATTGAAGTCCTGCTGATTCTTGAAATGGCAAGAAGGCACTAATTTCAAACGTATCGCCTTTTCTCACTCGCCAATTTTCGGACGCAATACCCAGATATATCTCAGCACATTCGCCCTGGCCATTTGAAAGTTGAGGCATTCCGGGCAATACGAGTGTCTGGCCGTATGCTGGAAGCATTAAGAAGACAAAAGAGATGACAAATAAAATAGATTTACAAATCGTCATTTTCACAAAGCATGCGTCAAGTGTCCGTAAAACTAAGCGATACGATAACATGAATAGTAGAAAGGGTTACTTAGGTTCGTTCTGCCGGATACCGTTTAGGTAAACGACCGTTGCTGAATCTTTGCAATATCCTTCGGGTTCAAGACCTAAAAGTTTTACCGTAACCGAAGCCCGGTTCGTAGTGGCATTTGCAGGAAGACCTACGATTATTGAAGCAGTACCCTGGCCGCTGATTATCTCGCCATTTTCAACCGACCAGTGGTATTCAATTTGCGGCCCGCCAATAACACTTGCCGTAAACACCGTGTTTTTCAAGTTCGTAACGCTGTCAGGAGCCAGCAGGTCAATTTGAGGACATTCGACCAAGCCACAGGAGGGATCACATTCCGTCACGGTAACGGCTTTCGAAATGGTCTTTCCGCAATAACCGCAGCCATCGTCAACAGCCGCAGTTATGGTGTAAAGGCCAGGCAAGGCACCGGAAAGATCCCATTTTACATTTGCTCCTTTGCCAATTATTTCTCCGCCGGAGACAGTGTATTTGTAAACCAGGGGATCATTGTCTTCGTCAAAAGCCTGTGTCGTTACATCGATAACCATCGTTTCGGAAGGGTTTGGAGATCCTTCCATCGGTCTTTGCCCGGGTGGACAACTCTCAACAAGGAGGTCGGTGCTAAGTGTTAGGTCGGTAACGTCGGCAGGAACATTTGTCTTTACTGATATGCGGCCAACAGAAATAGACTTGGTTAGTTCTGGACATAAATGTGAACGGTCACAAACTACGCTTGCGGTTACTGTTAATGGAACTCTTCCCCTTCCTCCACGATGAATATAGCCGTGTTTTTCCGAAGGTAAAGTTTTGTGCGGTTGTTCGGCAGGCTTCAACAAATCTTCAGTTGTAAGTACCGTAACACGCCGCGTGCCCTGGCCGGAAATAATAATGCCTGCCGATACCGTCCATTGAATAAATTCCGGCAGTGGTCTTTCCATTGCCGATCTCAAATCAAACGTGACGCTATCACCCGCCCGTACGGTTTCATATTCTGAAACGATCAGAAAATTCCCACAATCACATACGGCGGTTTGTAGTTCCGTTGTTTCGGTTGACACGGGAGTTTTGTCCTGGCCAAGCGAGGCCGCAGCCAGTACGGATAAAACCAAAATGATTCTCAGAAAGAGATCGAACATCGTACACGAAATGATTTCCATGCATTTTAGCTCAATTCCGAGGGCGCGACAATAATTTTATTTCATCTACGACTTGTGGGTTTTCGAGTGCCGACAGGTCGCCGGGGTCTTCGCCGAGATAGGCTGATCTTATTACTCTTCGCATCACCTTTGCGTTGCGGGTTTTGGGAAGTGCAGAGACAAAATGGATCTTTGAGGGTGTAAGGGGCTTGCCCATGTCTTTTGCAACAAGACTTTTCAATTCTTGTTGCAGTGACGAGTGACGAGTGATGAGTGACGAGTCAGATTCACCCTCATCACTTGTCTCTTGTAACTTGTCACTCGTCACTACAAAGGCGACCATCGCGGTGCCTTTTACTTCGTCGGGGACGCCGATGACGGCGGCTTCCGTGACGAGCGGGTGGGCAACGAGTAGCGATTCGACCTCGGCGGGGCCGACCCGTTTGCCGGCGACCTTTAGCGTATCGTCGCTGCGGCCGAGGATGAACCAATGCCCGTCCTTATCACGCATCGCAAAATCGCCGTGTACCCATATGTCCTTAAAACGTCGCCAATAGGTATCGAGATAGCGTTCCCTTTCCTGCCAAAACCCGCGGGCCATCCCGATCCAGGGCTGTTTGATGACAAGCTCGCCGACCTTGCCGGGTTCGACGGGATTGCCTTCGTCGTCGAGGATATCGACATCCATTCCGGGACACGGCGCGGGGAAAGAGCACGGTTTCTGCGGCAGCAGCGGATTGCCCATCAAAATGCCGCCCGCTATCTCGGTGCCGCCGGAGTAGTTGATGATGGGGAGCTTAGAATTGCCGACTTTTTCAAACAACCACCACCACGGCGCCGGATTCCAGGGCTCGCCGGTGGAGGCGAATATGCGCAGCGAGGAAAGATCGTGCATTTCATGCGGAGCTTTCCGGCTCCCCTCCTTACGAAGGAGGGGTACGGCTTCAGCCGGGGGGTGGTTCTCTGCATCAAGAGGGAGAACCACCCCGTCACCCACAGCGGGTGCCACCCCTCCTTCGTAAGGAGGGGAGCTATCTTCGCTCGCTGCCAACGATCGTATCAGCGTGGGGGAAATACCGAGGACCTCGACCTTGTGCTTTGCGCAGAATTCCCACATGCGGTCGGGCGTCGGGTAATCGGGAGCTCCGTCGTAGATGCAGATCGTCGCACCGTTTATCAGCGCTCCGTAGATCAGCCACGGCCCCATCATCCAGCCGATGTCCGTGTACCACGAGATGCGGGTGCCGCGGCCCACGTCGGTGCCAAACGCCATATCCTGCGCCGCCTTGATCGGAAAACTCGCATGCGTATGTGCGATGCCCTTGGGTTTGCCGGTGGTTCCAGAGGTGTAGAGGATGATTAGAGGATCTTCGGCGGAGGTGGTTTCGGCGTGGCCTTCGTCCTCCCACCAAGGTCCGTATACAAACCGGTCGTCTAGGCCGGGATAGGTAGTAGTAGATTGCGGATCCCCCTCATAATTGTCCCAGAACACCTTCTTAAGAGTTGGTACCCGGTTAGCCGCTTCGACGGCGATTTTCATTGAGTCAAACCATTTACCTCGTCTTGGGAAACTCAAGATTGTACACAGAGCCTTAGCTTTTACCGCATTGAGTCGAGCCGCGATCGCTTCGATTCCATACCCCGAGAATACTGGGACTGCCACTGCACCAATACGTGCGATTGCCAAAAGTACTACGACCGTATGGGGTGACATCGGCAAATGAACACCGATTGCATCACCTTTCCCTAGACCGTCTTTTCGCAGAGCAGAAGCATATTCTTCGACTTCATCGAAGAGACCGCCGTAGGTTAACGAGTACGAATAACAATTAGGCACATCTCCGGAGATTCGTTTTGCGATTTTGCCCAAGAGACCAACACCAAAACATTTAGCTTCACTTTCAAAGATCACCGCGGGCTGATCCTTCATCTCATCCGTCTGCCAGCGGTCGAGGCACATGGTGGTGATGTTGAGCCCAGCGGATGGAGCGCGGACACTCTTGTCCGAATCGCCGGTTCCTCCGGCGAGAAACGGCTCGCCGTCGAGGTCCTCCGTTGAAACCAGGCCGCTAGTTTGCTGTGTCTCGTTTTCGTGCTTCGCACTCATGCGGACAGGAGTGTCCGCGCTCCTTCCGAGCCACTTCGGAAACTCAACGCCGTTCGAGGTATCGAGAAGTTTTTCGTACGGCGGGTCGAATTTGATGTCGAGGAATTTCAGCACCTCTTCGGTGAATGTTTCGACATCGCGGATGGAGAATTCGTAAAGCTCATCCCAAGTCGAAACGCCGACCTGTTTCATAAACCGCGTTAGTTGAGAGCGTTCGATCACCTCGGGCGTCGGGGTCCATGCGATCGGTTGATCTTCGAGGAGATTTGTATCGTGCATAAGAAAATTAGCCACAGATTATCACAGAAGAAATTAGCCACGAATTACACAGATCACACAAATGTCCGGACGGATTATCGCATCTAGATTATTTGGTTACCGCGAGGTACATCGAACTATCGTGGGTTTGATCGAGTTAATTCTAATTCGTGCAATTCGTGAAATTCGTGGCAAAATATCGATCATGAGTGAGAATGTGGTCGGGGTTGAGTTGCCAAAAGGACTTTTCGAGGGTAAGACGGCGATAGTTACGGGTGCGTCGCGGGGCGTCGGGCGGGCGACGGCGATCCGGCTTGCCGAGGGCGGTGCGAATGTTGTCGTGAATTACCTCACCAACAATTCAAGAGCATTGGAAACCGTGCGGCTTTGCCAGGAGCGCGGTGCCCAAAGTTTTTCGATCAATGGTGACACTTCCGATTTTCTTCAGGCGAAGAGGATCGCCGCCAAAACGGTCGAGGAATTTGGCGGCATCGACCTGCTGGTGCTCAACGCCGGCATTTGGGAAGGAGCACCGATCGAGGAAATGTCCGAAGAGACGTGGAACCGCGTGCTAAATACAAATCTAAAGTCTGCCTGGGCGATGTCGAAGGCATGCGTTCCGGCAATGAAGAAGCGCGAATCAGGGGCGATAGTTCTGGTCAGTTCGACGGCCGGCCAGCGCGGCGAAGCGAACTATTCGAACTATGCGGCGTCGAAAGGCGGGCAGATAAGTTTTACGAAGGCACTTGCGTCGGAGCTTTGCCCGAAGATCAGGGTTAATTGCGTCGCACCCGGTTGGATAGAGACCGCGATGGTCAGACCTGTTTTTGAAGACAAGGATTACGAGCAAAGCGTTATAAATTCGATCCCGCTGAAGCGGATAGCGACGACTGACGACATCGCGCTGTCTATCTGTTTCCTGCTTTCGCCATGGGCGCGACACATTACCGGCGAGATCCTCAATGTAAACGGCGGAGCCGTTTTGTGCGGGTGATCGGCGATTTGTGACCAAAAGCACATCGGTATCCTCTTCTGCGTGCTATCCCATATCTTGTCAGCCTGATCGGGGTATTTGTTGATGAATATCAATAGCCTCAGCGAGTTCCAGAGCCACTTCGCCGCCCTTCCGGCAAGCGGCAACTATGTCGAAAACCTCATCGGGAACACGCCGCTCCTCGCCATCCATTGCCACTTCAAGGGCCAACGGCGCACCGTATTTGCCAAGGCCGAGCACCTCAACCTTTCCGGCAGCATCAAGGACAGAATGGCGTATCACATCCTGAAATGCGCCTACCGCGACGGGGTCATCCGAAAAGGCGATATCATCGCCGAGGCGACAAGTGGCAACACCGGCATCTCGTTCGCCGCCATCGGACATGCGTTTGGCAATCCGGTCCATGTTTTCATGCCCGAGTGGATGAGTCAGGAGCGTATATCGCTGATGAAGAGCTATGGTGCGGTTGTTACGCTCGTCTCGCACGAGGATGGCGGGTTTCTCGGCAGCATCGAGATGGCGGACGCTTTCAGATACGAACACGGCCGCGTCTTTCTGCCGCATCAGTTCTCAAATTTTCTGAACGCCGAGGCGCATTATGAGACGACCGCCCCCGAGATCTGGACCCAACTCGGCATGGCCGGGTTCGAACCTGATGCCTTTGTTGCAGGTGTTGGCACCGGCGGGACGATCATGGGCTGCGCGGCATACTTTCGCGAAAAGGACCCCAATATCAAGCTTTATCCGCTCGAACCGGCCGAATCCCCGACGCTTTCCACCGGCCATAAGGTAGGCAGTCATCGCATCCAGGGCATCTCGGACGAGTTCATCCCGGCGATCTGCGACCTGAATAAACTCGACGAGGTGATCAGCGTATCGGACGGGGATTCGATCATCATGGCACAAATGCTGGCCAAGGAACTCGGGCTCGCCGTCGGCATCTCCTCCGGAGCGAATTTCCTCGGAGCTCTGATCGCCCTCGAAAGGCTTGGTCCCGAAGCCGTGGTCGCCACCGTGCTTTGTGACGACAACAAGAAATATCTGAGCACCGACCTCGTTCGCGACGAACCGGTCAAAGAAGGCTATCTGTCGCCAAATGTGCGGCTCTTTGGCTATCAGACCATCGGGCGGACCGCGGCTTAGTTCGAAACAGGAACATATCCGTCCACCCCATCAGCCAAACTTGACAATGCCATAACAAATGGTTGAACTTCTCATTTATTGTGAGCGTGAGTCCGGCAGCGACGGTGATGAAATTTGGCGGAACGTCCGTTGGCGACGTTGCTGCGTTCGAACGCGTCGTCCACGTGGTCTCAACACAGTCCGGACGCCGTCCCGTCGTCGTGGTTTCGGCGATGACCAGAGTAACGGACGTTCTGCTCGAAGCCTTTGAGACAGCCAAAAAAAGTGATCTTGCCCGTGCAATAGCTTTGCTCGAACCGCACTTTGAACGCCACGTCGAAGTCGCAAGGCATTTCATTCCTGAAGGCTCGCCAGATCTCTTCAATGCCGAGCTGCAATTTGCCCGCGGTGAGCTTTCCGACCTGCTGATGCGTGCCGCACGCCGCTCGCTCCCGCTCTCGATGCTAAGGGATGCCATCGTTAGCTATGGAGAGCAGCTCTCTTCGCGGCTTCTCGCAGAAGTTCTGAGAGCAAAGGGCGTTAATGCACGGCATTTTGACTCGCGGCGGCTGATCGTTACTGACGATGAATACGGTGCAGCACAGCCGATCATGGACGAGACCACCGATCTGGTCCGGCTAGATCTGCGACCCGCGATCGCAGCGGGTGAGGTGCCGGTGATGGGCGGATTTATTGCCGGCAATCGCGCAGGGGAGACGACCACCCTCGGCCGTGGAGGCTCTGATTTTTCTGCGGCGCTGGTCGCAGCGGCGCTCGATGCCGATGAGCTCCAGATCTGGACAGACGTTACGGGAGTGATGACCTGCGACCCGCGGATATGCAGCGAGGCGAGGACCATCCCTCTGCTTTCGTACGAAGAGGCGGCCGAACTTGCCTATTTCGGTGCGAAAGTGCTTCATCCGAAAACCATCAAACCGGCGGTCGATCACGGCATACCGGTCCGGGTCTGCAACACTTTCGAGCCCGACGCGGTCGGAACCATGGTCGTTGCCGAATCCGGTGAGGCTCCGAACAAGATCAAGTCGATCGCACACAAGAAGGGGATAACGATATTGCGGATAACCTCTGCACGGATGCTCGGCAGCTTTGGCTTTATGAGCGCGGTTTTCCAGGTCTTCGACCGCTATCGTACGGTGATAGACGTTATCTCAACGTCCGAAGTTTCGATCGCGTTGACGCTCGACAACACCGCTTCGCTCGACAAGATCGTAGAGGAATTATCAAGGCTGGGTGATGTCGAAGTTGAATCGGGCTATGCCGTTATCTGTGTTGTCGGCGAGGGCCTGCGTGCCTCGACCGGCCTGGCCTCAAAGATCTTTTCGACGATTCATGATGTTCACGTCGAACTCGTCTCACACGGTGCATCGGCGGTGAATCTTACGTTCGTAGTTCGGGATGATGATGCGGCCGGGGCGATAAAGAAACTGCATAAAGAATTCTTTTAAGGAGGCCATTTTTGGATGACGTCACAAGAAAAACAAGCGGAGTTCATAAAATCCTACTTGAAACCAACTTTGAAGGCACATGGTTATAAGACTAGCGGAAAAACTTGGTGGAAAGATAAGGGCCTTTTTTTCATTGTGATTAACCTCCAAAACTCTCAGTGGAATAGTAAAAAAGAATCAACTTTTTGTCTGAATATTGGCGTGGCTTTAACAGAAAAACTCGCCGATAAGGAAAAAAAGAAAGCGACTTGTTATGATTTAGCGACTCCACTTGGGGAAGCGGCATATCTTAACGTGGAACGTTTAGAAGTGCAGAAACGAATGGGGGGAGGGCTTGGTTACAAGATCACAGATGAGACAAATGTCATTGATTTTATTAATTACTTCAAAATCGACTTAGAGGACAATATTTTGAAAAGGCTTGATGAACTCCGCACCCTGGGTGACTGTGTCGCGTTTTACGATAAATTTGAGTTCTGGGGTAATTTTCTAAGACGGCAGATTGATGAATGCGGAATAGTGATAGATTAACTCTCTTCTGATGAACCTTCTTGAACTTACAAAATCTCTAATGTCGATCCCGTCCGTGTCCGGCGAAGAGGAGGCGGTTGGGTTTTGGTTGCGCGATTATCTCGTGTCGCTTGGCTGGACGGCTGAGTTGCAGGAGGTTAGTGGCAATCAGAACAACGTCATTGCGACGCTTAACGACACGCCGCGAGTCTGGATGTCGACGCATATGGACACGGTGCCGCCGTTCATTCCGCCGACCGAGGACGACGAAAAGATCTACGGCCGCGGGGCGTGTGATGCGAAGGGAATAATCGCGGCACAGATAACGGCGGCGGAGCAGCTACGGGCAGACGGAATTGAGGATATCGGGCTGCTTTATACAGTCGAGGAAGAGCGGGCCTCTACCGGCGCGAAGGCGGCGAACCTGCATCCGCTGGCGGCGAAGTGCGAGTATATGATCAACGGGGAACCGACGGATAACGAGTTGGCTATCGGTTCGAAGGGATCTTTTCGGTTGATGATCAGGACCAAGGGGAAGGCCGCTCATTCGGCGTATCCGGAGGAGGGTGATTCTGCCGTCGAAACCCTGCTTGATATTCTCGACGACATACGGCAAACGCGATTTCCGCACGACGATTTCTTCGGCGAGACGACGGTCAATATAGGGACACTCGATGGCGGACTGGCTCTCAACATCATTCCGCCCAGAGCAGAGGCCGGGTTGCTGATCCGCCTGACAACAAAAAGAGAGCCCATTGACCAGGCTCTCAATAGCGTCATCCGCGGCCGCGGTGAGATCGAAGTCCTCTCTTGCAGCGAACCGGTCAAACTTCATGAAGTCGAGGGCTTTCCAACGAAGGTCGTACGCTTTACTACCGATATCCCGCACATGCCAAACTGGGGCAAACCGCTCCTTATCGGTCCCGGCTCGATACTTTCTGCCCACACATCAAACGAATTTGTATTCAAGGCTGACTTGGAACTCGCCGTGGACAACTACGTTTCTCTTGTGAAGAAGCTGATGGCTTCAGTTTGATGAAACGACGTTCGCATGTCGAGCCGTCAACTGCCAATGGCCGTTTCTAAGCATCCAGATGTTGGTAAATCGCCGTTCAACTGTCTTACCAGCAAACGGGGCTTCGTCGATCGGGTTGACGGTCTCACTACCCATGACGATCGCTATCGTGCCATTTATCAATATCTTCTCTATACTGGGCTCGTAAGACGAATAGGAGATCCGTCGGTCTTTGACCAATTGGATCACCGCTTCTTTTCCGACTATCCTATTCACCGGGTTGTTTACCATCAAGTCCTCGGCAAATAGAACGCGCAGTTTGGCGACGTCCCTGTTGAGTACAGCTTCTACCAACTCTTCCTCGATCGTCTGGATCTGCCGCTTGAGAGCCGGAGTTTCTTCAGCGGTTTGTGCGATCAGGCCGTGCGACATCGCTAATAGGGCTATGATGCCCATTATGATCGTTTGCATCTCTTTTCTCCTTTCTGCTGCTATGCCTGGATGAGCCAATTTGCTCCTTTCTGGCAAGTATTTGGGCGGTGCCCCGTTCCCGTTAAGGATCGTTCCGTCCGGGGCACCTGAACAATACCCGGATCACTGGAAGCGCGTCGCAGTGGAATTTGAGCATCCAAGCATCATCAAGTTCCCGTCGGCGTCATAGAACTCAGCGGTGCCCGAAGAAACGTAGCTGCTGCCGCCGTGATTGAGACGAACGTTGTGACGAACCACGTTGTAGCCTTGATAGTTTTCGGCAGTGTCAAACCTGAAGAATTTGAAAGCAAAGCGATAGTCGCGTCCGCGTACCCTTTCCCAAACCCCAAATCCCGAGCTCCGTACCGCCGGATTCGTTGCGTTCGTGTCGTGAAAGGTCCCATTCGCGGCGAATAGCCCCATCGCATCAAAACTGAGCAGTGTGGCACCGGTCGCGCATACCGTTATATTCACGCGTACGTCCCAGGTTCCTTCGATCTGATTTCCTGCGTTTATCAGCTCAGGGCCCATTTCTTTTCCGGGATCCACATCGATGTTTTGTGCCTTTGCTCTGCCTCCAAGGACCGCAATGCTGAAGATCATTAAAACCGCCATCGCGGCGAAGCGTGTTTTGTTAAGAATTTGGTTTCTCATTTTTTCCATTCCTCGTTGTTGATTTATTTCGGCATTTGCCTACCTGACTCGTGCCGATGCGTGCAATAATCGTAGATAAGAGCTGTGAAAATCGTTAGAAATGGCCTGAAAGTTTGTGAAATTTTGTGAATACGGCAATGATCGGGGGCGATAAGCACATTTTTGAGTTCGATGGGTTTAGGCTTGATCCGGCTCGCAGGCTATTAACTAGGGGTAAGGGCGAGCCGATCCCGCTCATGCCAAAGGCATTTGACACACTTCTCTTTTTGGTTGAAAACAGTGGCCGAGTGATCGAAAAAGACGAGCTGCTTAGCGAGATATGGGCAGACACTGTCGTTGAAGAGAACAATTTGACTCAAAACATCTCTGCTCTTCGCCGTGTTTTTGGCGAAAAACCCGGAGAGCAAAGGTTCATTGTCACGATCCCGGGGCGGGGATATAAGTTTGTCGCTGAGGTGGTGTCAAATGTCGACCGCGGCGTCGAGGACGATAAGGGCACAGCCTTTTCTTCTACCGAACCGATCGTAAGTGAACCGGAGAGGGGGGACGGGGACACCGTCATTACCGGCGGCAAATCGAAAGTCTACAAGATTGGGGCTGCGGTTCTCATTTTGGGAGTCATTTCGACGGTTGCGTGGTGGCAAATTGGAACATCGGGGCGCGATGTTCCTATCAGAACCGTTGCGGTCTTGCCGTTCGCGAACGCAAGCACCAGCGAGGAGACGGAGTATCTGTCTGATGCGATCGCCGAGAGCGTGATCAATAGCTTGTCGCTCTTGACAGATCTGCGTGTCATTTCGCGTAACTCTGCCTTTAGATATAAAGATGCACAGCTTGACAGCCGTGAGATCGGGTCGCAGCTGGGCGTCGAAGCCCTTGTTACCGGGGACATTCGTCAGGTTGGCGAAGACCTGGTCATAAACGTTCGCCTGATCCGTGTCGCTGACGACACGCAGATCTGGGGGACTCAGTATGTAAAACGTTCGGCAGACCTATTGGGAATTCAAAGTGAGATAGCAAGGGCCGTAGCCGAGAATCTCCGAATACGCCTGTCCCCCGGAGAATCGCGGTTGATCGCAAAAAGAGATACGGATAATCCGGAAGCATGGGAGCTTTACCACCGCGGACGATTTCACGTTTTTAGTTTGACGCCGGACAATGTTCAAAAAGGGCTAAGGTATTTCCAGCAGGCGATCGAGATCGACCCGGAGTATGCACTCGCGTGGACGGGAATCAGTGATGTTTATCGCTCGTTGACACTAAGCGTAGAAATGCCGCCGGTAGAAAATTTGAAGCTGTCAAAGGATGCCTCTCTAAAGGCGATATTACTTGACGAGAACTTGTCTGAGGGGCATAGCAGCCTCGGGATGACACATTTTTGGGGAGATTGGGACTGGGCGGAGGCGGAAAAGCAATACATAAGAGCCATCGAGCTGAACCCTAATAACTCATTGGCACATCTGTTCTATGCCCACTTGCTTTCTAATATCGGGCGGCACGAAGAAGCCCTTGTTCGCGTTAAACGATCCCGTGAACTCGACCCTGTATTTCCATTCGGCAATGCGCTTGAGGGCCAGTTCCTGCTTCACGCAGGAAGGGTCGACGAGGCGTTGGCGAGACTAGAGAAAACTCTGGAGATCGCTCCGAATTTCTGGATGCCGCATCTTTTCTTATCGAGCGCATACATCGAGAATGGAGATTTTGAAAAAGCTATCGCCTCGGCTCGAAAGGCCTCGGAACTTTCTCCGGCACAGACCATGTCCGTCGCAACCGAATGTTTCGCACTCGCCCGGTCCGGGAAAACTGCCGAGGCCGAAGCGGGCTTGAACAGGCTGCTCGCCCGGTCGCGCGAACGATTTGTGCCGCGGTATCATTTGGCGCTCGTTTATCATGGACTTGGCGATCGCGACAGTGCATTTGAGTGGTTGGAAAAGGGGTTTGAAGCTCGTGATCCGAAATTGACCTTTTTAAAAGTGGATCCAAGGTGGAATGATCTGCGGTCAGACCCCAGATTTATCTCGCTGATCGGACGAATGAATTTGAATTAAAATGAAGATCGCACTGATAGGTTATGGCAAGATGGGCAAGTTGATCGAGGGGCTTGCGGCCGAGCGTGGTCATGAGAAGGTCGTCGTGGTCAACGAATCTCATGCCGGGCTGGCTGCCTCGAAGCTCGCCGAAACTCTTAAGATAGCGGACGTTGGCATCGATTTTTCTTCGGCTGAGGCGGTTAGGCGAAATGTCGAAGCATGTATGCTTGCCGGTATTCCGATCGTTGAAGGTACAACCGGTTGGACCGCCGAGTTAGAGGAGGTCAAGGGTATCGTGGCCGAATATGACGGGGCGATGGTCTATGGGGCCAATTTCTCGATCGGCGTCAACATGTTTTACCTGATGGTCGAACACGCGGCAGGGCTAATGGCGAAGTTTGAGGACTATGAGGCGTTTATCGAAGAACAGCACCATTCGCGAAAGAAGGACGCGCCGAGCGGCACTGCTTTGAAGATCAAGGAGATAGTTTCCAGGCACATTCCAGATGACCTTTCCGTCTCGGCAACCCGTGCAGGCGACATACCTGGTACACATCGTTTGGGCTTCGATGGCCCTGCCGATCAGATATTGCTGGAACACACCGCCCGAAACCGAGAAGGTTTTGCTCATGGAGCAACACTGGCCGCAGAGTGGATCGTCGGGAAGAAGGGCTTCTACGAATTTGCGGATGTGATGGACAGGATTATTGAAGAATAACCATGTCAAATATAAAACTATTTGAAAACCGTCAGGTTCGCTCCGTTTGGGTTGAAGCGGAAGGGAAGTGGTTTTTCTCGGTGCAGGATGTGGTAGGGATACTCACTGACAGTGCAGACGTCAAGCAGTACATCAAGAGAATGTTGAGTCGGGATGAAACCCTCAAATCCAACTGGGGTACAATTTGTACCCCGGTTGAAATGCAGGCCGCCGACGGCAAAATGCGTAAAATACAGGCTGCTGACGCAAAGGGGCTTTCAGGGCCTATTATCGAAGACCTCAAAGATAGGGCCGGTTTCTGGCTCGATGAGCAGCTGGAAAAGAAAATTATGCGTGAAATTGGCGAAGCCGGATAGGTTCGCTATGCAATCCACTTTTCCGTCGTACCAAATCTTCCCTAACGATCATCTATCTGCCTTTGCTGGTCAATAAAATCCGAAGGATCGACCCAGCCATAGCGGATAGGGCTGTAGCCGACGAAAACTGCGTCCCACGAGGGGCAATGCTCTTCGCGGATCTCGAAATGCAGATGGCAGAGATAACGGCCGTTTGCGTTGCCGATAGTGCCTATCTTTTCGCGGAACCTGACCTCACCTTCTGTTCGGATCATCTCCTTTAAATGGCCGTATAAAGACTGCACACGCGTTCCGTCTGGCAGCGTATGGGTGATGATGATCACGTTTCCCCAGCCGGGACCGGCATCTGCAGCATACGTGATCATACCGTTTGCTATTGAATAAACGGGTTCTCCACAATCTGTGTTGCCGCCGGAGTTTTTGTTCCAGTCCTCGCCAAGATGGTTCTGTTCGCCAAGATCCAGGGCATTGTACCACTCATCTTTTTTGTCACGAGCCTCGGTCACGTATTCTTTTTCGCTGACAGGATACGCAAAGCTGTCTGCGATCACGGGCGGAATTGAAACACTCTTGTTTTCAGAGGGGACCGCGTTTAAACATGCTATCAGCAACAATGGCGACATGACCGATACCAACGAGAATCTTATGGATGGTATAAATGAACTCACAGTACTGTTTGTAACTCCTGCCGATAAGAATATACTTAACGAAAATATTGGCGTAAAGGTTTTCTCAAGAGCATGACTACCAGAATTGATTGGATGCGAGGGTGTGCGACGGCACTGGTCACGCCTTTTCGAAAGGACGGATCAATTGACGATGACTGCTTTAGGTCACTCGTCGAAAGGCAGATCAAGGCCGGTGTAAGGCTGCTGGTCCCCTGCGGGACGACCGGCGAGAGCGTAACGATGAGCGAGGCCGAGAGGCTGCACGTTATCAAAATGACGGTCGAGGCGGCTCACCGGCTTCAGGCAAAAGTTATCGCGGGAACCGGCAGCAATAATACCTCTGCGACGATCGACTTTACCCGCAAGGTTCGTGAGACCGGAGCCGATGCCGCGCTGATAGTTGCTCCCTATTACAACAAGCCGACCCAGCAAGGGCTGTTCGCTCATTTTTCCGAGATCGCCAAGAGCGTAAAAGGCTATCCGATAATGCTTTACAATGTGCCTTCGCGGACCTCGTCAAATATATCCGCCGAAACGACACTTAGGCTGGCAGAAGCTTACGAGAATATTGTGGCGACGAAGGAAGCCTCCGGCAATTTTTCGCAGGTAATGAAGATCCTCAAGAACCGGCCAAAAAATTTCAAGGTGTTTTCCGGCGACGATGCGACTGCTCTGCCCTTTATCGCTTTGGACGCTGACGGGCTTGTTTCTGTCTGCTCGAACGAGATGCCGAAGGAAACCTCGCGGATGGTCGATAAGGCTCTTGACGGCGCCTGGACCGCCGCAAGAAAGCTGCATTATCGGCTGCTGCCGCTGATGGAGGCAAACTTTACCGAATCGTCGCCCGCTCCGTGCAAGTTTGTTATGTCAGAGATGAGTTTGTTGGAGGAGAATCTTCGGCTTCCGCTGGTTCCGGTTACTGCCGAGACCCGAACAAAGCTTCGTTCAGTAATAAAGGACGTTGGCGTTTAGGGACGCCGTTCGCTTATAAAATTATCTCTCACGAATAGCTTATTTTGATGACCCATGTCATTTTCCAGAGAAATTAATATGTATCAATTCTCGATCAGAGTGTTCTTTGCAGCCGCATTGCTGTGCGGTGCCGGCATCGCAGATGCCCAGACACCGGCGCAGGGCGACGTCAAGGCCGGCCGGGAGATCATGGCCACCATCGCCGCGTGGGCGACCTCCGTCCAGGAACGCGATACGGCCGCGATGGACAAGATCTTTGCAGACGACGTGGTGATTACGACGTATGAAGGCCAAGTTCGCGGCAAGGCGGGCGAGCTCGAGGCGTTCAAGCCCAATCCGAATGTCCGCACAACGTCGATCAAGAACGAAGACGTCGGGATTAAGATCTTCGGCGAGGTGGGGGTGGTTACCGCATTGACAAAAGTGACCGTCGAAACGGGCGGACGAGAGATCGCTTTCGGAATGCGTTACACTGCGGTGTTTGTAAAAAGGGACGGCCGCTGGCAGATCGTGGCCTTGCAAACAACGAGGGCAGGCAACTGAAAACCTTTTTGCCGCAGAAAATCGGCGACGCGAAGGACCAGAATCGCGATTTGATCCATATGTTAAGGAACCTATGAGCATACGTGAACAGATCGAACATCTGTTTGAGAAAAAAGCGTTTTCCGACGGCGACCGCGAGATCTACGAAGAGTTCAAGACCGCTCTTAGGCGGGGCGAGATCCGCTCTGCCAAAAAAGATGCCGACGGGAACTGGCACGCAAACAC
This sequence comes from uncultured Acidobacteriota bacterium, assembly GCA_937859595.1. GTDB lineage: Bacteria > Acidobacteriota > Blastocatellia > Pyrinomonadales > Pyrinomonadaceae > OLB17. The sequence continues at coordinate 35,992 of CALMAH010000001.1, read as the reverse complement.
TTGGGTAAAACAAGGCATTTTGCTTGGGTTTCGGATGGGGGAGATGGTCGAGATCTCGAAAGGTACCGAAACCCTTCAGTTTTTTGACAAAGACACCTTCCCGCTGCGGCCGATGTCGCTGGAGGACAAGATCCGGATCGTGATCGGCGGCTCGTCGATACGCGACGGCTCGTATGTTGCCCCGGGAGTGGTGGTCGTGCCCCCCGCATATATCAATGTGGGTGCATATGTTGACGAAGGGACAATGGTGGATTCACACGCTCTGGTCGGCAGCTGTGCACAGATAGGTAAGCGGGTGCATCTTTCGGCGGCGGCACAGATCGGCGGTGTGCTCGAACCGGTAGGGGCATTGCCGGTGATAATCGAAGACGATGTACTTGTCGGGGGAAATACGGGTGTCTATGAAGGAACTATCGTCCGAGAGCGAGCGGTGCTTGCCTCGGGTGTCATACTTACACGCTCAACACCTGTATTCGATCTGCCGAATGAAAAGATCATCAAGGCAGAGGATGGCAAACCGCTTGAGATCCCCGCGGGCGCCGTTGTCGTCCAGGGGTCCAGGGCGATAACCAAAGGCTTCGGCAAGGAAAACGGGTTATCGATCTATTGCCCCATTATCGTCAAATACAGGGACGAAAAGACCGATACCGCTACGAAGTTAGAAGACTATCTGCGGTAATTCATTTCTCAGATAAAAAATGGCGGCCCTTGCAAAAAGCTTAGGCCGCCCTGCCCTTATTCGAAGATGATCCCCGACTTTTAATGTGGCTCAGCTACGAAATCGATGTTATCCAGTTCGTCACCTATGGTGATCAGACGCGATGGATCCAGAAAAACAAATCTGCGGCTGTTGACCGTGATCGTATAGCTTTCTCCTACCGTTACATTCTCGAAGGTAAAGTACCCGAATGAGCTGGTCGTTGCTCGCCGCATATTTCCGTTCATATCCGTAAGCGTGATCGCAGCGTTGGTTATTCCCGCACCATTAGCTGTCATCACTCGCCCGCTTATCGGTACGTTTGCCGACGTCGGAGCAAGTTCAGCCAACGTCCACGGTGAAAACGAGGTCGCATTATGGACGGTTGCGGTGTTGTTGACCACGTCAAGAGAGGTCAATCGCGGTTCGGCAACTCCATCGACCACTCTGAAGGCACGGTAAATAGCTTCATTGCCGACAACGTCCGACTGGGCATAGTGAAACGTAACACTTGCCGACGTAATGCCTCCGTTCGTCAGTTCCCACCATCTGCCAAGCCGGGACGTGCTCATGCCTGACGCTGTCCCCGAGTACGCACCGGTATTGGGCGTTACGGTAAATTGTCCCGAACCGAGTATGTTAGAAAGGTCGACGGGCGAATAGGTCCCGCCGCTGCCCACCGGAAAGCGGAAGGTGCCTACACCGCCGACTGCCCTGCGCAACCGCGCGCTGATGTAACCGTCGGCCCCGCCGCCTTCGATCGCCGTTGCTTGCGGGTTAACGATCGCTACGGTCCCGGTGCCGGCAATACTGCCGCCATTTAACATCAGGCTGCCATGCACTGTAAGCGTCCTGCCCGGCCCGATCGTCAGCGTCCTTCCTGATTCGATCCTGAGGTCTAGCACATCTGCGTCCGCGCTCGTTATCGAAGCATCTGCCGACGAGATCGTCACCGAACTATCCGCCGTCGGGACCGTTCCGCCCGACCAGTTGCCCGCGGTGTGCCAGTTGCTCGTGGTGCCTACCCACTGTCTCCCAATGTAACGCGCAAAATGGCCCGATACGCGACATCCTGCTGTGGTAAATCCGCTTGCAACAAATAGGTCGCGCCCGTTGTGGGCCATTCTGTAGCCCGTCGCATTCAAGCCGCCGCCAAGAGCCGACCATGAGCTCCCATTCCATCGGGCGATCCGGTTTGCCGAACTGCCTCCGGCGGCGGTGAACATTCCGCCGGCGAATACCTCAGATCCGTTCACGACAATGCTGTAAACCGCTGAGTTCATACCCGATCCGACGCTGGACCACGAGGTGCCGTCCCATTTGGCGATGTAATGTGCCGTCTGCCCGCCGGCCGCGGTAAACCATCCGCCGGCATAGACATTCGTTCCCGAAACCGCCAGGGCCTCAACCGAGCTGTTTACTCCGGAACCGAGAGAGGTCCAAGCGGTTCCGTTCCACTTGGCAATATTATTGGCAGGATTCCCGCCGGCGGTAGAAAAACTTCCTCCGACATATAGTGTGGAATCCGAGAAAGCCATCGAATTTCCCGCTCCGTTAAGCCCGGCGCCCAATCCTGACCATGCGCTACCGTCCCACCGCGCGATAAAGTTAACGTTCGCCCCGCCGGCCACATTGAACCATCCGGTCGCGAACAGATATCCTCCGCCTACTGTTATAGCGTTTATCTGGCTGTTCGTTCCGCTTCCAAGCGGATGCCAGGCGTTTCCGTCCCAGCGTGCGATGTAGTTAACAGGTGTTCCGCCCGCATTGGTAAAACTGCCGGCGGCGTAAACGTTCGTGCCGTCAACGGCTATCGAATCCACCGACCAAGCATTCATTCCGCTGCCCAGCGGCGACCACGAGGTGCCGTCCCATTTGGCGATGCGGTTAAACGCCTGTCCGTTGATGGTCGTAAAGCTCCCGCCCACATAAACGTCGCTTCCCGAGACCGCAACCGACGCCAGTTGTCCGTTGAAACCGCCGGGCCATCCTGCCCACAGCCCGTTCTCGACATATGAGATGCCATTGAACACGGGCGAGCCGGTTCCACCGCCGACATAGACTCTTTGGCCGTGTCCCGCTATTGCCATCACATAATACGGCGCCGCCGAATTTGCAGGAACCGACCAGGTCGAACCGCTCAGCTTTACCAGATTGCCGGTCTGCTGTCCGTTAAATATCGTGAAATCGCCGCCGACATATAGATCGGACCCGATCACGGCCAATGCATTGACAGGGTACTGAGCGCCGCTGCCTGCCGATTCCCAGTTTGACCCGTTCCATACGGCAAGCCGCTCGGCAGCGATGGCACCCGCCGTGGAGAAACTTCCCCCGACGTATAGCTTGCCGCCGTACACTGCCAGAGCCCGGACGTCGCTGTTCACACCGCCGCTCATTGCCGACCAGTGCATCCCATTCCAACGTGCAATGTTGTCTGTAACGAGCCCGCCGACCACCGTGAACGATCCGCCGACAAAGAGGTTCGTTCCGTCGTGTAAGATGGCTCTGCCCATCCCATTAAGGCCGCTGCCGAGAGCCGACCAGGACGAACCGTTCCAGCGCGCGATGCGGTTCGCCGAAATGCCCCCGGCTGTGGTGAAAAGGCCGGTCGCGTAAACTTCCGAGCCGTTTACCGCGATCGCCATAACAGTACCGTTCATGCCCAGTCCCAACGAAGACCAGGATGAACCGTTCCATCGAGCGATAAAGTTTGCCGAGATGCCGCCGACCTCGGTGAACTGGCCGCCAATATAGATATTGTTTCCGCTGACCGCTATTGCCTGCACGGCGCCGTTGGGGTTGGCTCCCATTGAGTCCCATGCAGTGCCGTTCCACCGAGCGAATCGTGACGCCGGAGAAGTTGCGACCGCACTGAAAGCCCCGCCGATATAGAGATTTCCGGAAATATCCGTTGCGGCCGCATAAACGGTTCCCGCGGCCCCGCTAACCGGGAAACGGTGGTCCCAGGCATCGTTGCAGTCGCCTTCAGGGACGGCCCACGAAAGCGCCTCGTCTGGGGCGTGATGCGGGATAAACTTTGGCTCACCCCGCTCATCGGTCACGACCCGAAACCCTCTTGCGTCAAAACTGCCAGACGTTCCTTGCTTGATAGAGCCGTCCGCCGCAAGCGCCTCACGGATGCTCGTCGAGACGGGCCTGTCTGTGCGTTCAGTCCCGTCTTGGGCTAGGATGCCTGTTGCTGCCAAAAGGACAATAATTGCGTAGATTACGAGTGCGCGAGTGGGAGAGGATCGTCGCATGGTACTTGGTACTCCAGTAAATGAATTTGATATTTTCAAGGTGCCCTGCCTATGGCGATGCCGATGGTGAGAACTGGTCGGATCCGGTTGCTCGGATCTCCGCCGGTGGGCATGGACGGTAAGTTTTGGTGAACGGAGGTCGGTAGGGAAACCAACTGCCGACACGTGTGCATCGCAATTGTTGGATTTTGACGGATGCTTGAGGGAGGTCTGTTCGACCGTGATAAAGAGCGTACAACATAACACAACGATTGTCAACACAGTATAGTCACATAAGATATGCGCCGGAGTTATCTATGTTGCGTTGAACCAAGTAGGATTCCCATGTTTTCTTACACCGCAAGATGGTGGCGTTAGAACTACTATGCCTTCGACATTTATGAAATAGGGAAAATCACCTAGAATATATACATAGGCGACAGATACGAAGATGAGTGAACCCAACAAGAAAGAAGATCCCCCCGAAGGTCTCGCCGACAAGTTAAGCGGACTTGGTCAAAAGATAATCGGCGAGGTGGAAATGATCGGCGGTATACTTACGGCCGACCCGAACACGGCCGCTGAAGGAGAGTTTAATCTCGAGGTCGGCGAATTAAGGAGCGAGGTCGAAGAGGACCTGGAAACGAGTAAGCCTCCGGATGCGGAGAGTCCGCGGACCGAAGGAACGATCGAGGAGAAAGAATGATGGCAAGCGCAGAGCGTTCTGAAACGCCGGAATTTCTCCTGCCTGCCCGATTGAGGGGGTTGCAGCCGACGCTGATTCGACAGTTTTTCGAGCGGGCGTTGCCGGATTCGATCAATTTCGGCCTTGGAGAGCCCGACCTTCCTACGCCTGATTTTCTTCGCGAGGAGGCGGCAAGGGTAACCCGAGAAGAACAGAATGGTTATACATCGCATCCTGGTCTTCCTGCCCTAAGAGCAAAGATCGCCGAACAGTATCCCCATCTTTCGCTTGGCCTCAGCGACGTTGTCGTCACATGTGGTTCGCAAGAGGCAATGACGGCGGCATTTCTTTCGATCGTCGATGTCGGTGATGATGTGCTTCTGCCTGATCCCAGCTTCCCGGCCTATGACGCTTGTGTTCGCATTGCTCAGGGAAATCCGGTTTACTATCGCTTGCCGGCTGAAAAGGAGTTCGGATTTGACATCGACGAATTCAAACGGGCGATAACCCCGCGAACGAAAGCAGCAGTTGTGATCTCGCCCTCGAATCCGACCGGAAAGATCTTCTCAAGCAGCGACCTGGAACAGATCGCCGAAGAACTTGGCGGTACTGGGATCTATTTGATCTCGGACGAGATATACAGCGATCTTTATTTTGGAGAACGCCCGCATTCGGCCTCGGAGTTCTACGACCGCACCGTTATCGTCAGCGGGCTTTCGAAGAGCCTGAGCATGACAGGGTGGCGGCTGGGTTGGGCGACCAGCTCGCGTTCCGAGATCATGCAGCCGATCCACGTTTTGCATGGTTTTCTGACAGTCTGCACATCGGCGATAACGCAAAAGGCCTCGCTTCTGGGCTGGACGGAAGAGGCAGAGAAATGGAAGGCGCAGGCAAGAGATATATATAAAGTACGCGGGGAGTTTCTTGTCGAGCTTTTCGATAAAGAGCTCGGACTAAGAGCCACTTCGCCTGAAGGCGCTTTTTATTCAATGCTTGATGTGAGGGAACTCGGAGACGACCTGGAAGTTGCCGAAAAATGTTTGAAAAACCGAGTTATAACCGTTCCGGGTATCGCATTTGGCAGCGAAGCAAAAGGCTTCTTGCGCATTTCGTTCTGCAACACTGAGGAACGAATGGCCGAAGGCGTAAGGCGGATGAAAGAGGCCCTGAGGGCTTAGGTAAACCTGGCAGAAAGGAAGATCTCCATCGTGACGAAACATAGAGTAGGGATTTTGGGTGCGACCGGCACTGTCGGTCAGCGTTTTGTGCAACTGCTGGAAAACCATCCGCAGTTTGAGATAACGGCACTTGCGGCTTCGGACCGGTCGGCTGGTAAAACATATGCCGAAGCTTGTGCATGGAAGTTAAAAGGCGATATACCGGAGCCTGTCGGCGAGATAATCGTGCAGGCGATCGAGCCGCCGATCGATTGCGATATCGTTTTTTCAAGCCTGCCGTCGTCCGTCGCACGTGAGACCGAAGAGGGTTTTGCACGGGCTGGTTATCCGGTGATCAGCAATTCGTCTTGTTACAGGATGGATGAAGATGTTCCGTTATTGATACCGGAAATTAACCCCGATCATTTGGGCCTGATCCCGATCCAACAAGAAAAACGAGGGTTTTCAAAAGGATTCATAGTAACAAACCCTAACTGCGCGGTCGCTAGTTTTGCTCCGCCGCTGGCCGCGCTTCATCGTAGCTTTGGCCTTGAGTCGGTAATGGTGACTACGATGCAGGCGATATCGGGCGCGGGATATCCGGGCGTCGCCTCGATGGACATCGCGGACAATGTGCTCCCCTACATAGCCGGCGAAGAGCCGAAGGTTGAGACCGAATCGCAGAAGATCCTGGGCGTGCTAAAGGACGGAGGAATAGAAAAGGCGGACTTTTCTGTCTCGGCACAATGTTTTCGAGTGGACGTTATCGATGGCCACACTGCGTCCGTCAGAGTAAAGCTTGCGACTACCGCTACTCTTGAAGACGTGGTGGATTCGATGAAGGATCTTCGATCCTTAGAGCTGCATTCTTCACCGGCACGCTTGATCGAGGTGCTGGATGAGCCCTCGCGTCCGCAGCCTCGGCTTGACCGTGACCGCGGCAATGGGATGACGATCACCGTTGGACGACTTTTTCCCGATAATGTTTTCGACTATCGTTTTGTTTCATTGAGCCACAACACCGTGCGAGGTGCAGCCGGTTCCACCATACTCAACGCAGAGCTTCTGATCGACAAGAAGATCATTTGAAGCGAATATGGCCAAAGATCTCGAAATAGAAAGAACGTTCTCACAGAAGGTGCTCGCCGCAGTAGGCATCGTGGTGGCCGCCGCGCTTCTGCTGCTTCTGGTTTATTTTACGATAGACGTGATCATGCTGCTTTTCTCGGCGGCTCTCTTTGCGGTCTTTCTTCGCGGGTTTGCGGTTCCCTTGTCTCGATATATTCGAATACCCGAAGCGGCTGGTGTACTGCTTGTGTTTGTTCTGGTGCTTGTCGTGGCCGCGGGCGGCATCGCAATGCTTGCTCCGAGCGTTGCAAAACAGGTTCAGGTACTTAGAGTGGAATTGCCGCTATCGGCACAGAAAGCTGCTGCCTTTATTTCGCAATACGATTGGGGCAGGACATTGATCGACCAAATGCCCAGCACTCAGGGGATAATTGAAAAGGTCGATGTTTCGAGTCTGCTTTCCGGTGTCGGGGGAGTTTTTTCGTCCACCGTCGGCATTGTCGGCAATCTATTTATCGGCATTTTGATCGCAGTCTATATTGCGGTCGAGCCGAAAGTGTACATCAATGGATTTGTCAGGCTTTTTTCTATCCACAAGCGGAAGCGGGCAAGCGAGGTGCTGGATGCCGTGGGCGAAACGCTCCGATGGTGGCTGATAGGAAAGGCCGGTTCGATGCTTTTCATAGGTGTTCTCACCTGGATCGGCCTTTCGATACTGGGTGTGCCGCTTGCTCTTACTCTCGGTCTCATTGCCGCGCTGCTTTCGTTCATACCAAATTTTGGTCCCATACTTTCCGTTTTGCCGGCTCTGCTGGTCGCCTTTGTCGATACGCCGATCAAAGCCGCTTATGTGGCGGGGCTCTACCTGGGGATACAATTGATCGAATCGTATCTGGTTACGCCCTATATCGAGCGCGAGACCGTCTCGCTGCCCCCGGCTTTGACCATGGTCTTCCAGCTTGCATTGGTTGTCACACTGGGATTTGCCGGAATGGTGTTGGCGGCCCCATTGCTCGCTGTGATACTTGTGATCGCGCATATGGTCTATGTACAGGATGTCTTGGGAGACAAAGAGGGCTCGGAATTGATACCTGCCGACGTTTTGGATCCTGACATTGAGGAAAACCCAACCGAATGATCGAACGATATACAACACCCGAAATGGGAGCTGTCTGGTCGCTGGAGAACAAGTTTCAGAGGTGGCTGGACGTCGAGATCGCCGTGTGCGAGGTACACGCCGAAGACGGAACAATTCCTGCTGAAGCATTGGAAGACATCAAGTCAAAGGCGGCGTTTACCGTCGAACGCATCAACGAGATCGAAAGGACGACCGACCACGACGTTATCGCCTTTACCACGAATCTCGCTGAGAACATCGGTCCCGCATCGCGGTTTGTACACTATGGTCTGACCTCCAGCGATGTGGTGGACACGGCAAACGCTTTGCTTTTGAAAGAATCGTGCAACATCTTGCTCGAAAAGATCGATTCTCTAATGGCCGTGATAAAGCGGCGTGCTTATGAATTTAAGGACACTCCACAGATCGGCAGGACACACGGGATCCATGCTGAACCCACATCGTTCGGCCTGACATGGGCTCTGTGGTTTGAGGATATGAGGTCAAACCGTGAGCGGCTGGCCGCAGCACGACAGGCGGTCTCAAAAGGTAAGATATCAGGTGCTGTCGGTGCGTTCGCTCATCTTTCACCAAATGTCGAAAAGCGTGTTTGTGAGAGGCTTGGCCTAGAGGCGGCAAGGGCTTCGACGCAGGTAATTCAGCGCGAAAGCTACGCCGAATATCTCTGCACCCTTGCAATAATTGCTTCGACCCTGGAAAAGATCGCACTGCAGGTGCGGCACTGGCAGCGGACCGAAGTACGCGAGGCCCAGGAAGCATTCAAAAAGGGGCAAAAGGGATCATCCGCTATGCCGCACAAGCGAAACCCTATTCTCTCCGAGCGTATCTGCGGCATGGCGAGAACCGTAAGGGCAAACGCGATCGTTGGGCTGGAAAACGTAGCCCTTTGGCACGAGCGCGACATTTCCCATTCCTCCGCCGAACGGATCGTTTTACCGGACTCGTCGGCAACTCTCGATTATCTGCTTGCTAAAACGACCTCGCTGTTGGATTCGCTGGTTGTCTATCCGGAAAATATGTTGAAAAACCTGGAGATCACCCGCGGGCTTGTTTTCAGCGGCCAGCTTATGCTAGCTCTGACTCAAAAAGGCGTTTCCCGCGAGGATGCCTACGCTCTCACTCAGCGAAATGCAATGAAGGTCTGGGACGAGGGCGGCGATTATCGTGAGCTTGTAATGAGAGACGCGGACATCTCTTCGCACCTTTCGGCTGAAGAAATAGCCCGCGTCTTTGACCTGAAACACTATCTACGTAATGTAGAGAAAGTATTTTCGAGGGTCTTCGATTAGTTTGACCACTTGTCGGCCATGTCTCCTATCAAGGGAAGCTTTGTCATTTCGCCGCCGTACGCCTTGATGCACATAAAAATAGCGAGTCCCAAAAACCCCAGCACAACCAACCACACCACTAAGCTGAACAGCATGCTTAGGGTTGATGATACAAATGCAAGAACAACGCTTATGATCACGATTCCGATCCAAAGCACGATCAACCCAGCGATCAGCAATAGCGACTGAAACGCGTGAAATCGCATGATCTTATTCTGCTTGTCAGTTACCAGAACTATGATGCTGTAGATCAAGTTAATGCCGCAGATCGGCAGGTAAACGAGCAAGCCTCCAACGTTCAGATCTAGTCCAAGGGCGGTTTTTCCGCCAGATGGGTTTTGCATAATATTTCCTGATTCTCCTTTCTTAGGTCAGATGATATTAAATGAGAAGGTTTCGAATACTTAAACACGGGAAATCTAGCACAAGACGTTGCCAAACACAAGAATTTGCGTAACAATCTACAATTTATTTTGGAGTAAAAGATGAAGGCAAAGGTCTATGTAACATTAAAACCGGGGGTTCTCGACCCCCAGGGAAAGGCGATCCACCACTCTGCCGAGCTGCTCGGATTTTCCAATATTTCGGATATTCGACAGGGAAAATACTTTGAGATATCGCTCGATGATGCGGTCAATGAGACCGAAGCAAGAGAAGCAGCCGAAAAGATCGCACATGAAGTGCTGGCAAATCCGGTGATCGAGGATTATCGTGTCGAAATTGTTTAATGAGCGGCATTCACACAAAACTGGCCGCGGTCGTTCGCGTTTTGGATGACATGCGTGCCAAAGGAATAATCGGCGACTATGGCGTCGGCGGTGCCGTAGCGGCTACCTTTCACTATCAGCCCATATCAACCGTCGATCTTGACATTTTCTTTCTCTTTGATCCGCCGCAAACAGGGATTATCTTGTCGCTTGAGCCGATCTATAATTATGTCAGGAAACAGGGTTTCGAATACGATAAGGATTTTATTTTTATAAACGGTTGGCCGGTTCAGTTTATCGAGTCAAGCCACGATGGGCTTTGGAAAGAAGCGATAGAAAAGTCGCGAACTTTTGGATTTGGGGATCTGGAAATAAAAGTACTTCCGCCAGAACATCTTGCGGCAATGTGGGTTCAGGCGGGACGAGAGAAAGATATCAGAAAGATCGTGGAATTTGACGAAGGCGGGGTGATGAACAGACAAGTTCTGCAAGATCTACTGGAGCGTTTCGGATTTTTGGAAAAATGGCGATCAATACAAGGAAGACTTTCAAATGAATACAAATTCTGAAATTACCGACCCGATCGCGGACTTACAGCGTCGGAAGAGGTCGCTTCGGACTTATTTAAAAGACCTGACGCCTGTAGAAAAGATTCGTCAACTTGAGGAGATGCAGGAACGCTATTTTGAAATTTTGCATGTGCGAGAGGCCAATGGCGGACTCCCGATCCCGCCGGAATGGGTTCGCTGGCATAAGGCGCAGGAACACGTCTCAGATTTATGAAATTCGGAGTTATAGTTTTTCCAGGGTCGAATTGTGACCACGACGCATATCATGTCATTTCAAAGCACGTCGGGCAGCCGGTTGATTTTATCTGGCACCGAGAGACCGATCTTTCCGGTTATGATGCGTTGATCATCCCGGGCGGTTTTTCGTATGGGGATTATCTTCGGGCCGGTGCTTTGGCTCGGTTTTCTCCGGTGATGAACTCTGTGAAGCAGTTCGCGGCCGAGGGCAAATATGTTTTCGGGATTTGTAACGGCTTTCAGATCCTATGTGAGAGCGGGCTGCTGCCGGGGGCTTTGATCCGAAATGCCGGCCTTCATTTCGTCTGTCGCCATGTGAACATTCGTGTTGAAAATAATGGCACTCCCTTCACGAACCAGATCGAGTGCGGAAACGTGCTTTCGATACCTGTCGCACATGCCGAGGGCAACTATGTTTGCGACGATGCAACATTGGACCGATTAGAAGAAAATGGCCAGGTCGTATTCAGATATTGCGATCCTGACGGCGAGATAACGCCGGGGTCTAATCCAAACGGTGCAAGGTCTAATATTGCCGGCGTCTGCAATCAGGACCGAAATGTCCTCGGCATGATGCCCCATCCCGAGCGGGCCTGCGAGGAGCTTCTCGGGTCGGTGGATGGCCGCGGCATATTCCTATCGTTGACCCGAGCCATCGAGGGCCTGGAGACCGGAGCCTAGCACCTGGCACCGTCGCAGTTCACATCGGCGCGATGCACCCTCCATCGACGTTCTTAGGATCCAACTGGCAGAAAGCGTCCTGCCTGCAAGATCGATAATGTTTAGGCTGTCACGACCTGCACAAAGCGAGATTTCGGCGTTCCTGGAAGCTTGTTCCGGTTCAGACTTTTCCTACCCTGATGTTGGTTCGACTCAGGGGGCTATCCCTTCAAGATACACGATAGACCACAACCGGATCGGCATCGGCTCCGGGCCCAATGATCTTGAAAGGGCTAAGACAGCGATCCGGCAATGGAAAATGTTCGAAATGCCCTGGGTCGAGCTTTGCTGGCCCGATGCACCGATCGAACCTGGCCGAACGGTCGCGGTTGTTGTCCGGCATCTTGGATTCTACAGTCTAAACCCTGCAAGGATCGTTTATGTTATCGACGAACCCGATCGATTTGGCTTTGCATATGGGACGCTCGCCGGCCATGGTGAATCGGGCGAGGAACGATTTCTGGTAGAGATAGATGCAATGACCGGCGATGTCTTCTATGACCTCCTGGCCGTTTCGCGTCCCGGACACCTCCTGACCTACCTCGGCTACCCCTACACCCGCTATCTGCAAAAACAGTTTGCCTTAGGATCCAACGCAGCGATGCGGAGAGCGATCGCCGCGTGATGCCGCGGTTCGTGCGAAGGCTTGCGATTTCGGCTAAACTTATCCGAAATGAAACGCATTTTTCTCATTGATTCGATGTCCCACATCTTTAGGGCTTATTTTGCTCCGATGGGCGCCCGTCAGGAGCCGCTCCGGAACAGCAGCGGCCAGGTAACCCAAGCCGTGTTCGTTTTTACGAACATGCTGCGGAAGCTGATAAACGACGAACGGCCGGATTATATTGCCGCTGTTTTCGACACCGCAGCCCCAACATTTCGACACGATTCATTCGAGGCTTACAAGGCGAACCGCGAAGAGATGCCTGAAGATCTGGCCTCCCAGCTCCCTTTTATTATCCGTGTCTGCGAGGCGTTCAATCTCCCGATCCTAAAAATGGATGGTTATGAGGCAGATGACATCATCGGCACGCTCGCCAAAAAAGCCGCCGAAAAGGAAATAAAGGCCGTGATCGTTTCCAACGATAAGGACCTCTGCCAGTTGGTAAAAGACCCATATATCGTCGCGATGCGGCAAAATTCGACCAACATCAAACGCAAGGTGCCGGTCCCGCCGATCGAATGGTGCGACGAGAAATGGGTAGAAGCTAAGTTCGGACTTCCACCCTCGAAGATCATCGACCTACTCGGGCTGATGGGCGACTCGATAGATAACATTCCCGGAGCACCCGGCATCGGCGAGAAAGGAGCGCTGAAGCTGATACTTGAATTCGGTTCAGCGGAAGAGGCCATGCAAAACGCCGAAAAGGTCTCGCACAAGACCTACCGCGAAAGTCTGCAAAACAATCAGGAGATCATCCGTCAGTCGCTTGAGCTTGCGACCGTCCATTGCGAGGTACCGATCGAATTAGACCTCGACGAGCTAAAGTTCCGTGAACCCGACCGTGCAAAGGCCTATGAGCTTTTCCGCGAGCTTGAGTTCAATACGTTGACCAAAGAGTTTTCCGATGCCGCTACGCTCTTTGATATGCATGGAGATGGAGCAACCGCTGGACGTGTAGAGCAGAAATACGAGGTCGTCCGAAACCGCGCCGAACTCGACAAACTGATCCGAACGCTCTGGGAAAAAGAGAAGTTCTCGTTTTATGTTGACGATTCGAACGAGGGTAAGTGGCACAGCGCTTTCGATAAGCTGCCGCCGCTTGGCATAGCCATTTCCTATGCGCCGGGCGTTTCATATTTCGTAGATCTTGAGAATTTTGAAGATGGGCGTGAGGCCGCGGCTCGTCCGCTCGCGGATACCTTTGCAAATCCATACCTCGAGAAATCAACGCACGATTATAAAAAGAACCTCGCCGTGCTTAGAAAACTCGGTGCAAATATCCGCTCTTTGACCGACGATCTTATGATCGCGTCATATTTGCTCGATTCGGGACGTCCGCACCACGAAATAGAATTTCTCGCGCAGCACAATTTAAACGCATATCCGAACACCGATCTCCCCGAAGATTTTACGGGGTCGGGCTGGCAGGCTGCGACCAGAGCGGATTGGGTCTTTCAGCTGACACCCATCCTTCGGCAAAAGATAGTTAAAGACGGCCTTGCGAAAGTCTATTCGGAGATCGAGATTCCTGTTTCCCCGATAATCGCTGACATAGAGTCTGCCGGGATGAAGGTGGATACCAAGGCCCTTCAAAAATTTTCGGAATTTATCTCCTCCGAGCTATCCGCTTTGCAGGCAAAGATATTCAAGATCTCCGGCCGTGAATTCAATATCGGCTCGCCAAAACAGGTTGGCGAGGTCTTTCAGGAACTGAACATCGCGACCGGCCGCAAGACGGCCACAGGACAGATATCGACCAGCAAAGACGTTCTTGCCGAACTTGCGGTCGATTACGAGATCGCGCAGTTCATAATCGATTACCGCGAACTCGATAAGCTCAAGGCAACCTATGCCGACGCCTTGCCAAAAATGGTAAACACCGACGGACGCATTCACGGCGTTTTGAACCAAACCGTTGCCGCGACCGGACGATTGAGTTCAACCGAACCAAACCTGCAGAATATTCCTGTCCGTACCGAACTTGGCCAGCAGATCCGCAAGGCTTTCATTCCCGAAAAAGGCAACAAGCTGATCTCGGCAGACTATTCGCAGCTAGAACTGCGAATACTGGCGCACATCACAAAAGACCCTGTAATGCTCGAAGCATATCAAAAGGGCGAGGACATCCACGCAAAGACAGCCCGGCTGGTTTTTGGAGCAACCGACGAAAAGGACCTGAAAGAAAAACGCCGGTTGGCAAAGATCGTCAACTTCGGGATCGCTTACGCCGTTGAAGCCTTTGGCCTTTCGCAGCGTGTGGGGATCTCGAAACAGGAAGCCCGCAAGGTGATCGACGATTATTTTGAGACTTATAAGGGAATCCGGGCCTATATGGATCGCATTCCCGAAGAAGCCCGCAAAAATGGCTATGTAACCTCGCTCTTTGGCCGCCGCCGATATTTTCCCGGCATCAAGGACCGCAACTTTGCCGTCCGCTCACGTGCGGAACGCGAGGCGATAAACATGCCGATACAGGGAACCGCCAGCGACATAGTAAAAATTGCGATGATAAACGTTTCAAAAGCGCTTCGTGAGGCCGGCCTTAAAACCCAGATGATAATGCAGGTCCACGACGAACTGCTCTTTGAGGCACCGGAGGCCGAGGTCGCCGCCGCCTCCGAGATCATCAAACGCGAGATGGAATCTGCCGCCGAATTGGACGCCCCCCTCGTCACCGAGATAGGTGTTGGCGACGACTGGATGAGTACAAAATAGGAAATTTCGCCCCGATCGAACAGAATAAAAACAATTCATAGAAATTCGTGATATTCGTGTAATTCGTGGCTAGTTTTTCTTATGACCGGATCAAACACAAAGACCGACCGAACCCGTGTTAAACGTCTTCCCGCCCGGGGAGCGTATGACCGCGAGACGATCTTCGCAATTCTGGACGAAGGCTTTATCTGCCATGTCGGATTCGTGATCGAAGGGCAGCCATATGTCATACCGACCGGCTATGCACGCATTGGCGAAGATCTTTACATACACGGTTCGTCGGCAAGCAGAATGTTGAAGAATTTGTCGAAGGGTGTGGACATTTGCGTGACGGTCACATTATTAGATGGCCTGGTCCTGGCCCGATCCGCGTTTCACCATTCTATGAATTACCGCTCGGTCGTGATCCTTGGCAAGGCTGCATTGGTCGAGGATGAGCAAGAAAAATACACGGCGCTAGAGGCATTTACCGAACATATCATTCCCGGCCGCTGGCCCGAGATACGCTGGCCCAATGAACTGGAAATGAAAGCAACGTCGGTCTTGAAACTTCCTATCGACGAAGCATCGGCAAAGATCCGCACCGGAGACCCAAAGGACGATGAGGAGGACTACGCAATGAACGTCTGGGCCGGAGTTCTTCCGCTTTCGCAGGTGCCGGGCCCGCCCATACCGGATACCCGGCTAAAGGCAGATGCCGATTTACCCGAACACGTCACAAAATTTCAACCTCGCCAAAGCTGAGGGAGGTGTTTCCGGCTACTTACACTTCGAGTATCCGCAATCACGGCAAAAATCACAGCCCGAGGCGTGTTCCAGCTGGCCGCGGCACTCCGGGCATTCGCCTACAAGAGTGGACATCTCGCCGTAGGCCTCACCGGCCGGCTGGACCTTGCTTGCCATTTGTCGTTCCGAGTGCGGAAGGTCGCGAAGCCGCCGGTCTGTCAGCATAAGGCATTCGGCAACTGCCTGTTCGGGCGAGGTAAGCAGCCTCTCGTTAAACCACACCGCATGTGTTCCCGTCACCTTGTTTAGGCTGCGTGCAACCTCACGCACCTCAAACCCTCCACGCAGCATT
This sequence comes from uncultured Acidobacteriota bacterium, assembly GCA_937859595.1. Classification (GTDB taxonomy): domain Bacteria; phylum Acidobacteriota; class Blastocatellia; order Pyrinomonadales; family Pyrinomonadaceae; genus OLB17. The sequence continues at coordinate 19,990 of CALMAH010000001.1, read as the reverse complement.
TTCGATGCCAGCAGTCCGACCCCCTCCGAGATAGGCCCGGCCGCAAAGACCTCAAGCACACGTTCGCCGTCGTGGTTTACCGTTACATAAAGATTTTGATTATCAAAGGGGATACGCCACGTTGAGCCCTTTAGCTCGCGCGGCCGTTCGACTCGAGAGGACAAGGAGGCCGATCCGTCGGAAGAAGTCGAACTTTCAACGAACATCTTGTCGTTTTCCTGGCTCGCTTTCTCCTCTATCTTCATTGCATTAAGCACCTGGCCTTCGCGGCTCCCGTCGCGATAGTAGCTGACCGCCTTGCAACCCAGCTTTCTTGCAAGATGGTAAAGTTCATCCACAGATTCTACAGTGTCGTTGCGGGCACCGTTACACGTTTTCGAGATCGAATTGTCCACGTGCTTTTGGGCTGCGGCGAGCACCCTTACATGCTGAACCGAGCTGATGGCCATTGCTGAGATGAAGTGTGTGGGCAGATCCGCTTCGTGATTGACCACGTATTCGGCCGCCGTCTTGATGGATCCCTCGTCGGTCTGATCGACCTCAATGCCCAACGCTTCTGCCGCAAGCGTATGAACATAGGTTCGAGTTCCAAGCGTGTCCTGCCGCACATAGGCCCAGGAAAAGTTTGGCTCAATGCCCGACGAGGTTTCCGCTACGAGCGAGATCGTACCGGTCGGCGCGATGGTCGTCACCTCGTAGTTCCTCGGCGTCAGCGGCATGTCGGCAGGGATGCCGATCTCGTCATAGAGGAATTTTGAATAGGCGTCCCGATTCTTCTCCAATTCAGGGAATGTGCCCTTTTCCGCTCCGAGCTCAATCGAGGCCATCCACGCTTCTCGTCGGATAAAGCCCATTACGCGTTCCATCAGATCCAGGCATTCATCGCTGCCATAGGTGATGCCAAGTTTCAAGCATAGATCCGCAAATCCCATAATGCCGAGCCCAACAGGGCGGGTACGCTTGACGACGTCATCGATCTCGGGCAGCGGAAAATAACCTGCGTCGACTACGTTGTCCAGAAATCGGGTGCAAAGGCGGGTGGACCGGCCGAGTCTTTCCCAATCGATCGACTCATCAGCGTCAGCGTCATCATCGCCCCTGAAGAACTTGGCTACGTCGATCGAGCCGAGGTTGCACGAGTTGTTGAAATGCAGCATTTGCTCGCCGCAGGGATTGCAGGCGTAGATCGGCCCCATGGAAGCCATCATGTGATTGTGCCGGTTTACCTCGTCAATGAAGATTATTCCGGGCTCGGCGTACTTGTGCGCCGACGCGATGATCCGGTTCCAAATGTCTGGGGCGTAAACCATTCCCGGCATTGGCGGCCGTTCCACCACACAATCGGTCAGGTCAGCTTCGGCAAACGAATCCTTATCGTGGAATGTCACGGTCGAACCGTCGGGTCGGCGGTACACCGCATAATCGGTATCCGTTACCGGGTCAAAAATGGCCTGCTGCCAGGGTTCGCCTTCAAACTCGGTCTGAAACCACGTCCCGCTGTCAACCGCGTCCATAAAAAGATCGGTCACGGTCACCGAGATGTTAAAATTCGTGAGACTCGTCTGATCGTTCTTTGCGTGGATGAATCTCAGAATATCCGGGTGAGAGATGCTGAGAATGCCCATATTTGCCCCGCGGCGAACACCGCCCTGTTTCACCACCTCTGTGGTTTGATTGACGATGTTCATAAAGCTGACCGGGCCCGAGGCGACCCCGCGGGTCGAATTGACCATTGATCCTGCGGGCCGCAGCATTTCGTAGGTCATCCCCGTCCCGCCGCCGGTCTGGTGGATTATCGCGACGTTTTGGGCATGCTCCATTATCCCCTCGATCGAGTCGGGCACGCCGAGAACAAAACAGGCCGCGAGCTGGCCTTTGGGTTTGCCGGCATTGACCAGACAAGGGGTGTTCGGGATGAACTCACGGGCCAGCATTATCTCGGAAAGATCGCCGTAGAATGAGTTTCGCTTCTGGTCATCTTTTTCGACGCTCGAAACATGGCCGACGACCCTTTTAACGATGTCTTCCCAGCTCTCGATCGCGTCGCCATTTTCATCCTTCATCGAATATCGCATCGACACGACTCTCTGGGCATTGAGGCCCAGAGGGGCATGTTCACGTCGGCGGGCCATGCCGAACCCGTTCCCATTAGCGTCGTTTACCTTGCTGATCTCGTTGAGCGAGATAGGGGTCCTACTCATTGATGTTCTCTCCTTATGCCTTTACGGTCGGCTAAATAGTGCGTTTTTCGATTGTAACACTTGCGCTGGCTGAGGCAGAATGTTTCGACTTGCTGGACGGGAAGCAGGCTATTGGCCCCCGTCACGGGAGATCATGAGCAAAGGATAATAACAAAATGTGGTTGTGTCAAGAGCTATCGTCACAAGATATAGGGGATTAAGTCTCGTAATTTATGGTGTTTAACATACGAACCTTAATGTATTGCATTAGACACATCCACGGCAAGGATCTGCAATTTGACGAGACCCGGGCCTATCCCGGAAACTGGATGCATGGACAAATTGATCCACGCTACAGCCGCCGATGGCACTGTACGCATCATTGCCGGCGTGACCACCGGAATTGTCGAAGAGGCTGTTCGGCGTCACGGCACCTCGCCAACCGTTTCTGCGGCTTTTGGACGGATGTTGACGGGAGCCTTGCTGCTCGCTTCAACTATCAAAGATTTCGATCGGCTTACCCTCAAGATAGAGTCTGACGGTCCGGTGAAAGGCATCACTGCCGAGGCCAGTTCCGAAGGGACCGTACGAGGTTTTGTAAAGAATGCGATAGCAGAGCCGCCCGCTAAGCAGAACGGCAAATTCGATGTGAGTCACATCGTAGGTAACGGCACATTTTATGTTATTCGGGAGGCGGGGTTTGAACTCGGCTTTCGGCCTGAGCCTTACATCGGATCGGTTCCGATCGTTTCCGGGGAGATCGCCGAAGATCTGGCCTATTATCTTGCCAAGTCTGAACAGATCCCGTCGGGCGTCATGCTCGGAGTCCTCTTGTCAAATTCGGAGCCATACGTAACGGCATCGGGCGGACTTCTGGTCCAAATGATGCCCGGTGCCGATGAGAACGTGATAGGAGAGATCGAACAAACGATGGCCCGTGCCCCGCACGTTACCGAGAAGATCGTTGGCGGCGCAACTCCCGAAGATATGGCTCGAATGGCTCTCGGCGATCTCGATCTTGAGATACTTGAAGAACGCGAGATAGCGTTTAGGTGTACTTGTTCTACGGAGAAAGCCATCGCGATGATCGCCGCTCTCGGAGAAGAAGAGATCCGATCTATGATCCGTGACGATAAGGGAGCGGTCGTAACCTGCGGTTTCTGCAATGAAACTTACTCTCTTTCCGAAGAAGATCTCTTAGATATGTTGACGCCTGCCGACGGCCGATGATCGCCTTGCCCGGAAAGGGTCCTGTAATCAGATCGAAAGTAAACCAAAGGTTCGCCGTGTTCGATCCTGGAACTTTCGACCTGGCCAACGAAAATGGTATGGTCGCCGCCTTCATAAGCCTGTGTCACTCTGCATTCCAGATTAGCGATACAGCCGGCGATCAAAGGCACGCCGAGCTTACTGACCTCAAACTCCACGTTATCAAATTTGTCGTCGAACGGTAATGCAAAGCGCTCCGACAGCGTCTGCTGGCCGGCCGACAGCACATTTACGGCAAATATACCTGTCTCAACAAACGCATAGTGGCTGGCCGTAGCCTTTTCGATGCAGATAAGCGCGAGCGGCGGCTCAAGCGAGACCGAACAGAATGCCGAAACTGTCAGGCCATGAAGACGTCCTGAGGAATCTCTGGTTGTTACCACCGTGACGCCGCTTGGAAAGCGTGAGAGGGCTGATCTGAAATCGAAGGCACTGACCGGCATACGAGAAATTTAAACCATAGGCCCTGGAGAAGCAATCGGGTCGCCGATTGAAAATGGCCTCGTGATGCCTGATAATGCAACCTCGAATGGTTGAGACATCGTCATTTCTTACCGAAGCGGCGGAGCTGGTAAACGCCCGGTTGGAGCAGTTGATGCCTGCCGCCGGGCCGGGTCCGGAACGTTTGCGCGGGGCGATCCGATGGAGTTTGTTCGCGGGCGGTAAGCGCTTTCGTCCGGCCTTGGTATTGGCGGTCGGGCGGATGTTTGGGGCAGCTGATCGTCAGTTACTGGACACAGCGGCTGCGATCGAGATGATCCACACCTATTCGCTTATACATGACGATCTGCCGTCAATGGACAATGACGATCTTCGACGTGGCCGTGAGACATGTCACAAAAAGTTTGGAGAGGCCACAGCGATCCTGGCCGGCGACGCCCTTCAGGCCCTTGCGTTCCAGACAATAGCCGCGCATAAGGAGTTGCCCGAGGTGGTTAGGATCCGACTTCTGTGCCGGCTTGGTGCGGCGACATGGTCAATGGTCTCCGGGCAGCAGCTCGATCTTGAATCCGAAGGGGAATCGATCTCCGCCGACTCCCTACGCTCAATTCATTCGAACAAGACGGGAGCGTTGATCAGTTTCTCTGCTTTTTCAGGGGCATTGATCGCAGGAGCGTCAGATCGGGAGCACGCGGCCATAGAGCGGTATGGAGAAAAATTGGGACTGCTATTTCAGATCGTCGATGACCTTCTTGACATCACCGAAACAAGCGAGCGGCTCGGAAAGACCGCGGGGAAGGATCTTCAAACCGCAAAGGCCACCTACCCATCACTTTTTGGCCTCGAGAGATCGCAAGAGCTTGCTCAAAACGCGCGATCGGAGGCGATCGAGGCACTCGCGGGGTTGGACACGGATGTTGCTGTCCTGGTTGGCCTTGCCTCTCACATTATTGACAGGGACCACTAAAACCGTCCGGCATAGAGTAGAATATTGGCTGGCATTGTAATGGTGTAAACAGTGCCGCACTGATGGAGGGACAATTAATGTATACCATTCGAGACAGTCGCGAGCGAACACGTAAAGGCGAATTTCGGCATAGCCCCCCTTTTATGTGGCTGCGTATTTCTTGCGTTTCGGTTTTTGTGATAGTGGCCGGGGCCCTGGCAACACCGGGCCAGTCGGCTGGCGGTGCGTCTGCCGCCGCTTCATCCGGCAATGTTGGAAAGGCATTTGAGGCAGCAGGAAGTTCAGCGGCCGCCCAAAAAGTAAGAGGCGGGATGGGCGGAGCACTCCAGCGGGCCGCCGCGAGAAGGCGGGCGGTGGCTAGCCGTCCTCCGTCAAGGCCCGGAACCGCTCCGGCTCGGCCTGCGGCGACGTCTCCCGGCAGATCGGGAGGGGTGACTGTGTTTCGGCCCGATCCTTCGAAAAATGTCGCGGACTCCCTGGCCGACATGATCGGCGAGACACGGGAGGAGCGTGAGTTGCTAAGGGAGATCTTTGCAGTGACCCGCACCGCCTTTGAGGAAGAGGTCTCGGCCAAAGGCCGACGAACCGATGTCGCAGCCGCATTTACGTTTTTTATTGCAACGGCAAGTATGGTCTATCACGACACACCCGAACCGGATGACGAGGACCTGGACGAACTCTGGGATGGCCTCAGCACCGTGTTCGAAGAAATGCCGGAGTTCGCCGAGATGTCCAATTCGGATAAACACGAGATATACGAAACCCTTATTGCCTTTAGCGGTATTTTGCTATTCGGGCATGTCAACTCAAAGGAATCCGGCGATCGAGCTACACACGCTCAGTACAGGGAGCTCGCAGGTTTGATGATCCAGACGGTCCTCCAGACCTCACCTGAAAAAGTCCGCTTTGGGCCAGGTGGTTTCGAGTTAGGACAGTGAATCGCCGGCAGGTTTGGCGGTCTCTAACTTGACATCCTAACGTGGATTTTCGTAGGATTTGAGTTCGCTCTGAGGTTGTCCGGAGCAGTAGGTTTTTGAAATATCCTTGATGTTTTTGGAGACATTTTGTTGTTCAATTGCATCAAATGGGCATGTATGTCAATTGGTAGACAGCCTCTCTTACAAGGAGGAAGTTAGGGGTTCGAGTCCCTTCGTGCCCACCAATTCGATGACCCTCACTAGGGTGCAAAGTTTGCGGAGCCGTAGTTCAGTTGGTTAGAACGCCAGCCTGTCACGTTGGAGGTCGCGGGTTCGAGCCCCGTCGGCTCCGCCACTCAATTTGAAACCACCTGTTGCCCAACAGGTGGTTTTCGCTTTCGTGGCCATCCAATGCGGAAAACGAATTTCGCTCACCTTACCGGATTTGAGTTTTCCGAGGCATTCATCAACATTACGGCGTCGGTCATAACCCTGATACGCACCGCGGCAAAACTTTGGCTGTCCCGTGAGAAAGAAAGATCATATATCTCATCAGGTTCAGTGGAGAGAAGGAATTCGGGCCGGCGCGTTCTCAGCTCGATCTGAAAGACCTTTGCCGCCAAATTTTCTCCCTTAAAGCGTTCCTGATAATAAAGACCTCTTCCGTCAGCGAACCACTTAAATATGCGCGTAGGCCAAATATCAAGTATGGCTAAAGGTGATTCGGAGTCAACGGGCCTGACCATAACTTTCACCTGGTCGGAGGCGTCTTCACCTATTGTGTAGGCCACCATCTTCCCATCCGGCGACATCGCCCAATAATAGGTGCGAGAGTGCGGAAGATAGTCGAGACCGGTTACCTGGCCGCCATCTATCGATACCTGCCCCATCGGAGCGTAACCCTCGGCAAACCATCGAAAAACCACCGTCGTTCCGTCTGCCGCAAAGCGTGGCTGCTGCGTTATGCCCTGCACGTCCGCCAATAACATTGGGTTTCCGCCGTCAATGTCCATTCGCCAGATCTGGTTCAGGCCGGCCCGTTGCGATGTGAAGACAATAAAGCGTCCATCGCCCGAGACCCTTGGCTCGAAATTGTCAGAGTCGGACGGAGTCAGTTGAAGAGCGTTCTTTCCGTCCGGGTCTGAGATCCTTATCGAAAGACGGTTGTTCTCGTAAACGTCATATACGATCCTGCCGTCGGGAGTCCAGTCCACCGTTCGGTGGCCTAGCGGTTCTCGCGAAAATGCTCTCATTGATGGCGGGTCGTCCGCATCCCCGACGAAGACGCGAGCCTCCTCAGCGCGTTGCGCCGAAACGATGTTGCGCGCCTCCCGGTCAACACTTATCCCAAGATACGAATTGACGTCATTCGTAATACGAGTGACCGTGCCGCTGGGGATGGCAACATGAAACAGCTGCCGCCGATTTGACGCCGGATCCACGGCGTTCATCAAGAGGCCGTTCATCGTTTGCAGTACCGCGATCTCGCCGATGCGCTCCCGTTGCCTAAGTAAGGGCCTTTCCGAGGCAGTCTGTGGATCGAACATCACGATCGACCAAAACTCGACACCATCCTCAAGTTCGCGCTTAACAAAAAAGATCGTCCGGCCATCGGCAGAGTAGCGAGGTTCTCGGATCACCGTCTCTTCTCCGGCGATAATGTGCTCCTTTTCGTCGCTGCCGTCCGCCGCATTTGCGGAGATCAATGTTGCATTTGAAATGTTAATGGAGCGATTGGGGTCAGGCTGGCCATACCTTACGAATAGAACCCTTGTTCCATCCGGTGAGAAATTGCCAAGATGGTTTACCCGTTCGATCAACTTCCTCGCCTGGCCTCCCAATGCGGGTACCCTATACATGGTTCCGTGGGTAGCGGAACGCGGAGCGGTAACGAAGTAAACATATTCACCGTCGTTGCTGAAAGTGGGACAATCCCAGTACTCCAGTTGTTGTGGCGGTACCATCTGTATCGCGCTCGCATCGCTTACCCTACGCAGCCACAGTGCCCGGTCACCGTTCTCCTCATAGGTTACATAAACAACGGATCGTCCGTCGGGCGATATGGCCGCATAGGCGACGTTGTTAGATTGTGAGAGCTTTCTAAACGTTAGGTCTGCAAAGTTTATCGTTGGAGTTTTGGTTTCCGAGAACACGTACCACCCGATCAGCGAAACGACAAGAACGCCAAAAAAGGCAAACGGGACCCATCTTACCGAAGGAGACCGTGCCTCGCGGAAGAGCCTCCGTTGAATGCTTTCGAATGACCTTCCCGAACGGGCAACCGAGCGAAGTGCTCCGAGAGCTTCGGCAACTTCCCTCATTGATCCGAACCGATCGCTCTTTCGCTTCCTTAAGCATCGGTCAATTACGGCTTTGAAAGGTTCGGGGACATCTGACTTGAGCGTTCCGATCGGCGGCGGTTCGGATCTCAGAAGATCGCTCAATATTTGCGCATTGCTGGTTCCGGTAAATGGGCGTTGCCCGGTAAGAGCCTCATACATCACAACTCCCAGACTAAAGATGTCGGTGCGATGATCTACTTCTTCACCCTCGGCCTGTTCAGGAGACATATATGCAGGAGTGCCGATTATCTGGCCCGGCCGGGTAATGTGAATGTCCGGATCGGTCGTTTCCGGTCCCATTTGGCCAATTCGGGCAAGTCCGAAATCCAATACTTTAGGGATCTTGCCGTCAACGATCATTATGTTCCCTGGCTTAACGTCGCGATGGATCACACCGCGGTCGTGTGCATAAGCGAGGGCATCTGCCACTTGCGCAAACCATTCACAAAAGGTATCCAGCGAGAGCCCGTTCGGCGGTATCGTTTTGTCAAGCGTTTGCCCGTCTATGAACTCCATCGTGATGAAAGGTTTATCGCCGTTCTCTTCGACGGAATAGATCGTGGCGACATTTGGATGATTGATGTTGGCTGCGGCGTGAGCCTCGTTGCGAAAGCGCTTCAGGAAGTCGGGATCGTCGGCGATCTCCGGTGGAAGAGCCTTTATGGCCACTTTTCTGCCGAGTCGGGTGTCCGTTGCGAGGTAAACGTCGCCCATCCCGCCGGAACCAATGCAACTTTCTATCTGATAGTGGCCAAGAGTGGTGCCGGCCAATGCGGCTCGTGGGACAGAATTCGGGATATTCGCGATCTTAGAAACAAGCGGACGGTCAATAAAATCGTCTGCCTCGTCGTTTGCTGCTAGCAGCGAGAGGACCTCGGCCCGAAGTTCATCGTCGTTTCCGCATTCGCGATCGAGGAATTGCTCCAATTGGCGGGGATCTATCTCCGTCGCGGCGTGAAAGATCTCACTCACTTTTTCCCAGCGATCCGGAGTCATTGCAGGTCTTTGCTTCTTAGTTCTCTAAAGAGCCAGGCTCGGGCGAGATTCCAGTCGCGTCTCACCGTCCTGGACGAAACGCCGAGGATCTCAGCGATCTCTTCTTCGTTAAGGCCGCCAAAATACCGCATTTCTACGATCTGCGACTGCCTCCGGTTTAGTTCGGCGAGGCGGTTCATTGCCTCGTCGAGAGCCAACAGGTCATCCTGACGTTCTACTGCAACGTCCGCGTGGTCGTCCAGAGTTACCATTACCTGGTCGCCGCCGCGCTTCAGGCTGTTTCGGCGGCGGGCGGAATCTACCAGGACACGCCGCATCAACTGTGCCGACACGGCATAGAAGTGGTTTCGGTCCTGCCAATTTACACGGTTTGAATCAACGAGCCTGAGAAACGCCTCGTTGAGAAGCGCTGTTGTCTGCAGCGTATGGCCCGGGCTCTGACGCCGCATATAGTTACGAGCCATCCGGCGCAGTTCCCCGTGAACAAGGGGGATCAGCTGCTCCAGCGCCAGAGAATCGCCCTTTCGCCAGTCCAAGAGCAATTCGGTTATGTCTTTCCTTTCGTCGGACATGCAGCTATAGGGTCAGAAACCGGAAATATAGTTCATTCAGCCGACAATGTTAGCACACAGATTTCTCAATTCGGTAAGAGGGTTACGAGCGGCGTGTCCCCATCCGGGGAAATTTAGCGTCTTCCAATGCGGCGGACGATCGAAAGAGCAGCTCCGCCAAGTAATTATTAATGGAGCGATCATATGGCAAAAATTGACAATATCGGGGGCACTAACCAGATCAACCTGACTGCCTCCGTGGGCCGAAACGGCACAAATCACAAGGACGATGTTATTGCGGTTCAGGCGATGCTGAAATACGCACTCGAAGGTACGCGAGGTTGGGAGAATTCACAGTTTCCGCAACCGACCGGGACTATGGATGCCCAGACGATGTCGCTGATACGGAAATTCCAGCGGTCTTTGCGGCGGTCAAATCCGTCAGCTTCGGTCGATGGAAGGATCGATCCCGCAAAAGGCCAGCTGACACGCGGTAAGAGAGCTATGTGGACCATAATCGCGCTCAATACGGAGGCAATGGAAACGTGGCTTCTCAATAAACGTTTGGGAGCCAACTATATCCACGCGGTCGGCTTGTTGTATCCGGCGTTCAAGAATGCAGTTGGCGACGAAGGTGTGGGAACCCTCAATCTGCCTCTCGAAGGCAGCTCGAACGGAGTGGGTTCGCTCGGACTTGAACTCGAATAGTGTACGGCGTCAACTCCCGGTTCGGGCGGTTTCCGGGTCCGCGGTTGGCGAACAATGATCGGCAATAAATTCATTCATAGGAGAAAAGCAATGAGAAAGAGCATTAATACGTTACTAATGGTTGCATTGGTGTTATTGGCGTTTCAGGCCGTCTTTGGCGCCGACCTCAGGAATGAGGACGGGAAGCGATATGAGGTAAAAGTTCATGACGGCGGTACAACCCGCAATACATGGATCGACGGAAATTCGACCATCCTTAACATTTGCAGTAGTTGTGAGGTCGAGGTGGTCGGTGTCGGAAAGATGCGGATCAGCGGTTCCGACAGGGTCTTGATAAAGAACGGGAAATTGGTAAAGCAGTGATCGCGAAAGGTACCCAACGGAGTACCTGATCATTCTAAGGGCGAGCAGTAATGGGTGGGATCAATAGCAAAAAACCAAGGGGCCGTGCGTTTTAACGGCCCGGAAATGAACAAATATAGGAGAAAATTTATGTTAGACGCAATCGTAAAAAAGCCGCACAACGCGCCGACACAGCAATATAGCTATCGCGACACCATTGTTACTTCGCGTAGGGTAAATTGGTCGATCGAGGACATTATCGGCGGTGACAAGAAGCTCGATTTCTCGAAACGATTCATGCCGGAATCGCTCGCAAGGGTCGAAGAACTCTCGTTCCTGAACGACGATGAGAAGCGGGTATTGAACCAGATCCGAGGCCACGCCTATTTGGCCATCTTCGGACTCGTTGAGGAATTCATCCTGCCGTTCGTGCTCGATCATGTCAGGCCGTCACTGGACCAGGACGACTATCGCGTGAGGGCATTCCTCCAGTTCGCGAGCGAAGAGGCGAAGCACATTCAGCTCTTCAAGCGGTTCAGCGAAGAGTTTCAATCTAATTTCGGAACGGCGTGCAACGTGATCGGCCCGCCCTCTGAGGTTGCCAAGGCGGTACTCGGCCACGAGCCGCTTTCGGTCGCTCTTGCGATATTGCATATCGAATGGATGACACAGCGTCACTATATCGACAGCATCAAGAACGACGAGCTGCTGGATCCGCAATTCAAGAGCCTGCTTAAGCATCATTGGCTTGAGGAAGCTCAGCACGCGAAACTTGACGCAATGATGGTAGAAGCACTTGCAGAAGGAATGAGCGAGGCGGAGATCGAAAAAGCGGTCGATGGCTATCTCGACATTGGCGGATTTATCGATACCGGTGTTCGCCAGCAAACCCTCTTCGATCTGGAGGCATTCGAAACCGCCACCGGACGGGTCCTTAACGAGGCCGAGAGGGAGGAATTCATCGAGAAACAGCACCAGGCAAATCGCTGGACCTATCTTGGCACCGGCATCACCCATCCGAAATTTGTCGAAATGCTTGAACTGTTAAGTCCGGCACAATGCGAACGGGTCGGAAAGATCGCTCCCGTATTTTGTTAAGCGCAAATGCGGGTGTTCAGGAAAGTTGAAGGCTGCCCGGCAGCGAATCAAAAGAAACAAACACAATAGGAGAAATGGAATAATGGAACAAGCAACAAGATCACAGCAGGTCGTTAACGGCGTGAACGTTACCGGCCTATTCGAAACGATCGACGCTATCAAAGGGAACCGCGATATTGCCGACTTCAAATTTCGGGCAAAGAACGTGTGGATCAACGGAGGGGCAAATCGGACCACTGTCAATGAGTACGATGGTGCCTGCGGATCATTCTCGCGTGAAAGGCCTTTCGAATTTACAAAAGATGAACCGCCCGTGCTGCTTGGAACTGACACGGGAGCCAACCCGGTCGAATATGTCCTGGCTGCCTTGGCGGGCTGTCTTACCACGAGCCTTGTCTATCACGCGGCCGCTCAGGGCATTACTATCGAGAGTGTCGAGTCCACCTACGAGGGGGATCTTGATCTTCACGGATTCCTCGGAATGGACGAAAACGTTCGAAACGGCTACAAGAACATTCGTGTATCGTTCAAGGTGAAGGGAGACGCGCCCGATGAGACGCTTCGGGAATTGGTTGAACTGGCACAAAAACGATCGCCTGTTTTTGACATTGTTACAAACGGCGTTGCTGTTTCGGTCGAAACGGCTGGCTAGGACTCAGCTGATCTCAGGCCTCTGACCGTCGGTGTTTCGGACATCGGCGGTTTTTTTGTTTTTTCTGAATCTGATCGTCGTGTTCTTTCGAATCGATTCTTAGATCGGTGCCGTTGATCCGACTGGTTCATTTTCGAGGACGCGGGCCGATCAGATTACGCTCCTTATTTGCGAACAAGGGAGGGAAAAGGCCTCTGAGCTAAACACTCAAGAGGCCTTTATTTGTTGGCGAACTAGCGAGATCTTTGTTCAGGATTTTCTTAGTTCGGTAAGCACCTGTTTCGCGACTGCTTTCAAGGTGTCAAATACACCGGTGCCGGCGGTTGCAACTGCTTCAAAAACAGGTTCACCTTTTTTCTGCAGTTCGTAGGTCAGGTCGTCCAGGGGCACCACGTTCGGCAGGTCGCGCTTGTTCAACTGCAGAACATACGGCAGCTTCGAAAGTTCGTAGCCCTGAGTGTCGAGGTTCTCTTCCAGGTTATAAAGCGACTCGATATTCGCATCCATTCGCTCTTCCTGGCTGTCCGCGACAAAGACAACGCCGTCCACACCCTTGAGGATCAGCTTGCGAGACGCATCGTAATATACTTGTCCGGGAACCGTATAAAGGTGGAAGCGGGTCTTGAATCCGCGGACCGTGCCGAGTTCGAGCGGCATGAAATCGAAAAACAGCGTGCGGTCGGTTTCCGTTGCCAGGCTTATGAGCTTACCTTTCGCCTGGGGGGCTGTCGAATCGTAGATATATTGCAGATTCGTGGTCTTTCCGCACAGGCCCGGACCGTAATATACGATCTTGCAATTGATCTCTCTGGAAGCGTAGTTGATGAATGTCATAACTATACTGGTGGGATACTATACCAAAACGCGATTAACTGAAAAGGCTGTCGATGTCTTCGTCGGTGATCTCGGAAAATACGGAGTTGCTTGCGGCGAACGATGACATCGATGCGGCTTCGTTCAATATATCCGCAACCTCAAAACTCGCTCGCTTGGTTCTTAGCTTCACAAGCCCAAGGGTCGAACGTTCATCAAACACGACCACCAACAGGCTGCGGCCAATGACACTGATAAAAATACTCTCCCGTTCGCCTTCATGGAAGACGGCCGGGAACACATCTTCGCCTATCAGCTTTGCCATGCTGCTCGTTGCCGCGACGTTTCCCGCTGCGAGCGACGAGAAGCTTGTCGTGTCCATGTCGCCGATGTCCCCGTGAAACGCAATGGTCTGTCCGTCACGGTCGACAAGAAACACGACCCGGGCTGCGCACTCGACACATAGACGTGCGAGAACCGTTTTTAATTTTTGGAACTGGGCTTCCTGAATTATGAAGGGCGAATGGGCCATTTCGTATTCTCTGGGTGCAAATCGATACTTGTGGTAAGAGCGGTTCGAAGGGTAAACAGATAACTTCGGAAGGCGCGAGACCTGCAAGCCTCTGATTAAAAATACCACACCGCAGTGCCGATACTCAAGCATTTTTTTGTGTTAAGATGCATTTTTCTTGAGATTTACAGGCTTTTCCGTTAGGACCGGTTTTACCCGGTCTCGGGCGTTAATGTTAAATATAGATCTGAACATCGAAGGTGCTCCCAGTATCAATGTAGTCGCATTGGGTGGCGGCACCGGGCTCGCTAATTTGCTTTCGGGGCTAAAGGTGAACGTCGGGGTTCGCGGCGGCTCGACAGTTCGGATAGCCGACCTATCGGCGGTCGTTGCTGTCTCGGATGACGGAGGAAGCTCCGGCCGGCTGCGTAACGAATTCAATGTGTTGCCGCCTGGGGACATTCGTGCTTGCATGGTTGCGCTGTCGGAAGACTCGCATCTGCTCTCGAAGTTGTTTCGCCATCGGTTTGAGGGAAACGGGGACCTGGCGGGACACAGTTTCGGAAATCTGTTTCTGGTTGCTCTCTCAAGTATAACGGGAGACTTTGCAGAGGCGGTTCGTCTTTCCTCCGAGATCCTTGCCAGCAAGGGCCATATTTATCCGGTAACAATGGACGACGTGCGTATCTCGGCCCGACTAAGGTCGGGAGAGGTGGTCATAGGCGAGACGAACGTCGCTAAAGTCGGATCCAGCATCGAACGTTTGTTTCTTGAGCCGGAGGATTGCCACCCGTTGCCTCAGGTGCTTGAAGCGATCGAGGCCGCCGACATTATCACCGTCGGGCCGGGCTCATTGTTTACAAGTCTTTTACCGCCATTGTTGGTAAAGGGTGTACCCGAGGCGATAGCGGCTTCGAGAGCGACCAAGATGTTCATCTGCAATCTGATGACACAGCCGGGCGAAACTGACGGGCTAACGGCAAAAAGGCACCTTGAGATCGTTAGGGAGTATGCCCCCGATCTCGACTTTGACCTGCTGCTTGTTAATGACCGAGAAATATCTGACCTTCAGCGGGAAAAATACAAGATCCAGGGTGCCGAGCAGATCGGTGTGCATGGGTCGATGGATGGTGATGTTATCGAAGGTTCGCGTGTCATTCACTGCGATCTGCTTGATTCGGGAGAAAAGGTGAGGCATGACCCCGAAAAACTCGCCACGGTGATCTTGGAAAGTTATGTAGCAATTAAAGTTAAGGAAGCAGGGCCCGATTAGGGCTTTTTCATTTCTTTAGGCCGCAGACTGACCGGACTTATTCGCAGACGTTCTCGTCTTGTGGCACAATTTTGTTATGGGAGTCGATGAACGACCACAAAAGCCGATCGATGTGTTGATACTCGCCGCCGGTTTGGGCACGCGAATGCGTTCCGGCCTCGCAAAGGTGCTTCATAAGCTGGGCGGAAGGCCGCTGATAAATCACGTTTGCCATACGGCTGCCGCTTTAGCACCCGAAAAGGTCTTTATTGTCATCGGCCATCAGGGCGACGACGTCAAGTCGGCCGTGCTGAGTGAACTCGAACCGCAGCTGGTGGATTTTGTTCTGCAAAAGGAACAGCTAGGCACAGGCGACGCGGTGAATGCAGCCCGCGGATCTCTTGAGGGCCGAGATTCGACGCTTCTTATACTCTCCGGCGATGTGCCTTTGATAAGGCACGAAACGCTTGCGTCGATGATCAGGCAGCACGCGACGTTTCGCGGCCGGGGAGCGGCATGTACGATCCTGACGGTTAGATTGAAAGACCCGGCAGGTTATGGCCGAGTAGTCAGGAACGACGAGGGTACATTTGAAAAGATCGTAGAACAAAAGGACGCCACCGAAGACGAACAAGCGATAGACGAGATAAATGCCGGCATCTATTGTTTTGACACAGGCAAGTTATTTGCGGCCCTTACCGGTGTGAAGAACAACAATGCACAGGGCGAGTATTATCTGACGGACGTGCCGAGACTGTTAAAAGAGGCCGGCGAAGACGTTGCCATCTTTAAACACTCCGAAGCGCGCGAGATCGAGGGCGTAAACAACCGTGCCCAGCTTGCCGCGATGGAACGCATCCTCAACCGCCAGACCGTCAGCCGCCTGATGCTCGACCACGGCGTCACGTTTATCGACCCCAAAAGCGTTTATATCAGCGACCGGGCAAAATTTGGCCGCGATACGGTCGTTTACCCGAACGTAACGGTCGAAGGCGAAGCAGAGATAGGCGACGGATGCGTGATCCGTTCAGGGACCCGGATCGCCAACGCAAAGATAGGCCGCGACGTGGAGATACTGGATAATTGTCTGATCGTCGATTCCGAAGTCGGCGACTTATGCAAGGTCGGGCCGATGGCCCATCTTCGCGGAAAGGCTGTGATGTTGGAGGGGGCAAAGGTCGGTAATTTTGTCGAGTTGAAGAAGACACGGCTTGGCCGCGGCTCAAAGGCCAGCCATCTGTCCTATCTCGGCGACGCTACCATCGGCGAAAAGACCAACATCGGAGCCGGCACCATTACCTGCAACTACGACGGTAAAAATAAACACGAGTCCCACATCGGCGACAATGTAAAAATAGGCTCCGACACAATGCTCGTCGCCCCCGTCACGGTCGGCGACGGCGCCTCCACAGGAGCTGGCAGCGTTGTTACTAAGGATGTTGAGCCTGATACTCTCGTTGTCGGCGTACCTGCTATGATGGTCAGGAAGTCAAGATCGAAATCGGAAGAATCAGATAATTAACTTTGGTTTCAGGAGGTGAGGTATGTTTATCACGCTTTTGGCTGTAACGTTTCTTATTTCGCTCGGTGTGTCGGCACTGGTCGTATATGTGTTCAAAAAACCTATCGACAGCATTTTGAAGCGGATACTACAGGACGAGATAAGTTATGCGTGGGCGAAGTATCTTTATTTCGCGATATTTGTGGTCGGTGTTTCCACCGGTGTCCGGGTCTGGGAGTTAGAGAAATATGTTACTCAGAGGATGCCCGGCGATATCCCGGTTCCCGATCTCAACCGTGACAGGTGGGTTTTGGAAGTTTACCGGACAATTATCGAATCACTTCAGGGCCTCGCGTGGGTATTACTTGTGTTCTTTATTCTCGCTCTTATCGCGTTCATCATCGTGAGGATATCTGAGATGATCGGACAAGGCTCAAAGGGGCAAACTGCGGCTGTGGTCGAAGATAGCCAGCCAGCCGATGATCCCGCTTGATGAAGAAGAACCGACCTCTATATAGGCCTTGTTTTTCAGTTGCGTGGGCCGGATCGCTCTTAGTTATAAGAACTTTATGTGTGGAATTGTAGGATACGTTGGAAATAAACAGGTTGTGCCGTTGATAATCGACGGGCTTCGTAAGCTGGAATATCGCGGATACGATTCGGCTGGTATTGCGGTGGTTGATGAGGACCAGCATCTTGAGCTGCGTCGGGCCGAGGGCAAGCTGCGCAATCTTGAAGAGGCGATACGGCTATCACCATTGGATGGAACGTATGGGATCGGGCACACGCGTTGGGCTACCCACGGACGCCCGACCGAGGAAAATGCCCATCCGCATCGCGACAGATCAGGCAAGGTCGTGGTCGTACACAACGGCATCATTGAGAATTACCTCGAACTTAAAGAGCGTCTGAGCGATACGGGGCACGAATTCAAGACAGAGACCGATACCGAGGTCGTGGCTCATCTTATCGGGGAATATATTGAGACAGAAGGGCTATCGCTTGAGCTCGCCGTTCGAAAGGCCGTGGCGGAGCTTCGCGGAATATTCGCGCTCGCGATCATCTCGGTTGATGAACCCGACACAGTGATCTCCGTTCGCGAAGGCCCGCCGGTCGTCATCGGGCTTGGCGACGGAGAATTCTTTGTTGCATCAGATATCCCGCCGATCCTTGCTCACACCCGCGACGTCTTCTTCCTTGGCGACCGCGAGATCGCCGTGCTGACAAAAGACAGCGTTCGCGTAACCGATTTTGACGGCAATGTCGTCGAACCCCAGCGCCAGCGCATCACCTGGGACCCGATAATGGCAGAGAAGGGCGGATTTAAGCACTTCATGCTCAAGGAGATATACGAACAGCCGCGTGCCGTTCGCGACACCGTTCAGGGACGCGTTTCGCTCGATACCGGCAAGGTATATCTCGACGAGATGGACATTTCTGAAGAGGATTTTCGCTCTATCTCGTCCATAAAGATCGCCGCTTGTGGCACCTCCTGGCACGCCGGCCTCGCGGGCAAATATATGATCGAGCGCCTGGCCCGTATTCCGGTCGAGGTCGATTATGCTTCGGAGTTTCGCTATCGTGATCCTGTTCTTAGCGAAAATGATCTGTTGATAGTTATTTCTCAATCGGGTGAGACGGCGGACACCATTGCCGCAATGCGCGAGGCCAGACAGCAGGGCTGCAAGGTCCTTGCCATCTGCAACGTCCAGGGTTCGATGATCCACCGCGAGGCGGACGGCACTATCCTGACCCATGCCGGGCCTGAGATCGGCGTTGCATCGACCAAGGCATTTACGGCACAGATGATCGCGCTCTATCTATTTGCTCTTTACCTTGGTGACCTGCGTGGCTCTATCTCGCAGGACGAATCAATGAAGCTGGCTCAGGACCTGGCCGAATTGCCGTTAAAGATTGAACAGCTTTTGAACGATGCCGATCTGATCGAAGAACTCTCGAAAGATTTCTTCCGCGTACAGGATTTCCTCTATCTCGGCCGAGGCATAAATTTCCCGGTCGCGCTCGAAGGTGCGTTGAAACTAAAAGAGATCAGCTATATCCACGCCGAAGGCTACCCGGCCGGCGAGATGAAGCACGGGCCAAATGCCCTGATCGATGAGAAACTCCCCGTAGTGGTCGTAAACACGCGCGAACAGGGAAATGCGGGCAGCGAACTCCGCTACGAAAAAACGCATTCTAATATTGTCGAGGTAAAGGCGCGTGACGGGATCGTGATCGCCGTCCTTACCGAAGGCGACGGAATGAGCTCAAAGGTCGCCGACCACATTATCGAGATCCCGGAGACCTCCGACCTGCTCGCACCCGTGCTTTCCGTAGTGCCCTTGCAGCTCCTGTCCTATCACATCGCCGTCCGCCGAGGCTGCGACGTCGACCAGCCCCGAAATCTGGCAAAATCCGTAACCGTGGAGTAGGGTCATTGAAAACCTGCGATCATTTCAGCCGATCGGAACGCGGACACCCCTGCCATGCCGATTTTGGATTTTAGATTTTAGATTTTGGATTTGGGATTTGGCGGCTCTGCCGCTCGATGTGCGGAAAAGCTCCGCTTTTCCGTTAGCTTGATAAAATATCCCGCGGCTCCGCCGCCGCTGCAAGGTTACTAGCTTTTCCATCCGGCGGCAGAGCCTCCATCCCGCGAAGCGGCACTTAGCCACGCCGTTTACGGCTTTAGCGGCCAATCTTTAATGCAGTGAATTACCACGCCGTTTACGGCCTGGAACACGACCACAAACAGAACCCCAGCCCGCAACGCGGGCGACAGATGTCGGCGGCTTTGCCGCAATGATGAGCGGTAAGGCTCTGCCTTACCGTGAGCCTTGCAATTAAATATACTCTTAGCCCGCTTTAGCGGGCGACAGATCTCGGAGGCATGGCCTCCATCCCGCGAAGCGGTGAATTACCACGCCGTTCACGGCGTGATACAGGTTCCCCAACAGAACCCCAGCCCGCTTTAGCGGGCGACAGATCTCCGCCCGATCATCCCGCCAACCCGCGTTATTGCTCGCTGCTTTCTGACATCTAACCCTCAATTCCGCATTCGGCATTCCGCATTCCGCACTCTGCTTTCTCATTTCTCATTTCTCACTTCTCATTTCTCACTTCCCCTTGCAAATCGTGCAAATCGTGCATATCGCGCAGATCGTCCTTCCAACCCGCCGCGTGCCGTGAGACCATCGACCGTCGGCCCGTGATGCCGCGAATATGTGGATGTCTGAAATGCAGGAAGATCGGTTTATCGACAGGCTCCGTCAGGAGCAGGATGTTGGTAGCGCCAAAGCACCCGCAAAGCCGCCAAACCCCGTCATGGGCGACATCTATCACACGGCCCGCGCTGGGCAGGTATCAAAGTGTTTCAACCGTTTCAAATGTTTCAAGTGTTTCAGGCGTTTCAAGTGTTTCAAGCGTTTCACCGAAACACTCTCCCCTCCG